>CAWBHP010000010.1:0-6455 GCA_963788685.1 uncultured Chloroflexia bacterium | reverse complement strand
TCTGGATCAGGAGATCGAAGGTTCGAATCCTTCCTCGCCAGCCAGCTACCCCACGGGTAGCGGTCCGGGGACCCCCGACCACCTGATCCGCACACCCGTCAGAGTGCGGCCGCCTTCGCGCGCAGCACCGCGCTTTCGCGCTCGTTCCCGGCGAGCCCAGCAGCGGTGATCAACTCAGACCGCGCCTCCTCGATGCGACCGAGCCGGGCGAGCAGCTCGCCGCGCACACTCGGCAACAGGTGCGATCCCCGCAGGGCGCCCTCGGACGCGAGCCTTCATGGTGGTTCTCCTCGTGCGAGGCCGCCCGTTACGTCCTCCTACTATCGCGTCGAACGGCGACGACGAGAATCGACATCGGGATCGAAAAACTTCTCAACCGGCGTCGATTACCCGGTATGACCTGGCATTGAACGACGCAAGACCTGCGAGAAGACTTCGCTGGCGCGGGGTACCTCCAGCGGCTGGCCAAGATCAGGCGGATCCGACGACCGCCTCGGCCTCGATCTCGAGCCGCCACCGCGGATCGACGAGCGCGGCCACCACGACCATCGTCGTGGCCGGCCGGATTGAGCCGAAGACCTCACCGTGGACGTGCGAGACGGCGTCGGCGTCCCTCGCGTCAGCCAGATACATCCGTGTTCGAATCACGTCCGCGGCCGTGGCGCCGCCTTCGGCCAGGGCGGCGAGGATGATGTCAAGGCACCGTCGCGCCTGAACAGTGACGTCCGGGTCGCAGCTCCCGTCGGGCCAGATCGGCGCCGTGCCCGATGTAACGATCCGATCGCCGACCACGACCGCTCGACTGCAGCCGACCGACGCCTCGTATGGCGAGCCTGAGCTGATGCGGCGACGCGGCATGCTTTTCTCCTCTCGAACTGGGTCGTCTGCGTAGACTGCCACCGACGCCTTCGCGTGAATTGGTCCCGACGGCAACTGCGCCGAGCCGCTATGAGGCTGGCGCGATGTGAGGCAGCCTTTGGAGCCGGCCCGAGACGGCATCCGCCGAACTCCCGTCGTCTCGCGTATTCATCGACGCGCGGCCGGAACAGCGCCTGGCTCAGGCGTCCTCGATCAGGAAGACCCACGGGCCGGCATGCCCGAAGGCTACGCCGGCCCGCGATCTAAGACCCTATTGGCACCAGCCCTGGCTGCAGTCGACCGTCACGGACGCCGGCGCCGACCGGTTGCCCGCGCCGTCGACGGCGATGACGTCGATCGTGTTCACGACGCCGAGGTCGGCGTACAGGATCGCGGCTGTCTGGCCGCCCCCGATCGGCTGGTCGAACCGACCGTTCAGGAAGACCTCGTAGACGATCAGGCCGGACGGCGTGGCGTTGTCGGTCGAGGCGTTCCAGTCGAGCCACGTCTCACCGTCGCCCGAAGACGTTCGCGCTCAGAGGCCGGGCGGCGTCGAGGGCGGCGTCGTGTCACCGGTCGACGACTCGAGGATCGTGACCGCTCGGCTGTCGGATCCCGAGAACGATCCGCCGTTGAAGCCGACCGAGGCGGACGCGCTTGCGTTCGCGCTGCCGGTGTGGAACGTCCCCCCGGACGCCGTGAATGAGAGGACCAGCGTCCGCGTCTGCCGGTCGCAGATCGGCGTGAAGGACGGCCGAGCCGCTCGCGGTCCCCTGCGTCACGGTGACGGACGACGACTGGCCCGTCGCGCCCATCGGGCAGGCGACCGCGACCGCGAGCTTGGCGCCGCCGCCGGACGTGCCGGTGAGCTGGCCCTGGTCCGCGATTCGCACGGTGACGCCGGGCACGAGCGTGATCGTCCGCGAGGCCTCGACCTGGGTCGTCTGGCCGTTCCTCGAGACTCGCAGGAAGGCCCTGTGCGGTCCAGTTGCCGAGCGTGAACCGATTGCCGTTGACCACCCTCGAGCGGGCGACCTGCGGCGTTCCCGTGCAGGTCGACGTGAACGTCCCGGAGCCGCCCCGATCGTTCTGGAGGATGTAGGTCCAGCCGTTCGTGAACGTCGAGCCGACCGCGCAGGTGACCGTCACGTCGAGGTTGGCGTACACCTGATCCGGTTCCAGGGTGGCGGTCGGAGCGATCGTGATCGTCGGCGCCGAGCCCGAAGGTGGCGGGGCGGCGGGCGGCGGCGGCGACGGCTTCCTGGCGGCGACGGTCGCCGCACTCCCGATGATGAGCGCCACGGCCATGAGCGCCGCGACCTGAACCCTCAGAACCCGCGAGCTGATCAGACTCCGCATCGGTCGCCTCCCATGTGCCTCCCAGACGTCCCTGACGTTCGCTACGTGCGCGGTGGCCCAGCGGTTTTCCACCGATGGACGACGTTCAGCTCCGTGTGGCGCTGACGCGATACAGCAAACGAGAGCCCGAGAGCCCTTTGAGTTCGTGGGCGCCGGCGTCCTCGAATGTCAGGCCGGAACCCTCGAGCAAGTCGCGCGTGGTCGATGAAACCATCACCTCGTCGGAGCCCGCACGCGCGAGGACGCGCGCAGCGACATGAACCGCGACGCCACGGGCGTCCGTTCCGATCAGCTCGACCTCGCCCGTGTGAATACCCACTCGAATCGAAATGCCCATTGCCCGGGCCGCGACGGTCATGGCCAGCCCACATTGGACGGCCCGAGACGCACTGTCGAAGACCGCCAGGAAACCATCGCCCGTGGTATCGATCTCGCGCCCCCGGGAGCGATTGAGTTGGTCCCGCATCCGCCGGTTGTGATCGTTGAGCAGGTCCCGCCACGCCTGATCGCCGACACGGCCGAGCATTGCCGTGGAGTCGACGATGTCGGTGAACAGGACCGTGGCCAGAACCCGTTCCGTGGTCGCCTCGTCACGGACGCCCACAACGTGAGCGCTAGTCCATTCCAGCGTGACGAAGGCCTCATCGCCGACCACGCTGGCGTCATGACCTGCCGGAATCTCGTAGGCGGAGTCGGGCGGGATCTCGATGCTCTGCCCGTCGTCCATCTCCACCCGAAGGCGACCCGAAATGGCGTAGCCGAGATGATGGACCTGGCACGACGGCGTTCCAGCGATGGCGGACAGATGCGTCGACCAGCGCCACCCAGGCTCCCAGCGGGCTAGGCCGACGGTCGACTCATCGAGGTTGACGATTTGTGCGCTTCCATTGGGAAACGTCCGGTTCTCATCCGGCGTGGCGAAGGACTTGAACTGCAGGCGCGGCATCGTCACGCAGACCCGCGCAACTGGGCGAGCACGGCGAGCATCTACATGGACCGGTAGGGAGTGAAGAGAACCGGCACGTCGCTACCAGCCAACTTGGCTCTGAGCTCCTCGCTGGGCTCACCAAGCAGTTCGCCGTGAACCACGGAGACCGTCGCCAGGACCGCATCGAACAAGTGGCCGAGATTTCGCAGCGTGCGCGATCGCCGCCTCGGAGTCCCGGTACCGCTCGATGATCATGCACTCGGACTGATCGCCGTTGAGGTAGAGGTCGTATCCCAGCGTGCCAGGCTCCTTCGCCCGCACGAGCTCCGTGGCCTGATCGGACAAGCGCAGGTACTCCTCGCGCTTGCCCTCGTGAAACTTGAATCGTGCGATACCAAGAAGCTCACCCATGGCTCAGTCCTCCAAGATTTGACGACGAAGGCAGGCACGCTCCATCACGGTGGCGTAGGTCAGATGGTTGGGCGAGAACCCGTGCAGCGCGTCAGCTGGCCACGGATTTCAGGATGGCGTACTCGCCGTTGTAGCGGACCTGCAGGCAGTTGTTGAACAGGTTGAGCATGTTGATGTAGCCGATGAGGAACGTGAGTTCGACCAGTTCCGCGTCGGAGAAGTGTTCGTGCAGTTGTTGGCTCAGCGGCACCGGTATGGCATTGGAGTCCGTCATGGCGGCGCGAGTGTACGCGACAGCGACGCGCTCACGGGGTGCGAGCGAATCGATGTCATCGATCACGCTCAGGGGATCCTTCACGATGTCTGCGATGTCGACGAGATCGCAGTGCGAGTTCGTGCAGAACTGGCAATCGTTGGTCTTCGAGGCCGTGATGATGACCAGCTCCTTGACTCGCCGTTCGAGCAGCCCGCCGGGGTAGACACAATTACCGAAGCCCGCGAAGGCCTCGAGGATCTCCGGTCGCAGGCACATCGCCTGGATCATCTCGACGGGCGGTTGGCCACGTTCCCAGAGACCCCGGCTCTCGTCGAAGGATGGATCGTCTATCACGCCCTCGAACGCGGACTGGATCTGCTCCGGGGTGACGGTGACGCGCATCGGAAGGTCTCCTCGAAGGGTCAAGGGTCGATGGGTATGGTGCCCCAATGGCGGCCCAGTCGCCGTTCGACTCCGGATCCGGTCGCTCGTACGTCCTCGGCTGACCATCGTGAATCACCGGATCGCGCGGGCGGTCGCCTCGACGGCGTCCACCTCCGCCTCGTGGATCCCGGCGAGCTGGTCGCCGAGACCGCGCAGGATCTCGTCGATCCGGTCCGCGGGCAACGGGAACGACTCGGCGTAGCGGGCGCGGATCTCCCACGACGTCGCCTCGGCCGCCGCCCGAACCCGCGCGCGGCCGGCCTCGCCGTCGTTCACGGCGCTGCGCAAGCGTCTCGATCGCCTCGACCGCGTCGTCGGCGCCGTCGAGATCCGGCGGGACCGCCGAGTCGGCGAGCTCGTCCCACGCATCGGCGGCCCGTCGCCACGCCTCGCGCCGCATCGGCGAGGGCCGGTCGGTCGAGCGCGACGGCCGCCTCGTCGAGCGACGTCGCGTACAGGTCGCGCAGGTGGCCGCCCCACGGGCTCGCGTTGGCGTCGACGGCCTCGACGATCGCGAGCAGCGCGCCGAACAGGCCCTGACCGTCGGCGAACACGCGCGGCCACGCCTTGGCGTTGCGCTCGTCGGTCATCAGCCGCGCCCACTTGCGCCAGGCGGGGAGCGAGAACGAATCGGAGCTCGAGCGCAGGTGGTCGACCTGGTCCTCGAGGCCGGCCTGCAGCGCCGCGCGAAGCCGATCCGCGGGGATCGGGCCTTCGGTCGTCTCGAGCCGGACGATCCGATGCTTGAACGACCCGATCCGACCGCGCGCCGCGGCCATGACGTCCGGCGCGATCCGGAACGGCGCGCTGCCGCGATCGTCGACGAGGTACGTTCCGTCGGCCTCGCGGCCGGCGATCACGAGCGTGTGGCCGAAATGGCCCGACAGCGCATCGGGCAGGCCCCACGTCCCGATCAGCCCGAGGTCGACCGACGCGATGACCGGCGACCCGGCATCGAGCCGGGCATCGAGTGCCTCGCGTGCGCCCTTCGCGCCGCCGGTCTCGTGGACGTCGGCTTCGATGCCGAGCCGCTCGAGGGTCTTGCCGGTCCAGCCCGGGATCCACGGGTACTGCCACTGGTTGCGGAACCCGAGCGTCAGGATCGGCGCGCCGTGGCTCTTGAACTCCCACAGGATGTAGCCGGCACCGAGGCCGCCGCCGATGCCGAGGATCGTGGCCTCGGTCAATGGCTCGCCGGTCAGGCCCGAGACGACGCCCTGGTTGGCGAGGACGTTGGCCAGCGTCGCGGTCTCCGGATGGAGGCCGCCGCGCAGTCTGGTAGGTCGTCCGGCCCGCGGCCGTCTCGACGGTCGAGGCGGGCGGCGGGGCATCGGTGTCGGCGTCGATCAGGGATCGGCGGGCGGCGGCGTATCGCTCACCGGTCTTCGCCATGCGGGCGCGCACGACCCGCTTGAAGGCCTTGTCGGTGGTCATCGGTCTGTCTCCGTGACGGCCGTCGACGTCCGCACCCACGCCGCACGTCGTCGGCCGGTCGGATGGTCGACCGGTTCGTCCCGAGGATCTGCTCCCCTTTACCGCCGCATCGCCGCGCCGCGTGGGGGCTCGGTCTGGCAGTCGGGCGCGGGAGGCGCCGAGGCCCAGTGTACGACGCCTTGGTGCGGTGTCGCCAGCCATCCTCCGAGCCGTGGGCTGACGCCGCCATCCCGATGACTTTGCTTCGCTCGTGCAGTCTTACGGTCACAGCAGCAGCACTCTGTGAGGTGGGCATGGGCAAGGTCGTGTACTTGATGAACGTGTCACTCGACGGTTTCGTCGAGACGCCGGACCACTCGCTCGACTGGACGAACGTCGACGACGAGCTCCACACGTGGTTCAACGATCGCATGCGCGAGACCGACGTCTCCGTCTACGGCCGGCGACTCTGGGAGGTGATGGCCGCCTACTGGCCGACCGGAGAGACCAACCCGGATTCGACGGAGCCGATGCGCGAGTTCGCCCGGGTCTGGAACGCGACGCCGAAGGTGGTCTTCTCGCGGGAGCTCGAATCCATCGAGCACGGCGCACGCCTGGTCCGCGGCGACGTTGGCGAGGAGCTGGCGAAGTTGCAGCAGGAGTTCGACGGCGAGATCGAGGTTGGCGGGCCGACGCTCGCCGCCCAGTTCATTGAGCGCGGGCTCGTCGACGAGTACCACATGGTCGTTCACCCGGTCGTCCTCGGCGCAGGGACGCCGTTCTCCG
>CAWBHP010000009.1:0-17754 GCA_963788685.1 uncultured Chloroflexia bacterium | reverse complement strand
CTGGACGATCCCGAAGGGCGAGGTCGACCCCGACGAGGAGCTGATCGCCGTCGCCCGACGGGAATTCGAGGAGGAAACCGGTAATCCGCCCCCGAACGGCGAGCCGATTCCGCTCGGCAGCATCGTCCAGAAGGGCGGCAAAACGGTTCACGCGTGGGCGCTCGAAGGAGATCTCGACCCGACGACCTCGCTGAGCAACACCTTCGAGATGACCTGGCCGCCGGGCTCCGGCCGACGACAATCCTTCCCGGAGATCGACCGCGTCGAATGGTTTGACCCGGCTGAGGCACGGCGCCGCGTCAAAGCGACCCAGATCCCGTTGATCGATCGGCTCGAGGAGACGCTGATTACCTGACACAGTCTGGCAGCATTCCTCCCCTATCATCCGGACGTGCCCCCCTCCCTGACGATCGCGCCCGAGGTCGCCCGGCGTTTCCTTGCGATCCGCCACTTCCTCGCGCCGCCGCGGTCGCTGCCGGCCGAACCCGCGAGCGTCATGACCGTGGTCGATCGGTTCGGCTCGCTCCAGTTCGACCCACTCGAGGTCGCCGGCCGGAACCATGACCTGGTGCTTCTGGCCCGGATCGCCGGCTATCGCCGAGCCTGGACCGATGCCCTGCTCTACGAGGAGCGAGCGCTGTTCGAGGCCTACAACAAGGGTCTGTCGCTGCTGCCGACGAAGGAGCTGCCGTTCCACCGCTGGATCTGGGACCGCCATCAGATCAGTCACCAGGCCGGCGTCTTCGACTCGCACCGGCACGTCGTGGACGAGCTCCTCGAGCGGATCCGGACGACCGGGCCGATGGCCGCGGGAGACGTCGAGGCTCGCGAGGCCATCGACTGGTACTGGCGGCCGACCAATCCCGTCCGAGCCGTCCTCGAGGCCCTCGCCGAGGCCGGCGTGCTGGGGCTCGCCCGGCGCGACGGCAACCGTCGGATCTACGACCTCGCGGAGCGGCTCTTCCCTGCCGAGCTGCTGGCAGATCGCAGCCGGACGCCGAGGGAACAGATCCGTCACCGGCTCATGTCGCGGTACCGCGCCCACGGTCTGCTCGGGCGCAGCGGTCAGGCCGAGATCTGGATGGCGCTCGGCCGCGCGGCCGCGGACGCGAACGACCCGGAGTGGGCGTCGAGGGCGGTCCTCAGGGCGGAGCTCGAGGAGGAGGGCTGCATCGTCGCCGTCACTGTCGAGGGCATTCGGGGCGACCGCTTCGTGGTCACCGAGGAGCTGCCGATGCTGGACGAGGCACGGCGCGAGGTCGAGGCCGGCGTCGGGCCCGGAGGGGCCTCACCGGGCGTGGCGTTCCTCGCCCCCCTGGACCCGCTGGCATGGGACCGCGAGTTCCTTCGGACGGGCTACGGCTTCGACTACATCTGGGAGGTCTACGTCCCCGCCGCGAAGCGCCGCTGGGGCTACTACGTCCTGCCGATCCTGTTCGGCGACCGGTTGGTCGGGCGGATCGAACCGCGAATCGATCGGAAGGCCGACACGCTCCGGATCCTGGGCGCCTGGTGGGAGGACGGCTTCGATCCGCTCGAAGCGGAGGGGTTCGTCGACGCGTTCGTCGCGGCCATCGAAGCTCACCGGGCCTTCGGTGGCGTCAGGCGAGTCACCTGGCCGCGGACGGCCCGATTGCGAGCGCTCGGCGTGGAGGTCAAACGGCGACTGAAGTAACCATGTGGGTCGGCGGCTGAGAGGCCGGCCCGCGCGACGGCGTCAGCGGCTGACGACGACCGAACCTGTGGCGGCGGCCAGAGTCGCCTTGGCCAGCGACCAGGCGCCCCAGTTGCCGGCGTTGTCGCGGGCGGCGACACGGAATTCGTACGTGTGGTTCACCGCGAGATCGAGCGTCATCGACTTCCGCGTCGTGCCGATCCAGACCATCGTCCAGTCTCCGCCGTCGCTGCGACGCTGGACCTGGTAGGAGTGGAAGCCGGACGTCAGGACCTGGAGGGGCACATCGCCGCCGGACCAGGTGACGGTGACGCGCTTCGAGGCGGAGGTCGCTCCGCTGGCGATCGTCGGGGTCGCGGTCTTCGCCTTGGCGCCGGTCCGGTCCGGGCCCTTCATGTAGACCGCCGTCCAGAGCTTCTTGCCGTTCGAACCCAGGGCCAGGCCGACACCGACGTAGTTGTAGGTCGTCGAGACGACGATGGCCTTGTGGCCCGCTGAGTCGAGCCACTGGTTGTTCGCGGCGGCGACGGACGTCTCGAGGGTCGGGTAGTTGTTCCAGGCGATGATCTCGCCGGCGCCGTACCAGGTGATCTTCTGGGCGCTGATGAGGTCGAAGACGTTCCGGCCATCCGGCTGCGTATGGCTGAAGTAGTTTTTCGCAGCCATGTCGGCCGATCGGGCCCGGGCGATGGCCATCAGCCGCGAGTCGATCCGGACAGGGACGAGGCCGCGGCGTCGTGCGGTCGACGTTGAGCGCATCGACCATCGCCAGCTCGGCCTGGGAGATCGTCATCGGGTCAGCCGCGGCAGCCGTGCCGGGGGCGACGACGAAGGCCGCGAGGAGCCCGACGACGAGCAGGACAGCGAGGCGGGACCGGCGGTTTGTGGGCATGACGCAACCATGGCCGCGCAAGCGCGCCGGCGGTATGGCCCTCGTGTCCGGTTCAGGCCTGACCCTTTGTGTCGAGCGTCGTCTACGGCATCGAGATGAGAGACCGCCCCGCTCCGGCCCGGACCACCCCCTGCTATGGCCCACGTCACGAGGGACGTGTGGGACCATGGTCCCGATCAGTTCACGGGACCTGCCAGGAGGCGACGATGGCGACGACGCGACGAGCCGATGCGACATGGGCCGGCGATCTGCTGAGCGGCCGCGGGACCGTGACCGCGGCCACGACCGGCGTATTCCGCGACCTGCCGACGACGTGGGCGTCGCGGATCGGCGAGCCGGAGGGCGTAACCAGCCCGGAGGAGCTCCTCGCGGCGGCCCATGCATCGTGCTTCTCGATGGCCTTTTCCAACGAGCTGGCCAAGGCCGGCACGCCGCCCACGAAGGTGACCGTCAGCGTCGCCGTGTCGGGCGACAAGCTCGAGACCGGCTGGACGGTCCTCTCATCGGCGATCACGGTCAGCGCCGTGGTCCCGGGCGCGACCGAGGCCAGCCTCCGCGAGGCGGCCGACAAGGCCAAGGACGGCTGCCCGATCTCGAAGGCACTGAAGGGCAACGTCGAGCTCTCGGTCGACGCGACGCTCGAGGAGGGCTGAGGCGCCGTCGGTCGCGCGGCGGCGCTCGGTCCTGGCCGATCTGCGTTTGGTCCGGCTCGCGGACCAACGGGCGGACGACTCCGCCGAATCGGTCGATTTGGGCCCCGCCGACCGCCGCTTGGTCCGGCTCGCGGACCAACGGGCGGACGACGCCGCCGAATCGGTCGATCTGGGCTCCGCCGACCGCCGCTTGGTCCGGCTCGCGGACCACGGATCGGGTCTACCGCGGCGTGCGGCCCGCTCAGCCGATCGTCAGGAGCCGCCGCGGGTTGTCGACGGTGATCGTCCGGATCTCGTCGTCGGAGACCCCGGCGGCCCGCAGGCGCGGCAGGAACGCGTCGGCCAGGTACGTGTAACCGTTGCCGCCGTAGCTGGGCCAGCTGGGAGTCGTGACAGACGTCCTGCGAGAGCAGGATCCGCTCGACGTGGCCCGCGGCGAGCAGGTCGCAGATCGATTCGACGATCCGGCCCTCGCCGTGGCGCTCCAGCGGGGTGAAGCTCATGCCGAGGAAGTCGAACTCGACCGAGGCGCCGCGGTCCACGATCGCCCGATGGTAGGCCGGGTCGGGGTAGGAGTCGGCGTGGCCGATGACGACTCGTGAGAGGTCGGCGCCCTCCGCCTCGAAGACCGTGAGCTGATCGAGCCCGACGTTCGACTGGACCGCGTGGGTCGTGATCGCGAGACCGCGTCCGCCTCGCGGCCCGTGCGGCCGCTCGGTGGACCCGTTCCTCCCGGGCCGACAGCCACGGCTTGTCGGTGCCGATCTCGCCGATGATCCCGGCCTTGATCCCGCTCCCGGCGACTCCCTCGGAGGCCTCGCGGACGATCTCGTCGGCGAGATCGTCGACCGTTCGGCGATCGATCAGCGCCTCCGGCGGGTAGTAGGCATCTCGATACCAGCCCGCACCCATGACGATGTCCAGGCCCGTCGCAGCCGACAGGCCGGCGAGCCAGTCGGGGTCGCGCCCGACGCCGGGCAGGGTCAGGTCGACCAGGCACGTACCGCCCTTCTCCCGGAACCGGGCGAGCTCGGCGGTGATGATCGGCTCGTCGCGACGGAGCTCCCAGTAGTCCCAGCGATTCGGGATGTGCCACAGCGCGATCGCGGTGTGCTCGTGGGGCAGGGTGAAGCCGAGGCTGCCCGGATCGATCGGCCCGCGGACGGTCTGGACGTGGGCGTCGGTCACGACGCCCGGCTCGCCTTGAGCGAGACGTAGGGCCGCGGCGCCGTCGCTTCGAGCGGCACCGGCGGCGCGACGTCCCGAGCCGCGAAGAGCAACTCCAGGATCGCCAGGGCCCGCTTCTCCGCGTCCTCTCGGCGGTAGGCAGGCACCGTCCTCGATCGCTTCGATCGTCAGCCCGTCGAGCAGTGCCGCGAACGCATGGGCGACGCTCTCGACGTCGAGCCACGGCGGGAGCTCACCGCGGACGACGCCTTCCTGGAGGAGCAGGGCGGTCGGCCCGACGATCTCCCGGCGCCGTCGGCGGACCATCTCCCTGATGGCCGGATCGGCATCGACCTCCGCCCAGGCCAGCGTCATCAGCACCGACGTGCCCGTCCCCGAGCGTTGCTCCTCGAACTGGTCGAAGAAGAAGCCAAGAGCCGTCGCCACTCGCTCCCGGAAGTCGGTGACGGTCGCCAGGCGCTCCCGGAGCTCACCCAGCTCCTGGTCCGTGATCAGGTCGCAGCCGGCGAGGATGAGCTCCGACTTGCTCTTGAAGTAGGTGTAGATCGCGCCGACCGACAGCCCCGACTTGCGGACGATGTCCTGCATCGTCGCCCGGTGGAAGCCGTGCTCGGCGAACACCTCGATCGCCGCCCGGACGATCCGGTCGCGGACTGCTTGCTCGTGTTGAGCGCTGACGCGGGGCATGGCACCTCATCGGGGTAAAACGAATGGTCGCTCGCGGTAGCCTACAGCCGCGACACGGCTATCGCAACACGAATTCTGCAATTCGTCGCTTGACAAAACGAATGATCATTCTCTATTGTCGGCGTCGTCACGCGACCGCCTCAACCGCACCGAAAGGCCCGATCGATGCTGTTCTCTCGCTGGGGAGCGTTCGTCTATCGCTTCCGACGCCCGATCGCCATCCTCACGATCGTCCTCGCCATCGCCGCCGGCTCCGTCGCGGGTGGCGTCACGGACGCCCTGAGCGCCGGCGGCTGGCTCGATCCGAATTCGGAATCGGCCAACGTGATCGAGCGGCTCGATACGGAGTTCGGGGCGGGGCGCGGCTCACTCGTCGCCCTGTTCGAGGGCGAGCCCGGTAGCGACGCTCGCTCCGAGGCCTTCCAGGCGGAGATCGCCGCCTCGATCGATCGGCGTCGTCGCCGACGACCGGGTCGACGGCGTCGTCGGCTATGCCGAGACCCGTGACGACCGCTTCGTCAGCACCGACGGAACGTCTGCCTACGTCGTCGTCCGCCTCGCGATCACCGACGAGGAGTCGGTCGACGAGATGGACGAGCTGCGGGCGCTGTTCGACCAGCCGCAAGGGGCCAAGCTCCTGCTCGCGGGCGTCGGGCCGTTCACCGAGGACCAGGCGAAGCAGTCGGAGAAGGAGCTCCTCCAGGCGGAGCTCATTTCGGGCCCGTTCGCGCTGCTCATCCTGCTCGCGGTCTTCGCCTCGGTCGTCGCCGCCGGCCTGCCCCTGCTCGTCGCCGCCCTGACGATCCCGACGACGCTCGCCGCCGTCTTCTTCGTCGCCCAGACGACCGAGCTCTCGATCTACGTCCAGAACGTCGCGACGATGCTCGGCCTGGCGCTCGCGATCGACTATTCGCTGTTCATGGTCAGCCGATTCCGCGAGGAACTCCGACGCGGGCGGTCGGTTCAATCCGCGGTCGAGATCATGGTCGCGACCGCGGGCAAGGCGGTCGCCTTCTCCGGCCTCGCCGTCGCGATCGGGCTGTCGGGGTTGCTGCTGTTCGAGCCGGCCGCCCTGCGCTCGTTCGGGATCGGCGGCTCGCTCGTCGTGGCCGCCTCCGTCTTCTACGCGCTGACGTTCCTGCCCGCGGTCCTGGGAATGCTCGGGCCGCGGGTCAATGCCCTGAGCATTGCCGGGCTGTTCGCGATCATTCGGCGGGCGATCGGCCGGCCGGCGGCGGCGACCGGTGCCACTCGCACTTCGCGCTGGGAGCGCGTCGCCCACACGGTCATGGCCCGGCCATTCGTCTTCCTCATCCCCACGCTTGCGTTCCTGCTCTTCGCCGGAACCCCGTTCCTTCGCCTGAGCCAGGGCATTCCGAACGCGTCGACCCTCCCGCCGGGCCTCGAGAGCCGCGACGCCGCGGTTGCCCTCGAGCGCGACTTCCGGCCCGGAGAGACATCGCCGATCACGATCCTCGCCACCGTCGAGGGCGACCCGACGAGCGAGGCCAATCTCACCGCGATCGCCGAGTACGCCGCAGCGATCGACGCGCTCGACGGGATCGACCGGGTCGAGGGGCCGTTCAGCGCCCTGAGCGATCCGCAGACCGGCGCCGAGCCGACCCCGGCGGATGTCGCCGCGCTGTTTGCCGCACCGCGCGAGCAGCTCCCGCCAGAGCTCGTCCCGATCCGCGACCAGGTGGCCGACGCCTACATCCACGGCTCCACCGTTCGGCTCGACGCGATCTCACCGATCGACCCGGTCAGCCCGGCGGGCACCGCCATCATCCCGCTGGTCCGCGCGGTCGCCGTCGAGGGCGTAACCACGGAGGTCGGCGGGCTCGCCGCCCAGGGTCGCGACTTCATGACCAGCCAGAGCGGGACCGTCCCGTGGGCCGTCGGCATCACTCTCGCCGCGAGCGCGCTGATCCTGTTCCTGCTGTTCGGCTCGGTCATCATCCCGATCAAGGCCGTGATCATGACGCTGCTCTCGATCACCGCCAGCTTCGGGGCGCTGGTCTGGATCTTCCAGGACGGCAACCTGTCCGGGATCCTCGGGTTCGAGTCACCCGGGATTCACGATCGCCGGCAACCCGATCATCATGTTCAGTGTCCTGTTCGGGCTGTCGATGGACTACGAGGTCCTGCTGCTGTCCCGGATCCAGGAGGCGTACCGGCGGACCGGCGACAACACGGCGTCGGTCGCCGAGGGCCTGACGAAGACCGCCGGCGTGATCACCGGCGCGGCCCTGATCATGGTCGTGGTCTTCTCCGCGTTCGCCCTCGCCGAGTCGATCACGATCAAGAGCATCGGCGTCGGGATGGCGATCGCGGTCCTGATCGACGCGACGATCATCCGGGTCCTCCTCGTCCCGGCGACGATGCGGCTGATGGGCCGCTGGAACTGGTGGGCGCCGGGGCCGCTCGGGCGGTTCGCCGACCGGCTCGGCTTCAGCCACGCCGAGGATGAGGATGTGCGAGGCGAGGGCGACGGCGACGGGCCCGCCGGGCGGCCAGTCGGCGACCCATCGGCGGGCCTGGCCAGGCCCTAGACTCCACTCGATGGACGACAAACGGGCTCGCCGGGCGACCCCACGATCCGCGTCTACGACTGGCGCTGGGGACCGGACGAAGAGCGCCGGCCCGGGCTGCCGTGGATCGGCGTGTTCCTGCTCGTCTTCGGCGGCATCCTCCTGGTCGAACAGATGCTGCCGCAGTACCGGCGGATCGGCGACACCGCACTCCTCGCGGCCGGCCTTGCCTCGCTCGCGGTCTGGGTCATGCGCCGCCGCACGATCGCCCTCTACGCCGGCGCATTCCTGACGGCGCTCGCCCTGCCGGGCACGATCGAGGCGTTCCAGGGCCGCGACCTCGGGCCGGGCTGGGGCACGCTCTTCTTCGGCCTGGCGTTCCTGTTCATCGCCCTCGTTCGCGCGTCGCGCGGCGGCGGGCTCGGCTGGCAGGGCCTGTACGGCGGGATTCTCGTGCTCATCGGCGGCTCGCAGATCGCCAAGCCCGATCTGGCGGCGATCGCCTGGCCGATTCTCCTCGTGGTGGTCGGGGCCGTCCTCCTGATCCGAGGCCGCGCCAGCGCCTGATCAGCTGGGGGCTTGCGACACCCTCGGCGGGGCTCGGCGGGGCTCCCGGCGGGGTCGGCAGGTCCGTCGGCGGGACCGCGTCCCCACCGGCGACCACAACTTCTTCGGCTGCACCGTTGATCGGCGGCGCGTCGGCCGCGGCGATGATCGCGTAGAGCTCCACGATCGCCGGATCAAACTGCGATCCAGCGTTGCGGTGAATCTCCTCCCAGGCCTGCTCCTCGCCGATCGCCTTGCGGTAGACCCGATCGTTGGTCATCGCGCTGAACGCATCGGCGATCGAGATGATCCGGGCGCCAAGCGGGATGTCGTCGCCGGCCAGGCGGTCGGGATAGCCGGCACCGTCGAACCGCTCATGGTGATGCCGGACGATCCGGGCGATGTCGGTCATCGCCTCGTGGGTCTGGACGATGGACCCGCCGATCTCGGCATGGCGCTGCATCTCGGCGTATTCCTCGTCGGTCAGCTTGCCGGGCTTGAGCAGGATCCGGTCCGCGATCGCGATCTTCCCGACGTCGTGCAGGTAGCCCCCGATCCGGATCGTCGTCTGTTCCTGCTCGGACAGGCCGAGCATCGCCGCGACCCGCTCGCCGAGCATGCCGAGCTGCCGGCAGTGGTCGCCCGTCTCGAGGTCACGGGCCTCGATCGCCGCCGTCAGCGCGAGGGCGACCCCGTCGAGGATCGGCGTGAGCAGCCGGTACTGGAGCGCGTCGTGGCGGATCCGAGCCCGCTGCAGGGCATTCCTGATCTCGGTCTCGAACTCCTCGGCAGTGAACGGCTTGATGAGCATCCCGGATGCCCCGTCGCGGAGCGCCCGGATGGCGTTGTCAAGCGATGCGTGCCCCGTGGCGACGATCACGGGGACCTGTGGATCGCGGGCGCGGATCTCCGCGAGGAAGGCGTGGCCATCCATTCCGGGCATCCGGATATCGGTGACGACGAGGTCGAACTGCTCGGCGTCGAACAGGGCCAGGGCGTCGGCTGGGGTCGGAGCGGTCGACACGTCGAGGTTCATCCGCTCGAGCAGCCTCGCGACAAGCCTGAGCAGGCCCGGCTCGTCGTCGACACACAGGACACGCGGCCGGCCAGGTCGCACAGGGGCCCGCCGGCTCATGCGTGAACCATCAGGATTGGAACAGTTCCGGCACGGGGCTCCGCGCCGGCCACGATCGGCAGGGTGATCTCGACGGTCGTCCCGACACCGGCGGCGCTCTCGAGCGTGATCGTCCCGTTGTGGCTCTCGACGAGCCCGACGCTGACCGACAGACCGAGGCCAGTGGAGCCTGCCGCGTGGCGCGCCGAGAAGAACGGTACAAAAGCCTGGGCGGCTACGCTCTCGTCCATCCCCACCCCATCGTCGCTGATCCTCACGACTGCGTCCGTGCCTCGGATCGAGCTCTCGACCCGCAGCGTGCCGCCCTCTGGCATCGCCTGCATGGCGTTCGTGAGTACGTTCAGAACCACCTGCTGGATCGCTTGCGGATCGAGCTCGATGAGTGGCAGCTCGGCGTGCGACTCGCGGATGATAACCCCGCTCCGTGCGAGCGGGAAACGAATAAGTTCCAGCATGCGCGTGATCAGGTCCCGCAGATCCGTCGGCACGAGCTGTGGTTCCAGCGGTCGGGCGAAGTCGCGGAGGGCTCGAACGATCGAGCGCGCGCGGAGGGCCGCGTCCCGGATCGTCTCGATGTCAGGCCGGCGGGGGTCCTCCGGCTCGAGGTCCTCGAGCAGGATCTCCGAGAATCCGAGCACCGCCGTCAGCGGATTGTTCACCTCGTGGGCGACGCCTTCTGCGAGCTCGCCGACGGCCGCGAGCCGGGATGCGTGGAGCAGCTGATCCTGGACACGCTCCCGTCTCGATGAGCTCGGCGCGCGAGCTCATCGACGAGGCGGTCGTTCTCGTCATGGAGCGTCTGGACCTCGGACAGCGTGTGGGTCCGCTCGCGAAGGAGGAGGGCCTGGCGGGTTACGACCAGGATGCCGGTCACGAACGCGACTACCCGGATGATCGTGTCGATCGGCGGCGTCAGCGTGAGGAGCAGGGCCAGGAACGTCACCGATGCCGCCGTCGGACCGATGATCCGGGTGAAGTAGGCGGGTTGCCGCCACATAGCGCGGGCTGTCGTCGGTCTCGTCGCGCCAGGTTGCCGCGCCGAACGCGGCCACGAGCGTGCCCACGCTGAACAGCGCGGCGGGAATGCCTCCGGCGACCGATCCGGTAACGGTCGGCACGACAAAGCCGAGGTTGGCAAGCCCGATAATCGCGCTTCCGGCGACCAGGGCGAACCCGCCTCTCGGCGCGAGCCGGAGACGGATGGCGGTGAACACGACGAGGCCCGCGGCTGCGAGCCCGAAGAAGGCGGTGGGAAAGGCCAGGGCACTGACGCTCGTGAGCGTCGGCAGGGCGAGGGTGGCCGGGCCATGGGCCAGGATCAGGACGGTTCCGATCAGCATCACGAGAAGCGCCGAGTCGAAGTAGACCGCGACCTCCTCGGCGAGCGTGAGACGACCCTGGACGGCTTTGACGAGGATGAAGGCGGCGGGCACGAACATCGCCGCGGCGAAACCCGTGGCGACCGACGGAATCGAGCTCGCTCCGACCAGGGCGAGCACGCCGTAGTGACGCGTCGAGACCATCCACAGGCCGAAGGCGGCCGCCGCCGCGCGACGGATCGTGCGGACCCGACCCGAAGCAGATCGAGCCGCGAGCAGGGTGGCCGCAAACGCCGCGATGCTGGCGAGGATCCAGTGCAGGTTGTGCCAGAGGACGGACAGGCCGCCGACGTCGCCGAGCCCCAGGATCATGAGCGGCGTGGACACCAGCACGCCGAGGAGGATCACCTTGACGGCGGGCTCCGCGAGCAGCCCGAACGAAACCCTTTCGCGGGCGTTATCGCGTTCGGCGCTCTCGTGGCGAGACATGACCGGAGCCTACGGTCGCGGCGCGCTGGCCTCACATCACCCGTTAGGACGAGATTCGAGTACGACGACCTGCGTATTCGCCCGACAGGGTCGTGTCGACCGCTTCCTCGATCGCGTCGCCCAGGACGACCGCGATCTGGCTCGAGCTCGTCGTCGCCGACGACGAATGGCGGCCCGACGCAGGATCGTGTCGCCGTCGACGCCGTTCGCGTTGCCCGTCCCCGAATAGAACAGGACGCCGCGCTCGCGGGCGGCGCGCAGGACGGCTTCGGTGAGGCGCAGCGGACCGGGGAACCGGCTCCCGGGTCGATCGATCGGCGACGAGCTCCACCCCGACCAGCAGGCCGCGGCCCCGGATCTCGCCGACGTTCGGGTGATCGCCGAGGCGCTTGCCGAGGAGCTCACGCAGGCGCTCGCCCTTGGTGGCGCTGGCCTCCACGAGGTTCTCCTCCCCGATGATTCGGAGGACCTCGAGCGCTGCGGCGGCGCCGGCCGGCGCGTGGGAGTAGGTGAAGCCGTGGGTGAACCCGCCGCTCCCCATGACCGCGTCGTGAACCTCGCCCGAGGCGGCCACGAATCCGAACGGCCAGTAGCCCGACGTCGCGCCCTTGGCGGCGATGAGGATGTCGGGCCGGACGCCCCAGTGATCGAGCCCGAACCAGCGGCCGGTTCGGCCGAAGCCGGTCATCACCTCGTCGGCGATCAGGAGGACGTCGTGCCGGCGGCAGACCTCGGCGATCAGCGGCCAGTAGTCGTCGGGCGGCACGACCGCACCGAGCGTGGCTCCGACGATCGGCTCCGCGACGAAGGCCGCGACCGTCCCGGGTCCGGCCGCCTCGATCGCCCGTTCGAGCTCCGCGGCGAGCTCCTGGCCGTCGCCGAGGGCGTGGCTGTCGGGCTCGCCGGCGCGATACGGGTAGGCGGCCGAAACGTGACGGAACCGACCGAGCCAGCCCTCGTACGGGCGACGGAGCGGCCGCCGCCCGGACAGGTCGAGGGCTCCGAGCGTATTGCCGTGGTAGCTCCCCCAGCGCGAGATCACGATCCAGCGCTCCGCCTGGCCACGCGCGAGGTGGTAGGCGCGGGCCAGCTTGAGGGCGGTCTCGGTCGCCTCTGAGCCGCCGCTGACCGGGTAGATCGCCGGTTCGTCGACCGGCAGCACCCGGCCGACCTCTCGAGCGTAGGTCTCGACCGGCTCGGTCGTGAACATCGAGCCGTGGGCGTACGCCAGCCGCGCCGGTCTGGTTGCCGATCGCCTCGGCGATGGACCGCCGGCCGTGGCCGACGTTGACGACGATCGCGCCGCCCGATGCGTCGAGATACTCGACTTGCCGGCCGCATCGACAATCGTCGAGCCGTGACCTTCGACCGCGATCGGCGGGTCGGGGTCGAGGGATCGGCGGAAGACGCGCCCCGGCGACGGCTCGGGCGGGACCGGTGGGGACATCCGACCCGATTGTAGTCGGACGGAACGGCCTGGCCCGACTGCGTTCGTCGCGAATGGGTGCGTCAGCGCAAGGCGCCGGCGAGGACCGGAGCGCGCGCAACGCGCGTGCGTGCTTTCACGCGCGCACTTGAAGGTGCGTGAGCGAGGACCGCAGCCGGCAACGCGGCGATGGCGTGCCCAGTCGCGACAGCCCTGGAAGCGGCCGGGGAACCCGGCCGCCCTCGACGGTGTACTAGGGTTGACAGTGGAGGGCCGTCCACTGGAAGACGTTGAACTGATCGAACGCGCGCAATCGGGCGAGGTCATGGCCTACGAGGAACTGGTTCGCCGATACCAGGACGTCGCCGTCCGGACCGCCCACGTCATCTCGCCGGACGGTGATGCCGAAGACGCCGTCCAGGAGGCCTTCGTCAAGGCCTATGCCGCGCTCGTCGCGCTTCCGGGTCGGAGGCGCCGTTCCGGCCGTGGCTGCTGCGGATCGTCGCCAACGAGGCCCGCAACCGCCGGAGGTCGGCCGGCCGACGAGCCGGGCTCGCCCTCCGCGCCGCCGAGGATCGCCGGCCGGGTGATGCGGCTCCATCGCCCGAGTCGGCGGTCCTCGCCGACGAGTCGCGACGAGCGCTCCTCGCCGCGATCAACGGCCTTCGCGACGAGGACCGCGAGATCATCGGCGCGCGCTACTTCCTCGACCTCTCCGAGGCCGAGGCGGCCGAGACGCTCGGGCTGCCGCGAGGCACCGTGAAGTCGAGGCTGTCGCGGGCCCTGGGCCGGCTCCGCGAACAGCTCGCGGCCGCGAACGGAGGGCCGATCCGTGGCTGAGTCGCGGCAGCCGCTCCACGCGATCTCGGACGAGACCCTCGGCGGCGCACTCCGCGACCTGGGCTCGTCGCTAGCGTTCCCGTCGGCGGCCGGCGAGGCGGGCCACCCGGACGTGGCCGCCACCGTCCGCGCCCGGATCGTCGCCCTCGACATCCGCCCGTCGCGAGCGGGCACTCGCCGCTGGTTCGGCCTCGGCCTGCGTCCGATGCGGCGCGGGCTCGTCCTCGCCGTCGCCGCCCTCCTGGTCCTTGCCGCGATCGCCGGCGCGATCGGCCTCGGCCTGCCGGGGCTGCGGATCATCTTCGGGGACGTCCCGTCGCAGCGGCCGACCGCCAGTCCGACGGCGCCGGGGTCCGCCTCAGCGTCGCCAACGCCGCTCGGCTCGAGCCTGGGCCTCGGGACCGTGCTGCCGCTAGCCGACGCCGAGGCCAGGGCCGGCTTCGACATCGTCCTGCCGCCGGATCCCGCGATCGGGCCGCCGGATGTCGCCTACGTCATGGGTCGGCGGGTCAACCTCGTCTGGGCCAGCGGTCCGGGGCTGCCCGAGTCGGAAGTCAACGGTATCGGCCTGCTGATCAGCGAGTTCGAGGGCCAGGTCGACCCGGGCTTCTACAACAAGATCGTCGATAGCGGCACGAGGCTGACCCGCGTGACCGTCAATGGGTCGCCGGGCTGGTGGATCAGCGGGGCGCCGCACTTCTTCTACTACATCGATCCCGAAGGCAACGCCGTGGAGGACACCCACCGACAGGTCGGCGACACCCTGATCTGGACGACCGGGGACGTGACGTACCGGCTCGAGTCGTCGCTCGGCATGGAGGCCGCGATCAGTCTTGCCGAGTCGCTTCGCTGACGCGACGGGAACCCGCGCCAGGCGACCGGTGTATGAACCTTGAGATGTGGAACCATCGAACGGTTCCGCAGAATCCTGATCGCGCTGGCGGTTGCCAGCCTCGTCGGTTGCGCTGGGCCCGCGCCTTCCGCGAGGCCGTCGCCCGCCGCTGAGCCAGTTGCGAGCGCACCGCCTGCCTCACCCACAGCCAACCCGTTCGCGGGCCGCGACGCCTGGCTGGCCGTTGGCCGCCGAGGCAGTCCTGGCGTCGAAATCATCCTGGCAAGCACCGCCGAGCTGATGACCTCGCTGCCCGTCGGCTTCCCCGACAAGACGTGGGGCAACCAGGTGACGGCAACGTCGGACGGGTCGCAGACGACGCTCACCTTCCTCGCCGTCCAACCCGGGTTCGGTGGCTGGAAGACCGAGATCGACGGTGTCTGGCACCTGCCGACGATCGGTCTCGAGCCGATTCCGGCCGGGGTCTCGGCCATCTTCGCGGAATCGCCGAACAAGTCGACGACCGTCCTGGTCGAGGACGCCGCCTGGCGGCCCGGCCGGGACCACTCGGTTCGCAGTCGTCCGCCGCGACCCGATGGGCGGATCCGCATCGAGCGTCATCGAGCTGACCGGCTCGTTCGAGTACGACGCGATCTCGCCCGACGGGTCAATCCTGTACGTCGTCGAGCACCTCGGCGGCAAGCCGGCGGGTAGCTATCAGGTCCGCGCTGTTGACGTGGCGACCGGGGTGCTTCGGGACACGATCATCACCGACAAGCGCAACCTCGACGAGGCGATGGCCGGCTGGCCGATCGCGCAGCTCCGCCAGGCCGACGGCATGGTCTTCACCCTCTATCGCGGGGCGGAGCACCCGTTCATTCACGCGCTGAACACCGTCGAGGCGTGGGCGGTCTGCATCGACCTGCCGGCAGTCCGCGCCGACGACGAGGAGGCCGCCCTCGATTGGGGCCTCGCCGCGGCCCCCGACGGGCGGGCCGATCTTCGCCGTCAACGCGACGCTGGGGCTGGCGGTGGACGTCGACCCGAGCGAGCTCGCCGTCCGCCGAACGGCCGCCCTCGAGCCCGGTCGCGGCAGCGTCGATCGTCCTTGCCAAGTTCGGTCACGCGGACTGGGTCCGGCCGGTCGGCGCGTCGTGATCGACCCCGACGGCGAGACGATCTATGCCGCGGGTTCGACCGGCATCCTCGTCATCGACGCGGCCGATCTCACGAAGGCTGCGCGGCTTGTTCGAAGGCACGTCCGTCGCGGCGCCTCGGGCTCAGCCCGAACGGCAACGACGATCTTCGCCCTCGAAACGGATAGCGGCGAGATCGTCGCGCTCGACGCCGCGTCGGGATCGGTCATCGGGCGCGTCCCCGGCGAAGGGTTCGACCGCCTCCTGGCCGTCGTCCCCTACTAGAGCGTCAGGCGACGAATCCCTCGAGCGCATCGACGGCGTCGGCCGCCAGGTGGTCGCCGACCTCCTCGCGCATGATCGCCATCGCTCGATCCGGCGCCATCGCCGGCCGATAGGGCCGGTCGGCCGACAGCGCCTCCCAGACGTCGGCGACCGCGACGATCCGGGCTCCGAGCGCGATCGACGGCGCCGTCAGGCCGCGGAAGTAGCCGCGCCCGTCGAGGCGCTCGTGGTGGCAGGCCGCGAGTTCGGCGACGCTGCTGAACGTCGGGACCTGGGACAGGATCCGATGGGTCAGCTCGGGATGGCGCTTGATGATCTCGAACTCGGCGGGCTCGAGGCGAGCCGGCTTGTCGAGGATCATGTTCGGGACGCCGAGCTTGCCGATGTCGTGCAGCAGGCCCGCCCGCCGAACGTCGACGACGTCCTCGGCCGGGAGGCCCATGCGGACGGCCACGCCACCTGCCAGCCCGGCGACCTCGCTGCGAGTGGAGCCCGGTGAACGGGCTCTTCGCGTCGACGATGTCGGCGAAGGCGCCGGCGATCCGGTCGATGGCCGCGTCGTCGGCCAGATCGGATCACGCTGTCGGGCTCGAACGCCATCGTCCGCCCGACGAGGTCCGGGCGCGGTACAGCTCCTCGAGCAGGCCGCGGCTCGCCAGATCGAGCAGCGCGCCGACGATCTCCGGGTCGTACCAGCGGCCGCGCCGTTCGGCGAGGACCGCGGACCGCCTCGGCCTTGCCCTGCGTCGAGACGAAGACGTCGAGGCCCGCGCAGGCGGCGATGATCCGCGCGAACGGGTCGATCGTCTCGCCGCGCAAGCCCGCGCGGGTGGCCGCCGCCGTCCCAGTGCTCGTGGACGTCGTGGACCGCCTTCGCGACCGGCTCGCCGAAGCCGGCCTTTCGGGCGATCGTGGCGCCGCGCTCGCAGCGGATCTGCTCGATCGCGCGACGGCGCCGTCCGGCCCGACAGCCCGATCCGGATCAGGCGCCGCAGCCGGAGCGGCAGCGGCTCGGCGTCGGGCAGGTTGCGGATCGTGAACGCCGCGTAGGCGATGATCGAGCGATCGATCGTCGCCTGGCGGCCCTTGAGCGCGATCTCGTCGACGCCGAAGATCTGGGTGATCGGCGGCGGCGTTCGACGAGCAGCCGGCGTCCTTGAGGAACGCCGCGAAGAACAGCGTCTCGCGATCCGCCTCGGACAGGCCGAGCGCCCCGGCCACGCGCATCGCGAGGAAGCACGTCCGGAGCGAGTGGCCGGGGAGCTGGCCCTCGGTCAGGTCGAGGGCCGTCGACAGGGCCGCCAGCAGGCGGCCCGTCTGGATCGCCTCGCGGCCGACGAGCGGAGTCCGCCCGAGCCCGGCGACGCCGACGGGACGGGATCGGACAGTGGTCGAGCCGTCGAGATAGCGGATGACGAACGGGTCGACCGGATCGCCGATCCGATCGGCGCGGGAGTGCCATGGCGTCGATGATCCGGGCTGGGCGCGCCATCGCCGGACCCACCCGAAGGTCCGCCCGGCCGGACTACTTCGTGTAGGCGCCGCCCGGGTCCAGCTCCTCGCGGATGAGGCGCAGCTCCTCGTCGGTCGGCGGCGGGGTGGTCGCGATCGTGTCGGCGACCCGGAGCGGCCAGCCGATCGTCTCGCGCGCCTCCTCGAGCGTCGCGCCGGGGTGGAGCGAGTCGAGGCGCATCTCGCCGTCCTCGTCGAAGTGGTAGATCCCGAGGTCCGTGACGACGACCGTCGGGCCGCGCCCGAGCCAGCCCTGCTCGCGCCGGATCCGCTCGCTCTGCTCGGCGCCGCCGAGGTTGCCGGGGCTCGTCCGGAAGTCGATCTTCTCGACGAAGCTGCCGCGTCGACTGGCGCATGATCACGAACACCTGGCGGGCGTTGATCGCGATCTCGCAGGCGCCGCCGCTCCCCGGGAGACGCGTCTTCGGGGCGTCGTAGTCGCCGATGACGGTCGTGTTGATGTTGCCGAACCGGTCGATCTGCGCCGCGCCGAGGAACCCGACGTCGATGAGGCCGCCCTGGAGGTAGAACGCGAAGAGCTCGAACATGCTCGTCACGGCGGTCGCGCCGGTCACGATCGTCGGGTCGCCGATGCTGAGCGGGAGGCG
>CAWBHP010000008.1:0-47301 GCA_963788685.1 uncultured Chloroflexia bacterium | reverse complement strand
GCCCGACGGCTACCTCTTCGCGGATCCACGGGATCACCTCGTCGAGCATCGTCTCGAGCGAGGTCGTGGCCTCGAAGCCGAGGACGTCCTTGGCCTTGCGGACGTCGGGGACGCGGAGCTGGACGTCGTGCTCGAACGGCGGGTCGGAGACGTAGTTGAACGGGCGGCCGTCGCCGTGGACCTTCGACCAGATGCACTCGGCGAGCTCCAGGACGGTCGTCGACGGTCGCGGTCGAGAGGTTGAAGTCGTCGTTGATCGCCTTCGGGCTCTCCATCGCCATGCGGATTCCGCGGGCGAGGTCGCCGCCGTACGTGTAGTGGCGGACCTGCGACCCGTCGCCGAGGATGTGGAGCGGGTCCTGCCCCTTGAGGACCTTGAGGACGAGGTCGGGGACGACGTGCGATCAGGGCGAGCTTCACGTTGCCCGACATGATGTCGGTGTCGCGGAGGGCGCGGCGCTCGCCGATTCCGACGCAGTTGAACGGCCGCACGATCGTGTAGGGCAGGCCGTACTGCTCGAGAGCGCCCTTCGCGAAGTACTCCGAGGCCAGCTTCTGGAAGCCGTACGTCGAGATCGGTGGCGGCGAGGTGAGCTGGGCGCCTTCCGGGGTCGGGAAGACGGTCGCCGACTCGTAGACCATCGACGACGAGACGACGATGATCCGCTCCAGGTGGCCGTCGCGATGGGCTGCGATCGCCGCATCGAACGTCGCCGCGAGGATCCGCTCGTTCTCGGCGAGCAGGTCGTAGGCGAACTCGTGGAAGTAGCTGATCCCGCCGATCATCGCGGCCGCGGCGACGACCTGATCGCAATCGGCGGCGAGCTCCGTCATCAGCGCGGCGTCCTTCGCGTCGCCCTCGACGAAGCGATAGCGCGGGTGATCGTCGTACGACTTCGCCAGGCGGCCGTACTTGCTGAAGTCATCGAGGCCGATGACCTCGTGGCCCGCCTCGAGCAGGTCGGGGACGAGGTAGCCGTTGATGAAGCCCGCGGCTCCGGTGACAAGGATCTTCATGGCTCTGACTGTACCGTCACGAGCCGCCGCCCTGCAGGGGAACGCTCAGGAACTCGTAGGTCAGCAGCGCATCGCTGGCGTCGCCGTAGCGTCCGGCCGAGACCGTCAGCGCGGTGATGGCAGCGCCGAACGCGAACCGGGGATGGGTGCTGAGCCCGGCGGGGACGGCGAGGATCAGCCCGTCGTCGGCGGTGCCCGGGACGAGCCGGAAGCGACCGCGATCCGGCATTTCGACGTACCACTCGTCGGCCCGGAAAGCCAGCGTCCGGAGCTTGTCGAGGACTCCGTCGGGAAAGCCCGTGATCCTGACGATGATGAAGCGGCCCGGCCGCGTTTCGGGCGGGACGGCGACGGACTCGCCCGCCCTCGCCGACGTTGTGGAGATGACCTCCGGAGCTCCGCACGACCTCGTTGTTCGACCCAGCACCTGCCACCGATCGTTCGCGGCGAGTTCCTCGTACCGGCAGAACGTCTCGAGCATCGCCGCGGGAGATTCGAACCAGACGAAGCGCCGGTCGACCGCGTACGGCGTGCCGTCGAGGTCGTCGAACCGCTCGCGCAGGATCCGCGTCGGCGCCGCGGCGGAGCGCAGACGATCGGCGTTGATCTCGTCGAGCGCGGTCGTGTACGCCGAGTACGACTGGAAGATAGGCAACGGCAACCAGCGCATCTCCGGGTAGGCGAACGCCGCGATCGTCTGCCATTGGTCGATGTGGACCGTCTGACCGGCCACCGCGGCGAGCACATCGGCCGGCAGGGCGAGTTCCTCGCGAAGCTCGGCCCGCGTTTGTTCGACAGCGTCAGCCTGGCGCCACGGCAGGATCGCGGCGGCTGTCGCGGCCGTGCTGCGGATGGAGCCGCGGACGTCCACGAGGTCGATCGGTTCGATGCGGGCCGTCGCCATCAGGGCGACGAACATGGTGGCGAACGCGAAGGCGGCAATCTCCCGGCCGCCGGGTCCCGCCGGGCCGCCTGACGGTCGCGCGGCAACCGGCTCGCGAGGGGAAAGAGCGCGACGAGCGCCGTCGCCATCGCGTAGTACGTGTAGTTCCGGGTGAATGCCGTCTTCCACTCGGCGAACGCGATGATCGTGCCGAGGGCGAGCAGCGCCAGGCGCACCGAGCTCGGCCGGTCGCGCGTCACCTGCCAGCCGAGCCAGGCGAGGATCGCGACCGCGATGGCGTAGGCCGCGTAGACCCAGCGTAGCGTCGGGTGCGTGTCGACGACCATCGCCTCGGAGTAGCCGCGGACAATCTCGATGGAGTCGGTGACGAACCGCGGCAGCGCCCCGAGCGGCTGCCCGGTCACGAGCCAGATGACGAGGCAGCCAGCCGCGGCGACGCCCGCGAAGATCGCCGCGCCGCGCCACCACGGCCTCCCGAGCGCCACCGCCGCGACGAGCAGCATCCCGGCCGCGAACACGCCGACGTTGATCTTGCCCATCAGCGCAACCGCGGCCACGATCCCCGCCCCGACGATGAGCCACTCAGCGCGGACCCGGAGCCGCTCCGCCAGGACCGCCTCGACGCACCAGACGAAGACGAGCGCCTGGAGCATCTCGAACGGCGGCAGGAACGGGAACACGGCCCGCCCGGTCACGAGAACGAACGCAATCGCCGCCCAGCCGGGCAGGAGCCGCGAGGCGAGCACGAGCAGCGTCGCCGCGGCAGCCAGATAGACACCGGCCGTCGCGACGATCGCGAGGATCGACGAGGCGCCGAAGAACGGCGCGGGCACCGACAGGAACCCGAGCGGCCCGTACGTGAAGACGATGTCCTCGCCGAAGTGGAGTCCGCTCGGGCCGGTGAGGTGGAGGGCCGCCCGCCACGACTCGTCGATGCCCACCGGGGCCGCGAGGGTGTACGGCCAGGAGAGCGCGACGATCGCCGCCGCGATAGCCAGCGCCGGAAGCCAGCCGCCCCGGAGCGACGCGCCGCTCCATCGGCGGCCGGCCGCGATCAGAGCCGGATCCCCTCGCCGAGCGCGCCCCAGATGTCGACGACGTCCTTACCGCCGAGCTTGAGGCCGCGGTACGCCTTATGCGGCGCCCCGAGGATGAGGATGTCGCTGCCGGCGACGACGTCGTCGAGGCTGATGAGCCGCTCGTCGCGGACGTACGGGTCGGTGCAGAGGACGGTGGCGCCGGCCCAGGCGAGGAGCTTTCGAAGCTTGTAGCTGAGCGACGCGCGCGGGTCGTCGGATTCGGCCTTGAACGCCATGCCGAGGATCCCGACGGTCTTGCCGGGCAGCCCGTTGTAGCGGCGCTGGAGGGCCGACACGATGTAGGCCGGCAGGCCCTCGTTGACCTGCATCGCCGACTGACCCAGCGGGAAGTGGTCCGAGGTGAACGCCGCGAGCTGCATCGTGTCCTTGAAGAGGCACGGGCCGGCCGCGAAGCCCGGGCCCGGCAGGTCTGCCGCGCGCGGGTAGTCGAGCCGGATCGCCTCGAGGATGTTGCCGTAGTCGACGCCCGCCTGGTCGGCGATCATGAAGAACTGGTTGGCGACCGCGAACTTCATGTAGCGCCACGTGTTCGTGAACAGCTTCGCGAGCTCGGCCTCCTTCGTCGTCGTCCGGATCGTCCGCGACGCGAGTAGCCCGAACAGCTGCTCTGCGCGGGCGGCGGCCGCGTCCGTGTCCGCGCCGACGATCTGCGGCAGGGTGTGGAGCTCCTCGAGGGCATGGCCCTCGGCGATGCGCTCCGGGCAGAACGCGAGGTCCACCCGACGGCCGCGCGCCTCGAGGTGGCGGGCCACGAACTCGCTCGTGCCGGGGTAGACGGTGCTTCGGAGGACGACGAGGGAGCCGTCCCGGAGGTTCGGGGCGATCTGTTCGACGGCCTTTTCGAAGACGGTCATCGAGGGGCCGAGGAACTCGTCGACCGGCGTCCCGATGACGACGATCACCTGCTCCGTGCGGCAGAGGATCTCGGCGTCCGACGAGAGGACGAGCCGGCCGGTCGGGATCGAGGGCGGCCAGCAGCTCGTCGGCGCCGTTCTCCATGAACGGCATCTCGCCCGATGCGATGCGATCGAGGGTCGGCTGGCTCGTGTCGTAGATGCCGACACGCAGCCCGACTTCGGCGAAGGCGAGGCTGAGGGGCAGGCCGACATGGCCGCCGCCGCCGAGGACGACGAGGTCGAGGTCGGGCGGGGGCAAGGCGGTAGTCATGCGCTCAGGATAGCCGCGGCCCGCCGGCGCCGGTCGCTTCGCCGCACGGTCAACGCCCAGCCGCGGTGAGAACGACGGCATCCTCGTCGGCATAGGCCGCGTTCCAGCCGGCCGCCCGGAGCCGCTCGACGAACCTCTCGTCGTCGGCCGGGACGACGACGATCGTGACGCCCCAGCGATCCAGGATCGCCTCCCAGCCGACGACGCCGTCGGTGACCGCCGCGTAGTCGTCCCAGACCTGCGGCGGGAAGACCTCGATCCGGGAGTCGAGCGCGACCGGCAAATCGGGCAGGGCGAACTCGAACCACGAGCCCCACGGCTGCGGATTGAAGAGCCGATCGCCGGGCCGGGCGATGTCGCGGAGGGCGGCGGTGACGCCCGGCGGGGCATGGCCGACGACGCCGACGGGTGCGCGGAGGCCGGGATCGGTCGGCCGCCAGACGGGCAGGAGGACGATTCCGACGGCGACGAGGGCGGCGACGATCGATGGCGTTGATCCGCGAGGTGCCGCGGGATGTCCGCACAGTGGTCGTGGCCTCCGCTGGGTCGCCGGACGGGACGCGGGCGACGAGCCCGGCGACCGCATACGCCGCCCCGAGCGGCCACCACGCCACGCCCCGGATCGCGTAGGCACCGATGACGAAGAACACGCCGAGCCAGGCGAGCGTCGGCCAGGTCACCGCTCCGGGGCGACGGGCGAGCAGCGTCGCGACCACGAGCGCCGAGCCGAAGAACAGCATCCCAGGAACGATCCGGAGCGACGTCGGCTGCCACTCGGTGATCCGGGCCGTCACCTCGCTGTTCGTCGACAGGCCAACGGCATAGCCCCAGACGTCGAGGCCGAACGGGTTGACGAAGGCGGCAAGCGCCGCGACGACGGCGACGGCCAGCGTCCGCCACGCGGCCGGCCGCCGGTCGTGGAGATCCTCGAGCCAGGCCAGACCGACGACGACCGGGCCCAGGAAGAAGCTGCCGTGGAGGTTCGCCCAGGCAACGACGATGAGAGGCACGAGCCACAGGAGCCGCGGCCAGCGGTGGCGGCCGGCGACGAGCGCCAGAGTCGCCGCGAGCAGGACCATGCCGAAGAGCTGCGGCCGAAGGGCGAGCGCGACGGCGGAGATGAGGAACGCGGCGAGCGTGAGCCAGGCGGCTCGGCGGATGTCGGCGCCGCGCAGGCGACAGGCGAGGAACAGCAGCCCGAAGAGCAGCCCGACGAGCGCGGCGCGGAGGATGACGAGCCCGGTCCAGCCGGCCACGCGGTACACCGCGGCGAGGACCGCCTGGGCGCCCCATTGCTGGTCGAGCCAGGGAGCGCCGGCAGCCGTGTAGGTCCAGGTGTCGGTCCGCGGGATGCCACCTCCCCCGAGAATCTGCTCCCCGGCCCGGAGGTGGTACGCGAGATCGACGCTGGACAGGTTGGCGATCAGCGTCCCGATGATCGGCAGGAGGACCGCGAGGACGGCCCACAGCCGCACGAATGTCACGACTGGGGCACGGTGGCTGGGCTCGCGACCGTGCGCGCCGGCCGGAGGCGCTCCCCCACCCGCGCGAGCGCAAGGACGATCACCGACGCGGCCGCCATCGGCGGGCTCAGGACGGTCAGGATCGGGACGAGGATCGCGGCGACAAGGCCCGCGACGCGGTCGCCCGCCCAGAGCATCACGACGGCGGGTAGCAGCAGGCCGGCGTAGTTGAAGCCGATCGTCGGCTGGGCGAGGAGCCCGGCGGCAACCGCGATCGCGGCGCCGCGCGGGAGGTCGAGCCGCGCCGATCCCCACAGCGTCGCGAGGTAGGCGATGACGACGCCGGCGATCGCCAGCTCGCGCGACTTCTCCGCCAGCCCGACGTTGCCGCTCGGCAGGTCGGCCAGCACGGTCATCGCCGGCAACGCCACGAGGTACTCGATGTAACGACCGGGCCCGATGACGAGCGCGAAGATGGCGGACGCGGCGAGGCCCGTGGCAAGGAGCTTCAGCGCGTCGTCGCGGCGGCGGATCGCGAGCCAGACGAGGTACGGGCCGATGAACGGCTTGAGCGCGATCGCACAGACGAGCCCGAGCGGCACGGCCCCGAGCCAACCCGGCCGGGCGAGCGAGACGGCCACCGCGCCGACGTACAGCGCCATGACGTTGCCGAGGATCAGATCGTGGAGGTTCGGGGGCGCGAGGATTGCCGCCGCTGCGAGCGCGATGGCGATCGCTCCGCGCTCCCGCACGCTCGCCCGCGGCGCCACGACGAGCGCGAGTGCCCCGACGGACACGAGGGCGAGGATCTTGAGCGCGAGGAGCGCCTCCGGGCTGCCGACCGCGGCCCAGATCGCGGCCGTCGGCGGCGGGTAGAGGTAGTACTCGTCGTCGGGCGTCGCGAGCTCGAAGACGTAGAGCGGTTCGCCGGCGGCGAGTCGATCGGCGGCCTGGTCGTAGGCGATCCAGTCGCGGGTGCCCTCGCGGAGGATCGTCGGGGCGAGTCCGGCAGCGAGGATGACGATGAGAAGGAGCCCGGCGAGGAGCGCGAGGCGGCCGTCGACGAGCGGGCTGCGGCGAGGGGTCGTCGTAACGGTCATGCGGTGGCCGTCTGCGCCGCGGCCGACTCGTGGCCGCCATTCGGTACCCGCCGAGCGGCTTCCTGCCAGAGCGGCACGACGGCGGCGAGCACCGCGAGGCCGTTCAGCCAGACGACCGGGAGCGCAATGGCGACGGCGAACGGGACGAGCCAGCGCCGATCGGTCAGGGCGGCGGCGACAACGATGACCGCGGCAAGTACCAGCCGCGGCAGCAGGGGCACGGCGAGATACCAGCCCGGCGTGTCGAGCGCCCCCTGTCCCGCGCCGGCCAGGTCGGCCTGGAGGATCGCGATCCACTGCTCCCAGGCGGCACGATCGAGGACGAACGAGACGGCGACGATCGCAGCCGTCACGCCCAGCGCGATCGCGAGCGCCCGCCACTCGCGCCGGACGAGGAACCAGAGCACCCCGATTCCCGGCGTGACCTTCGTCAGCAGCATCAATGCCCACGTCGCCGAGTAGCGGAAGCCGGCGACGATCGCGACGGCGTAGAGCAAGTGAACGTTGCCGGAAATGATCTCGAACGGGATCGGCAGGAAGAGGAGGCTCGGCAGCGACCACCGCCCGAGCAGCCACCAGAGCGCCGCGCAGTTGATCGCGGTCCAGATCGCGGTGAAGACGGCCAGCGGCAGCGCGACGAGCGGCGCCAGCAGCTGGGCGAAGGCCGGCGAATACAGGTACGAGCCGATCCGGCCGGTCTGGGCGGTGTCGTAGAACGCGCCGTCGCGCGTCGTCCAGTAGGCGTACGCGTCGACGCTGTCGGCCCACGGCTCGATCGCGAACAGCCGCAGCCCGACGAAGACGACCGACAGGATCACGAATCCGTCTCTCAGGAGCCGATCACGCACCTGGGGCGACCTTCAGCCGGAGTGACGGCGCCCGCCGCCGACGCCAGTCAACGATCGGGACGGCGGCGAGCAGGACATAGGAGGCGATCGGATAGATCTCGTTGGGCATGAACGGCAAGAGGACCCAGGCCTGCGAGAGCGGGATCAGCACTGCCCACCACTGGCGCTGCTGGAGGAGCCAGGCCACCGGCAGGAGGAAGATCAGCGAGTAGTGGGTCCAGAAGATCGGCGAGACGAGCTGTGAGGCGATCACGGCGATGAGGAAACCCGCGTCGGTGCTTCCGCGGACACCCCAGAGCACGACGAGGCCCAGAACGGCGAGGACGCCGATCGTCTGGATGACACCGGCGGCGGCGAGGCTCGCACCATGCTGATAGGCCATCGCACCAAGAGCGAAGTTGACGGGGTGGTCGATCGCGCTCTCGAGATTCCGCAGGACGGCGATCATGTCGGCCCAGGCACCGAGCCCGACGATCGCCGCGATGAGCGAGATCACGGTGCCGACGACGACCGCCGAGGCGACACCGCGCCACTGGCGTCTGGCCGCCAGCCAGCCGACGATGACGACGGGTTGAAGCTTGACCATCGTACCGATCGCGGCCAGCGCGCCGGTGATCTCCGGGCGATCCAGCCGGCGCCACCCGATCGCGAACAGGAGGAACAGGATCGGCGCGACCTGGCCGATCCGGACCCCGAAGATGAACGGCCAGCTGACGGCCCCCAGCATGAAGATGGCGAGCCGGATCTCGGCCCGCACGGGCATGGCGATACAGCCCAGGACGAAGCAGGTCGTGAGGAGTGCGATCCAGCCCAGGATCCCGAGCAGCGGGTCAATCACTGCGAACGGCAGCACGAGCGCCACGAACGGCGGCGGGTAGTAGTAGAGGTTGCAGCTTCCGGTCTGGGTGATCGACAGGTCGTAGATCGGTTGACCGGCCAGCAGATCCAGGCCCGCCGCGCGATAGACGAGGAAGTCGCAGCCGAGTGTCTCGCGGGCGGTCAGGATCCCGAATGTCAGGTAGAAGGCGGCCACCAGCGCGGCCAGGCCGATCAGCGCGACCCGGGTCGCGGGCGGCATGCGCGAGATCACCGAGGACCGCCGGTGGAGCGCGGGGTCGGGATGCTCATGAGCGCGGGCGTGTGGTCACGCGGAGCGTGAACTGATCGTGCACGAGTCGCATCCTACGGCCCGCCGGTGCCGCGCCGCACCACCCCGATGGTCCTAGCCGGCGACGATCCTCGGAATGCGGACGCGGTCGGCGCCCTCGTCGTAGATCTCCTCGATCGCCTTGACCATCAGCTGGATGCAGAAGCGGTCGTGGACGAGGTCGTGGGCGGCGCGGGCGATCGTGTCGGCGAGGGCGTGGTCCGTGAGGAGCCGGACGATCGCGGCCGCGAGTGCTTCCGGCTGGTCGTGCGGGACGAGGAGCCCGGTGACGCCGTCCTCGATCATCTCCGGGATCCCGCCGACGTCGGACGCGACGACAGGCCGCGACAGCGCCATCGCCTCGAGGATCGAGAGTCCCTGGGCCTCGCGGTGGGACGGCAGGACGGCGACGTCGAGGGCGGCGGTGACCGCCGGCACGTCGTCGCGGCGGCCGGTGAAGACCACGCGATGGGCGACCCGGTTGGCCGGCCGCCCGCTGCTCGAGCGCGTCGCGCCGGCTCCCCTCGCCGACGACGAGCAGATAGGCGTCGGGGACCTCGCGCAGCACGTGCGGCCAGGCATCGAGCAGCGTCTGGTGGCCCTTCTCGGGCTCCAGCCGCGCGACGACGCCGACGATCTGCGACCCCGGCTCCATCCCGTACTCGTCGCGCAGCGTGCAGCACGGCTCCTGGTGGTCGTAGCGGTCGAGGTCGACGCCGTTGTAGATGAGCCGGACGGGGGCCAGGCCGGGCCGCTCGTCGGCGATCTTGCGCTCGATCGCCTTCGACACGGCGATCAGCTGATCCATCTCCGGCGTCAGGGCCCGGATCGCGTCGCGATCCTCCGACGCCCGGACGCGCGACGAGTGAACGGTCGAGACGACGTACGGCCGGCGATGCCCGGCGTTCGACAGCGCGATCGCGGCCTTCGTCCCGACGATGTCGGCTCGGTACATGTGGGTGTGGATCACGTCCGGCCGGATGTCGGCGAGGTGGGCGGTCAGCTCGCCGACGGCGATCGCGTCGTCGGGCTCGTCGATGACGTGGACGTTGAAGCCCGCCCGCTGGAGCTTCCGAACCGCGCTCCCGGCCGACAGCGAGACGACGCTCGCGTCGAAGCGCGACCGATCGAGCCGGCTCATCAGCGAGAAGACGTGCTCCTGGGCGCCGCCGTTGGTCCCCGTGGCGAGGATCTCGACCACGCGGATCCGGTCGCGGCCAGGCGCCGGCACGCGATCGACCGGCGAGAAGCAGGGATCGAGGGGCTGCGGCGCGGTCATCGCGGCGACTCCACTTCCGCGCCGACGGAGCGCCGGACGAGCAGCCGCTGGATCGGCTCGTCGGTGGCGCCCCACTCGTACTTGTAGGGCTCGTCGCCGCGGAGGAAGTCGAGCCGTCGGCAGCCCTCGCGCGATCGCCCGCTGGACGTACGCGGCGATCATCACGACGCCGGGCGACAGCTCGCGCGCATCGGGGTCGACGCCGGCGTTGTAGTAGAGGTACCCGTCGGCCGTCCGGAAATGGATCCCGGCGGCGATCCGGCGCTCGCCGACGGTCAGGAACGCGAGGCGGAGGTCGCCGTCGGGGCCGTGCTCCTCGAACAGGCGACGGAAGAAGACTCGTGACGCGTCGCCGCCGGGCGTCGGCGGAAAGAGCCCGTCGTCGCCCCACCGGCGCTGGTGGAGGTCGATGAAGGCCTCGAGGTCCGTGAGCGGATCGGTCGAGTCGGTCAGCCGGATCTCGCCGTGCGCCTCCGCCCGCCGGATCTTGCGCCGGACCTCGTGGCGATCCTTCTTGCCGAGCGTCGCGAGGTAGCCGTCGAAGTCGATGCCGGCCGGCAGGTGGACGACCGGACAGACGTCCTCGCGCTCGACGTTGAGCGTCCAGCCTTCGACGACCTCGCGGCGGCCGAACGCAACGGCGAGGGCGTCGGCGGCCGGATCGCCGCACCGGAGGCGGCGCAGGTCCACCACATCCCACGGACCGGGATGCGGGTCCTCTGGCGCGGCCTTTTCCGCGAGATGTGCGACGACGGCCTCCGAGACGGCCGGCAGCACATCGGGCGCCGCGAGGACGGTCGCGTAGTCGGCGTGGTAGGAGGCACCGAAGAAGATCGCCTTGGCGCCCGGGGCGACCGAGGTCATCTGCCCCGCGTTGCCGTGCCGCATCGTCGTGTGGGTCTCGGCGTCGGTCGGCTCGACCTCATGGCGATGCATGAGTGGCACGATCGCGACGAGCCTGCCCGACGGCGTGTCGGTGACCGTGAGTGTCTGCTCGTGGGCGGTCGACCCGTATGCGTCCCACCAGGCGCGGTGGAAGGCCCAGCCAGAGAACGGGGTTGCCCACGGCGTCGCGCCGGCGAGGCGGTCCCACGCCGCCCGCGAGATCGCGGCGAAGGGCGTCTGCTCGACGCTGAGCGGCGCGTCAATCGAGATGGGTTCGGAGGGCGGGAGGTCCTCGCTACCGATGGGGCCCGGACAGGCGGGCTCAACGGCGAGGGCGGAACTGGTCATTCAGGCGAGGATAGCACCGGATCGGAATTTGCTTGCTGATGCAACGGGTCCGCTTCTCGTCGGCGGCGGTTCGCCCAATAGACCTCGCCCAGCGCGATGAGCAGCGCGACTGTCGTGGCTCCCGGGACAGGGATGGAGAGGGCGACGCCGGCTAGCGGCGTGACGACCGGCAGCACGAGCGACGAGTAATACCACTGCGTGTACGGCCAGAACACGGGGATCGACCACCACGCGAGGCGCTCCCGCCCCAGGAGGATCGCGGCCACGACGGCGACCGGCAGGAGCAGCGGGGTCACCCAGACAGACAGCCCTCCCCCGGCCGATTGGTCCCTGAGCGCCGCGCTCACCTCGGGCCAGCGTTCGAGGAACAGCCCCCACGGGAGGAGCGGCAACGTGACAAGCAGGAGCGCGGCCGTCGCCGCGAGGGCCTTCCATTCGAGCCGAATCGCCGGCACGGCGCCCGCGTAGAGCTTGACCAGCGTGGCGATCGGGGCGAGGCCGGCGACGAGAAGCGGGTGCGACGAAGACGTGTGGATTTGCGATCCACAGGCCGTCGACCAGCGGCGGGAATGCCAGCCACCAGATCGGAAGCTTCAGCCGCCGGATCATCCAGACCGTCGCCAGCACGCCGAGTGCGACGAGCAGGGGCCGGGCGAGACCCTCCGGGAGCACGGCGAACGGGAGCATGACCAGCAGGGTCGGCGGCGGCGCAGCGTAGATCGCTCCGGATGCCGGGTTCTGCCACGGGTCTTCCCCGGCCAGCCAGGCGATCGTGGCCTCGCGGTAGAGCATGCCGTCGTAGCCCGGCAAGCCCAGCGAGGCGAGCGACGACAGGCGAATCAATGAGATGACCACGAACCAGGTCGTGACGAACAGCCACAGGCGGGCCGCCACGAAGTCGCGCATTGGCGGCGGCCTACCCTGCCGTCAGCCGGAGCAGCTCGCCCGGGGTCACCTGCGGCGACGGCGTTCCGAACAGGCGCCGAAGGAGGAAGTACTCCGGTAGCGGCCGATCGTCGGTGATGAGCGGCCCGTCCCCCGTGAAGGCGCTGACCTCGTCGTCGGTGAGCCAGACGAGCGAGTGGATTCGCTCGGTCCAGCCCTCGATCGTCCGCTCCGGCGAGTCAAAGGCGGACGAGATCTCCTCGAGGATCCCGGGCCGGCCGAGGACCTCGGCGATCGCCGCGTCGGTGAACGCCATCGGGTCGTCCGATCCGAACATGAAGAACCCGTAGCCGCCCGGACCGAAGGCGATGATGACGTGGGGAAAGACCGCGTGGAACGTCCGGAGGTGACCCCGGAACTCGTCGACGTTCGAACCGTACGGCGCCCATTGCATCATCACGCCGCCGGGGTTGAGGCGGGCGTGGCCGGCCCGGTAGTACTCGAGCGACGAGATGACCGAGGCGCCCGAGCTCTCGATCGGTGGCGGTGGGTCGGTCACGATGATGTCGTAGCGCCGATCCGTTAGCTCCACGTGATTGCGGCCATCGGCGACGATCACCTGGCCGTTCGGGTCGGCGAGGACAGCGGCTGCGTCGTCGTAGAACCAGCCGAACATTTCCGGTACGGACGGAACGAGTTCGACCGCGTCCGTCCGCAGGCCCGCGACAAGACCGGCGCGGAACGCCGATCCCATCCCGAAGGCGACCGTCAGGGCGGACTCCGACTCCGGCCGAAGGACGAGGGGCAGGACCGGCATGAGCTTGGCGTCGACGGTCAGCAGGGTCATCGACGTCCCGGTCACCCAGAGCTCGCGGGCGACGACCTGGCCCGCCTGGACGGACGCGATCTCGTCCTCCGCCGAGGCGAAGATCGTCCCGCCCTTCTCGAGCACCCGCGCCGCGCCGGGGTCGACGACCGTGCCCGGGCTGGCGATACCCACGACGACCGCCAGGCCGACCGCGGCGGCGACGGCGGCGGTCGCGAGGCGACGGACGGAGTCAACACCGGTCGCCACGGCCAGGAGCACGAGCGCGGTGATGACGTTGACGAGGGTCAGGAGCGCCACGGCGACGGGCGAGCCGACGGTCGGGATGACCAGGAATGGGATCGCGAACGTCGCGACGATAGCCCCGAAGGTGTTCGAGGCGAGGAGGCTGCCGGCACTCGAGGCGACCCGCGCCCGGTCGTCGCCGAGCAGCGCCGACGACGCCGGAAACGTGAAGCCCATGACGAACGTGGTCGGCAGGACCACGAGGAGCATCGGCCCGAGGATCGCCCAGGCGCTCTCGAGGACGCGGCTGGGATCGAGCGGCCCCGGCCGGCCAATGACGAGGACGAGCCCGCCGAAGGCCAGGATCGCGACGGCGACCTGGGCGACGGCGATCGCGACGACCGGCCGGCCGATGTAGGGACGGAGGCGGGTGAACGCCGCGGCTCCCAGGGCGATGCCGATGAGGAACGTGCCGAGGATGAGGGTGAAGACGTACGTCGAGTTGCCGGTGCCCGACGACATCAGCCGCGTCCAGAGCACCTGGTAGCCGAGGGACGTCAGGCCGGAGACGAAGGCGAGGCCGAGGGCAAGCCGCGGTCGGGCGGCCGAGGTGTCACGGCGAGCGGCCGGGGCCTTCGGGGCCCGGTCATGGGCGACGGGGGCGACGGGATCTGCGCCCTGGGCGAGCCGCAGCGCGACGAGCCCGGCGATCGCTGAGCAGGCCGCGCCGACGACGAGCGTCCCGGTCAGCCCGAGCAGTTCGATGAGGACGATCCCGGCGGCGAACGTGCCGAGGATCGCCCCGAGCGTGTTCGCCGCGTAGAGCCGGCCGAACGCGCTCGAGAGGTGTGCGTCGCCGGTGAGCTGGCGGGTCAGCGCCGGCAATGTCGCCCCCATGAGGATCGTGGCCGGTGCCAGGGCCAGGATCGCCAGCGCGAAGCGGAGCAGGGCGATCGCCTCGAACGACCCTTCGAGGGCTCCGTAGGCTCCGCGGTAGACCTCGTGCAGCAGGCGGAACGTGAGCGGCGTCGCCAGAACGACGACGACCAGGACGAGCTCGATGACCCCGTACATCCGCAGCGGCGACCGGACGCGATCGGCCAGCCTGCCGCCGAGAAAGCTCCCGATTGCCATGCCGCCGAAGAATCCCGTCAGGATCGTCGAGACGGCCTGTGTCGTGTTACCGAAGACAAGAACGAGCTGCCGTGACCAGACGACCTCGTACATGAGCCCGGCGGCGCCGGACAGGATGAAGATCGCGAGGACGAGCCGGGGATGTCGCATCGCGGGAGTTTCGCATGCCCGGCGGGAGCGCGACGGGGTGCCTCGCGCCGGCGAGGGTCAGGACCGGGTCAGACCGCGGTCAGCCGAGAGCTATTCGTTCGGCGCGCCGGCGGACGCGCTCGATGGCGACATGCCGGCGAATGCCCGGGTTCGGGCGGTGCCGATGCGCAGAGCGCGCATCGCCGTCTCTCGGACCTTGAGCTCGCGCAGGTTCGGACGGACTGTTACGCCGTGCTTGAAGGCGAGGGCCGGCCGCTCGACGAGCTCCCAGCTCACGTACGCGACGGGAATTGTCAACACGATGGTGGCCAGGATGAACGGGATGAGGCCCGCGCTGGCACCACCCAGCGCGGCGATCCCGACCCCGATCGGAAACGCGTAGATGTACGTGCCGTAGGACAGGTCGCGCTCCCAGCGCAGGGGGAGCCGCAGACCGACCCAGATCGCGACGTACGCAACCACGAACGGCATGGCGAGCATCCATCGCCCGGCGAGAGTGGCCGCGACGAGCACAGCCAAGAGCAGTGCGGCGCTACGTCCGGACGGGCGCAGGCCCAGCAACGCCACCATCGAACCGACGGCGAACGCGATAAACATGCCGACGAGCTCGCCCGCGTAACCCACCGGCAAGACCTTGGCGCTCACCAGGGCCAGGCCAACCAGCAGTCCCGGCACGACGACACGGAGCGCCCGCGTCGGGGTCAGGGCGAGGGCGACGTAGCAGATCATCTCCGGGAACAGCGTCCACAGCGACGCGTTCACCGACGCCCCGACGTTCGGTCCGGGAAACCACGCGAAGGCGAGGTACCACGGCCCGACGACGACCGCAGTGGCGATGATCGAGATCCAATAGCCGGGGAAGATACGCAGCGAACGCCGCCAGAGGAACGACCCCGCACCGGATCGTTCGCGACTCTTCAGCAGCAGATAGCCGGAGAGGCCGAAGAAGGCCATGATCGCGATCGAGCCACCGTTTCGGCTCTGCCCGCTCGTCAGAATCTGGACCGGGTCCAGCCCGAACCCGCCGATCGGCCAAGCGTGAAACACCACGACGGACATCGCAAGGAACAGCCGGAGCGCCGTGATGCCGTTCGGGCGATCGCGATCCATTCCCCCTCCGCGCGCTGCCGCACCCAGTCCCCGGTGGGTGCGAGGCTACCAGAAGTCCCAGCGTACTGGCAGTACGAGAGTCCTGATTGTGACCACATTTTTCGGTGCCTGCGGACACCGAGGTAGAGGAAACCCGCATGGGCTGGCGTCGTACGATGCCGGCGACCGATGGCATACCCGACGACTAGCGCGCCCACCAGCAGCCTCTGGCCGACCGGTCACGGGCCCGGCCGCTGACGTTGCACGGACCGACCGCGGGAGGCTGAAGCCGGATGGCTGAGGCTGGGCCTCGCCGCCATCACATTGATCATTCTCGGACTCACCCTCGTTCAGTGGTCCGCGTATGCCGATGCGCCCGTGATAGAGCAATACGGGGGTATCCACTTCGCGCTCTACCGAGACGCGGCGGCGAGGTGGTTCGGAGGCGGGCCGTATTACGAGCCATATCAGCTGGCAGGCCCGTACGAGGTTCTACCCGGCGACGTCCTGTATCCGCCCGTGGCCCTCCTCCTGTTCGTCCCGCTTCACGTTCATCCCCGCTCTGCTGTGGTGGGCCATTCCACTGGGTCTCACCGCGTGGTCCCTGGTGCGCCTGAGGCCCGCCCCGATCGTCTGGCCGGTCATGGCGCTCTGTCTTTGGTTCCCGAACACCGGAATCGAGCTGCTCACTGGAAATCCCGTGATCTGGTCACTGGCCGCCCTGTCCCTTGGCACGCTGTACGCTTGGCCGTCCGTCTTTGTGCTCCTGAAGCCCACGCTAGGTCCGCTGGCGCTGTTCGGGTCGAACCGTCGTTCGTGGTGGGTTGCCCTCGGGGCGTTCGCGGCCGTCAGCCTGCTGTTCCTCCCGATGTGGCCCGACTACGTTCGCGTCATCCTCAACGCCCGCCACCCGTCGGGGCCGCTCTACTCGCTCGGCGAAGTCCCGATGCTCCTCATTCCGGTGGCAGCCTGGCTCGGCCGGCGTCGACCGGCGCAGCCGATCGAGGGGACTCGGCACCGCGAGAACAGAACAGCACCCTCCGAGTCCCCATCGGGTCCCGCGACCGGTTGATTGTCTGCGCTCAAGGGGCGACTCTCTGTGGCTGAAGCGGGTCACCAGTAGAAACGCCGCCACGTCCAGGCAGGCCGCGCCGAGGAGCATGGCGCGCCGGGTCTTCGATCGCGGCTTCTCACAGGTGGTACGCCCAATACACGCCCCCGAGGCCGACGATCAGCCCGATCACGATGAGCAGCCGCCAGCCCGGCCCGATCCCCTGCCCGCCGAATCCCACAGCTTCACGCAGGCGCTCGTCGCGGGCGGCGGCGAGGCCGCACAGAGCGAAGACAAACGGAATGGAGTCGAGGGCGTAGCGATAGCCGTACTGGAGCCAGCCGCCACCGTAGTAGAGGAGCGTCGGAACCAGGACCGCGACCGCCGCGCCGGCGAGCCACCAGGCGCGGCTCTCCCGCCACGGCGCGCGGACCGCGTAGAGGAGGCCCGGGCTCGTGATGAGGATCGACATGCCCAGGCCGTCCGGCCTGAGCCACGGGAACTCGGGGATCGGGGTCGGCGGGTGGAAGAAGAGGTAGTCGAGGTTCATCGGGATGTGGGCGATCGAGAACAGGCCCTTCTGGCGCTGCTCCTCGAGCCACGGCGGCAGCGTCGCGAGGGCGTAGCCCGACTCGAACGGTGATCCGAACCGCGCGTCGTTGTACCAGAAGAAGAAGACGATCGACGGAAGGACGCCGGCCGCCAGCGCGACCCACGCCCGCCACGGCCAGCGCCGCGGCTCCCAGACCGAATCGCCCGCGAGAAGCAGCGCGTAGAACGGGACCGCGAAGGCGATCGGTGCCCGGCTCAGGAACGCCGCCCCCGCCATCAGGCCGATGAGCCACGCCCGCCTGCTGCCCCACAGCTCGATGAGGCAGGCGAGCGTCAGCATCGTCGCGATGAGGTGCCCGGTATGCCAGACGCCGCCGCGCGTCGTCACCCACCAGATCTGGGTGGAGAAGCCGAGCAGTGCAACCAGCCAGAGCCGGTCGACGAGCGACCGGACGCCGACTCGCGCGAGAAGCCACCAGCCGAGGCCGACGTCGATCGCCGCGAGCGCCGCGTTGATGCCCGTCTCCCACTGGTCGGCGGTCACGGGCCCGATGAGCGCCACGAGCGGGATGAAGAAGATCGCCGGGAAAGGCGCGAACGGCACGTACCAGCGGCCGTCGATCGGGATGACGTCGTTCGGGCCGATCGCACCGACGGGCAGGCTGGCCGGGTCGTACCAGGTCCGGCCGTGGAGGAAGGCATCGGCGAGGTAGAAGAAGTCGCCGTGCTGGGCGTCGAAGAAGCGGTTCGACAGCCAGTAGATCGCCATCGCCACGGCGGCGACCGCGAGCCCCGCGACCGTCGCGCGATCGAGGCGGACGGTCACGCCGGCGTGACCCTTTCAACCAGGGGCTTGGACGGGCGGCCGGGAGGACCCTCGCGCAGCCCGACCACGACGAGCGCGACGAGCGTCACCCAGAACGCGATCGGGTAGGCGGGCGCGGGCGTGACCCCGATGAGGAAGACCGCCGTCGCGAGCGGCACGAGCACGGCCCACCACTGGCGCCGCTCCAGCAGGTAGGCGACGGGGAGCAACAGGAGCATCGCGTAATGGTCCCAGAGCACCGGCGACAGGAGCTGGCTGGCCGTGACGGCGACGAGGTACGAGGCCGCGCTCGACCCGCGGACGGCCGCGAGGACGAGCGAGGCCGACGGCTGCGATCGAGCTGAGGAGCTGGATCGTCGCGGCGAGGCCGCTCGGCAGCCCCAGCTGGTAGGCGACCGCACCCGGCGTGAAGTTGTGGGGCGTCGAGATCGGGTCGCTGACGTTCCGCAGGAGCGCCAGGTAGTCGGTCCAGACCGACAGGCCGCCGGTGATCAGCGTCGCGACGACCGCCGCGACGAGCAGCACCGCCGCGCCGACGACCACCGCCCGCCAGCGGCGCGTCAGCAGCGCCCAGACCAGGACGAGTCCCGGCTGGATCTTGACGATCGCCCCAGCCGCCGCAGACCCACCGAGAGCAGCCGGCCGATCGAGCCACCGCCAACCGATCGCGAACAGCAGGAACAACAGCGGCCCCACCTGTCCCAGCTTGAAGGCATAGGCGAACGGCCACGACAGACCCGCGAGCAGTACCGTCAGCCAGCGCACCGTCGGGGCAACGGGCATGACCGCGACGCCAACGAGGAACGCCGCCAGCGAGAGGCCGACCCACGTCCATGTCGCGATCGTCGGATCGAGCGGGGCGAGCGGCAGGATCGCCAGGACGAAGGGCGGCGGATAGTAGAACAGCCCGAAACCACCGGTCTGCTGGATCGTCGGGTCGTACAGCCGCTCGCCGGCCAGGACCCGGTTCGCCGCCTGGTGGTAGGCGAGGAAGTCGAAGCCGAGCGTGCCCGCGCCCGAGGCGGCCCACAAGCGTCCCGCCGAGAACCACGCCGAGGACGAGGATCGCCACGATCGGCAGGGCCGCTCGGGCCAGGCGCGCCGCTGCCGCCGGGACGTCGCGATTCCGGCTGGCTAGCCGTCGGCCGGATCCTCGCCACGTACCGACCGGCCCGACGATGCGACAGCCCGTCCGATCCCGCGATGGATCAGTGGAATTCGGAAGAGATCCCAGCCGACGCGAAGCGCAAGGCCCGGGCTGGCGCGCATCCGCGAGCCGCGCCGGTCGGCCCAGCGGATGGGCACGACGCCGAGACTGTAGCCACGCTTGCGGGCGAGGAAGATCAGCTCCACGTCGAACACGATGCTGCTGATTTTCTGACGAGCGAAGAGATCCTGGGCGGCTGCCCGGCTGAAGCCTTTGAACCCGCACTGCGTGTCCTTGACCGGGCCGACGACCCAGATCGAGGCGAGCTGGTGGAATGCCTTGCCCAGCATTCGCCGATACCAGGGCTGGCTCTTGCGCATATCGGAACCGTCCGGCTGGATCCGGCTGCCGAGCGCCACGTCGTGCGTCTCGAGGGCATCGACGAGCAAGGGGATCATGTCGGGCGGCGTCGCCATGTCGGCGTCCGTGAAGACGATGAGATCGGTCGTTGCCGCGAGCATCCCGGCCCGAACGGCCGCACCCTTGCCGCCGTGCGGGACCGACAAGACGCGGAGGTCAGGCGCCTGGCCCGCGGCGCCGGACGCCTCCGGCCGAGCGCGAACGATGTCGGCCGTCGCATCGGCGCTGCCGTCGTCGACGACGAGGACCTCGATCCGCTCCGGCAGGTTCGCGGCTCCGGGCGCGCCGTCCCGAGCGCTCTCCCCGCGGCGGCGGAGGTAGCCGAACAACTCGTCGAGCGCGGGCCCGATCCGCTCGGCCTCGTTGAAGGCCGGCAGGACGAGCGTCAGTGACTTCTGCGGCATGCCCGGAAGTCTAGATGCTCGTCGCCGCTGGCCTGGCGCCCCATCGGTAGCGGGCAGCCTCCGCGGAGAAACTCCATCACGGATCAACCGCACGGGATCGAAGAGGCCGCGAGGACCCTGCGTGTAGATGGTTTCGGGCGCGCGTGGGAGGCTCACGCCGAAGTAGGCGTCGAACAACGTCGGGAACACGTTGACGAGCGTGACGTTGTCCGCGTATAGCGCGTCGTGGCAGGGTGTGTACGCGGCGAAGGTGTTCCGCAAGCGGGTCTCCACGCTATTGGCAGTGACGTGATCCGACAGGACGAGGATGACGGGCGGTCGCGGCGATGCCGCGATGCTATTTGGGCTTCCAGGTAAACCGATCGATCTCGACGAACTCGCGGGGAGACGTCGTGCGCGAGTACAGCGCGTCTGATGGGACCGAAACACCCATGTCGAAGAGCCGATTCAGGATGGACGGGAAGACCTCAATCGGGGTCACAGGATCGCTGAACAACTGCGGCAGGTCCGGAGCGTATGACGCGAAGATGTTGCTGCTGCGCTCGTTGAGGTCGGAATCGAGTGGCCGGTCGTAGCTGAAGCCCACCCCCGTCCCGTGATCGGAGAAGACGATAATGATCGCAGGGCGTTTCAGCCCGTCGAGGACCCGTTGGACCGTCGCAGCGGTGAGGTCGCCGACGAAGCTGGCTTGGTCGAACGCCGCCTGAGCGTTCTCAAGCCTCGGTGTCGTTCTGCCTTCGGTCGTATCGTCGTAGAAGGATCCGAGCCCGTCCCATCGTGGTTCGCCATTCGGCCCGAAGACCCATGGAGCGTGCGGTGCCGGCAGGTGGGCGAGGATGAACCGGGGGCGGTCGTGTGGTTCGGTCGCCTTCCGCTCGAACGCGTCAAAGGTCGAATAGATGTGCCGCCGCTGGAGCTCCGGCAAGACGTCGGGCAGCAGGGTGGCGAGGATGTCGCCGCCGGACGTCGAACGAAGGAGGGCCACCTCGTATTCCGTGGGCCACGGCACCTCGACCATCTCATCGACGCGACGCAACCTCACCGCCGCGAAGTTCGGAGCAATCGAGATGAGCTCGTACCCCCGGCCGTGGAATGCGTCGACGGCGCGCCCATCATTCATCAGGCGATACAACAGATGCCCATCGTGGCTGTCGGTCGAAGTCTTGAGCTCGCGAATGTCGACGAGGTGCTGCATCTGGAACATGGACGCTAGTGTGTCCGGCGTGTACATGTAGTTGGATCGCGAGTTGCGCTGCACCTCGAAGCCCAGTTCGGACAGCGCGTCGGGCAATCGGCTCTCGTCATAGGTGACGCCGAACGCCTGAGCCCTGCCCGCAGCATCGTCGCCTGGGAAACCGTCGAGAAGCACGAGCATCACATCCGGCTCGCTTCCGGTCGGCGCCGTTACAGCGCCCGACGGCGCGCGATCGCGGGCGATGTCACCGATGGCCGCGGCCATCGTGCCGGCCTGGATTGCTGCGAGGGTCGGCGCGAGGATCAGGATCAAGGCAAACAGCGACATCAAGCGAGCGACGAGGGGCGCCATCGGCAACGGGCGACCGCGCGTTACGGCCTTGTGGAGAAGGACGACGACCACGGCTGCGACCATGGCGAGTTGGGCTGGAGAACCGAAACTCTCGGCGAACGCGGCGAGCGCAAATATGGTGATCAGCGCCGCTCTGTCCGGATCTCGCACTACCGCATTTAGCGCGATGCCAACAGCGGCAACCAGGATCACCCCGATAATCGCGGCTCGGAGCATCTCGCTCGGGTGAATGCCGAGCTCGACCCACGAAACGAGCACGACGGACACGGGGATGGCGAACGGATAAAGACGAATTCGCCACCACGGCGGCTTTGACACCTCGCCTGCCGCTGCGCTTCCCATCGCTACTGCTTCGGCCCCCAGGACAGCGGGTCAATTTCGACGAAGTCCAGGAGCGACGAGTTCGTCCGCCAGCCCCACAGCGTGTTCGGCTGAATTGGGAGGTCACCGTCCAGGTAGGCGTTGAAGATGTACGGAAAGATGTTGACGGCCGTCGCATCGTCCGGAATGAGGTCGGGATGACCCGGCGCGAGGACCGCCATCAGGTTGCTGGTTCGTTCATTCGGGTCCGAGCCGAACGGATCGCTGCTGTCGAACACGATGTCGGGGCCGTGATCGGAGAAGAGGAAGATGACCGGCGGTTCAGGTGACCGCTCGACGGTGGCGTCGATAGCCTCGATCGTCTGCTCTGCGATGAACGTCGCGTAGTCGAAATACATTCGGCGTCCTGCCGGAACGTCGGTGACGGCGGGATTGAAGTCGCCCATCCGCGACGCACCGAGGACCGGTTTTCCGTCGGCGTCGCTGACCCAGGGCTGATGCGGTGCCGGCACGTGGACGAATACGAAGCGCGGCCGATCGTGCGTTTCCCCTGCGATCGACGTCCAGGCCGCAAACGTGTCGGCAATGCGGTCGCGCTTCTGGGACGAGGACAGATCAGGCGTGATGATGTCGAGCAGTTCCCCGACACCATCCGTATGCAGCAGCGCGAGTTCGAACTCCTCGACCTGGGGCGGGATCACGCGGCGATCGACGCGGTTTGGGCCGATGTGGCTGTAGCCTGAAGCGACCGCGATCCGCTCGTACCCAGCCTCGCCCAGGAAGGTGAGCGCCGCGCCACCGTCGGTGAGCTCCCGGAGCGCGTTCGCGTCCTGGGCGGCGGTGCTTGGCCGCAGGTCCGGCACGTCCGGCAGATGCTGATGCATGAACACAGCCGGCAGGGTCAGTCGGGTGATCAGGTAGTTGGACCGGGAGTTAGCCGCGACGTCAAAGCCTCGCTGGCGAAGCGCGTCGGGGAAGGCCTCGGCGTCGAATGATGGCTCGGACGCCGCGGCGACCGCGCCAGGGTAACCGTCGAGCAGAATCACGAAGATGTCCGGGGCGTTGGGTCGGTGGTCAGTGGCCGCCGCTGGCCGCGTCACGTTGAGCCGGAGGTCCTCGACGGCCGCCTGGATCGCGCCGCCCTGGAAGGCGCCGATGACGACCGCAAGGAGCAGGATCGCCGCGAGCGCGTTCATCGCGCGCGAGACGAGGGGCCAGCGCCGCCAGGGCCTGGCCCGCGTCGCACGAGCGGCCACGAGGACGATGACTGCAACAGCGCTGAGCAAAGCCGTCGCCCGAATGTCGTCGACCGTCAGCCCGACCAGAACTGCCCAGGCCGCGATTCCGCCCCGGTGGCGATCCCCGGCGATGAGTGTCGCGACGGCAATGATCGCAACGGATATGACGATGGCCACGAAGACCGGCCGGACGAGCACGCTGAACGGAACCACCGAGACGGCCCACAGCTGGACGATCGCGGCGATCGGTGTGGCGATCGGATAGAGGACGAAGGGCAGCGACCTGCGGGCGACGGGCGGTGCGGTCTGCGGCTCGCTCATCGCGTCGGGGCCACGTCGGGCAGGTCGATTGGGACCTCATCGACGAGCGAATCGCGCCATCGGTAGGCCGTGTCCGGCAGGGCCACGTAGTCCCGCCCGAAATACCCTTCGAATAGCAGCCCGAAGACGTTCACCAGCGTGATGTCGGTCGGGAAGAGGCCGGAGCGGCCGGGCGTGTAGGCCGCAAAGAGGATCGCCGTCCGCTCGTCCAGATCGGACCCGGCGAGGTCGTCCCAGGCGAGGCCCGCTCCGGATCCGTGGTCCGAGGCGATGAGGACAACCGGCGGGGTCGCGGCCGCCGCAAGGATCGCGTCCACGACCTGGAGCGCGCGTTCGTCGATGTGGCCCACCTGCGCCGCATATCGCGCGAGCTCGGCGGCTCTCGGGCCCGACCGGTGGGTGAACGTGTCGTCGTAGAAGTTCGCGAGGTCCGGCATCGGGACGGCGGCGCCTTCGGCACCGAAGACGATCGGCGCGTGCGGGCTCGGGACATGGACGATGACGAAGCGCGGCCGATCGTGCGTCTCGTTCGCGACCTGCGTCGCAGCTTCGAATACCGACACGACCCTGGAGCGGTGCTGATCGGCGAACCAGTCCGGATCGATGAGCTGGATCGCCGGCGCGATGACCGTGTTGCCGATCGTTCGGACCTCCAGCTCGTTGAGCTGGCCCGTGTCGATGAAGCGGTCGGCGCCCCGGAGGGCAACCTCCTCGAAGCCGGACGCGATGGCGATCGTCTCGTAGCCGAGCTCGCGGAACCGGTCGAGAACGAGGCCGTTGCTCGTGAGGCGTCGGATCTCGCTCGTGTATCCGGTCGCGGTCGCCGTCGCGGTGGCTCGATCCACGACGTCGGCGACGTGGCTCATGTTCAGCATCGAGGTCAGGCTCTGGGCGGTCAGCAGGTAGTTCGATCGGCTCGCGGAAGCGACCTCGAACCGACGGGATTCGAGCGCGGTGAGGAAGGGCGTCCCGTCATAGCCGAAGACAGATTCGAGCTTGTCCGCTCGAGCGTGGCCATCGAGGATCACGAGGTAGACGTCGGGGGTCTCGCCGACAGCGGAGCCCCGCGGCACGGCATCGCGGAATGCGACCGGACCCTCGCTCCGGATGGCCCCGACGAACGGTCCGAGTGAGCCGTCCCCCGCCGACCGGAGGACGACGGCGATGAGCAGCACGACTGCACCGGCGTTCATCACGCGGCCGGCCATCGCCCACGGGACACGAGACGGCCATCGCGCGACACTGAGACGCTCCACGACGATGACCCCTAGTGCGATGACCAGGAGGATTCCCACCCGCACGTCGAGGCCCTTGAAGACATAGAGGACGACGACTGTCGCTGCGATCCCGGCCCGGTCACGGTCCCCGAGCAACAGCCGGGCTGCGGCGCAGATCGCCAGGGCACCGATCCCGAAGCCGAGCAGAAGGCGGATCGCGGCGTACGGGCTCCCGCCGGACGGGAGCACGATCGAAAGGACGAGTGCGATCGCGAGCAACGCCGGATAGATAGGGATGCCGCGACTCATCGGGCGATCGTCACGGGATCGATCGGGACAGCGTCGAGGAGTGAGCCATTGCGGGGCCAGCCCCAGATCGTGTCCGACCGGATCGGCAGCGACGTGCCGAGGTAGTCGTTCAGGACCCGCGGCAGCACGCCGATTGGCGTCGTGCCGGGCGGCAGCAGGCCGGGACGACCGGGCGAGCGGAGGGCGAGGATGATGCTCGAGCGTTCGTCGAGGTCAGAGGTCAGTGGACTCGACGCATCGAACCCGACCTCCGTACCGTGGTCCGAGAACACGAAGAACACGGACTCACGGGCCGTCGACGCGAGCGCGCGGTCGACGAGGAGCTCCGTTCGGGCCGCGATATACGCGGCGTAATCGAACGTGTCGCGGATGCGCAAGGTGCGCCACGCGGGATCCGACTGGTCGGCGGCGTAGTCCAGGACCCGGGCATTCGTGATCGGCGTGCCATCCGAGTGAAACAGGAACGGGGGATGGGGCGCCATGACATGGATCCAGACGAAGCGTGGGCGCGCGTGCGGCTCCGCGGCCAGGGCTTCCGCGGACTCATACGTCGCGGTGATCTGATCTCGGGCGATCGAGGCGAACAGGTCTGGCGCGACCGTGTCCAGCAACGGCCCGACGGCGGAGCTCTTGAGGAGGACGTGCTCGAATTCGCTCGGGCCTGGCGGGTCGAGCGCTCGATCGACCCGGCGAAGGCCGAGGTGGGCCGCCGGCGAGGTCACGGTCATCGTCTCGTAGCCTGCGTCGCGCAGCGTGCGCAGGACGATCCCGTCGTCGCCGAACAGCCGCAGGCGCCGAGCGTCAGCGGCCTGGTTGCCATAGGGCGGCGCGAGCTCCGGCGCGTCGGCCACATGCTGGTCCCCGAGCATCGTCGCCACGGTCAGGCGGGTCGTCAGATAGTTCGCTCGCGCGTTCCGCTGGACATCGAAGTCCCGCCGCGTCAACGCATCGGGAAAGGCATTCGCATCGAATGTCGGATCGAGGGCGGCCGCGTCATCGCCGGGATAGCCGTCGAGCAGGATCACGTAGATGTCCGGCGCGGCAGGATCGAACGCCTCGGCGTGCCGCGCGCCGAGGTCCGCCTGGACGTCGGCGATCGCGTCCTGAAGCGAGCCCGCCTGAATGCCGCCGACGACGGCAACGACCAGAAGAGCGGCGCCAAGAACGTTCATGAATTGAGTGATTCGCCGGCCGACAACCCACTGCCGACCGCGACGCCAGAGCCCGACGCCGACGATGAGGGCGGTGGCGAGAAAGAGAAACACGCGCGCCGTCCCGTCGATCGGCAGCAGCGTCAGGGTCAAGATCCCCGCCGCAAGCGCCCCCCAGTCGCGGTCCGCCAGGAGCCGGGACAAAACCACCGTCACGAGGAGCACCACGACGAGCGTGACGAGCAGGGGCCGGAGCAGCCAGCCCGGATGGATCGACGACGCCGACCAGATCGCAACCATGTAGGCGACCGGCACGGCGACGGGATACCAGGCGATTGGCCACCAGCGCCGTTGCGCCCCCGGATCCCCGCTCACGGTGCTCCGACCCCTGGCCCTGTCGATGGCTCGACCGCGACCGTGTTCAGCTTCGAATCGCGCCAGGCGAACGTCGTGTCCGGCTGCTCGGGAATGTCCATCCCGAGGTACGCGTTGAACAGCTTCGGGAGGATATTGACCGGCGTGGTCGGCGCGGCGAACAGGCTCGGATTGCCGGGGCTGTAGGACCGCCAGGATGTTGCTGGAACGCTCGACGAGGTCCGACTCGAGCGGCTTCGCTTGGTCGAAACCGGTGCCCGGTCCGTGGTCACTGAAGACGACGATCACGGGTGGCGAGTCGGCCGCGGCAACGATCCGGTCGATGGCCGCCAGCGTCATCGCAGCGACGTGGGTCGACTGGTCGAGATGGAGCCTGAGCGTGGCGACGCGCTCCATGCCGCGGTCGCGGGCGAAATCCAGGTAATAGTCTGCGAGGCTGTCCTGCCGCTCGTTCCCCGCGGCGTCGAAGACCCATGGCGGGTGCGGGCCGGCGATATGGGCGAAGACGAACTTCGGCCGGTCCGACGCGCGCTCGCCCTCGTCCGAGAGGGCCTCGAAGCTCTCCTTGATCCGGCCCCGCTGCAACGCCGCGGGTAGGGCCGGCGCGAGCAACGAGACGATGTCGCCGGCGCCCGTTCCACGTAGCAGCCCCACCTCGAACTCGTTGAGGCCGATCGGCTCGATGTAGCGGTCGACGTGGCGGAGTTCCGGTTCAGCCCAGCCGGACGCGATCGCGGTCAGCTCGTAGCCGCGGGCATGCAGCTCGGTCAACGCCCGTGCCTCGTTGATCGCTCGGCGGACGCGCGCGCCGTCGAGCCAGGCCGGGCCCCACGGCGGATCGAGGGCCGGAATGTCCGCGAGGTGGCGCATGTCCAGCACGGACGCGATCGTCTGCGGTGTCTGGAGGTAGTTCGAGCGCGTCCGACCCGGCAGCGTGAAGCCGCGTGCCGCGAGCTCCTTCCCGAACGCAGCCGCGTCCCATGACGGGTCGATTGCAGCGGCGTCTCGTCCCGGGTAGCCATCGAGCATGATCAGGTAGATATCGGGATCATCTGGCCGGGGCGCGGCCGTCGGCCCCAGCCCGGCCAGGTCGAGCTGGATGTCCGAGACGGCCTGGCCGAGCGAACCCGACTGGACGCACTGCAGCCCGACGGCGAGCGCGGTGATCGCCGCGACGATCGTCATGCCGCGCGTGATGCGCTCCCCGATCGGCCACGGTCGGCCTCGTTTGGCAACCCCGATCGCGACCAGCAGAACGATGGCAGGTCCCAGGACGATGCCGATCGACGGGTAGGTGAACGCGGAGATGACCCACAACGCGACCGCGGTCGAGGCGAGCGCCCCAAGATCGCGACTGCGCGACACCGCGGTCAGCCCCACCACGAGGACGAGCGCGACGAGCGTTGCGACGATCACCGGCCGCAACAGCAACAGGGGATGGATGCCCGTTCCGACCCAGATATTCACGACCATCGCCGCGGGAAAGACCAACGAGTAGCCCGCGATCGGCAACCTTCTTCGAGGTGCGCGGGCGACCCCGTCGCTCATGGCCGGCGTCAGCCGCGTCGAGACATCCGGAAGAGAACCCGGGCCGTTCCGGTGACGGGCGCCTCCTCCGCGATGTCGAAGAGCGTCCCGAACGCCGTGCGAAAGCCATCAAGCGTGTAGTCCGCGAACACGTCCTCGCGCGTCGCAAGGAGCTTGCGGACCATCGGGTCTTCCTTGGGGACGAACTCGATCACGAGCCCCGGAGCGAGCCTCGCGAAGTAGTCTGCGATCCGCTCGAGCGGGACGTTCCTGCCGATGGCGAGGTGGTGGACGAGGGCAAGGGCGAGAACGACGTCGGCGTTCGAGCGCTCCTCGAGGGTCCGCCGCTCCTCGCCGCCCCAACCAAGACCCGGGCTCGGATTGGCGAGATCCAGCACGAGGGGCACGATCGCCTCGGTGCCGTCGCGCCGGATGAGCCGGTAGTGGCGTTCCGTGGCCGCGGGATCGACGTCCCACGCGACGACGCGACGCCCCAGATCCGCGGCGATGCGGCTGAAGCGCCCCGTGTTCGCGCCGATATCCCAGACGACGTCGCCGCCGGCCGCGTCGAGGAACCGCCGGACGAGATCGTCCTTGACGACCGTCGCGTCGTCACCGTACGAGGTGTTCTCCGCGTAGTCGGCCCACTCGGTTCCTTCGGGCGTCCATTCGAGCTTGCGGATCGTCCGCTGGAGGCTGTCGATGAGCGCCCGCTGCTTCAGCGGGCTGACGGTTGTTCGTTTGGTGGCCGCGGCCGCCTCGTCACCCCTGTCGGCGAACCGGGCCTGGGCCCGGGCGTGGGCGTGGATGTGCGGCCCGAGGCCGAGGTTCCAGCGTGTCCGGCCGGGCAGCAGCCGCGCGGCGAGGTCGAGCGGAATCCCGTCGATGAAGTCGCGGAGCATCAGGCCAAGTCGGACGTCGCGGTTCGCCATCAGCGCGAGGGGGGCGAGGAAGTGCTCGCAGAACTGGCGGTAGGCGATCCAGGGCGCCCCTTCCTCTGCCCGCTCGAACGAGAGGGTGTCGATGAGGACTGGGCGGCCGCGCCGGAACTGGACGTTGTAGGCGGTCGCGTCGCGGAGCGTGAAGCCCCGCTCGAACGCGAGCGCCTGCGCGTCGAGGGTCAGGAGGGCGGCATCCCGGAGCATGCCGAACGACCACTCATAGGGGTACGAGATGAAGTCGATCCGCTCCGGCCGGATGACCGCATGGGCCATATCCGGCGCCGCTGCAGTCTCGATTGGCGCCATCTCGTGGCTGACGAGGAGACCGCGTTCCTGGAGCGTCGTCAGCAGGCCGCTTGCGACGAGGTCGTCCCAGTCGGCGGCAAACGAGGCGTTGATCTGTCGGAGGAGGACGCCGTCACGGGTGTACACGAACCCGGACGGGTCGCGGAATGAGCCCGGGTCCCGTCGGGCGCGGTCGCTCTCGGCTGTCGCCTGCACCGGCTGCGCGGCGGAGGACGGACTCAGGAAGGCCGGTCGGTGGGCGGTGTCGCGGGGCTCGAGTCGCTCTGGCCGCGGCGGACCGTGCGGAGCAGACGCCCGATCTGCTCGCGGAAGAAGAACGGGATTGCCACGACGCTCGCGATGACCGCCTGGATGATGAGGCTGCCGGAGCCCGGATCGATGTAGGCGAGGAAGTCCATGAGTGCAGGTACCCCAGATGATTGATTTGACCCCGGGCTGTTCCCTCCGGGAACCCGAGGCGCGATCGTAGCCTGACGCCGACCGCGCAGATGCGCAAGACGTCCGCTAACCCTAAGGAAACGTTGCCTCCCGCCGAATGGCCCGGAAGTACCAAGGTGGGCGTGGTCACTATCGAGGGTTACCATCTCCGCCGCCGGGGACTACAGTGGGGCTTGGCCCGCTCCGTCAGCGGGCTGATCCGTTTTCTTGCGGCCGTTGTCGACGCGGTCGCTACATGGGGAGGAACCCGCATCGTGTCCAGCGCCCAATCCGTCTCGCCTCGCGCCCGTTTCCTGGCTACGGCGGCAGCGCTCCTGATGCTCGCCGGGCTCTTCCCCGCGGCCGTCGGAGCCGCCCCGCCATCCGGCGCGCCGACCTTGCTGGCCCCGGCCGAAGGGGCGACCGTGTCGTCCAACCCGATCCTTTCGTGGTCGGCCGTGAGCGGCGCGGCGAAATACCGCGTCCAGATCTCGACCGAGCCCGACTTCACGCCGCTCACCTACAACGTCGACACCGTGAACCGGAAGGCGACGCCGCCGGCGGACTTGCCCCTCGGCCTGTTGTACTGGCGGGTCGCAGGCACCGACGGCGGCTCCGGGATCGGGCCATTCACCGACGGAACGCTTTCACCAAGGAGTGGGGGAACGCCCCGGTGATCGACTCGCCGGCCGACGGCGACACGTTCAACTTCCCGACCGAGCCCGTTCTCTTCGACTGGCAGCCGCTCGCCGGCGCCAAGAACTACACGCTGGAGATCGACGACGACGACCAGTTCATCCTCCCATCGACGTTCACGACGAACAACACGAACTTCACGCTCACCGAGCCGCCCAACGATCGACCAATCTTCTACTGGCGCCTCCGGGCGACCTCCACGACCGGTGGAGTCGTCAGCGAGTGGACGATTCCGCGCCAGTACGACTACGCGTGGCCGACGGTCCCGACGCTTCTCACCCCGCCCGACGCCGTCGGGACGCCGATTCGCGATATCACGTTCAGCTGGTCGCCCGTCGTCGGCGCTGAGACCTACCAGATCCAGGTCAGCCCCAACGGCGACTGGGACAACAACCTGATCGTGAACACGACGATCAAGAGCACGAAGTACAACACCCCCGTCAACCTCGACAACGGCTCGTACTTCTGGCGGGTCCGGGCCAAGGATGCGAAGAACACTGCCAACAACGGCGGCTGGTCGACCGAGTGGCAGTTCACCCGTAACTGGCCGCAGCAGCCGAACGAGGTCGCCCCGTTCTACGACGGCGTGACGACCCCGATCGTCAGCGTGCCAACGCTCGAGTGGACCCCAGTCCCGCTCGCGTCTCATTACGAGATCTTCATTGGGGATGACCCGTTCTTTCCCGGCGGGCTCATATGTCACGTGCTACACGAACCGAACGAACATCACGCCATATGCCCGAACGACCGGCACCGGTGGCGAGCCGGGCCCTTGCGGGTTCGGGCCGCCGAGCCACGGAGCGACCTACTACTGGAAGGTCCGCGCGATCGACGACACCGGCGACATCCAGGGAATCTTCTCGGAACTCAACGCGACCGACACCTGGCGGTTCATCTACATCGGGGACCTGCCGACGCTGCTGACCCCGGCCGACAACTCCACGGTCCAGACGCCGACTTTCACCTGGACCGCGGTCGACAACATCGAGCGCTACCGAATCACGATCAAGGACTCCGGCGGGGCGACGGTGCACACGGCAGTCACTTATGCCACGTCGTACACACCGCCCGCGCTGCTCGATGAGGCCGACGAGCCGTTCCAGTGGTACGTCACGACGATCGACGGCCTTGGCCACGCGAGCGTCACGCCATCGAGCGGAGACTGGTTCCACTTCTCGCTGGATCCAATCACGACCGACACGAGCTTCGACATCACGAGCCCGGCCGACGGTGCCTCCAGCGCCCGGATGCCGAAGATGACCTGGGATCCCTACACCGGCGCCGACCACTACAAGGTGTTCTACGGCCCGTCCGGTGGCCTCTACTTCGTGACGCCGCTGAGCGGCGCAACGGAGCTCAAATATGCCGGGTTCACCTACAGCGCCTTGCCGCTGTCTGCCGGCACGTACAAGTACTACGTCGAAGCCTACAACGCGGCCGACACCCCGCTGGCTCAAAGCGCGGAGCAGACCTTCACGGTCACGGCACCGCTGCAGCTCGGATCACTCGACTATTCGTCGCCGCCTCGCTGCACGCTCATCGCGACGTGCACAACACTCGCCGACACGCCCACGATCGAGTGGGAGCCCGTTGCGGGCGCCGGCGCGTACGAGGTCACCCTCGCCAACGATGCCGAGTTCACCAACGAGATCAAGCGCTACAAGACGATCTTCACGACCCTGACGCCGCGCGAGTCGTTCCTCGACCAGCAGGCGGGCCAGGCCATCTATTGGTTCGTCAAGCCGTGCGTCGACTACAGCCTGACGCGCTGCGGGCCAAACGCCCAGACGAACGCCAATGACAACGCGTCGGCATTCCGCAAGAACTCGGCGGCGATCGAGGTCCTCACCCCGACGGCCGGCCAGACCATCGCCAACCAGATCACCTTCAACTGGACGGCCTACCTGACGACGAACCAGGCGCTCAACCCGGCCGTCGACCAGGAGGCCCGGTCCTACCGGATCGAGGTCTCGACGGTGCGCCGACTTCGCGTCGATCTTCGACGCGGCGACCGTCGACCAGACGACCTACACGCCGTTCAGCAAGACCTACCCGGAAGGCCCGCTCTACTGGCGGGTCCAGGCGATCGACGGCAGCGGCAACACGCTGACGAAGAGTCCGGCTCGCCTTGTGAACAAGGCCTCGCCCGCGCTGTCGCTGACGTTCCCTGGCAACGGGAGCACCCAGTCCGGCGTGCCGTACTTCCAGTGGAATCCGCAGGCATTCGCGGCGACGTATCTCATCGAGATCTACAAGAACGGCGACCTGCTGTTCTCGCCGGCCAACAAGGTCCTGAGCACGACAACGAAGTTCTCGGCCTGGGCGCCGACGACCTCGCTGCCGTCCGGCGACTACGCCTGGCGCGTCCGACGCAATGACGCCGACAACCGGGCCGGTCCCTGGTCGGCCGGCCGGACGTTCACCCTTCAGTCGGCCAAGCCAGACGCTCACCGCGCCGGCGAACGGTGCCACGGTCGCTGCCAACACGCTCCTCTTCACGTGGAGCGGCGTGGCCGGCGCAGTCCAGTACAAGATCGAGGTCGCGGCTACCTGCGCGTTCTCGGCGTTCCCTTCCAACCAGACGACGGTCATGACCTCGTGGGCCCCGATCACGGCCTATGCCGACGGCAGCTACTGCTGGCGGGTCAAGGCCCTCGATGCGGCCGGCAACGATCCTCAACACGTCGAACACCGCGGACGTTCAACATCGGGGCGGCGCCGCCGCCGCCGCCGACCTCGACGACCTTTGTCCCGATCGATCCGGTCCGGCTCCTCGACACCCGGTTCGACATCGGGCTGGCCAACCAGTTCACGGCGAACATCGCCCGCTCGGTCGACATCGCGGGCCGCCTCAGCATCCCGAACGACGCCGTGGCGATCACCGCCAACTTGACCGTCGTCGGCCAGCAGCAGGCCGGCTACCTGTCGGTCACGCCCGATCCCGACAACAACCCGTCCACCTCGGCCCTCAACTTCCCCCTCGGGGACGTCCGGGCGAACAACATCACGAGCCCGCTCGCCGATGACGGCAAGCTGAGCATCGTGTACAAGGCCGGCGCCGGCAAGAGGACCCACGTCCTCCTCGACGTCACCGGCTACTTCCTCGAGAACAACACCGGTGCGACCTTCGAAGGCGATCACGCCGGTCCGGCTCCTCGACACCCGCTTCGCCAACGGCCTGAGCGGCAAGTTCACGTCGCACATCGTCCGCGACTTCGACGTCGCCGGCCGCGGCGGCGTCCCCGCGAACGCGACGGCGGTCACCGGCAACCTGACGGTCGTCGGTCAGAACGACGACGGCTACGTCACCCTCGGGCCGGATCTCGCCGACAACCCCGAGACCTCCACGATCAACTTCCCGCTCGCGGACACCCGGGCTAACGGGATCACCGTCCGCCTCGACTCCGTCAACGAAGTCGGTCACCTCGATGCGATCTACATCGCGGCGCCCGGCAAGACCACCCACCTGCTCTTCGACGTGACGGGCTACTACGTCCAGGATCTGACGGGCTCGAAGTTCTACCCGCTCGATCCGGGCCGGGTCCTCGACTCGCGCTTCGGGACGGGGCTGAGCGGCACGTTCAAGACGGACATCGCGCGGGCCCTCCAGGTCGAAGGCCACGTCGGTGTCCCGGCGGCCGCCCTCGGGATCACCGGCAACCTCACGGTCGTCGGCCAGACGGACGACGGCTACGTCTCGATGACGCAAGGCCGCTGGACAACACGCCTGATACGTCCACCCTGAACTTCCCGATCGGGGATGTCCGGGCGAACGGCGTCACCGGGCCGCTGACCGCCGGCGGGGCCGTCGGTCTCGTCTACAAGGCGTCGTCCGGCAAGACGACCCACCTCATCCTCGACATCACCGGCTACTTCGCACCCTGACGCTTCGCGACCAGGACCTGAGCGCCGGTGGCCATCGCGGCCACCGGCGCTCTTTCTTTTCCGGCGCTATTCGACGGGCTGCTCGCTCGTGTTCGCCCCGGCGGGGGCGCTCGCGGCCACGCCCGCCAATCCGAACCCGATGGCAAGCCACAGGCCGGGGATCCAGGCAATCGAGAGGGTCGCAACGAGGGCCGCGGCTCCGATCAACGCCGTAGTCCGCTGAGCCGCCGCGGTCCCGCGCGCCCGGACGACCGCAGCGATCGCGAACGGGATGAGCGCCGTCGGGTAGTGGTACCAGGTCACCGGCAGGAGCACGAGGGACGCAACACCGGCGACGGCGATCCCCGCCAGCCGGTCCCGAACCGCCCAGCCGGCCCACAGCGACGCCAGGACGGCCGCGAGGGCGACCGGCAGGTGCAGCGTCCGCACGAGCCCCTCAGAGCCGCCGAGGAGCAGGGCGACCTGCGCGGCGGGCCCGGCGTTGCGCGGATCGAGGAGCCGGGCGTTGCTGGCCGCGCCCGCGACCGGCACGTAGTCGCGCCACAGGTCCGCTCCGCCGGCGAGCAGGCTGAGGACGAGGACGGCGGCAACCGTGGCGGCGGCCGCGAGGATCACCCGCAACGCGGCCGCTGGCTGCCCGTGACTGGCGCTCGCGGACGACGCGGCCGACGAACCATGGCCCGAGACCGGCCGGATGGACCTTTGCGACCGTTGCCAGGCCCAGCGCGACGCCGCCGGCGATGCTCGACCGCCGAGTCGGGGCCACCGCCGCCACCAGCACGAGCGCGTACGCCAACGGAAACAGGGCGTCGAGGTTGCCGAAGAGCAGGGCGATCCCGAACGGCAGGAAGAGCGGCGCGACGGCCAGCGTCGGGAGGACGGTCGCCGCGACTGGCTGCCCAGGGGCGAGGCGGCGGCTCACCAGGGCGGCACCGTAGGCCAGACCTGCGATGGCGAGGACCCAGAGCGCGGCGAACATCGCGCCTGACGGCACCGCCGCGAACAGGCTCATCGCCTGCGCGACCGGCGGCGGGTAGGAGTAGAAGAGGTCGGCCGCGCCGGGGACGCCGCCGGCGACCATCGCCGGGTCGTATGGCGACCGCCCCGCGGCGACGTCGCGCCCGGCCTGGAGCAGCAGCTCGAGATCGAAGGCAGCGGTCCGCGGCGTCGCCGAAAACATCTGGACCGCCAGCCAGGCGAGGCCCGCCCAGCCGACAATCCCCAAGCGCGAGCCAGACGGGGTTCGGTCGCCGCGTCGCGGGTCGCTCGCTCATGGATCTCGCTCCCCGGCCGGCGGGCTGGATCTCGGCTCCCGGAGCGCCGCGACGAGCGTCGAGAGCTGGTAGATGAGGAGCCGCGGCGTCGCCAGGACCGAGAGCGCGACCGCAGCCACCCAGCCGTAGCGCGTCGGCGCGAGGCGCCACGCGACGACGATCCCGACCACGAGTGCGACGGCCCACGCGATCGGCGAATACGCGTAGAGCGACCGGTTCTCGACGTTGCCGACCTGCTCCAGCCCGAGCGACGCCGGAAACGCCAGCGTCCCGGCCGGTTCCAGGACGAGCTGCAGCGACGCCGAGGGCAGCCAGCCACGCCATGAACCACGCGAACGAGCGGACGTCGCGCCGGCCCAGCCACCAGATCGCGGCCAGCGCCGGGAAGATCTTGAGATGCGCGCCGAGCGCAATGGCCCACGGTGCCCCGAGGGCCATCAGGAGGGTGACGACGACCTGCGCCTGGCCGATGGCGAGACTCCACAGGATCGGCAGGGCGAGCATCCCGAGGACGATCCAGGTCCGGCGATTCAGGCCGAGTCGGACGATCGTGAGGGCGAGGCAGACCACGAGGAACGCCTCCCAGATGGCGGCCGCGACCTCGAAGGGCAGCAACGCGAGCGGCCGGAACACGATCGCCAGCAGCGGCGGGTAACGGTAGAACTCGTTGTCGTTGGTCGTCGCCGGCTGGTCGTAGAGAGGCAGGCCCGCGTTGAGGCGCGCACCGGCGTCGTAGTAGGCGTGGACGTCGGCGAGGGGATCCGTCGACAGGTGGAGGACGAGCGTCTGGATGCCCAGCGCCAGCCCGAGGACGGCCGCGCCGGCGAGGACGCGGCGGACGTTCGGGGTGTCGAACGCGGCAAGCCTGCCGGGGGAGGCCATGGCGACCATCCTAGCGACCGGACAGGGCGCTCACGCCCTCCCGCCGGGTGTCGTCGAATAGCCGATTCGTACCGGTCGGAACGGGCGGGGGGCGGTGCTACGCTGCACCGACCGTGCGAACCCCGATCGCCCTGTACGTGCTCGCCCTCGCGGTCCGGCTGGTACTGATTGCCCTCTTCCCGGACCCCGCCTACCCCGACTCGTACTACTACGTCGACGTCGCCCGGGCGGTGGCCGCTGGACAGCGGCCTCCAGGTCGATTTCATCTGGATCTTCGCCGAGGTCGGCGGGACGATCCCGGCAGACCCGACACTCCCGATTCCGAGCAACGCCCACTGGATGCCGCTCGCCTCGCTCGTCCAGGTCCCGTTCATCTGGCTGCTCGGGTCGACGCCGGTCGCGTCGGCGCTGCCGTTCGCGCTCATCGGGTCGCTCGCGGCACCGCTGGCCTGGGCCATCGGGCGGGACGCCGGGTTGCGACCGCTCGTGGCGGTTGGAGCCGGCGTCCTGACGGCAATCCCGGCGCCTGTCGCTCGTCTACATGACCCAGCCCGACAACTTCTCGCTCTATCAGCCGCTGGTCGCCGGGGCGCTCTGGATGGCGGCCCGCGGCCTGCGCGGTCACGCCCGGTCGTTCGCGATCGGCGGACTGCTGGTCGGCCTGGCGACGCTGTCGCGGAACGACGGCCTGCTGGTCGGCGGCGACCCTGGCTCTCGCCTTCCTCTACGACCGCTGGCGGGCGTGGCGGTCAGGCGGCGCCGCGGCGACCGGCGATCCCGGTCTGGGCGGCCGTCGCCTGCTTCGGCCTGTTCCTCGCGGTCATGGCGCCGTGGTGGATCCGCCAGCTCGATGTCTTCGGCCAGCTGTCCCCCTCGACCGCGTCGGGCAAGGTCCTCTATATCCGCTCGATCGAGGAGTGGAACTCGATCACGACGCCGGCGACCCTCAGCCACCTCCTGGGCCAGGGCGCCATTCCGCTTGCTCCTCAGCCGGGTCGGCGTGGCTTCGTGGCGGCCGTCGGCATCTTCACGACGCTCGTGGCGGGCGGGATCCTGCTGCCGTTCATGCTGATCGGCGGCGTGGGCCAAGCGGCGGTCGGTCGACTTCGGGCCGTTCCTGACGTACGCCGCGATCCTCTTCGCCTTCTCGGCGCTGGTGTCGGCGGTCCACGTTCCGGGCGGGACCTTCATCCATTCGGCCGTCGCCCTGGCGCCACACGCATACCTGCTCGCGCTCGAGGGGATCGTCGTCGCGGTCGCGTGGATCGCGGCGCGGCGGCGGGCCTGGGATCGCGAGACCGCGACGAAGCTGTTCGTATCGGCAGCGGTCGGATTCGCGGTCGTTGCGGCCATCCCGACCGCCCTCGCTGGTCCAGGGGCGCTGGGATCTCGAACGGACGGAGCGGCGGGCGGTCGCCGCGGCGCTCGACCTGGCCGGTGCGGCGCCGGATGCCCGCCTCATGTCGATCGACGCGGCGGGCTATCGCTACCACACGGGTCACGGCGGAGTCGTGACGCCGAACGATCCCCTCGACACGATCGAGGAGGTCGCGCGACGCCTACCGCATCGAGTGGCTGGTCATCGAGCGCGACGACACGGTCGCGGCGCTGGGACCGGTCTTCTCGGGCGAGGCGCGGCCGCGCTGGATCGGCCCGCGACTCATCGGGATCCCGGGACCCGGCGGCGAGACGAGTGCCGCCATCTACCCGGTCTGCGTCAGCCCCGCTGACCCGCGCTGCGCGGTGACCGCCGCCGGAGCGGCGACCGGAGCAACACCATGAGCCGCCGCGAAATCTTCCTGTCGGCCGGGCTCGTCTTCCTGATCGCCCTTGTCGTGCGGGTCGTTGCCGCGTCGCTGGTGGTATTCCCCCAGCCCGAAGACACCGCCTACTACGTGGGAGTGGCCCGAAACCTCCTCGAGGGCCAGGGCCTGACGAGCGACGCCCTGTGGAGCTACGGTACCCCGCCGCTGTCGTTCCCCCGCCCCGCGTTCGAGGTCTGGCTGCCCCTGCCGACGTTCCTCGCCGCGATCCCGATGGCCCTCCTCGGCCCGACGTTCGCGGCGGCCCAGCTGAGCTCGGTGGTCGCCGGCGCGATCGTCCCGGTCCTCGCCTGGCGCCTCGGCGCCGACGCGGCAATTGAGCGGCGCCTCTCGCTCAGCCGTACCCGCGTCCTGGCGCTCGGGGCCGGTCTGACGAGCGCGGTCTACCTGCCGCTCGTCCTCCACTCCGCCCTGCCCGACTCGACGATGCCGTTCGCTGCGCTCGCCCTCGCCGCGTGCCTGCTGATGCCGCGCATCCTGCGCGATGCCGGCCGGGTGCGGCTCACGAGCCCGAAGGTCATCGCCCTGGGCGTCCTGATCGGGTTGGCCGCCCTGACCCGCAACGAGGCCGTGTTCCTCGGCTTGGCCTGGCTCATCGCCGTCTGGCGCACGCCGGTCCTCGAGCGCAGCCGCAAGGCTGGCCCTCGTCGCGATGCCGGCGGCCGTCGCCCTCGCGATCTTCGTCCCGTGGATGGTCCGGGACTGGCTCGTGTTCGGGAACCCGCTGCCGGGCCAGGCCCTGTCCAACGCGCTGTCGGTCACCGGCTTCGACATCTTCGCCTGGAACGACCCGCCGACGCTGGCGCGCTACCTCGCCGAGGGCCCCCAGCGCCTGCTGCTGATGCGCGCCGAGGGCATCTACCACAACCTCTTCACGGTCCTGCTTCTGCCGGGCATCCCGGCCGCGTTCCTTGGGCTCATCGCGCTGCCGTGGTTCATCCGCCTCCGGGCGATCCTGCCGCTCGCGGTCCTGTCGATCACCACGTTCCTCGTCACGAGCCTCCTCTTCCCGGTATCGACGACCTGGGGGACCTACCTCCATGCCGCCGGAGCGGCCCATGTGCTCCTCATCGTCTGCGCGCTGCTGGCACTCGACGCCGCCATCGAGCGCGTCGGGCAGATCCGGGGCTGGACGCGGCCGGTGGCCTGGCTGGGCGGAGCGCTGACGATCTTCGGCTCCTTGCTCTTCATGGCGGCGCTGATGCCAACGTTCGGTGGGCTGTCGGTCGGGCTGGCGCAGCGCTACGAGGCACTCGCCGAGCAGATGGAGGCGGCCGGGCTGCCGCTCGAGGACCAGGGCCCGATCATCACGAACTTCCCGATCTGGCTCTCGGAGTCGACGGGGGCCAGGGCCCTGGCGCTGCCGGCCGAGAGCCCCGCCGACGTCCTCGACCTCGCGAACACGCTTCCCGGGGACGCGGCTGCTCATCCTCCACGGCGACGAGCACGGCGACTGGCCGGCGGTTCTCGACACCAACGCTCCCGGGCGCCGATTGCTTCGACGAGATCGACATCGGGACCCCGGCCGATCCGAGGCTCGCTCGCGCGCTCGAGAACACTCGTGTGTACAGGCTGGTCTGTCCATGAGTGGCGACCCCTATACTCGGAAGCCGATGGACGCAGCACGCACGGATGCCGAGCACCCGCAGCGAGGACGCGCCCCAGGCGCACGATCCACGCACGACTCGAGACCCGCGCGACCTGCGCGAGGTCAGCGAGTCGATCGACCGGCTCCACGCAGATGCGATTACCGCCGTCAATTCGAGCGCCGACGCCCTCCGGAGCGTCCGTGAGCGGTACCGCGCCGCGTACAACCACGAGCTGACGCGCTGGCAGGCACTCACCGATGAGCTCGATTCGCTCGAGCGACGGGCGACGGACGCCCGACCCCGGCTTGTCACGCGACTGGGACGACGAAGCAAGTGGTCACGCCGACACAGACACGCCGGAGGCACCTGACGCAGCGCGAGTCGGCGCGGACGACGATCGCATCCGAGCGCTGCGGTCAGACGTCGCCAGCATCGGCCAGGAGCTGGGCAGCCACCAGACGGAGCTCGCCAAGCTGGAGGTCGCGCTCCGCAACCTCGAGAGCACCGGGACTTTCCTGAAGCGCGGCGACCCAAGCCGCCTGACCGGCGGCGAGAGTCTGCCGACCGAGATCCAGATGCGCATCGTCGAGGCCCAGGAGTCGGAGCGATCCCGGCTGGCACAGGAGATCCACGATGGGCCGGCCCAGGTCCTGTCGAACGCGATCTTCCAGGTCGAGTACATCGAGCGGGTGATCGACCACGACGATCGGCTGGCCCGGACGGAGCTGCGGTTTCTCCGGGAGCTGCTCCGGCGCGAGCTCGGCTCCGTCAGGACGTTCATCAGCCAGCTCCGCCCGCCCGTCCTCGATGAGCTGGGGCTGGACGGCGCCGTGGCCGATGCGGTCGCCCGGACGACTGCCCTGACCGGGCCTTGCGATCACGACCGAGCTGACCGCTCCGTCGGACCGCCTGACGGAGGCCCAGCAGACGGTCGTCCTGCGGGTCGTCCAAGAAGCCCTTCAGAATGTGCGCAAGCACGGAGGGGCGTCATCTGTCATCGTCGCGAGCGTCATTGCTGATGAGGAATGGGTCCTCACGGTTCGCGACGACGGCCGAGGGTTCGATGTCGGAGCGGTCGCGGCTCGCGGCCGCCGCAACTTCGGACTTCAATTCATGCAAGAGCGCGCAGAGCTGATCGGGGCCCATTTCGAGGTGCACTCGCAACCGGACAGTGGAACGACCGTCCGGCTGGCGATCCCGATGGGAACATAGGAGACCGCCTGATGAACTATTCGGGACCTGAACGCCGCCGTGGCGGACCGGACCGTCGCGCGGAGGGCGAGCAGACAAAGATCCTCATCGTCGACGGCCACGCCCTGTTCCGCGTGGGGATCGCCAACATCCTCGGCCACGAGCCCGACTTCCTCGTCGTGGCAGAGGCCGACGACAGCCGATCGGCCGTCGATCGGGCGATCGAGACGTCGCCGGACATCATCCTCATGGACCTCTCGCTGAGCTCGCCGGGCGGCATCGAGACCACCCAGCGAATCAAGCGCGAGCTGCCCTCGACCGGGATCATCGTCCTGGCCGCCAACGAGGACGAGGACGCCCTGTTCGACGCGATCAAGGCCGGCGCGGCCGCCTTCATCCTCAAGGATGTCGGCCCGGACGACCTCGTCACGATCATCCGGCGCGTCGTGAACGGCGAGTACCTGATCAACGACAAGGTGTTTGCCAAGCCTGCGGTCGCGTCCCGCGTCCTCAAGGAGTTCAGGGAGCTCGCGGTCTACGGCCAGGAGGCGGCACCGATCTTCGCGCCGCTTTCGCCCCGCGAGGTCGAGATCCTCGACAACATCGCCCAGGGCATGACGAACAAGCAGGTCGCGTACGCCCTTTCGATCAGCGAGCAGACCGTCAAGAACCACATGAGCTCGATCCTGCGCAAGCTGTCCGTCAACGACCGGACGCAGGCCGTCGTGTACGCGATGCGCCAGGGCTGGATCCGGATGCCGGAGGATTGATCGGGCGGCCGTGTCATCGGTAGAACCCCGCGCGAAGCCCGATTCCCTCGGCGAGCTGACGGCGCGCGTCACCCGCGACATCGCCACCCTCGACGGTGAGCTCGCGGAGATCGACATGCTCGTCACGCAGGCGCGGACGGAGGCGGAACGGCACGAGCTCAAGCGCACTCAGGCGACCGACAAGCTAGCCAGCATGCCCGAAGCGACGCCATCCGAGGACGTCATCGCGCTCAATGCCCAGCTCGTCAACCTCACTCGCCGGGCCGCCGTCATGGAGGCCCAGGTCGAGGTCCTCGATGGCAAGCGCAAGATCCTCGCGCGGTTCCGGGAATCGCTGGGCGAGATGGCCGCCAGCCTGGGCATCGCCGTCGAGGAGGGCGCCGAGCTGCCCGACGGTGCAGCCGACACGGCCGCCAAACGGGCCGGCGACGACGGCGCACCGGGAATGTCGCGAATCGTGCTGACGGCCCAGGAGGACCTCCGGCGGGAGATCGCCCGGGCGATGCACGACGGACCGGCCCAGAGCCTCACGAACATCGTCCTCCAGGCCCAGATCGTGGAGCGGCTCGTCGCGCGTGATCCGGAGATGGCCCGCGGCGAGGTCCGCCAGCTCGTCTCGATGGTCCAGCAGACGCTCGACGCGACGAAGTCGTTCATCTTCGACGTCAGACCGATGGTCCTCGACGATCTCGGGCTCGTGCCGACGCTCCGCCGATCCGTTCGGGAACGGGGCCAGCGAGCCGGCGTCACCGTCGAGTTCGAGTCGATGGGCACAGACCGGCGTCTGCCGATGGAGCTCGAGAGCGGCCTGTTCCGGATCCTGGACGAGGCGCTGGATGGCTACCTCGGCGCGTCGCCCGATAACGTGTCCCTGCGCCTCGACTGGACCGACGAACGGATCGAGGGTCGCGTCTCCGCCACCCGCAACCGGACGAGCGCCGTGGAAGCCGCCGAGCGCGAGGCGGCCGCCCAGGCATCAGTGCCGCCGGGCGGCAAGGACATGCCACCGGCCCTCGCCGCAATGATCGAGGATCGCCGCGAGCAGGCCGAGGCCGCGGCCGAGAACGCCCGCAACGCGGCAATCGTCGCGCTCCCCGCGACCGCGTGGCGGGAGATCCAGCAGCGCGCAGCCTCGGTGGGGATCTCGGCCGAGTTGCTGGCCGGCGGCGCGGAGCTGGTGATCGGCGTCGACCTGCCTTCCGACGAGCCCGCCTGACCAGGCCGCTGGGCCATGAGCGGCGAGCGCGGCCAGGGCCTCGTCGAGTACGGCCTCATTCTGGCCCTCTCCGCCGCGGTTGCGACCGTCGTGCTCGTGTTCTTCGGGGGGACCGTGTCGGCCGTGCTCGAGGCGATCGGCCAGGCGATCGAGGCGGCATCGTGAGCACAAGCCCAGCCGAGCGGCCTATGAGTTCGGTACGAATTGCCTAGTGGTCTTCCCGGAGACGCCGCTGCATAGTGGCGAAGCCCTCATCTGGGGGTGAGTACTCATCCAGGAGAAACATCACATGGCACTCGTTCAGAAGTTCCTCGCCACCATTCGTCGTGACGAGGAAGGCCAGGGCCTCGCGGAGTACGCGCTGATCCTCGCCCTCATCGCGATCATCGCGATCGTCGCCCTCATCTTCCTTGGCGGCCAGGTCTCGCAGATCCTCAGCAACGTCGGTAACTCGATCTAACCGAGTCGCTTGACAAAGAACCGCCGGAGCCTTCGGGCCCCGGCGGTTTTTCAATTCTCAGGGGTTTCAACGCCGCGTTGCCGTTGACGCAACGCATAGGTAAGTCGTCACCTTGACACCCCCCGCGCCTCGCCCGTAGTGTGGCGCACCCCCGGGTAATTCCGGGAGACTTCCGGAAAGGAGGTGATCCAAGACATGTCAGTTCTTCACGCTCTTATCTCGTCCTTCCGCCGCGAGGAGAAGGGTCAGGGTCTCGCGGAGTACGCGCTGATCCTCGCCCTGATCGCGATCATCGCGATCGTCGCCCTCATCTTCCTGGGCGGCCAGGTCTCGCAGATCCTCAGCAACGTCGGTAACTCGATCTAGAGTTTCCGTCCACAGAACCGTACGGGGGCCGCACCGCCGAGTGGCGGCTGCGGCCCTTCTCATATGTTCCGGTGCGCTCGCGCGACAGACCCGTACCGTTCGGGCTATTGACACCCCAACTGGGGGTCCTACCTTGGACGCACCGGCCTTGTAGCCCGGCAAATCGCAAAGAGTCCATCCTCGGGGGCCGGGGATCCTCTCGGAAAGGAGGTGAAGCGGATGTCGTTGCTACGGCAGCTCTCCGCTCTCGTGAATCGCGTCCGCCGCGCGGACGACGGCCAGGGACTGGCCGAATATGCACTCATTCTCGCGCTCATCGCCATCGTCGCCATCGTCGCCCTCATTTTCCTGGGCAGCCAGGTAAGCGACAAGCTCAGCGTCATCGGAAGCCAGCTGCAGTCGGTCAACAACTGACCCTCACGCACTGCGCGAACGGCCCGTCCGACGAGGACGGGCCGTTCCTTTTGTCAACGACTCCGGCGGCCGTCGCGCAACCTTGCGAATCACCTTTCGACACGCGTCGGTTTCCTGCCTAATCCTCCTAATGGTCCTAGCCCTTTGGTATAGTCGCGCCGCTCTTGGGCGGTGCTACAGTGGTGCCACCTGTCACAAGTCTCGGGAGATCCAACTTGAAGCGTTCCAATCGGCTCGTGCTGCTCATCGGCGTGTTCCTGGCGATCGTCGCGTTCGTCGGAATCGTCCTCGTTCTGAGCAGCCCGGCAACCCGGCCCGGCGGGCCCGCTGCCTCCGCCGCCGCGCCCGTCGATACCGTCACCGCGGCCCAGGACATCCCGCTCGGGGCAACGCTGACCCAGGGGATGCTGACGACGTCGCCCATCAAGCCCGCAGATCGCAAGGCCGGCGCCTTCGGCAACCCGAGCCAGATCGTCGGCCAGAAGGTTCGACGCCCCATCACCCAGGGCGCCCAGCTCAGCCGGGCGGACTTCCTGGACAGCGCATCGACGACATCGTGGTCCCCGAGGGCAAGCGGGCGATCTCCATCCAGGTCAACCAGATCAACGGCGTCGGCACGCTCATCAAGACGGGCGACTACGTCGACGTCGTCCTCGGGATCACCGGCGAGAAGTTCCCGGTCGTGACCCTCAACCCGGAAGACGAATCGATCACGGTCGTCCAGGGGCTGAACAGCACGAGCGTCAAGCTTCTCATCGAAGGCATGCAGGTGATCGGCACCATCCGACCGCCGACCACCGCGACCAACCGGACCAACGCAGCGCCGTCCGGCAGCGCCGCGCCAGGCGCCGACCACGACGCTCAGCGACGAGGGCCAGGTGCTCGTCATCCTCGCGGTCACGGCCCAGCAGGCCGAGCTCATCAAGTACGCCCAGATCGACGGCGACATCTCCCTCCTCCTTCGCAACTCGCTGGACTTCCTCGACGCGCAGGGAAACCCCGTCGTCAGCCTGCCGGCCGGAACGACCGGCGTGATCCTCAAGACCCTCGTCGACGGTGGCTATGGCGTCCTCCGACCGGAGCTCGTCGAGGCCATCATCCCCGCTCAGTGACGCGCACATCGAGATAACCCGGTCGCTCCCGCGACCGCGATCCCGGCGGTGCGACGGGCGCGAAGGACCCCACCGGTCCCGCGCCCGTTCGCCTCTCCGGGGCTCATGATCCAGGCAACACCAGAAGGCAGAAAACGAACCACCGAATGGCCGATCAGATCCGAGTCCTCATCGTGGACGACATCCCGGAGACCCGCGATCACCTGACGAAGCTCCTCAGCTTTGAGAGCGACATCGAGGTGGTCGGGGCCGCCGCGTCCGGCGCACAGGCGCTGGAGCTGGCGGCCCAGCTCCTGCCCGGGGTCGTGTTGATGGACATCAACATGCCGGACATGGACGGGATCGCGGCGACCGAGCGGATGAGCGCCGAAGTCCCGGACGCCGCCGTCGTGATGATGTCGGTGCAGGGCGAGGCGGACTACCTGCGGCGCTCGATGCTCGCCGGGGCGCGCGAATTCCTCGTCAAGCCCTTCAGCAGCGACGAGCTGACGGCCTCGATCCGGCAGGTCTACGCCAGGGAGGTCGAGAAGGCCAACCGCCGGGCGGCGGCCCCTGTCATGGCCCCGGGCGGCCCCGACCGGCGCGGCCGGCGGCGGCGGCGACCGCGACGGCCAGATCGTCGCGATCTTCAGCCCGAAGGGCGGCGTCGGCCGGACCACGATCGCAGTCAACATGGCGATCGCCGCCGCGACGGAGCTCGGCCAGACCGTCGTCCTCGTCGACGCCTCGTTCCAGTTCGGCGACGTCGGCGTCCTGCTCAACCTGAACCCGAAGAACAAGTCGATCGCGGACCTCGTGCCGGAACTCGAAGCCGGTGAGCCAGAGTCGCTCGACACGTTCGTCATCAACCACTCGGCCGGCGTGAGGGTCCTCCTCGCCCCGCCGTCGCCGGAGATGGCCGAGCTCATCACCCCGACGGTCGTGAAGCGCGTCCTCGAGGCCCTGCGCCGCGAGCACGACCTCGTGATCGTCGACTGCACCTCGTGGTTCAACGAGACGACGCTGGCGATCCTCGACGCCGCCGACACCGTCCTCACGGTGCTCAGCCTCGAGATCACGAGCATCAAGAACATGCGCCTCTTCCTGGAGGTCGCCGAGCAGCTCGGCTACGAGCAGAACAAGGTCAAGCTCGTCCTCAACCGCGCGGACTCGAGCCTCGGCATCCGGGTCACCGACGTCGAGAATTCGATCGGCCGGAAGGTCGACCACACGATCGTCAGCGACGGCCGAAGCGTCGTCTACGCCCTCAATCGAGGGCGTACCCTTCTTCCTCTCAAATCGGGAGGCCCAGGTCTCCCAGGACATCCTCCGGCTTGCCACCGCGGTGGCGGGCGAACGGGCTTCCGCCCCGGCGGACGGAGCCGCGCAAAGCAGTCCAGAAGAAGTCGTTGTTCTCATTCCGATGATCATGTCGGTGGTAGCTTGCCCTTCGGGGCGTAAAAGGGGTCTGATGCGATGTCACTCCTGAAGAGGATCGAGAGCGCTCGACCGGGGGCCGGTCCTGCGCCGGCGCCCGGGGTTCCCGCGGTTCCGGGCGGAGGGCCCGGCGGCGCCGGGTGGCCGCCGCCGACGCCGTCCCAGCGCCTGATGACGCAGGCTCCCGTCCGGGAGTCGTTCCGCGACGTCAAGTTCCGGATCCAGAGCCGGGTCATCCAGGATCTCGACCCGAAGCTCGACCTGTCCAACCAGGTCGAGGTCCGGCGCCAGATCGAGGAGATCTTCGGCAAGGTCATCGACGAGGAAGGCCTCGCCCTGACCCGTGCCGAGCGCGTCCGGATGCTCGAGCAGATCACCGACGAGATCATCGGCCTCGGCCCGCTCGAGCCGCTCCTGCGCGACGAGTCGATCTCGGAGGTCATGGTCAACGGCCCCCGCCAGGTCTACATCGAGCGGTCCGGCAGGCTCGAGCTGACGAACGTCGTCTTCCAGAACGACGACCACGTCATGCGCATCATCGACCGGATCATCGCGCCCATCGGGCGCCGCG
>CAWBHP010000007.1:0-153816 GCA_963788685.1 uncultured Chloroflexia bacterium | reverse complement strand
GGGTAATGCCGTCGGTTGCATCACCCCGGGCCACAGGGGGGCCGCCGCTCTGCCGAGTATGCAACCAACGGCATCGCAGGGGAGGTGCTGATTCTCGTCTTCCGACCTGCCACAACCCGTCGCCGTGCCGCTCAGGCGTTGTTGGCCACCGGAACCAGCCGAAAATACACGCCGACCGCGGCGATGTGACGGTTCGCGGCGCGATAGACCAGGTTGCCGGGGAACGGCTGCTGGGTCCGGGTCGCCCGAAATCACGGCATCACGTTCGGGTCCCGGCGGCAGTCGAACGACCGAGAACGTGTCGCCACCGGCGGCCGGCGGATCGATCTTGACGATGCCGGCCGCCTCGGCGTTGCGCGTCCATCCGGTGTCGCCATTGGGGTGGCCGATGTACCAGTTCCCGTCCACGTGCAGCAGCGTGATCAGCGTCGAGCGATCCTTCCCGGACCGGCGGCCGGCCACGCGGACCGCGACGACCCCATCGAGGCCACTAACGCCCACGCTCAAGCCGGATCGGATGAGCGGATCGAGCAGCCGGAGAACGCGGTACATGACTCGCAGGGCGAGGCGCCACGCGACCGACCCGCGGGAGCCGGTCCCGGTCACTTGCGCCTGGGCGTGTATCGACCGAGGGCGGCGGACCGGATATCGACGGCCCGCGGGTCGAGGGCGGCGGCCAGGTCCTCAGGCGAGGCGGTGTCAGCGAGCCGGGCGGCCGCAGCGAGAGCCTGGACCTTTGCGCGGGCGCGCTCGCGCGGCAGGCCGGCAAGGCTGGAGGCATTGGCAAGCCCGACGCGAACGAGGCCCCGGCCCTTGAGCGAGGCTGCGTAGTGCGCGGCCCAGATCAGGACTTCCGGCCTGTCCGCCACGTCGGCGGAGGGGTCGAGCGCGCCGCAGACGATCCCGCGATCGGCCGGCGCGTCGGCGATGAGGCGCCAGTTCTCGGGCCCGGCGATGAGATCGAACGCATAGCTGGAGAACGGCAGGTCGTAGATCGTCGCCGCGCCGATCGTGTCGGCGTTGCCGCCGGTCAGGACGAGGGACAGGTGGACCTGATCCCCGAGGCCCTCCGTCGCCGTCCGCAGCGCGTCGCCGAAGCGGCGTCGCTCGCCTTCGTCCTCGCCGACTTCGACGGCGGCCGGCTCCTCGATCTCGATCATCGGGCAGCCGGCAGCCGCAAGTGCCTCGATCGTCGCCCGAATCGACTCCGCGATCGGGGCTGAGTCGGCGCCGCGAGCCAGGGTGTAGGGCCCGACCAGCGCCTGCTTGACCGCTCGATCCGTCAACGATGCGGCGTGCCGCCACGCGGCAACGATGCGCTCCGCGTCATCGGGGCTCGCCGCCTGCTCCGCGCCCCGCCCGTCGCTGATCGGCTCCAGCCCCGCGGCCACGAGCTCTTCGACGATCCCACGGACGGCCTCATCGGCCGACAGCACATCGCGAGCGGCCGGGTAGGCGCCGAGCAGGGTGGCGAACACTGGGACTCCTGGGCGGGGCCCTCGATCCTAGCGCATCGAGTAGTCTCGGCCGTATGCCAGCCCCCGGGGCCCTCCTCGCCGGCCGATATCGGATCATCGCGCCGCTCGGTTCGGGCGGGATGGCGACGGTCCACAAGGCCCGGGACGAGCGGCTCGACCGCGACGTCGCCGTGAAGATCCTCCTGCCGAACCACGCCGGCGATCCCGTTCTTGCCGGCCGGTTCGAGCGCGAGGCGCGGTCGCTTGCCGCCGCGGCCCACCCCGGCGTCGTCGCCGTCTTCGATGTCGACCCGGGCGATCCGGCGGCCGGCGTCGAGCCGTTCTTCGTCATGGAGCTGTGCCAGGGCGGGTCGCTGGCTGACCGCTTGGCCGGCGGCCGGCGGCTCGCCCCCGACGACCTCATCCCCATCCTCATCTCGGTCACCGACGGGCTGGCCGGCCTCCACGCCCGAGGCGTGGTCCACCGCGACGTCAAGCCATCGAACATCATGCTGACGACCGATCGAGCGAAGCTCGCGGACTTCGGGCTGGCACGCTCCGACGACCCCGCCGAGGTGAGCGAGCTGACCGCGCCGGGCACGGCCGTCGGGACGATGGCCTACCTCGCGCCCGACGTCCTCGCGGGAGGCCCGGCGGGCGCGCCGAGCGACGTGTATGCCCTCGGAGTTGCCGCGTTCGTTGGGCTGACCGGCTCGATGCCGCGCCAGGCGAACTCCGTGGCGGATCTCGTGGCCGCGGGATCGCGTCCGGCGCCGCTCGTCTCCTCGGTCGCGCCGGATCTGGGCACCGCGTTCGATGAGCCGATCGCCGCCGCGCTGAGTGTCGATCCCGCGAGGCGGCCAGATGCCCTGTCGTTTGGCGGGTCGCTTGCCGCGGCTCTCGGCCGCTGGAGCCGGGCCCGACCCGCTGCCGGCGCGGTGGCATGGCGCGGGTCCTCAGACCCGAACGCGACGACCGCGGCGGTGCCAATTGCGCCGATGCCCGCGTTCTCGCCGGCCGCGGCATCACCCGTCACGCCGTCTGCGGTTCGGCCGGTGGCAGGCTCGTCGCAGTGGGGTCGGAGCCTCGTCGCAGCAGCAGCTGTCGCCGTCCTGATCCTCGCCGGTCTAGCCGTCGCGAGCGGACTCTTCGGGCCGACGGGCGCTCCTGGCGGCGTAGCGGCCAGCTCCAGCCCGTCGACGCGTCCCAGCCCTTCGCCATCCGCTAGCCCATCGGCGTCACCCTCACCGTCACCCTCACCATCTCCGACACCGGTTCCCACTCCCACCGTGGCGGACCGAGCCCTCGCCGCCCTCGATGGGGTCGACGAAGCGATCCAGGCCGCGCGCGGCTCTGACGGACTCAAGGGCAAGGACGCGAACGAGTTGGAGCGCCGGGCCCGAGACGTCCGCTCAGCTCTCGAGGAGGGCGACCTGGATCAGGCGGCCAAAGCCGCGAGCGAGCTCGAAAACAAGGTCGACGACCTGGCCGACGAGATCGACGACGAGGATGCGGCGCGCCGGCTACGGAATGCGGTTACCGCCGTCATCGACATCCTTCGCGACCGCTGAGGCACCCCAGACCCCGCCTAGCCCCAGGTCGAGAACCCGATCGACATGCACGCCGCGACCCCGGCGATCAGGGCGGCGACCGCCCCGATGCTCGCCAGCGGCGACCCGATGAACCGCGTCGCCACGCCGCGCGTCGACACGCCGCCCGGAGGGAGCGCAACGCCCATGAGGAGCCCGGCGGCCAGGCCGCCCATGTGGGCGACGTTGTCGACGAATCCGAGGGAGAAGCCGATGAGGATGTTGATGACGATCAGCGAGCCCACCTGGCGGAGCAGCGCCATGCCGCGCCGATCGAGCATCGGCAGGTGGAGCCGCGATGCGACGAAGAGGACGCCGAAGATCCCGAAGATCGCGCCGGACGCGCCGACGCCGAGCTCCGCGGGCCCGAGGGCATACGAGGCGACCGATCCGCCAAGCGCGGCGACGAGATAGAACAGGACCATTCGGATCGGCCCGTAGATCTGTTCGACGAGGGGTCCCGTCAGATAGAGCGCGTACATGTTGAAGCCGAGGTGCAGGAGGGCGAAGATCGGCTGATCGGGTTCGCCGCCGTGGACCAGCGTCACCGTCCACAGGCGCCAGAACTCGCCGGCGGCGACGGCCTCCTTGTCCAGCTGCAGCGCGTCGTAGATCAGCCGGCTGTCCGTCGGAGACGACAGGATCGCCGTCAGCGAGACGGCGATCGTGATCCCGAGGATGACGTACGTCGCGAGCGGCAGGACGCTGCCGCGCCCACGGGCGAAGTACCGCCTCGACGCCCGGACGTTGCCGGTCTCCTTTGCCAGCCAGCCGAGGCGGTTCGCGATCTCCGGCTTGTCGGCGAGCGGCGCGCGTCGGTCGGCCTCGCGGTACGCCGCGATCGCCCCCTGGAGGTCGCCGTCGCGGACGCGCGCCGCCGCGATCTCGCGCCAGGCGTAGTACGTCGTCGGCGTCTCCGGCAGCTCGAGGATCGCCTCCCAGGTCGCGACTGCCCCGGCCTCGTCGTCCATCCGGAACCGGCTCTGGGCCGCGCCGAGGAGGGCCGCAGCGGTCACCTCCGGGTCGTCGAAGCCGATGACGCGCCGATAGTGATTGAAGGCGTCGGCGAATTCGCCCGCGGAGATCAGCTCCGCGCCCCGATCGAGGAGCGCCCGCGCTTCCTCCCGGGAGAGGGGCCCATCGACGTCGAGGCCGCGGGGGCGGTCGGGGGTCGAGGGGCCGTCCATTGACCCGACGATACAGGACCGACGGCTAGACTTGCCCAGCATGTGTGGCCGATTCACCCAGGAGCGCCCCGCCTCCGAGCTCGCCGAGATCTTCGCCGCCGAGCCGCTCGACGAGGATCCGGGTCCCCGGTTCAACGTGGCCCCGACCGACGATGCCCTCGTCGTCGTCCAGCGCGATGACCGTCGGGCGATCAAGGCCTACCGCTGGGGCCTGATCCCGCACTGGGCGGAGAGCGCCAAGGTCGGCGTCCCGGATGATCAACGCGCGGGCCGAGACGCTGACCTCGAGCCCCGCCTTCCGCGACGCGTTGCTGCGCAAGCGCTGCCTCGTGCCGGTCGAGTCGTTCTACGAGTGGCGGCGCGAAGGGACGATCCGCCAGCCGTACGCGATCGGCCGGGCCGACGGGCGGCCACTGGTCCTCGCCGGCCTCTGGTCCGGCTGGCGAGACCCTGCCGTCGACCAGGTTCGTCGCACGTTCACGATCGTGACGACCACTCCGAACGAGACGATGGCGCCGATCCACAATCGGATGCCCGTCGTTCTGGCCGACGATGAGTGGGCGACGCTGGCTCGACCCGCGGCTCGACGGACACCGGCGAACTGCTGGCGATGCTCGAGCCGCGCGACGACGTTGAGCTGGCCGTCCGACCGGTGAGCCAGCTCGTCAACAACGTCCGCAACGACGGCCCGGAGCTCGTCGTCCCGCTCGGCGCCTGAGGCCTCAGTCCGCGGCGGCCGCCCAGCCGCCGGCCGTCGACGCGGAGGCGAAGGCTTCGGCCGGTTCCTCGCCCCGGTCGAGGGCCGCTGCGTAGCCTCCGACGACCGACGCGAAGGCGTCGTCCGGATCGCCCTCGGGGGCCTCGAGGACAGTGGCGTCCGGGACTTCGAACGGGATCGGCGCCGTGGGGCAGGACGATGACGAGCGCCGCGCCGCTCCAGCGGCTCGCGGCCAGGACCACGTCGAGGGCCGCGGGCGCCAGCGGCTCGGCGACAACGAGCACGCGATAGTCGGGCAAGTACCGCAGCGCGAGTTCGATGTCGGCCGGCTCGAGCGTCGGCCCGGGCGGGGTCTCCGTGAGCTCCGGCTCAGCTTCAACCGGTGGCTCTTCGAATGGATCCGCGTCCGCCGCATCTGGATCGGCCGTTTCGGGCGTCGGGCGACTCGGGTCCCGGAGGATCGCGACGTGCCCGACGCCTCGCCCGGCGAGATCGAGCAGCACCACCTCGCCCGCCGGGTCGTCACCGAGCTTGCCGACGAGCTCGACGTCCGCCCCGGCCGCTGCCGCCGCTGCCCCGACACCGACAGCCGGTCCTGCCGCCTCCTGCTTCGACCCTCGGAACCGGAGGTGCGGACTACCGACGACGACGATCACGTCCGCCAGCCTACCGCACGGCCCGCCGAATCAATAAGCCGGCCGCGGGCTGCGGCCGGCTGATCGGCTGTGGCTGGATTGAGCGCGGGTCAGACCTGGGTCTGCATGGCCCCGGTGGCAGGGACGGCGGGACGCGAGCACGGGCTTCGCTGCGTGTCGACGCGCCGGTACCGCGACGATCAAGCCGGCCGTAGTCAAGCCGACGAGCGGACCAACGAGCTCATGGACGCCTGCGACCCCATGCAGGATGGAACCCGCATAGACGGCGGCAAAGAACCAGAGTCCGGCCGAGACAAGGCGGGTGTACATGGCTGGAGCATCGCGGTTGTCCCGCCGACGCGCCAGTCAACCAGTGGTACCGGTCATCGGGGCGCGAAGGGCTACTCGACGAGGCCCGCGGCGACGATGACCGAGTCGAAGCCAACATTGTGAAGAACCTTGATCGTACCGCCGTTGCCCATGATGTCGTACGTGCCGGCGATGATCTGATCGACGATCAGTGTGCCGCCGTTTCCGTTCAGTTTTATCTGGCCGTCCGGCACGTAGATCACGCCCGTGACCTCGGTGCCGGAGGACGAACCATTCAGCGTCACCGGGGTCGTAACGGTCCGGTCCTGGAAGATCACGATGTCGTTGTAGATGTCCAGCGGATTGCCAACCGGGACGTTGAACGCCTTCAGCTTCATCACCGCCCCGCTGCCGTTCAGGTGGAACTCACCAGCCGCGCCACCGGAGACGGGAAGCTTGGAGTTGTAGATGAGGACGCCACCACCCCAGGTCGCCAGGGCAACGTTCGCATTCGCATCGGCCTCTTCCTCAATCGTGACGATGGAGGCGCCACCCTTGACGATCAACCCGCCGCCGCCGATCCAGTAGATCCCGGGCATCAGGTAGACGATCCTGTTCTTATCTACCTCGAGGCCGCCGGGATAGAGTCCTGGGTACAGGATCCACGCGACGTTCGCAGGCGAACCGCCCGAAGGAATCTTGCAAAGCTTGGGGACCGTTTCTGACGGCGCCTTCGAGGCCGGCGTCGCGCCTGGGCAGTTGTCGGGAATTGCATTTGTGTGCCCCACTTGAACCATCGCCGGGGTCGGCAGCGCCGGCTTGACCGGCGCCGGCAGGTTTCGCAGCGGATCGGGCAGGGCGAACGAGTTCTCAGCGGCCGCGCACGTCATGAAGCCGCTGCCCTGATCCACGATCTCGCCGACGGCTCGACAGGTCGCGTCGTCAGCGATCACGTCGATCGTGCTGCCTCCCGCTCGCTTGAAGCTGGTCGCGTCGCCGGATGCGCAATCCGCCCCGCTCGAATTCGACTGGATGTTGGCGTAGGCCTCGACGACGCCCCCTCCCGTGACCTTGATCGCCTTGCACGCCGTCGGGTCGAGTGCGAGCATCGAGAACGGGAACGTCAGGTTCTGGTCGTTCGTCGCCACGGCGTACGCGCCCACGGGCCATTGCGGCGCGACCGATGATCCCCCCGAACACCGACGGACGGATTCCTTCGATCTGGACCTCGATGAAGCCGGGCAGGCCGACGTACCTGCCGTGAATCGGCCGGGATGTAGACGTTGACGACCTCACTCGCATCGGCGTCGTCGAACCCGTTGGTGATCGCGATCTGGCGCGCTGCGGCCTCGGCCTGGACCTCATCGGCTGAGGACGTAGCGAGCGCCCGCAAGGGCGGCCGCGTCGGCCGCGTTCTGCTGGTCGCGTCGCTCCACCAGCATCATCCCAACGTCGAAGGCCAGAGCCGCGATGACGAACAGCGTGAAGAGCGCCCCGGCGAAGAGGACGAGAATCTGCCCTCGTTCGGTATCTCGGCTGCTAGTTGACGTTCGGTTGCTAGTTGTTGACGACAAGGCTCGACTCCGCTTTCACGGTGATTGGCGGCAATGGGACGAGGGGCACGAGGCTGGAGTACGTGTACGTGGCCGAGACTTTGACCGTCGCGCCACGACTGTTGTCGGCCGGGTTGGACCATGTCGGCATCGACCGCGACTCCGACGCCGAGGGCCCCGAAGGCGGCATCACGCACACGCTGGTCGACGTCGCCGCCGTCGGTATCGCACGGGACGCTGCCCGGCGCCGGCGGGCCCTGTTGGACACACGAGCGAGTTGGCGCCGTTGACGATCGCGTACCGCGCGCCCTCGCGCGTCGCGTTGTTCAGGATCTCGTAATAGAACATGAAGCGCCCGGCTTCGATGATCGCGAACAGGACGAGGAAGAACACCGGAGCGAGGAGGGCGAATTCGACGAGCGCCTGGCCTCGGCTACGCCGGCGACCGGCGCGCAGTTCGGAACGCGATCGAATCGTCATGGCGCCGGGGTCGCCAGGTCGATGTCGGTCATCGCGTACGTGCTGTCGCGCACGACATCGATCGTCGCCGGGAGACCGATCTGGCGGCCCCCGATGTTGATGTTGAACGGCGCGAACAGGTGGAAGTCATAGGTGAGCGTGACGGTCACCGTGCACGGCACGGGTCGCAGTCGGGTCACGTCGCAGCCGTCGGCCGGGTCGACCGGCCCACATATCCCCGTCTCCGGGACCGTCATGCAGTAGTCGAAGACTCGGGTTCGTGCAGTTGCCGGCGCTGGGGCTCATCGGGATCTTCGTAGTCGGGCAGGCTGCTTGACGCGATGCACGCCCGCCGCTTCATCTCTGCCACGGTCCCGTCCATCGGCAGCGTGCCTGCCATCCCGTTCGGCCCCCAGCGTCGTGCCGAAGTCGGCGGCCTCGCGGGCGGCAGACTCCACGGTCATCATCGTGGTGTAGATCCGCGCGAAGTCCACGATTGCGAGAAGCAGGACGACCATGATCGGGAGCACGAGCGCGAACTCGACCACGCTCTGTCCTCGCTCGAGCCCCTTGTGAGGCACCGCACGGGTCCCAGTACTTCGAGGCGGCCGTCTTCGGGGCAGATCAGAGAAATGCATCGCGCGCCCTAGCGAACTTCTCCGATAGCGGTATTAGGCCCCGGCGGTGACGATCGGATGGCCGACTATCGCAGCGTGACCTTGCAGCCCACCTTACGTCTAGTACTAGGATTCCCCCAGGACCATCTTCTGGTGCCCGTCGGCACCGTGGAGGGAGGATGATTCCGCCTCGACTCGGCGCCCGTCAACCCCTCGCCTTAGCCGTGCCCGGAGCCTGAACCGGAGCCCGAACCGCTGCCCGAGCCCGGACCGGAGTTGTCGTCGTCCCCGCCACCGCCAGGTCCGCTGTTGTCTCCGTCGGACTGAGGCGTCTCGGCTGGCCTGAGCGTCTCGCCGGGCTTCAGGGTCTCGCCCGGTTTGAGGGTCTCGGCCGGCTCCAGAGTTTCGGTCGCCTCAGGCGTCTCAGTCTCCGCGGGGGTCGCCGTTGGGCTTGCCGAAGGGCTGGGGCTGGGGCTGGGGCTCACCGGCGGCGAGGGCGAGGGCGAGGGCGAAGGCAGCGTCGGACTCGGTGAAGGGGATCGATCGGACGACAACAGCGCGGACGCACCCACGACGGCCGCTCCCCCGACGCCGACCCCGAGCACCGCGACGACGAGCACGAGCGCGAGCGCCTGGGAACGCGCGGCGAACGGACGGCCGCCACCGAACGCCACCCGCCACGCGTCGCCGATCGCGGCAGCCGCGAGGCCGATACGTCCGCGCCGGAGGGCGCTCCCGAGCGCGACCGCGGGCTGCGGAACGGGCTCGCGCTCGATGGCCGCCATCACCCGATCGGAGAAGTCGGCGGTGGGGCTCAGGCCGGGCGTCTCGCCGAGAGCCTCCAGTTCGCGGGCCATGTCGGCTGCCACCCGCTCTTCGTCGTGGGGATGGATCGGTCCGGGGCGGTTCATGTCTGGCCGCCTTCGAGGCTGGCGCGGAGCCGGAGGAGGCCCCGGTGCAGGTGTGTCTTGACGGTTCCGAGCGGCCGGCCGGTCTGGTCGGCGATCTCCCCGAGCGAGAGGTCGCCGAAGAAGCGCAGCGCCACCACCTCGCGGTACGGCTCGTCGAGACGAGCCAATGCCTCACGGACGTCGGACGCCCGCTCGGCGCGGAGCGACACGGTCGCGGGATCCGGACCGCTTGCATGGTCCGCGGCCGCGCCCGGGTTCGCCGGATCGAGCCACGTGACGGTCCGCCGCTTCTGCGATCGGCGAATCGCGATACGAACGGCGATCCGCGTCAGCCACGCACCGAACGGCCCGTCCTCGCGCCATGTGCCGAGCGCGCGGAACGCGCTCACGAATGCCTCCTGGGCCGCATCCTCGGCTTCGTGGAGGTCGCCGAGCACGCGGTGACAGGCGCGGACGACCGCCGGGCCCTCGCGGTCGACGAGGATCCGGAACGCATCGCGATCGCCGGCAATGACGCGGCGGACGACGGCTCGATCGTCGGCGCCGACGTCGGGCGGGGAGGCAGGGTCAGAGATCGTGATGCTCGAGAGTCCTCGCGCTCGGAATGGGACCACGGGCGGCCCGGCCGCGGCCTGGCGCCCATGGTCCACGGTACGTCGGTTGGGGGCTTGGTGGACTTGATGCGATCGGGCCGATCAGTCGTCACCCGGGCCGTCGTGGCCGGAATCGTCGCCGCCGCCGGGGCCGCTGTTGTCGTCGGCGTCATCATCGCCGCCCGGCCCGCTGTTGTCGTCGGCGTCATCATCGCCGCCCGGCCCGCTGTTGTCGTCCGCGTCATCGCCACCACCCGGCCCGCTGTTGTCGTCCGCGTCGTCGGTCGGCTCGGCGGTCTCGGTAGGTTCGGCCGTTTCGTTCGGCTCGGCGGTCTCGGTTGGCTCGGCGGTCGCGTTCGGCTCCGCCGTCGCCGTCGGTTCAGCCGTGGCCGCCGGCTCGGCGGTCTCGGTCGGCTCGGCGGTCGCAGTCGGCTCCGTCGTCGCCGTCGGTTCCGCGGTCGGTTCTGTAGTCGCGGTCGGTTCGGAGGTCTGGGTCGCGTCCACGCTCCCATCGGCCCCGGCCGACGGGCTGCCGAGGGCGCCTCCCGCGAAGGCGGCTCCGGCGATGAGGAGGACGACGACCGCCGATGCGGCGAGGCTTCGGCCGATCAAGGCGTAATTGCGCACGATGAGGTTCTCCTGGAGTCGGCGAGCCTCGTGGCCCGCTCCTATCTCCCTGAGACATCGGCCCGCGAAAAGGTTTCAGCCGCCTCGAGATGGCGCGTGCTCGGCACGAAGGCCCCGCAGCACCGGGAAGTTGATCGCGACGATCACCAGGATGATCAGCGTCGCGGTTCCGCCTCCGGCGAGCGCCAGCGGCGGCCCGAACCGTTCGGCGATCGCGCCGGCGAGGAGATTCCCGAACGGGATGACGCCGAGCGAGGTCAGGATGTACAGCGACAGGACCCGGCCCCGCAGCCGCGGCGAGACGAGCACCTGGATCAGCGTGTTCGTCGTCGCGTAGTACGCCACCTGGCTGGCCCCGAGCGCGGCAAGGGCCACGCACGAGAGCGGGAGCCAGGTCGAGAGCCCGAACACGATCAGGCCGACGGACGCGGAGCCCAGGCCGATCATCATCAATCGGCCGCTGCCGCCGCTCGGGCGCAGGATCGCGACGAGCAGCGCGCCCGACAGCGCGCCGACACCCAGCGACGCGTTCAACAACCCCAGCCCCGGAGCACCGATCCTGAGGATGTCGCGGGCGAAGACCGGCATGAGCACGAGGTAGTTCAGGATGAACAGTGCCGGGACCGCCGCGAGCAGCACGAGGATCGCGATCGTCCGCTCGGCCCGGACGTAGCGGACGCCGTCGATGAGGTTCGCCCACATCGACGCCTCGACCCGGGCCACGCTCGACGCCCGCCCGATCGGCAGCGTCAGGATCAGGATCGCGACGATCACGAGACCGATCGCGTTCGCCCAGAACGCCAGGACGAGACTGCCCGCGGCGATCACGAAGCCGGCGACGGTCGGGCCCAGGACGCGCGACAGGTTGAACTGGGCGGAGTTGAGGGCGATCGCGCTGCCGATCGCAGACCGATCGACGATCGTCGATACCACCGCCTGGAACGCCGGCGTCGCGAGCGCACCCGCGGAGCCCGCGAGGAACGCGAGCACCAGGACGTGCCAGAACTCGACGACGTTGGTCATCGTGAGGATCGCAAGCACCGCCGCGACGCCGGCGGCCGCCAGCTGGCTCGCCGCGAGCAGCCGTCGCAGGTCGACCCGGTCGGCGAGGACTCCCGCGAGGATCGAGAACAGGAGGATCGGCGCAGTCGCCGCGGCGCTCGTCGCGCCCAGGGCGATGTTGGAGTCGGTCAGGCTGAGAACGAGCCAGCCCTGGGCGGTGGCCTGCATCCAGTTGCCGATGCTGCCGACGAACGCGGCGAGGATGAACCGTCGGTAGACCGGCGACGCGAGCGCCGGAAAGCGCCCGCCGGTGCCGGACGCCTGGATCGTGGGTGAGCCCGCCCCGGGCTCGGAACTCGGTTCAGCGGTCGTCGTCGTCCTCGCTCGAGGCATGCGGCTCGACGGGATCCCCGGAGCCCTCGGGCGTCGGCTCCTCGGCGCCCTCGGTCGGGCCCTGTGGGCCGGCGTCGACCGGGCCGATCGCCGCGGCGGCGCCGGCGTCCCGCCCGTCCTCGACCGGCCCGCTGTCGCGCTCGACGTCGACCGGCCCGAAGCCGGCCGCCTCGAGCTCGGCCCCGAACGCATCCGCGTCGCCGACGAGGAGGATCGCGGCGCGATCTGGCTCGATCCGCGACCGCGCGGATTCCAGCACGTCCTCGACGGTGACGGCCTCGATCGCCGGCCTGTAGCGCGCGAGCTCGTCCTCGGGCAGGTCGTGGACGACGATCCCGGACAGCGCGCCGACGATCGGGCCCGGCGTCTCGAAGCGCAGCGGGAAGACGCCGACGAGGAAGTCGCGGGCCGCCTGGAGCTCCGAGTCGCCGACGGGCGCATCGCGGATCCGGTCCAGCTCGGCGAGGAAGTCGGCCACGGCCGGCACCGTCACCTCCGTGTTCACAGCGGCCCGTGCCGCGAACGGTCCGGCGGCTCGCCGGAGGTCGAAGCCCGCGCCCGCCCCGTACGTGTAGCCCTTCTCCTCGCGCAGCTTCATGTTGAGCCGCGAGTTGAACAGCCCGCCGAGGATCGCGCCCATGACCGACAGCGCGTGGAAGTCATCGATCCGGCGAGGCACGCCGACGTGGCCGATCCGGATCTCCGTCTGGACGGCCCCCGGCCGGTGGAGGACGCGGACGAACCGATGGCGAACCGCCCCGGCGTCGACGATCTTGCCGGTGGCACCCGCTCCGACCGCCGGGCCCCACTGCCCGAACAGCCGTTCCGCTACGGCACGAACGTCGATCCCGGTGAGGTCGCCGCCCACGATCAACGCCGCCCGGGCGGGATCGATGCCGCGCTCGTACGCCGCCCGGAGGCGGCCGGGGGTCAGTTCGAGGACGGTCTCGCGCGTCCCGCCGGAGGGGCGGTGGTAGGGCGCCGCAGCCTCGTAGATCGTTGCCGCAAACGCCTCGTCTGCGCGGCGGCGCGGATCGGCCTTCGCCTGGAGCAGGTCGTTCAGGCGCTCGTCCCGGAGCCGCTCGACCTCGGCGGCCGGGAACGTCGGGCGAAGCGCGATCTCGGCGAGCAGCTCGAGCGCGGGTTCGAACCTGGCGGCCGGGACGTCAACGCTGACGCTCATCGCGTCCCAGCCGGCGTCGGCATGGATCGATGCGCCAAGTCGCTCGCTCGCCTCGACGAGGGCGATCGCGTCGAAGTTCTGGGTCCCCTCGGACATGGCCCGGGCCGCGAGGACGGTCGCGCCGGCGTGGGCCGCGGGCTCGTCGGACGCGCCGTTGCGCAGCACGAGGGACGCCGAGACGAGAGGACGCCCGGGCAGATTCGCGACGATGACCCGGAGGCCATTCCCGAGGTGGAAGCGCTCGACGTCCGGGAAATCGTACGGACGCGGCGTTCCGGGCGTGGGCCGAGTGGCGACGACCCCGTCCTGCTTCGTCATGCGGCCGCCTCGGCCGGCTCCGCCGGCTCCGCGGAAGCGTCCACGACGCCGGAATCGGCGGGCGGAATCTCGGGCAGGTAGGTCAGGACGACCCGGTTGTCCGGCCTGAAGACCGCCGACGCCACCGACCGGATGTCGTCGGGAGTCACGGCCAGATAGCGCGGGAGCATCTCGTTGATGAGGCCCGGATCGTCGAACAGCGTCGCGTACATCGAGAGGCGATCCGCGCGCTCCTCGACCCGACCCAGCGCGCCCAGCTCGTCACTCTCGATGAGCGCCCGCGCTCGCTCCAGCTCATCCGCCGTGACAGGCTCGCGCCCGATCCGCTCGAGTTCGTCGTGGAGTGCCGCCTCGACCCGTCCGACGTCGACCCCCGGCCTGACCGTCGCCCAGCCCGCCGCGACCGATGCGCCACCGACGAAGCCCAGCGTGAACAGGGCGACGTCCTGGGCGATCCGCTCGTCGCGGACGAGCCGGCGGTGGAGCCGGCTGCCCTTGCCCCCGGCCAGCACCTGGGCGGCGATGTCCAGGGCGTCCAGCCGCGTATCGCCGAACGTCGGCGCGCGGTAGCCGACGTACACGCGCGGCAACGGGACCTTGTCCATCACCGTCTCGCGCCGCTCCTCCCCGAGAATCGGCGGCAGCGACAGGTCACCGAGCGGCGGGATCGACGGATTGGCCGGGATTCCGCCGAAGTAGCGCTCGACCCAGCCGCGCGCGGCCGCCGGGTCGACGTCCCCAACGATCGAGACCACGGCGTTGTTCGGCGCGTAGTAGGTCCGGAAGAACTCGCTCACATCCTCGACCGACGCGGCGTCGAGGTCGGCCATCGAGCCGATCGTCGTGTGGTGGTACGGATGCTCCGGCGGGAAGAGGTGGGCCTGGAGCTTCTCGTTCCACGAGCCATACGGCCGGTTGTCGTACGACCAGCGCTTCTCGTTCTTCACGACTTCTCGCTGGTTGTCGAGGTTCTCCTGGCTCAGCGCGTCGAGGAGGGTTCCCATCCGGTCGGCCTCGAGCCAGATGGCGAGCTCCAGCTGGTGCGACGGAACCGTCTCGAAGTAGTTCGTTCGGTCGAGCCAGGTCGTCCCGTTCATCGTGCCGCCGGCGGCCTGGACCAGGGCGATGTGCTCTGCCTTTGCGACGTTCCGCGAGCCCTGGAACATCACGTGCTCGAAGAGATGGGCGAAGCCCGTCTTGCCCTCGACCTCGTGCTTCGATCCGACGTTGTACCAGATGTTGACCGCCACCACGGGGGCCAGGTGGTCCTCGGCGATGACCAGTCGGAGGCCGTTCGGGAGGCGCTCGTCGGTGAACGACACGGTCGGGATCGGCATGCGCGGACGGCTCCTCATCGGCTCCGGGATCGCCCAGATTGTAGGCCCGCGGGCCCATCGAGCGCCTCGCATCCGAATCTCGTTCTTGACACCGAGCGCGCGGTGACGTTAGATTTCCATCTAACATCAGTTAGGGGAGATCACGAGTCCCAGATGTCAGCCCGACCGGCGACACGCCACACCCGCGAGCGGCAGGCGCCCGATGCCCAGGTGCGGGCCCCCGTCCGCGACCTGACCCGCGGGGCTCATTCGTTCCGCATCGACTGGGACGTCCGACCGGCCTACGACTTCCTCTTCAGCCTGTCGGGTGACGCCGGCTCGACCGAGGACCTGCCGGCGGCCGATCGGACCTGGCTGGCGGACGCGAAGGCGGCCCTCCCCGAGGACATCCAGGCCAGCCGCGAAGCGGCTGTTCGACAGCCTCGCCGTCGCCGTCGTCGTCGTCGATCGCCCGGCGATCCGCACGGCCGACGACGTCGTCGCCGCGATCTCGAGCATGGATCCGCGGCGAAATGATCCGGGCGATGTTCGAAGAGCCCGAGCAGGCCGCCCTCGTCGACCGGGCGATGGCCGGCGACGACTCCGCCCTGCCGGCGCTCGAGGAGACGATGCCCGACGACAAGCGAGAGGCTCGCCTCCAGATCCTTCGAGAACCGGAACAGACCGTCGCCGATCTGCTCGGCGGTGGTTGATGCGTGGGCGGAACAATTCACGCCGATCGAATCCCGGGTCGCCGGGATCCTCGAGCGCGACTACGACGCCCGAGCGGCCGACCGGGCGAGCCTCGCGCCGGTGGACCTCATCGAGCGAACGACAACCGGCATCCGCTGGCTGCCCGAGGGCGGCGTCAAGCGGGTGATTCTCGCTCCGTCCTACTTCTCCCGGCCGTACAACTTCCTCATGTCGGGCTCGGACTTCCGGTTCTTCGGATATCCGGTGTTGGACGAGGCGCTCGAGACCGTCGATCCACTGGCGGCACCGCAGTCGGTCGTCCGACTCCATCGGGCGCTCGGAGACGAGACCCGGCTGAAGATCCTGAAGTTGCTGGCCGGTCGCGACCTCTACCTCACCGAAATCGCCCAGCAACTGGAGCTGTCCAAGCCCACGATCAAGCACCACCTCGCCCTGCTCCGCTCGGCCGGGCTGGTCACGATCACCGAATCCGGAACGGTCATCTACTACTCGCTCCGCCGGAATCGTCTCGACGACGCGTCCGCGGACATCAAGCGGTTCCTCATCGGGTAGCGGCGCCCCGCCCCTGGCGGCTCGAGGGTCGTGGCACGCGCCGGCGGCCCGTTCGAAGGGGTACGAGTTAGATATCCAACTAACATGGAGAAGGGAACGATGGAAGATATTCAGCAAATCATCGTCAACGAGCACATGGACGAGCTGCGACACGACGCGGAGGCGCGGCGGCTCCGGGACCCGAGCGGCGACGACGACCCCGGGGGCACGGACGCCGGCGGCCTAGGGGCGGCTCGCGTTCGTCTCGGGGAGTGGCTGATCGGCGTCGGGACGGCGGTTGCCGGTTCGGCGGGCGATCGCAGGGGCGGGACGGTCGACTCCGCCCTTTGACCGTAAACTCGGGGCCATGAACAAGACACGACGAAAGCGCAGAGTCCGCGCGGCCGGTTCCCTCGTCGCGGTCCTGCTGGCGGTACTCGCGATGCCGATGATCGCCCTGGCGCACGCCGAGCTCGAGACCGCCTCGCCGCCTGATGGCGCGGTCCTCGATTCGCCACCGACCGAGATCGTCCTCACCTTCACCGAGGCGCTCGACGCCGTGAAGAGCCACATGGAGCTCATCGGGCCCGATGGCACGCGAGGTGGCGGCTGGCGTCGTCGACCCCGACAACGAGAAGGCGATGCGGATCGATCCACCGGAACTCGCGCCGGGCGCGTACGAGATCCGATCGACCGCGTTCGCCGCCCATGACGGCGCGCTCAAGCGCGAGACGCTGACGTTCACGATCACGCGAGCCCTCCCCCACCCCGACGGAGACGCCGACACCCGCTGCATCGGCAAGCGCGACCCCGTCCCCGTCGCCGTCAGCGCCGCCGCCGGCGAGCCCGTCGCCGGCGCCGTCGGCCGGGAGCCCGACGAGCGCCTCGGGGGCTGATGTCCTCCTGCCGATCCTCGCCGCCCTGATCGTCGTGGTGCTGCTCGGGGCGATGCTCCTGCGCGGACGCTCGCGAGGCGGCGGACGCGGGTGAGCCGGACACCGGCACTGCGCCTCGGAGTCTTCGCCGCGGTCGCCGCCTTCGTCCTTGCCGGGCCGGCCGTCACCGTCGCCCACAGTCTCGACGCGACCTACCAATCGCGGCTGCCGCTCGTCGTCTACCTGATCGGGGCGGCCATGGCGGTCGGCCTGTCGTTCGCGTTCCTGCTGCTCGCGGATGTTCGGGCCGACCCACCGGCCCTGACGAGTCCGGGCCGCCTGCCGCCGGCCTGGCTTCGGACGGCGTTGCGGGTCATCGGGCTGATCGGCTGGTCGTGGATCTTCGTCCAGGGAATCCTCGGCGGCGACAGCGCGGGCGACGTCTCGACGCTCTTCCTGTGGGTCTACGGCTGGGTCGGCATCGCGAGCATCTCGGCGCTGGTCGGGCCGATCTGGCACTGGCTCGACCCATTCGCAACCCTGTTCGACATCGGCGCGGCCGTCGCCCGCAGGCTCGGTGTCCACGGCTGGGATCCTGCGGACTACCCCGCCCGCCTTGCTCGCTGGCCGGCCGTCGTCGGCCTCGTGTTCTTCGTCTGGCTCGAGCTCGTCGGGGCTGGGGGCGGTCCGAACTCGCTGTTCGTCGTTCTTGTCGGCTACACCGCGTTCACGCTGGCGATGATGGCCCAGTTCGGCCGCGACGAGTGGCGCCGCAACGGCGAGACCTTCTCGGTCTGGTTCCGGCTATTGAACCGCCTCGCACCGTTCGGGCTCGTTGACGATGAGGGGCACGTTCAGCGGCGACCGTTCGCGTCGGGTCTGCTTCTGCCCGGCTGGACGACCGCCGACATCTTGCTCGTCGCGATCGGGACCGGATCGATCCTCTACGACGGGCTGTCGCAGACGACGCCGTGGTTCTCCGTCTTCGGGGCGCCGGCGGTACCGATCGCAACGCTCCAGTTGTTGGGCTTTCTCGGCATCATCGCCCTGGCCTCGCTGGCCGTGGCGCGGCTCGTGGGCACGGCCGCGACCGGGGCGGGGCTGCTGCCGATTGCCGTCGGCTACCTGATCGCCCACTACTTCACGTATCTCTTCATCGACGGCCAGCGAATCATCGTCGCCCTCGCCGATCCGCTTCAGCAGGGCTGGGATCTCGGTGGCTTCGGCTGGGCCTTTCTCGAACCGACCAGTGCCTTCCTGCCGCCGGGCTTCGTCTGGACGATCCAGATCGCGGCCGTGGTCGGGGGCCACATGCTCGGCGCATGGGGTGGCCACGTCGTCGCCGCGTGGTCATCCTCGAGCGGCGTCCGCTCGCACCGGACGCGCGAGGTTCCCCTCGCCGTGATCATGGTCGCCCTGACGACGCTGACCCTGTGGTCGCTGGGCCAGTCGCTCATCGTCGAGACCCCCGCCGGCGACAACCCGGCAACCCTCACCCCCGTCGAGGTGCCGTAGCGGCCGCCTCCAGGAGCCGCTGGCAGCTCCCGCATGTCGGTGAACACGACGGCGCCGGGGCGGGCCAGGCGCTCGGCCGGCGTGACGCCGCCGGCGTAGGCGAAGGGCCGCATCCCCGCTGCGAGCGCGGCCGCGACCCCGTGGACGCTGTCCTCGACGACGGCGCAGCGGGCGGGTTCGGCGCCGAGCGTCCTGGCCGCGAACAGAAACAGGTCCGGCGCGGGCTTCCCGTGCGCCACGTCGGTCGCGCTGAAGATCCGCTCCCCGAAATAGCCGCTCAGGCCGGTCAGGGCGAGGTTCCGCCGGATTGTTTCGTGTTTGCCGCTCGACGCGACGCAGCGGGGCGTCGCAATGCGATCGAGCGCCTCTCGGATCCCGTCCACCGGCGTCAGCTCCCGATCGAGCGTCTCGCGATAGAGCCGGGCGAACTCCTCGTCGATTTCCGGCGGGATCGGGCCGCCGATGTGCTCCTCGATCTCGGACCGCATGTCTGCGTCGGATCGCCCCACGAACCGCTCGACGATCTCATCTGTCGGCATCGGCCAGCCGAGGCGCTCGAGGAAGATCGCATCGATCCGGATCGAGAGTCGTTCGCTGTCGACCAGGACCCCGTCGCAGTCGAAGATGATCAGCTCGAAGGCGTCGGTCACGCCCCGACGACCTCGGCCACCCGGACGCCCGGCGGCCGGCCGCCGGGTACCCACTCGTCGAGGGATCGGACCTCCGACAGGCGGGCAGCGATCGCAGGATCGAGCGCCTCCGCCGCGGCGACCGCGGTCTCGATGGCCGTCAGGCAGAGGATCCCCTCGGCGGTCGCGGCGTGGCGGATCTCGGCCGCGTCGCGGACGGCGCCGGAGCGCGGCGTCGGCGTGTTGACGACGAGGCGGACCTCGCCGCTCGCGATCAGATCGAGGATCGCGACCTCGTCCGTCCCCGCGGCGGGCTCCTCGCCGAGCTTGGCAACCGGCGCGGCCTCGAACCCGGCCGCGGCCAGGGCCGCCCTCGTTCCGGCTGTCGCGGCCAGCCGGTAGCCGGCGGCGGCCAGCGCCGCCCCGAGCCGCGGCAGCTCCGCCTTGTCCCGTTCGGCGATCGATAGCAGCGCGAGGGCACCCTCCTCGCCCGGGCGCGGCGGCACGAGCGCCGCGCCGAGGAGCGCCTTCGCAAGCGCCACGCGCGGATCCGTGTGGATGCCGATCACCTCGCCCGTCGACTGCATCCCCGGCCCGACGGACGGGTCGACGCCCCGCAGCTTCGCGGTCGAGAACGCCGGTGCCTTGACCGCGACGAATGGCGGCGGCGGCAGGAGGCCGTTCGGCCATCCCATGTCGGCGAGGGTCTCGCCGAGCGAGATCCGGACGGCGAGCTCGACCATCGGGACGCCGGTCACCTTGCTCATGAACGGCACGGTCCGCGACGCCCGCGGGTTGACTTCGATGAGGTACACGCCGTCCTCGCGAACGATGAACTGGGCGTTGACGAGGCCCGTCGCGCCGAGCGCGAGGACGATCCGCTCCATCGTCGCCACGATCAGCTCCTGGTCCCACTCGCTGACCGAGCCTGGCGGGAAGACCCCGACCGAGTCGCCGCTGTGGACGCCGGCCCGCTCGACGTGCTCGAGGAGCCCGGGGATCAGCACCCGCTCGCCGTCCGAGACCGCGTCGATGTCGACCTCGACGCCCTCGAGGTAGCGGTCGATCCGGACGGGCCGATCGGGATCGACGACCGTCGCCGCGGCGAGCTGGCGGACGAGGTCATCGCGCGAGTAGCAGAAGTCGATCGCGAGGCCGCCGATGACGAACGACGGCCGGACGATGACCGGGTAGCCGATCCGCTCGGCGAGGGTCACGGCCTCCTCGATGCTGTGGGCCATCCCGCCCTCGGGCTGGGGAATGCCGAGGCGGTCGAGCAGCGCCGAGAAGCGCGTCCGTTCCTCGGCCTGGTCGATCGCCTCGAGGTTGCTTCCGAGGAGCGGCACGCCGCCGGCGGCGAGTGGCCCGGCGAGGTTGAGCGGCGTCTGGCCGCCGTACGCGACGACGGCCGGGATCGGGTCGGCGCCCGGCGGCGTCTCCGCGTCGATGACGCTCCTGACGCTCTCCGCGTCGAGCGGCTCGAAGTACAGCCGCGACGACGCGTCGAAGTCGGTCGACACCGTCTCGGGATTCGAGTTGATCATCACCGCCGACCAGCCCCGCTCCCGAAGCGTCTGGGCCGCCTGGACCGCGCAGTAGTCGAACTCGATCCCCTGCCCGATCCGGACCGGGCCGCTGCCGATGACGAGGGCGGCGGGCCGATCGATCGGCGGGGCCTCCGGGGCCGATCCGGCGGCTGCATACGTTGCATAGAAATACGGCGTCTCGGCCGCGAACTCTGCGGCGCAGGTATCGACCATCGCGTAGCCCGGCCGCAGCCCGATCGCGAGCCGCGCGTCCCGCAGATCCTCCTCCCCCACCCCGGCAATCGCGGCGAGCTCCCGGTCGCCGAAGCCCGCCCGCTTCGCGGTCGCCAGCAGCGTGGCCGCCTCGCCGCTCGGCTCCGCCGGCGCATCGAGCAGGCCGGCGCCAACCCGCCGAACCTCCGCCTCGAGGGCGACGTTGCGAGCCATCTCCGCGAGGAACCACGGCGCGATCCCGGTTGCCTCCTGGATCGTCGCCTCCGGAACTCCGCGACGGAGCAGTCCCAGCAATCGCCACAGGCGCGAGTCAGATGGCCCGAGGAACCGCCGGAGGACGATGGGTGCCGCGGCCCGTTGGGCGTGGCGCGTGGATTCACATGCAGCGCCGGTCTCGTCCACCCAGCGGATCGGCTCGTCGTCCTCGCGCTCAGCACCACCGTCGCCGCCGTAGACGGCGCCGAGGTAGTCGAACATCGGCGTCCAGCTCGGGTCCTCGGCCAGCGGCCCGGCGCCCGCCTGCTCCAGACCCCGGAGTGCCTTGTTCAGCGCGGCACCGAACGTCCGATCGATCGCCATGACCTCGCCGGTCGCCTTCATCTGGCTGCCCAGGGTCCGGTCGGCGCCCGGGAACTTGTCGAACGGGAAGCGCGGCAGCTTGACGACGACGTAGTCGAGGGCCGGCTCGAACGCGGCCACGGTCGTGCCCGTGACGACGTTCGGGATCTCGGCCAGTCGCCGCCCGACGGCGATCTGGGCCGCGACCCGGGCGATCGGATAGCCGGTCGCCTTCGAGGCGAGCGCGGACGACCGAGACACGCGCGGGTTGACCTCGATGACCGCGTACTCGGTGGAGTCCGGCGAGAGCGCGAACTGGACGTTGCAGCCGCCCTCGACGCCGAGCGCCCGGATGATCGCGAGGGCCGCGCTGCGGAGCCGCTGGTGGACCGGATCGGGCAGCGTCTGGACCGGGGCGACCACGATCGAGTCGCCGGTGTGGACGCCGAGCGGATCGACGTTCTCCATCGAGCAGACCGCGATGCACGTGTCGTCGGCGTCGCGCATCACCTCGTACTCGATCTCCTGCCAGCCGACGAGGCATTTCTCGACCATGACCTGGCCGATGGGGCTCGCCCGCAGGCCGGCCCGGACCCGCTCCCGATAGGCATCCTCGGTTTCGACGATGCCGCCGCCCGTCCCGCCTAGCGTGAATGCCGGACGGACGATGGCAGGCAGGCCGATGTCGGCCAGCGCCTTGTCGGCCGACGCGGCGCGCTCCCCAGGAGTCGCCCCGCCGACGATTGCCGAGGGCGCGTACGGCTGATCGATGCGATCGAGCAGGTCGCGGAAGCGCTCCCGATCCTCCGCCATCTCGATCGCCAGCAGCGGCGTGCCGAGGAGCTTCACGTCGTACCGCTCGAGCGTGCCGCGCTCGGCGAGCGCCATCGCGAGGTTGAGGGCCGTCTGTCCGCCGAGCCCGGCCAGCAGCCCCTCCGGCCGCTCCTTGGCGATCACGGCCTCGACCGCTTCGGGGGTGAGCGGCTCGAGGTAGATCGCGTCGGCGACCTGGGGGTCGGTCATGATCGTCGCCGGGTTGCTGTTGACGAGGATCGTCCGGACGCCCTCGGCCCGGAGCGCGCGGCAGGCCTGCGTCCCCGCGTAGTCGAACTCGGCCGCCTGGCCGATGACGACCGGCCCTGAGCCCAGGATCAGCACCGAGGCGGGCTTGCGGCCGCAGTGTCGTCCGGTCACGCGGCCGGCCTCCCACCTGGCCAGATATCCGCCCGGGGACTGCTAGGCCTCCTCCACGGCCCCGCCAAGCCCCTCGTCGGTTCCTGGTTAGCCGCCGACGGCTTATCGAGGGTCTGTGACCGCCCGGCTCCCCCAGTAATCGGGCCTTGTAGTCCCCCGATGGATGTTTGGCCATCTCAACTGGCCAGATTTGCACCCCGAGAACGTTCGCGGAAATCCATGGCGCTCGGGCGCCTCGCTGGTGTCGGTTAGCTGCCGAGGCTGACTGCCTCGGCCAAGGAGCCGGTTCTCGGGCTCAACCTCCGCCAACGGTCGCCCGGCGCAAATTTGGCCAAGTCGCCGCGAGCACGGACGTGCTCACCCGCGCCGCGCCTCGGCGGCCGCGACGAACCGATCGAACACCGCGAGGGCATCGAGCGGGCCCGGCGCCCCCTCGGGGTGGTACTGGACGGTCTCGATCGGCTTCGTCGCGTGGCGCAGGCCCTCGACCGAACCGTCATTCAGGTTGACCTGGCTGACCCGGAAGCCCGACGCGCGCGGCACGGACTCCCCGACCACCTGGACCTCGTGGTTCTGGGCGGTCACCTGGACCAGCCCCAGGTCGACGTCTCGGACGGGGTGGTTCGCGCCGTGATGCCCGAAGCGCAGTCGCCGCGTCTCGGCGCCCGCCGCCCGCCCCACGATCTGGTGGCCGAGGCAGATCCCGAGCAGCGGCCGGCCATCGTCGATGATCGCCCGCGCCAGGGCGACCGGCCCGTCGAGTCGGGCCGGGTCACCAGGCCCAGGCGAGAGGATCACGCCGTCGATGTCGCGGGCGAGCGCGACGGCGGTCGAGATCGTGTGCGGCAGGATCCGGACTCGCGCGCCGCGCCGCCGCATCCCGCGGACGATGTTCGACTTCAGCCCGAAATCGACGATTCCGATCAGCGGTCCCCCTTCGTCATGGCTGCCGACGTCCATGATCGAGGCCGGTGACACCTGGCCAACGAAGTCCTGGTCCTCCCAGCGTGGAACCGCCCGCGCCCTTTCCACCGCCGCGTCGCGGTCAACGAACCCGGGCTCCGTGACGATGCCGCGGAGCGAGCCGTTCGCCCGCAGGTGACGGGCCAGGGCGCGGGTATCGACGCCGGCGATCGCGGCGATGCCCTGGTCGCGGAGGAGCGCGGCAAGCTGGCGGACGTCGTCCACGACGGCCGCTGTCGCGTTGGCGACGACGAGCGCGCGGAGCCACGGCTGCAGCGACTGGTCGTCCTCGATCAGCCGCCCGTAGTTGCCGATGAGGGGGTAGGTCATGACGACCACCTGGCCCGCATACGAGGGATCGGTGCAGACCTCCTGGTAGCCCGTCTGGCTTGTGTTCACGACGAGGTCCCCACCGGCCGCGACCGCCGCCCCGAAGGCGATCCCCGGAAAGACGGTGCCGTCCTCGAGGGCCAGCAGGGCGGGGCCGAGACTCCCGACCCTCGGATCGACGATCGAGCTCGGCCGCGGCAGCGGCGGAAGGATCGTCGGCGATCACGCTCCGGTCCCCGACATGAAAACGCCACCGGCCCTCGGGGCTCGGTGGGCGCGCGGACACACGTTGATCTGCCTCCTTTCCGGCCTCACGGGACCGGTTCGCCGGCCTCACAGGACCGGCCGTCAAGGACCCCGGAAGCGTAGCACTCCTTGGCGGCGCCCCGCCCAGCCGTGGCCGCGGGGGTCCTAGTCCGCTTCACTCATATGGACTACGTCGTCTCTGACCAAGGGGGCAACGACCCGTCCATGCCCCCTAGTACAAAGTGCGTATACAAGCCCCGGCGAATGGTTGCCGATCAAGCGCGCGGCGTGGGGATCCCCGCTGGCCATGGTTGCCAATGGGTCAAGAAGCGCCGAGACCGTCACCACTACGAAGAGGGAAACACCGGATGTTGGATCACGACGTGGCGAAGTCCACTAGGCGGGCACTCATGCCGAAACGAGTGCTCCTCACAGCGTCAATCGCAATCGGCCTGGTTGGCGCCATGGTCGGCGTCGCGGCCGGCCGGACGAGCCCGGCGACCGAGCACAAGCAGCTCGCCCCTGCGGCGGTCGCGCCAACGTACGTCTATATCCCTGTCACCCCGAACCGCCTCGTCGACTCCCGCTTCAACGTCGGGCTCACCGGCCCGCTGAAGAGCCGCGTCGCAAGGACGTTCCAGGTCACCAATCGCAACCCGAGCAACCCTGCGCTCAACATCCCGAACTCGGCTGTCGGCGTTACGGGAAACCTCACGGTCGACAAGCAGACGGCCTACGGCTACCTCTCGCTGACGCCTGCTCCGACCAACGCCCCGGCGACCTCGACTCTCAACTTCCCTATGGGCGACACGCGCGCCAACTCTGTCCAGGGCGCCCTGGGCACGGGCGGAAAGCTGAGCGTCACGTTCGTCGCGCGACTCTCGACCTCGACCACGCATGTCGTCTTTGATGTCACCGGTTACTTCATCGAGGGCGCCGGTACCGGCACTGCCGGGCCTGCCGGTCCCGCCGGTCCTGCGGGTCCCGCGGGCGCTACGGGTCCGACCGGAGCTGCTGGTGCAGTTGGTCCTGCCGGAGCCGCCGGGGCTGTCGGTCCTGCCGGGGCTGTCGGTCCTGCCGGGGCTGTCGGCCCCGCGGGAGCGGTCGGTCCTGCCGGAGCGGTCGGTCCCGCGGGTCCTTCCGGGCCCGCCGGGGCTGTCGGTCCTGCCGGAGCTATGGGTCCTGCCGGCCCCGCGGGCGCTGATGGCGCCGATGGGGCTGATGGGGCAACCGGTCCCGCGGGCGCCGATGGCGCTGATGGGGCAACCGGGCCTGCTGGCGCCGATGGCGCCGATGGCGCTGATGGGGCAACCGGTCCTGCGGGTCCTTCAGGCCCTGCCGGGGCTGTCGGTCCTGCCGGAGCTGCCGGTCTTGCGGGTCCCGCAGGCGCCGATGGCGCCGATGGGGCAACCGGTCCTGCGGGCGCTGATGGGGCTGATGGGGCCACCGGTCCCGCAGGCGCCGATGGTCCTGCCGGGCCTGCCGGTCCTGCGGGCGCGGACGGAGCCGATGGGGCTACCGGCCCTGCCGGCGCCGACGGCGCCGATGGAGCCGACGGGACCGATGGAGCCGACGGGGCTACGGGTCCTGCCGGTCCTGCCGGGCCTGCCGGTCCCGCCGGTCCTGCCGGTCCGGTTGGCGCCGATGGCTTCACCAGCTACCGAGCGGGTACCGCCACCCTGCGTTCCTCCGGGACGCCGACTGGCGAGACGATCGTGACCTTCTCCAGTGCCATGCCGTCGGCCAACTATCGGGTCGCGTTCATGATCACCAGCGACACGGACTGGGGCGGTAACTCCGGCTGGGGTTACATCTTCGTCACGTCGAAGACGGCGAGCGGGTTCGTGCTTCACCTGAACGACGACGACGGGTCTGCCAAGAACGCACCGGCGGGCACCACGATCGACTGGATCGCGCTCCCGTCCAACTGATCAACCGGCGAACGTTTCGCCAACAATCAAACGGCCCTCGGATCGCTCCGAGGGCCGTTTTTACGTTCACGTTTTGGTCACCAGGAGAGGTCGACGCCCGGCGGGCTGGGGAACCCACCGGGCGTCTGGACTGACGGGGCTGTGTGCCACTGCACGCCGCCACTCCGAGAGGTCCGCCGGGGGGATGGCGGGCCAGACGGGACTCTAACCGCGGCGCGGAGGCAAGTTCACTAGGTGGAGTGACCTATTCGCGCGTCGTACGGAGCAGCGATGGGTCGCCCGGCGGGCGCAGTGGTGCTGGTGAGCCGGGGGAGACTCGAACTCCCAACCAACTGATTAAGAGTCAGTTGCTCTGCCATTGAGCTACCGGCCCAGCGAGCCGAGAGGATACCCCAGATCGCCCGGTTCGACGGCTCGGGCGGGCTCAGGCCTCGATCGGCGCGCGATCCGTGCGCCGGCGGCCTGGGTGCCTGGGAAGGTTCGCTCGGGACGAACCATTGACAGACCCCGCAGCCTGAATGGCGGATGCCGGTGCTTGATCGCGAGTCGGCTCCACCGCAGCTTTGGCAACGGTTTGCGCCGCCTGGAGGCCGGCAGTGACTGCATGTGCCAGGGCAAGCACGTCGCAGGCACCGGTGGGCCGACCGCACGCACGGCAATAACGGCCATCCTCAGGATCCGGCATGTGGCGCCGGATGATCCTGAGGGCGGCAGGCGAGAAGACCTTCTCGTCTGCCTGGTCGATGTTGTTCACTTTTCCCTCCACGGCCGCGCGCCGGAACGTGATCTTACGTGCCGATGCAAGCGTGTCCCGCCAGGTGAGTGCCCGAAATGGGCCAAGAGTCCCCGTTGTAAGTAGGCCTCGATCGCGCCGATCAAGCGCTCGCCCCCGCGCCAGCGACCTCCGGCTCGTCGGAGTCGCCTTCGACCGTGACGTGAGGAAGCCAATCGAGCCAGCGCGGCAGCCACCAGTTCCAGTCGCCGAGCAGGCGCATCGTGGCCGGCAGCAGCACGCTCCGGACGACCGTCGCGTCGAGGAACACGGCGACCGCGAGGCCAAGGCCCAGCTGCTTGATGATCGTCAGCTCGAGGGTCACGAAGACGCCGAAGACGACGACCATGATCGCCGCCGCGCTCGTGACCGTGCCCGACGTGATCGCAATTCCCCGGGCAACCGCCTCGTTCGATGGGAGCCCGCGGTCACGAGCCTCCTTGATCCGGGTGAGGATGAAGACGTGGTAATCCATCGATAGCCCGAACAGGATCGTGAAGATGAAGACGGGGATGAAGCCCTCGATCGGGCCGGGCTTGAACCCCAGCAGGTCGGCGCCATTGCCGTCCTGGAAGACCCACACGAGGACGCCGTAGGCGGCGCCGGTCGAGAGCAGGTTCAGCAGGATCGCCTTGATCGGGATCACGACGGAGCGGAACGCGACGAGAAGGAGCAGGAACGACAGCGTCAGCACGAACGCCATGATCAGCGGCATGCCCCGGGCGTAGAAGTCGACGATATCGAGCGTGTAGGCGGCATCGCCGGTCACGTAGACCTCGGCGCCCGACACGCCGCTGAACGCGGCCGGTACCACCGTCGAGCGGACCTCGCGGACGATGTCCTGGTTGCGGAGGTCGTTGCCGCCGCCGGCCATCACGTACGACACGAGCGCGACGTGACCATCTGTCGAGGTGAACGTCGTGGCCGGCTCGCTGATCCCGTCGATCGCGAGGACCGCCTGCGTCAGCCTCTCGATGGCGGCCTTCGTCGGCGCCTCGTCCGCGCGGGTCACGACGACGCTGAGCTCCAGCGTCGATCCGCCCGGCCACTTCTCGTTCAGGAGGTTGACCGCCTGGACGCCATCGAGGGTGTCGGGGAAGGCGGTGAAGTCGGCCTGGCCCATGTGGAGCCGAAGGACAGGCGTGGCGATCGCGAGCAGGAAGAATCGCGGTGACGGCGGCCGCGATGATCGGGCGCCGCATGACCCTCCGCACAACGATCGCCCAGAAGCCGCTGCCTTCCTCGCGGTTGCGGGCCACGAAGGGCATGCTCAGCCGATTCACGCCGTCGCCGAGGATCGCGAGCGTGGCCGGCAGGAACGTCAACGAGCCGATCACCGCCACCAGGACGACCGAGATCGTCCCGATCGCCATCGACCGGAACAGCGGGTCGTCGAGCAGGAACAACCCGCCGATCGAGATCATCACGGCCAGGCCCGAGAAGAAGACCGCCCGCCCCGCGGTGTTGCTCGCGACGTGGATGGCGGCGAGCTTCTCGCGGCCATGCCGCCGCTCCGTCCGGAAGCGGGTGAGCATGAACAGCGAGTAGTCGACTGCGACCGCCAGCCCGATGAGCACGACCAGCTGACTCGCGTATGGGCTGACCGGCGAGACGAACTGGCTGTAGAGCCCGAGAATCCCGAATGCTGCCAGCAGCGAACTGACCGCGAGAACGAGCGGGATGACCGCCGCCACGACCGCCCCGAAGGCGATCAGCAGGATGACGAACGTGAGCGGGATCGTCAGGCGGAGCGAGGCATCGAGGCCGCCGTTGATCAGCTCGCTGATCTCGTCGTTCGCGAGCGTGTTGTTCAGCGCGTGGATCCGGTAGCCAGGGTGAGCCGCCTTGATCTCGGCGACCAGCGCCGGGACCGGTTCCAATCGCGCAATGAGCGTCTCGCCGTCGCCAGGGACGCGCGCGACGACTCGGACGGTTGTCCGATCCGGTGACACCAGGCCGGCCGACGATGGCGCGGTGATCGGGTCCACGAGCTGCTCGAAGGTCGGGCCCGTCGTCCCCTCGGCGGTCGACTGGAGTGCCCCGATCCGGGCCACGATGTCCGAGATCGCGGCCGCGAAGGCGGGATCGTCGATGGTGGAGTCGGGACTGGACACGATCAGCAGGAACTGCGCAGATGCCTCCTCCGCGCTCTGCGTGTTGGCGGCGTTGTAGACGACGTAGGCCTTGCCGGCCTCGTACTTCGACCGCTCGTCGTTCGAGACGGCCTCCGCGGAGTCGGTCCCGCCGGCAGCCAGGCTGCCCACGAAGATGCCGATCGTCAGGACGAACCACAGGACGAACACCGGCCAGCGATGACGGGCGCTCCAGCCCGCGACGCGGACCGTCCACGGAACTGCGACCCGGTGCGCAGTGGGGTTCGGGGCCTGGCTTGGCGCGGTCATCAGGCCTCCTCGAGGGTCGCGGCCAGTCGCTTCGGGGCGGTCATCCGCCACGCCTGACGGATCAGTCGTTCCAGCTCGGCGTCGTCGATCCGGTCGAGGTCGACGTAGATCCAGCCGAACCGGCCGACATAGGCCGCCGGCGCGAACGTCTTCGGGTCACGATCGACGAGGTCGGCCTGGACGAGCGGCGTGGCCTTGATCGACGCGTGATCGGCCCCGTCGCCGCCCATCGCGAAGATCTTGCTCCGGACCCGGAACGTGACGTCCGTCTCCCAGGTGAGGATCTCCTCCGCTTCGGGGAGCGACATGGAGATCCGGCGGACGTCGTCGAAGGTGGCCACGCGAAGCGATGTCTACTGATTGTCGATCTGGGCCCGTTGGAGCCGGCCGCTGAAGTCGACGTAGATCGACTTCCACTCGGTGTACGTGTCGAGGGCCGCGTGGCCGGCCTCGCGGTGGCCGTTGCCGGTCTCCTTCCAGCCGCCGAACGGGAGATGCGTCTCGGCGCCCGTCGTGCCCGCGTTGACGTAGACGATGCCCGTCTCGAAGTCGCGCATCGCCCGGAAGGCCGTGTTCGCGTCGCGGGTATAGATCGACGAGGACAGGCCGTAGCGCGTCTGGTTCAGCGCGGTGACCGCCGCGTCGTACGAATCGACCGGGATGACCGACAGGACAGGTCCGAAGATCTCCTCCTGGGCGATCCGGTCCATCGGCTTCACCCCGGCGAAGACCGTCGGCGCGAAGAAGTGGCCGTGGGCCAGGTCGCCGTCGGTGGTCCGCTGGCCTCCTGTCACGAGCTCGCCCTCGGACCGGCCGATCTCGACGTAGGACGCGACCTTGTCGACGGCCTCGGCGTTGATCAGCGGCCCGACGTCAGTTGCGGGGTCTGCGCCGGGTCCTAGCCGGAGGGCTCGGGCCCGCGACTCGAGGCGGCCGAGCAGGCGATCGAGCGACGGGTCGCTCGACGATGACGCGGCTCGCGGCCGTGCAGCGCTGGCCCGTCGTCCCGAAGGCCGACCAGAGGATCCCGTCGGTCGCGAGGTCGAGGTCGGCATCGGCCAAGACGACGATCCCGTTCTTGCCACCGAGCTCGAGACTGACCCGCTTCAGCCGCCGGGCGGCCCGCTCGGCGATCCGCTTGCCGGTCACCGACGATCCGGTGAACGAGATGACCGGGACGTCGGGCGAATCGACGATCGCGTCGCCGACCTCCGCTCCCCCGCCGGTCACGAGATTCGACGGTGCCGGCCGGGAAGCCCGCCTCGGCCATCAGTTCGACGACGAGGGTCGCGCAATGGGGCGTGTCGCTCGCCGGCTTGAACACGACGGTGTTGCCGGTCACGAGCGCCGGCATCATCTTCCAGCACGGAATCGCGATCGGGAAGTTCCACGGCGTGATGATCCCGGCCACGCCGATCGGCTGGCGGATGCTCATCGCCCACTTGTCCGGCAGCTCCGACGGAACGGTTTCGCCGAACATCCGGCGACCCTCGCCGGCCATCAGGTAGGCGATGTCGATGCCTTCCTGGACGTCGCCCCGGGCTTCGGCGATGACCTTGCCCATCTCCCGGCTCATCGCCTGGGAGAGACGCTCCTTGTTCTGGGCCATGAGCTCCGCGAAGCGGTAGAGGATCTCGCCGCGCTTCGGCGCGGGCGTCCGGCGCCAGAGCGGAAACGCGGTCTCGGCGGCGCGGGTGGCCATCGCGACGTCCGCTGCCGTGCCCTGCTGGAAGCGACCGATGACATCCCGCGTGTCGGCCGGGTTGTGGCTCTCGAAGGTTTGGCCGCTGGTCGATTCGCACCACTCCCCGGCGATGAAGAGGCGGAACGTCGGCGGATCGCCGGTCGCGGATGCGGAGCGGGCGTCCTCAGCCGTCGTCGTCATGTCACTGGACCCGCTCGAATGCGGCCGCGACCGAGCCGCCGCCGCCGAGGCACAGCGTCGCGAGGCCGTAGCGACCCTCGCGCCGGTTGAGCTCGTGGAGGAGCGTCGCGACGACGCGCGCCCCGCTCGCCCCGATCGGGTGGCCGAGCGCGATCGCCCCGCCGTTCACGTTGACCTTGTCCCAGTCGAAGCCGAGCTCCCGGCCGTCGGCGAGGACCTGGGCGGCGAACGCCTCGTTGATCTCGACGAGGTCGAATGCCTCGATCGGCAGCTCGATCCGGTCGAGGAGGCGTCGGACGCCCTGGATCGGGGCGAGGAACAGCCACTTCGGCTCGACCTCCGCCTGGGCATAGCCGACGATCCGGGCGAGGGGCTTGAGGCCGAGGCGCTCGACTGCCCGCTCGCTGGCGACGATGGTCGCGGCCGCTCCATCGGTGATGCCCGGGGCGTTGCCGGCGGTGACGGTCCCGGTCGTCGCGTCGCCGCGGTCCGCGCCGTCCGGCAGGGCGAACGCGGGCTTGAGGCGGGCGAGGGCCTCCGCGGTCGAGTCGCGCCGCGGGTTCTCGTCGATCTCGACCGTCGTCTCGCGGCCCTTCGCGTCACGGACGGTGACCGGCACGAGCTCGTCGTCGAAGCGGCCGGCATCGATCGCGGCGATGGCCCGCTGATGCGAGGCGAGTGCGAACGCGTCCTGGTCCTCGCGGCTGACGTGGCTGCCGATCGCGACGCGCTCGGCGTGGGTGCCCATGTGGCAGTCCTCGACCGTGCACCACAGGCCGTCGGCGACGGTCGAGTCGACGAGCTCGCCGTTGCCCAGCCGGTAGCCGAACCGGGCGTCGCGGAGGAGGTACGGGGCCTGGTTCATCGATTCCATGCCGCCCGCGACGGCGATCTCGGCGTCGCCCGCCCGGATCTCCGCGGCCGCGAGCATGATCGACTTCAGCCCGGAGCCACAGACGCGGTTGATCGTCGTCGCGCTCGTGCCGTCGGGAAGCCCGGCCCGCAGCGCCGCCTGGCGTGCCGGCGCCTGGCCGACGCCCGCCTGGAGGACCTGGCCCATGAGGACCTCGTCGATCGGCGTCCCTTCCGGCAGGCCTGCTCGCTCGACTGCAGCGCGGATCGCCACGCCGCCCAGCTCGACGGCCGGCGTGCCCGACGAGCGCCCCGCCGAACTTCCCGATCGGCGTGCGCGCGGCGCTGACGATGTAGACGTGGCCGTTGCGGCCGTTCAACTGGTCGGTCATGGCTCAAATCTACACCGGTAAGCCCCAGATAAGGGTCGACGCCGAGACTGCCGCGCATGGATGACCAGCGCGCTCGGTCTCGTGCACTCAGAGCGCTTCGGATCCGGCGTCGGCTGCGACCAGGCGGACGTCGCGACAGCCGCCGGCATTCCGCGCGGCGCCGTGATCGCGCGATCGAAGCCGGCCGACTTCGACGACGTTCTCGTTCGGCCAGATTGCGACGGCATGGCGCGCGCTCTTGACGCGCGGTTCGATCGGTTGCTCCGCTGGCACGGCGCCGATCTTGACCGCCTGGTCGATGCGCGGCACGCGGTGATGCACGAGGCTGCGTTCCGGCGGCTCAGGGAGATCGCGCGGCTGGTTCGTCCTGCCCGAGGTCTACTTTGCTCAGATCTACGGCGAGCGCGGCGTGATCGACATCGTCGCCTGGCATCGCGGCCGTCGCGAACGCTGCTCGTCATCGAGCTCAAGACGAGGATCGTCGACATCAACGACCTGATGTCGACGATGGATCGTTCGTCGGCGAGTCGCCTGGCAGATCGCCGAGGAGCACGGTTGGATCCCGTAGCGGTCGGTGTGTGGGTCGTCGTTGCCGCCAGCCCGCTCGAACGCTCGTGTTCTGGCCGATCACGCGACCGTCCTCCGCGCGAAGTTCCCGGCCGACGGGCGCTCGATGCGAGCGCTGGCTCACGAAGCCGGCGAGCGACATCGCCGGCCTCAGTTTTCATGCCACAAGTCTCGCGGTAGCGGACCTAGGGCGCGATCCGGCGACGCCGCGACGCGTCCGACGATCGTCGCCGTGCACGAAATCGACCGCACGGATCCGCGCCTAGACGTCGTGAGCCCCGGATTGGCGTCACATTCGGTGCCTAAGGTCGCTCGCATGCGACTTGTGGCAGGAAAGGGGTGCACGCGCGGGCCGGCGGGCGCGCCGGAGCCGCCTCAGCCGGGGCCCAGCCGCTTGAAGAGCTCGTCGGCGACGATGAGGCGGTGGATCTGGTTCGTGCCCTCGTAGATCTGGGCGCCTTTCGCGTCGCGCATCAGGCGCTCGATGCCGGTTTCCCGCGAGTAGCCGGCGCCGCCGAACAGCTGGACGGCATCCGTCGCGACCCGCATCGCGGTGTCGGAGGCCGTCCACTTCGCGAGCGAGGACGCCTCGCCGATCTGTTCGCCCCGGTCCTTCGCCGCCGCGGCCTGGCGTGTCAGCGCCCGTGCCGCCTCCACGTCGCGTGCCATCTCGGCGAGCATGAACCGCAGGCCCTGCTGCTCGGCCAGCACGCCGCCGAACGCCTGCCGCTCCCCGAGGTAGCGGGCCGCCTGCTCGAGCGCCGAACGGGCCAGACCCACGCACGCCGCCGCGATCGAGATCCGCCCCTCGGCCAGCGCCGACAGGGCGATGCGATACCCGTCGCCCTCCTCGCCCAGGCGGTTCGCGACCGGCACGACCGCCCCATCGAACACGAGCTCGGCGGCGGGACACGAGCGAATCCCCATCTTCTGCTCGTGGGCGCCGAAGCTGAAGCCGGCCATCCCCTTCTCCACGAGAAAGGCCGTGATCGCGCTCGGCCCCGCGGCGGGGTCGAGCGACGCGAAGACGAGGTAGCGGTCGGCCTCCGGCGCATTCGAGATCCAGATCTTCGTGCCCGTCAAGCGATACGAGTCGCCGTCCCGCGACGCGCGGGTCCGGATCGCGCCGGCGTCGGAGCCGGCGTGCGGCTCGGTCAGCGCGAACGCCCCGAGCGCCTCGCCCGCGATCATCGGGCCGAGCCAGCGTCGATGCTGCTCGTCGGTACCCCAGGTCATGACCGGGTATTGCGACAGGATATGGACCGACAGCGACACCGCCGACGCCATATCGGCCGCCCCGAGCTCCTCCATCACGAGCGTCCAGCCGACGTAGCTGAACCCGCCCCCGCCGACTGACTCAGGCAGCGGCGCGCCGGTCAACCCCAGCTCGCCCATCCGGTTGAAGATCGACCGATCGAAGCGCTCGCTCTCGTCCCGTTCCGCGGCCCCGGGCGCGACCTCGCGACTCGCGAACTCGCGGGCAGTGTCGCGGAGCAGTCGCTCCTCCTCGGTCAGCGGCCAGCTCAGGGCATCTCCTCCGGGACGACGGGCGAGGACGAAGTACAAGTCCGACCGGACGTGGAGCGTAGGATACCCGCGTGCCCGATCGCGACGACGCCCCGGAGCCCCATGCCCAGCGACTCGACGCAGCGCTCCTCCACGATCTCAACAACTCGCTCGCCGCGATCGTCGCGTTCAGCCACCTGATCCGGACCGATCCCAGCCTGCCCGAGGGACTCCGCCATCACGCCGCGATGCTCGTCGCAGAGGCCGACCGGACCAGACAGATCGTCGCGAACCTCGTCAGCCCGTCGACGTCGACGGCGGACTCAGACCGCCGCCGGCGAGGACGCTGCTGGAGAGACGGGACCAGACCCAGACGCGACATCGCGGCCCAGCCGCATCCTCGTGGTCGACGACGAACCGGCGATCCGCGAGTTCCTCGCCCGCATCCTGCGCCGCAGCGGCTACGAGGTGACGCTCGCCTCCGCTGGCCCGTCCGCGCTCGAGATCGTCCGGAACGATCCTCCCGACGCGATCCTGTGCGACCACCGGATGGTCGGCATGAGCGGGATCGCCTTCCACGAGGCGGTCGAGGCGATCGACCCGGGGCTCGCGCGTCGCTTCGTGTTCATGAGCGGCGACGTGCTGAACACGGAGCTGAGCGCCTTCGCCGTCGGCCGCAACATCGCCCTCCTCGCCAAGCCGTTCGACATCGAGAGCGTCGATCGGGCGGTCGGCGGGCTCGTGGGTCCGGTGCAGCCCGTCGGCTGACGCTAGCCGCTCTTCGTCGTCGTAGCGGTGGAACCCGCGGCCCGTCTTCTGGCCGAGGTGGCCGGCCTCGACGAGATCGAGCAGGACCCTGGGCGGGCGGAACTGTTCGCCGCCGATGCCCTCGTGGAGCACGATCATGATGCTCTTGCAGACATCGAGCCCGATGAAATCGGCGAGCGCGAGCGGTCCCATCGGGTGGTTCAGGCCGATCTTCGCGCCGGCATCGATGTCCTCGGCGCTCCCGACGCCCTCCTCGAAGGCCCGCATCGCCTCGCCGAGGAACGGCATGAGCATCCGGTTGACGATGAACCCGGGCCGGTCGGCCGACACGATGACGTGCTTGCCGAGCTCGGTCGACAGGTCCCGGATCGTCGCCGCGGTCTCATCCGACGTGGCGGTGCCACGGACGAGCTCGACCAGACGCATCACCGGCACCGGGCTGAAGAAATGCATCCCGACGAAGGCCGGCCGCCGGTCTGGCTCGACCGCCGCCGCCAGGTCGTCGATCGCGATCGAGCTCGTGTTCGAGGCGAAGATCGCGTCGGCCGGAGCGAGCCCATCGACTTCACGCCAGAACCTGCGCTTGACCTCGAGATCCTCGTAGATCGCCTCGACGACGAGTCCGGCGCCGGCGGCATGCCGCGCGTCGTCGGTCGCCTCGATCCGCTCGAGGATCGCGTCGCGCTCCGCCCCTGTGAGCCGCCGCTTCTCAACGACCTGGTCGAGGTTGCCGGCGATTCGGTCGCGGCCGGCTACCGCGCGGGCGAGGTCCGGTTCGTAAAGGACGACGTGCTTGCCGATCGCGGCGTGGACCTGGGCGATGCCATGGCCCATCAGCCCGGCACCGGCGACGAAGACGCGATCGATCGGCATCGCCGGAGAGCCTAACCGCTCGCGACGGGGAGCGGACGTTCGAGGCTCTCGCGGCGAGCGATCAGAAGCCCAGCGGCGAGCGCGGCGAAGGCGGCCGAAACCAGGAACGTGACCCCGAAGTCGGTCGCCTCGGCGACGAAGCGGAGCACGGCCGGCGCGAAACCGAACACGAGGTCGAGGAACACCGTCGCCGTGCCGACGACCGTCCCCCGCTCCGTCGGCGGCACCCGCGAAACCGCCAGCGCCAGGAGGGCCGGCATCGTGAAGGCGACGCCCGAGGCAAACACGATCGTTCCGGCCATGAGCACGACCGTGTTCGGCGCGAGTCCGATGATGGTCAGGCCGACGGCCGAGACGGCGAGCGCCGCCGAGGAGAGGCGCGCCGCCCCGAATCGATCGGGCCAGGTCGCCCCGACGATCCGCAGGCCGACCACGACGAGGGCGTACGCGGTGAGCGGCAGCCCGACGCCATCCAGCCCGACTTCCGGGCCATACAGCGGCAGGAACGTCAGGAACCCGGCCATCCCCCACAGGCCGAACAGGATGATGATCCCCGGGAAGATGCCGGCCGGATGGATCAGCGGGCCGCGCGGCGGGCGATCGCCCGGCGCAATGCTGCAGGCCCGGTGCGGACTCCGGGCACGAGCAACGCGAGGGCGACGGCGACGGCCGCCACGATCGCCGCGGCGATCCAGACCGCCGTGTACGAACCGGCCGCAAAGATCGCCTCGGCAACCGGTGGACCGATCGCGATGCCGAGGTACAGCGACAGGGAGAGGAAGCTGATCGCCTCGCCCCGGCGCGCTTCCGGGGCGATGTCGGCGGCCGCGGCCAGCGCAGCGACGAAGAAGAACCCCTCGCCCGCGCCGAGCAGGCCCCGGGCGATCGTGAAGACGAACAGGTCGTTCGCGACGAGGTGCAGCGCGAGCGCGGCGACGTTCACGATCGCCCCGCCGATCAGCAACGGCCGCCGTCCGAACCGGTCGCTCGACCAGCCCACGATCGGGCGAAGGATCAGCGAGACGACGCTGAACGACCCCAGCGCGACCCCGAAGCCAAGCGCATCCGCATTGAGCGCAAGCTCCGCGAAGCGTGGCGCGATCGGGAGCACGATCCCGCCGGCGATGAAGAACGCGAGTGTCGCTGCGGCCAGCGCGAGGAACGCGGGCGTGACGAGTCGCGGCTTCGGCTTCGTGGCGTCGCCGCGATCTGAGTCACGACTTGCGGAGGAGGGGCGCGAGGAGCCTGTCCGCGGCGGCGTACGGATCGAGTCGATGATCCGCGACCGCGTCCAGGACGTCCTTCGTTTCGGCAGCCCGCTCCGGAACGTGAAGGGCATCCCCGAGGCGGTCGGCCAGGATCGCCCATACCTGGGCCTGGGCCCGTGCCAGGCGGGCGCCGTCCGTCACGCCCTCGCGTCCCGCTGCACGGTGGCGGTCGAGCGCGGCGAGGAGCTCGGGGACGCCGTCGCCCGTCGCCGCGGTCGTGATGAGGACCTCCGGCCGTTTCGGGCGCGGCCGCTCGGGATCGATCTCCCCGCGCCGCGGTCCGGGCGCCGCCGCGACAAGCATCGCTCTGAGCTGGGATGCCGTCCGCTGGGCGCCGGGCTTGTCGCCCTTGTTGACGACGACGACGTCGGCGACCTCGAGCAGGCCGGCCTTGATCGCCTGGATCTCGTCGCCCATCTCCGGCGCCTCGACGACCACGGTCGTGTCGGCCGACGCGGCGACCTCGACCTCGCTCTGCCCGGTCCCGACGGTTTCGACGAGGACGAGGTCGAAGCCCGCGGCGTCCAGGACGGCCGCAGCCGCAACGCTCGTCGAGGCGAGGCCGCCGGCGTGGCCACGGGACGCCATCGAGCGGATGAACACGTCGACGTCCGAGGCGTATGCCTGCATCCGGACCCGATCGCCGAGCAGCGCGCCACCGGTGATCGGCGACGACGGGTCGACGGCGATGACCGCAACCGACCGACCGGCCCGCCGGACCTCCCCGATGAGCGCGGCGACGAGCGTCGACTTGCCGGATCCCGGTGGCCCCGTGATGCCGACGAGGTGGGCCCGGCCGGCCAGCGGGTAGAGCCGCCGCAGCGCCGTCTCCGCGACGGCGGTCCGGTTCTCGACCGCGGTCAGCAGCCTCGCGAGCGCCCGGCGATCCCCGGCGAGCGCGGCATCGGCGAGCGTCTCCGCGGCGGAAACCGCTCCGGCCCGCTGCCCCACCCTAGTCGCGCGGGCGGGCGTTGGCCCGAAGGTATTCGGCAACCTCCGCGATCGTCGTTCCGGGCCCGAAGACGCGGGCGACCCCGGCCTCCCGCAGCGCCTCGATGTCGGCGTCGGGAATGATGCCGCCGGCCGTGACGAGCACATCGTCGAGGCCTCGCTCGCGCAGCAGCCCGGTGATCCGGGGGACGAGCGTCATGTGGGCGCCCGACAGGATCGACAGGCCGACGACGTCGGCGTCCTCCTGGAGCGCCGCGCTGACGACCATCTCCGGCGTCTGGCGGAGGCCCGTGTAGACGACCTCGAAGCCCTCGTCGCGGAGGCCGCGGGCGAGGACCTTCGCGCCCCGGTCGTGCCCGTCGAGACCCGGCTTGGCGATGAGGACCTTGATCGGTCGTTCGGCCATGGGCGAATTGTAGGTGCCGGACACGCCGAGAGGCGGCCCGCTCGGGAGCGGACCGCCTCGTCGTCGGTTGGTCGGGCTGTCGGGCCCTGGCGCTAGGCCGTTGCCCGCGAGAACGCCTTCGAGGCGACCCACAGCGAGACGACCGCGAGGATGCCCATGATCGTGGACCCGACGACGATCTGCGGATCGTCCCAGAGCCCGTTGAACAGGGCCCGGGCGGCGTCGACCGCGTGGGTCAACGGATTGAATGTCGAGAGCGTCTGCAGCCAGTCCGGAGCGAGTGACATCGGCAGCAGGATCCCGGACAGGAGCAGCACCGGCAGGGCGATCGCCTGGATCACGGGCGCCAGCGCGTCCTCGCTCTTCAGGACGAGGGCGGCAGCGTACGAAAGGAGCGACATTGTGAGCCCGACGAGAGCCACCAGGACGAGCGTGAGGATCGCGCCGACGAGGTCGAGCTGGAGTCCGAACGGGATCGCCACGACGACCATCAACGCTGCCTGAACGGACAGGATCGTGACGTCGCGCAGGGCCCGGCCCGCGAGCATGGCAAATCGACTCATCGGCGAGACGCGCATCCGCTCGATCACGCCGTTGCGGACCTCCGCCACCAACCCGAATCCGGCGAACGCGGCGGCAAAGAACGCGGTCTGGATGAGGAGTCCGGGGATGAACCAGTTGAACGCGTTCCCCGGCTGGCCCGAGGCGGCGGTCGCGCCGTCGAGCAGCGGTCCGAACAGGAGGAGGTAGAGGATCGGCTGGAACAGGCCCATGATCACCCAGACTGGCTGACGCAGCGTGAGGATCAGCGAGCGGCGGTAGATCAGCCAGGTATCGCGGATGGTTTTCATGTCAAGGGTCCCTTCTTGATCGGAGGTCAGGCCGCGGCTTCGTCGCGAAGCGAGCGGCCGGTCTGGCGAAGGAAGACGTCGTCAAGGCTCGGCTTGTTGAGCGCGATCGACGTCGTGTCAAAGCCGGCGGCGTCGAGGCTGCGGAGCAGGTGTGGCACGGCCGTCTCGCCGCGGTCCACGTAGAGGCGGACGAGGCCGTTGTCGGCGTCGTGCGTCGCCTCGCGGACGAAGGGCATGCCCTCGACGAGCGCGAGGACAGCCGGGCCGGAGCCGTTGACGCCGATCGTGATGACGTCCCCGGCGACCTTCTGCTTGAGTTGGTCGGACGTCCCCTCGGCGACGATCTTGCCGTGGTCGATGATCGCCAGCCGGTCGGCGAGGGCGTCGGCCTCCTCGAGGTAGTGGGTCGTGAGGAAGATCGTCGTCCCGAGCTCGCGGAGGCGCCGGATCTCGTCCCACATTCGCGCCCGCGCCTGCGGGTCCAGCCCGGTCGTGGGCTCGTCGAGGAAGAGAACGGCCGGCTGGTGGACGATGCCCAGGCCGACGTCGAGGCGGCGCTTCATCCCGCCCGAATAGGTGACGATCGAGCGGTCCGCGGCCTCGACCAGGTCGAGCGTCTCGAGCACCTCGGCGGCGCGCCGCTGGGCGTCCGCCTTTGACATCCCGTAGAGGCGGCCCTGGATGACGAGCTCGCCGCGGCCGGTCTCGGTCGGGTCCGTCGAGCCGCCCTGCGGGACGTATCCGATCCGCTCGCGCACGAGAGCCGACTCGCGGCGGAGGTCCGCGCCGGCGACGGTCGCCTCGCCCGATGTGGGCGTGATGAGCGTGGCGAGCATCCGGAGCGTCGTTGTCTTGCCGGCGCCGTTCGGACCGAGGAAGCCGAAGATCTCGCCGCCGTCGACCCGGAGGTCGACCCCGCGAACGGCTTCGACCTCGGTCTTGCGTGACTTGAACGTCTTCCGGAGGTCGGTCGTCTCGATGACCGAATTCCGGAGTGGTATGGGTGCCGTCATGGTTACATCCCTTCCCAGGTGGCCTATGCTGCCGACGAGCGCTCCTTGCACTGTTCAGCAACATCGGTCATTATCTGCACGGCGCAGATATTCACCCAGTCAGGAGCCGTTGTCAACCATGAATCGCGATCACGTCAGCCAGATCCTCCGGTCGCTCCGTCGGGTCAGCCTCCAGGGCTCGCTCTTCGGCCAGACCGTCGCCATCCGGTTCGGCCTGTCCGAGTCGGACATCCAGACCCTCGAGGCCCTCCTCGACTCCGGTGCATCCACGGCCGGTCGCCTCTCCGACATCACGGGCCTGACGAGCGGGGCGGTGACCAGGGTCATTGACCGGCTCGAGCAGGCCGGCTACGTCCAGCGCGTCCCCGACCCCACCGACCGCCGGCGGGTCATCGTCGAGGTCATCCCCGAGAAGATCGCCGCGATCAAGTCGACGATCGACCGGATCGGCACGGTCGGCGCCGAGGAGATCGGCCGCTATTCGGACTCGCAGCTCGAGCTGATCGGCGATTTCCTCACCCGGATGGAGCAGATCACCCGCGAAGAGGCGACGAGCCTTCGCGAGGACCGCGGATCGGACACCTCCACTTCCGAGCATGCGGCCCCGATCGGCGGCCTCCGCCGCGCTCGACTCCAGTTCAAGTCGGGGGCGAACGAGCTCCTCATCCAGGGCTCGGCGACGATCGAGGACCTTTACCGGGCGAAGTTCGAAGGACAGGTCCCCCAGGTCCGGGTCCGCGACGGGGTCGTGATCGTCCAGCACAAGGGCCGCTTTCAGTGGGACTGGCGCGACCGGCGTGCCGACTTCGCCCTCAATGCGAGCCTGCCATGGGACATCGACGTGATCGGCGGCGGCAACAAGATCCAGGGCAAGCTGACGGCGATCGATCTCCGGTCGTTCGAGATGACTGGCGGTGTCCACCAGCTCCGCCTGACCCTCGGCCGGCCGACGGGCGACGTCCCGATCCGATTGATCGGTGGCGCCCATCAGGTTCGGATCGAGCGGCCAGCCGGGGCAGCGGTGCGGCTCGAGCTGACGGACGGGGCGGCCGGGATCAAGTTCGACGATCAGACGCTGCTCGTGGCCGGGACCGGCGGCGGAGCCGTGTTCGAGTCGAACGGGGCGTCGGGTGCCGCCGACCGCTACCTCATCGAGATCAAGGGCGGCGTCAGCGGGATCACGGTGACCGAGGCCAGCTGACGGCGCGGCCAGCGGCGCTCGGGCCGCCGCGATGGCGGTCGATGGCAAGGCGCCGGCGAGCACGTGAGCGAGCGCACCTGAGGGTGCGTGAGCGAGCGGAGCACAGCCGGCAACGCGGCCAGCGGCCGCCAGCGCGGCGGCCTACGCGCCGGGCGCCGCGCGGTCTAGGTGGGCGAAGAACTCGGCGCGGGTCCGGTCGCGCGAGCGGAACAGCCCAAGGACGGCCGACGTGGTCATGATCGTGCCCGGCTTCCGGACGCCGCGCATGACGGCGCAGAGGTGGGTCGCCTCCAGCACGACGCCGACGCCCTGTGGCTCGAGCCGCGTCTGGAGGAAGTCGGCGATCTGCTGGGTCAGGCGCTCCTGGATCTGGAGCCGGCGGGCGTACATCTCGACGACCCGCGGGATCTTCGACAGCCCGATGACCCGCCCGCGCGGGATGTAGGCGACCGCCGCGGTCCCGAAGAACGGCAGCAGGTGATGCTCGCAGAGCGAGTAGAACGGGATGTCCTTGACGACGACCATCTCGCTGTAGCCGACTTCGAAGATCGCCCCGTTGATGAGCCGGTCGGGATCGACGTGGTAGCCGGCCGTCAGCTCCGTGTACATCCGATGGACCCGTTCGGGCGTTCCGACCAGCCCCTCCCGATCCGGATCGTCGCCGATCTCGACGAGGATCTCGCGGACCGCCGACTCGACCTTGCCGTTGCCCGCACCGCCGTCACGCGAGACCTCGCCGGCGATGTCGTCGGCCGCGAGGACCGTCTCGCCGATCTCGTTCTCGATCTCGTCGACCAGCGGCGGACGTTGGCGGGCAGGTCTGTCGGGCTGGGCACGTCGGTCACGATCTCCGCTACGAGCCGCGATGGTACGCCGGATCGTCGTCAGCGCGCCTCTCAGCGGCCCTCCGCGCCGCGCAGCCAGCCGAGCGCGTTGTCGCCGAGCGCGGGCCGGTAGTAGCCGCCCTCCTGGAGGATGACGAGCCGGCGGCCCGTCGCAGCGACGCGGCGGCCGACCTCGTGATACACGGGCGTCGTCAGGGCGAAGTCGCCGATCGGGTCGCGGCCGTACGTGTCGAAGCCGAGCGAGACGACGATGATCGACCCGGGTCGGTCCGGCGATCGCCTCGAGGGCCCGGTCGAGGGCGGCGAGGTAGCCGTCGTCGGACGGGCCAGCCGGCTGCGGCAGGTTGAGGTTCTCGCCGGCGCCGTCGCCCTCGCCTCGCTCGTTGGCGTACCCGAGGAAGAACGGGTACTGGCGCGCCGGATCGGCGTGGATGCGAGACGTAGAAGACGTCGCCCCGGCGCCAGAAGATCTGCTGGGTGCCGTTGCCGTGGTGATAGTCGACGTCGAGGATCGCGACACGCTCGCCCGTCGCCCGGACGATCGCCTCCGCGGCGATCGCGGCGTTGTTGAAGAAGCAGTAGCCGCCGGCCATCGATCGTGCGGCGTGATGGCCCGGTCGGCCGGCACAGGCCGTAGGCCGCCCGCTCGCCGCCGAGGACGATTTCCGCGGTCGTCAGGGCGACATCGACTGCGGCCCGCGCCGCCCCGTAGGTCCCCTCGACCAGTGGGTTCGCCGTGTCCAGGCCCCACCAGCCGGCCCGGCCACCGACCGCCTCGGGCTCGGGCTGACCGGCGAGGAACTCGGGGCTCATGCCCTCGAACATCCGGAACGTCGGGTAGGTGTCGGCGACGAGGTACGGCAGGTCGAGTCGCTCGTGCTCTACCTGCGACCAGGCCTCCTCGACGAAGCGGACGAGGCCCGGGTCGTGGACGGCCATGATCGGCGATTCGCCGTGCTCCGACGGCTCGGCGAACGTGAACCCACCGTCGGACTCGAGGCTTCGGCGGATGATCTCCGCCCGCTCCGCGATCTCGTTGGCCGGGATCTGCCGACCGAAGACCGTCTCGGTCGTGACGTCGTGGCCGAGGTGCGCGCGGGTATAGACGACCTGCAAGTGATTGCCCTCCTCGCCCCGAAGCCTACCCCGGCGGCCCACCGAGAATTGCGCCGGCCACGTCGTCGGGCCGGTAGCGCATGAGGTTGTGGCCCGTGGCGGGCAGGACGGCCAGGTCCATCGGCGGCAGGCCCGCAACCGGCGGCGGCGAGGTCGCCGCGAGGGCGACGATCGGCGCGTGCACCGCGGGAAGGACGGTTGCCGGGCGATACTCGAACATGGCCTCGACGCAGGCGGCGAGGGCGTGCGGCCGCGTCGCCGGAACGAGTCGGCCCGCCGGGGTCTCGACGACCGTGGCCCGGGCCGCCGTCTCCTGGTCGGCGTCCCACGTCGCGGGGTCGAACGCGGCCCGATCGGCGAGAAAGCCCCGCATCGACCGAAACACCTCCGGCGGCTCGTCGAGACCGCGCAGGAACTCGTCGGGCTCCATCCCGGATGAGGCCGCGATGTCCTCCCAGCCGCCGTCGACGAGGACGAGCCGCCGGCACCGCTCGCCGAGGGCCGCTGCGGCCCACGCCGCGACGATCCCGCCGAACCCGTGACCCGCGAGGACGACGCCCGCTGAGTCGAGCGCCCCGGATCCCTCCGCGACCGCGACGACGTCGGCGGCCAGGATCTCCGGTTCGTAGCGCTCGGTCGGAGCGTCCGACAGGCCGTGGCCCCGCAGGTCCATCGCGACGACGCGCCGATGCGCCGCCACGCGGCGGGCGACCGGCGTCCACGCCCAGGCCGTGTTGGACAGGCCGTGGATGAGCACCACGCCGGGCCTGCCCGTCGCCGCCCCAATCCAGGAAATGGATCCGATCCCCGGTATCCGAGACGACGACGAAGCCCGCCGGCTCGATCGAGGGATCCACGACGCTAGGATAGGCGCCGATGCCGAAGCGCCGCCGCGGACCACGTACCCGATCGAGGCCGCGCCCTCACGTCGGGTTCGATCGGCTCGTCGAGCGGGCCCTGGCCGGCATTCCCTCACCGTTCCGCGAGTGCCTGAGCGAGGTGGCGATCGTCATCGACGATGAGCCGACGCGCGACCAGCTCGCCGAGAACGACCTCGATCCAGACGACACGCTCTACGGGCTCTACGAGGGCGTCCCGCGGACGGAGTACGGCGCGGACTGGCTCGTTGCCCCGAACCGGATCACGCTCTTTCGGTTGCCGCTCGAGGAGGACTTCCCCGACCCGGACGACCTCGCCGAGGAGGTCCGCATCACGGTCATCCACGAGCTGGCCCACCACCTCGGCATCGACGACGATCGCCTCGGGGAGCTCGGAGTCGACTGACCTCCGGTCAGGTCAGTTCGAGGACGCCCGCGAGGCCGACAAATGCCCCGAGGCCGATCCCGATGAGCATCGGGATGCTGATCCAGCGCACGCGCCAGGCCACCCCGTCGGTCCGCCGCGACCGGTCAAGGCCCGCGCCGTAGCCGGTCATCCCGACGAACGCCACGACCTGCGGGGCATCCCGCAACGCCGCCAGCGTGAACGTCAGCGAACCGATTGCCAGCACGGCGGTCAGGACGATGAGCGTGAGCGCCAGCGCGCCGCCCGACGAATCGAAACCGAGATGCAGCATGCTGCCGAACCTGGTCAGGATGTCCACGCCCGCCCCGATCGCGAACAACTGGATGTAGGCCATGACCGCCCCGACCGACGTCACGGCGATGGCCAGCCGCCAGCGCACCCGAGCCAGCCTCATGGACCTGCGCACGGCCTCCCCCGCCCCAACGTCGCCCAGGACGATCCCGGTCACGATGTAGGCGAACGGAGCCGCCAGCACTGCGCCGATACCGGTGGCGATGACCGTCGGGGCTTCTGACGTCGGATCGAACGCCGATGCGAGGACGGCGTTGAGGACGAGATTCGGCAACATGAGCAGGAAGCCGACGAGGAGCGATGCGCCGACGATCCGCCAGAACACCTGGCGCGATCGGTGGAGGGCCTCCCGCAGGCTCATCGGCCGGCCGAGTGCCCGTCCCCCGAGGATCGCGGCGGCGATGATCTGGCTCTCGATGCCGATCACGAAGAAGCCGATGAGGGCCACGGAGGCACTGACGAACAGGTAGGTCCCCACGCTGTCGTCGACCGGCAGGAGGTCGGGCTCGATGCCGACCAGCATGTCCTCGAACCAGCCGAAGCCGCCCTGGGCGGCGGCGAACGCGAGGACGATGATGACGAACGGCCCAACCAGCGCCAGCGTCAACAGGCCGATGTAGACCGACGCCCCGCGCAAGCTCGGCGGGTCGCCGAAAGGCTGAGGTCCAGGCCGCCGCCGAGGGTTGCCCATGCGCCCGGGATGGGCGCGGCCGGGGGCGGAGGCTCCGGAGCCGGTTCGGGAACGGGTGTGGGTGACGCAGGTTCAGGCGGTGCGGCGCCCGATAGTGCGGGTTCGGGTGCCGCTGGGGCGATCTCGTCCTCGCTCATGCGCCTCCCGAGACCCCGAGCGTCGCCGATCCCGGGAACGGCGCGGCGGCCGCGAGGAGCTCGCCAAGCCGGGAGATCTCGACGTTGCCGCCGGAGGCGACGACGCAGACCCGGTCACCATCCCGCATCGGGACGCGGCCGAAGAGGACCGCGGCCAGGGCGGCGGCGCCGGCAGGCTCGAGGACCTGCTTCATCCGCTCGGCGGCGAACCGCAGGCCCGCCAGGATCGTCGGGTCGTCCAGCAGGACGATGCCGTCGAGATAGCGCCGGCGTCAGCGCCAGCGTCCACTCGCCCGCGAACGGAGCACCGAGGCCGTCGGCGACGCTCTTGGGCTCGATCCGAACGACCTCGCCGGCCGCGATGGCAAGCTGCACGGCATTCGATTCCGTTCGGCTCGACGCCGAAGACCCGCGTCGCCGGCCGCGATTCCTTGATCGCGGCCGCGACCCCGGAGATCAACCCGCCGCCACCGACACCGACGACGACGACGTCGACGTCGGGCAGGTCCTCGAGGATCTCCAGCCCGATCGAACCGTGCCCGGCGATCACCTCGGGATCGTCGAACGGGTGGACGAACGTCAGGCCGCGCTCGTCCCGGAGGCGCTCCATCTCGGCGAACGTCTCACCGACGTGGGCGCCGTGGAGGATCACCTCGGCGCCGTAGTCCCGCGACGCCGTCGACCTTCGAGCGGACCGCTGCCTGCCGGCATGACGACGGTGACCGCGACGCCCGCCGCTCGGCCGGCCCATGCGTACGCCTGCGCCGGCGTTGCCGGCCGACAGGGTGATGACGCCGGCGCGGCGCTGGTCCTCGGTCGAGCGTCAGGATCCGGTTCGTCAGGCCGCGGGGCTTGAACGAGCCGGTCACCTGGAGGTGCTCGGCCTTGACGTAGAGGCGGCCGTCAGCGAGGCCCGGACCGCCGGCGTCGCGGAGGAGCCGTGCGGCCGTCGACGACGAGAGCATCGGCGTCCGGTGGACGCGGTCGCCGATCCGGGCCCGCGCCGCCGCGATCTCGGCCAGGCCGACGGTCCGCTCGGTCGTTTCCATCGGCGGAGTATCGCAGAGGCCGCTGCGGCGTCGCGCCGCCCAGTAGTCAGCGAGTCAGCGGTACGACGCGACGACCGCCCAGATGTCCCCGGAGCTCAGGTCGGTCACGTAGATCGTCCCGTCCGGGCCCTCGCCGAACGAGCTGATCGAGAGGTTCGTATCGGCCATCAGGACGGGTGATTGGGTTGCCGGCCCATGGGCCCTGAGGGCCCAGACGCGACCGGAGCAGAAGTCGCCGAAGAGGTAGCCGCCGACCAGGCCCCGGTAGGCGAGCGCCGCGATAGACGTAGCCGCCGGTCACCGAGCAGCCGAGGCTGTGGCTGTAGACCGCCATCGGTGGCGTCTTGCCGGATGTGCTGCAGCCGCTCGACGGGTTGTAGCAGGCGTTGCCCTCGAGGACCCGCCAGCCGTAGTTGAGCCCCTTGCCGGCGTCGACGCCGTTCACGGCCTTCGAGCGGTTGATCTCCTCGTAGCGGTTCTGCCCTACGTCGCCGATCCACAGGTCGCCCAAGCGGCTGTCGAACGAGAAGCGCCACGGATTGCGAAGGCCGAATGACCAGATCTCGTCCAGCCCGGGCGTCGCTCCCGCGTAGGGATTTCCGGGCGGGATCGCGTACTTCTTGCCGCCGACCTCGAGGTTGATGTCGATCCGGAGAATCTTGCCGAGCAGCGTGTTGCGGCTCTGGCCGTGGTTTCCGGGATCGCCGCTGCTTCCGCCGTCGCCAATTCCGGCATACAAGTAGCCGTCAGGGCCGAAGGCAAGCATCCCGCCGTTGTGATTCGTGTATGTCGGATGGTCGATCGTCAGCAGGGTGACCCCGGTCGCGCTGCCGACGTCGGGGTTGGCCGTGAGCAGGTGGTCGGCGATGACGATGTGCCGCTCAGGTTCGTGTAGTAGATGTAGAACGTGCGGTTGGTCTCGTAATTCGGATGGAACGCGAGCCCGAGAAGCCCCTGCTCGGAGCCCTTTGACACCTTGCTCGAGATGTTGAGGAACGGCGTCGCGAGAACGCTGCCGTTCCGCAGGATCTTGATCCGACCGCCCTGCTCGACGATGAACAGCCGGCCGCTGCCGTCACCGGCATGGGTCACGAAGACGGGTTTCGACAGGCTGCGAGCGACCCGCGAGAACGAGATCCGGATCTTCGACGCATCGAAGTCCTCGCCGGACGGCGGCCGGCCACTGACCACGACCTCGCGGTCCCCGGCCAGGGTCAACTGGACTCCGATGATCGGAACAAGAACGAGCCCGAGGATGGCGGCGCGGGTCGCTATCGACAGTCGAGTCGGTCGCAGGGTGATCTCCTTCGGCTTCGTCCGCGTGTACGGACTACGATACAAGCCGACGCACCACCTGACCGAGGTCTAGATGACCAGCCACCGAAGGTCGACGCGCCGGGCCGCCAGGGTCGGTCTCGCGGCTGCCACGCTCGCGCTCCTGCCGCTCGTCGGCCTCCCTCCAGGCGGCCGAGACCGTCGACGCGGGGGCATCACCGGACCGCCTGCCGGACCTCGTCGATGACCATGCCGACCGACATTCGCATCGAGCCGGCTTCGGCCGGGAGGCGCCTCCTCCGGTTCACGGGGGTCGATCGTCAACATCGGGTCGGGTCCGTTCGAGACACGCGCCTCGCGCAGGTCGACGTCCACTCCGACGATGCTGGTCAGCCAGCGCATCTACAACGCCGCCGGCGGCACGCGCGTGCACGACACCGAGGCGATCGCCCGCTACGCGGGTGACGGCCACAACCACTGGCATGTCCAGGAGGTCGCCGGCTACGCGCTCTATTCGCGCCGACCGGCAAGGGCCCGGCCCTGCGCCGCGATGCCAAGGTCGGCTTCTGCTTCTTCGACACGAACGCCGTATCGGCTGTCGCTGCCTGGTGCGCCCCGCGGGCAGGCAGTACCAGCAGAGCGGCTGCGGGACGCGCTCGTCGCTGTTCGTCAAGAACGGGATCAGCGTCGGCTGGTCCGACAGGTACCCGTCGAACTTCGCCTGGCAATGGATCGACATCACGAACCTGCCGGCCGGCGAGTACCTGCTCAAGGTGTCGGCCGATCCGAACGGCAACTTCGAGGAAGAGCGGGAGAAGAACAACTGCAACTGGACGCGGATCCGGTTCAATGCCAGTGGGCCGGGCCTCACGATCCTCGAGTCCGGCTGGGGCTGCGCGCTTCCCGGGAGCGACGATCCACTGCCCATCGGCCGGGTCGTGATCCCGCCACGGGACGGGAGCTGACCGGAATCAGACTACTTGCGTGTTTGCGCAAGTAGTGAGACTATCCACACATGTTGGAAACGCCGATCCCGGCGTCGAGCGAGTTCGATCGGCAGCGGTACGCCGCAGTGGGCCGCGCCCTGGCCGACCCGAAGCGCTTGTGCGTCCTCGAGACGCTGGCCGGGGGCGAGCTGTCCGTGAGCGACCTCTCGACCACGGTCGGCTGCCAGGTTCCCAACATGAGTCAGCATCTCGCTGTTCTGCGGAGCGCCGGCCTCGTCCAGAGCCGCCGCGAGGGCAGCACCGTCTATTACCGCCTCGCCGACGTCCGCGTCCTCGAGGCCTATCGGCTCATCCAGGGCCTCGCCCGGCAGGGCTGAAATTCCGCGTCCCAGAAGCGGGAGAAAGGGACAACGTTCCTATGGTTGAGATCAAGCACGCAACAGATGCGAACTTCGAAGAGCTGGTGCTCAAGAGCGAGCGGCCGGTGGTCGTCGACTTCTGGGCGGCCTGGTGCGGCCCGTGCCGGATGGTTGCCCCGGAGCTCGAGAAGCTCGCCGAGAAGTACGACGGGGCCGTCGATGTCGTGAAGGTCGACGTCGATGCGAACCCGGCGCTGTCACAGGCGTTCAACATCCTCAGCATCCCGACGATCGCCTTCTTCCAGCCCGGCAAGCAGCCGATGGGCGTCCAGGGCTTCAAGCCGCTCGAGCAGCTCGAGGTTCAATTCGGCCTCGCCGAGTACGCGATCGACGCGCCTGAGGCTGCTCCGTCGACCGAGACGGTCGCCTCCCCGGAGAACTGACTCGAGAATTCCAGTCGCGACACACGCGATATCGCGACGCTGCCGAGACGGGGTCGTGATGAACTGACGGAAGGTTCGACGGTCGAGTGGGCCCGTTTCGAACATTCGCGGCGATCGTGGGTCGCCTGGGGGCAAACCATACGAACGCCGCTCTCCTCCCGGCGGCGGGACACGTCACCTCCCGCGGCGAGTCCCGCCGCCGCTCCATGTCCTGAGCTCGCCCCGCCCTCAGCCCTTGGCGTCAGCCCTTCGCCAGGCGCTCGCGAGCCAGGCCGCAGCGCGGTCGACCGCGTGACCGTCGAGCTCCTGGGGCGCGAACGCGACCCAATCCGGTCCTCGATCTGACTTCGACGTATCGGGGGTCCTGAGGGCAGCGACGACCACCGGCAGGGCGAGCCGGAACTCGGCGCGATCTTCGCTGACGGCCGCGAAGACGATTCCGCCCGTGGACCACTCGACGCCAGCGCTGACCGCCTGGCGGTCCACGGCTTCGAGATCGGCGGCGGTGGCCTCGATCAGCGCCTCGATTCCGCCGGGCCGGCCCCCGGCTGCCTCCCCGGTCATCCGCCGGCCGCGGCGAGGATGGCCGCGAGATCGGCGCGATGCTCCTCGTAGTGGTCCAGGGTGTCATCCGCGAACGTGCGTTGAACCTCGGCGTTCTTGATCCAGCGGGACTCCGGGACGACCGTGAGGAAGCCGCGCAGTTCCCCGGCGACCTGGCTGAACTCGTCGCGCACGTCGGCCAGCGGCCGTGCCGCCCACTGCGCCTGGATCTCGGCGTTCACAACGTCGCCCCCGCGAGAATCCCAGTCAGCGCTGACACGCGCCGCCGTAATTGACTTCTCGCCCACCGCCAGCTCCTTGGCGATGTCGAGCGTGACGAGCTGCCAGGCGACGAGGTGGGCCATCAGGTCGCGGCCGGACCAGCCGCCGGCCTCGCTCACCGCTGCCACGAGTTGCTCGTCCGACAGCTCGAGAAGCGCTTCGAACGGACGCCAGGCATCCCGCTCGTCTTCCAGGAACGACAGTGCGTCGAGGTACACGCGGCCATGATAGGTGGCACGGAGACGGGCGGATGACGCCGGGTCCGTAGTCTCGGGGCATGGTCACCACGAAGTCACAGGGCGCCCAGCCGTCACAGGCCGAGCAGGTTGCACGGGCGCAGGACCGCTCGGGCGGTGTCGCCCCGGCTGACGTTCATACGTCCGAGGAAAAGGTCGGAATCGTTTTCGTCCACGGCATCGGCTCACAGAAGCAGGGCGAGACGCTGCTCCAGTGGTCGGCCCCGATCATCGAGGTGATCACCGCGTGGCGCAGGCGGGCGCGCGCGGCGAACCTTCTGCCTGACGATGGCGGTCCGCTCGATCCAGTGGAAATCGCGGAACTCGACTACGAGAGTCCGCTTCCGGTGGTGACCGTCCGAATTCCCAAGGTCCGGATCGGCGAGGTGGACCATCCCGAGACGCGCTGGCTCATGACCGAGGCATGGTGGGCGTCGAAGGTCGAACCGCCGGCGCTGGCAACTCTGACGAGCTGGCTCGGTCCGCGCGGCGGCACCGAGCAGATCGTGGCCGGCATCCTCGGCAACCCGAGCGGAAACCCCGGCTGGCTGGGAATCTCGAAGAAGATGGTGCTGCCGTTCGTCACGGTCTTCTCGGCGCTCATCCTGACGCTGTTCGCCTTCGTCCGAGCGGTCAGTCGGCTCATCCCGATCGACGCGGTGCGCGATTCGGCCGCACTGCGCGAGTTCGACGGCTTCCTTACCGGCTGGTTCGGCGACATCCGGATCCTCATCTTCGATCCAGTGCAATCGGCAAATATCCGGACCGGCCTCGCCCGGGCGATCGATGCCCTTCGCGGAATCGGCTGCGGACCGATCGTCATCGTCGCCCACTCGGGCGGGGCGATGGTGAGCGTCCTTGCCCTGACCGATCCGCGCCACCGCGAGGCTCACGTCGACAAGCTCGTGACATTCGGCGAGGGCTGGAACCTGGCGGTACGCCTCACCCCACAAGGGCCGCCCGGCTCGCCAATCGCGGGGATGGCCGATCGGCTGCGCACAGGCATAGGGACCTTCCGACCGAAACTGCGCTGGACCGACTTCTGGGCCTCGAACGATCCCGCTCCTGCGGGAGAACTGCTTGTCGCCAAGGAAATGAACCCGAAGCCCGCGGCCGGCCAGGTCGTCAGCAAGCGGGTCTGGAACCGCCGCAGCCTGCTCGACGACCACGGCAGCTACTGGGACAACGACGAGGAGTTCATCATCCCGCTGCTGCGCGAGCTGGACGATCCCACCGGAGACGGCTCTGCGTCGCGCTTCTACCCGGTGGAGACGGCTCCCCCAGCCGCCTCGACCGCCGCGGCCTCGGGGGCGACGCTGTCCCAAGAGCCGCCTGAGGAACCCGGGCTGCGAGCCTCCCGCCACCGCGAGCGTGTCGCCGCTCTCGCGGTCTGGCGGCAGGCCTGCATCGTCTTTCCCATCGCAACGATCGCGATCGCCATCGTCCTGGCCCCGTCGCGGCTGATCGCCATGGGCCAGACGATCGCCGATGCGCTCATCCGGATCCCGGGCGTCAAGCTCCTGGAGGGTCCGTTCCATTGGCTGCGGACGTTGGAACTCGGTGTGATACCGGTGATCAACGTCCCGACCGTTCCCCTCCTGGTCGAGTTCGGGGTCTGGATTCTCCAGGCGGTCGTCTTCATCGCGATCCTCCAGCTCCTGTTCGCCCCGGTCCGGGCGTTCCACGCCTGGAAGGTCGGCGCGCCGATGCGGGCAGCCGTGTTCGCAGCTGAGTGCATCCTCGGGGGCCTCCTGGTGATCGCTGCGCTGGTCGTGATCAGCGCCGACCTGTTGCTCGGTTGGCTGCAACCGATCTTCCCGGCGCGGGCGCTCGACCTGCCCGGGCACAACCTGCTCCTCGGTTCGGGCGGCGCGGACTGGCTGGGCGGTCTCCTGGTCACGGCCGGACTCATCGGCCTGTCGTTTGTCTCGTCATGGCTGGTCAGTCGCTGGAAGACCCCGATCGCGACGATGGTCGTTGGCAGTGTTGGATCGGCCCTCTTCATCCTAGCCCTTGTCGCGGCGGTGATCGCGATCTTCAAGCGCCCTGGTATCGAGCTCGCCGAGCTCGCCTACGCGGCAATCTGGATCGCGTTTGTGATCGCGTACCGGATCGGCCACTCGTTCTGGCGCCTGTGGGACCGGCGGGAGCGGCAGGACGCCTACGACCTCGAAGTCGACCCCAAGGTCAACCGCTGGCCGGCGATCGTCGGGGCCGCGAGCCTGACGATGGTGGCCGTCTCGCTTTCGGTTTGGGTTCTCGGCCTGGCCGTCGAGATCCCGATCCTGTTGACGGTCGCCTCCGCGGTGCTCGCGGCGTTCACCCTGTACCTCGCCGGACAGGCGACAAAGGGTTCGGCGGACCCGGTTTCGGCGCCGGGGCCGGTGATGAGCGCTCGCTCCGACTAGACCGCGACGGGCTCGCGGTACTCCCCGAAGACCTCGCGAAGGACGCCGCACTGCTCGCCGAGCGTCGCGTAGGCCGCCGAGCAGCGGATGAAATGGGGCATGAGGTTGTCGTCGGATGAGCCGGGCCGCCGGGCGGCCTCCCGGAGCCCCGCGAGGGCCGACTCGACGGCCGCAGCGTCCCGTTCGCGGCGGGTTCGGTCGAGTCGTGCCATCTGCCGCTCGAACGAGCCTGTCGGGACCTGGAGCACCGGGATCTCGGTCACCTCCGAGCGGTCGACGAACGCGTTGACCCCGACGATCCGCCGCTCCCCCGCGTCGAACTCGCGCTGGAAGCGGTAGGCCGCGTCGGCGACCTCGTTCTGGGGGTAGCCCTGTTTCGTGGCCTCGACCATCCCGCCGCGGCGGTCGATCTCGTCGAGGTAGTGCCAGACATCTCGCTCCGTCTCGTTCGTCAGCGCCTCCACGAACCAGCTCCCGCCGAGCGGATCGATCGTGTTCGCGACACCCGACTCCTCGGCGATGATCTGCTGCTGGCGAAGGGCGAGCAGCGCCGCTTCCGCGGTCGGCACCGCGAGCGCCTCGTCGTAGGCATCGGTGTGGAGCGACTGGGTGCCGCCCAGGACGGCCGCCAGCGCCTGGAGCGCGACCCGGGTCAGGTTGTTGAGCGGCTGCTGGGAAGTGAGCGATACGCCCGCGGTCTGGGTGTGGAATCGCATCCACGTGGAGCGCTCGTTCTCGGCCCGGTAGCGGTCCGTCATCAGCTTGTACCAGATGCGTCGCGCGGCCCGGAACTTGGCGATCTCCTCGAAGAAATCGCTATGCGAGTTGAAGAAGAAGCTGAGCCGCGGCGCGAAGTCGTCGACCCGGAGGCCGCGGGCCATCGCGTGCTCGACGTAGGCCATGCCGTCGGCGATCGTGAACGCCAGCTCCTGGATCGCGGTCGAGCCGGCCTCGCGGATGTGATAGCCGCTGATCGAGATCGTGTTCCAGCGGGGCATCTCGCGCGTCCCGAACTCGATCGTATCCGTCACGAGCCGCATCGACGGTTCCGGCGGGAAGAGGAACTCCTTCTGGGCGATGAATTCTTTGAGGATGTCGTTCTGGAGCGTTCCCTCGAGGGCCGCCCGGGGAAAGCCCGCCTTCTCGGCGGCGACGATATACATCGCCCAGATCGGGGCGGCCGGCGAGTTGATCGTCATCGAGGTCGAAACGCGGTCGAGCGGCAGATCGGCGAGAAGGACCTCCATGTCGGCCAGGCTGCTGACACCCACGCCGCACGTCCCGAACTCGCCTTCGGCCTCCGGGTCGTCCGTGTCGTAGCCGTAGAGCGTCGGCATGTCGTAGGCGATCGACAGTCCGGTCTGGCCCGCGGCGAGCAGGGACTTGAACCGGGCGTTCGTGTCCTCGGCGGCCCCGAACCCGGCGAACATCCGCATCGTCCACAGGCGGCTCCGGTAGCCGGACGGGTGGATCCCGCGGGTGAACGGCGGCTCGCCCGGGAAGCCGATGTCGCGGAGCGGATCGAAGTCGTCCCAGCGGCCGGGCTCGCGTCGAAGGGGTTCGCCGCGATGGTCGACTGCGGTCGGTCCGCCGCCGCCGACCGGATCGCCACCACTCTCGGGCTGCAACGACCACGGCCCGTACAGCCGATCGACCTCGGTGTCGCTGATCGTGCTGAAGCGGATGCGCTGCTCCGGCGCGCGATCTAGAGCGGGCCCGAGGCGCTTGGCTTCCCAGGCCCGACGGCGTGCCGACCAGGTCATGGCCGCGACTCTAGCACGAGCACCCGACGCGCCCGGAAGGCGCGTCGACCGACGATCCGCGTCTCAACGATCCTTGACGGAACGGGGCAACGGCGGCGGCGGAGCCGTCCGCGAATCCAACGGCTCGTTGACGGGCTGCTTCGGCTTCCTGAGGCTGCGAACGATCCGGAACAGCTCGATGGCGGTCAGGATCGGCAACAGCCGGCGGGGCAGGAATTGAAGGAAGACGGCGCGGGCGACCCAGCGAAACATTCGTCAAGTGTCGGGCATTGGCGCGTCCGGTGAACGCCGTGTTGCCCGCAAGACGTGTCGGGTGCCTTGCGGACTGGGGCTCAGCGTCGAAAGGAAGCCGCGATCGCTTCGCCGACCAGGACATCGTGGGCGTCCTTCGTCGCGATTTCGCGAATGAAGCTGGCGACGAGCGCGACGCGCACACGACCGCCATCGGGCCAGATGACAACGGTCTGATACGACTCGCCGTTCAGGGCATCGATCCGAATGGCCGCCGTGCCGCCGGACGGTTCCATCGGGCCGACGTCGACCGACTCCACGCGCCGGGCAGTCCGGGCACCAGCCTCGAAGAACTCGGCCATCCAGGAGGCCTCGAGGCCCGGAGCCTCGAAGACCGCGAGCGTGACACCGCTGCTCGACCCGAGGTCCCAGATCGCGCCGGCGAAGCGCAGCTCCGAGACGTCGTGGAGGGCCAGCGTCGCGAGGGCCTCGGTCGTGCAGTTCCTGCCGGAATCCACGCGATCCGGAGCCCGTCCCTGGAAGGACCGCGGGACGAGCGCCTCCAGATCCGGATAGGCACCGGCCGCCTGGCCGTCCGAATTGCACGGCCCGGACGGGTCGAACCTCGCCCCGGCGCAGCCGCTCGCAAGCGCGCCGACAACCGCCAAAAGAGCGACGGCGAACACGGGCGCGCACACGGAACCTGGCGGCGAAACGAGGGGGCACGTCGAGATGATACGGGCCGGCCGCCGACCGGCCCGCCGGCGCGAATGCCGAGTCAGAGGTGGACATTTCATCCGCATTACACGGGGCAATGGTGCGTCTGCGCACCTGGTACGGCCGTCCCGGGACTGGTGCAGTTAGGCGTACGACCATCGCCGGAGGCGTTTCGGGACGGAGGGACCATTGAGGTGCAGGGGCGCCAGACCTAACGTGACACATGCGCCGTAACGCGACGATCGGGAACTACCTGGGGCGTCGGTCACGGATCAACGGTCGGCCTTCGGTTCACCTGATGACGGTTCAGATGCCGCGGATCCCGACCCAGATCACGAGCCGAGTAACTACGGATCATTCGGCCAGCAGGCCCGGTACGCGTTACGGCAAGTGCTTATCGCTCGGATCATTTCGCGCATCGACGGTCGCCTCCCGGTTATCGGGAGGCGATCGCTGCGTTTGGGGGCTCGACGCGGCGCGACGGCGGAGGCCGCTCAGGCGGAGCGGCCGGACGGCGCCCCCGGCGTGTCCCGCACGCTCACCCGATCCCGCCTCGCAATCCCCCGCCGTCGAGGTCTTCCTGGACGACCCTCGCCGCGGCCACGAGCTCCGGGTCGCGGGTGATCGTCCTGGCCAGCCAGTCGATGTAGGACGGCTCGAACGCCGCGACCTCGCCGAGGGTATGGCCGCGAAACTGCCCGAACTCGAGCTCTCGGACCGACCGCGTCGTCCAGCGGTGGCGGCGGCGGACGCCTGAAGTCGCGGATCCGCCCCCGCTCGAGCGGGCCGGTCGGGTCGCTGGCGCGCGGGGGCTCGCGATGCTGCGCGGCGAACCGGAGCGGAGCCTGGCCCCTCAGCGTCGTCCCGGCGCTCGCGCGGCCATCGGCCCCATGGGTTCGAAGCGGCGCGTTCCGAGGCCGGACGGTCCCCGACGTATCGAGCCGACCGGTGACCGGCCTCGTCGGTTTCGGCCGCGGCGGCCCGCCCCGTCGCGACCCACTGCGGCTCCTGGTCGAAGCTGGCACCGCCGGCCTCGGCTGCTCCCGCCCTGCCGAGCGGCGCCGCCCCGGGAGATCGCGGCATACGCCTCGTTGATCTCGGCCATCTTGCGCGTGGCGACCCGTGACGCCTCGGGGTCGTCGCCGATGAGATCCGGGTGGTGCTGCCGCGCGAGGCGGCGCCAGGCGGCCTTGACCTTCGGTCGGCGGCGCACCTGGTTCGACGCCGAGGACGATCGTACGGATCGCGTCTGGACACACCGCTGAGTGTATCCCGCCGAATCCGCCGGCACCGCCGGAGCGGGCCGCCGATTGGCCGCGCTTGACAGGCGCACCGCTTGTGCCGTCCTCTGTACCTGTGCCATCCCTCCGTCGAGCGGGCTTCGCGGCCGCTCTCGCGACCGCGCCGCTGGCGCTCGCCTATCGCTTCGCCCTGCTCTACCGCGGCCGTGCAGGCTTCCCGCGCCGCCAAGCATCCCTGATCACGCCGGCCGAGCTGGGCCTGCCGTTCGAGGAGCTGACGGTGCCGTCGCCGGGCACGACCGGACTGCCCGCCTGGTTCATACCGGCCCGCGGCGGCGCTCCCGGGCCGGGCGTTGCCCTCGTCCATGGCTGGGAGTCGGCGAGGGATCGGACGCTGCCGATGGCGCAGTTCCTGGTTGCGGCCGGCTTCCACTGCCTGACCGTCGACGTCCGCGGTCATGGCGGCAATCCCGCCGAGACGACTGCCGGTCAGCGCGGGCGAGTTCGGCGCCGATGCACTCGCCGCATTCGAGGCGTTGATGGCGCGACCAGAGGTGACGGTCGGGGCGATCTCGGGCCACTCGATGGGCGCGATCGGGGCGATCCTCGCGGGCGCGGCCGACGAGCGCGTGGCGGCCGTCGTCGCGACCTCGTCCCCGGCCGACCCCTATCGACTGACCCGCCAGACCTTTCGGCTCGCCCATCTCCCGATCCCGGATCCGATCGCCTACCCGCTCGCCTGGCTGACGACGCGGGTGTACCTCCGGCCGCGCGGGCATCGGGTGGCAATGGTCAGCGCCTCGACCGCGCTCACCGCCCACGATCGCCCGATCCTCCTCGTCCACGGCGACGTCGACGACGTCGTGCCCATTACCCACCTCGAGCGCCTGATCCGCACCGCGGCCAGGTCGGGTCGGCGACATCGAGTCGCTCGTCATCGCCGGCGGCCACCACAGCTGGTTGTACGAGTTCGAGGAGTACCGGCGGGCGGTCGCCAGCTTCCTGGCCGAGGCGTTGGGCGGCCCCTACAGCCCGGCCGAGGCCGCCGATCGGGCCGCGGCCGTGCCCAGCCAGCGGATCCCCACTGGCGAGGCGACGTTCGAGGCGATTGCGGCCGAACCCGGCGGGTTCCGGACGCTGGCCGGAGTCGCCCTCCCGAGCCGCCGACGGGCACCGCCACCGGCCGCCGACGGGTTCGCCGCCGACCGGATCTCAGCACGGAGGCGGCGTCGTGAACGACACGACGATGTCGGTCTGGCGGGCGATCTCGACGAAGCGCGCGGTACGCAAGTTCGCCGACACCGCCGCTCGAGCCCGACCACCTCGACCGGATCCTTCGCGCCGGGCGGCGCTCGGGCAGCTCGAAGAACCTCCAGCGCTGGGAGTTCATCGTCTGTCGCGATCGGGCCCACCTGCGCGAGCTCGCGGCGGTCGGGCCCTACGCCGGCCACCTCGCCGGCGCGGCCGTCGGGATCGCCCTCGTCACGCCGACGTCCAGAGGCGCCGACGACCCGCTCTCGGTCATGTTCGATCTCGGCCAGGCGGCCGCGTACATGATGCTCGCGGCCTGGGAGCTCGGCATCGGCAGCGTTCCGGCGACCGTCTACGAGCACGATCTCGCTCGCCGCCTGCTCGGCTACCCCGAGACCCATCATTGCGAGTACCTGCTCTCGTTCGGCTACCCGGCCGACGCCGCGGAGCTGACCGCGCCGAACCGCCCCGGCCAGCGCCGGCCGCTCACCGAGATCGTCCACGACGAGCGCTGGTAGGCGGCGCTCCGAGCCGGAGCCGCACCCTACTGCCAGCGGAAGAACCTGGCGCCGGCGATCCCGAAAGCAGACCGACGAGCCAGCCGACGAGCACCGCGAAGCAGACCCACAGCGGCGAGAACGGGATCCCGCCGACCATGACCTGGCGCAGGGCATCGCCGAGGTACGTGAGGGGCATCGCCCGGGCGACCGTCTGCAGCGCGTCCGGCATCGCGTCGATCGGGAAGAACGTCCCGGACAGGAACATCAGCGGGAACTGGACGACGCTCGTCATCCCGTTGGCCGACTCCTCGGACGATGCGAACGACGCGATGACGTAGCCGAGGGCGATGAACGTCAGCGACCCGAGCAGGACGAGCGCCCCGATGAGGAGCCAGCTGCCCGCAACCTGGACGTTGAACACCGCGCTCCCGACCCCGACGATGATCGCCGTCTGAACGATCGCGATGAGGAGCCGCATGACGACATTGCTGCCGACGAGCTGCCAGCGCCGGAGCGGCGTCGCCTGGAGACGCTTCAGGATGAGTTTCTCGCGGTCGGCGACGAGCGGGATGGCGGCGAACACGCCGAGCTGCATGAGCGACATCCCGAGAATCGACGGCACGAGATACGAGATGAACGACAGGTCGCTCGTCTGGACCGACTCGAAGCCCGGGACCACGGCCGGTGGCTGGCCGCTCGCCGCCTGGTTGACCTGCGACAGGACGAACCCGACGAGCTGCCTGGTCGCCCCGTCCGCCGCCGCCTGCGTCGGATCCGTGTAGACGACCACGTTCGCCGGGGCTTGCTTCGCGGCGACGATCTCCGCGTAGCCCGTCCGGGACGACGATCACCGCGGACAGCTCGCCCTCGCGCATCCGCGCGAGCAGGTCGTCCTCGGTCCCCTCGACCAGCTCGACGTTCGGCGCCGCCGCAAACGCGGCCTTCAGCTGGGCCGACGCCGGCGAGCCGTCGAGGTCGCCGAAGCCGATCGTCCGGGAGCTATCGCCGCCCGAGAAGATCGAGCCGAACAGGAAGACGAAGATCAGCGGGAAGGCGAGGGTCCAGAACAGCGCGGCACGGTCGCGGACGAAGCTCTTGATGTTGGCGACGGTCAGGAGCAGGAGCGCATGCATCGATCGGGCTCTCAGTCGCGCAGCGCTCGGCCGGTGAGGTCGAGGAAGACGTCCTCGAGCGTGGCCCGCCGGACGGCGAGGTTCGCCGGCTCCACACCCAGTCGGTCGGTTGCCGCCAGGACCGCCCCGATCGTCCCCGGCACGTCGCGGGTGAAGAGGAGCACCGCGCCGCCCTCATGCTTGATCGAGGCGACGCCGGGGAACGCGGCGAGCTGCTCGTCGGCCAACCCCTCGATCGAGTCGAACCGCACCGCTCGCTCGTGGAAGCGGCGGCTGACGAGCTCGTCGACCGTGCCCGACTCGAGGATCCGGCCGTGGTCCATGATCGCGAGCCGGTCGCACAGCACCTCCGCCTCCTCCATGTAGTGGGTGGTCAGCAGGACGGTCCGGCCGCGACCCTTGAGGCCCAGAACGACGTCCCACAGCGCCCGCCGCGCGGCCGGGTCCATGCCGGTCGTCGGCTCATCGAGGAAGACCAGCTCCGGATCGTTGACCAGGGCGAGGGCGACGGACAGTCGCTGCCGCTGCCCGCCCGAGAGGTCCTGCGTCCGGGTCCGCCGCTTCTCGCCGAGGTCCATCAGCTCGACGAGCTCCTCGATCGGCCGGCCGCTCGGATAGAAGCCGCGGAACAGCTCCAGGACCTCGACCACGTTGAGCTTCGGGTAGAGGGCGGCCGTCTGGAGCGAGACGCCGATCCGCGATCGGAGCTCGTCCGGCCGCCGGATCGCGTCCACGCCCAGGACCGAGACCTCACCTGAGTCGGGCTGGCGCAGGCCCTCGAGCACCTCGACGGTGGTCGTCTTGCCGGCACCGTTCGGGCCCAGCAAGCCGAACACCTCACCCGGCTGGACCTCGAAGCTGATGCCGTCGACGGCGACCAGGTCGCCGTAGGTCTTGCGGAGGGCGTCGACGCGGATGACGGCCTCCGCGCGGGACGTGGTTGCAGCTGTCATCGGTCGATGGTGACACGATCCCGGGCGAGGCGGCTGGCCGGGCGACGGGCGGGCCGCGACATCACGGGACCAGCGGATCCTCCGCGCCGATCCGCTCCAGATCGAGCGCGACCGCGGGTTCGCTGTCGCCGGTCAGCGTCTCCGGGGCCGGGGCGCCGAGGTAGATGTAGGCCTCGGTCGCGAGCTCGAGCCCGACGTCGAAGCCGGCCGCCTCCGACAGGTACCACTTCTGCTCGAGGACGTCGCAGTACGCCTGGACGAGGTCGCGGCCGCGGCCGACGGTCTCCGCGATCCGTCCCAGCGTCGGCCGGTAGACCTCGCGAAGCCATCGCTCGGCCGCCGTTTCCGGTTCGATCGGGCTGCCCGACTGCCATTCGAGCCAGGCGTGGTACTCGTTGAGGTCGTTGAGGAGCAGCCGGGCCTGGCCCTCGAGCGCCCGGATCTTCGTCCGCCGCTCCATCTCGCGGGCGTGGAAGCGCCGCGTCGTCACGTTCATCCGGAGCCGGACCAGCCCGTCGGCGCTCGTCGGGTCGAGGGCGAGATCGACCGAGTAGCCGAGGTCGTTCAGCCGCCGGATCCGGGCCCGGATCGCCTGCCGGTCGCCAGGCCTGGAGGACCGGCTCGTCGTGGAGTTCGGCCCACACGGCGCGGTAGTGATCGCGGACCCGCTCAGCGGCGTCGATCGCCTCGTCCGGGTCGCCCGTCCCCTGCATGGCGGCGAGGTCGGCGAGCCCGAAGGCGACGTTCTCGACGAGGATCTCGGCGTCGTATTCGCGCTGGCCGTCGGACAGCCTGTCGTGGACCTCGCTCGTCTCGGCGTCGACGAGGTAGGCCTGGATCCGGTCGCCGTCGCGGCGGAACAGCGTGTTGGCGAGCGAGCAGTCGCCCCAGAAGACGCCGTTGCGGTGGAGATCGACGAGGAGGAACGCCATCGCGTCGAGAAGGCGGTCGCGGTGGCGGCTGGGTCCTGGCGGCAGGCGCATGAGCAGCCGCCGGTACTGGAGTGAATGGGGCAGATACTCGGTCGCCAGGATCACGGTGTCAGTGGCAGGTGCCTCGGCGATGCCGACGGGACTCACGGCAGGCAGGCCGGCCGCCTCGAGTCGCAGGAGGACGTCGTACTCGCGCCGGCCGACGTCCAGCGGCAGCTCCTTCAGGGCGTAGAGCACGCCGTCGACGGCGAGGAACCGGACGAGATGGCGGGACGGTCCGATCGGCAGCTCGCGGAAGGCCAGGCGGTCAGCCGGCCACGACGCGAGCGGCTCCTCCCACGGCAGCTCGACGAGCGAGATCGCCGGGTCACGGAGCCGCAGGCGCGGGAAGGCCGACACGGTGCGAGGTCGCGGGGATCGAACGGCCTAGAGGCGCTTGCGGAGGTAGGCGGCGACGGAGCCGTCGTACCCGAGCGCCTCGTACAGGTGCTGCGCGTCGGGCCGGTGGCGGCCCGCCGTCACCTCGACGAACGCGGCCTCCAGCTCCCGGCCGATCCGCTCCGCCTCCTCCATCAGCAGGTGGCCGACGCCGCGCTCCCGGACGCCAGCGTCGACGACGAGCGCCATGACCCGGATCACGCGATCGGAGTGCTCGAACCGCGGCAGCGCGTGGAGCGCGATGAACCCGAGGATCTCGCCTTCGTAGTCGGCGACGACGACCCGCGAATGGGGCGACCCGAAGCGTCCAAGCCGCTCGACGATGTCGGACGGGCCGGCCGGATAGCCCTCATCGGTGAAGAGGGCGGCGATCCGATCGGCATCGGCGTCGGTCGCCGTTCGGAGGGTGATGCTCTGGCGTTCGATCATCGATCGATGGTACCCGCTGGAGCAGCCACGAGGACGACATGCGGTCCGGCGGACGGGCCACCGAGAACGAGGATCGAGGGCCCGAATGGCCCGTCATCCGCGCGTTTGATGCCGATCCCCGCGGCGGCGGCGCGGCCGACGACGCCCGGCAGGCCGCCCGTCGCGAGGACGTACTGCCCGGCCGGTCCCTCGCCGAGCTGCGCGAGCGTCGCGGCGATCCGCCCCTCTGTCGTGCGGCTCGAGGAGCGCGATCGGCATCCCCTTCCAGCGGGCGAACCAGCCGGACGGCGGCCCCGAGCAGCCGGTCGTCGGGCAGTGCCTCTGCCGCCAGCCCGATCCCCGCCAGGACACGGTCGACATCGACGGTCGCCCAGATCACGGCGAGAACCCGCGGTTCGCTGCCGGGCGGCAGCAATCGCGCGATGACGGTTTCAGCAGACGGCTCGATCGTCACCGCAGGACGAGATCGGGAGCGGGCCCACCGATCGGGACGAAGCCCAGCCCCTCGTACATTCGCCGGGCAACGGGGTTGTCGGCGAACACCCCGAGGTACGTCCAGCGGCTGCCGGTCTCGATCGCGTCGCGGAGGACGGCCTCGCTCACGAGCCGGCCCAGGCCGAGGCCCCGGAATCGCGATCGGGTGCCGATCGACGACAGGTAGCTGGCCCCGGCGAACGTCGTCCGCCGCGCGGCCGCGGCCGGTTCTCCGTCGACCCGGATGAGACAGGCGTTGAACTCGTCCCGGCCGAACAGGACGAGGGTCTCCTCTTCGATGGCGCCCATTCGGTCGGGCTCGACCGAGAACGCGTCGGCGAGGACCAGGGCGATGGCGCGAGCGCCTTCGTCCGCGGCCGGCCCCGCCGTTCGGTGGAAGCGCTCGATGCTGATCCCGGGACCAGGATCCGCCCCATTCGACGGCGAGGGGGCCGGGCCGGCCGGATCGAATGCCATGAGAATCCCGGGCCCGACATCCTCGAAGCCGTGGGACAGGAGCCGGGCGGTCAGGTCGGCGGGCTCGTCGAACCCCGGCAGAGGCCAGGCGTGAGGAATCCTGTCGAGCGACGCGAAGAGCGCGATGACCTCGGCGAGGCGGCGATCGAACGCCCTGGCCTCGTCCGGCCAGGCCATCCCCGCGACCCGATTCCAGAACGGCTCGCGATCGACCGAGTCATAGAGCATGACGGCGTCCCCGAGGTCCCGAACCTCTCGCCCCGCGAGGCCATGACAGCAGGCCTCATGCCACGCCAGCCAGCGCGTGTCGACGGCAGTGAGGTCTGCGGGACGGCCGGGAGGAAGGGGCGTTGGCACTCGCGCACGATACCCGGAGAGCCACGCCCGACGGAACGATCCGCCGCTAGGCCGGTCGGGCGACCACGAACAGGGACGCCGCCGACGGGAGCTCGACGACGCTGGGTGGCGGGACCTCCGCCTCGGCGAACATCCTGTCGAAGCCATCGTGGGTGTACATCCTGGTCCCCTGGTAGAGCTCGTCGATCTGGATTCCCCACATGAGCTCGGCCTGGAGGTTCTGGGAGTCTTCGAGCGACGACGGCAGGCACCATTCGAAGACGACGAGACGGCCGCCGGGGCGGACGGCCTTCCACGCCGCCTTCAGCGAGGCGACGGGATCGGGCAGCTCGTGCAGGGCGTCCTGCATGTAGACGAAGTCGAACTCCTCGACATACGGCATCGCGGGAATCTCGCGAGCCTCGATCTTGATTCGACTCTCGAGCCCCGCATCGGTCACGCGACGCATCGCCCGGGCGACCGAGTCGGGCTCGAACTCGACACCGACGAGTTCCGTCGCCGGGAACCTGGTCGCGATGGCGATGAGCCACTTGCCGCCGCCGCAGGCGACATCCAGGATCCGGCTGCCCGCGGCGAGCTGGCCCGCGAGGTCGGGCAGTTCCGCCAGCCCCTCCTGGAAGAAGACGGCGATGTCCTGGACGGTGACTGCCTCGATCGCTCGATGGAATCGCGGCGGGCGCTCCTCGATCGGCCGGCCGGTCTTGAAGAAGTCGGGAAGGCCGGCGTAGTCGAGGCTCGAGACGACGGCGACGACGAACTGGCCGCCGAGATACTCCGGACGGGACTCGTCGAGCAGGACCGATGCGGCGGCCTCGTCCATCCTCAGCCGCGTCCCGTCGTGCTCGAGGAGCTCGCTCGCGTGGGCCGCTCGAACCCATGCCTCGACGGCATCGGGCGCGCAATCCGCGGCGGTGGCGAGCTCAGCGGGGGTGATGCCCTCGCGCTCGGCGGCATGGATCAGCGCGAACAGGCCGAGCTGAAGGCCGAGGTAGATCACCCAGCTCTGGTAGAAGCCACCGAGGCTCTGGGCGAGGTCGTCGAACCGGTCGTCGGGCGGCATCGTCGGCCGATTGTCGCATGGGGCGAGGGTCGGGACGGAACGGCCCGCGGACACCGAAACGCCGCCCCGATCGGGACGGCGCCTCGGCGGTAGGGTTAGCGCGCCGATCTGGGCGATCGGCGCGCCGGGTGGGTTACTCGACGCCGACGCGCTGGCCCCCGACGATTTGGCCAGCGTGCCGGGCGTGAACGGGATGCCCTTGCGGCCGTCGTCATCGACCGAGGTGCTCGTCCCGGCCTGACTCCAGCCGTGATCGATGACCGCGGGCGGGGCGCCGGCGGCGGGGCCGGTGCTCGTCCCGGCCTGGCTCCAGCCGTGATCGATGACCGCGGGCGGCGCACCGACAGCCGGCGTGACCTCGGTCTTGGCGGCGCCCATCGACCCGAAGGCCACGAGCGCTGCGACGATGATGGCCATTGCGACGACGGCGAGTGCCGCACCGATCTGGCCGAAACCCAGCGGCTGCTGGATCGTGCGAGTTGAAGCGGACATTCTGTCCCTCCTGCGCGCCGGCCGGCGCCGAGTGGTTCGGTGCCTGTGAGCCGGTCGTCTCGATGGCCACATCCTCCCGGCGCAGGCCGGCCCCGCCATCGGGCGGATGCCCGACGCGACGCGAGCAACCGCCTCAAAGTCGCCGCGACCGGGGCCTTACTCGCCTTATGGGCGCGCGTGCAACCAACAGGGACCGCGTGGTGTTTCATAGGTCGATGGACGACGCGCTCCGCTCCGACGAGGCCCTCGCCGCCCGACTCGCCGCCGATCTCGACGGCTCGTTCGAAGCGCTCGTCGCCGCCCACGCCGGCCGCCTGTTCTCCATCGCCCTGCGGTTCATCGGTGACCGGAGCGACGCGGAAGAGGCCGCCCAGGACGCGCTCGTCCGCGCCTACCAGGCCCTCGCTGGCTACGACGAAGGTCGAATCCGCGAGATCAGGCTGCGACCCTGGCTGGCGACGATCGTCCTCAACGTCTGCCGCAACCGGACGCGCGTCAAACGGGTTCGAACGGTCGAGCTCGCCTTCGAACCGGCCGCCGAACCGGCCGTGGACCCGCTCGCCCGGAATGCCGAAAAGGAGAACTGGGCGTTGCTCCTCGCGACCCTGCCGCCGGCCCAGCGAGCCGCCGTCGTCCTGCGTCACGTCGACGGCCTGTCATACACGCAGATGGCCGATGCCCTCGGCCGACCCGAAGGAACCCTCAAGGCACAGGTTCACCGTGGCCTGGCAGCCCTGCGCGATGCGCTCGTCGCCGCCGAACGGCGTGAGCGGGAGGAGATGACCGCATGAACCGCCCCGTCCCCGACCTCGACGCGATCGAGGCCGCCCTTGCCACGCTCGCCGAGCCCGCCCCGCCGAGCCTGACCCACGGCGCCCTCGTCGCCGTCGGCCTGGCCGACGACTACGCGCTGATCGAATCGCCCGTCGGCCCTCTTCGGGTGGCGTGGAACGGTCGAGGCGTGTCAGCCGTCGAGAGCGCCCCCGACGATCATGCGTTCGAGGTCCGGTTCCTCGCCCGCACAGGCCGTCGAGCGGAGCGACGGGACGCTCTCCCCGCCGGCCTCGGCCGCGCCATCGAACGACGCCTCGGTGGCGACCGGCGAGCGCGGATCGAGCTCGACCTGCGGGGCAGCTCCGCCTTCGAGCAGGCGGTGTGGCTGAAGGCGCTCGAAATCCCACGCGGCGAAGTCCGACCGTACGGCTGGGTGGCCGCGGAGATCGGGCGACCGAAGGCGGTCCGTGCCGTCGGAACGGCGCTCGGTCACAACCCGGTGCCGCTCATCGTGCCCTGCCACCGGGTCGTGCGCAGCGACGGGACGATCGGCCAGTACTCGCTCGGCGGGCCGGGCAACAAGCGGACGATCCTGGCTGCGGAGGGCCTCGATCCGGACGAGCTCGAAGGCCTGGCCCGGGCCGGGATCCGCTACGTCGGCTCGGACACGACCCGGATCTACTGCCTGCCGACGTGCCACAACGCCAAACGAATCACGCCGGCCCACCGAGTGCCGTTCCGGTCGGCGGGCGCATCGGAGGCGGCCGGCTATCGGGCCTGCCGCGAGTGCCGTCCGAGCGGCGCTGCCTTCGCCGCCGCGTAAGCGCGGGCGCCGGCGCCGATGCTGGCGATGAGCTGATCGCGTGGTTCGGAGCGTCTGCTACACTCGCCGTACCTTGGACCACCCGACTATGCCAACGCTCACCGCGCCGTCACGGACGAGCCTGATCTGGGTCGGTATCGCGATCCTCTACGTGGTCTGGGGCTCGACGTACCTGGGAATCCGGATCGCGGTCGAGACGATCCCGCCGTTCCTCCTCGCCGGGACGAGGTTCGGGCTTGCCGGGCTGGTCATTCTCGGCGTTGCCCTACTCCGCCGACGAGGTCGGATTCCGATTCCGACGCGACGCGAGTGGCGCGACATGACGATCATCGGTGCCGCGCTCATGGCGGGCGGGATGGGTCTGGTCGCGCTCGGCGAGCAGACGGTGCCATCCGGGATCGCCGCCCTGCTGATCGCCATGATGCCGCTGTGGGTCGCGGTCCTCGGTCGTGTCTTCTTCGGCGAGCGCCTCCCGACCATCGCGATCGCCGGGGTCGCGATCGGCCTGGTCGGCGTGGGAATCCTGGTCGGGCCGTCGGCGTCCGCCGCGGAGACGTTCGATCCGGGCGGCATCGTCGCGCTCCTGATCTCGCCGATCAGCTGGTCGATTGGCTCGCTGTACTCCTCCCACCGCGCACATCTGCCGAAGGACCCGCTCGTCGCCACCGGCGGCCAGATGCTCGCCGGGTCGGCGATCCTCATCGTCCTCGCAGCCGCCAGGGGCGAATACGCCGGTTTCCGACCCGACGCCGTATCGCCGGAGTCGCTCGCTGCGTTCGTCTACCTGACGGCGATCGGGAGCCTCGTCGCGTTCACCGCCTACGTCTGGCTGCTGAGGGTCGCGCCCCTCCCGCTCATCGCGACCTACGCCTACGTCAACCCGATCGTCGCGGTGGTCCTTGGTGCGATCGTGCTCCAGGAGCCGATCACCCCGCGGACCCTCGTGGCCGGAGCGGTCATCATCTTCGCGGTCGCCCTGATCATCACCGCCCGCGGCCGGCTGATGAGCGCCGCGCGGCGCGGGACCCGGGCACGGGGAGACCAGCCGACGATCCGGACCGCAGACGTCGAGTCCGACGCCGCCTGAGCCGGCCGCCCTCAGACCTCGGCGAGGATCGTCCGACTCACCCGCCGGGCCAGGACCATGATCGTGATCATCGGATTGATACCAATGCCCGTCGGGCAGAGCGAGCCATCCGCGACGTAGAGCCCGGCGACGACGCGGTCGTTCCGGTCATCGCGCCGGACGCGGCCCCAGGCGTCGCTGGGATGCCCACGCGGGTCCGCCCCCATCCTGACGGTCCCCAGCTGGTGGGCGGAGAAGATGGTGCCGCGGTTGGGACGGAAGTCGAATGACGCGAGGGCGGCCTCAAATCCGGCGAAGGCCGTCGACTCGCCGCCGGGCGGGAAACCGGATCGACCGTACCAGGCCGGGCGCGTCCCCATCGCGACGATCTCGGGAGCCCCGGCCGCTCTCGCCAGGCGCGCCATCGACAGGAGTGCGTGGCGCAAGGTGGCAACTCCCGTGCGATCGAGCCGGTAGTCCACCCGCACCGTGCCCCTCTTCGTGAGCGTCGCTCGACCCGTCCCGCCGTCGCGTGTGATGGCGACGAGGGGCGCGACCCGCCTCGCGCGGAGCATGACGTCAGCGTGAGCGTCAGTACCTTCCCAAGCCAGGGCGAGGGCGAAGAGACCCGGATGGCCAGGCGCCGACTCGATCACGTAGCCGTTGTTGCCGGGGCCGGGCTGGACGAACTCGAGCGAGCGGGCGGCCTGCATCGTGCCGCGCCACATGTCGATCGGCTGCGGGAACAGCGCGGCGACGACCGGGACGGGCTGAAGCCGCAGGTTCTGGCCGATTGCCGGGTGTTCGAGCGTCGACGCCTGCAGGATGGCCGGGGTTCGGAGCGCACCTGCGCTCAGGACGACGCTCCGCGCCCGGACGATGAGCCGCCTGGTCCGGCCATCGGCGGCGGTCGCGCCGGTCTCCGGATCGGTCCAGAGGACGCTCGCTTCGACGCCTGCTGCTCGCCCGGTCCGCGCCCGGCGAGAGCAGGACCCGGGTGACTCGAGCTCCGGGCACGATCCGCGCACCGGCCGCGAATGCCGAGGCGACGTGCGCACGGATCCCCGACTGCTTCGTTCCCTGCCGGCACCCGAACGGACAGCTGCCGCAGTCCCCGCAGTCGATGGCGTTCCGGCGCGTCCGTCCCGCCTCCCAGCCGAGCTCGGCTGCGCCTCGCAGGATCACCTCGTCCTTCGGCGGAATGAGCGTTGCCTCGCTGACTGCGACCTGCTCCTCGATGGCGCGCAGATCCGCGTCCCAGGTCTCGCCGGTCAGATCTTCGATGCCGTGGTCGCGCGACCAGTCGTCCCGGACCCAGGTCGGCGCCGGGAGGCACGTCATCCAGTTGATCAGCGTCCCTCCGCCGACCGCGGCTCCGGCGAGCATCGTCACCGACCCATCCCAGGTCGAGAGGAGGCCATGGTTCAGGTAGAGCCGCCCGTACCCATCGAGCTCGTCGGTCGGCATCGACGCCTCGTCGACCAGCGGCCCCGCCTCGAGGACGACGACGGAGCGTCCGGCTCGGGCCAGCTCGGCAGCGACGACGCCGCCGCCCGCCCCCGAGCCGACGATCACCGCATCCGCCTCCATCTCCATCGGCTCGTCCGGCGAGCCCGACTCGAACGGCGGCCGAGTGGCCCGGATCTGGGTGGTCTGTTTCGCGATCGGACGGGCCTCCGGGACGTAGCCCATTGCGCTGAGTCGCGGGTTCGCGCGCTCCGACGCCCGGATCGGCGTAGGCGAGGAAGGTCAGCAGCTTCCGGAAGCCCTGGAAGGCCGATCGGCGAAGCGGGATGCGGGAGTTTGCCCACGTCAGGAGATAACGCTCGCGTGTCGCCGGCGACATGGTCCGGAACGAGCGAGCGCGCCGGGTCAATAGCGCGTTCACCAGCGGCGACTCGATGAGCCGCAGGACGAGCCGGAGCTGGCGGAGCTGCGCGGGATCGGCCGCCAGCTCGAGGGCCTCGGTGGTGAGCCTGGTCCGGCGTATCGAGTCGCCCCGGACGAACGTCTCGGCGAGCTCGGCGAGTGTCGCGAGTTCAGATTCGGTCCAGCCGGCTCCCGTGGCTGCCGGTCTCGCCCCGCTGTTGCCGTCGCCCGCTATGGGACCACCGCCGTCGCCTCGATCTCGATGAGGAGTCCGTCGCCCTCCAGGCCACCCACCCGGATCCAGGTCGCTGCCGGTCCTTCTCGCGCCGGGAATGCCACGCGCAACGCATGGCTCACCCCGGACGTGTCCGGCGGGTCGCCCACGATGTAGATCCGGAGCGCCGTCACGTGACGCAGCTCCGCGTCGGCGGCGGCCAGCGCCCGCGCCACGTTGGCCATCGCCGCGGCTGCCTGTCCGGGGAGGTCCGTGGCGACGAGTCGCTCGTTCGCGTCCCAGGCGACCTGGCCCGAGACAAAGATCAGCCGTCCCGCGGGGACGCTGACGGCCTGGGCGAAGCCGTACCTGGCTCGCATCGAACAGGTCGTCGGGGTGGTGACTGGTCCGACCTGCGGGCGTCGCCATCAGCTGCCAGTCGGCCGTCGTTCCCAGCCCTGGGCCGGCCACGGCTCGCAGCGGATCGGGCGATCCTCGCGATAGCCGAGCGCGTAGTCGGCCTGGATGAGGGTGTGGAGCTGGCTCGTTCCCTCGTAGATGACCGCGGCCTTCGAGTTGCGCAGGTAGCGCTCGACGGGGAACTCGTTCGAGTAGCCGTTCGCGCCGTGGATCTGGATCGCGTCGAGGGCGCTCTGGACCGCGTGCTCGGTGGCGTGCCACTTCGCGAGCGACGTCTCGCGGGTGTTGCGGCGGCCCTGGTTCTTCAGCCACGCGGCCCGCCATACGAGCAGGCGGCCCATCTCCGTCCCGGCTGCGATCTTGGCGATCATCTGCTTGACGAGCTGATGCCGGCCGATCTCCTCGCCGAACGTCTGCCGCTCGCGGGCGTACTTGACCGATGCGTCGAGGCACGCCTGGGCGAGTCCGACCGATCCCGCCGCGACCGTGAAGCGGCCCTGGTCGATCGCACTCATCGCCACGAGGAACCCCTCGCCCTCCTCGCCGATCCTGTTCTCGACCGGCACGGGCACGTTGTCCATGTTGATCAGGCCCGTGTTGCCGGCCCGGATTCCGAGCTTGCCGTGGAGGGTCCCCGTCGTCAGTCCGGGCATGCCTCGCTCGAGCATGAACGCCGTCACGCCCTTGTGCTTCTTCGTTCGATCGACCGAGGCGAAGACCAGGAAGTGGTCGGCGATGTCGGCGAGGCTGATCCAGATCTTCTGCCCGTTGAGCCTGTAGGCGTCGCCATCGCGTCGGGCGGTAGAGGCCAGGTTGCCGGCGTCCGTCCCGACCCCCGGTTCGGTCAGCCCGAACGTGGCGAGCTTCTCGCCTCGCGCCTGGGGCACCAGCCAGCGACTGGCGCTGCTCCTCGGTCCCCCACTGGAGGAGGGCGAGCGAGTTCAGGCCGACATGGACGCTCTGGACCACGCGGAACGCCGTGTCGGCGCGCTCGAGCTCCTCGCACAGGATCGCGAAGCTGACGTAGTCCATCCCGGAACCGCCGTAGTCCTCGGGAATCGGAGCGCCGAGGAAGCCGAGCTCGCCCATCCGGCCGAACAGCTCGCGCGGGAAGCCGCCTTCCTCGTCCCAGCCCCGGATGTTCGGCAGGATCTCCGTCTCCGCGAAGGCGCGGGCGCTCTGCTGGACGAGGCGGTTCTCATCCGTGAGGGCGAAATCGACCATCCCCGAATGCTAGCCGCTGGCCCATCGCTCGGTGCTCCCGAACCTATACTCGATTGATGGATGAACCTGTCACTGCGGTCGCCGATCTTGCCGCCCAGGCGACGCACCTGTCGCCGGTCCTCGGCCGCTACTTCGAGCGCAGTTGGAGTCATGGCGTCGGCCATCGCCTGTTCGACACGGCCGGCCGCTCCTACCTCGATTTTGCGAACGGGATCGCGGTCACGGCCCTCGGTCACGCCCACCCGCGGGTGACCGCCGCGATCCACGCCCAGGCCGATCGGCTGATCGGGCCGACCGGGGCGATCGGCTACTCGGAGCCCGTCGTCACGCTCGCCCGGATGCTCGCCGCGACCCTGCCCGACCCGATCGACACGATCATGTTCCTCAACTCGGGATCCGAGGCCATCGACGGGGCGCTCAAGCTGGCCCGGCGGGTGACGGGCCGGCCGGGAATCGTGGCGTTCCGCGGCGCCTTCCACGGTCGGACTTTCGGTGCGGCCAGTGTCACCACGCTCGAACATCAACTACCGGACCGGCTACGAGCCACTGCTCCCGAGCGTCTACATCGCCCCGTTCCCGGACGCCTATCACGGGTTCGGTGGCGACGAGGAACGGGCGACGACCGAGAGCCTCGCGAGCCTCCGTTCAATGTTTTCGGCCGTGATCGCCCCGAGCAACGTCGCCGCGATCATCATCGAGCCGGTCCAGGGCGAGGGCGGCTACACGCCGGCACCCGCGGACTTCCTGCGGGGCCTGCGCACGATCTGCGACGAGCACGGAATCCTCCTGATCGCCGACGAGGTCCAGACGGGCTACGCGAGGACCGGCCGGATGTGGGCCGTCGAGCGCGCTCAGATCGTGCCCGGACGTGGTCGTCGTCGCCAAGGCGATCGCGAACGGCCTGCCGCTCTCGGCGATCGCGACGCGGCGCGAGCTCCAGGAGCGCTGGGGCAAGAGCGCCCACGGCTCAACGTACGGTGGGAATCCGGTCGCCTGTGCGGCGGGCATCGCCGTCCTCGAGACGATCCGCGACGAGGATCTCGTCGCCAACGCCGAACAGCGCGGCGGTGAGCTGACCCAGGGGCTGCTGCGTCTGATGGCGGAGGACGACCGCATCGGCGACGTGCGTGGCCCGGGACTCATGATCGGCGTCGAGCTCGTGCGCGACCGCGAGACCAGGGAGCCGGACGGCGATCTCGCCACCGACCTCGTCGCGCGCTGCGCCGAGCTTGGCTTGCTGGTCCTGTCGTGCGGGCTGGCCCACCAGGTCGTCCGCTGGATCGCGCCGATCGACGCCACGGCCGCCGAGATCGCGGAAGGCGTCGAGATCTTCGGCGAGGCGCTTCGAACGGTCTGAACGCGCTCTGACTCCAGGAGTCGTCAGACAGGACGAAGCGCCCGCCAGGAGGTGACGGACGCTCCGAGAGCTAGCAGTCGTGTGAGGGCACCCTCGTCGGGCGCCGGATGTCAGCGGTTCTGGGAAAGGAACTTCATCACGTCGTCAAGTCGGAAGCGGCGATCGCCTCGCTTGCAGACGCGATAGAACGGCAGCTCGCCGCGGTCGCCGAGTCGCTTCACGGTGTTAACGTGGAGATGAAGCATGTCGGCCACTTCGGTGGCGGTGAGCATCGGTCCGAGTTCGTTGACGGCCATGGACCCCATGTGGCGCTTGCCTCGCTTAGAGCACTTCACGACAGGTCCGCCCCTCTGGGGTGGCCAGAGGTATGGTGCGGCTCGCTGATGGGCGGAGCGTAGGGGTGGGGTGGTGGCCTCGCCAAGCCGTACTTTGGGATAATCGCGAGTACCAGACCGTTCGGCCGCCACGGCTCCACTGCATGAATACCCCGTTCTGGATGCCGAAAAACGTGGCGTAGATCCAATACCGGGTTATCCTTCGCGCTGCCGGGGCGCTCCGGCAACGAGGGCGCCACGGAGGAACCGTCGCTCCCGGATCGGGCCGACACGAAGGAGGGACGCACGAATGCCCGAGACAGGTCGTGCGCTTCGCGAGACATCCGACGAGCTGATTCGCGACCTCGAGGCACTGGCGACACTCGAGGAGGAGAAGCGCCAGATCGCCCCCGACGACACGCGCTTCGTCGATCTCGCGACGCGGATCGAGAGCATTGCCATGCGGGTCCTCGTGGCGAGCGGCCGCCAGCGGGAACTCACCGAGCAGATCCATCGCATGGCGGACGAAGGGTCGCCCGCGGATGTCCCGGAGCTCGATCGAGGCGATGCCCCGCCCGATATCGGCGATCCTCGCCGACTGGCGCGACGCCGAGCGCCGCCTCGAGGGCACGGAGGCCGGCTCCGCCGAGGAGCGCGAGGTGGAAGTGCTCGTGGAGCAGCTACGCGACGAGTACCGCGCAGCGCACGAAGCGGCTCTCCGCGAAAACCCTCCCTGAGCGAGCGCCTCGCGACGCCGCATCGCGCGGCCCAGCTCAGATTGAAGAAACGCCGCAGGTCCCCTGCTCATACTTCCCGAGCGGCTCATCACGGGCAGCCTCCGATGGAGCTGATGCGGTGCAGCGAGACCTGGTGGAACGCGCGGGGCGCGGCGAGCACGAGGCATTCGACGCCCTCGCGCGCCTCGTCAGCGGGCGCCTGTTCGCCGTCGCGTATCGGATCCTTCGCGATCATTACCTCGCCGAGGACGCCGTCCAGGGAACCCTGATCACGATCTGGAACGAGCTGCCGAGGCTGCGCGATCCCGAGCGGTTCGACGCCTGGACCTACCGGCTCATCGTCCGGGCGAGCGTCGCGGAGGCCCGTCGCGAGCGTCGCGGCGGCGGATCGATTCAGCTCCTGGCCGAGGACTCGGACGTGTCGCCCGCGCCCGACCAGTACCGGGCCGTCGCCGACCGCGACCAGCTCGAGCGCGGCTTCAGACGGCTGACGCCCGAACAGCGGGCAATTCTCGTGCTCCAGCACTACGCCGGCCAGTCCCTTGCCGAGATCGCCGACGTTCTCGGCATCCCGGTCGGAACGGCAGGTTCCCGACTCCACTACGCAACCCGGGCCCTCCGGGCGGCTATCGAAGCCGACGGCCGCAATATCGCGGCGGAAGGACGGCTGGCATGACGGCCTTGAACGACTTCGACCGGGTTCTCGGCGAGTGGCTCGACGAAGGACCGAACCGTGCGCCGGATCGGCCGGTCGAGCTCGCAATGGAGCACGCCCGCAGTCACCCCCGCCGGCGCGACCCGCTGGGGTTCCTGCGGCCGGACCCGATGGCACCGCGGTCTCGCGGCCTGGGCATGGGCCTCCGACCGGGGCTCGTACTCGCGGTCCTGGGCCTTCTCCTCGCCGCCGTCGCGATCGGCGTCGGCGGGTCGAGGCAGCCGTCGGTCGTCGTGCCGGACACGAGCCCGACTACCTCCCCGAGCGCCAGCCCGACCCAGTTTGCCAGCCCCTCAGGGCCGGCCTCGGCCGGGATCCTCGTCGAGCTCGTCGTCGCCGCGGGCCAGCCGCAGACGGTCGACGTCATTGATGAATCCGGCAAGCTCGTCGAGGCAAGCTCCGGCTCACCGACGGGCGATGGTCAGAGCTTTCCGGACGACGACGTCGAGGTCACGAACATCGACGCCGACGACACTGCAGCTCGGCTGGGCCGGGTTCCCGTGCCGCACGGATCACGACCTTCTCATCGGGACTGACTCGCTGGTCATGACCCTCGTGCGGCCACCGTGCGAGGGCGTCACCGACGCGATCGGGGTCGACCGGATCCTGATCCTTCGCTTCTCGGAGCCGATCGACGCCGCCGACGTGAACGCCACGCTCGATCAGCGCTAAGTCCGGGTCAGCCGTCCGCGTCGGGGCGGCCCGCGGCTTCGTCGCCGCCGCGGCGGAACCACGAGCCCATCAGCGCCGCTGAGCTTCGTGGGGATACGGCGTTCGACGCGACGGTCGTGTCCACCGCCTGGGCCTTTGTCTCGGCGGGTTCGCCCGGATCGTCGTGTGGTTCGATGCCGGCTTCGGCCTCGACGCCTTCAACCGGCTCGGCGTCTGCCACAACGGCCACAGGTTCATCGTCCGCGATCGGCTCCGTCGAGGCAGTGGGGTCCATTACCGCGACCGGCCCGTCGCCCGCAGGCGGCTGTTCGTCGCCGCTGGCATTGCCGGACTCGTCTATCGGCCCCGTGGCTTCGCCTGCCGCCGAATCGACTGGCGACGCGGCCCCGAGCTCGGGAAACTGCGGGCGCCTGCCCGCCTCCCGGGCGATGGCGACCGGATCGGTTTCCGCATCGAGCCGGCTGAAATAGACCTCGACCTCGGTTCGGTAGGCCGCGATCGCCGCTTCGACGGCATCCACCTCGCGACCGATCAGCAGGCGGTGGTCCTCCAGCCGTTGCGCCAGCTCGCCACGTCGAGTGGTGGTGCGCCGCTCGCGCTCGGACTGGATTCGCTCGATTTCGGTGTCTGCCCAGCTGTCGATCGCCTTGACGTCGCCCTCGGCGAGGACCCGCAGTTCCTTCGCTTCGGACTTCTCTCGCGCCCGGACAACGTCGAGGTGCGCGTTCCGCCGTCGCTCGCTGTCTTCGGCGATCCGAATCCGCTCCGCGGCCGCGGCCGCCTGCATGACCCGGGCGAGGTCGGCCAGGAAGGGAGCGCTGTCGTCGTCGGTCGCGTTCGTCTGCGGATCGTCTGTCGCGGCGGCCGCGTCCTCGTCCTCGCTGCCCGAAGCCGGCTCGCTCCCGTTCGTGCCCCAGGAACTGGCCGGTTCTTGATCGCCATCCGTCATCGCAGGTTGGAACTCCGACTCGTTGTCGCGCATATGCCTCGACCTCTTTCCCCGGTGGGTGCCAGATCGTACGTCCGGAGATGCCCGCGGGCAACAGGTGAGGGCCCGGCACATCCCGGACAGCGGTATCAGTCGGGCAGAGATAGCGTCTCCGGGGCCCAGGCGCGGTCGTCGTCCCCCTCGGGTGCGTCCAGGACATTCCGTACCGCCTCGATGAATTGGGTGAGGGTGAACGGCTTCTGAAGGAAGTGGGGCTCGGCGTCCGGGGAGCTCGTCCCCGACGCCTCGAACTGGGCCGCGTACCCCGAGACATAGAGCGCCCTTAGGCGTGGTCGCGTCCGCCGCAGGAGCCGGACGATCTCCGGGCCGTGGCCATCCGGCATGACCACGTCCGCGACAACGAGGTCCAGGCGGCTCCCTGGATCGACCGCGGACAGTGCCTCAGGTGCGCTTGCGGCCGCGATGACCACGCAGCCCGCCTTCTGGAGGGCGCGAACCATGAGCTCGCGGACCTGGTCCTCGTCCTCGACGACGAGGACGGTTACCTCCGGGCCGAGCCGTCGCCGCGACAGGCCAGCGGCTGCGCTGCGCTCCGCGGGTACGGCAGCGCTCAGCGGAAAGTAGATCCGGAACGTGGTTCCGTAATCGGGCTCTGACTCGACGCCGATGTGGCCCCCGGACTGCTGGACGGTCCCGTAGACCATCGCCAGCCCGAGACCGGTGCCCTTGCCGACGTCCTTCGTCGTGAAGAACGGCTCGAAGATCCGAGCCTGGGTGGCCGGGTCCATCCCGATCCCCGTGTCGCTCACGACCAGCATCGCGTACAGCCCCGGCGTCACGCCCGGACGGATCTCGGCGTATGCGGCGTCGAGCTCGACGACCCCGGTCTCGATCGTCAGCGTCCCGCCGGCCGGCATTGCGTCGCGAGCGTTGACGGCGAGGTTCAGGAGGACCTGCTCGAAGTGGGCGTCGTCGACGTCGACGACGACGGGCTCGTCCGCGGTATGGACGGCCACGACGACGTCATCCAGAACGACCCGACGAAGCAGTGGGTGCAGGTCGGTGACGAGCTTGTTGAGATCGAACGGTTGCAGGCGGAGCGCCTGCCGGCGACTGACCGACAGGAGCTGACCGGTCAGGCTGGCGGCGCGGGCCGTCGCCCGCTGGATCTCCTCGACAAGCTCGCGCCGGGCATCGTTCGTGTCGAGTTCGTCGAGAAGCAGCGTCGAGAAACCGTCGATGACCGTCAGCATGTTGTTGAAGTCGTGGGCGACGCCACCCGCCAGCTCTCCGATCGCGTCCATCTTCTGCGCCTGGCGCAGGCTCGCCTCGAGGTGACGCTGGGCGGAGATATCCCGGACGTAGCCGGTGAACATCGGCGGGCCAGGCTGGTCGATCCGGTTGATCGCGACCTCGACCGGGATCTGCTGTCCATCCGACCGCAAGGCCCGCAACTCGACACGTCGCCCAAGGATCGCCGGGTCGCCGGTTGCCAGGTACCGGGCAAGACCGGCCCGATGGCGCTCCCGGAGATCCGGCGGCACGAGGATCTCGGCCAGCTCCTGGCCGATGACGTCATCGCGCCTGTGACCGAACGTCCGCACCGCGGCGGGGCTGAATTCGATGATGCGGCCAGCGTGCGTCCATGACGATGACTGCGTCGATGGCGGCCTCGAGCATCGCGCCCTTGCGAGCCTCGCTCGCACGAAGCGCTTCTTCGACCATGTGTCGTTCCGTGAAGTCGAGAACGCTGCCCTCGTGCCAGCGCATGTCGCCGTCGCCGTCCCGGATGCCGCGGGCCTCGACAACGACCCAGCGAACAGCGCCGTCGGCGCCGTGCACCCGGGTCTCGAATCCTCGGACGACCCCGTCGCGCTCGATCGACACCAGCCATCGCTCCCAATCGGCTGGTTCGACCCACAGTTCGCTCCATCGCTTCGTGGCGAGGTTGACCGCGTCGTGAAAGCCGAGCATCTCCGCCAGGGCGAGGTTCGCCTCGAGGAACTGGCCGTCGTGCGTCGTGCGGTAAAGGCCGATGGGAACCCGGTCGAAGAGCTCGCGGTAGCGGACCTGTGATTCCGCTGCCGATCGGCGCCCCTCATCCATCCTCGAGAACTCGTGCCATTGCCAGGATCATCCTCGGAGCACCATTGGCCGGACGTCGAAGAGTGTTGGCGCCCCCGGCAGGATTCGAACCTGCGACCTTCCGCTTAGAAGGCGGTTGCTCTGTCCACTGAGCTACGGGGACGCGCTCACGAGCGCCCACCACTGTACGCGACTCGTCTGGGCGGCGGGCCACGCCGAACTGGGCGCAGGGCCGAGCGGTGTGTGACCGGATCGTTACGGCGCGGCGAACTCCCTGCGACGGCCAGGAACCAGATTGGCCCGAACCAGCCCACACAGGAGCCCCGTCCGATGAAGCACCCGCTCCCGATCAGCTTCGTCCTCATCCTCAGCGCCGTCCTCGTCGCCTGCAGTGCGCCGGTCGGCGCCCTCGGTGGCGCGGTCCCGCCGGTCGCCTCGGCCGAGCCATCGGCCGAGCTTGGCAGCCCGAACCCCACGCCTGCGCCGAGCGCGTCGGCTGGCGCTAGTCCATCGCCCTCGTCGCCGGCCCCCGAACCGATCCCCTCCCCGGACGCGACGCCGGCCCCATCGACGAGCGGCACCATCACCATCCGTGCCTACTTCATGCTTGGCGGACCAGTCGGCAGCGCAGGACTGGTTCCCGTCCTCCGAGAGATTCCCGCGACGAAGGCTGTCGCGAGGGCTGCGATCAACGCCCTGCTCGATGGTCCCAATGCCGACGAGCGCGGCGCCTCGCCCGCAATCTCCAGCACGATCCCTGCCGGGACCGAGCTCCTTGGCCTGTCGATCGACGACGGCGTGGCGACCGTCGACCTGTCCGGCGAATTCGAGACCGGAGGCGGCAGTGCGTCGTGTCTCGGTCGGCTCGGTCAGGTCGTCTACACGCTGACCCAGTTCCGGAGCGTCGCCTCAGTCGCCTTCCGTGTCGATGGCCGGCCGGTCTCGGTGTTCGGCTGCGAGGGCATCGTGCTTGACGGACCAGTTGGTCGCGAAACGGATGCATTCGGCCAGACGATGTTCGAGAGCGTCCTGCCGGCGATCTTCGTCGACGGACCGGCCTGGGGCGCTGCCCTCGACTACCGGGGGCGCATTTGGGGCACGGCAAACACGTACGAAGCCTGGCTCTCGATCTCGCTCTACGACGCGTCTGGCCGGGAGCTCTATGAGTGGCAAGGCCATGCGACGTGCGGCACGGGCTGCCGAGGAACCTTCGAGAAGACCCACTGGTACCCCGTATCGGAACCACAATGGGGAACGCTGCGAGTCGTCGACGGGGACGAGAGCGGCCTGACGGACGGGGTCCGCCGCGACTATCCCGTTTGGCTCACCCCTGGTCCACCCGGCGAGCCGGCGCACACTTGCGGATGCTGAGTGCTGCCCGCCGCACGGCCACAGAGGCGGCGCGGCGGGCGTCGCATGAGCCCGGGTGGCCTCTTCGCCGGAACCGGTCCGGACGGTGGGGACGGGCCCTCGTGCGCGCCGGACGTCACGAAGGTGCCGGTAAAGACACCTCAGTGACCTTCGACGCTGCGCGTGGTTCCGTACACAGCCTCGGGCTCGGGACCTAGCCTAACTCCGCGTCGCGATGCGGTCTACGGGCCAGTTTCGAGCGATTCCGCGCGTGCTATGCTCCGCGCCCTTCGACCGATCGAGGACCGTCGAGCCATGATCAGGATCGCGCCCGCCCGATGACCTCGCCACGACGTTCGCGACGGTCAGCTCGCCCTCGACCTCGCCCCGGATCTGCCTGTCCTGTCGGTTGCCCCCGAGTGGAAGGACCAGCAGCGGTTGTGGGGCCACTCGTTCCACCCGATGTGCTCGTATCTCGCGAGCTTCCCGGCTGCGCTAGCTCACGCGTTCATCGCGCGCTACTCGCGCCGCGGCGATGTCGTCCTCGATCCATTCTCCGGGCGGGGTACGACGCCCCTCCAGGCCGGCGCCGAGGGACGGATCGGGGTCGGCAACGACCTCAACCCCTTCGCCCACCTCCTGACGGCGTCCAAGGTCGATCCGGCTGCGCCGGCCGAGGCACGGACGCGACTCGCGGCACTGCGCCTCGCCTGGGCGGCCGACGCCGAAGCGTGGCTGGCACTCGCCGGCCGGGTGATCGACGATCCGTCCGGCCCGTCAAGCCTCGTCCCCGAGGCGGGCTCCGGAAGCCGGCCGGCGGCGGGAACGGAGCGAGTCCCGCCGGAGGTCGTCGTGTGCTTCCACCGGCGGACCCTCGCGCAGCTCCTCCTCGTCCGGACGATGCTCGACCTCGCCCGGCCGACGGACCGGTTCCTGGCCGCGGCGCTGACGGGCATCCTCCACGGCAAGAGTGCTTCCTACCTCTCGGAGATCATGCCGAACACGTTCAGCATGGCGCCGCGGTACGTCCGCGACTTCGCGGCGCGGACCGCATTCAACTCACCGGACCGCGACGTCTTCGACTGCCTCGAGCAGAAGCTCTCCCGGCTGTACCGCCAGGCAGCGCCGCAGACGCCCGGCCTGGCACTCCTGGGCGACGCGCGCGATGCCGGGCCGCGGGCCAGGGTGGCGCTCCGCGAACGCGGCCTGCCGGACCGCGCGCGGCTCGTCGTCACCTCGCCGCCCTACCTCCGTGTCGTCAAGTACGGCTACTACAACTGGCTCCGGACGTGGCTGCTCGGCTTCGACGCCCGCGAGATCGATGCCAGCCTCGACGATGCCCATCACCGCGAGCCGTACCTCGTCTTCCTTCGCGACGTCCTGGCCGGGCTGCGAACCGCGCTCACCGACGACGCGATCGTCGTCCTCGTCATCGGCGACGTGGAGTTCGACCGAGGGCGACCGATCGCCGGCGCCGTTGGGCTGGCCGAGCGTGTCTGGGAGGCGGCCGCCGCCCCTGAGGGGTACCGACTCGCCGGCGTCGCCCTGGACGACGTTGCGGCCCACCGAAAGATGACCAAGCTGTGGGGCGCCGAAGCCGGCCGCGCGACGAAGACGGATCGGATTCTTGTTCTCGGCGCGACGGAGGCGGGACGCCGGCGGGCACTCGCCGGGGCCGGCACACCCGTCGACTGGGAGTGGCCGCCGCGCGGACTTCGCGCCCTCTGAGGGATCCGTTACGTCATCGGCCGTCATCGTCCGGGCTCACCTGCCGCCCGGCCTCGAGAACCTTCGGCAGTCGTCCGTCGCGGATGCCGCCGCCGGCGTGCCGGCCCACGTGACGCTGCTGTATCCGTTCGTCGGTTGGGAGGAGCTCGATCCGCCGATCGGTCGGAAGATCGCCTCGGTCGCGGCGAGGCACGCGGCCTTCGACTACACGATGACCGGCCCCGCACGATGGCCCGATACGGTCTACGTGGCCGTCGAGCCGGTCGAACCGTTCATCCGGCTGCAGGCCGATCTTGCCGCGACGTTCCCCGATTACCCGATCTACGGCGAGCGGAGCGACTTCGAGTTCAGCCCGCACATCACGGTCGCCGAGGGTCGGGCCGTAGACGACCCGAACACGATGCGAGATGCGGCATGGGCTGCCCTCCCGCTCGCTGCGCGAGCGGCGTGGCTCGACGTAATCGCCACCGATGGGGCGAAATGGGACCTCATCTGGCGCGTCCCGCTCGGCCGTTCCGATCGGACCGCCGTCGCTACAATCCGGCCATGAAGCAGATGTACCACCCGTCCGACCTCGCGGCGATGGATCCGCTGGTCCTGATGAAGAACCTCGACCACGTCCGGATGACGAGCCGGCGGCTGTCGTACGTCCTGCAGCAACAGGTCCACCTCTACACGCCGGAGGCGAACCAGGTCCGCGAGCAGATCGACCGCTACGTAGAGGCCGAACGCCAGATCGAGGGCGAGATGGCCCGCCGCCACATCCGCGCCTGACACTGCCCCGCGCGACCGCAGTCGCGCGCCCGTGACTGCGTAAGTCGCACAAGACTGCGTTCGTCGCACAAACAGCCATGCGTTCGTCGCGCAATGGGCGCGAGGTTGGCAAGGCGCCGGGCGAGCACCGGAAGCGAGCGGGCTTCAAGGCCCGTGAGCGAGGAGCGCAGCCGGCAACGCGGCCAACGTCGTCCAGGCACGACAGCCCCAAACGGAGAGGACCCCCGCCCTGACCGGCGGGGGTCCTCCGTTTCCGCCGATAACGGCGGGAAGAGATCTGGGACGCGGGGCGCCGTCGGGGACGGCGTCGGCTTCAGAAGCCGGCCGGCACGGCGACGAGCCTGACGTGCTTCTCGGGTGGATCGACCGCGACTTCCTCCGTCGCGACGCGTTCGATCGGTGCTGCTGCCTCCACCGCTTCAGGCGCGACGTAGCGTGCCCGGACAGCTTCGGCGCTCAGCCGGCGTCGCTCCTGGTCTTCCGCGACGACCTGCTGGACGATCGTGGCAAGGGCCGGCATCTCGAACAGGGCGAATCCAATCCCGATTCGGCTCAGGTCCTCGGCGCAGTACCCGTGGTACAGGCCTCGTCCGGCGACGGCGCACATCTCGTCGTAGAGCTCGGGCCAGCCTACGTGGCGGCGCCGATAGCAGAAACGTACGAAGTCGATCGCCTCGGGCTCACCTTGAGCGGGATCGGACGATGTCGCACGTTCTTGTGCTGTTCCAGGATCCATCGATGGCGTGCCCTCCAGTCTCATGGCATGACGATTCAGTCCCGAAGGTCGGCGGGATAGCTGACCCACGGGCGCTCCGCGCGGGCGGTTCGGTCGGCTGGCTTCGCCCCTCTCCGGGAAGCGCTCGGCGACCGAGATGTCATCGTATGCCCGCCGCCCCAGCGCCGGAAGAGGGTTTGTCCACCAACTCGTCCACCAAGTTATCCACACGAACGGATGTTCGGTGAACGCCCGTGCGGATCGTGCCTGAACGCGTTGACGGCCTCTACGCCACCAGTCGCCGGCTGACCCCGAGGCCCGGGCCATCCCCGAGCCGCCATCGACAATCCGGCCCGAGTTCCAGGCCCTCGAATGGATCGGCGTCGAGAAGCAGATTGCCGTCGAGGTCGACCCAATCCGCGAGAGACGCCACGGCCGCCGACGCCGCGATCCCGACCGATGTCTCCTCCATGCAGCCGAGGAACGTCCGAAACCCCAGCTCCCTCGCCCGGCCGAGCATCCGCATGGCCGGCCCAACCCCGCCGCATTTCGCCAGCTTCACGTTCACGCCGGCAACGACCCCGACGAGCCCCTCGAGCGCATCGACGGCGACGGCGCTCTCGTCGGCGACGATCGGCAGCGCCGATCGTTCCTGGAGCCAGCGAAGCTGATCGAGGCGGTGGGCGGGGAACGGCTGCTCGATCAGCTCGACGCCGAGGCGTTCGAGGTCCGGCAGCAGGGCAAGGGCATCGTCCGGGGCCCAGCCCGTATTGGCGTCGACGCGGATCGGGCCGCCGTAGACCGCCCGCACGGCCTCGAGCGTCTGGAGATCGGCCGGCCCGCCGAGCTTGATCTTGAGCGCGGGAAAGTGGCCCGCCCGCGCCGCGCGCTCGGCGACGATCTCGGGTCGGTCGATCCCGATCGTGAAATCAGTCGGCGGCAGGTCCGCGGACAAACCGAGGAAGCGGTGGAGGGGCAGGCCGGCGGCCTTGGCGGCGAGGTCGTGGAGGGCGATGTCCAGCGCACACTTGGCGGCACCGTGATGGGCGATCGCGGCGTTCATGGCCGCCGCCGCGGCCGCGAGGCCATCCGCGGTCATGTCGGGCTCGGCGACCGCATCGAGCAGGAGGGGCAGCACGGCGTTCATCGTTTCCGGCGTCTCGCCGTAGAACCGATCCGGGTAGCCCTCCCCCACCCCGACAAGGCCGGGGAAGCGGTCGTCGTGCAGCTCGACGACGACCGTGGTCGAGGTCCGGCCGCTGCCATGCTCCGAGCGAGCGATGACGAATGGGTCCCGAAGCGCGAGGGTCAGGACCTCGTGCTGGAGCGTCAGTGCCACGTCAGAGCCACGTCAGACCCACGGCAGGGCGTCGACGCCGGCCTCGATCTCGGCCCACAACTCGTCCGCCCCGAACCGGTACGGGTCGCCGCAGGGCAGGCCGGTCTCGGCGGCCGTCCGCGCGATCTCCGCCCGCGCCTCGTCGTCGGACTTGATCAGGGACGTGTTGAGCGCGACCGCAACGACCTTCGAAGGAGCAACGAGTCCCGCGACCTGCTCGTGGAGTGCGATGAACGGCTTGAGCGACTGGATCGGGAACGAGCGCTCGGTCGGGTGGTCGAAGTCGTGCTCCGTGAGGCCGGACTTGTGGACGAGCACCATCGCGTGCGGCGTCGTGCCGTGGATGAGCCCGAGGGTCACGGACGAATAGGCCGGGTGATCGAGGGATCCCTGCCCCTCGACGAGGATCCAGTCGCCGCGCGCCTCCGCCTCCTCGAGCAGCCACTCGCAGGTTCCCTGGACGAAATCGCTGATGACCCGATCGACCGCGACGCCCCAGCCATCGATCATGATCCCGGTCTGGCCCGTGGGCACGAACACCGCCGAGCGGCCGGCGGAAGCTGCCGACTTCCGGAGCTCGAGAGCAACCGACATCTTGCCGATCCCGCAGTCGGTGCCGACCATGAGAATCACCCGCTTGCCGGGCAGATGCTGCCGGCCGACGGCGGTCTCCATCCGCTCGGGAGGCCGCCGATAGTCGACGATTTCGGTTCCGGCCTTGCGAGCGGCGGCGGCGAACTCGGGATCGTCGCCCAGGAACGTATGGAGGCCGGACAGGACGTCGAGCCCCGCGTCGATCGCCTCGAGCACCATCGCCCGCCAGGCCGGCGGCAGCCGGCCGCCGGTCGGGGCGATACCGATCAGCAGCGCATCCGGCTTCGGCGACATGGCCAGGGCCTCGGCCAGCGAGCCGACCGCGGGGATGTCGTGGCCCGGCATCCACTCGGCGACGTTGCGTCCGGCGATCGTCGAGTCGACGACCGCGACGACCTCGTCGCTGCCATAGCGGATCACGCCGGTCGCCGTCTTGGCGTTATGGACGTGCCACTTGCCTTCGGTGAGGATGGCGAGACGGCGTCGGATGGCGCTCACCGGTGCCAGTCTACGGACTCGAGCGTCAGAAGTTCGGAGGCGTGATCGCCGAGACGATCTCGGCTGGTTCGTCGCCCAGGGCCCGGGCCTTGTGCGGAAGGCCGGAGTCGTAATAGATGGAGTCGCCCTGGTTGAGCTCGTAGTCGACGTCGCCGACCGTGATGACGACACGGCCTTTCAGGACGAGCGCGCATTCCTCCCCATCGTGGGCCATCGCCGAGCCGTCGACGCCGGGCTTCAGCCGGACGATGATCATCTCGATCTTGCGGCGGACGTCAGGCGAGACCAGCTCGTACGCCATCGACGCGCCCGGCGGCTGGATCACCTTGCGCGCCTCCTTCCGCACGACGATGCCGTTGGACTCCGGTGCCGTGAACAGGAGGAAGACGGGGACCTCGAGCGCTGATGCGATCGTGCGGAGAACGAGGATCGACGGGTAAGCGACTCCTCGCTCGACGCTGCTCAGGAAGCTGCGGGTGATTCCCGACCCGGGCGGCCAGCCCGGTGAGGGTGTGGCCACGTTCCGTGCGGAGGGCCCGGATCCGGCGGCCAAGCTGATCATCGCGCTCGACGGCCGTGGTCTGCGGCGGGTCGCTGGGCCCCCCGCCGACGCTGGGCCGGCCTCGTGCCTGGCGACCTCGCGCTGTACCGGCCGGGCGACGTTCGCGCGGCCCCGGGGTGGACATGGGTCTACACCTCAGCGGGCGGCGACGTCGGCGCGCACCATCTCTGCGCCGTACTTGCGGGCGAAGTATGGCAGAACCTCGTCCCGGCAGACCTTCGCGACGATCCACGGGTCGGGGCTCATGTCCGCCCAGATGATGTGGTCGCAGCCGGCCTCGATGAAGGCCTCGAAGCGGGCGATGATCTCCTCGCCGGAGGTCGCGATGCAGAAGGCCGCCGCAAGCGCCTCGTCCCGAACCAGCAGGGCCCGCTGCTCGATGACGCGCGGATCCTGGATGTACGAGTACGCCTCCGGGATCAGCAGGCCACCGTAGACGCGCGCCCCGTCGAGGGCCTTGTTCCGATCGGGATGGTAGGAGGTGCTCACCCAGGCGGTCCGGAAGCCCGACGGCGCGGCCCTCCCGGCCTCCGCCGAGCCGGCCTCGAATGCCGGCATCAGGACGTCCCGATGGACCTCCGTGGGCACGCCGACTGCCACATAGCCGTCAGCGAGGCGGCCCGCATTTCCGGCCATTTTCGGCCCGCCGGCGGCGCAGATGATCGGTATCCGGTGCTCGAGTTGCTGGTAGAGGCGGAAGAAGGAATCGAAGTACTTGCCCTTGTGGTGAAAGTAGTCGGGCTCCTCCCAGCACCGACGGATGAGCTCGATCGCCTCGACGAGCCGCTCGATCCGCTCGCGCAGGGGCGGCCAGACGCCGGTCGTCGTCTTCTCGTTCATCGCCTCGCCCGTGCCGACGCCGAGCGCGACCCGGCCCGGATAGAGGAGCTCGAGCGTCGCGATCTCGATGGCGACGTCGACCGGTTGGTGGCGGATCCCGATCGGTGGGATCACCATCGGGCCGACGATCGCCCGCTCGGTGTTGGCGAGGAACGCCGTCAGCGTCGCCCAGATCCCGGCGGAGTGGCCCGAGGAGTGCTGCCACGGGAGGGTGTGGTCGCCTTCCCAGATGTGGGTGAACCCGGCCTCCTCGAGGTCGCCCACCCGGCGGACGTTGTCGCGGACGTCGTGGCAGAGACATTCCGGCGAAATGCCGAAGGTGACCATCAGGCAACTCCCACTGGCAAGCCCAGCTGACCGAACAGCGAGGCCGAGTCGTAGTAGACCGTTTCCCGGGTGAACAGCTCGCCCTCGTACACGTAGACCGACACCGCCTTGATCCGGAACGACCGGCCGGTCGGCTCGTGGCCGACGAACGAACCGGTGTGGGTCCCGATCAGGTCGTATTCGGCCGTCACGGTGTTGCCCTCACCTGCCACGCAATTCCGGACCTCGATGTGGAGGTCCGGAAACCCTCGGTAGAAAATCGCCATGAAGTCGCGCATCTCGGCCTTGTTGCGGCACGGCTCCGGCACCGAGACGTCCTCGAAATAGACATCGTCCGTGTAGTAGGCGAGGACCGCCTCGAGGTCGCCCCGGCTCAGATCGGCGATCTCGTCAAGGACAGCTTGGCGAGGGTCCCACATACGGCACGGCCTCCTTGAGATCGAGCAGTCGGAGCGCGGCGCCACCGAAGAAGCTCTGCTCGTCCTCCTCGGTGATGTAGGGATCGAGATCGTGGCGCTCGGTGTAGTCACGGACCTTCTCGAAGAAGGCCTTGCCTGTCTCGAACGGAACGTACGGGTAATCCGAGCCCCAGAGGAACTTGCCGAAGACTCCCAGCTTCTTGGCCCACGTCCAGATCTGGGCGACACGCCACAGCGGCGCGGACTCGGCCCAGAAGGCGAAATCGCCGTAGATGTGCTCGAACTTCGCCATGAAGTGCATCGTTTCCTCGGCCCAGGCGAACCCGACATGGCCGATGACGAGCTTCAGCTGCGGGAAGTCGATCATCACGTCCTCGAGGAGGAGCGGATGGTCGTACGCGAGCATCTTGCCCTTCGGGAACATGCTCCAGCCGGTATGGGTGATGAGCGGGACGCCCATCGCCTCGGCGGCCTCGAAGAGCGGCCAGATGCGGCGGTCGTTCAGGGCGACGTAGTTGTACGACGGCAGCATCTTGATGCCCTTCAGGCCCTGCTCCTTGATCGCCCGCTCGAACCGCTTCACCTCGTCGTTCCCGCCGATCGGATTGGCCGTGTAGAAGCCGATCAGGCGGTCCGGCCAGCGCTGGACCATCGACTGGACGTAGGCCCCGTTCTCGGGATCGTAGGCATCCCACGGGAGATAGCCGACGCCGAGCACGAACGCCTTGTCGATCCCCGTCGCGTCCATGTCGGCGATCAGCCGCTCGCCTGGGACGCAGAAGTCCTCCGGCGTCCAGGGCTTGCCCGTGTGCCAGCAGTCCTGGCCCTTGAACATGTTGACGTAGAACTCGCCGAGCTTCCGCGGAAAGTCCACCTCGAACCGCTGCATGTGGGTGTGGCTGTTGATGAGAAGTGGGTTGGCCATGCGCTACTCCTTGATCGACGCTCGGTGGGGCGAGGCGGCTACCGTGGAATCTCAGGCGTCGGCGCCGCCCCGGCGGACCACCCGCCCCGACCGCGCCGTGATGTCGACCACGCCGTCGCGGACGACGGGCTGGCCATTGACGATCACGTGGTTGATGCCGGCAGGCGCGGCACCCGGCGCCCGATAGGTCGTTCGGTCGTCGACCGTCCCGGCGTCGAACACCACGACGTCGGCGAAATTGCCTTCGCGCAGCGTGCCCCGCCGCCGGAGCCCGACGCGTTGGGCCGGCAGGGAGGTGGCCTTGCGGACGGCCTCCTCGAGACTGAACAGCTTCCGATCCCGGACGAAATGGCCGAGGACCCTTGGAAAGGTCCCGAAGGCCGCGGGATGGGGCTTCCCGCGGCCTGTCAGGATCGCGTCGCTTTCGGCGGCCGCGAGGGGATGTGCAAGGAGCGTCTCCAGGCCGGCCTCCTCGTTTTCCTCGCCCGAGACCCCGAAGTAGAGGGCCATGGCGTGGCCGTTCTCCTCGAGGACGAGGTCGGCGGCGACGTCGAAGGGATGGCTGCCGCGCTCGTCGGCGATCTCCGTCAGGGAGCGACCTTCGAGCGGCTTGTTTGCGTCGCTCTCGACCCACATGATCGAGACGTTCTGCCAGCCGGTCGCCTCGACGAGGTTGTGCGGCCACCCGCCCGGCCCCCAGCACGGCCAGCTGGGAACGTCCTCCTCGATCGACCGCAGGATCCGGGCCCGCATGTCGGGATCGCGGAGACGGGCAAGGAGGCCATCGACACCTCCTGCCAGCGCCCACGGCGGAAAGATGGCGAGCAGCGTCGTGTTGGCTGCGATGTACGGGATCACGTCGAAGCCCGTGTTCACGCCGCGGTCACGGGCCGCCTCGTGGAGTTCGATGATCGCGTCGATATTCGACCAGTTCGGCCGGCCGAACGCCTCGATGTGGGAGTGCTGCGTCGCGATGCCGTTGGCCTCGCCGACTCGGATGACCTCCTTGGTCGCGGGGATGAGGGTCTCGCTCGAGCCCCGAATGTGGCTCGCGTAGAGTCCGTCGAACGGACGGAGCCCCGCGGCGAGTGCCTCAACCTCCTCCGGTGGGGCAAAGATCCCGGGCGCGTAGAGCAGCCCCGAAGACAGGCCCCAGGCGCCCTCTTCCATCGCCTTCCGCAGCTGGTCGCTCATCCCCTGCTGCTCGGTCGGGGTCAGTTCGCGTCCCTCGAACCCGACCTCGTGAATGCGAAGAGCGCCGTGGGCGACCATCGGGACGACGTTGAACATGACGCCGTTGGTCGTCGAGGTACTCGAGGTACTCGCCGAAGCCCGTCCACGCCGCCGGACACGTCGCCGGCTCGGAGGAAGGTCGTGTAGCTATCCAGCTCGGCCCGCGTGCGAGGGTTGACGGGCGCCGGCGAATAGCCGCAGTTCCCGGTCACCAGGGTCGTGATCCCCTGGGCGGCGAACGGGGCCAGGACGTCGCCGTGCAATTCGTCCGCGACGACGAAGTCGCTGTGGGAGTGGATGTCGATGAAACCGGGAGCAACCGTCATCGACGTCGCGTCGATGACGGTCGCGGCGGGCGCGTCGTCAGGGATCCGGCCGATCGCCGCGATCGTTCCGTCGATGATCCCGACATCGGCCGGGAACCACGGATTGCCGGTGCCGTCGACGACGCGCCCGTTCCTGATCAGGACATCGAACATGCCTGGCCTCCAGTGTCAGGATCCGGGATCAGAAGCCCGGGTTCTGGGCGAGGTAGGCGTCGATCTCGGCCTGGGCCTTCTTGTGTTCGGCCGCCGGATCCGCGCCGTGGAACGATGCGGATACAGCCGCCTCAACGATGTCGGAGATCTTCTGGTAACCGGCCCGCGTGCCGTAGCGGTTGCCCTTGAACTCCTGCTGCGCGAAGGTCACCTCGACGATCGTCTTGTCCGCCTTCCGGGATCGACGGGTCCGTGTAGGGGGCGACGTAGGACGGGAACCCGCTCTCATCGGCGGGATCGAACGTGTGGATCTCCTCGCGCTTCGTGAGCAGTCCGAGCTGCGTCGCCGCGTTCGAGTAGTGCTTGATGAGGTCGAGCGCCGCCTCCTTGTACGGGCTCGTCTTCGCGATGCCGAAGCACTCACCGACGATCTGGCCGCCGGACGCCGGCAGGCTGCCGCCCTTGCCGGGGATGATCACGACCTCGACCGGGTCGTCACCCAGCGCGGAGAGGTTCGGGTCGCGGGCCTCGTACCAGATGTGCTGGTAGTCGATGAGCATCGCGGCCTTGCCGCCGAGGAAGACCTTCTTCGCCTCGGCGTCGTAGATGCCCCACGGCGACTCGATGACCTCTTTCGGCATCGACGGGAGCAGGGCGATCATGTCCTGGGTCGCCTTGATCGCGATCGGGTCGTCGAACTTGACTTCGCCGTTGGGCCCGTACAGATCGCCGCCGTTCAGGTGATACCAGACGCACCATTTCGGGAACAGGTAGAGCGGCGCCCAGCCGTCGACGTAGCCGAACTGGTCGCCCGTCGTGAACTGCTTCGCCGCGGCCGTGAACTCGTCATACGTCGTCGGGATCTTCACGCCGGCGTCGGCGAACATCTTCTTGTTGCAGTACAGGACGTAGGTGTAGATGTTGCTGGGCAGTCCCAGCCACTTGCCGCTCGAGCTCTTCGCCGCCTCGACCGCGGCCGGCAGCATGTCGGACTCGTCGACGGTGACGCCGACCTCGTCGAGCGGCGTCAGGTACTTCTCGTACAGGTCGACCCACGCCCGCCACAGATAGACGACGTCCCAGCTCTCGCCGCCGCTCTCGAAGGCCGGTGTCAGCTTGAGGGGCAGAGGCCCGAACGCCTCCCGCGTGAATTCGACCTTGACGCCGGTCCGCTGCTCCCACTCCGGCGTGACCATCGCGTAGAAGCCGGTGTGGTTCGCGAGGATCACCGTGAGCGGACGGTCGAGCGCAAACGTCGGGCCGGCCGACGGGGCGGCGCTCGGTGCCCGTCCCCGTCGACGGCGCAGGCGTGGCCGCCCCGCTCGGCGCCGTGCTGGCAGCCGGGCTGCACGCCGCAAGCGCGGCACCCACACCCGCGAGCGTGCCTCCGACCAGGAACTTCCGACGCGTGAGCGGCGGCACGTTCATCGGGCGCTCCTCCTCGAGAGATCGCTGTTCGTTCGCCATGTCGTCCTCCTCCAACATTGCCTACGGCTCTATACTTCACGGCGCCTTCGCCGAGTCCACGGATGAGGTACCGCTGCATCAGCAGCGCAAGCATGAGCACGGGAACCGAGGCGATGACTCCCGCCATCGACAGCTGCGGTTCGATCCGGTTGAGGGGATCCATGAGGTTGACGATCGCCGGCGCGAGCATCGGCGTGCTGCCGACGTAGAGCACCTTCGACACGAGCAGATCGTTCCAGGACAGGACGAACGCGAAGACGGCGGCCGTCACGATGCTCGGAACGGTGAGCGGAAGGACCACCCGTCGAAGCGCCTGGAGGCGACTCGCCCCGTCGATCCGAGCGGCGTGCTCCAGGTCGGGTTCGACCCCGTCGAACGTCCCGATGAGGATCCACGTCACGAGCGGCACCGTCAGCGCGATGTGGCCGATCGCCATCCCCGGCAACGTGTCGATCAGGCCGAGGCCTTTGAAGATCGCCACGAGCGGCACCAGGATTGCGACCCCCGGCAGCATGTACGCGAGCATCACCGCCGGTGTACGTCGCGCTCCGGCCCGGGAAGCGGAGTCGGGCGATCGCGTAGGCGCCGAGCAGCCCGAGGAGCGTCGTGACGATCGCGGCGGTCGTCGAAACGAGAAGGCTGTTGCGCAGGCCGGCTTCGAAGTACGGGATGCGCATCAGCTGGTCGAAGGCGACGGTCGTCGGCGCCGGCGGAATGACGTGCGGGCCGGTCAGCAGATCGACCCGCCGCTGCAGCGACCCGAGCACGACAACGCACGCCGAACGGGACGACGATCAGCAGCACGACGCCGAGGGCGAACGAGCGCCGCCACGACCCGTGCGCCGAGTTCCTGGCGGACCGGTTCAGGCCGCGCCAGAGCAGGGCCAGGCCGACGAGCGTGGCCGCCGACCCAGGCCCAGAACGGGAAGCCGAACGGGCGGGCGATCTGGACAAGCTCGAGAACGGCGGCGCACGACGATGAGCACTGCCCCGGCGGCACGCCATGGCTCGGCCGAGGCGCGGCTCGCTCGCGTCACGAGCAGGAATCCCTTGGCGCGCCCCGCGTCAGGAGGAGGGCCAGCACGACGACGAATGCCGTGACGATGTACGCGAGGACCGCGCCGTAGCCGAAGTCGGTCTGCTCGAACGTCGTCTTGAACGTGTAGAAGTAGAGGTTGTAGGTCGAGTAGCGGCCCGGCCCGCCGCCGGTCAGGGCGAAGATCAGGTCGAACAGCTGGATCGTGATCAGGACCTGGATGATGACCGCGGCGACGAGGGTCGGCCGCAGGAACGGCAAGGTCACGTGGCGGAATCGGCGCCAGCGGCCGGCGCCATCGATCCGCGCGGCCTGGACGGTCTCCTCGGGGAGGTACTGGAGGGCGACGAGGAAGATCAGGGCGATGAGCGGGAACGTCTTCCAGATGTGGATCGCGGTGAGCATGAACAGCGTTCCCGGGACGCCCCCGAGGAACACCGGCGACTGCTCGACGAGCCCGGCGTTGACGAGCCACTCGCCGAGCAGGCCGCGGCGCGAGTCCAGGAACCACTGGAACATCGCGGCGACCACGACCGGCGGCAGGGCCCACGGGATCAGGAGCGCGGCACGAGCGATCCCTCGGCCGGGGAATCGCTCGTTGAGGATGAGGGCGACGGCCATGCCGAGGGCGACCCCGATGACCGCCGAAGGCACGACGTACATCAGCGTCTGGATCGCGGCCTGGATGAAGATCGGGTCGGTGGTGACCTTCAGCCAGTTGTCGAGCCCGACGAACGAGCCCAACTGGCCGGGAGCGGCGGATCGGCCGGTGACGGTCAGCAGCAGGGAGTACACGACGGGGTAGCCGAGGAGCGCGACGAACGCGACCGCCGTGGGCACGAGGAACAGCGCGGCATACGCGTGGTTCTCGTTGCGGATGGATAGCCCGCTCAGCCGATTCCCGCGGGCGTCCAGGGCGGTCGGCTCTGCGCTCATCGGGCGAGGCCCGCTCGCGGGGTGATGGCCGCGGCACTGTCGGCAGCCATGGCGATTCGCGCCCCGGTCTCCGGATCGAAGAACAGGAGGTGCGATGGGAGGAAGGCGACCCCGACCTCGTCGCCGACGGCGACGCCCTCCGCCTGCACGCGTGCCCGAAGGCTCCTGTCCGCGACCACGATCGTGGCGTACTCGTCGGGAGCGACCACCTCGGTCAGCGTCACCCGCCCGATCATTCCCGACTGGCCGCCGCGCGGAACGACCGTGACGCCCTCGGGGCGGATGCCCAGGACGATGGGGCCCGGCGCCGCCGGCGGGTCCTGATCTTGTAGTTCCACCCGGATGACGTCCGAGGCGAACCACGTCCGCTCGTTCTCGGCAACGATGTGGCCGGGGATGAAGTTCATCGGCAGCCGTCCGACGAACGACGCGACGAACCGATTAGCCGGTCGGCGGTAGATCGTCGCCGGCGGGTCGACCTGCTGGACCGCTCCCTTGGCCATGACCACGACTCGGTCGCCCATGGCCTCTGCGTCATCCTGGTCGTGGGTGACGTAGATGAATGTCGCGCCGAGCTGCTGGTGAATTCGTTTCAGCTCCTCGCGGGTGGTGGCCCGCAGGTTCGCGTCGAGGTTGCTGATCGGCTCGTCGAGCAGGAACACCTTCGGGTTGCGAACGATCGCCCTGCCCAGCGCGACACGCTGCCGCTCACCGCCGCTCAGGACCCGCGGGTGGCGGTCGAGCAGGTCGCCGATCCCGAGCATCCGCGCCACCTCGTCGACGCGGCGCGTAGCGATCCGGCTTCTTGAGGCCGCGGAGCATCAACGGGAAGGCGATGTTGTCGCGGGCGGTCATGTTCGGATACAGCCCGTACGACTGGAACACCATCGCCACGTCGCGTCGCTCGGGCGTGACGTTCGTCACGTCCGTCCCGTCCATGAGGATCCGCCCCGACGTCACCTCCTCGATGCCGGCGAGCAGCTTGAGGACGGTGCTCTTGCCTGATCCCGATGGCCCGAGAACGCAGGTGAACAGGCCCTGCTCGAACGTCAGCGATGTCTCCTGGAGGGCGTCTGCGGCGCGGCCCGGATAGCGCTTGACCACCCGATCGAGTCGGACCTCAGCCACCGTGCGACCCCGCCGTGCTATCGACCCGCTCGCGCCGCGAGCCAAGCAGCTCCCACTCCTCACGCGACGAACGCTGAATCGGTGTTGAGGTCTTCTGCGAGGAAGTCGACCTCGAAGTCGGCCAGCGCTCGATCGTCGACTCGCGTCGCGATTCGACGGAGGTAGGAGCGCCGCAGCTGCGACAGGTCGACCTCTGTGTAGCTCATCTCATCGACGCTGGCGGGAAAGACGATCCGCTCGCCCGGGCGATCATCCTCTCGAGGCCCGATCGCCGACGCTGATGCCCAGGTCCCGGGCGAGAGTGAGTTGGGCGGTCGGATGCTTGCCGGCGCCGGTGTACTCCGTCTCCTGGACGACGACCAGCTCGTCCTCTCCGAACTCTCGCGCCAGAACCATGGCGGCCGCGAGCGAGGTGTTGCCCGCCGGCCCGCGCTCGAGGCCCTCCAGATCGGCCAGCAGCTGCGTCGCGTAGAACACCTCGCCCTGCGTCACGGTGACGTAGCGGTCCAGGAAGCGCAGGCCGCGCGCGGCGTTGCGGGGAACGTCGACCCGGTCGGGATCGACGCTGAACGGGAACCCGAACCCGGTGTGGCCAGTCGTGAACGATTTCCGATTGAAGTCGCGATCACTCGCCATGTGGAGGCCGGTCAGATCCACGCTGACCCCGACGATCGCGGCATCGGCGGCCCCGCCGCGGCGCAGCCCGCGGGCGGTGCCCGTGATGTTGCCGCCACCGCTGTGGGTGGCGACGACGGCCGCAGGCTGCCGGCCGAACCGCTCCGCGCATTGACGGCGATCTCGTAGCCGAGCGTCTCCACCCCGAGCGTGGCGTACGGCGTGTACAGGCTGGCGTTGAAGTAGCCCGTCTCTTCGAGGAGAAGCAGCTGGATGTAGAAGAGCTCAGGACCGACCGTGAGTTGCCAGACCTCCGCCCCGTAGGCTTCGCAGGCTCGCGTCTTTTCGAGTACCTCGGGCTGGCCCCGTCCGGTCGAGTCGAAGACTTCCTGCAGGATCAGCGCCTTCAGTCCGTACATCGCCGCCTGTGAGGCGATGGCCGCGCCGTAGTTGCCCGACGTAGCCGCGATCACGCCGCGGAAGCCCTGCTCGGCGGCCTGGGCCAGGCACATCGATGCCCGCCGGGACTTGAAGCTGCCGGCCGCGTTGGCCGCCTCGTCCTTGACGAGGATCGTCGCGCCCTTGCCGGCCGGCGCGCCACTCCGCACCAGCTGGCTGAGACGACGCAACTCAAGAAGGGGGGTGTCGCCGACCTTGTTCAGCCGCTGGATTCGTTGGACGTCCTCGATCCCGTAGGGCGGATTCTCGGCGAGTGCCCGATAGTCGAAGGCGATGCCGCCCTCGAGCTCATAGCGGTCATAGTCGATCCCGACCGACCGGCGCATGATCTCCGCCCGCCGCCCCATGACCGATGCATAGGACGTGGCGCTCATCGCGGCTCACGCGCGTCGAGCTCGTCGAGCGCCTGCCTTGCCCGGGAGCCGAGGTCGAGGAGTTCCGGGACCGGATTTCCGAAGTCCGCCGGGTTCCGAGGATTTACCTCGGTCAGGACGCCGCTGACTTCACGCCCGACCAGGGTCCGAACCGTGACGTCGTCGCCGAACAGAGCGGGCGCGAGCAGGAAGCCGCGAATGCGGGCGACGAAGTCGACCTGCGCGGTATCCGGCGGCACGTTCGGCGCTCGCTCTCCGGCGCGGAGCACCACTTGCTGGATCTCGACCCACGATCCGGCCGGGATGGGGCTCGCGCCAGTTGCTCGGGTCCCAGAAGGATGCGGCACGTCGCCCTCAGATGTCGCGTTTCTGGCCTGTGCGCTGTCATGCACGATATGGCATGTGAGCGACTTGCGTCAACGCATATAGTACAGATCGGCCCTGCAATGGAGGAGTGCAGCGAGTGACCGGCCTCATTCGGGATGATCCCCTGGTCGACCTATCCGAACGCCTCAGAGGCGAGCTGCTGAGCCCGCAATCGGACGGCTACGACGCGGCCCGGCGAGTCTTCAATGGCATGATCGATCGTCGCCCCGCGCTGATCGCGAGGTGCCGCGGAGCATCGGACGTCCAGGCCGCTGTGTCGTACGCCCGGACGCATGACCTCCCGGTCGCGGTGCGTGGCGGCGGCCACAACGTAGCCGGTCACGGCACGTGTGACGGAGGCGTCCTCATCGACTTCTCGTTGATGAAGAGTGTCCACGTCGATGTGGCGCGGCAGACCGCGCGAGCCGACCCGGGTTGCTCCTGGACGGACTTCGATACCGAGACCGTGGCGCACGGCCTGGCGACAACGGGCGGGACCGTCGGCAGCACCGGGATCGGAGGGCTGACGCTCGGCGGCGGGCTGGGCTTCCTCATGGGGAGTTACGGCCTCACCTGCGACAACCTCGTGTCGGTCGACATCGTGACGGCGGACGCTCAATTCGTGACGGCGAGCGAAACCAGCCATCCGGATCTCTTCTGGGGCATCCGCGGCGGCGGCGGAAACTTCGGGGTCGTTACGTCATTCGAGTATCGGCTCCACCCCGTGGATCAGCTGCTTGCCGGGCTCATCGTCTATCCGATGACGGTCGCCCGAGAGGCGCTCGAACTCTTCCGATCCACCTGTGCCTCAGCCCCGGACGAGCTGAGCTGCGCCTTCGCGATGGTCAGCCTGCCCGATGGAACACGCGTGGCGGCGATTGCGGCCTGCTACAACGGACCGATCGACGACGGGACGGCGCTCATCGCCCCCTTGAAGCGGCTGGGCCCGCCGCTCGATGACGGGACCCGGCCGATGCGGTATCCGGAGGTTCAGCGGATCTTCGCGGAGATTCCCTTCGGGCTTCAGAACTACTGGAAAGGTCAGTTCATCGGGGACATGACCGATGACGCGATCGAGGCGACTGTCACCTCGTTCGAGAACGTCACGTCGGATCATTCGGCCATCCTCATTGAGGCGCCGCACGGAGCCGTTCGTCGAGTCGCCGATGGCGAGACCGCCTTCGGCCAGCGTCAGGCTCGCTACAACGCCAGCGCGCTTGCCATCTGGGAAGACCCGGCGGATCCGGACCGCCACATCCAGTGGGCACGTGCCTACGCGGACGCTCTCAAACCGTTCGCGAGTGGCGGGTACGTGAACTACCTGGGCGATGACGCGTCGCCGGACGAGGTCGCCGCGGCGTACGGACCGCAGCGGTACGATCGGCTGACGGCCCTGAAGGCGGCGTACGACCCGACCAACATGTTCCGGTTCAACCAGAACATCGCCCCCGTCCCTGCCGACTGCACCCTCCGTCGCCGTTCCGGAAGGTACATTCCGCGGGTGAGCTTCGACGTCGCCGCGGAAGCGTATGACCGTTTCATGGGCAGGTACTCGCTCCTGCTCTCGCCGCAGATGGCGGACCTCGCGCGGGTCCGAAGCGGACAGCGGGTCCTGGACGTCGGCTGCGGTCCCGGGGCGCTGACGGCTGAGCTCGTCAGGCGGCTCGAGCCCGCCGCCGTGGCGGCCGTGGACCCGTCGGAGCCGTTCGTCACCGCTGCTCGATCGCGCTACCCGGGCGTCAACGTCCAGCGGGCGTCCGCAGAGCACCTGCCATTCCCCGACGACTCGTTCGACGCGGCCCTCGCCCAGCTCGTCGTCCACTTCATGGCCGACCCGATCGCGGGATTGGTCGAGATGGCGCGGGTGACGCGCCAAGGCGGCGTTGTCACCGCGTGCGTCTGGGATCACGCCGGCGATCGCGGCCCGCTCAGCCTGTTCTGGCGTGCGGCGCGTGAACTCGACCCGGGCGTCGGCGACGAATCGCACCTCGCGGGTGCCCGCGAGGGCCACCTGGGGGAGTTGTTCGCGGCGGCCGGTTTGCACGAGATCGAGGAGACGGCTCTATCCGCCAGGCTTGAGCACACGAGCTTCGATGAATGGTGGGAGCCGTATACCCGGGGCGTCGGTCCAGCGGGGTCGTACGTGGCCGGCCTCGACGCGGAACGGCAGGCAGCGCTGCGCGAACAATGTCGAACCCTGCTCCCCGATGGGCCGTTCGTGGTCACGGCGCTGGCCTGGGCAGCCCGCGGTATCGCCTAGCAGCAAAAGGCCCCGATCCAGGGCGCTGGATGGGGGCCCATGTTCTCGTTTGGTACCGCATACCGGATTCGAACCGGTGATCTCCGCCTTGAGAGGGCGGTGTCCTGGGCCTCTAGACGAATGCGGCGTCGCAGCGTCGGGCAGAGCCGTCGCGGCCGACCGGGATGATACCAATCACCGGCCGTTACCGCCATCTCAGAGGCGGTTGGCGTCGAGGAAGCTGCGGATCGTCTCGGCCACTTGCTGGTGGCTCTGCTCGCCGATGACGAGGCCGTAATGGGAATGGGCCCCGAACGGCTCGTACTCAGCTCCGAGCCACTCGGCAAGGCGCTCCGACCCCTCCTCCGGCACGGTCTGATCGAGTCCCGCCGCCGATGACGAGCCGTCGGGATCTCCGCGAACGGCCGCCGATCGACCGAGATCCCCTGGAGTACCTGGCGGCGAGCCGTGCCGCTCTCATGCGGCTTCTGGCCGAGCAGGTGCTGGATGCGCATGACGTCATCGATGCTCAGGTCGCGATGGTCGCGCTGGAGCCGTTCTCGGGCAGGGTCTCCCAGCCAACGAGGGATCGGCCGAAGACGGGCGGGATCTCGCGCAACTCGTGAGACCGCGCGGGCACGCGCAGATCCCGCGGCAGCTCGGACGAGATGAGGACGATCCCGGCGATCGGCATCCGTTCGGCTGCCTTGAGCGCCAGCAGCCCGCCCATCGCGTGGCCGATGATCACCGTGGACGGCCCGAGGCGCTCGAGCGCGGCGACGACATCTTCGGTGTACGTGTCGAACGACAGCTCGGTCGGGTCGGCGGTTCGCGACCAGAAATGGTTCTGCAGGTTGAGCGCGTGGCCCTCCCAGCCACGGCCGGCAAAGTAGCCGAGGTACCGCTCCCACAACCACGAGCCGGTCAGTTCGCCGTGGACGAAGAGGAGGGGCTTGCGGCGCGACCTGCGCTCGGGCAACCAGGATTCGATGTACAGGCCGCGGTCGAGCAGCTCGATCTCGTCCTTGCGGACGGGTCGCCCGTTCGGGCCCGCCACCTGGGCGCGAGCGAGGATGTGGTCGGGGGTCGTCTCGGTCATTGGCGGATCACCATCAGAAGCTGTCTCACCATTCGTGCGGATTGATGACGAGCCCGGTCAGGGCCTTGGGGAAGAAATACGTCGACTTCTGGGGCATTACCTCGCCCGAGCGCGCGACAGCGGTGATCGACGGCACGGGCGTCGGCTCGAGCAGGAAGGCGGCATCGGCTTCGTCGATTGCCAACGGCGGCGACGGCATCGACTGACCGATTTCGTGTAGGCGATCCGTTCGCCGCCCGCGACGGCGGCATCGTCGATCCCGAGCAGGCGCTCGAGGGCGACGCCAAGCAGCCATACGTCGAGCTGCCTGACGGCGTGGGGCACCCCGACCGAATCCGCGGAGATTGCATGGCGGCGGGCGGTGAGGATCGACCCACCGTCCCGCGTCCAGAGCCCGAAGCGCCCAGCTCCGCCGCTCGCCAGGCCATTGCCGAACGTGCGCTCCAGCTCGGCGATCCCGGCCGGCCGCGATTCGAACAGCGCGAGCGAGCGGCTCTCCAAGGCGGACCAACCCGTCCGGTCCCAGACCGCGGATGAGCCGGTGGGTCGGCAGCACCGTCAGCGGCTCGGACGTCGTCTCGAGGAACAGCATGAGCAGGTAATCGAAGGCCGGGTCCTCCTCGCACGATCGCGACATGCGCCGCTCGTCCCGATACCGGAGCGCGGTCTCGTAGCGATGGTGCCCGTCGGCGATCGTCACCGGTCCCGCGCCAGCCAGGGCAAGGAGCTCGGCGACGTGCTCGCCGGCGTCGCCCTCGGCCTCGGCGATCCAGAGTCGATGCCGGACGTCGTCGGCGTCGCGGAGGTCGATGGCGGCCGGTCCCGCGGCGATCGTCGCGAGGATCGCCGCGCTCGTCCCGGACGCATCCTCGTAGAGGCCAACGACGGGCGAGGTATTCACCCCGGTCGCCCGCAGCAGGCGATAGCGATCCTCGCGCGGGCCCTCGAGTGTGCGCTCGTGAGGGAGCACGCCGGACCCCGGATCGAACGACTCGAGTCGCAGCCGGCCGAAGAAGCCCCGCTGCGTCCGCTCCGTGTCGGTGCCCGGCACGCGGTACGTCTGCTCGTAGACATAGATCGCGGCCCGCGGATCCTTGTGGAACGTCCCATCCGAGCGCCAGGCAGCCAGGGTCCGTGCCGCGCGCCGGTACCGCTCGTCGGGCTCGTCGCCGGCCGCGACGCTGGGCAGGTCCAGGCGGACGACGTTCTTCGGGTGACGGGCCAGGAGGCGCGCGGCCTCCTCGGCGCCGATCACGTCGTACGGCGGCGCCACGACCGCGGCAAGGTCGCCCACCGACTCGGCGTCGTAGCGCAGGGCGCGAAACGGACGGACTTCGGGCACGGCCTCCCTCAGGCGAGCGCGATTGGCGGCGGACACGAGCCGGCCTGGGCTGACGAACGACTGGCCGGGGCCGAACGGACGACTGGCACCTCGGCACGGTGCTGCCGCATGGCCATCGTACGATAGCGGCGGCGGCACCGCCGTCGATAGCTTCTCCCGCGGCACGCAGGGTCAGCGGCACGCAACTTTTCGGGGGAGTCGGGCGTCGATGCTGGGACCGCCTTGCCATCCGCCACTGGAGTCGCTGTGTCCCGGTCAGCCCGAATGCTCGTTGCCCGTGTGGCGCTCTTCGGCGTCCTCGTCGGGGCGACGGCCGGGCCGGCAGCGGCAACGGCGGCTACCGCCGACGGCCCATCCATGGAGGCGCGGGTCCTCCTCGAGGGCCATGCCCGGATCGGTTCCTGGCTCGCGATCGAGGTCCGACTCGCCAACGAAGGCGTCCCGGTCACCGGGGAGCTGCGACTGCAGGGCGGCGCGCAGGGCGGCACGCGGTTCTCCGTGCCGGTCGACCTGCCGAGCCCGTCCGACAAGACCTACCTCCTCCACGCTCAGCCGCCATCCTTCGGCCAGCAGCTCGAAGTCCTCCTCGTCGCCGCCAATGACGCGGTCGTCGCCCGCCAGAAGGTCGCGTTCACGGTCCACGACGCATCGCAGCTGACGGTCGGCGTCGTCGCCGCCCAGGCCCAGGGAATCGTTGCGGGGATCCAGCTCCCCGGCGGTCAGGACCAGAACGGCGGGCAGAACCTCGCGCCCGTCATCATCCCGCTCGATCCCACGGACCTGCCCGAGCGGATCGAGGCCTGGTCTGCTCTCGATCGGCTCATCTGGCAGGACGTCGATACCAACACCCTGTCGACTCGCCAGATCGCGGCGCTCCGTGGCTGGCTGGCACTCGGAGGCCGCCTGGTCATCGTCGGAGGGACGGCCGGGCCTGGCGTGCTGTCGGGGTTCCCCGACGAGATTCTCCCCTACCGCCCCTCGACCACGATCGACGTCGCTCCGGAATCGCTGACGTCCCTCCTCGGCCAGCTCCCGGAAGCAGCGACCGACGTTCCGGCCCTGGCCGGTGAACTGACGCGGGGACGGAGCCTGGCCTCGTCCGGCGACCGGGTGGTCGCGGCCGAGGCCGAATATGGCAGTGGTTCCGTCACGGTTCTCGGGATCGATCCGACGGTCGGCTGGATCGCCGAATCAAAGGCGACCGTGCCACTCTGGCGGACCCTCATCCCGCCGCGAGCCTCTGCTCAGATCGGGATGGGCGACGACAGCCAGATCGTCGGCGCGGTCTCGGAGCTCCCGGCCCTCGCGCTTGCCGCCGACCGGCGGGCTGCTGATCCTGCTGCTCGGCTACATCGGCCTGATCGGCCCCGTCAACTACCTGATCCTTCGACGCCTCGATCGTCGCGAGTGGGCATGGCTGACGATGCCGGCCCTGATCGCGATCTTCGCCGTGGGAGCGTACGGCTACGGATCGGCCCTTCGCGGCAGCGATGTCATCGTCAACGAGGTCGCCATCGTCCGCGGCGCCCCGGACGCAACCGAGGGCTCGGCCCAGGTGTACCTCGGCGTCTTTTCGCCGACCAGGGGCACGTACCAGCTGTCACTCCCCGGCGGCGCCCTGCTGTCGGCACCGATCGTCGGTGACTTCTTCGCCGGCCAGGGGGCCCTGCTCGACGTCGTCCAGGGTGATACGGCACAGGTCCGGAACCTGTCCGTCGGGTTCGGCTCGCTCCGCACGGTGCGAGCGGAGTCGCCCGTCGAGGTGCCGCAGATCCACGCGGACCTGCGCCTCGTCGACGGCGTCATCACGGGCAAGATCCGGAACGACTCGACGATGGTCCTCGAGTCGCCGGCCGTCGTGCTCGGTGGCAACGCCGTGGTTCTGGCGGACATCCCGCCGGGCGCCGAGGGCGCCGTCAGCTTGCGGCTCACCGCCGGCCAGTTCGGCCTGGCCCTGTCGGACAAGCTCTTTCCGCCAGACCTTCGCGCCCGACAATGTGGCCAGCAACGAGAAACAGCGCCGCAACCAGATCCGTTCCCGGATCCTCAGCCAGCTGACGTTCGACCGGCTGACTGGCAACCTCGGCGCTCTGCCGTCGGACGGGGCAGTCGTCCTGGCGTGGGGTCGGAACAGCCTCCTCGACATCGAGGTCCAGGGCCAGAAACCGGCCCGCACCGCGAACGTCCTCTACTTCATCCCGGTCCCGTACACGGCGAGCGGAACCATTGCGTTCACACCGGATCTGATCAGAAGCACGGTTCTCGCGTCTGATGCGGCCTTCTTCAGCAAGGATCCCTTCAACATGAGCCTGGGCCAGGGCTCGGTCACGATCGCGTATCGGCCAATCCCGTTCAAAGGTTCATTCGAGGCGACGAAGGTGTTGTTGGCCATGGGGTTCGGTGGGATGGTCGGGCCCGGCGGCAAGCCGATTGCCCCAATGCCGGAACCGGTGCCGGTGGTACCGCCGGAGATCTGCGCCGAACCATGCCCCCCGGACGCTCCAGTTCCGAATGGCTTCGACGGACTGCCTGAACTCGAGGTCCTCGATCTGATCACCGGCACCTGGATGCGGCTACCCCACCTCGACCAGGGCACGACGTACGAGCTGACGGACCCCGCGAGCTATGTCGACACGGCGACCGGTACGATCCAGATCCGTTTCGTCAACGAGCATTCGGACGCGGTCGGGATGTCGTTCAGCGTCGCAATCCACGGGGTCATCCGATGACGACGCATCGTTCGAACTGTCGGCCTCATCAAGCGATACCCAGGGACGCTCGCCGTGGCCGGTCTCGATCTCGACGTCGCAGCGGGCGAGATCTTCGGCCTCGTCGGACCGAACGGGGCGGGCAAGACCACGACCCTCCGGATCCTCGCGACGCTGCTGTCCGCGACATCGGGCGAGGCCGAGGTCGCCGGCATCTCCGTGCGGCGGAACCCCGATGATGCCCGTCGCGTCCTCGGCTTCATGCCGGACGTCTTCGGGGTCTACGACGACATGAAGGTCTGGGAGTACCTCGACTTCTTCGCTCGCTGTTACAACATCCCTGCCGATCGCCGCCGGCGAATGATCGGCGACCTGCTCGATCTCGTCGACCTCGGCGACAAGCGCGATGCCTACGTCCAGGGCCTGTCCCGCGGGATGCAGCAGCGGCTCTGCCTCGCCCACACGCTGGTCCACGACCCGCAGGTCCTGCTCCTCGACGAGCCCGCATCCGGCCTCGACCCGCGCGCTCGCGTCGAGCTCCGGGAGCTGCTCCGGGAGCTCCGCGCGCTCGGCAAGACGATCATCATCAGCAGCCACATCCTGCCCGAGCTCGAAGAGCTCTGCACGAGCGTCGCGATCGTCGATCACGGCCAGGTCCTCGCCCAGGGACGCGTGGCCGACATCGAGAAGCGGCTCCGGTACGGAGCGGTTCTGAGGGTCCGGGTCCTCGGCGATGGGATGGCCATCGAGGCGGCCAGGGCGCACTTTGCAACCGAGGAACGGGTTGCCTCCGCGGCGATCCTGCACGACGGGCAGATCGAGCTCGGGTTCCGGGGCGATGACGACGAATCGGCGGCGCTCCTGTCGCGGGCCATCGCCGCCGGCGTCCGGGTCGCCAGCTTCGCCCGGGCCGCCAGCGACCTCGAAGAGCTGTTCCTCCAGGTCACGTCCGGGCAAGCGCCCGTAGACGCGCAGGTGGCTTGATGACGGACGCGACCGATCTGCTGCGCGATCCCGACACCGCCGACGCCAACGTCGACGTCGCCCCGGTCAAACCGCGTGAAGGCGGCCGCGGGCGGCGGCAGCCGTTGCGCTGGCTTCGATTTCGGCCTGAACGGCGTGATCGCCGTCGGTGTGAAGGAGCTCCGGGGCCGGATGCGAGGCCGCCGCGCCTTCGTCATTCTGACCCTCTACCTGCTCTTCCTCGCGGGCTTCGCCTGGGCGTGGGAGCTCATCGCGGAGCGCACGTACGGAAACTCCGGGTCTCTCTTCGGGGGCTCGGCGGCGTTCGCGTCATCCCTGATCGGCCAGGAGATCTTCGGCGCCCTCCTGATCATCGAGACGCTTCTCGTCGTCTTCCTCGCCCCGGCCTTCACCGCGGGGGCGATCAGCCTCGAGCGTGAGAAACAGACCCTCGACATGCTGGCGGCAACGCCGATCTCCTCATTGGCAATCGTCATCGGCAAGCTCCTCAGCGCTCTGACCTACCTGTTCATCCTCATCGTCGCGTCGATCCCGCTCACCGCGATGGTGTTCGTGTTCGGCGGCATCGGGCCCGAGGAGGTCGTGCGCGGCTATGTCGTCCTGTTCGCGTCCGCGATCGGTCTCGGCTCTGTCGGCCTCTTCATCTCGGCGCTGATGCAGCGCACCCAGGCGGCGACCGTCGTGACCTTCTTCGGCGTCATGGCGCTGACGATGGGCTCCCTCTTCGTCGTTCTGTTCTGGACGAAGATGGCCGGCGTCGCGCCGAACCAGGCGGGCTTCGGCAACCAGCAGGGCATCGGGCCGATCAAGGGCCGCCCGCCCGAGGCGCTCCTTTGGTTCAACCCGTTCGCCGCTCAGTACGACGTCATCTGCGGCGCCTCCGAAGGCTACGGTGGCTGGTGCTCTCGCCTGGCGGAGGTGACGAACGGTGCCATCAGCATCGGAATCGGCGGCAGTGCCACAGGCGGCTCGACGATCCTGCCTTCTGAGGGCTTCGCGGTTCCGGCCGAACGAGGGGTCTCGTTGCCGGACAAGGCCGGCGTCAACGACGTCGTCCCGGTCCAGCAGTTCGGGATCCGTCGGGACACATTCTGGCCGCGGAGCGTCGCTGCCTGGATCGTGCTTTCGACCGTTCTGATCCTTGCGTCAGTCCAACTGGTCTCGCCCACGCGCCGCTGGCGACCCGGGTTCCTTCGGCGGCCGTCCGGGAGGAACACCTGATGCCGTCGCTCCGCCTTCGTCCGGGAGGCCGGGCCCTGCACCAGTCGGCGGGTAGCCGCGGCCGCTGAGCTGCCGGACCCGCGAGCCGTCCTGAGCGGTCCGCTCGATCCGACATTGCTTGCCATCCGGTCCGACCTGCAGCCGCATCGCCGCCGATTGTGGCTTCGCCGGATCGTTCGCCGGGCCTGGCTCGTGGCGGGGGCCGTTGTGGCCGCGGAGGTCGCCCTCTTCGCGTTCGCCCGGATCGTGCCATTCGAGCTCCTGCCGACGATCGCTGCGGCCCTTCCGGTCCTGGGCTTCGTCGGCCTCGTCTGGCTGGCGGCGCTTGCGCGGCCATCGCTCGGTGAAACCGCGCTGGCGATCGATGCCGAGGCGCATCTCGGCGACCGTGTCGCGAGCGCCCTGGCCCTCGCCGTGAGCTTTCCTGAGCTCGCGTCCCCGGCCACGGAATCGCCAGGCGAGGACGACGACTCGCCGGACGAATCCCTTCAGACGGAGCGTTTCGTGCGCCGCCAGCGCGCCGACGCCGCCACGGCCGTCCGGCTGGCACCGTCGAACCTCTTCCGGCCGCGGATGTCACGCAATCCGGGCGCGATCGCACTCGTCGGGGCCCTGCTGCTCGTCCCGCTCGTCCTCCTCCCGAATCCCCAGGACGCGGCCATCGCGCAGACGCAGAACGTCAGGGAAGAGGCCAAGAAGCAGGCCGAACGCATCGACGAGATCGCGAAGGACCTCGAAGCGAAGGGAACGAACCCGGACGATCCGCGGACGCGGCTCGCCCAGGAACTGCGAGACCTCGCCCGGCAACTTCGGGAGCGGCCGGAGGACCTGAAGCTCAACCTCGCCAAGGTCTCGAGCGCCGAGGCGAGCGCCCGATCCCAGCTCGATCCGGCCAACGAGCAGCGAGCGTCCTCGCTCGCCTCGCTGAGCCGATCTCTGTCGCGCGCCGCCACGGGACAACCGAACGCCAACAAGAACGGCGACCCGAAAGAGGCCGCCGAGGACCTGAAGGAGCTCGGCGACAAGCTGGATGAGCTCACGCCTGCCGAACGCAAGGAACTGGCCGCGGCCCTGGCCGAGCTGCAGTCGGCGGCCAGCCAGGCGAGCGGCGCGGCGGGGACTGCGCTCCGGGACGCCGCCCAGAGCCTCGCCCAGGGCAACAATGCCGCCGCGCGCGAGGCCCTCGATCGGCTCGGTGAGGCCATCCAGGGCGCCGAGCGAAACGTGGACCTCAATCGCGATCTGGCCCGGGCCGCGTCCGAGCTCCAGGATGCGCGCCGCAACCTCGCGAACGCCGGCCAGCAGGGCCAGGGCCAGCAGGGTCAGGGCCAGCAGGGCCAGGGCCAGCAGGGCCAGGGTCAGCAGGGCCAGGGGCAGGGCCAGGGCCAGGGTCAGGGGGAAGCCCCGCGCCGTCAGGTCAGGGGCAAGGTCAGGGTCAGGGGCAAGGCCAGGGCCAGGGGCAAGGTCAGGGCCAGGGGCAAGGTCAGGGCCAGGGTCAAGGTCAAGGCCAGGGTCAGGGTCAGGGCCAGGGTCAAGGTCAGGGCCAGGGCCAGGGCCAAGGCCAAGGCCAGGGTCAGGGTCAAGGCCAGGGTCAAGGCCAGGGCCAAGGCCAGGGTCAGGGCCAAGGGCCAGGGCCAAGGCCAGGGCCAAGGCGCCATCGGTGGCGGCGGATCCAGCGCCAGCCACCTGGGAACAGGCAACAGCACGGGCGGCGCCCCCGCCGGACCGACGAACCCGAACCGGCCCGGGGACCTGGGCGAGGACCTGTCCAGCGTCTTCGCCCCGTTCGATCGCCTCGGCAAGCCCGGCGATCCGTCATATGTCGCCGGAACCGGCGGGGACGGGCAGAGCCAGCAGGGCAACCAGACTGGCCAGGGCGACAACAACGGAGCCTTCACGCCGTACCAGCAGGTCTTCGGGGACTTCTACGACTACGCCCTGACGACCCTCGATCGCAACTACGTCCCGCTGTCCGTGAAGGACTTCGTCCGGGACTACTTCAGCTCGCTCGATCCGTCCAACTGAGCCTGGCGCTCCTGCGACCCACCCGGAGGATCCGATGAACGCATCGACGACGACCGACCACGCCGCCTCCACCGTCCACATCTCGCCGGAGACGTTCGCCGAACGGGCCCAGGCGATCGAGCGCGAAGTTGGCCGGGTGATCGTCGGTCAGCGTGACCTCGTCCGCCAGACGATGACGGGGTTGCTCGCGAACAGCCACGTGCTCCTGGAGGGAGTACCGGGTCTCGGCAAGACGATGCTCGTCCGGACGATCGCCGACGTCATCGACTGCACGTTCAACCGGATCCAGTTCACGCCGGACCTGATGCCGGCCGACATCACCGGCACGAACATCCTGATCGAAGAGGGCGGCGCCCGCGTGTTCCGCTTCCAGCCGGGCCCGATCTTCGCCAATCTCGTCCTGGCCGACGAGATCAACCGGGCGACGCCGAAGACCCAGTCGAGCCTGCTCGAGGCGATGCAGGAGCATCAGGTCACGGTCGCGCGGCAGCGCTTCCCGCTCGATGCGCCGTTCTTCGTGCTGGCCACCCAGAACCCGCTGGAGATGGAAGGAACCTACCCCCTGCCGGAGGCGCAGCTCGACCGCTTCCTGTTCAAGGTCATGGTCCCGTTCCCGTCCGAGGAAGACCTGATCACGATCATGGACCGCACGACGGGATCGGAATCCGTGACGGCGCAGAAGGTCGCGACTGCCGCGGAGATCGTCGAGATGCAGCGCCTGGCTCGCGCGGTGCCGATCGCTCCGCACATCACCGCCTACGCCGTCAGCGTGCTGGCTGCGAGCCATCCGGACCAGCCGCGCGCGCCGGAGCTGGTCAAGCGAATACGTCCGCTACGGCGGCTCGCCGCGCGGAGCCCAGGCGCTCGTCACGGCCGGCAAGATCTTCGCCCTGCTCGACGGCCGGTTCAACGTGTCGGTCGACGACATCCGGGCCGCCGCACTGCCCTCGCTGCGCCACCGGATGATCCTCAACTTCGAGGGCGAGGCCGAGGGGATCACGACGGAAGCCACGATCCGGGCGATCCTCGACTCGGTCGCTCCGCCGGCGGTCGAATGAGCCGGTCCCGGTCCGCTGGGCCGAGGCTAGCCGTGGCCACGCGACAAGCCGCGGTTCGGCGATGACCCAGCCCACGCCGAGCCCGGCCGCGCCCGCAGGGCACGCGCACGGCGTTCCTCCCGAACGACCTCGACCCGACGGTCTTCGACGAGGGATTCCTGCGGCAGCTGGAGCGGCTCCTGCTGCTCCTTCGGTCGCCCGTTCGCGGCGGCCTGAAGGGCGGCCGGCGGAGCGTCAAGCGGGGTCAGAGCGTCGAGTTCGCCGACTATCGCGACTACACCCTTGGCGACGACCTTCGGCAGCTCGACTGGAACGTCTACGCCCGCCTCGAGAAGCTGTTCGTCAAGCTGTTCGTCGAGGAGGAGGACGTGACGATCACGCTCCTCCTGGACACGTCGGCTTCGATGGCGACCGGCCGGCCCGAGAAGCTCGTCTTCGCCAAGCGGGCGGCGGCGGCGCTCGGGTACATCGGCCTGGCGTCCGAGGATCGGGTCGCGGTCAGTGCGCTCGGCGGCCGGGCGAGCCGTCGCCAGACGCCGCTCCGCGGCTCCGGACGGGTGTTCCGGCTGCTCTCCAACCTGTCGGCGATCCAGCCGGCCGCCGGACCGACCGACCTCGTCGCCGCGGCGCGCCACGCGGCCGCGCAGCTTCACGGGCGCGGCGTCGTCGTCCTGATGTCCGATCTCCTCGATCCCGGCGGCCGATCGCGTCATCCGCGAGCTTGCCGCGACCCGCTCCGAGCTGATCGTGCTGCACATCCTCTCGCCCGACGAGCTCGACCCGCAGCTCGAGGGCGACCTGCGGCTCGTCGACACGCGAGACCGGCGAGGGCGTCGACATCACCGCCGACCTCGCCGACGCTCGACGCGTACCGCTCGCGCCTCGCTGCGTGGAAGGAGTCGTTCGCCGACCTCGCCGCGCGGCGGCGCGCGAGCTACGTCGACCTGTCCTCCGACGTCCCGCTCAACGACCTCATCTTCGCCGAGCTCCGGCGGCGACGGGTGCTGGGCTGAGCCGCGGCTGATGCCGCTGACGACGCCGCTCGCGCTGCTCGGGCTCCTCTTCGTGCCGGCCGTCGTCGCGATGTACCTGCTGAAGCTGCGGCGCGAGGAGCGGGTCGTCCCGTCGACCCTGCTCTGGCAGCGGCTCGTCGCCGACGTGGAGGCCAACGCGCCGTGGCAGCGGCTCCGCCGGAGCCTCCTGTTCCTGCTCCAGCTGCTCCTCGTCGCTCATCCTCGTCCTGCTCGCGGCGCGGCCGTTCGTCGAGCGGCCGGCCGGCCTGGCCCGCGACATCGTCCTCGTCGTCGACACGTCGGCGAGCATGGGCGCGACCGACCTGTCCCCGAACCGCCTCGCGGCGGCGAAGGACGCGGCGCTCGACGCCCTGCGCGACCTGCCGGCCGGCGGCAAGGTCAGCGTCGTCGAGGCCGGTCGGACGGCCCGGATCGTCGCTGCGGGCTCGACCGACCTGGGACGGGTCCGGCTGGCGATCGAGTCGATCCGGCCGACCACGGCGGCCGGAGACCTGAGCGACGCCCTCGAGCTCGCCTCGGAGCTCGCGTCGCAGTCCGGCGACGCCGAGGTGCTCGATCGCGACCGACGCCGCCCTGGCGTCGATCCCGACGACGGCCGTCGACGCCAAGGTTCGCGTCCTGCGGGTCGGCAACGAGCGTGGGACTCGCAACCAGGCGATCGTCGCCCTCGCGGTCCGGACTGCGCCGTCGGCCGTCACGCGATCGGTCTTCGTGAGCATGGCCAACCTCGACGTCGAGCCGGCCATGCGGCGGCTCGAGCTGTGGGGCGACGGGCGCCTGCTCGAGGCCCGGGACGTGCGGATGGGCGCCCAGCAGCGCGCCGACGTGATCATCGACGACGTCGACCTGGGTGTCGGCGGTCGTCGAGGTCCGGCTCGTCGCCGGCCGACGGTTCGGCCGACACGGCGACGCCGCCGGACCAGCTCGCCGCCGACGACCGCGCCTGGGCCATCGTGCCGCCCGATCGACCGCGCGAGATCCTCCTCGTCGGCGACGGCGATCCGTACCTCGAGACGGCGCTGTCGCTACCTCCCCAACACGAGCCTGTTCGGCGTCAAGGCGGATCGCTACCCGGCCGACGCCCAGCGCCGCGACGGCACGGATTGGGACCTGATCATCTTCGAGGGCTTCGTCCCGGCGACGCTGCCGAGCACGCCGACCCTCGTCGTCGCGCCGCCGCGGACGAGTCCGATCGGCACGGTCACGCGGCAAGCTGACGAACCCGGGCATCGGGACGCTGTCGCCCGACGAACCGATCCTCCGCTACGTCGACCTCTCGACGATCCACATCGCCGAGGCGGCGCGGCTGGAGCTGCCGGCCTGGGCGCGATCGGTGATCCCGGGGCCGCGGGGCGCGCCGCTGCTCTACGCGGGCGTCCGGGCCGGCGTACCCGAGCGCCGTGCTCGCGTTCGAGCCGCGCCGGTCCGACCTGCCGCTGCAGGTCGCGTTTCCGATCCTGATCGCCAATCTCACCGGCGAGCTGATGGGCGGCAGCGCCGCGCCGGCCGATGCCGTCAAGCCCGGCGACCCGGTCTCGCTGCCGATCCCGGCGGGCGCCACGGGGCTGCGGATCGAACGGCCGGACGGATCGGTCGTGGAGCTCGCGCCCGGGATCGCCGGCGGGAGCCAGCGTGACGTTCACCCAGACGGATCTCCTCGGTGTCTACGTGGCCACGGCGATCCGGCCCGCCTCCGACGGAGCCATCCGGGAGTCCTCGGCCGACGCCGTCGCCGACACCGCTGCCGTCGGCGACGCCGCGGGCATCGGGTGCCGGCGCCGGGGCGGGACGTCGTCGACCCGAACGCGCCCGATCCGATTCGCGGTCGACCTGTTCGATGTTGCCGAGTCGACGATCACACCGGGATCCGCCGCCGTCCTCGAGAAGCTCGGCCGTGCGGCGGCCGTCCCGGTGCGTCCCCCGCGCCCGGTGCCTCAGCTGCGCCGGATGCCGGCCGCCGCGTCGCGGCCGCCGGCCCGCGACGAGCTGTGGTTCCCGATCGTCCTGATCGTGCTCGATCGGCCTGTGCGTCGAGTGGGCGCTCTATCACCGCGACGTCGTGACCCGGGCATGGCGCGGCCTGTCGAGCCGGGTCCGGCGGCCCGCACGAGGGAGTGCCTGACGTGGGCATCGCCTTCGACGCGCCGCTCGCGCTGCTCCTGCTCCTTCCCGCTCTCGGCCTGACGTTCGCGCTGTATGCCGCAGCGCGGCGCCGGACAGGCATCGGCCGGCGACGCGTCGCGCTCGTCGTCCGGACGCTGCTGCTGACCGCGCTCGTCTTCGCCCTCGCGGGCTTCCGGCTCGTCCTGCCGGTCGATCGCCTGGCCACGGTCTTTGTCGTCGACCTGTCCGATTCGGTCGGCGAGGCGGGCCGCGAGGAGGCGCTCGCGTTCGTCCGCGAGAGCCTGGCGCTCATGCCCGAGGGCGACGCGGCGGGAATCGTGGGCTTCGGCAAGGGCGCCCTGGTCGAACGTCTTCCGGCCGAGCTCCGCGAGATCGACCGGATCGCGTCGACGCCGGTCCGTTCCGCGACGGACATCGGGGCGGCTCTCCGTCTCGCCTCTGCCCTGTTCCCCGACGACGCCCAGAAGCGGATCGTCCTGCTCTCCGACGGAAACGACACGACCGGCGAGGGCCAGGCCGAGGCCGCCCTCGCGGCGGCCCGCGGGGTCCAGGTCGAGACGAGGGTCATCGGCCTCGGATCGGCGCCGGAGGTCCTGATCGAGCGGCTGACGACACCCTCGACGTCGCGGCTCGGCGAGGCGATCGAGGTGGTCGCGGACATCCATTCGACCGTTGCCCAGCCGGCGACCGTCCGGCTGTTCGCGAACGGCGAGCAGGTCGCCATCGAGCGGGTCGATCTCGAGCCGGGCTCGAACAAGGTCGCCTTCGACAACGTCACGCCCGAGGAGGCGGGCTTCGTCCGTTTCCGCGCCGTCGTCGAGGCGGCTCAGAACACGTTCAGCCAGAACGATCGAGCGGACTCGAACACGATCGTCAAGGGCGAGCCACGGATCCTCGTGGTGTCGGGCGACGAGGTCGTCGCGGCCGAGCTCGTTTCGGCCCTCGAGGTCGAGCGCCAGGACGTCGACACGGTCGCCGCCGCGGGCCTCTCGGCGGATCCGCTCCAGCTGGCCTCCTACGACTCGATCGTCCTCGTCGATGTGCCGCGGCCGTCGCTGACCGAGCGCCAGATGGCCGCCCTCCAGGTCTACGTCCGCGATCTCGGCAAGGGCCTCGTGATGATCGGGGGGCCGCGGAGCTACGGCGCCGGCGGCTACGAGGACACGCCGATCGAGGAGACGCTGCCGGTCGACATGGGCGTCCGCGACCGGCAGAAGCAGCCCGACATCGCGCTCGTCGTCGTCATCGACAAGTCGGGCTCGATGGACGCCTGCCACTGCAACAGCTTCGACGGTGGCATGGGCGGCGGCGGCGGGGTCGGCTCGAACGTCCGGAAGGTCGACATCGGCAAGGAGGCGATCCTGCGGGCAGCCGCGGCGATGACGGCCCGCGACGAGCTCGGCGTCGTGGCCTTCGACGAGCAGGCCCATTGGGTCGTCAAGACCCAGCCGCTCGGCGGGATCGGCGACCTCCAGGGCAGCGTCGCCGGCATCCAGCCGCTCGGCCAGACGAACATCTTCCTCGGCCTCGAGCAGGCGGTCGACTCCCTCGAGGACACCGTCGCCACGCGCCGCCACATCATCCTGCTGACCGACGGCTGGTCGAGCTCGGGCCAGTACGACGCGATCATCGCCCGGATGAAGGCGGCCGGGATCACGCTCTCGACGGTCGGAGCGGGCGGCGGCTCGAATCCGTTCCTCGAGGGGCTGGCGAAGGCCGGCGGCGGGCGCTTCTACGATGCCGCGAATCCCGCGAGCATCCCGGACATCTTCCTGAAGGAGACCCAGCAGGTTTCCGGCCAGCAGATCGTCGAGGAGACGTTCCACCCGATCATCACCTCCTCGTCGCCGATCCTGCGCGGGCTCGACCAGGGGTTTCCCCAGCTGCTCGGCTACAACGGGACGACGGCCAAGGCCGCCGCCCAGACCGTTCTCGTCACCGCCCGCGACGACCCACTGCTCGCCCAGTGGCAGTTCGGGCTGGGCCGATCGGTCGCCTGGACCTCCGACTCGACGGGTCGCTGGGCGCGCAGCTGGGTCGGCTGGGACGGGTTCACCAAGTTCTTCAGCCAGCTCGTCGGCTGGACGTTCCCCGGCGAGGAGACCGGCGGCATCGAGGCGTCGCTCGTCACCGAGGGAACCGACCACCAGGCTGCGGGTCGAGAGCGTCGCCGAGGACGGCTCACCGCGCGACTTCTACACGACAGGCGTGGCGATCACGGCTCCCGACCTGACATCGCGGGCGGTCGAGCTGGCCCAGATCGCGCCGGGCGTCTATGAGGCGCCGCTGGGCGAGATCGATGCCGGGGCCTACATCGTGCGGGTATCGCAGACGCGGCCGGGCGCGACGCCGCTCGGGCGGACGCTCGGACTGGTCGCGCCGACGCCGGCCGAGTACCGCCTCCTCGGGTCGAACGAGCCGTTCCTGGCCACGCTCCGGTCCGCGACCGGCGGCCGCGCGATCGAGACGGCGGCCCAGCCCTGGACTCACGACCTCGCGACGACCGACACGTACGCGGACCTGTGGCCGACCCTGCTGATCCTCGCCCTCCTCCTCTGGCCGCTCGACATCGCGCTGCGGCGGGTGTCGATGGGGCGGCGGGAGCTGGCCGACGCCCGGCGCTGGCTCGCGCGGCGGCTGGCGACGGCGGGTTGCCGTCGCCCCGCGGCCGGTCGAGGTGGCCGGCATGCTCGCCGCCCGGGACCGCGCGGCGGGGTCATCCGCTCGGGCCGCGATCCTCCGCGGCGACGTAGCGGCGAGCAGCGAGCCGGCGGCCGCGGGACCGGCACCAACGGCATCGACGGCGCCGCCGACGCCGACCACGCCGACGACGCCGCCGCCGACCGTCCAACCGCCGCCGGCCCCGGTCGACCGCGCGCCAGCTGCGCCGGCGCCCGCGCCGCCTAGCGCCGGTCGCCGACGATCCGACCGACACGATCGCCCGGCTCCGCGAGGCCAAGCGTCGGTCCCGCGGCGGCTGACCGCCGAATCCGTCACGAGGGCGCGGCCAGGCGCCCGATGGTAGCCTCAGATCGATGTTCCCCACCACGCTCCGGCGCGGCTCGCCGGTGTCCGCCGTCAGCCGTGGCGTCATCCTGACTGCGCTCCTGGTCGGCCTCGCCGGCTGTGGCCTGACGGCTAGCCCGCCGGCCCCGACGCCCGCCGACTTCCAGGGGCTCGCCGGCGAACTCGTGAAGCGCGGGCTGCAGATCGAGCACATCGTGTCCGGAGACGCCGGCTGCGACGACATCACGCTCAAGCAGACGGCGATCGGGCTTGATGCGATGGGCCTCGACCAGGAGGCGCCGACGCGCCTGTACTTCTACATCTTCCGCAACCGCGCGAGCTACGAGCGCCTCCGTCAGACCGTCGACGGCTGCGTGACGTCGTACGCGACCGACCCGGAGGCCTTCGAGTCGATCGAGGCATCGCCGTTCGTCGTGGCAAGTGCCGGTCCGTGGGCGCCAGAGTTCAAGGCGGCGGTCCGCGCGGCCATCACGGAGGCGGCCGGGACCGGCGACTGATCCGGGTAGAGGCGGTCCAGAGCGCAGCGGGTTCGGTTCAGGGGCGTCTGATGTAGTCCTAAGGACGCAGGACCAACCCCATCGTCCCGTGCCGGTCGGGACGACCGGGCCACGGAGGCGAGCGGGCGAGCGGCCGATGCTCGGGGCATGGCCCTCCGGACCCTCTCCCATCGCCGTCTGCTGCTGCCCCTGCTGCTCGCGTTCGTGCTTGCGGGCGAAGCGGCCGGGCTGGCGATCGCGACGCGCGGAACGCCCTCAGACCCGGGCGACAGCGCATTCGCCGCGCCGGCTCGCGTCCATGCCGAATGGACCCCGTCCAGCGCCCGCCCGGCAGCGCACCGGATCGGGCAGCCCGCCCTGCCGCAGACGCAGCCCGATGACGAAGGTGCCACCGTCAGCCAGGCGCACGTCCGGCCGTCGCTGAGTCGTGGCGCCACCGTTCGCCCCGAGCTCACCCCAGCCGCCCGCGAGGCGACCGTCACCACACCGAAGGCGGCCGTCGCCTCCTCCTATCGCGGCCGGAACCACGTCTGGATCCCCGTCGCTGGGGATCGATCGATCGGTCAGCGCGTTTCCCTGTTCGCGCAGCCGTGCGCCGGACAACCTGATCTACCGCTGGGGTTGCGCCGGAAGAAACAACGTCTACCTGATGGGCCACGCGTACAGCGTCTTCAAGCCACTCCACGACGCCTACGTCCAGGGCCGCCTGAAGAAGGGCATGCAGGTCGTCTACGCGGACAACGACGGCCGCGTCCGGACGTACTCGGTCATCTGGTGGAAAGTCGTCCGCCCGACGACCGCCGCGGCGTGGGCCTGGGCAGGTCAATCGACGCCGAGCATGACTCTCCAGACGTGCGTCGGCCCGAACGGCAATCTCCGCCTCATGGTCAGGCTCGTCGCGACCGGCTGAGAGTGCTCGCGCGGAGTTCCGCGCGAGACGGAGCAGGCCTATCATCGCCCGCATGCCGGGCACCCTATCGAGCCCGATCCTTGTCGGGCGCGCGACCGAACTGCTTGCTCTCGATGCCGCCCTGCGGCGGGCCGAGGCCGGCAGTCCGGCGATCGTCCTCATCGGCGGCGACGCGGGCCTCGGCAAGACGCGGCTCGTGGACGAGTTCGCCGCGGCCGCGCGGCAGTCCGGTGCCCGCGTCCTGATCGGGGGCTGCGTGGACCTCGGCGGCGAGGGCGTCCCGTACGGACCATTCCTCGAGGCGCTCCGGTCGCTCGGCCGGGAGCTGCAGCCGGACGCCCTTGCCGAGCTTCTCGGCGAGGTCGGCCCGGAGCTGGTGGCTGTCGCCCCGGGTTTCGCCCGCTTCCTGGCGCCACTCGACGATTCCGCGGTCGCCGCGGGCGCCGGCGGCGCGGCCGCGGGCGCAACCTCGCCGCCGGCCGGTGGCCCGACCGACCAGGCGCGGCTGTTCGAGCTCACCCTCGCCCTCATGGATCGCCTGAGCAGCGACCGACCGCTCGTGCTCGTGCTCGAGGACCTGCACTGGAGCGATCCTGCGACCCGCGATCTCCTCGGGTTCCTGGCCCGGAACCTCACCCAGGGACGCGTCGTGCTCGTGGCCACGTTCCGCTCCGAGGACGTCGAGCGCGGCCATCCGCTGTTGGTGAGGCTGGCCGAGATCGCCCGGAATCCCGCTGGTCGAGCGCCTCGACCTGCGGCCGCTCGATCTCGCCGAGCAGCGTGAGCAGCTCGCGGCGATCCTGGGCCGCCGGCCCGCGCGCGGCGTCGTCGAGCGGATCCACGCCCGGTCGGAGGGCAATCCCTTCTTCGCCGAGGAGATCGTCGCGAGCCGGCTCGGGAACGACGATGTCGACCCCGATCCGGGTGCCATGCCGCGCTCGCTCCGCGACATCCTCATCGGCCGCGTGGCGAGGCTGTCGGATTCGGCCCAGCGCATTCTCGGCGCGGTCGCAGTGGCCGGCTCGCGTGCCGACGAGGAGCTGCTCGCGACCGTCACGGACCTGCCCGAAGGCGAGCTCATCGAGGCGATCCGCGAGGCGGTCGCGCGCCACGTCCTCGAGGTCGACGAGACGGCCGGGACCTACCGCCTCCGCCACGCATTGCTCAGCGAGGTCGTCTACGCCGACCTGCTCCCGGGCGAGCGGCGCCGGCTTCACGACGCCGTCGCCCACTGGCTCGCCGAGCCCGCGGCACGCGACGGCACCGGAGCACGAGAGCGTCGAGGCACCGCGGCAGAGCTCGCCCACCACTGGTTCGCCGCCGACAACCTCGCCGAGTCACTGCGGGCCTCCGTCGACGCCGCCGACGCGGCGACGGCCGTCCATGCCCACGCCGACGCGCTGCGCCATCTCCGGCGCGCCATCGACCTCTGGGGTCGCGTCGGCGAGCCGGAGGCGATCGCCGGCGTGGATCGCGCGACTCTCCTCGACCGCGCCTCCGAGGCGGCCGACCGGGACGGCCAGGGGAGCCTCGCCGTGGATCTCGCTCGAGAGATGATCGCGGCTGTCGATGAAAGCGCCGAGCCCACCCGGGCAGGCGTGATGCGATCGAAGCTCGCGTTCTTCCTCTGGACCACGGGCCAGACCCAAATGGCCGTCAACGAGTACCGGGCGGCCGTCGCCCTGGTCCCGCCCGAGCCGCCATCGGTCGAACGGGCACGGGTGCTCGGCGGTCTCGCGGCAACGTTGCCGGCGGCGGGTCGCTACCGGGAATCCCGCGAGATCACCGAGGAGGCCCTCGCCACGCTCCGTGCCACGGGGTCGCACGAGGGCGAGCCGCGGTTGCTCAACCTCCTCGGGATGGACCTCGTCGGTCTCGGCGATGTCGATGCGGGGCTCGATCACCTGCGGGTCGCCGTGAGGATCGCCCGGGAAACCGGCGCGCTCGACGCCCAACTCGGCGCGCAGCACAACCTTGCGTTCTTCCTCAGTCAGACGGACCGATTCGAAGAGGGCCTGAGGGTCGCAATGGACGGTCTCACGACCGCCGCGCGGGTCGGCCTCGAGCGGCGCTACGGGGCGGGCATGCGCGCGAGCGCGGGCGACATCCTGAGGCGATCCGGGCGCTGGGACGAGGCGGAGCTCATGACCGTAACTCGTCGGGATGGCGGCGACGACACGTCCAGCGCGATCTACCTGCTGGCGACGCGAATCATGTTCCTGACGGCTCGCGGAGAATTCGAGGCGGCCGCCGCCGAGCTGGCCACCGCGGAGGAGCTAGCGACCGGAGACATCGACCCCGACGTCCAGGCCTACCTGCTGCAGGCCACCGCCGAGGCGGCGCTCGCCGGCGCGCGGCCCGCGGATGCTCTTCGCGCCGTCGAGGCGGCCCTGGCCCAGTTCGCCGGCAGCGACGAAGTGCTGCTCGTCGCCCCCCTGCTCGTTCTCGGTCTGACCGCCGCGGCCGACCTCGCCGACCATGGTCGTGCCTTCCGCGACCCGCCGGCCGTGGCGGCGGCGCAGGCCGCGGCCGAGGGACTCGTCGACCAGGCGCGGTCGCTCGCGGCCAGCGGCCCGACGGGGGCGACGCCGACCCCGTCCGTGACGGCGGCGGTGGCGACCGTCGAAGCAGAACGAACGCGACTCGACGGCCGCTCCGACGCCGCTGCCTGGCTGACCGCGGCGGAGGCCTGGGAAGGGGTCCCGATGCCGTTCGCCGCGGCCCAGGCTCGGGCCCGCGCCGCTGAGGCCATTCTCCTTGCGCGCGGGCCGCGGGACGAGGCCGCCCGCCTGCTACGCGAGGCTCATGTCGCGGCCAGCGCCCTCGGCGCGGTTCCGCTGCGGACCGCGGTCGAGGCCGTCGCGATCGCGATCCCGGATCCTGCTCGAGGCGCCGGCTTCGGCCGCGTCCCGTGGCCGAACCGGCCGCGGCGACGCCGGCCGCTGCCGACCCGGCCAAGATCCTGGGCCTGTCCGCCCGCGAGTGGGAGGTCCTCGAGCTCGTCGCGGACGGTCGGTCAAACGCGGAGATCGCCGAGACGCTGTTCATCAGCCCGAAGACCGCGAGCGTCCACGTCACCCACATCCTCGACAAGCTCGGCGTGAGCAACCGGGTGGAGGCGGCGACGATCGCGGTCCGGGTCACCGCGGGCAGCGACCCGGTCCGGACCGTCGATCACGCCTGAGGGATCAGTCGCCCCAGAACCGCTCGTCGAACCTCGCCACTGACGCGTCTTCCCAGAGCGGGAGGAGCCGCCCGGTTCGCTCGTCCCATTCGTCGCCGTCATCGGGCTCGTCGGGGTGGTGCTTGCGGTTCACGGTGTAACCCGCATCCTCCAGGAGGGTCACGGCGGTAGCGACCTCGCGCGGGATCGAATCCGAGCCCCACCACTGCCCGATTGCCGTGCGGCTTGAGAACGAGCACGCAATAGATGTTGATCTCGCCGACCGCCTCGGCCACGGCACCGAGGGCGCCCGGGACGTCGTCCAGCTCGACCTCGACGCTGGCAAAGCTCATCCACGGCACCTCGAGATCCGCGCAGACCTTTTTGAAGCGGCGGAATTCCTCGCGCCCGTCATTCTTGATGATCAGGCACAGCGGGCCCTCGTGCGCCCACTCCGCGCCGCCGATGGTCTGGATGTCCAGGCGTTCGCGGCCCAGGGCCTTGCCGAATGCGGCGAGCTTGCCCGGCGAGCCGCCGGCTGAGATCACGGCGTTGATCTGTCGGTGCATGGCACCACCCTCCTAGCCCACGCGACCCTGTTCCGCGGTCACAGCCCGGACCGGCGCGCGAGGCGTCGGCCGATGCTACACCCGGTCCGGTCGCGATTCGTCTCGTACGCCCGGCAGAGATCGGCCGGCGCCGGGTCCTACGACGCGGGCGGTTCTTCAGAGTGGAAGTCAAAGTGGGAATCCGGGTAGACGAAGTAGCCCGCTCCCTCGAGGGCCGTCCGGGCGTCGCCACGGCTGCCGAGCGGAACTCCGATGAGGACGATCGGCCGGTCTCCGTGGCGCGCCCACGACGAGAATCGACTCGATGTTGATCGTCGCGGCCTGGAGGACCGCGGCTGCGACGCCAAGCGTCCCGGGCTCGTCGTTCAGCTCAAACGTCAGGCCGTCGACGTCGCGCATCTCGAGGTTGTTCGTCGTCGCGAGATCCCGGAGCTGATCTTCACGATCCCCTGCGTCATCGTCGAGGGCGACGGCAAACACGCCGATGCCATTGGGACCCTCGCCGCCGCCGATGGCGCGGATATTGAACGGCGGGTCCGCCTGGCTCAGGATCGTACCGAGGTCGGCCAGATGCCTCGAATTGTCGTTCGACGAAAAAATGAACAGCGGCGGTTTGTGCATCGCAGCGTCCCTCTCGCGCGGCCGGGCGGCGACGGGGTCGCCCGGACGTTCCCGAGCCTGCGCCCACGCAGCCTACAACTCCGAACGCTCAGGGTTGTCTCGCAATCCGGTCACGGCGGCGTCAGACGACTCGGAGGCCCAGGATCTTGCGGGCGATGACGAGCCGCTGGACCTGGCTCGTCCCCTCGCCGATCTCGGTCAGCTTGGCGTCGCGCATGAAGCGCTCGACCTTGTACTCCTCGACGTAGCCGTAGCCGCCGTGGATCTGGATTCCGTTGTTCGTCGCCCGTGAGCTGACCTCGGATGCGAAGAGCTTCGCCTCGGCGGCCGCGAGGCTGTAGTCGCGATCCTGGTCCTTGAGCCAGGCAGCCCGCCAGACCATCTGCCGCGCCGCCTCGATCTCGGTCGCCATGTCGGCGACCATGAAGGCGACGCCCTGGAAGCTGCCGATCGGCCGGCCGAACTGCTCCCGGGTCTGGGCGTACGGGATCGAGGCGTCGAGGGCGGCCTGGGCGAGTCCGACGGCGAGCGCGCCGATCGAGATGCGGCCGCCGTCGAGGATCTTGAGGAACGTCCGGAAGCCTTCGCCGCGGGCCCCGAGCATGTTGGCGGCCGGCACTCGGGCGCCCGTGAAGATGAGCTCGCCGGTCGCCGACGCGTGGAGGCCGAGCTTCTCCTCGAGCCGGCCGACGCTGAACCCGGGCGTGTCTGCCGGGACGATGAACGCGCTGATCTCCGCGCTGCCCTTTTCCGTCTCGCCGGTCCGGGCCGTGATGATGTACGTCCCCGCATGGCCGGCATTCGTGATGAACCGCTTGCCGCCGTCGATGACCCACGAGCCGCCGTCGTCGCCATCTTCGTGCCGCGCCGTCGTTCGGGTTCCGCCGGCATCGCTGCCGGCTCCCGGCTCCGTCAGGCCGTAGCCGCCGAGGACCTTGCCGGACGCCATCGGGACGAGGAAGCGCTCCTTCTGCTCCGGCGTACCCGCCAGGTGCAGGGGCCCGCAGCCGAGGCTCGTGTGGGCGGCGACGATCAGGCCCAGCGATCCCCAGACGCGGCCGATCTCCTCGATCGCGATCGCGTAGGCCAGGGTGTCCAGGCCGGACCCGCCCTCGTCCTCGGGGATCGGGATGCCGAGCCAGCCCATCTCGCCGAGGCGCTTCACGATGTCGACGGGGAAGCGTCGGGCCCGTTCGTGCTCGTCGACGACCGGCTCGACCTCCTTGACCATGAAGTCGCGAATCGTCTGGCGGAGGAGGGTGTGTTCCGCCGAGAGATCGAGGTCCATCGACCCGAGAGTACCGCACCTCACCCGGCGCCTCCGCGCCGATCCTGCGGCTCACCAGCCTGAGTGCTAGCCTTGCGGCCATGCCTGAGCAGCAACCCCAGGCCTACCCGACCTCCCGCTCCGTCACGAGCGCACGCGTCCCGGCGCCAGCCGGCCGCATCGGGCCTGCGCCGGGAGATCCTCGTCCAGCTGCGCCGGGACGGCCCCAGCTCACCGGAGCAGATCGCGACGATGCTGGGCGCCAGCCGGACCGGCATCCTCCAGCAGCTCCGATCGCTGGAAGCGGCCGGCCTCGTCGATCGGCGGACCGTCCGGCACGGCGTCGGCCGCCCGCGGCACCTGTACGACGTGACCCCCGACGCCCAGATCGCGTTTCCCTCCAACTACGATTCGCTGGCGGCCGGTCTCCTCGCCGCGGTCGGCACTGTCGGCGGGGACGAGCTCGTCGCCCGGGTCTTCGCGGTCCGGCGCCAGCTCATCGCCGAGCAGGTAAGGACGAGGCTCGAGGAACGGCTACCGGCCGGCGCGTCGCTCGAGGCGAAGGTTCGCGAGCTCGCCGTGATCCAGGACGAGCAGGGCTACCTGTCGAGCGCGACCGTCAGCGAGGACGGCACGATCCGGCTCCGCGAGTGCAATTGCGCGATCTTCGGGATCGCCTCCCAGAGCTCTTCGCCGTGCGATGCGGAGCTCGACCTGTTCCGGGACGTGTTGGGCGCGGATGTTGTCCGCGAGACGCACATCGCATCCGGCGACCGCAGCTGCACGTACCGGATCCAGGAGCTGGCACCCTCAGCGCCGAGCCGGTAATCGACCACCGAAGTCGGAGGCGACGCTCCCGCGAGCCATCCGCCTGAGGTTTCGCCGCGCCCGAGGTTTAGGCCTCTTCGCGCTCCACGACGTCGCGGGTCGCCGGGGCGACGCGGGTTGCCGGGACGTCGGAGACGTTCGGGACGAAAGACGACGCGAGCGACGTCGCCGCGGCCAGCTCCTGGTCCTCGACCGACAGGATCCCGAGCCGCCCGAGCGTCGCCATCTCGTCGCGGATGTACGTCTTGAGCATCTCCGGCCCGTCGGTGTTGATCGTGAACCGGATCTCGTTCCGCCGGAACGTGTCGAAGATCCAGCGGAACTCGTCCCAGCCGGAAACGACGCGGGTGTTGAGGTTCGAGGTCGGGCAGATCTCGAGGACGATCCCGCGGTCGCGGATCATGGCCATCGCCCGCGGGTCGTAGGCGGCCTTCACGCCGTGGCCGATGCGGTCGGGTTCGAGCAGCTCGACGACCCGGGCGACCTCATCGACCGACCCGGACTCGCCCGTGTGGACGGTGAGGCCGAGACCGAACTGGCGCGCCCGACGGAAGAGCCGGCGGTAGTCGGCGACGCGGAAGGTCGACGACTCCGGGCCGGCGATGTCGATCCCGACGATCCCCCGATCCCGCCAGGCGATCGCCTTCTCGACGATGATCTCGTTCAGCTCGAACGGGAACGCGCGATCGAGGCAGAAGATCAGGCCGGGCTTGACCGGGTACTCGAGGCTCGCCCGGTCCATCCCGCGCGACGCGGCCGCGATGATGTGGTCGAGATCCTGCTCGCCGCCGCGGTTCCGCTTCATCGGGTTGAAGCGGAGCTCCATCGTCGTGACGTTGTTCTTGCGGTAGGCGCCGCCGACGACCTCGTAGACGGCCCGTTCGACGGCCAGCGGCGATGACTGGATGAGCTCCGTCCAGTGGAAGAGCTGGAGGTAGCCGTCGAACGAGCGATTGCGCTTGTCCGAGACCGTGATCGTGTCCCGGAACTCCCAGTAGTCGCGGGTCGGCAGCTTGATGCCCTGGGCGTGGGCAATGCTCCACATGATCGCCGGCGTCACCGCCCCGCCGAGGTGGCAGTGGAGCTCGGCGAGCGGGATCTTGCGAGAGAGCTGGCGGACCATCGGCTTCAGGATAGCCCTGAACGGAGGCCCGGGTCAGGCGACCCGCGACGCCCTTGGCTCAGCGCGCCTGGTCGGCCCCGCGAGGTCGAGTTCGAGCTGCACATCCGGGCTCTGCGGCGGGCGACGGCATCAGCCGCACCTGACGGCGGTCGGCGATGCCGAACCGGTCCTTCAGGTCGGCGACTTCGCGGCGGACCGGCTCGATCTGGCGCTTCGGCAGGTACGCCCGGCCGGCGTACTGACGCTCGTACCTCGGCACGAGCTCCGGCCAGTCGCGGGCGAGATTCTCGAGGAAGTGCTCTCGCGTGCCGGGCCGGAGGTAGAGGACATTCGTCCAGATCGACGTCGCGCCCGCGTCGCGGGCGGCCTTGACGACGTCGGCCAGCAGCTCCGGCCGATCCGACAGGCCAGGCAGGATCGGGGCCATGCCGACGCTGGCGTCGATCCCGGCCTCGACGAGGCGGCTCAGCGCTCGCAGCCGCTGTCGCGGCGGCGCCGTCCCCGGTTCGGTCGTCCGCCAGATCTCGTGGTCGAGCGTCGGGACGGAGAACGTCACCGACGTGCGGGCCCGGCGCGAGGCTTCGACGAGCACGTCGATGTCGCGGATGACCATCGGGCCGCGGGTGATGATCGAGAGCGGGTTGCGCGCCTCGGCGAGCGCTTCGATCGAGCCGCGCGTCAGGCGGTACCTGCCTTCCGCCGGCTGGTACGGGTCCGTCGCCGCGCCGATCGCGACGAGCTCGTGCTTCCAGCGCGGCCGCGCCAGCTCGCGGCGGAGCACCTCGACGACGTTGACCTTGACCCGGATCGAGCGGCCGTAGCGGTCGTCCGACGGCCGGTCCGCGCGCCGCTCGAAGGCCCGGACGTAGCAGAACGTGCAGCGATGAGCACAGCCCATGTACGGATTGAGCGACCAGCCGAACATCATGCCGCTGACCCGATTGAGCGCCGACCGGCAGGGCTCCTCCCGATAGTCGACCGCCATCGGCGAAGAATAGAACACATGTTCTACTAAGTCCAGCCCTCAGCTTGCCGCCGGGACCACCCGCCCGTCGGCGTCGAGCGTCGCCTGCCGGCGGCGGAGCGCGCGGAGCTCGGCGCCGGGGACCTGGTCGCGGGCGTGGTAGCTCGAGCGGACGAGCGGCGCCGACTCGACGTGCTTGAAGCCGAGCGCCGAGCGCCTCGGCCTTCATCTCGGCGAACTCGTCGGGGTGGTAGTAGCGCTCGAGCGGCAGGTGCTTCTCGCGACGGCCGCAGGTACTGGCCGATCGTGAGGATGTCGACGTCGACCTCGCGCAGCGCCGTCGAACGCCTCGGTCAGCTCGTCGCGGGTCTCGCCGAGCCCGACCATCAGGCTCGACTTCGTGTGAGCCGCGTAGCCGATCTCGACCGACATCTCCTTCGCCCGACGCAGGACGTACAGGCTGCGATCCCATCGGGCGCGCTTGCGGACCGGCTTCTGGAGCCGCTTCACGGTCTCGAGGTTGTGGTTGAGGATGTCCGGCCGGGCGTCCATCACGGTCCGCAGTCGGTCGTCCGCGCCGTTGAAGTCCGGGATCAGGACCTCGATGCCCATGCCCGGGGCTCGCGCCCGCATCGCGCGGATCGTCTCGGCGAAGATGCGGGAGCCGCCGTCGGGCAGGTCGTCGCGGGCGACGCTCGTCACGACGACGTGCTCCAGGCCGAGCTGCGCGACCGCCTCGGCGACCCGGCGCGGCTCGTCGTCGTCGAACCAGGTCGGCCGGCCGGTCTTGACGGCGCAGAAGCCGCAGGCCCGGGTGCACGTGTCGCCGAGGATCATGATCGTCGCGGTGCGCTGGTCCCAGCACTCCCCGATGTTCGGGCAGTGGGCCTCCTCGCAGACCGTGTTGAGGTTCAGGCCGCGCAGAGGCCCTTCAGGTCGTGGTAGTTCTCGCCCGAGGGCAGCCGCGCCCTGATCCAGTCGGGGTGGCGGCGGAGCGGCGTGACCGAGCCGCCCATGGCGATCGTCTCGGGCGTCGGTCGGCGCCGTGGTGCGCCGTCGCCGGGCTGGCTCGAACATCGGGAGCTCGCGTGCCATCGGATCGAGTGTAGTCAGGCCGCGCCGAACGTGTCGCGCAGGCCCTGCTCGATGTCGCGCGGCGCGAAGCCGAGCTCGCGCGTCGCCCTGTCGTGGATCGCCCAGTAGGTCACGCCGGCCGACGCCGAGATGACCTCGCGCAGGTTCGCCTGGCCGATCGAGCCGCCCGAGCGGCGCCATCACGCGCAGCAGCCGCGTCGGCAGCCGCGAGTCGCGGGCGGCCGGCTGGCCGCCGAGCCGTGGCGGCGATCGTCGATCGCGTCGCCGCAGCCGGTGGTCGCGGGCCGGACAGCACGTACGCTCGCCGACGACGCCCCGATCGAGCGCGGCGACGATGCCGGCCGCCAGGTCGTCGACGTGGACGAGGCCGACGCCCGACGTCGTCGAGCGCCCGGTACGGCGAGCTTGCCCGCGTTGCGCCAGGCGGAGCTGCTCGCCGAACGCCGAGTGGTCGCCCGGGCCGTAGACCTGGCTCGGCATGACGATCACGATCGGGGCGCCGGCGCGCGATCCGCTGCTCGGCGACCTCGTGGGCGCCGTACTTCGTCTCGTCGTACCAGCTCAGGAAGCCTCGCGCGAGGTCGCGGCGGTAGGTCTCGTCGACGACCCGGCCGCGCGTGTTGCCGAAGACGTTGACCGTCGAGACGTAGACGATCCGCGGGACGCTTCGCGGCCTCGGCGGCGTCGAGGACGCGCGTCGTCGTCCCGACGTTGGCGTCCCACATCGCGCCGCGCTCGCTCCGCGGGATGCCGACCCGGTAGCTGCCGGCGGCGTGGATCACGGCGTCCGCCTCGGCGAATAGCTCGGTCGATCCGGTCGACGTCGGAGAGGTCGTCCTCGACGACCTCGACGCCGATCTCGCGAAGCGCGGCCGCGCGCTTCGGGTCGCGGACGAGCGCGACGACGTCGTCGCCGCGCTCGCGCAGCGCGCGGGCCACGGCCCGCCGACGAACCCGGCGCCGCCGGTCAGGACGATCCGCATCAGCCGGTGCCAGCCGGCAGGCTGCGGTCCCGGCGGGTCGGTCACCGTCAGCGATCGTCGCGCTGTCGAGAACGGTCGCCGTCGGGCTGCCGGCCGGCGCGCGAGATACCACGGCGGACTCGAGCGGCCAGCTCGCCGATGATCTCCGGGCTGAGCGATTCGGCAGCGAAGCCGGGCGTCAGCGTGTCGCCGGTCAGCGTCGACTTCGAGCGGGACGCAGCCTGCCGCCGCTGCAGGTGTCGGGTCTGTCGACCGTGAATTCCGGGCCCGGCCGCTCGCGGCAGAGGAACGCGACGGTGTTGTCGAGGGGCCAGGGTGCGACGGTGAAGGTCATGTTGCGACCCTGGAACGACGGCCTGACGGAGGTCGCGACTGTCCGGCAGCGTCGGCTCGACCGGCGACGGCAGCCGGCCAGGACGACGCGGCCGTGACAGCGACCGCCGGCCGAGCCGGCCGGCATCGGCTCAGTAGATCGGCGTGTCCGGGCCGACCGCTCTCGAGCCAGGCCTTGATGTCGCGGAGGAGCGCGGCGCCGCCGGCGCCGTCGTTGGCCCGGTGGTCGACGCCGAGGACCATGTTCATGACCGGCCGGATCGCGATCACGTCGCCGTCGGGCGTCGAGACGACGACCGGGCGCTTCGTGATCGCCTCCATCGTGACGATCCCGACCTCGGGGACGTTGAGGATCGGCATGACGAGGTTCGTCCCGAGATAGCCCGGTGTTGTCGACGGTGAACGTGCCGCCGCCGAAGTCGTCGAGCTTGAACTTGCCGATCTTGGCGCGCGTCGGCGACGTCGGCGATCGCGACGTTGAGGCCGTGGATCGACAGCTGGTCGGCGTCGCGGATGACCGGCACGATCAGGCCCTCGTCGACCGCCACGGCGACGCCGATGTTGATCCGGCGCTTCGCCAGGAGGCCCTGGTCGGTCCAGTGGGCGTTGAACGTCGGGTTGCGCTTGAGCGCCTCGGCGGACGCCTTGACGACGAACGGGACGAAGCTCAGGCCGATGCCCTCCTTCGCCTGGTAGTCGCGCTTCTCGCGCTCGCGGAACGCCGACGAGCCGGGTGACGTCGACCTCCATCTGGACGTAGGCGTGGGGCGCCTGGAGGGCCTTGCGTCATCTGGGCCGCGATGCCCTTGCGCATCTGGGTCATCGGCACGAGGACCTCGTCGGCGCCGTCGGGGAAGGTGATCGACGTGCCGCCGGACGCGGCCACTCGGGCGGGCGCCGGGCTCGTGGCCGCAGGGGCTGCGGCGGTGGGCGCGGCCGCCGGGGCTGCCGCGGGGGCGGCGGCAGGCGAGGCCGCCGGCGCCGCTGCGGTGGCCGCGGTGGCTGCGGGGCGCGGCGGTGCCGTTGACGCGACTGGCCGCCGACGGGCTGGCCCGTTCGCTGGGACTCGACGTAGTTCGTCACGTCGTCGCGGGTGATCCGGCCGCCGCCGCCCGTGCCGACGATCTGGGCCGCCGTCAGGCCGTGCTCGCGGAGGAGGCGCCGAACGGCCGGCGTCATGCGGGCGTCGGGGTTGCCGGGGGCGTCGGTGCCGGTCGCGGTCGGCGGGGCGGGAGCCGCGGCTACGGCGGTCGCGGCGGGTGCGGCCGGCGGCAGCGGCGGGGGCGGCCGGCGCGGGCTCGCTGGGCGCGGGCGTCGGTCGGGCGGCGGGCTGCTCGGCCGCGGGCTCAGCAGGCGCGGGCTCGGGTGCGGCGCGCTGCGGGCCGCTCGTCCGAGCCGGCCGGGCCGTTTGCCGGCTCCGCGGCCGGTCGGCGGCTTTCGCATCGGCCGTCGCCGGAGCTGCGTCCGGCTTGGTCGCGCTCGTGCCGTTGCTCTCGTCGGCCGTCTCGATGATGGCGATCTCGGCGTTGTTCGGGACCGTCGCGCCCTCTTCCGCGAGGATCTCCTTCAGGACGCCGGCGAACGGCGAGGGAACCTCGGCGTTGACCTTGTCGGTGATCACCTCGAGGAGCGGCTCGTACTTCTCGACGGTGTCGCCGGGCTGCTTCAGCCACTTGCCGATCGTCCCCTCGGCCACGCTCTCGCCGAGCTGGGGCATCGTCACCTTGGCCACGGTCATGTCCTCCGAGGGTTCGCGAGTGGCCCCAAGTGTCGCGCATCGCGACGTGTCGTGCCGCGTTCGCTATCGTCGGGGCATGCCCACCAAGCTCAAGGCACCGCCCGAGATCACCGCGACGTGGTCGCAGATCGCCGCCCTTCGGCTGCAGCGCCAGCACCTCGTAGACCGCCTGCCGGCCGATCGGATGCTCGACGTCGTCCGGGAGCATGTCGGGATCCAGGCCCAGGTGATGAGCCTCGCCGAGCTCCAGCTCAACGCCCGGACTCGACGGGCTGCGACGGGACGACGTCCGTGACGCGCTCTGGGCCGACCGCACGCTCGTGAAGACGTGGGCGATGCGCGGCACGCTTCACCTGATCGCGTCGGACGACCTTGCGTCGTTCGTCGCCGCGGCGCCAACCCGCGGCGTGGCGACAACCGCCGCCTGGCTGAAGTATTTCGAAGTGACGAAGGATGAGCTCGACACGATCTTCCGCACGGTCGACGCGACGCTCGGCGGCGAGCCGCGCACGAGGGCGGAGCTCATCGATGCCGTCGCGCGCCGCGACCGGCCGGCCCGACCTTGCCGCGAAGCTCCAGTCGGGATGGGGCTCGTTCCTGAAGCCTTCGGCGGCGTCGTGGGACGCTCGTCTTCGGACCCGACCGGGGGCGGAACGTCACGTTCGTCGACCCGGAGGACTGGCTCGGGAAGCCGGTGAGGGCAGCCGGCGCGCGCCCGCCCGACCCGAACGAGGCCCTGGGCAGGCTGGTCGAGCGGTTCCTTCGTCTCTTTCCCGGTGCCGACTTGCCGGGCATCGGGCGATGGTGGGGCAGTCGGTACACGATGCGGAAGGCGATCGAGGCGGCGGGTCTCGACCTCGTCAACGTCGACGTCGAAGGCACCGCCGGCCTTGCCCTCCGGTCGGACGCCGACGTCCTCGCGGCGACGAAGCCGTTCGTCGGCGTGCGCCTGCTGCCCGGCTTCGATGCCTACGTGAACGACCTGCCGCGCCGGGTCGAAGCGTTGATGCCCGTCGATCGGCACGCCGACGTCCATCGGGTCGCCGGGTGGGTCTCGCCGGTCGTCATCGTCGACGGCCGCGTCGCCGGGACGTGGGAGCTCACTGAACGGCAAGCGCGGCGGGATCACGGTCCAGCCGTTCGGCCGATGGCGCGGCGGCGCCCGCAAGGAGCTCGCCGCCGAAGCCGACCGGATCGCGGCATTCCTCGATCGGCCGCTGACCGGTGGCGATCTCGTCGCGGCTCTGCCATCAGCGGGTTGACTGGCGGCGTACGGTTATGCCGATGCTATTCGATGCGATGTTTCTCAACCCGGCCGGGTTCAACCCGAGCCTCATTCTGCTTGCCATCGGCATCACAGGACTGATCGTCGGATTCGCCTGGATCCGGTGGGCTGCTGGCCCCGATCCGGACAAGGAGCCGTCGTTCTGGCGCTACCGGCAGGCTGACAAGGTCCGCTGGCTGTCGAACGTCAAGTGGCCGATGCCAGGGTGGATCGCGACCCGCCTCGCGATGGCCGTGGCTGCCGGCGTCCTCGTGTTCGTTTTCGCTCCGCGGCTTCTCCGAGGTCTTCGGTTTTGCCGTCGCTAATGCGCCGTGGCTCTGGTTTGTCGCAATCGGCACTGGCATCGGCGGGAACGCTATGGATCATCCGCATCGCGCGGGCAGATACCGAGGCCGATGCCCTCATGGACCTCAACGAATTCATGGCGGAGTCGAACGCGAAGGCCCGACGCGGCCGAGCGGCTGGCCGCGTGATGATCTTCGCTGCGCCGCTCATGGCGCCCGCGATTCCGGCGTTCCTCTTCATCGCCGCGCCGAACTGGCTCGACCGCGGTGTTCACAGACCCCGGTCCATCAGCGCTGGATCGTGCCCGCCATCGGCATCCTGGGGATCTAGTGATCGGGCTCGTCTGGATGGTCCGGATCTTGCGCGCCCATCAGGAGCCGGAGGCGAAGGGCTGGCGCTACCGCGACTTCTGAGCGTCAGTACGCCGCCAGCTTGCGGATGCTGTCCGCGATCTTCTCCGGGTTCACCATGAACCAGTCCTCCAGGGCGTGGTTGTACGGCACGCCTGGGACATCGGGGCCCGCGATCCGGGTCACCGGTCCGTCGAGGTAGTCGAAGGCCTCCTCGGCGACGATCGCGGCGACCTCGGCCCCGTAGCCCCCGAATCGGTTGTCCTCGTAGACGACGAGGCACTTGCCGGTCTTCCGCACCGAGTCCAGAACCGTCTCCTTGTCGAGCGGTCGGAGCGTCCGGAGGTCGACGACCTCGACGCTGATCCCCTCCTCCGCGACCCGGTCGGCCGCCTCCAGCGCGTAGTGGGCCATCAGCCCGTAGGCGATGACCGTCACCTGGGTGCCCGGGATGCGTCACCGCCGCCTTGCCGAGCGGCACGGTGAACTCGCCGTCGGGGACGTCGCCGCGAACGCTCCGGTACATCTTCTTGTGCTCGAAGAACAGGACCGGGTCCTCGTCGCGGATCGATGAGCGCAGGAGACCCTTGGCGTCGTATGGCGTCGACGGGATCACGACCTTCAGCCCCGGGATGTGGGTGAAGAACGCCTCGACCGACTGGCTGTGGTACAGCGCTCCGTGGACCCCGCCGCCGTACGGCGCCCGGACCGTCATCGGCAGCCCGTAGCCGTTGTTCGAGCGGTAGCGCATCCGCGCCGCTTCCGAGATCAGCTGGTTGAAGGCCGGGAAGATGAAGTCGGCGAACTGGATTTCGGCGACCGGTCGTAGCCCGTTGATCGACGCCCCGATCGACGTCCCGATGATCTGTGACTCGGTCAGCGGCGTGTCGATGACGCGCTCGTCGCCGAATTCGGCCCACAGCCCGTCGGTGGCGAGGAAGACGCCACCCTTCTTGCCGACGTCCTCGCCTAGCAGGATGACCGACTCGTCGCGGGCCATCTCTTCCCGCAACCCTTCGCGGATCGCCTCGATGAACGTCTTCGTCGGCACCTACTCGGCGCTCCGCTCGATGCCTTCGCCGCCGGGACCCGCGGGCTCGGGCTCGTGCGGTGGCAGCCCGCCCATGCCCCACGGCGGCGGCGTCTCGCCGGGCCACTCCTCCGCGAAGACCCACTTCATCGCGGTCGAGGGGTCCGGGTCCGGCTGGGATTCGGAATACTCCGTCGCGTCGTCGACGGCGGCTGTGACGTCGGCGGCGATCCGCGCCTCTGCCTCCGGCGTCAGGATCCCGGCATCGGCGAGCTGGGCGCGGAACAGCGGCAACGGATCGAGGGCCTTTTCGGCCGCGAGCTCCTCTTCGGAGCGGTATTTCGTCTGCTGGTCGTCGGAGGAGTGGGCCGTCAGTCGCATGACCTTGGCTTCGATCAGGGTGGGGCCGTCCCCGGCCCGGGCCCGCTCGACCGCCGTCCGCGCGGCTGCGTAGCACGCCAGGACGTCGGAGCCGTCAACGAGGACGCCGGGGATCCCGTAGCCGGCGGCACGCTCCCAGACGCTGGCACCCGCGACCTGCCTGGCCATCGGCACGCTGATCGCGTAGCCGTTGTTCTCGACGACGAAGATGAACGGCAGCTTGTGGATCGCGGCGAAGTTGAGACCTTCGTGGACGTCGCCCTGGTTGCTGCTCCCCTCCCCCATGCTGGTCATCGCCACCTGGCCGGTCTTGCGGATCTTGGCGGCCAGGGCGATGCCGACAGCGTGGAGGAGCTGGGTCGCGACCGGCGAAGAGACCGAGACGAGGTTGTGCTCGTGGCTGCCGTAGTGGCCGGGCATCTGGCGGCCGCCCGACGAGGGGTCGGAGGCGGTGGCGTATTGCGCGGTCAGGATGTCGCGCGCACTCATCCCGAACGTCAGGCACGTCGCGATCGAGCGGTAGAACGGCGCGATCCAGTCCTTCTTCTTCTCGAGAGCCCAGGCGATCCCGACCTGGGCCCCCTCGTGGCCCTGGCCGGAGATCACGAACGGGATCCGGCCGGCGCGGTTGAGGATCCACATGCGCTCGTCGACCGCGCGGGCGAGGGCGACGAGCCGGTACATCTCGAGCAGCTGCTCGTCGGACAGCCCGACGGCGTCGCCGAGGTGGGTCGCCTTGGCCGCGCGGGGCGTCACCGCCATCAGGTCCTCCGCTGCCGGATCAGAAGTTGATCGATCGGCCGTCGACGGCCAGGGCCGTCTCGCCCAGGATTTCCGAGTAGGTCGGGTGGGCGTGCGTCGCGCCGCCGATCTCCCACGGCGTCGCCTCCAGCTCGAACGCGACCGACGCCTCGGCGATCAGGTCCGTTGCGTGCGGGCCGATGATGTGGATGCCGAGCGTCTCGTCGGTTTCCTTGTGGCCGATGATCTTGGCGAAGCCCTCGTACTCGCCGCCGATGATCGCCTTGCGCGATCGCCTGGAACGGCACCTTGCCGACCTTGATCGGCAGGCCCTGTTCCTCGCACTGCTGCTGGGTCAGGCCGATGGAGGCGATCTCGGGCCGGGAGTAGGTCGCCCGCGGCTGCCTGACGTAGTCGATCGGGTGGACGTCCTTCTCGCCGGCGATCACGTGGGCTGCGACGATCCCCTCGTGGGTGGCGGTATGGGCCAGCATCAGCCCGCCGACAACGTCGCCGACCGCGTAGACGTGCGGTTCCTTCGTCCGCATCCGCCCGTCGATCTTGATGAAGCCCTTGTCGACCTCGACCTTGGTCGTCTCGAGCCCGATCTCCTCGACGTTCGGCGCCCGGCCGGCCGCGACGAGCATCATCTCGGCCCGCAACTCCTGGGGTTCCTTGCCCTCGGGGCCGACCATGACGCAGATGCCCTTCTTCTCGACGTCGACCTTGGCGGCATCGAACCGGGCATTCGTCATGACGGTCATGCCGCGGCGAGTGAAGCTGCGCTCGAGCGCCTGGCTGACCTCGCGGTCCTCGAGCGGGACGATCGCCGGCAGGTACTCGAGCAGCGTGACCTTGACCCCGAGGTCCTGGTACATCGAGGCGAACTCGACCCCGACCGCGCCGCCACCGACGACGACGATGTCCTTCGGGCAGCTTGTCCGAGCGGAGGACGTCGTCGGAGGTGACGATCCGCTCGCCGTCCGGGACCAGGCCCGGCAGCGACTTGACCCGCGAGCCGGTCGCGACGATGACGTCCGTGGCCTGGAGGACGCGGTCGCCGCCCTTGCCCGGGCGTGCCATCCTCGCCGGCCTGAGCGACCCTGACCTTGCTCGGGCCCTCGAGGCGGCCTCGGCCCTGGACCCAGGCGACCTTGTTCTTGTCGACGAGGGTCTTGAGCCCGGTCCACATCCGCTTCACGACCTGGTCGCGACGGGCGGCCATCTGGCACGTAGTCGATCTCGGGTTCGGCCGAGAGCTTCAGGCCCATGTCCTTGGCGTGCCGGACCTTCTCGACGAAGCCGGCCGATTCGAGCAGCGCCTTCGTCGGGATGCAGCCGCGGTGGAGGCACGTGCCGCCGATCTTGTCCTCGTCGACGAGGGCGACTCGGAGGCCGAGCTGGGCGGCCCGGAAGGCCGCCGAGTAGCCGCCGTTGCCGGCGCCGAGCACGACGAGATCGAAGTCATTGGAGGAGCCGACGGCCATTGGTCAGGAGCCTCGGGCGGGCCGCATCCCGAGCACGCCAAGCGGCCGGGTGGGCGATTGGGTCATCGCTGCGATGGTACGCGTGGCCCCGCGCACCGCGCAACCGATGGCGCAGCATCAGCCGATGCTAGACTCGGCCGGCTTCGTGGATGGCCGCGCCGCACTGACGGAGCGCGATGGACGGTTCGACGGTTGTTCTTGTCGCCGGCTCATACCTGTGCGGCTCGATCCCGATCGGCGTCGCCGTTGCGAGGCTGACTCGGCGGTCCGGATCCGCAGATCGGTCGGCTCCGGTCGGACCGGCGCCACGAACGCGCTGCGGGCCATGGGCCGCGGTCCGGCTGCGGTCGTGGTTGCGGGCGACGCGCTCAAGGGCGCGATTCCGGTTCTCGTCGCGCAGGCGCTCGCTGGTCGGGCCGGCGGTCGAGGTCCTGTGCGCGATCGCCGCGGTCGTCGGCTCGACGTGGTCGATCTTCCTTCGACTCCGCGGCGGGCGGGGCGTCGTCACCAACGCGGGTGCGATGCTCGCGATCCAGCCGCTGGCCGTCCTCGCGGCGGCTCCGGTCTTCATCGGCGTTGTCCTGGCCACCCGCTACGTGTCGCTGGGATCGTTGCTGGGGACCGTGGCGATTGCCGTCGCGACATGGCTCCTGTGGGCTGCCGCCAACGGGCCGATCTCGGGCGCCTATCCGCTCTACGCATCCGCTGCCGCGGCCGTGGTGTGGCTGGCCCACGCCGACAACATCGACCGGCTCATCCACGGCACCGAGCGCAAGTTCGACTTCGGGCTGCTTGCTGCGGGCGCGAGCCAGTAGAGCGGAGACCGGCCCGCAACTGCGTTCGTCGCGGATGAGCGTTGCCAGGAGAACGGCGCCGGGCGAGCACCGGAGCGAGCGGGCTTGAGAGGCGCCGTGAGCGAGGAGCGCAGCCGGCAACGCACTCGCTGGGGCGTCAGCCGCGACAGCCCCAGGGAATTCGATCGACCCAGGTCGGCTGACGACCTGGCTCGGGATCACGCTGGTTCGGCGGGCACTCTCACCCGCGCCGAGAGGACTGGATTTAGTAGCTGGATCCGCCGCGCTGGCTGCGGAAGCAGTCCGAGCAGTAGACGGGCTTGCCGCTGGTCGGACGGAAGGGGACCTGGGCCTCGCGACCGCAGGACGAGCACGTTGCAGCGAACATCTCGCGGGGACCGCGATCGCGGCCGTAACCGCCGCCGCCGCCACCGCCGCTGCTGTAACCACCCGCGCCGCCGCCGGCACTGTAGCCGCCGCCGGCGCCATAACCGCCGCCGTAGCTGCTACCGCCGCCCTCCGCACCGCGGGCAGCCTTGCGGCTGGCGCGACACGACGGACAACGGCGCGGCTCGGTGAACCCGCGCTGTGCGTAGAAGTCCTGCTCACTTGCGGTGAACACGAACTCCTGGCCGCAATCGGCGCAGGTCAGATTTTTGTCGTTGTACACGAAACGAAAACTCCTCTCGGTAGCCGCGCGATCCCTCTGGGTTTTCTCGCGTCAGCCGTGAGAGGAGTCCGAGTCGTCGTTGAGCTACGTCTGTAGCCGCGGACGCTTCCGCGGCATTAACGAGCGGGAGTCTACCCGCCTTGGAACGATCTTGTACAGAGGGTAATTCGAGCCAGAGCCCGTCAGCCCGGTGGCCGCGGCCGCGAGATCCGCCAGAGCGCGGCCGCGGTCCCGATCAGCAGCACGAAGATCAGCAGCGGCGTCCTGAACACGATCGCCTGGCCCTCGGGCGGCAGCAGGCTCGTGACGACCGCCGCACCCAGGACGACGACGACGCTGACGGCCGCCGCGACGACCACCTCGCGAAGGCCGATCGCCCGCTCAGCCACGGTCGGCCTCGGGCGGGATCCCGATCGGGGCCACCAGCACCCGACCGGCGAGGGCAGCTCCAAGCCGCGTGCGCAGCCCGGTCTTGGGTCGGTGGAACGTGATCGTGAGGTCGGCCCGGACGGCGGGGTCGGACGGCTGACCGCTCGACAGGTCGACGGCAGTCGGCGTGTCGATCGCGAGGACCGGGACCATCGCCCCTCGCGCCCGGTTGATGAGCTCGACCGCGCTCCGGATCGGCTCGCGCAGCTCACCCCGGACCCCTGTACCGAGCAGCGCATCGACGACGATCGATGCCTTCTCGATCCCCTGGCCGAGAATCGCGACGTCCCGGCCGACCGGGGCGTGGATGAGCGTGACGCCCTCCTCGCGGACGAGGCGATCCCAGTTGCGGGCGGCATCCCGGCCCCTCGGCCGCCCTTCGGCGGCTACGAAAGCGACTACGACCTGCGCGCCGGCCTTGGCGAGACGGCGCGCGGCCACGAAGCCGTCGCCGCCGTTGTTGCCGGGCCCGGCGAAGATCACGATCGGACCCTTGAGCCAGCGGTCCGTCTCGATCGCCAGCGCCCGGGCCGCGGCCGCTGCCGCCGTTCCAGCCTGTTCCATGAGTCGCTCGCCGGGAACGCCCAGCGCCTGCGCCTTGCGATCGGCGCCGATCATCGCTTCGGCGCTCATCGGCGGGCGGCCCGCCGTCGCGGCCCAGCGTGCACGCAGGCCGCGGAGGTCGAGTTCGAAGAGACCGGGATCGTCTGCCGGCAGCGGCGACTCGGTCAGCGACGGGGCGCTCGTGCGGGGCGAGACCATGCTCGCAAGCGTAGCCGCTGCGACCGGGCGACGCGCGAACTCAGCCGACCGGCAGGCGGGCACTCAGCGGGGACGCGGGATCGAGCTCGACGAGGCCCTCAGCGGCCAGCACCTCCAGCGTCCGCGCGATCGTCGTCCGGTCGTGATCGCCGATGGGCGCGTCGATGACGACCCAACCCGCACCCTCGACCTCCCGGAGGCGGTCCATGATCCGGCCCCGGAGCCAGCGCGACGTCGAGTGGAAAGGAGACGCGCCGCGGCCGCCGCGCGGCGTGACGCGGCGACCGGCCGGCCCTGCAGCCGCGAACCGGCACAAGGAACGCGCCGGGCATTCGGAGCAGAGCGGCCGGGCCGTCCGGCAGAACGTCGCCCCGACATCCATGAGGGCGTGGGTCCAATCGGCTGGCCGATCCGCCGGAACGGCGGCATCGGCGACTCGCTGGAGCTCCCTCGCAGGAAACGCGTCGATTGCCCCTCCGATCGTCCGACCGAGGACCCGGCGAACATTGGTATCGACCGCACCGACCGGCACGCCGAAGGCGATCGCGGCGACAGCCCGCGCGGTGTACGGCCCGATCCCCGGCAGCAGCGCGAGCCCGGCGACGTCCGACGGCAACTGGCCGCCGTGGTTGTCGACCACGACTCGTGCGGCCCGCCACAGGTTCAGCGCCCGGCGGTTGTAGCCCATCCCTCGCCATGCTCGCAGGACGTCGGCCGGGGTGGCCGCGGCGAGATCGCGAATCGTGGGGAACGTCGCCATGAAGGCGGTCCAGGCCGGGGCCACCCGCGAGATCTGCGTCTGCTGGGCCATCACCTCCGACACGAGGACCGCGTAGGGATCGGTCGTGCCGCGAAACGGCAGGCTCCGGCCGCGAGCGTCATACCAGGCAAGGATCGCGTCGCGGAGCCCCTCGGGCAGCGCCGGCGGGGCAATCGGCGCGGTGAGGGCCACCGTCCCAGCCGTCGACCCGGTTTCAGACCCCCGTATTGATCATCACGTGCTTGATGAACGTGTAGTCCTCGAGCGCGTACTTGGAGCCGTCCTTGCCGTAGCCGGACTGCTTCACGCCGCCGTGAGGCGTCTCGGACGCGAGCGTGAAGTGCTCGTTGATCCAGACGTGGCCGAACTCGAGGGCCTTGGCGACGCGCATCGCCTTGCCGATGTCGCTCGTGAAGAGCGACGACGCGAGGCCGTACGGGGTGTCGTTTGCCCAGGCGACGGCCTGATCCTCGTCGGAGAAGCGCTGAACCGTGACGACCGGGCCGAAGATCTCGTCCTGGATGATCTCGGACTTCTGGTCGGGGCCGGCGATGACCGTCGGCTCGTAGTAGGCGCCCGGCCGATCCGGCCGGTTGCCCCCGACGACAACCTCCGCCCCTGACCGGGCGCGGTCGACCATGCCCTGGACCTTGTCGGCCTGGGCGCCGGCGATCAGCGAGCCCATGTCGAGGTCGTCTGCCTCGGCTGGATCGCCCCACTTGATCGAGCGGACCTGGTCGGAAAGCTTGGAGACAAAGTCGTCGTAGACCCCCGGCCCCGCGATGACGCGCGTGGCAGCGGTGCAGTCCTGGCCGCTGTTCCAGTAGCCGGCCGACTTGAGCGTCTCGGCCGCGAGGTCCAGGTCGGCGTCGTCGAAGATGATCACGGGTGCCTTGCCACCGAGCTCGAGGTGGAGGCGCTTGACGGTCCCAGCCGCGATCGTGGCGATCCGCTTGCCGGTCGCCGTGTCGCCGGTAATCGAGACCATCCGGACCTTCGGGTGGCCGACCAGCGTGTCGCCGATCGCCGCGCCCGACCCCGACAGGACGTTGACGACGCCCGCGGGCAGATGCTCGCCGAGGATCTCCGCGAAACGGAGGGCGGTAAGGGGCGTCCGAATCGACGGCTTGAGGACGACCGTGTTGCCGGTCGCCAGCGCGGGGCCGAGCTTCCAGGAGGCCATGTAGAGCGGGTAGTTCCACGGGGCGATGCTGGCCACGACGCCGATCGGGTCGCGCCGGATGATCGAGGTGTGGCCCGCCAGGAACTCGTTCGCGGCGAGGCCGTCCATGACCCGCGCCGCGCCGGCGAAGAATCGGAAGAGATCGGCGCAGACGGCGATCTCATCGATCGCTGCGGCGACCGGCTTGCCCGCATTCGCCGATTCGAGCCGGCCGAGTTCATCGGCGTTGGCCTCGAGCGAATCGGCGATCTTGAGCAGGATCAGGCTGCGATCCTGGGGCGTCGTCTGCTTCCAGCTCTGGAACGCCTTGTCGGCCGACTCGACCGCCCGATTCACGTCCTCGTCGGCGGACGCCGGCACCTTGGCGATGACCTGGCCGTTGGCCGGATTCTCGATGTCGAGCGTCTCGCCTGAGGCGGAGTCGACGAACTCGCCGCCGATGAACTGCTGGTACGTCTTGACGCGGTCGATGACGTCGGTCATGTCGGGAGCCCTCCTCTGGCGGCGCCGTGACGCCGGCTCAATTTGATGCGAGGTGATCGCGGTCGCGGGGTTGTGGCCTCTACGTTACGCCGCTTCCGAACTCCGTTCCGGCAGGCGCGCCCCGCGAGACGCCCGGTACCACGGAATCACCGCCCGCTCGGCGACAACGACGAGCGCGAAGAGCGCGACGCTGAGCACCGCGGTGAGCACGATCGCACCGAACACGAGGTCCGTCCGGAACGATCGCTGCGACAGGACCATCCAGATCCCGAGGCCCTCGGTCGCGCCGACGTACTCGGCGATGACGGCGGCGATGACCGCATAGGTCGCCGAGATCCGAAGGCCCGTGAACAGCGCCGGCAGGCCCGACGGCCAGCGCAGCTTCCGGAACGTCTGGCCGCTCGACGCACCGAACGAGCGCATGAGATCCGTGGCTTCGGCCGGCGTCGAGGCGAAGCCATCCAGCAGCGCGACGGTGATCGGGAAGAACGTGACCAGGACGACGACGAGGATCTTGGGGGCGAACCCGAAGCCGAACCACACGACGATCAACGGGGCGATCGCGACGATCGGGATCGTCTGGGAGCCGATCATGAGCGGGGCAAGCGCCCGGCGGACGACCGGGAGCCGATCCATCACGATCGCGGCGCCGACCGCGGCCGCAATCGAGACCATGAAGCCCGACCAGCGTCTCGACGATCGTCGGGACGAGGTGGCGAAACGCCTCGCTCCGGAACTCCCACAGCGAGGCGACGACGCGCGACGGCGGCGGCAGCACGAACGGACTGACCCCCGATGCGCGGGCGTAGAGCTCCCACGCGACGAGGAACAGTGCGACGACGATCGCCGGGGGACCCAGCGAAGAGCGCGCTCACGGCAGAAAGTCATTCGTGAACAGCGAGGGGTAGTCGAGCGGCGCGGTCAGGGGCTTCCCGTCGGCGTCGGCGAGGAGGCCCTCCTCGAACAGAAACTCCGAATAGGCCTGCCAGCGCTGGAGCGTCTGCCGGCCGAACTCGCCCTGGCCGTCGACCAGGTAGCCGCCCTCGATGAGGAAGTCGAGGCTCGCGCGTGGGAGCTCCTTGTTCGCATCGAACACACCCGGGTTCTCGGCGATCAGGGCGTCGGCCGCCCCGTCCGGGTCGGCGATGGCGGCCTCGAAGCCCAGCACCGTCGCCCCGACGAACCGGCGGGCCGCATCTGGCTCACGCTCGAGCCACGCTCGATCGCAGGCGAGGACGACCTGGTAGAACTCGGGGAAGCCGTAGTCGGCGAAGCGGAAGTAGCGCAGGTCGATCCCGCGGAGGTCGGCCTCGACTCCCTCCCACGCCGTGAACGGGATCGTGAAGTCGGCCCTCTTGTTGTACAGCGCCTCGTAGGCGGCGCTGTCGAGCGTGGCAACCTCGAACGTGCCCGTGCCGCCGTCGGACTTGATCACGGCCTTCAGCGTCGGCACCTCGTTCGGGTAGCCGAATCCGGCGTACGTCTTGCCGTCCAGGTCGCGCGGTCGCTGGATCGGACCGTCAGCGAGCACGCCGATCGCGGAAGCGGTGCGCTGGAGGATCGCGGCGACGCTGACGATGTCGGCGCCCTTCGCGACCGCGAACGTCAGCGAGTCCTGAAAGCTGATCCCACACTCCGCCTGGTGGGCCGCGAGGAGCGTTTCGGGCGTGGCGGTCGCGTAGGGCAGGACCTCGAGGTCGATCCCGACCGCATCGAACAAGCCCTTGGCTCGCGCGACGTAGAAGCCGACGTGGTTGGTGTTGGGCGTCCAATCGAGGGCGAGGCGGACGGTCGCCAGACCCCGCGATGGGGAGGGCGAGGGGCTGGGATTGCCGTCGGACCCGCAGCCCCAGAGGAGGGCGAGGGCCATGCAGGCAGCGATGATCTTCACGAACAGGTTCCTTCCGACAACAACGCCGCCCCAGGAAACCGGGACGGCGACGAGTCGGCGGGCCTGCTTCCTTCGCTGGTATGAACCAGATCAGGTTCCGCGGGTCTGTGGTCGAACCACACTCTCAGCGCGCGCTGCGCTCCCCGGAGGCGATGTTCAATTGCCTCAATCCTAGCACCGCTACGTCCGTTCGGTCGCTCAGGCGTCAGGCGCCGTCGCCGCCCTCCTGCTCGTACAACTGGTGCGCCTTCCGGCGAATGGCGAACCGGGTCTGGGAGGCCTCCGGCAGCACCTGCTCGCGGATCCAGCCGACGACGTCGTCGATGATCGACGGACCCTCGGGCTCGTTGTGGAGCTCGTGGCGGATGCCCGGGTATTCGCGGCGGGTCACGCCCGTGAGCTCGCCCAGCGGCTCGCTGGAGGACGGCAGCACGAGCCCATCGTCGGCGCCATGGATGACGAGCGTCGGGAGCGTCAGTCGGGCGAGGTTTGCCTGGACGCGCGTCTGTTCCGCGAGCGCTTCCGCGCCGAACCGGGCCGTCGTAACGTGCTCGTTGAGCGGGTCGCTGAGATAGCGCTCGGCCACGTCCGGATCCCGCGACAGCACGGCTCCGTCGAAGGCGTTCGGGATCGGCGTTCGTGGCGCGACGCGGCTCAGGATCCGGGCCACGTTTCGCTTCCAGCCAGGGACGTTCGCCTCGATGGCCGGCGCAGATAGCACGAGGAGATCGGGCTTGGCCCGGTCCGTCAGCACGTAGCCCAGGGCGATGAGCCCGCCGAGGGAATGCCCGTACAGGACCACCGGCCGGCCGGCCGCATCGGACCGGACGGTTCGGAGTCGCTCGCCAAGGTCGTTGAGCTGCTGATCCCAGCGATCGACATAGGCTCGCCTGCCACTCGACGCCCCGAAGCCGCGCTGGTCGTAGGCCTGGACGTCGAGGCCGGCCGCGGCGAAGCGGTTCCCGACCAGCTCGTACCGCCCGCTGTGCTCGGCGATCCCGTGGACGAGGAGCACGCTCGCCCACGCCGGGCCGGGCGAAGCCCAGCGCCGGACGAGAAGCTTCGTCCCGTCGGCCGCGGTCGCGGGCTGGGTCGATGACGTCATCGGGGCGATGGTAGGCGTCCAACCGGCTACGCTGCGCGGAATGTCAGCTTGGACGGAAGTCGGCGACCGCGTTTACGTCCGGCGATACGCCTTCTACGACCAGAATATCGGCGTCGTGCTCGGCGATGCGGGCGTCCTGCTCGTCGACACGCGGATCAGCCACCAGCAGGCAGCCGAGATCGTCGCCGACCTCCGGGCGATCACTCCCCTCCCCGTCCGGGTCGTGGTCAACACCCACGGCCACTCGGATCACTGTTTCGGCAATCACGTCGCTGAGGCCGGCGGAGATCTGGGGCCACGAGCGTTGCGTGACCATGATCCAGGCAACCGGCGAGCGCCAACGAACCGGCGCCGCCACTGCGCTGCCGCACCTGGCCGATGAACTTGCAGAAGTCATCCTCGATCCGCCGGATCGGACGTTCGCGGAAACGGCGACGGTCGAGATCGATCCGGGCGGCCGAGTGGTCGAACTCGAGTATCTCGGCCGAGGCCACACCGACAACGACATCGTCGTTCGCGTCCCCGACGCCGATGTTCTCTTCGCCGGCGACCTCCTGGAGGCCGATGCGACGCCGTTCTTCGGCGACGCCTACCCGATCGACTGGCCGGGCACGGTCGAACGCCTCGTCGAGCTCGCGGGCGACACCGTCGTCCCCGGCCACGGCTCGGTCGGAGACCGCGGCTTCGCCGTCCGCCAGATGACGGAATTCCGGACCGTCGCCGAGCTGGCGAAGCTCGTCCACGACGGCAGGCTCGATCTCGACGCGGCGGTGCTCCGGACGCCCTACCCAGCCGACACGGCGCTCGAGCCGCTCACCCGAGCCCTCGCCCAGCTCCGGGGCGAGCTCGACTGACTGTCAGGCGGCTGACCCTCAGGCGGAGACGCGAACCACCCACCGGCCCCGGGCGGCCCCGGCGAGGATCCCGTCGAGGGCCGGCTCGAGGGTCTCGAGGGTCACCTCGGTCACTCCCTCGCCGAGTCCGTTCGGGCGGAGGTCGGACCCGAGCCGGCCCAGAGCGCCCGGCGAGCCTCGATCGGGACCGCCGAGGAGTCCATCCCGAAAAGCGCGACACCGCGCAGGATGAACGGCAGGACGGTCGTGCTGAGAATCGGCCCGCCCGCGTTGCCGGACGACGCGACGGCCGCACCCGGCCGGAGGGTCCGAAGCACGTAGGGCAGGGTCGCTCCGCCGACGGCATCGACGGCGCCCGCCCAGCGCGCCGAATCGAGCGGACGAGGGCTCTCCGCGGTGACCTCGTCGCGCGGCACGACGCCGGCCGCGCCGAGCGACCGCAGGCGCGGCTCCTCGTCGGCCTTGCCGGTCGCGGCCCAGACCTCGTGGCCGCGCCCGGCGAGGATCGCCACGGCATTGCTGCCGACGCCGCCGCTCGCGCCGGTCACGAGGACCGGGCCATCGCCCGGACGGAGTCCATGCCCCTCCAGCGCCGCGACCGACATCGCGGCCGTGAACCCGGCCGTCCCGATCGCCATCGCCTCGCGGGCATCGAGGCCCGGCGGCAGTGGCACGACGTAGCCCGCTGGGAGCCTCGTGTATTCGCCGAACCCGCCATGACGGGCGACGCCGAGGTCGTAGCCGTGGGCCAGAACCGCCTGGCCCGGTGGGAACGCGGAATCGCCCGACCTGACGACCTCCCCGGCGAGGTCGATGCCCGGAATGAGCGGGCTGATCCGGGCGACCTTCCCGGCCGCGATCGTGGCCAGCGCATCCTTGTAGTTGACGCTCGACCAGTCGACCCGGACCTCGACCTCGCCATCCGGCAGCTCCGCCGCCGACGAACGACCGGACGCCGCGCTCGACGGCGTCCTCGCCGCGCCGCTCGGCGACGAACGCTCGGAACGTGTCGGGGATGGCTGCCACTCAGCCCTCGACGAGCGGGATGTCGACCACGTGCGAAGCGATGAACCAGGTCTGGAGCTCGTTCGTGCGCAGGACGTCGCCCATCAGCAGGTCGTTCGAGCCCCAGTCACCGCTCTTCTCCGTCCGATCGATCGCGTCCCGGACCTTCTCGATGATCGCCTCGTGGGCGTTGAGCAGCCGGTGGATCATCGCCGGGAGATCTTCCGCGCCGTTCGGCGGCCGGTCGATCGTCGTCAGCTCCGCGGCATGGCGGGGATCGCCGACGGCGACGCCGCCGAGGCTCTGAACTCGCTCGGCCAGCAGATCGATGATCTCGCTCTGCTCCTCGGCATGCTTGTCGAAGAGGAGGTGGAGCTGGTAGAACGTCGGCCCCATGACCAGCCAGTGGTGCTTCTTGTACAGGGCGTAGAGGATCATCGAGTCGGCGAGGATGACGTTCAGCACCCGGCAGCTCTCGGAGCGAGCGGTCGACGCGAGCGCGATCGGGGCTAGCCGGAGCGACCCGAAGCGCTGGATCTCGATACCGAGAGGGGCGAGGCGCGGCTCTGGGGAACGGCGCCGGCCGTTGGTCGATTGGGCCGAGGACGCTCCGCCGCGACCTTTACCCTTGGCCGTCTTGGGTGGCATGACTGCACCTCCTTGCTGTTCGGGGAGGAATCGTCTCACGGATCGCCACGCGGGGCCGTCAGGTCGGGCTGGCCGCCGGCGTGGGCTCCGGGGTCGGCTCGGGCGTCGGGGCCGGGGTCGGCGTCGGCGCGGGAGTTGGGGGCGGGGTCGGTGCGGCGGTCGCCGTGGGTTTCGGGGTCACGCTCGGCTTGGGCGTCGGCTTCGCCGTCGCGTCTGGTGTCGCGGTCGGCTTCGGCGTCGGCTTGGCGGTTGGGTGTGGGGTGGCCGCCGGTTTGCACGTGCCTACGCCGGAGCCCGACACGCGGCCCGACGAAGGTGGCACCTGGTATTTCGCGGGCGGAGTAGTCCCTGACGGGGTGAACAGGGTCGTGGCGAGGGCCCGGATCCCCGTCGATGTCGGGCAGCTGGATCGAGCCACGCGAGTCGTAGCCCGACCGGACCAGGGGATGCGTGATCACCGCCCGGTAGGTCGAGGTTCGACCGACCCGCGTGGCGACGTCGGCAAGGCCGGGCACGAGCTCGCGGGGGACGTTCGTCAGGACGGTCTTGCCGACGGCCTTCATGAACCCGATCGGGTCGCGCAGGAAGCCGCCGGAGGTCACGGCCTCGCGGATGCCCGAGAGGACCTCCTGCTGGCGGGCGGCCCGGGTGAAGTCGCTCTCGCCAGCGGCCTTGCGGACCCGGGCGAAGGCTAGGGCCTGGTTGCCGTTGAGGTGATGCCGGCCGGCCGAGATCGAGAACCCGTTGGAGAAGCCGTACTCGTCATAGGTCGGGTCGCAGAAACCGTCCGCGACGTCGACGTTGACGCCGCCGAGCGAGTCGACGACGCGGACGAAGCCACCGAGATTGACCTGCGCGAAATAGTCGATCTTCATGCCGAGCAGCGTCCCGAGGGCGCCCATCAGGACGTCGTGGCCGGTCCCGTCGGAGCCGGGGAAGTCTTTCGGGTGATGCCTGGCGTACGACAGCAGGCCGTTGATCTTGCCCCGATAGCTGCGCCCGTCGGGCAGTGGGACGTCGACCATGTCGCGGGGGATCGAGATCATCGATACGGTCTCGGCGACCGGGTCGAGGGAGGCGACGATCATCGTGTCGGTCAGGAATGTGTTGCGGCCGACGCCCTGGTCGACGCCGATGACCAGGACGTTCTGGCGCGGGACCGCCGGCGACGCCGAGGCCGACGGCGACGGCGAGGGCGGGCTCGACGGGAAGTCGAAGTCCCGCGAGCCGGGTCCCTGCGCGTAGGCGTTGGGCTGCCAGGCGCCGACGGTCTCGGGCTCGTTCGGGACGACCTGATCGGTGACCTCGCGGGCGACGTTCGTGGCATAGCCGGCGTAGACCTGGGGCACGACCACGACGATCGCGATGAGGACGAGCGGGACGAGGTCGCGCCGGTTCATCTTCGGCAGCGTCGGGTCGAACAGGCTCGACGCGACGGCGAGCAGCCGCCAGATCGAGAATCAGGGCCTGGATTGCGAAGAACGCGGCGAGGGCGACCGGGTCCAGGGCGAGGGCGACGAGCCGGACGGTCGGCGCAAAGACGACGATCAGGATGGCGATCAGGAGCAGCCCAACGACCGGCAGGCCGAAGAACGCCGCGCGCCGGCGCCGGCCGGCCAACAGGTGGCCCAGACCGGGAAAGAGCGCGTCGAGGAACGCCGAGACGTGACGGGTCTTCCCGCGCGACGTGACGGTCGCCGGGGCCACCCTGTGGGCGTGGTTCACGAGGACGCGAGATTAGCAGAGGGCGAGGTCAGGCCCGGGATGGCTGCTGCGGTATCATCTCGGGCGCGTCACTGGCGAGTGGCCAAGCGGTAAGGCGCCTGACTCTGGATCAGGAGATCGAAGGTTCGAATCCTTCCTCGCCAGCCAGCTACCCAACGGGTAGCGGTTCCGGAGACTACCGACACCACATCTGGTGGTGTCGTGCGCACTGAGCAAGGCGTGGACTCCAAGAAGGAGCCCCGAGGATGCCGCGAAGTTCACCTGATTCGCCTTCTGGACGTTCACCTGATTTGCCGAATTGCGAAGTTCACCTGACTGCGCGTACTGGCAGCCGCGACCCGCGGCGCCACCGGTTCGATACGACGGTTGCGGCCTTCGTCGCCGCCTGCCGGGCCGAGGTCCTGTCGGAGCGGACGATCGAGTTCTACCTGGAGGGGCTGAACTCCTACCGCGCCTTCTCCGGCGCCGAGAGCGCGATCTCACCCTGGCCGACGTCGACGTGGATACCGGTCTTGGGCGGGATCCCGGAGCTGTCAATAGCCGAGATCGTCTCAACCTCGCCACCTTGCGGCTCGGCCGCAGCTACTTCGTCCGGCCGCGAAGTTCGGGCCTAGAGCCACGCGGCACGAGTCGGCACTGCGGCCTGTCCCATTGCCCTCGCGGTTCACGCAGTTCGCGATACTCGGCCGCGACGTTCGGCCACGCGTTGTCGCACCGCTGGAACCACCTCCCGAGCAAATACCTCGAGTTGGGCGAGCGGCTCGGTCATCGGCCACAGGATGAACGTGTCGAAGCCCAGGTCGATCGACCATTCGGTCAGCGTAGCCACCCAGGTCTCGACGTCCCCGACCAGCCCCGGGCCGCGACCTCGCGGCGCGATCGCGCCGATCACGTTGTAAATCCGGCGCACGTCCGCCGGGTCGCGCCCGGCCGCTCGCGCGGCATCGTCAATCAGCTGCTGCCGGGACGGAACCACCGTCGGTCCGACGTACGTGCTGAGCGGCGATACCCAGCCGTCGCTGGAGCGACCGGTAACGGCCAGCATGCGCGGCCCATTACTGCCCAGCCACAAAGGGCACCGGCGACGCCGGCAGCGGGCCGGCTTCGTAGCCCTCGATCGCGTGCTGGCCGCTGCGAAACTCGACGACGCCGCCGGCCAGCGCCCGCTCCGCATGAAGTGCAGCGCTTCTTCAGTGAACGCGATCATCTCGGGATTGCCTCCGGCGGACGCCGCCCATGGCGGCGATGCCGCCGGGAATGCCGCCACCGACGCCGAGAACGATCCGCCCGCCGGACAGCACGCTCAGCGACGCGGCCGCCTTGGCGAGGATCGTCGGTGGCCGCAGCTGCAGATCGGCCACGTCGGGGAAGAATGCGATCCGGTCGGTCTCGGCGGCCAGGAAGGTGATCAGGGTCCAAACGTCGAGAAACCCTGAGTTGTAGGCGTGATCCTGGATGGCAAGGTAGTCCAACCCGGCGGCGTCCGCAGCCTGGGCAAGCTCCCGCGATTTTCACTAACAAGGGCCGTCTCTCGCGGGATGAGACTCAGGCCAAAGGTGATCGGGTGTCCGTAATCGGGCATGCCGGTTCTTCTGCTCCGTGACGTCAGTCGACGAACGTTCGGCCAGGCGGCTCCTGACCACGCATCAGGCGTCGGTTAGTCCAGGGAATGCCCGTCCGTCGGTCCCAGTGTCCGCTGACGCGAAGACCACGAAGGAACAGGACCGTGTTTACCTGGGTCAGGGTCCAGGGTTTGTCGTCGATCGGAAGTCGATTTAGGTAGGCGGTGAAGATTCGCTGCCTCGCTCGGTGCGAGCCCTCGGGATAAAGAAGCAGCGTCGTCGCGTAGACCGCGGCGTGATACCGCCGGGTCGAGCGACGCTAGCGTTCGATGGTCATCGGAACGCCCAGATCAGTACCCATAGCCCGAGGGCGTGGCGGCGGGGACGGGGCTCTCCGCATCATCCCCGCCACTGCCCGTGACGACGACCGTGATGGTCTGCGACGGGCCAGCGTCGCTATGGTCGGGATTGCGGAGCGACACGATGATCGTGTGCTCGCCTGGCGCCAGCTCACGGCTGACCTGGACCGCGTTGCTGTAAGCCATGTCGTAGTCGGCTGCGTCGGTGCCGCCGTCGAAGTTCAAATGGAGATGATGGTTCCCGGACTCGGGCGGTCCGAGCGAGACGTCTGTCTCGATCGTCATGCCAAAGGGGACGGAGACTTCCGCCCCATCGGCGGGGGCGGCGACGCTGAGGGTCAGGTCGCCGCCGCTCCCGCCGCCGCCCCCCTGCGCATACGCATCGCAGGCTCCGACGACGAAGGCGAGCGCGAACGCGAGCGCGACGGTTCGGGTCGCCAGCGTGTCGAAACGCGAATTCTTTCTGTCCCGTGACCGGACGCACGTCAGATGTCTCCACTTGTGCTCATCCCGGGGCTGAAACGCCATGCCGGTCGGCCCGTTGGCCGCACCTTGTGGTGCTGCACCGACCCTACGAAGATCGCCCGCCGAGTCGCTTCTGTCGCGCGACTCAACGTTCTGGGCGCTGTAATCCAGAGCACGGCCACAAGGACGTCAAATGACTCAACATGGGATCGCAGGCATTCGAGGGAGCGCTTGGCAGCGGCGCACCTCGTTCGGCCTAGCTGATGCCGGGCCCGAGGGCGCCCCTGGTCCAATTGAGCCCATCGACGGATCGCCACAGCGCGCGCTCTTCGGTGCCACAGCAGTCGCCTCCGAAGGCGAGCATGCCCAACGGGCCGACGGCGACGCCGTTCGGCTCGGAGGTGTCCGTCGCGGCCGAGACATAATCCACGGCGATCGCGCCGGACCGACGAATCCGAGACCGCGCCACGCTCAAATCGCACCGACCATCGGCGAAACGTTGGTAGTCCTCTGGATCAGGAGATCGAGGTTCGAATCCTTCCTCGCCAGCCATCCACCCTACACGACGGTTCCCCCAAACGGACCGCTGACACGAAGGGAGCGTAGGAACAAAAGCGTGTTTACCTGGGTCAAGGTCCACGGTTGGTCGCCGATCGGGAGTCGATTCAGGTAGGCCGTCAGGTTCGCCGCTTCGCCCGGTGCGAGGCCGCGGGATACCAGCTGTCGATGCGTCGACCTGGTCCCTCCTGGCCTGCGCCTATCAGCGCTCGCAGGAATCGCCGTCCGATTGGTAGGTCTCCGCTGGTCGATTGGCGTCCTGCGAACCGAAGGGAGCCGCTGGACGTCCGCGTGGCCGTCGCGGCGGAAGGATGTCTCAGGAGACGCTGGCCGATTCTCGCGGGTTGGCTCGTGGCCATCGTGAGGCTCCGATCTGAAAGCGATGTCTCCGGCACCTTCTGGTGCGCTCCAGACCGTACGAGGAACTCCTGGCGACCCGCGTCTGTCGCGCGACTCAACCTTCGGCAAGGCGGATTCCGATACCGGCCACCATGACCGTCGGATAACTCGATCCGCCAGTGCCGACGGCGGGCGGAACAATCTCTCGGCCGCTCGGAACGGTCAGGTCGGGATCAGGGCTTGGGCGTTGAGGACCCCATGAAGCTGAGCTCGCGACGTGATACCCAGCTTGGGGTAGACGCGATAGAGGTGCGACCCGACGGTGCGATGCGAGAGATAGAGCCGCTGGCCGATATCTCGGTTCGATAGCCCGTTCGCGGCCATCTGGGCGATCTGAAGCTCCTGCGCCGAGAGTTGATCCCACGACGCAATGGACCTCTTCCGGCTCGTCTCGCCCGAGGCTCGAAGCTCCTCTCTAGCACGGTCTCCCCACGTGACGGTACCGAGCGCGTCGAACGCCTCGATGGCGGCGCGCAGCAATGGCCGCGACTCAGCCTGGCGCCGGTGGCGACGCAACCATCCTCCGAACGCCAACAAAAGCCGCGCACGGTCGAACGGCCAGGCTGAGAGATCGTGTTCCAGAGCGTCATGGAACAGAGCCTCCGCAGTCTCGTCCGGAGCCAGCAGCGCCCGCGCATGACGGACGACCAGCTGCAGCCGGGGGGACGGCGTCTGGGCGGCCGCCACTTCGACGCGCTCGAGGGCTTCGAGCGCGTCGGCTCGCTCGCCGTGGTGGACCGCCGCCTCCGCGTAGTCGCCGATCGCTCCGTAGCCCTTCTGGTAGTGGAACGCAGGGTCGTTGGGATCGAAGAGCCGACGCAGCTCGTGGTAGGCGTGGCTCGACCGACCGGCCCCAAGCGCGATCAGTGCGCGGAGGTAACCGACGTCCGCCAGGATGGCACTCCCGCCAAGCGGCAGCGCGAGCTGGTCGGCTTCGGCGAGGAATGCCTCGGCCGCGCCTTCCTCGCCCCGGAGGCCTGCGACGAGCGCCTGGGTGACCCGAGCCCGGGCGATCCACAAGGGCTGGCCGGTCTCGACGGCCAGACGGTGGCCCTCCTCCGCGATCGGACCGGCATACCGAAGGTCACCGCGCTGGGCGGCGATCCAAGCCTGATAGGTCAGTGTCTGTCCAAGGAGCGCGAGCCGGCCTTCCCGACGCAGGCCGTCGATCGCGGACGCATAGAACCTGGATGCCGTGGACCAGTCGCCCGCGGTCGCGGCGGCGACGGCCAGTAGCCGATCGGAGGCGGGATCGAGGCCGTTGCCTGGACGCCTGGCTGTCACCCGCTCGATCACATACCCTCCGAGCTCGAATGGGGCGGCCACCACGAGTGCTATCAGGAGTCGTGGATCATCGCTCTTCTGAAGCAGTGACTTCGCGAACGACACGATCTGATGCCGTGGGGGCGGATCCGCACCGACCCACCAACAGCGCAACGCCGCGCTCATCAGGAGGTTGAGTGCCAGGTCGAGGTCATCGGCCGCTACCGCCACCTCAGCGCCATCGAGCAGCGACCCGGCGACCGTCTCCCGATCGGCAGAGACGCCATCCGTGAAGCTTTGGCCAACCCACGCCATGCGCGCCCGCTCGAGTGTCGTCAGCACCGGCTGGGTCGACGTTGGCCAGCAGGCGGAGGACGAGATCTGGACGTCCGAGCTCGAACGCGATCTGGGCCGCGCGCAAAAGTCGCCGGCCGCGACCTCCGGAGTCCTCGCTCAGCCAGGCCGCACGCTCCAGTGCAGTGACAGCGACGGAATGGGCGCCTCGGGCACGCGCACGATCCGCGGCTTCGTCGAGCTCGCGTGCCACGGCTTCGTCGGAACCGAGGGCTGCGGCGGCGAGGTGCCACGCTCTCCGGTCAGGCGAGGCGATGAGAACATCGGCGAGGGCGGTGTGCGCCTTCCGCCGCTCGAGGTTCGTAGCCGATTGATAGACGGCCGACCGCACCAGGGGGTGGCGGAATACGATGACTCCGCCGCCGGCTTGGACGAGCCCAGCATCGATCGCAGGGTCGAGGCTGACCTCCGAGCTCCCTTCGACGATCACACCCGCCGCCAGCACGATCTCGCCGATC
>CAWBHP010000006.1:0-106862 GCA_963788685.1 uncultured Chloroflexia bacterium | reverse complement strand
TTCGAGATCCACGGTCCCGCTGACCAGGCGGGTCATGTCGAGCCGTCCGGCGGCCATGAGGTCGATCACGCGACCGAACGCTCCCGAGCCCGAATGGCCGATCGAACCGTGGATCGCGGCGCCTCGCACGATGAGGAACTCGGGGTCCAGGTCGATCATGTGAGGGCCCCGTCCGATCAGGACCATTCGCCCGGCCGGCGCGAGGGTCGCAGCCATCATCTCGGCGACGCCCGCGGCGCCGCTGCACTCGACCCACAGGTCGATCCCGCGACCGCGAGAGGCCTCTCGGGCGGCCGCGATGACACCGTCCGATCCCAGCGGCAGCGGGTCCAGCACGAGGTCGGCGCCCATCGCGGTGGCCAGTTCTCGGCGTCCCTCGGCGACCTCGAACGCGACGATCCTGCCCGCGCCCGCCGCTCGGGCGAGGGCGATGGCCGCAAGGCCGATCGGTCCTGCTCCGACCACGCCGACCGACGCACCGGGCATGAAGCCGCCGGCACTCACGAAGATCGCGATGTATGCGACGCCGGTCGGCTCGACGAGCGCGCCCAGCTGGAACGCCCGATCCGCCGGGATTCCCGCCTCGAGAAGCGGCGCGAGCGACCAGCAGTAGCGAGCACGGGTGACGACCCGTTCGGCGTGGGCGCCGTTGAAGCTGAAGCCGAGCTCCTCGATGCGCGTGCAGTTGTTGGGCCGGCCTGCCCGGCAGGCGAGACAGTCGCCGCACCAGGCGATCTCCTCGGCGCAGACGAGGTCGCCCGGAGCGAAGTCCCTGACCGCGGGGCCGACGGCCTCGACCACCCCGGCGAACTCGTGACCGGTGACGACGGGCGTGCGAACGAGACCCGGATAGAGCATGTAGCCATCGCCATCGGACTCGACGAAATGGAAGTCGGATCCACAGATGCCGCAGGCGCGGACCCGGATCACGACGTCGTCTGCGCCGGGTGATGGGTCGGGCAGGGTGGCGACCGAGATCCGCGGGTTGCGCCAGACCTGGTTGCCCCGGCGCGCGAGGCGGGCGGTCACGTCGGTCGGGTCGAGTGTGGCGGCGGCCCCGGGCCGTGGATCCCAGTCCGCCTCCAGCCGTAGGGCCTTCACCTACCAGTGGTCGGCTTCGAAATGGACGAACTCCAGCGTGTTCCCGAACGGGTCGACGGCGAAGAATCGCGGCCGGCCGGGGATCTCCCCATCGTGGTCGCGGGTCGGGACGCCGGCCGCGTCGAGGCGCGCTCGGAGCCGCTCGACGTCATCGACCTCGAAGCAGGGGTGGCGGCGAGATTCGGCGTTCACGGCCACGCCGCTCGGCTCGCTGAAGAGATGCAGCTCCTGGTCGCCGACCGCGTACCAGATCCCGGTTCCCGGGAACACGTCCGGGCGGGCGACCTCGGCCAGCCCGAGCGTCTCGCCGTAGAAGCGACGCGCCACATCGGGCGACTCGGGCGAGCCGGGGATCGGCAGGCTGACGTGCTGCAGGCGGGTGACGGGCGGAAGCTCGCCGGTCATGACCGCAGCTCCAGGGCATCGACGATTCGAACGAGTTCGGCGTGGTCGCCGGGCTCCAGCGCGGAGAGCGGCGGACGCAAGCCTCCGCCGACGAGCCCGACATGGTCCATCGCGGCCTTGATGACGGCGATGTTGTTGGCGTCGCCGCGCCCGGCGCGAAGGGCCTCGATCGGTCGCAGTCGATCGACCAGCGACTCCGCCATGGTGAGGTCGCCCGCCTTCAGCGCCGCCAGGACCTCGAGCGATCGCTCCGGGGCGACGTTGGCGATCCCGGAGGTGAACCCGATCGCACCGGCCGCCCAGAACGGAACGGCCCAAGCCTCGGCTACGCCACAGACCCAGGCGAGCTCCGGCGCGGCGCCGACGAAACCCGCGAAGCGCTCCGGATCCGGTTGACCCATCTTCACGCCGACGATCGACTCGATGGCGGCGAGCCGACGCACACCGTCGACCGTAAGCTGCGGGCCCCGAACGTAAAGGATCAAGGGGACGCCCGGGAGCGCGCCGGCGAGTGCGGCGTAGTAGTCCACGAGGCCGGCCTCGCTGGCATAGGGGTGAATCGGGTGGTGGACCATCAGCCCGTCGGCACCAGCGGCGATCGCTGTGCGGCCCAGCTCGACGGCGCGTTCCAAGCGGTAGCCGACGCCCGCGATCACTCGAGCTCGTCCGCGGCCCACGCTCACATGCGTCCGAACGATCTCCGCGACCTCTTCGTCGGAAAGGGCGGCGAACTCCCCGGTATTCCCGCCGGCAACCAGTAGCCGCACTCCGCCCCGGATCAGACGATCCAGGTTTCGCTCGAGACCGGCGTGGTCGACGCTCCGAAGGTCGTCCGCTGTGAACGGGGTCACCGTCACGACCGCGACGTCGGCGAGGATCTCCCGCCAGGTGCGCCGGTCAGCCGTGAGCGAGCCCAGCGGGCTAGTACCCTCGACTTGGGCTACAGGCTTTGATGTAGCGCTCATGGCGCCAACTCTGCCGCCGGCAACGTCCTCTGTCGAGCCCGCGCCACGCGACCTCAGGGCGTGGCGAGCTTGAAGGTGAGATTTCCCGACGCGGGAGTACCGACGGAGCTGCGCCAGCCGCCGACCTGGAAGTAGTAGGTCTGTCCGGACGTCACCGCGAACGACGTGATCTTCGATGGGCCTCCGGCACCGCCTCCGCCATCGTCATCGCAGGCTACTTCAGCCAACCCTCCGAGCGTCGTGCCCTGGAACACCACGATGACGGTGTCAAAGTTCGATCCGAGCGTGTCCACCGTCCGAGTCCCGCTGGCGCCTGGAACGTACTTGTACCAGACGGTCTTCCCGACAAAGTCGGTACAGCTGGGATCGACGTCCTCGCCGTCCTCCGTCGAGGCAAGGACCGTCGAACGACCCGCATCGGTGTACGGAAGCGCACCGATCACGATCGCCCCAGCGAACAGGTCGTTCGTCGGACCGGCAACGACGAGGTTGAAGTTGAGGGTGCCAGACGCCGCCGCTCCGTCGAGAGTCGCGATCCACCCTCCCGCCTGGAAGTAGTAGGTCTGGCCGGCCGTCAAGGCAAGCGAGTCGATGCGGGACGAGCCGCCGGGTGCGCCGGCGTCATCGTCGCACCCGACTTCCGTCAGGCCCGCGAGGCTGGTCCCCTGGAAGGCCACGAGCACGGTGTCGAAGCTCGAACCGAGCGTGTTGGCCGTCACGGTCATGTTGGAGCCCGGAACGAACTTGTACCAGACCGTCTTGCCGACGAAGTCGGCGCACGACGGATCTCGATCCTCACTGGCTTGATTGGTGGCCTGTGCGGTGTTCGTGCCGGTGCTGGAGAAGGGAGCGCTCGTTACGATCGTCGCGCTCACGAACGCGTCATTGACCGGTCCGCCCTGGACCAGGTTGAAGTTGAGGGTGCCCGACTCGGCGGCGCCGCCGCTCGTGGCGGTCCATCCGCCCACCTGGAAGTAGTAGGTCTGCCCGGCAGTCACGTTGATCGATGCCGTCTTTGACGGGCCACCGTCGACGCCGCCGCCGTCGTCATCACAGCCGACCTCCGTCAACGCGCCGAGGGAGGTTCCGGCAAAGGCGACGATGACGGTGTCGAACGACGAGCCCGTCGTGTTGGCGGTCACAGATGTTGTGGTCGCCGGCGAGTAGCGGTACCAGACGGTCTTGCCGATGAAGGCCGTGCAGGACGGATCGATGTCCTCGCCGGATTGGGTCGTGGCGGTCGTGGTCGATACCCCGGCGTCTGCGTACGGGAGAGCGGCCGCCGACTTGGCGCTCGCGAAGGCGTCATGTCCCGGCCCGGAAACCCCGCCACCGATCAGGGGCGCGGTCCACATCCCGCGTCCATGCGTGGCGGCGATCAACTTCTTCGCCGTCTTGTCGATCAGGAGGTCGTAGACGACGGTCCGGGGCAGGTCGATCGAGGTGTTCTGCCACGAGACGCCGTCGTCGTTGGACCAGAAGACCCCGTGATCCATTCCGACGTAGATCGTCGCCGGGACCGTCGTCGTGTCGACGACTACGGCGTTGGCGGAGCTGTTCGGAAGGTTCCCCGACACGGTCGACCAGTTCACTCCGAAGTTGGTCGTCTTGTAGAGGTGTCGGCCCGTTGCGTCGAAACCATGGACCGCGGCGTAGGCCGTCCCCGGAGCGGTCGGGCTCACCCAGAAGTCGCCGATCTCGCGGCCGGGCAAGCCGGTCGAGCGTAGCGCCCACGTTGTCGAGCCACCCGTCACGTAGACCTTGCCGCTGGCTGTCGACGCGTAGACGGTGACGCCGTCGCTCGCCGGGGCGATCGCGGTGACGACATCCGCGGCGGTACCGACGAGGAAGTTCTGGCTGATTGTCTGCCAGGTCATGAGGCCGCAGCCGGCATTGGCATTCGTAGTGCGATAGATGCGGTAGGTCCCCGCATACACGGTGTTGGTGTTTGTTGGGCTCCCCGTGAGCGGTGCGATGAACGCGACTAGACCCCGTTTCCCGACCTCGGCCGGTCCGGGGTTCTCGTCATAGGTGCAGTACACGCCGTCGACGATGCGATGAACTCGTCCTTGCTGCCAAGTGGACAGCGTGACCTGACCGTTCTTCGCGATCGCCTGATGGCCGCCGTCGCCACCTCCGACGAGCCTCCACGTCTGGCCGGTAGTAAGTCGCGACGATCCGTTGTCCTGCGCACCGCCGACGAGCGGCCCGGCGAGGGTGCCCGCGACGCCCGGGTAGTACTGGATATTGCTGAGCGTGCCGTTCAGGTTGGTGAATGTCGCCCCAGCGTCGGAAGTGCGATAGACGCCGCCGTCGCTCCCGACCCAGAGGCGACCGGAGGCGTCATACGTGAGTGCATGGAAGTCGACGTGGATGCAGTTTGTCGTGGTCCCGGTCGCCGAGTATGGACAGCCCGTAGTCCCGGGGTTTGCGTATCCGATCCGAGTGGGCACATTCGATGTGTACCGATTCAGATAGGTCAGGCCGGCGAACATGCGGTCCGGGTTCTTTGGATCCGCGGCGACGGTCAGGTTGTAGTAGCACTGGCCGGCGCAGTTCGAGCCGGGGCTCGTGAGCCTTGCCCACGACGCTCCGCCGTCGTTCGACCGGTAGATCCCGTTAAGCGTCCAGCCAGCGTCGTGGTTCGCGATGGCCGCATAGACCGTCTGCTGCTGCGCCAGTCCGGGCGCTGGCACGACCGAAATATCGACGCGTCCGAACGGTGATGCCGGGAGACCACCGCCAGTGAACACCGACCAGGTCGCACCTGAATTTGATGACTTGTAGATCCCACCGTTGTAGATACCGGCATAGAAGACGGCTGGGTTGTTGGGTGCGACGGCGACTCGGGATGCATGGGCGGCGGCGACCCTCGTCCAGTTCGTGCCGTCAGTTGTCGACCGCCAAATGCCGTACCGGTTGCCCGTGTGGCAAATCGTGTTGAAGGAATAGTTCGGGCTGGTCACGCCGAGCAGAATTGTCGTCGATGTCCCGGGCTTGACGACGATCGAACTGATCGCGCACTCGTCGAACAGATTGCCGCCGACCCGGCTCCAGGTGCCGCCTCCGTTCCGAGAGCGATACAAGCCCGTACCCAGGTAACCGCTCTCACCGAAGTTGGCCTCGCCCGTCCCGACATAGATCGTTTCGGGCGCGGACGGGTCGATGGCGACGGCGCCGATCGCCATCGATGCTGTGGCTGGCGCGTTGTCGAAGATCTGCGTCCACGTGGACCCCGAGTCGGTCGTCTTCCAGACGCCTCCGTTGGCCGACCCGACGTAGGCCACCTGGGCGTTCGTCGGATGGGTCGCGATCGACGTGATCCTTCCGGCGTAAGGCGTGCTTCCACCGTAGACCCATGACGTGGCCGCTCCGTCGATCGGCCGCGGGCCTATAAGTGACCACGCCAGTGGTGCCGTTTCCAGGCCGTCCGCCGTCCTCAGCTTTCGCGACTCGGTTGCCGCCTTCTGCCAGGCGCGGCCAGGTAGCTTTCCCTTGCCATCCGTTCGCTGGCCATCGAACCATTTCTGGCGGTCAACGAGCTCTTCGGCCTCTTCGGCGTCCGACTCCCCGCCCTCGGCCTCCGCGTCCGGATCCTCGCCAACGGCGGCGGCTGGGTTGGCGGCGACGCTCCCCACCGTGGTTCCCGACACGCCCGATGTGGAGTCGTCGCCAAATGACCACGCGAGAACGACCGCGATGGCAGCGAGCACCAGGACGTCGATGAGGCGCGTCGCCCGGATCCGTTTCATCGCTCGAACCCCTTCAGCGTCCACGGGCGAGGCATGAGCCGCTCCCTGGCCGACAACTCACGAAGCCCGGCGTCAACCTGAAGCACCTGCCTCAGACCTTGGAGCCCCTCACCCAAACCGGCACCCGGGGCGGCGGCCGGGGTCGAAGCCGCCGCACCAGTCGACTCGCAGGTGGCGAGGCCGATCTCGCCGTTGAGACAGGAGTCGACGCCCGCGTCCCCCTCGAGGAGGTCGATGCCGCCCCGCCCGTCGAGGTTGTCGTCACCATCCTCGCCGAAGATGACGTTATCAAGCGCGTCGCCCGACAACGTGTCGTCGAACGGTGACCCGTCGATGAACTCGAGGTTGAGGATCGAGTCGCTGCCCTCGCCGGTGGCGGTGCCCGCGGCGAGGTCCGCCGTGATGCCGGCGGGAGCGAACAGGAAGAGAATTCTGATCGAAGCCCTTCGCGCCGTCCATGACATCGTCACCACCGACGCCAACGAAGAAGTTGTCACCACCGTCGCCGAGGAGGGTGTCCGCCTGGCCCGACCCATTGACGCCTTCGACGCCGACCAACGTGTCGGACCCGTCTCCCGTGGCGGTGCCTGCAACCAGGTCGACCTGGATGCCGACCGACGCGCCGAAGTAGGCCACGAAGTCGCTCGTCCCGGCGCCGCCGTCAACGCTGTCGTCGCCCGGGCCTGCCTCGACACCGTCGAGACCGCCGTTACCGCTGATCGTGTCGTTGCCATCGCCGCCCAGGATGATGTCGTCAAGCGGACCGCCAACGAGGACGTCGTTGAACTGGGTCCCCTCGACCGCCTCGATCGACGACAGCGTGTCGGTGCCGTCGCCGGTCGCAACGCCGGTTCCGAGGTTGACGTTGACAGGGCCTGGCGCGAATGCGTACGAGGCGACGTCGAGTGTGGACGTGCCGGAGAGCGAGTCGTTGCCGGGCCCGCCATCCAGGAAGTTCTGGCTGCCGCCGCCACCCTTGAGGTTGTCGCTGCCGAGCTCACCGAACAGCGTATCGTCGCCGCTGCCGCCAGTGAGAGCGTCGTTTCCCGTGCCTCCGACGAGGAAGTCTCCGTTCAGGCTAGCTCCGCTCGTGATGGCATCCGCACCCGTGCCGCCGAGCAGGAAGTCGTCACCGGCTGCCCCGGCGATCGTGTCGTTCCCGGGGCCGCCATCGATCCCCGAGCCGGACGAACGGGCGGTCAGGGTGTCCGCGAAGCCGGAGCCGGTAACGATCTCGATCGTCGAATTCAGGGTGTCGTTGCCGGCCGCGCCGGTGGCCGTACCCGAGGCGAGGTTGACCTGCACGGCGCCAGTGGCGGTCGCGTAGGTTGCCTCATCGACCCCGGTACCTCCGGATAGACCGTCCGCGCCGAGGCCGCCGTCGAGCAGGTCGTCGCCACCGTTGGCGGTCAGTTGGTCGTTGCCCGACCCGCCGACGAGTGTGTCGGCGGCCACGCCACCAGTGAGGACATCGCTACCGGGCCCGCCGTCGAGATAGCTGCCGGCGGCATTGGACGTCATCGTATCGGCGAAGCTCGAGCCGATCGCAGCCTCGAGGTTGAGGAGCGTGTCGGTGCCGGCACCGCCCGTCGCCACGCCGGTGGCGAGGTTCACCTGGACCGCCGCGGACGCGCTGCTGTATCGCACGCGATCGAAATCCGGGATTCCCGAGAAGTCCTCGTCCTCCCCGCCATCGATCGTGTCGGTACCCGGGCCACCGTCGAGGAGGTCGTCGCCCCCAAGCCCCGAAACGGCGTCGTTGCCGGAGCCGCCATTGAACGTGTTGTCGAGATCACTGCCGATGAGACTGTCGGCCGCGGTTCCGCCGTTGACATTCTCGATGTCGGAGCGGACGTTGTCGTTCTCGCCCGCGGCGCCATCATCGGCCGCGTTGTCCAGGTCGACCGAAACCGCGGCCGTGCGGGCGGCGTATGTGGCCAGATCGATCCCCGGACCACCGAGCATCTGGTCGGCACCGTCCGGGCTGCCGCCGGCTACGAACACGTCCGCGCCGTCCGCGCCGTTCATCGTGTCGTTGCCGGAACCGCCCGTAATCGTGTCGTTCCCGGCCAGACCCAGAAGCGAGTCGCTGCCCCCGCCGCCGTTGAGCGTGTTGGCGGCGCTGCTCCCCGTCAGGCTGTCGGCAACGCTCCCACCAGTCACATTCTCGATGTCGGAGCGAACGTTGTCGTGCTCAGCTGACGCCCCATCATCGGCGACGTTGTCCAGGTCAACGGTAATGGCGGCCAAGCGGACACCGTACGTAGCGAGGTCCGTTCCGGCCTCTCCATACATCTGATCCGCGCCGTCGGGCGCGCTATCGGCCACCAGGACGTCGTTGCCATCGCCGCCGTGCAGCACATCGTTCCCGGTGCCGCCGCAGAGTTGGTCGTTACCGCCATTGCCGAAGACCGTGTCGCTCCCGCCGCCGGCCTGAATGACGTCGTTGCCGACAGTGCCCTGGATCGTCTCGCCGGCCGCGGTGCCGACGATCGTCGCGGTCAGGCTGCCGCACGTCACAGCCGCCGACACAGGGGCAGCTATGGAAACGGAGAACACGAGGCTCGCGATAACGATTCCGACCGGCGCACGCAGCCGCCGACTAGCCAGGCGCCTCGGTAGCAGATCCGAGCGCAGCATCCGCCGCCCCTCCCCAGCGGAGGTATCGGTTTGACAGGCCGACACCAACGCCCAGACATCCAGTCGCGCCAGTGCGATCTACACCAGGCACCGACGAACCCCTCTGGACCCTACTCTCACAGACCCGCGAACGATCCGCAATACCAGAAGTCAGATTGTGTTGCGTCCGTGGCTCATTCGTCGGGCGGCGCGACGTCAGATGGCGAACTGGCTCCGCCAGCGCTGCACGATTCGCCATTGCAGGTAGAGGATCAGCCCGGTGACCAGGAACATCGCCAGGGTCGCCGCGGCAGCGTAGCCATAGCGCAGATACTCGAACCCATTCCGGTACACGAAGAGCGGCAGATAGGTCGTCGCGTACGGTGGTGGGCCGCCCTCGGTCACGAGCAACGCGGGCACGAACGTCGCCTGAAAGCTCAGCACGGTGTCGCGGAACAGCAGGAGAAGCAGCGTCGGCGCCATGAGCGGCAGCGTGACGCGACGAAGGACGTTGAGCGAACCGGCGGCCTCCAGTTCAGCCAGCTCATACAGCTGCCGAGGCAGGGACGCACGAGTCGCCAACGCCACGAGGAACACCTCCCCCAGCTGGAAGAACGTCATGAGCACGACGGCCCACCGTGCCGCGCCGGGGTCGGTCAACCAGTTCGGCCCGGCCAGACCGAGGGCGGCAAGGACCTGGTTCAACGGGCCATACAGCGGATTCAGGAGCCATAGCCACAACAGCGCGTATGCCACGTCCGGGACGAATGTGGGGAGATAGATCGCGGTCCGGTAGACACCTGCGCCCCGGAACCGGGCGTGGAGCAACAGGGCAAATGCGACGGCAGCGAGGAGCCGCAGCGGGACCGACATCGCCACAAAGGTCAAGGAATTGCGGACCGACGTCCGAAACACCTCGTCCCGGAACAGCTCTTCGACATTGGCCGATCCGACGAACGTCGGCGGCCGAAGGAGATCCCACTCGAACAAGGCGAGTCCGAACGTGACCGCCGCCGGCGCGGCCACGAGTGCCACGAGCCCGACGAGGTACGGGAGCAAGAGAGCGACCGTCCCGCGCAGGTCGCGCTGGATGCCCATCGTCAGCCGAGACGGGCGCCCGAGTCGGCGTCAAACACGTGGACCCGACCCGGTCGCACATCGACGCCGAGCGTCTCGCCGACCGCCGGCCGGAGGTCAGGCCCGCCGCGGACGACGACGGCATGCTGATCGGTCGCGACGTGGACAAACGTGTCGCCGCCGGCCACCTCGACGAGCTGGACGTGAGCGGCCGCGCCCCGCCCGGTTGCGCTGCCCGCGGGGTCAGGCGGGCTGAGGATGACGTCCTCCGGCCTGACCCCCGCTTCGAGGCGGGCGCCGTCCGCCGCCAACCCGGCAGGGGGATCGGTGACAAACGGCCCGGCATGCAACCGGCCGTCCTGGATCGTGGCGGCATACATGTTCATCGCCGGGCTTCCGACGAATGTCGCGACGAACCGGTTCGCGGGTCGCCGGTAGATCTCGTCCGGTTTGTCAACCTGCTGGATCCTGCCGTCGCGCATCACGGCGACCCTGTCGCCCAGCGTCAGCGCCTCGACCTGGTCGTGGGTCACGTGGATCATCGTCGCGCCGACACGGTCGTGGAGTCGCCGGATCTCGCCCCGCATCTGGGCACGGAGCTGCGGGTCGAGGTTGGAGAGCGGTTCGTCGAGAAGGAACACGTCCGGCTCGCGAACGAGCGACCGGGCCAGCGCGACCCGTTGTCGCTCGCCGCCAGACAGCTCGTTGGGACGGCGCTCGAGGAGCTCCGCGCAGCCAACCAACTCTGCAGCCGCGCGGACTCGACCGGCGGCCTCGTCCCGGGGAACACCGCGAGCACGCAGCCCGAACCCAATGTTGTCGCCGGCCTTCAGGTGTGGGAAGAGTGCGAAACCCTGGAAGACCATCGAGACGTTCCGCTTCGCTGGCGGCTCATTGGTGACGTCGCGGCCCCGGATCCAGACGCGGCCCTCAGTCGCGTCCTCAAGGCCTGCGGCCACGCGAAGCGCCGTCGTCTTGCCTGATCCCGACGGCCCAACGAGAGCAAGAAGCTCGCCATCGCCGGCAACGATGTCGAAGCCGCGAAGGGCATCGACGGCACCGTATCGCTTGCCGACAGCCTCGAACCGCAGCTCGGCCATCAGTTGCCGTACTCGGCCCGCCCGAAGATGCTCCGTGTCGCCTGGTCGAGTTGCCCGGCGAGCTCGGCCGCGGGGACCTCACCGTACATGGCCTGCTCGAGAATTGGGCTGGTCGCGTCCTCGATCTCCGGCCACGTGGAGATGCTCGGGACGCTGCGGAGCGACGGCACGACATCAAGCCAGATCCTGGAGTTGGCCGGCTTCGCGCTCGGGTCCAGGAAGGCGTCGGAATCGGCCACGGCGCGGAGGGACGGTACCGTCCGACCGGATTCGGCAGCGATCCGCTGGCCCGCCGGTCCGAGCGCGAACTCGACAAACCGCCACGCCTGATCCTTGTGCGTCGACTGGGACGCCATGCAGTAGGCGTCGGAGTGCAGGATGCCGGCCGGGTTGCCGAAGACCGGCAGCGGCGCCACATCCCAGTCGAATGCAGAGATCGTGCGAAACACCGGCGTAGCCCGCCGCGAATCAAGGAACATCGCCGTGCGGCCATTCAGGAAGCGGCTCTCGTCGTCTTCGGACTCGTGCTCCACGTCGCTGGGAATGACGCCGTCCTCGAGCCGGAGTGCGAAGAAACTCTCCAGAACCCTCTGCGCCTCGGGCGACTCGAGGGTGAAGCGAGTCGGCCGCTCGGGATCGTCGAACGGCTCGGCGCCGGCGGACCAGAGGAACGGGGCGAGTCGGATGAAGATCGGATCGACTCCCAGGCCGTACTGATCGATCACTCCGTCAGCCTCTCGGTCGATGGTGAGGGCCGTGGCCGCGTCGACCATGTCCCGCCACCGCCAGCCGGGCGCTGGATCGGGCAGACCTTTCTCGCGAAACAGGTCCCGGTTGTAGTAGACGACGAGGCTCGAGATGTTCTGCGGCAAGCAGATTTGACGGCCGCCAAATCGGAAGGGCGTGAGCGCTTCCGCGTAAAAATCGGCCTCCTTGAAGGCCGCCGAGGTGGCCAGCCGCTCGCCCAGCGCCTCCAGCACGCCACGCGCAGCGAACTGACCGTAGAAGCGGTAGTTGATGAGAAAGACGTCGGGCGGATTGCCAGCCGCGAACGTGGTCGAGAGGCGGGTCAGCAGGTCGGATCGATCGCTTGCCTCGACAAGTTCGACGGTGATAGCGGGCTCCACGGCCTTGAAGGCCTCGATGATGCTGCGGTAGGCCCGGAGCTCTTCGGGATCACCGAACACCATGAACTGGATGGATGCCGGCGCCTGCGATGCCGGCGTCTGCGATCTGATCCGTTGAGGTCGCTCGCGGCGCACCGCCGCAGCTTGAACCCATGACACATCCGAGCGCGACGAGGCCCACCGTCAGACGTCTCACTGGGTCCCCTCAACCTGGCGGATGAAGCGCTGAATCACTGCGAACAGGATGACAGACGGCGCCGTTGCCATGAGCGCTCCAGCGAGCATGACGGGGAATTCCGGACTTGGCAGCTGGGCCAGCGACTTGAGGCCGAGGGGCAACGTGAACATTGACGGGTCTGACAGGTAGATGAGCGGATCGAGGAAATTGCTCCAGCTCACGAGGAACGCCAGAACGGCGACGGTCACGGTCACCGGTCGAGCGAGAGGCATGGCGAGCCGCCACCACATGGCAAGGGCGGGCAGGCCCTCGAGGCGGGCCGCTTCGAACAGCTCGGCCGGGATGCGTCGAAAGGTCCAGTTGAAGAGAAGGACGCAGATCGGAGACATCCCGAGGAGCGCCGGAGCGATCAGCGGGACATAGGTATCGGTCAGCTCGACGAATCGGAACATCGCGAATCGGGGTACCAGCAGTGCCGTAAGCGGCACCATCAGGGCCACGAGTGAGAGCGCCTGCATGAGCCTTTCCCATCGTCGCGGGAGTCGGGCCATCGCGAAGCCCGCCCAGGACGCCACGAGAACCGCCAGCGGGACGGCGATGCCGGCAACGATCAGCGAATTCAGGGCGTGGCGCGGCAGGTCGACAACGTCGATGGCTCGACCGAAGTTCTCAAACGTGAGCTGAGCCGGTATCAGCTCGGGGGTTCGCGGCGGAGGAACCCCGGCCTCGCGGAGCGCCGCTGGGACCATGAGGGCAACGGGCAGGACAAAGGCGATCGATACGACGAGGGCTGCAGGTTGGCGCCAGCGACCGCGTTGCCCTCGCATCGGCCGAGTGTAGCGATCGCGCCGCCGGGTCAGACGAGTGACGCCGGCGGCCCTTGCGGGTCGCCGGCGTCGGAATGGCGTGGGACTTCGACGCCCCTAGTCGGGGAACTCGAACTTCTCGGTCACCGTGGCGTACGCGTCCACGATGCCGTGGCCGTAGAAGCCGTTGAACTCCGTGGTGCCCTCACACAGGGCATTGAACTCCGCAGAACGGCCCACGTTCGCGTAGCTGAACAGCGGGGGAACCGGGCAGGCATGCTCGGCCGCGCCCTCGGTCAGGATGTACTCGGTCTTCCATGGGGCGAGTCGGAGGCTCCCCTTGTGGCGGGGATCCTTCGTCCCGAACCTGCTGACGGCGAGCGCCGAGACGCCCGTCGCGTGCGGCGAGGCCATCGAGGTGCCCTGCAGATACGCGTAGTAGCCGCAGGTCCCGGCGGCGTCGCAGTCCTTCATGATGCCCACGGCTGATGCCGTCGGGCGTGATGTTGCCGTTCGCATCCACCAGGCCCTGGGCCTGGAGGATGTGGAGCGGGTAGGTCGAGAGGATCTGGTTGCCGTTCGTCCGGAACGTCGGCGTCCCGAAGCCGTCACGGAACCAGCCACCGGGAGCGGACACCGAGATCTGCTCGAGTCCGTAGTTGGAGTAGTCGGCCTTGGCGGTGCTCGGGCCGAGGGCCGAGACGCCGATTACGTGATTGCCCTCGACGGGCAGGTCCCAGGCAGGTCGCGTTGTCGATCGGACGCGGGTACGCTACACCTGCCGGGCGGGAAGTCGGGGCTCGAGAAGTCGGTCCGCGGGTGGCCGAGATCCTCGTGGTTGTTGCCGAGCGACCCGACGAGGGTCACGTACTTCGAGTGGGCGTAGTCGAGTGCGCGGTTCATCGCCTGCGATGATCGTCCGCTGCTCGAGCTGGTCTTCCGGCGAGTCGGCCGGGTTGGCGGTGCAGTTGTAGAGCCACGGATCGACGTAGAACGACATGTTGATGACGTCGACGCCGATGTCCGCACCGTAGGTCAGGGCATTCGTCACGGGCCCCAGGAACAGGTAGCCGCTGTCCTGGCCGCCGCGGATGTTGACGAGCCTGCACGCCGGGGGCCACGCCCGGAGACGCCGAGGCCGTTTGCCGCTGCGGCGACGGTTCCGGCGACGTGGGTGCCGTGGCCGCTGTCGTCCGCCGTCGCCGGATCGACGCATGAGGCACCTCGCACGGTCCGTCGACCGAGCGGGATGTCGGTTACGAAGTTTCGGGACAGGCCGGGCGCGAGCTGGCCGGCGAGGTCAGGGTGCGACGCGTCGATGCCCGAATCGAGGATCCCGACAAGCACCCGGTTGTCTCCGGCGTTGACCGCCCGGGCCAGATCGGACTTGACCATCGCCAGGCCCCAGGCCAGGGAGTCCAGCGGATCCATTCCGGCGGTGGATCCGCCGTGACGCGGACCGCCTGCGCCGCCCGCGTGGATCTTTTCGACCTCTGGATCACCTCTGACGGGGGCGGCATCCGGAAGCCGGCCGATCGGACGCTGGCCGGTCGCGCCGAACACGGCCTTCGACGCCGAGACGGCCTCGACGAATCCATCGGCAGGTGCCTGAACCGTGAAGCTTCCGATCGCATCGTTGCGACTGGTGACCTTGCCACCAGCGGCGCTGATGGCTCGGAGCACGTCGGCACTGGCTGCGCCTGACTCGGCGAGCACGATGTACGTTGTCTGGGCCTCGGAACCAAGCGCGGTAGGGGCTGCGAGCAGCAGTCCGGCGACCAACGCGGCGGTGGTGATCGAGGCCTGGGCGCGTTTCATCGACCTTGTCACAGGCGATTCCTCCTCCTTCTTTCCCCGGTTCCTTGGCGACACATTCTGAACCGCCCGAGGGCGACGCGCATTACATCCGCATATCGGTTCGCCGGACTCCTCGCGTCCTTGGTCGGCGGGAAATACAGCCACGATGGCACAATGGGGTCCGTGACAGGACGCCGGGGGTACCAGCACCAACAGGACGAAATCACCGGTCGATTTCGGGTCGAACGGGTCATGCGTCGTGCGAGGTGCGCAGGTAGGCTCAGGCGGGGCGGACGCGCGCTTGCCCCGGAGGTACCTGAGTGCCACGACGTCGGCTGACCAACGAACGGCCCCAGGACGAGGAGCCTTCGGCAGACGAGCCGATCCGCCTCGTCATCGTCGAGTCCCGTGAGCTTCTCGGCATCGGGATCCGAGAGGTCCTTGATAACGCGCCCGGGATCGAGATCGTCGGCCAGGTCCAGTCGCCCGATGAGGCGATGTCGGTCATCGATGCCGCCGCTCCCGACGTCGTCCTTGTCGACGTGCCCCAGGAGGCTGACGCCGCCGACGCCGTTCGTCGGATGCACCAGGGCGCCCCGGACTCGCCGCTCGTCGTCCTCGGTGGCGAGGACGACGACGCCAGCATCATCGAGGCGATGGAGGTCGGTGCCACCGCCCACGTCGCGGAGATCGCGGAGCCGGCTGAGCTCGTTGCCACGATCCGTCGTGTCGCCGAGGGCGAGGATCCGCTCAAGGACGAGTTGATCTCCCGGCCGGACCTCGTGGAGCGGATCCTCGACAACGTCCGCGACACGATCATGGCCGACCGCGAGTCGACCAATCCGCTGACGACTCGCGAGCTGGAGATCCTCGCTCTCGTGGCCGGCGGTCTCCGTAACCGCGAGATCGCCCAGACGCTCGCCGTGAGCGAGCAGACGGTCAAGAACCACCTCTCGACCGTCCTCCACAAGTTCGGCGTGCCGAACCGCACCCAGGCGGTGGCCTACGCCGTGCGGCACGGCTGGCTAGTCCTCCGCGAGAGCGAGGATGGCCAGGCGGTCGAGGTCGGCTACCGGTAGGTTCGGATCTCGGCAAGCAGAATCAGGCGCGGGCCATCGCCTCGTCCAGCGCCTCAGGAACGATCGAACCCCGCTCGTGATGGAAACCGCCGAGATGGAGGTGGTTCGGGTCGAGCGCCTCCCACTCGTCGGCGAGCCACGATGCGAACTCGCGGTCGACGTCAGGCGGCAGCGCGATGAGGATGTCGCGCATCGGCACCAGAAGCAGCTGTGGACCTGGCCCGAGCAGACGTTCCAGACTCTCCGGAATGAGGATGAGCGACGCGGCGATGCCGAGCCGTGACTGGAGCAGCGTGACCGGCACGTCGCCGATCTGATCGCGGATCACATCCTCGGGTTGGCACTCGGCGGCGAGCTGTCGCAGATTGGACAGGGCGGTGGCAGCCAGCGTTGGAACGTCCACCCGCCAGCGATCGAGCAGCGACGCGCCGACGAACGTGATCGCCGGACCGAGGTCGATCCCGAAGCTGACGAGGACGCCGGGCGGCAGCATCGCCCGCGCCAGCTCCAGCTCCGGCCCGGGGAACGGGCGGACCCGCGGCATCATCGGCAGGATGCGGCTGCGCGCCTTCTTCCAGGGCATCTCGGGATCGAACCGCTCCATGGCGGCGAGGACCGTCTCGTAGTCGGCGGTCACCACGCCCGGGCCAAGGCGTGGTCCCGGGAACACCTCGAGCTCCAGCCCGTTCCGGGCGCGCTTGCGATGGCCGCGCCCGAGCGGGCGGAGCTGTTGGGGCTTCCATTTCGACATGCGCCGGACCGTACGCCGGGGCGCTCACCGGCCGGTCGACCGTCGATGCACGGCCGCTTAGCTGCGCGCGCCAACCTCGGTCAGGCGCCGCTCGAGGAACGCTCGCTCCGCCTCGTTTGCGGTCAGCTCGCGGGCCCGCGTGTAGGCGTCGGCCGCCTCGGGCAGCCGCCCGAGACGTCGGAGGAGATCGGCACGTGAGGCGTGGAGGTACGGGTACTCCTCCAGCAGGCCGGAGGCGGCGACCGCGTCGACGAGGCGAAGGCCGACCTCCGGCCCCGATGCCATCGCCACGGCGACTGCCCGGTTCAGCTCGATGACCGGCGACGGCGCGACCCGACCGAGCACCGCGTAGAGCCCCGCGATCTGGGCCCAGTCCGTCTCGCCGGCCGTGGCCGCGTCGTCGTGGAGGGCCGCGATTGCGGCCTGGAGCTGGTTCGGCCCGACGCGCCGCATCCTGAGGGCCCGGTCGAGCAGCTCGCGCCCTTCATCGACCTTTGCCCGGTCCCAGCGATCGCGATCCTGGTCCTCGAGCAGGACCATCTCGCCGCCGGGACCCGTCCGCGCCTCCCGCCGCGCATCGTGGAGGAGCATCAGCGCGAGCAGCCCGAGCGCCTCGGGCTCATCTGGCATGAGCGAGACGAGGACGCGAGCGAGCCGGATCGCCTCCGCGCACAGTTCGCGGCGGACGAGCCGATCGCCGGACGTTGCGCCGTAGCCCTCGTTGAAGATCAGGTAGAGGACCCGCAGGACGCCATCGAGGCGCTCCGGCAGAGCGTGGTCCGGCGGCACCCGGTACGGAATGCCCGCGTCGCGGATCTTTCGCTTCGCCCGGACGAGCCGCTGGGCCAGCGTCGGCTCCGGGACGAGGAAGGCGCGGGCGATCTCCGGCGTCGACAGGCCGCCGAGCGTCCGCAGCGTCAGGGCGACCCTGGCATCCATCGCGAGCGCCGGGTGGCAGCAGGTAAAGATCAGCCGCAACCGATCGTCTGCGATCGGACTCATACCGGATTCCCCATCGATGGCCGCGTCCGGGTCGATCGCGGCGAGCTCCTCTGCAATCGCCGCCTCGTGCTTGAGAAGCTCCTGCTTCTCCGCCAGCCGCTTCCTGCGGCGGAGCCGATCGATCGCCCGGTTCCGGGCCGTCGTCGTGATCCAGGCGCCCGGATTGTCCGGGACACCCCGTACCGGCCAGGTCTCGAGCGCTGTGACGAACGCTTCCTGAACCGCCTCCTCGGCGAGGTCGAAGTCGCCGAGGACGCGGATGAGCGTGGCGACGGCCCGCCCCTGCTCCTCGCGGAAGAGGCGGTCGACGATGGCATGCGGGTCGGTCGACGGAGCCAACGTCCGCGAGCCGTCGGGTCAGCCGGTGGCGCCGACGGCCTCGGGGTTCGATCCCTCGGCCGCCCCGAAGTCGAAGATCGGCCGGACCTCGATCGAGCCGTGCTTCGCGCCCGGGATCTTCGCCGCGACCTCGATCGCCTCGTCCAGATCCTTGGCGTTGATCAGGTAGAAGCCGCCCAGGGCCTCCTTCGTCTCGGCGAACGGGCCGTCGGTCGTGACGGTCTGGCCGTCGCGGACGCGGACGGTCGTCGCGGCCGCGGTCGGGTGGAGCGCCTCGCCGGCTTCGAAGAGGCCGCGGTTCCGGATCTCGTCGCTGAAGGCGTTGTAGCCCTCCATTTCGGCGGCAATTTCGTCCTGGGGCGTGTCTTCCGTCCGTTCCTGGGTGTAGATCAGGAGCAGGTAGCGCATGCGAGTTGTCTCCTCACGCCTGTCGGATCGCCCGATGCGATCCCTTGTCTGAACGACGAACGGACGCCCGACGAATCGACAGCCCCATCATCCCGTTCGGCACGAAACCTGTCGAGGCGCAAGTTCCGCTGGTCGCGCGCCCGCATCGACAGCGTCCGGTATCGTTGAAGGACCAGCCTGGCACGGACCCGCGCCAGTCCTGCGCATCACCCCCGGAACCCGGGAAGAGCCATGGACCACGAGCCCGTTCTCATCTCAACGGTCGCGATCGGCCTGACGGCCGCGTTGGTGGGCGGGCTGATCGCCCGGCGTCTCCGCCTTCCGTCGATCCTCGGCTACATCCTGGCCGGCGTCGCAATCGGTCCGTTCACGCCGGGATTGATCGCAGACACCTCGATCGCCACGGAGCTGGCCGAGATCGGCGTGATCCTGCTGATGTTCGGCGTCGGGATCCACTTCTCGATCGACGACCTGATAGCCGTCCGGGCGCTGGCCGTTCCCGGCGCGATCATCCGGATCGCTGTTTCCACGCTGCTGGGGGTGGCGTTCGGCGCGGCGATCGGCTGGGGCGTGGGCGGGGGTCTCGTGCTCGGGCTCGCCACGGCAATGGCGAGCACCGTGGTGCTCCTGCGGGCGCTCGAGGAGCGGAACGAGCTCGACACGGTCCAGGGCCGGACGGCGGTCGGCTGGGTCATCGTCGAGGACCTCGTGACGGTCGCGGTGCTCGTCGTCCTCCCGACGATCGCGCCCCTTCTCGGCGGAACGGACGCCGGAACGACGAGCGTCACGGGCAGTCCGCTGGGCGACCTCGTCGTGGCCCTCGGCAAGGCGGCCATCTTTGCCGCCGTGATGATCGTCGCCGGCAAGCGGCTCATCCCGCCGCTCCTGATCCTGGTCGCCCGGGAGAACTCGCGGGAGCTGTTCAGTCTCGCGGTCCTTGCGATCGCGCTCGGGATCGCGTTCGCCGCTTCGTCGATCTTCGGCATCTCGCTGGCCCTCGGGGCGTTCCTCGCCGGGGCCATCGTCAGCGAGTCCGACATGAGCCACCAGGCGGCGGCCGACGCGCTGCCGCTTCGTGACGCGTTCGCCGTGCTCTTCTTCGTCTCGGTCGGGATGCTCCTCGACCCGGCCTTCCTCGTCGAGCATCCGCTCGAGGTCATTGCCGTCGTCGGCCTGATCGTCGTGGCCAAGTCGCTGGTGGCCATCGGCATCGTCGCCGCGTTCGGCTATCCGATCCGAACCGGCCTTACCGTCGCAGCGGGCCTCGCCCAGATCGGTGAGTTCTCGTTCATCCTCGGCACCGTCGGCCTGTCCCTCGCCCTCCTCCCGCCCGATGGCTTCCAGCTGATCGTCGCCGGCGCCCTCGTGTCGATCGCCGTGAACCCGCTCCTGTTCCGGATGATCGAGCCGCTCGAGGCATACATCCGGCACCACGACCGGATTCACGCGATGTTCGAGCGGCGATCCGGCGACCTGGCGCGCCTGCCCGGGCCCGACGCGGGCGAGCCGCTTCGGCGCCACGCGATCGTCGCCGGCTACGGGCGCGTCGGCCGGACGATCGCCACGATGTTCGACCGCCGCGGCTATCGCTACGTCGTGATCAGCCTGGACCGGCGGCACATCGAGGAGCTTCGCGCCCGGGGCATACCCGCGATCTACGGTGACGCCGGGAGACCGGAGCTGCTCGAGCATGCCGGCGTGCGGCTGGCCCGGATGTTCATCGTCGCGATCGGAGACGGACACGCCACGCGGCTCGCCGTCGAGCGGGCGCGAGCCGCGAACCCCACGATCGACCTGATCGTCCGGACCCACAGCGACGCCGAGGCGGCCCGACTGCGGGGGATCGGCGGAAGCGTCCAGGCGATCCACGCCGAGCGCGAGCTGGCCGTCCAGATGGCCCGCTACTCGCTGCGGCGATTCGGCGTCAGCGGGCCCGAGGCGGAGGCGATCGTCCAGGGCCTCCGGGGACGGGGCGCGATCGCGCCGGAGCCGCCCCGGCCGCCATCGCGACTCCGCGCGCTCCAGGCTCGACTGTCGCGGCTGGTTCGTCCCGCGGCGAGCGACGCGGAGCCGGAGGCGGGCCCGGAGATGGTCGGCCCGGGCGAGATCGACCGGGTGCCATAGCCGCGACCAACGGCGGTATCGTTGCCCCATGGCGACCCGCAAGGAGATCCTCGAGATCGCCGGCCGAGAGATCACGGTCTCGAACCCGGACAAGATCTATTTCCCGAAGGCCGGCTACACGAAGCTCGACCTCGTCACGTACTACCTCGCGGTCGCCGATGGCGCCCTGCGCGGCGCGGGCGGCCGGCCGATGGCCCTCAAGCGCTTCGTCGACGGGGCCGAGGGCGAGGCGTTCTTCCAGAAGCGGGCGCCGGACAACCGGCCCGATTGGCTGCGCGTCGCAACGCTGACGTTCCCGTCCGGCCGAACCGCAGACGAGATCGTCATCGACGACGCCGCCGGGCTCGCCTGGGTCAACAACCTCGGCTGTATCGATCTGAATCCGCACCCGGTCAGGGCCGCCGACCTCGACCATCCCGACGAGCTGCGGGTCGACCTCGACCCGGTGCCGGGCATCGAGTGGCCGCAGATTCGCGAAGTCGCGCTCGTCGCGCAAGGAAGCCCTCGAGGCCGTCGGGCTCGTCGGCTGGCCGAAGACCTCCGGATCGCGCGGAATCCACATCAACGTCCGGATCGAGCCGCGCTGGACGTACCCGGAGGTTCGGCGGGCGGCCCTCGCCCTGGCTCGCGATGTCGAACAGCGGGCACCGACCATCGCCACCTCGAAATGGTGGAAGGAGGAGCGCCACGGCGTCTTCCTCGACTACAACCAGAACGCGAAGGACCGGACCGTCGCCTCCGCCTACTCCGTCCGGCCCCTGCCCGACGCTCGCGTCTCGATGCCGCTTCGCTGGGAGGAGGTCGCCGAAGTCGTCGCCGAGGACTTCACCCTCGCGACGGTCCCGGCGATCTACGCCGAGCGGGGCGATGCCGGCGCCGGCATCGATGAGGCGGTCGGGTCGCTCGAAGGGTTGCTCGAGCTGAGCGCCCGCCACGAGGCGGAAGGCCAGGGCGACGCCCCGTGGCCGCCGAACTACGCCAAGCAGGCCGGCGAGCCGCCGCGCGTCCAGCCATCCCGCAAGCGCCGGCCGGAGAGCGAGTACGAGCCCGGGCGTGGCGAGGCCGGCGGCCCGCCCCCGGAAGTCGCCGCGGAACGAGCGGCCGCGGTCGCGGCCGGAGACCGCAACGCGGGCCTGCCGACCGAATGGGAAGGAACGCGCCCGACCCCGACCGGCCGCCGTCGCTCGACGATTCCGGTCATCGAGATCTCGCGAGCGGCGAAGAAGGTCGACGCCCTCGCTGGCCTCGACCGCTGGAAGGAACGCCACCCGGAGGCGGCGGCCGCACTCGAACCAGCGGACGTCCTTGTCGACGGGATGCGCGGCCGATCGTCACTCTGGTACCGCGTCCGGGTCAACCTGATCCACGTCCCCGAGGCCGAACGGCCCGCTCAGGAACCCCTCGACCCCGATTACGACCCGTGGGAAGGCTACGAGTGGCCGGATCGTGCCGGGCAGCTCGAGCGGGCGCCGCGGAAGAAGCGGGACCCCTCCACGCCGACGTGACCTCCATCCGCTACCCATTCGAGCCGAAGTCGACCGCCTTTCTCGAGCCGGGCCAGTTCTGGGGCGTTCCGCTGTCCGACGGACGGTTCGCCTGTGGTCGGGTGCTCTCGGTGCCGCGGGACGCGGACCCGTTCGTTCCGGCGAGCACGCGAATCTTCCTAGCGGGCGTGCACCGCTGGGTGGGCGACGCGCCGCCGACGGGCGAGGACATCGCGGGAGCGGAGCTCCTCGCCCAGGGATTCGCGCACATTCGAACAATTCGCGACAACGGCGGCGTGGTGCTGGGGCGGCGGCCGCTCGAGCTCGACAGCGTGGTCCCGCGTCAGTGGCGATCGCACGCGGCCGGGGGCACGGTCTGGGTCTACGAGGGTTCGACGAGGCTCCGTCCGGCGACCGCCGCGGACGCCTCACTTCCTGTCATGACGACGTGGGGCTTCAAGGTCATCTCGGTCATCGCCGAACATGTCCTCGTCGCCGGCAAGGACCTGCCTCGACCCGAGCGGAGCGCGTCGTGAGGGCAATCACCCTCGAGCAGTTGGCCGAGGAAGCCGAGGCCTCACCTGAGCTCGTGCGGCGGTTCGTCGCGCTGGGCGAGATCCGACCTCTCCCCGACGGGCGTTTCGACGCCCGCGACGCAGTGATCCTGACCACGGTCCGATCGCTCCTGGGAGCCGGCATCGAGCTTGACGACCTGGCCTGGGCGATCTCGAGCGGCCGGTTCGGGCTCAGCGTCGTTGGCCGGCTCTTCACGGATCCGGCGCCGCGCGGCGAGACCTACGCCGAGCTGGCGGCGTCGCTCGGCGCCTCGAGCGGGCGGCTGGCCGCGGTCTATGCCGCGCTGGAGCTGCCGGAGCCCGGACCAACCGACCGGCTCCGCGAGGACGAGGCGGCGGTCATCCGCGAGTTCGTCACGACCTGGGCGTCCGTCGACCCTGGGGGCGGGGCGGATGCGCGCATCGCGCGTCTGGCGGGCGAGGGCGTCCGGCGATTCGCCGAGGGCTGGCTCGACCTGTGGGATCTCCACGCTCGACCAACGCCCGCCAGCCAGGGCGCACCCACCGGCCCATCGGGCGAACCCGTTGACCCGCCGGCCGACCCAGACGCAAATCCGACGGTCCGTGCCTCGGCTCACAGTCGCGAGTTCCTCGCCTGGCTCCTGGAGCGCCACGTCGAGCGGACGCTTCAGGATCGGATCATCAATGCGATCGAGAGCGTACTCGTGGCCGCCGACCGGATGCCGACGGCGCCCGAGCGCCCGCAGGCGGTCGCGTTCGTCGACCTGGCGGGCTACACCTCGCTGACGGAGGCCCGTGGCGACGAAGTCGCGGCCGAGTCGGCCGCCCGCCTCCAGGAACTGGCAGAGGCGGCCGTAAGGCGCCATGGCGGGCGGGTCGTGAAGCTCCTGGGCGACGGGGTCTTGTTGCGATTTGATGCCACCGAAACGGCGATCCGGGCGACGGCATCGCTCGTCGCGGAGATCGAGGCCGCCGGGTTGCCGCCAGCTCGGGGCGGGATCGCCGCAGGTCGAATTGTCGTCCGTGACGGCGACGTCTTCGGCCGAACCGTCAACCTCGCGTCCCGAATTGCCGGTCAGGCGGGTCCCGGCGAGGTCGCCGTCGAGGAAGGAGTGGTCGTTGCGCTGCCACGTGGCACGGCCGCGTTCGAACCGATTGGGCGGGTCGAGCTCAAAGGGATCGCGGATCCCGTCGCACTATGGCGGGTCAAGAGCGAGAGCTAGCCAGACAACCGGAAGGTCAGCGGCGAGATTTCGGGAGCGCCCGCATTGCATCCGCCACCGCAGGTTGGCCGGCGGCCGTGAGCCCGTCGATCACGCCCTCGATGTCGGCATCCGAACGATTCTGGCTGAGCTTGAACTTGCCCTCGACCCGGGTGATCGGCAACTCCAGGCCGACGATGGCCCGCAGCTGGCCACGGAAGTAGGGCTCTGGCGCGTCGTCCGGGCTCCACGGATGCGGGCGCGACGATTCGTGGCGGGCGGTCAGCCGTCGAACGAGTGCTTCGACCCAGGCCACGTCGTCGTGGACCAGGAGCGGACCGTAGACGTGGGCGGTGATGTAGTTCCACGTCGGCACGACCCGACCGTGCTCCCGCTTGGTCTCGTACCACGACGGTGAGATGTAGGCATCGGGTCCACGGACGATGACCAGTGCCTCGCCGTCGGCCGGCACGCGCCACTGGTCGTTGTTGCGCGCCACGTGACCCAACAGCCGGCCGTGTTCGCCGGCCTCCGGAGAGCTGCCCGGCTCCTCGTAGATGAACGGCAGCATTGTGGCGAGCAGGCCGCCGGCGGTCGAGGTGATCAGGTCGGCCGCGCGGTGGTTGTTGAGCAGTTCCTGGACCGCGGCGTCATCGGCCCTGAAATGCGCCGGAATGTACATGCGGCCTCCCGGCCTCAGGCGCCGAAGATCTTGGCGATCTCGTAGGCGGGCGTCTCTTCGAGCTGGTCGTAGCGGCACTCCGCCGGCGGCTTGTCAGGGCGCCAGCGCTTGAACGTCGTCCCGTGGCGAAAGCGATCGCCCTGGAGGTGGTCGTAGGCGACCTCGACGACGCGCTCCGGGCGGAGCGGCTCCCAGGACAGGTCTTTACCGCGGTTCCAGCGGGATGTCGCGCCGGGCAGCCGCTGGCCCGAGGCATCGGCGGCGCCCTGCGTCGCCCACTCCGCCCATTCGCCCCAGGGGTGGCCCTTGAGCGCGTCCTTGCGCAACGGCTCCAGCTCCGGGACGAGCGCGGCGCGCTTGTCCCATGTGAACGACGACGTGACTCCGACGTGGTGCAGGGAACCCTCGTCGTCGAAGAGACCGAGCAGCAGCGACCCGACGTGCGTCCCTGGCCCGTTCTTGTGCCAGCGGAAGCCGGCAACGACGCAGTCCGCCGTGCGCTGGTGCTTGATCTTCAGCATCGCTCGCTTCGCCGGCTGGTACTTGTCGGCCAGCCGTTTCGCGATCACGCCATCGAGGCCGGCCCCCTCGAACCGGTGGAACCAGTCCTGGGCGAGCGCCCGATCGGTCGTCGCGGGGGTGAGGTGGACGGGCGGAGGCGCGGATCCGAGCGCCTTCTCCAGCAACGCCCGCCGTTCGCCCTGAGGCGTGTCGCGCAGGTCGTCGTCGCCGAGAGCGAGCAGGTCCCAGGCGACGAACGACGCGGGCGATTCGGCGGCGAGCATCTTCACCCGCGACGCCGCGGGGTGGATCCGCAATAGCAGCGCCTCGAAGTCGAGCTCGCCGTCTTTCGAGATGACGACCTCGCCGTCGAGGATGCAGCGATCGGGGAGCGCGGCCCGGAGCGGATCGGCCAGCTCGGGGAAGTAGCGGTCGAGTGGCTTGAGGTCCCGCGACTGCGTGTAGACCTCGTCGCCGTCGCGAAACACGATCGCCCGGAAGCCGTCCCACTTCGGCTCGAACAACCAGCCGTCGTCGGACGGCAGCTTGTCGGCGGGCTTGGCGAGCATCGGCTCGAGGGGCGGTTCGAACGGCAGCTTCACACCCCGAGTGTAGCGACCAGCGCGCCGCCGACCGCTACGAGCCGAACAGCGTCGCCAGGGCTGCGCGAGCCCGCTCGCGAGCCAGGTTCCACGCCGGCCAGGCAGTGGCCGGCGGCCGATTCAGCTCCTGCCAGCGATACTCGAGATGGATCGTCAGCCACGCTCGATCCGCTTCCGGAAGGGTGGGCAGTGCCGCGATCAGCGCCGGCACAGCGTCGTCACCCAGCGTCGTGGCGTAGTCCAGGTCCAGGCCGCGCCGACCGTCCACCGGGACCAGCGACGGGTCGAGCAGCCGGGCGACATTTGCCTCGGCGACGTGACGCTGGGCCCCAACGACGTTGACGACAAGGAGGATCGCGACCGCCGAAACCGTCATCGCATGGACCAGCCAGCGCATCCGATCGCGGACGAGGAGGACGATCGCGGCAACGATCCCGAGCGCGAGCCAGCCGATCGTCGCGTCGATGTAGAAGCGGAGCTCTGTCCAGCCGTACGCATCCTGGTAGACGCTGAGGCGGAACGCAGCGGAGCCGAGGATGACGAACGTCAGGGCGGCCAACCCCACGGCCGCTGCGACGAACGCCCGGGTTCGCTCGGCCACGATCGCGTGGAGGCTGACTACCAGCCCGCCGGCAAGGCACGTCACCGCGACCAGCTCGAAGAAGCCGCGCCGGGCGTAGTTGGAATAGGTGATCCCGCCCGCCGCGAGCGTGTCGAGGCCACCGAACAGGTAGGCGACCTGGAAGCTCACGAAGGCAGCGAACAGGACGTCGACGGCCACGAGGATCGTCACCGCTTCGGTCGCCCCGAGGCGTGGGGCGACGGGCAGCGGTTCGACCGCGGCGGCGCCCAGCGACTGCATCGGCTGGGGCCGCGGCGGCCAGTCGAGTTCCGCGGCGCCGGCGGCGACGCCCAGCAAGCCCGCGACTACCCAGGCCACGAGGAACGCCACGACGACCCGGATCGGCAACTGGCCGAGGTCGAACTCCCAGCCGAACAGATCGGCTGTGACCGACGCGAAGATCGCGTCGGCCGACGAGAAGAGCGCGACGAACACGATGAGAACCGGCAGCGCGAGGAGCAGGCCCCGGGCAACGGGACCAGCCCACATCGGCATGCGGGTCCGCCAGCCGGGTCCCGCGGCGGGTCGGCGGGCAGCAGCCGACAGGCGGAGGATCCCGCCGCCAACCCAGGCCAGGACGACCGTCCCGGTTGCGGCGATCGCGAGGGCGCTCCGGCGCGTTACCGCGGCCCCTGCGAACGCCGCCATCGACGCTCCGAGAAGCGCGGCAGTCGTCACGACATTCAGAAAGAGGAGTGTCGAGTCTGAGCGGATCGCGACCACTGCCGACAGCGACCAGAGCCGCGACCGGCAGCCACAGGTCGAGGCGATCGATCCTGCGCCCGCCGTTCGCGAGGAACGCGGCCGCCGCCATCGTCCCGGCGACGAGAAGCAGAACGTTGATCCCGAGCTCGGCTTCGACGAAGAGCGCCTGGGCAACCGCACCGATGGCGAATGCGGCCGCGAGGGCGCGCGTGGCGATGGTGCGGTCCATCCGTTGCCTCCGAAGCGTGAGCTGAGCGGACCACGTCCGCAGGTCTGTCAGGGCTGCGAGGGAGACGGATGGATAGTCGAGGCTGTGGCGCGAGGGAACCGTCCCTGAAGGGAGGGCGTCTCGGGCGGTGCCGCGCTGGGCGTCGCCCAGCACGTGCACATCCGGAGGAACCACGCGATGCGGAACGCATCCATCGGTGCCAGGCGCACCATCTCCGTCGTTGTCGTCAGCATGCTCCTGGGAGGCGTAATCGCCGCCTGCGGTGCGGCGGCGAGCGCTCCACAGGCCGGGGCGGCTGCTCGGGATGTCGCGGGGGCCGCCGGCGCATCGGCCGCGCCCGCCGCCGCGCCCGGCGAGCTGGACGGCCAGCGAGTTGTCCCGGACGGCGACGCTGCCGCGTTCCGGGACGGTTCGAAGATCATCCGGACCGGGTCGGTCCAGCTCGAGGTCACTGACGTCACGCGCTGCCGTCAGCGCCGCTCGTTCCGCGATCCAGGGAATGGGTGGCTACATCGGAGCATCACAGCAGTACAGCGACGGCGAGAACGTTGTCGCGACGATCAGCTACCGCGTTCCCTCAGACCGGTGGGAGGACGCCCTCGACGCCCTCCGCGCACTTGGGACGGAGGTCGGCGAGCAGACCGATTCCGCCGACGTGACGGGCCAGATCGTCGATCTCGACGCGCGCATCCGCAACCTCCGGGCGAGCGAGACGGCGCTGGTCAAGCATCTATCCGATGCGTCCAGGGTCGCCGACGTGCTCGAGATCGAGTCACGCCTCTCCGAGGTCCGCGGCCAGATCGAGCAGCTCAGCGCGCAGAAGGCAAATCTCGACGACCAGGTCGCGTACGCGACGCTGACCGTGACGTTCGGCGTCGAGGTCCAGGCGATCACCGAGGCCGCGGCACGATGGGACCCGGGAGCCGAGGTCGAACAGGCGGGCGCCAGCCTGGTCGGGTTCCTCCAGGTCCTGGCGAGCGCCGCCATCTGGCTGGCGATCGTCGGGCTGCCGATCATGCTGATGGTGACGCTCATCGTCGCGATCGGCCTCTTCGTGGCACGTCGGCTGGGGTTCCTCCGGCGGACGTCCGCGCCGCCGCCGCCCGCTCCCGCCGAGGGCTGACCCGGACTCGTCCCGCCGTGGCACGATGAGGCCGTGACCGACCAGGCAGAACGCTACGACCGGATCGCCGCCGGCTACGCGAAATGGTGGGCCCCGGTGCTGGCCCCGCAGGCAACCGCCCTCCTCGATCGGCTCGATGGGGCGGTCGCAGGCGGGGCCGAACGCCTGATCGACATCGGCACCGGGACCGCGACGCTGGCAATCGCCGCCATCAAGCGCTGGCCGTCGGTCGAGGTCGTCGGAATCGATGCGTCCCGCGGGATGGCGAACGCCGCCGCCTCCGAGGCCGACCGCCTGCTCGTGCCGGACGACCGACGACGGTTCGACGTAGCGGTGGCGTTCGCCGACAAGCTGCCCTTTGCGGACGGCTCCTTCGATGCGGCGATGTCGTCGTTCGTCTTCCAGCTGGTCCCGAACCGCGCCCGGGCCATCCGCGAGGCGCATCGGGTGCTGCGATCCGGGGGCACGCTCGCCTATGTCAGCTGGCTGGCCGAGGACCGCGCGTTTCGCCCGGACATCGAGTTCGACGACGTCCTGGACGAGGTCGGCGTGGGCGCTCGACTGCCGGACGACCGGCCGGGCGACATCCCGGATGTGGATGGCGCGGCCGCTCAGCTGCGGCGGGCCGGCTTTCGCGACGTGGAGGCGGGGCGCGGCGAACTCGAGCACCAGTTCGACGTCGAGGGCTACATCCGGTTCATGACCGAATTCGACGAGGAGGACCTCGTCCGGAGCCTCGAGCCGGAGCTGCGCGAGCGCCTGGTCGATCGCCTACGCGAGCGCCTCGAATCGCGGCCGGCGGCGGACCTCGTGCTTCGCCTGCCGGTCGTGTCGGTCAGCGGAATCCGCTCGTGACCGATCACGTCGAGATCGTCGGAATCGATCACGTCCAGCTCCTGATGCCGACCGGCGGTGAGGCCGCGGCTCGCCAGTTCTACGGCGAGCTGCTGGGCCTGCGAGAAGTCGCCAAGCCCGACGAGCTGGCACCGCGCGGCGGCTGCTGGTTTGTCGGCGTGGGCGGCACGGCGATCCATCTGTCCGTCGACCAGCGGTTCATCGCCGCGCACAAGGCCCATCCCGGGCTGATCGTCGTCGACCTCGAGGCCGCCCGGCGGTCGCTCACGAAGGGTGGCGCCCGGATCGTCGAGGACGATTCCGGGCTGGACGTTCGCCGCTGCTACACGGAGGACCCGTTCGGCAACCGGATCGAGCTCATCGAGGCCGGCGACGCCGGGTTCAGCGAGCGCGGCTGAGGATCAGCTCCCGGAGTCGCCCTCGTCGGAGCCGCCACCGGACGGCGCGGCCCCGGCCTCGCCCTCCTCGCCCTCGGCGCCCTCCTCGCCTTCGGCGCCCTCCTCGCCCTCGGCGACGACGGGCTCCTCCTCGACCTCGATGCGCGGCGCCTGGACCTTGGCGACGACCTCATCGGGATCGGTCAGGAGCGTCACGTCGGACGGGATCGTCAGGTCCCGGACGTGGATCGACGTGTCGAAGTCGACGAGGCTCTCGATCGAGTACTCGATCGACTGCGGGAGGTGATCGGGCAGCGCCTTGATCCTGACCGACTCGATGCCGTGCAGGAGCGTGCCGCCGTCGGTGGCGACGGCTTCGGACACGCCGATCGGGACGAGCGGCACGTCGACCGTGAGCTCCTCGGTCATCCGGACGAGGAAGAGGTCCACGTGGAGCGGCCGACGAGTGACCGGGTGGACCTGGACACCGTGGATCAGCACCGGCTGCGCCTGGCGCGCTATCGACCGACAGGTCGACGAGCGCGTTCTGGCCGACGCGGCGGCGCAGGAGCTCGAATTCGTGGGCGTCGACGCTCACGGCTGTCGAATTCGAGCGAGTGGCCGAAGACAACGCCGGGTAGCCGGCCTTCGCGACGGAGGCGGGCAACCTTCTTCCCGAGGACGTCGCGGGGAACCGCGGCGAGCGTCGGGCGGGTGGTCGTGGCGCTGGGCATCGGGTCGGACCTCGGTTGAAGCTCATCTGAGCGGGCGCGGCTCACCTGCGTGTGTCGATCGCGGGGGCGCCCGGGAACGGCGCACACCTTATCACGACGGCGCCAACTGGCCGGTTCACGCCCTCCCGATCGACCCGGTGTAGCATCGGCGGCGTGGCAGCAACGATCCTGATCGTCGAAGACGAATTCGCCGTTGCTCGCGGCATCCAGTACGCACTCCAGCAGGAGGGCTACACGGTCGCCGTCGCGCGCTCCGGCGAGGAAGGGCTCGACTTTGCCACGAACCAGGCCCCGGACCTCGTCGTGCTGGACGTCCGCCTGCCCGGAATCGACGGGTTCGAGGTCCTCCGCCGACTGAGGGCCGCCGGATCGAAGGCGCCCGTCCTGGTCCTGACCGCCCGCGACGACGAGGTCGACAAGGTGATCGGGCTCGAGCTCGGCGCAGACGACTACCTCACGAAGCCGTTCGGCTTGCGCGAGCTCATGAGCCGGATCAAGGCTCTCCTGCGTCGGGCCTACGGCGACCTGGCCGATGCGGCCGGTGGGCGGGTGATCCGCCACGGCGACCTCGTCATCGACCTCGAGCGGCGTCGCGTCCAGCGCGGCCAGCGCCGGATCAGCCTCACGCCGACGGAGTTCGAGATCCTCCGCCACCTCGCCAGCCGGCCCGGGCGGGTCTACACGCAGGTCCGAGCTCCTCGAGCTGCTCCGCGACTACGAGGCGCTCGACCAGGACGAGAAGACCATCAACGTCCACGTCAGCCACCTGCGCGACAAGATCGAGGACGACCCGGCCGCTGCCGGCCTTCGTCATGACGGTCCGAGGGGTCGGCTACGCGTTCGCCGAACGCTGACGCCCCTCGAGGGCGGCGGCTGCCACGAGTTCTGCGGCATCTCGCTGCCCCGGACGTTCCAGGCGCGCCTGACGCGTCGGTTTCGTCGGCGTCGTCGCGCTCACGCTCGTCCTCGTCACGGTCTTCGTCGTCAACCGGCTCGACGACTACTTCACGGGCCAGCAGCAGGCGGAGCTGCGGACGCGCGCCGAGCATCGTCGCCGCCTACGTCGACGGGGTCGCGGGCGAGGTCGCTCAGCTGGTCGGCGCACCCGTCGTCGACTTCAAGACCAACCGTGTCCATCCCGCCGTCATCGCCGCGTTCGAAGACCAGCAGAGCTTCCTCACGGACTTCCTGGCCCGCGCCGACGTCGATATCGTCCTGGGTCTGCCCGGCGGGCGAAGGGGCCGGCTTCGTGCCGGCCGCCAACGGGGCATTCCATGCGGAACACGGCGGAGAACCGGGCGAGGGCCAGTCGCGCGAGCCGCTCGACGCCGAACCCTTCTGGCGCGTCGCCACCGAGAGCGCGTACCCGTACGTCATCGAGGTTCAGCTGTCGAACCCGCACACGTTCCGTCAGACGACGATCGCCAACGTCACGAGCCTGCTCGCGGCCGTCGGGATCGTGGCGCTCGGGCCTCTCGGTCATCGTCGCCGCCGCGATGGCCCACCGCTTCACGACCCCGCTGCGGCGGCTGACCGAGGCGTCGCGAGCGCTGGCGGAGGGCGACCTCACGAAGCGCGTCGAGCCGGCCGAACCTCCGGGCCGGCTCCTCCGAGCTGACCGATCTCGCCATCCAGTTCAACGCGATGGCCGACCGTCTTGAGGAGAGCGTGGCGATCATTCGGCGCGACCGCGACCGGAGCCGCGACTTCCTGGCCGACGTCTCCCACGAGCTTCGGACGCCGATCGCCGCGCTGCTGCACGTTCAACGAGCTGCTGAGCGACCAGGCCGGCAAGGACCCGGCCGCCCGGGCAGAGTTCCTCGAGTCGAGCCGCGTCCAGCTCGAACGGCTCGACTGGCTGGCCCAGAACCTGCTGGAGCTCTCCAAGCTCGATTCGGGGCTCGTCCTGCTCGATCTGCGGCCGGACGACCTGCGGGCCGCCGTCGAGTCGGCCGTCGAGCAGGCGATGCCCGCAGCCCGACGTCGCGGCGTCGATCTCAAGGTGACGCTGCCGAGCGCACCGGTCCGGATCCGCCACGATCCGCAGCGTGTCGGGCAGGTCGTGACGAACCTCGTCGGCAACGCCATCAAGTTCACGCCGAAGGGCGGTTCGGTTGACGTCGTCGTCTCGCCGCACCAGGACGGCGCCCGCGATCGACGTGAACGACACGGGAACCGGCATCGACGCGAGTGAGCTGCCCCGGATCTTCGACCGGTTCTTCCGCGGGTCGCTCGCGAACGAGGCACGCGGCAGCGGCAGCGGGCTGGGGCTGGCGATCGTTCGTTCCATCGTCGACATGCACCACGGCTCGGTGACCGTCGACAGCAGGCTCGGAGCGGGCAGTCGCTTCTCGGTCTTCCTGCCGCGAGATCCGCGTGTCGACGACCCGCAGCCGCCGCGCCGCGGCCGATTGGCCAGGATGACGCGCCAGGATCAGACGAACCGCCGCCGAAGGTGGTGGATTCTTCACCGACCCCGGCCCCCCGCCTGAACCGAGAGTCGTCAGGCTGACAACGTCACGAGACGCTCACCGCCCCGTGCCGGTCGCACGACGTACGAAGTCACGCCACCCATGACCGATCGACGAGATACCGACCCCGACGACGAGACCAAGCCGCACGACAGCGCGTTCTTCTCGCCACCCGCGGAGCCGCGCTCCGATTGGGCCGCGCCGCGCTGGACGGAGCCGGAGCCCCGCCCCCCGACACCGGAACACTGGTTCGAGCCTGCGCCGCGAGCGCGAGTCGAGCCGGTCGCCGTGCAGCAACGATCCGCGGGGATCGGGACGGTGGTGACGACCGCGCTCCTGGCGGCCGTGCTTGCCTCGGGCGGGACGTTCGTGGCCCTGAGCGCGACAGGCGCGCTCGATCGAACCACGCCGGCGACGACCGTGGACCCGAATTCGACCACGGTCAATCAACCCATCACCATCAACGAGTCCTCGGCCATCGTCGATGTCGCCGCCAGGGCAGGAGCCGGCCGTCGTCCAGATCCGGACCGGCGGAGAGGTCGATCCGAACGCGACGACGATCCCCGAACAGGGCGTCGGCTCCGGCGTGATCTTCAATTCGAATGGCTGGATCCTTACCAACCGGCACGTCGTAGCGGGCAGCACGACCGTGACGGTCGAGCTCAAGGACGGTACGGAATACACCGGCACGATCTACGGCATCGACACCCTGACGGACCTCGCGATCGTCAGGGTCGACGCGACGGGCCTGACAGCCGCCGCGATCGGCGATTCGGACGGCCTCCGGGTCGGCCAGCTCGTCGTCGCGATCGGCAGCCCGCTGGGGACGTTCTCGAACACCGTCACGAGCGGGATCGTGTCGGCAAAGGGGCGGACGATCCAGACCGAGGGCAGCCAGCTCAACAACCTGATCCAGACGGACGCGGCCATCAATCCCGGAAACAGCGGCGGCCCGCTCCTGGACGCGACGGCGGCGGTCGTCGGCATCAACACGGCCATCGCCCGCGACTCGACGGGGATCGGCTTCTCGATCCCGATCAACCTCGCCAAGCCGCTAATGGAGCAGGCGATCGCCGGCCAGCCGCTGGCCCGGCCGTACATCGGCATTCGTTTCATCCGGATCGACGGCCAGAAGGCGAAGGACCTGAACCTTCCGGTGAACGCCGGAGCGTACGTCCGGATCCTCGACGCGAACGAGCAGCCGACTGATCAGAACGCGGTCGAATCCGGCAGCCCGGCGGCCAGCGCCGGAATCCAGACCGGCGACATCGTGGTATCGATCAACGGCAAGGCGATCGACCAGGAGCATCCGCTCGACACGCTCCTGACGCAGTTCTCGCCGGGTGAGACCGTCAGCCTCGGAATCGTGCGGAACGGCGAGCACTCGACGGCCGATGTGACGCTCGGCACGCGACCGCCAGGACTCGGCTGAGAGCCCGTTCGCCCTTGGGGCCCGGCTAGGGCCCTTGCGCTACCCGCGCCGCTCGCCGTTCGGGCGGCGCCGCCAGATCTCGACCGCGACGGCGTCCAGCGGGCCGCCCAGCTCGACCTTCGGCTTGCGGATCCGGACACCGACCTCCGTGACCGCGAAGTCCGCCAGGACCTCGTGGCTGATCGCCTCGGCCAGGGCCTCGAGGAGCCGGAACGAGGTCGACTCGACGATCTGGCGGGCGGCGTCGTAGACCTTGCCGTAGTCGACGGTCTTCTCGAGATCGTCGTCGATCCCGGCCGGCTGGAGGTTCAGGACGAGCTCGATATCGACCTCGAAGGGCTGCGGCGTGGTCAGCTCGTGCTCGTAGTAGCCGTGCTTGCCGAGGAACTGCATGTTGTGGAGCACGATCCGGTCGCTCAGCGGGAGCCTCCTTCGCTGGGGATGGGCGGGCGCCAGGTTCCCCTGATGATCGCATCCGCCACGCGCGCCGCGCGAACGTTCTCGAGAACGTCGTGGACCCGCACGATGTCGGCGCCCGCCGCGATCCCGAGGGCCGTCGTGGCGAGCGTCCCCTCGAGCCGCTCTTCCGCGGGCAGGTCAAGGACCAGGCCGATGGTCGACTTGCGCGACGTCCCGAGCAGGATCGGCCGACCGAGAACGTTCAGTGCGCTGAGATCGTGGAGCAGGGCGAGGTTGTGCTCCGCGGTCTTCCCGAAGCCGATACCGGGATCGACGACGATCCGCTCCAATCCGACGCCGGCCCGCAGCGCACGCTCGATCGCCGCCTCGAGATCAGCGACGACTTCGGCGACGAGGTTCGTGTATTTGGCCTCGGCTCGATTGTGCATGAGGACGATCGGCGCGGCGTGCGCGGCAGCCACGCGAAGTAGCGCGTCGTCCGTCGCCACGCCCCAGATGTCGTTGACGAGGTGAGCACCCGCGGCGAGGGCTGCCTCGGCGACGTCCGGCTTCGTCGTGTCGATGCTGAGGGGCATATCCGGAAGCGCGTCGCGGAGGGCGGCGACGACGGGCACGACCCGGCGCAACTCTTCGCTCGTATCAACCGGGGCGTGACCCGGCCGCGTCGACTCCCCGCCGACATCGAGGATGTCCGCCCCTGCCGCTGCCATCGCCCGTGCCCGCTCGACGGCCCGGGCGACAGGATCCTCGTCGCGGTCGCTCTCTCGACCGTTCGCTAGCAGCCCGTCGCCGGAGAACGAGTCGGGGGTCACGTTGAGGATCCCCATCACGTACGTCCGCTCGCCCCAGACGAACCGCCGCGGCCCGATCTCGAGCGGCGCCGGTCGGCCGGCGGCGCTCACCTCCGCGCTCACCTGGCGCTCATCTGGCGCTCATCGGCGGGGTCGCGGAGGAGCGGATCGTCGACGAGTAACCCGCGAACAAGCCCGACGAGGTACAGCGACCCGGCGACGATCACCGGGCCGTCCGCTCCCCGGAGCGCCGACTCGAGGGCGGCGGCCGGTTCCGCCACGACCTCCACGGAGGTGCCTGGCGCGATCGGTGCGCCAGCGATCCGCAAGTGACTGCGCGGCGAGGGCCCGCGGCATGTCGAGCTGCGTTGTCACGATCCGCGCCTCCCGCAGCGCGCCCGAGAGAGCCAGCGCCCCGACTACCCCGTCGACATCCTTGTCGGCCATCGACGCGGTGACGAGGGTCGGCCGACCGGATGTGAGGAACGGGCGAAGATCGTCGAGCGCGGTCGCCAGCGCCGCCGCCCCGGCCGGGTTGTGGGCCCCGTCGAGCAGGACGTCGCGACCGTCGACCGAGAGCAGCTCCAGCCGGCCGGGCCAGCGAGCCGTCGCGTAACCCTCCCGACGGGCCGCAACCGGGACGTCGGCGATGCCCGCTTCCTCGAGGGCGTCGAGGAGCGCGTCGGCGACCGCGACGTTGGCCGCCTGGTGCCGCCCGCGCAGGCCCGACCTGAGTCCGGCCCAGCCGCGGCAGCTCCACCTCGATGCCGTCACGCGACAACCCGACGATCGGCGGCGGCTCGACGACCGTCAACGGCACCTTCAGCCGCGCCGCCCGCCGCCGGACGATCGCGAGCGCTTCGCCCGAAGCGCCGGTCACGGCGAGGTCTCCACGTTCGATGATCGCCGCCTTCTCGCGGGCGATGTGGCGCGATCGTCGGTCCCAGCCGGTCCATGTGGTCGAGATCGACGTTCGTGATCGCGGCCACTCCTCCGTCCCAGGCGTGGGTCGCGTCCAGCCTGCCGCCGAGCCCGACCTCGACGAGCGCCAGGTCGACGCGTTCCTCGGCGAACCAGCGGAAGACCATCGCGGTGAGGAGCTCGAACTCGGTCGGCGGACCGAGCCGGCGGGGAACGCGATCGGCCGCGGCGAGCGCCTCGCCGACGAGCCGGGCGAACGTGGCCGCGTCGACCGGGCGCCCGCCGATCTGGAGGCGCTCGCGGTACGTCACGAGGTGCGGCTTCGGCGTCTCGCCGGCGCGATGGCCGGCCGCCCGGAGCGCCGAAGCGGCCAGGGCCAGGACACTGCCCTTGCCATTCGTGCCCGCGACCAGGGCCCCCCGAATCGAGCGCTGCGGATCGCCGAGCTCACGCAGGAGTGCGCGTGTCCGGCCAAGCCCGAGCCGGATACCGAAGCGGCCGCGATCGGCGAGCGCCTGGAGCGCGGCCGCGTACTCGGCCTCGATCGTCACTCGCCCGTCAGGTCTTCCTCGTAGAAGACGCACTGGTTGAACCGCGGCGTCAGGCAGACGTCGTTGACGTAGCCCTGCTCCATGTGGACGCCGCCGCGCAGCTGGCAGCGCGAGACGTTCGAGTCCTGGCGGATGAGTCCCTTCAGGAGATGCGGCGCCTGGATCGGGATCGCGCCACGGTTGCCGGTCATGTAGAAGTGGGGGCACACGTTGCGGCGAAGGTTCGGCAACCCGAAGCCGAAGCGGGTGGGCGGCATCGCCGGCATCGCGGGCATCGCCGACGGATCCGCTCGCTGTGGTGCCGGGGCGACGCGGGCGATCGGACCGACGCCGAACGCCGGTCGCCCGGTCGGCCCCGACGGTCGCTCGTTCTTGCGGTCTCGTGCCTGCACTCCCACCTCAGGAAAAGGCGCGCGGCAGGGGGTCACCACGCGCGCCGACCGCGCAAGACTACAACGCTCCGCAATCCTGGGGCTGGGTCGCAGCGCGCCTGTTCGCTCCGGTCATCGATGCCGCTCCCGGAGCCGCGCGTGCGACAATCCCGACGATGACGACTCGGCGCGACGGACGACCGTCCCAGGTGCGGCCCCGGCCGCCCTCGAGCGGACGACCCTCTCCCGCCAAGGTTCGGCCTCGAGCGCCAGCTTCCGGCCGCGTGACCGGCCATCGCCGCGTCGAGCGGACCCGCCGCCTCGCGCTCCCGTTCAGGCTCCTCTTCGCGATCGGGGTGTTGTCCCTCGGCGGCGGCGTCCTGTTCGCGGCCACCGGCGGTCTGGGCAAGGCCGCCGAGGCAATCGGCTCGACGTTCGCCGGCTTCGTCAACGACCTGACGGCGACGCCCAGTCCCTCGACACCGACCTTGGTGGAGTCGACGACGCCGCTGCTCGACGAGCCGTCGGAGCCCTACACGAATCAGCCGACGATCGACCTGGTCGGATCGATCCCCGATGAACTCGTCGGCACCGCCAACGGGCGCATCCGGGTCTACGTCGCGCTCGGCGACCAGGACCCCGGCGTGGTGACCCAGATCCCGGTCGGTCGGACGGCGCGATTCATCGTCCCCGGCGTCACGCTGATCGAGGGGACGAACGCCTTCACCGCGACGATCGTCGGGCCGGGCGGCGAGTCGGACCCATCGCCGGTCGTGACGTATGTCTACGACGCCACGAAGCCGCGGATCACCCTCGCTTCGCCGAAGGACGGCGCCGTCGTCAACGCCACGTCCGTTCAGCTCGTCGGCCAGACGCAGCCGCGGAGCCAGCTCCGGGTCCGCAACGCGACGACGGGCGCATCCGCCACCGGCCAGGCCGACGCGAGCGGCAACTACTCGATCATCCTGGCGATCGGCGAAGGGACGAATGACATCGGCATCACGGCGCGCGACCCGGCCGGCAATGAAAACCATCTCGTCCTCGCCGTCCGATACGGGACGGGAGCGCTCAGTCGCGTCCCTGTCCGGCTCCGCGTCCCAGGTCAAGCTGTCGTCCCTGCCGGCGCGGACCCAGCTGACGGTCGTGGTGAGCGATCCGGACGGCCGGCCGCTCGAGGGAGCCCGCGTCACGTTCACGCTCGCGGCGCCAAACGTCAGTGCCATCGCCTCGCCGACGATCGAGACCGGCGGCGACGGCACGGCCACCTGGTCGACGTGGATCCCCCAGGGCGCAGAGACGGGACAGGTCTCCACCACGGTCATCGTCCAGACGTCGCAGTACGGCGAGACGACCGACCGGATGGTCATGACGATCGTGAAGTAGCACGGGCGGTCGACACAGGCGCCTGTCGCAGCTACCATCGCGCCATGCCATTGTGGCGCTGCCCGCATTGCGGCACCCCGCAGGCCGAGACGGCCCGCTGCTGGGTCTGCCGCCGCTCCTCGACGAGCTGCGGCACCTGCCGCAACTTCCGGGCCTCCGTCGCAGCGAACGTCGGCTATTGCGGCCTCGACCGGGCGCGCCTGCCGCTGCTCGGCGACGAGATCCGGGCCTGCTGGGAGGAACTCCCCATTGCGGCGGCCATCGCCCCGGCGGACGCCGACCCGGCGGCGGCGCTCTGGCTCGATAGCGAGGCCTGACCGCCGGGAGCGCCGCGGACGGACGACGCCTAGGACGGGGCGGGCGTGTCCGTCGGCGTCGGCGTCGGCGTGGGGGTCGGAGTCGGCGTCGGGGTCGGGGTCGGTGTCGGCGTGGGCGTCGGGGTCGGTGTCGGTGTCGGCGTCGGTGTCGGTGTCGGTGACGGGCTCGGCGTCGGTTCCGGGCCCTTCGAAATGTCGTAGTTCACCGGCGTGCCCTTGTTCACGAGGACGCCGGGCAGGGGCTCCTGGCGGACGATCTGGCCAAGGGGCACGATCGGGTCGAAGACTTCGGTCACCAGTCCCGGCGTGAGCCCCGCGGCGAACAGCAGCTGGAAGGCCTCCTGCGTCGTCTTGCGCAGGAGCTCCGGGACGGCCACGGTCTCGAGGCCGACGGCGACGGTGAGGTCGACGACGTCGCCCTCGTCGACTCGGCGCCCGGCGGCGGGTCCTGGGCGAGGACCGTGCCGGCTGGCTTCGTCGGATCGACAGTCGTGCGCCGCCTGGACGACCTCGATTCCGCGCTGCGTGGCGAGATCCTGGGCCTGCGGTAAACGTCATGCCGACGAAGTTCGGGACGACGACCGTCCGGGCCGCCGGCGTCTCGCCGCCTGAGAGAAGGCGGAAGATCAGGAAACCCGGCCAGCGCGAGGATGGCGATCGCGATCACGCCGGCGACCCAGAGCATCGGACTCGTGCCCTTCTCCTCGTCGTCATCGATCTCGCGGGCGTTGCGGCGGGCGTAGGGATCTGGTCGGGCCTGGCGCACCGGCCGATCCGAGTCGGGATATCGATCAGCCTGGCGCCCGGCGTAGGCGTCCGGGGCGTACGGGACCGCGGCGGGGTTCGGACGAGCCGTCGCGGCGACCGTGGCGGCGCCGCCGACCACCGTCGCGCCGCCCATCGCGCCGAGACCCTCGATCGGGGCGCCCGAGAGGAACGCCTCGAGGGCCGCGGCGAAGCTCGCTGCCGTCGGCCAGCGGTCGTCGGGTTCGATGGCGAGCGCCTTGCGCGTGATGGCGGCCAGCTCCGGCGGGATGCCGGCACGCTTCGTGGCAGGGTCGGGAACGGGACCCGCGAGTCGCGCCATCGCCACGGCGGCCGCGCTGTCGCCCTCCCACGGCCGATGACCGGTCAGCAACTCGTAGAGCACGATCCCGAGCGAGAAGATGTCCGACGCCGCGCGTCGCCTGCTCGCCTCGGGCCTGTTCGGGGCTGAAGTAGTGGACGGAGCCGAGCGTCACGCCCGGCAGCGTCATCTGCGCCTCGGCCACGGCCCGGGCGATGCCGAAGTCGGTGACTTTCACCCGCCCGTCGCGACCGATGAGGACGTTCCCGGGCTTCACGTCGCGGTGGATGATTCCGCGCGCGTGGGCGGCCTGGAGGGCTCGGGCGGTCTCGGCCGACGATCCGGGCGGCCTGCCGCGGCGGGAGCGCCCCGGAGCGTCGGATGATGGTGGCGAGGTCCTCGCCCTCGACCACCTCCATGACGATGAACGGGCCGGCCTCGTCCTGGCCGTAGTCATAGACCGAGACGATGTTCGGGTGGTTGAGCGATGCCGCGTTCTTCGCCTCCTGGCGGAAGCGCGAGCCGAAATCGGGGTCCCGGCCGTACTCAGGTCGAAGAAGCTTGACGGCGACGTCGCGATCGAGCTGGCTGTCGTGGGCCCGGTAGATGGTCGCCATGCCGCCCTGTCCGAGCAGCTCGACCAGCCGATACCGGCCACCGAGAACCGTCCCGAGTTCCGCCAACGCTTGCCCTCCACTGTGCGGCCTTGGCCGGCCGCCCTCACCCGCGGGCGGTGACGCGCCGCGGCGATCGTAGCGTACGACGCCCGGCGGAGCGTCTGAGCGACGGCCTCATCCTCCCCCGGTCAGCCAGCGCCGGACCATCTCGATGAAATCGAGTGAACTGATGCTGTCGAACAGGCGCGCCCCGTGAAGCGCCCACTCCTGGAATTCCTTGATCGCCAGGAGGACGGCCAGCACCGCCACGGTCACGGCTGGACGCCAGACGAAGCCCGGGCGGAACCGATGGACGGCCGCGACGCACAGGAACCAGAGCTCGAAGACGTTCGGAAACAGCAGGAGCAGCGCCCGCTCGCCGGTCAGCTCGAACGCAACGAAACCGACGAGCCGGAAGAGGTACAGGCCGACCGCGATAGCGCGCTCCGGGCCGGCCCAGCGGAGGGCCACCACGAGGAAGGCGCCGAGGTAGACCTGGTCGATCCACTTGTCGAACGCCTGGTAGTCGGGGATCCCGCCGAGGTCGAGGACGTCCCGCAAGAGCAGGTCCGACAGGTCGACGGCGATCGCGAGCAGGCCGCCAGCAAGCGGCCAGCGGAGGACCGGCAGCGATCCGGCGATCCGGATCAGCCCGATGACGAGGACTTCCAGGGTCACGGCCGCGAGGCCATCGCCTGAGCTGAGCTGCTAGAGCTCGAGCTGCTGGAGGTACGTCCGGAACTCGCGGGCCAGCTCCGGTCGCTGAAGGGCCAGCTCGACGGACGCCTTCAGCCAGCCCATCGTCGTGCCGGCGTCGTATCGGATGCCCTCGAACTCGTAGGCGTAGACGGCCTGCTCCTGCATGAGGGCCTCGATCGCATCGGTCAGCTGGATCTCGCCGCCGGCGCCCTTCGCGGTCTGCTCGAGCTTGTCGAAGATCTTCGGCGTCAGGACGTAGCGGCCAACGATCGCCAGGTTCGACGGCGCCTCCGCCGGGCTCGGCTTCTCGACGAGCCTCGAGACCTTGTGCAGGCGGCCGTGGTTCAGCGCCCCCTCGACCGGCTCGCTCGCGATCACGCCGTAGCGGTTCGTGTCCTCGTTCGGGACCTCCATGACGGCGACGACCGACGAGTGCGTCTGGTTGTAGACGTGGACGAGCTGACCGATGGCCGGCCGATCGCCGACGATGACGTCGTCCGAGAGGATCACGGCGAACGGCTCGTGCCCGACCAGCTCCTTGGCCATCAGCACCGCGTGACCGAGCCCGAGCTGCTCCTTCTGGCGGACGTACGCCACCTGGGCCAGGTCCGTGATGTGCCGGATCTGGCGGAGCATCTCGATGTCGCCCTTCTCCTCGAGCAGGTGCTCGAGTTCGTACGACAGGTCGAAATGGTCCTCGATCGCCCGCTTCTGGCTGGAGGTCACGATGATGACCTGCTCGATGCCCGCTGCGACGGCCTCTTCGACCGCGTACTGGATCACGGGCTTGTCGACGAGAGGCAGCATCTCCTTCGGCTGGGCCTTCGTTGCCGGCAGGAATCGTGTGCCCCAACCCGCGGCGGGAAAGACGGCTTTACGGACGCGCATCGAACCTCGGACGGCGGGTGGAATCGGCTCGTCGAGTATACGCCGCGCCTCCGACGCGCCTGTCTTGGCCGGCCGCCGAGCTCATTCCACGGGCGCGACAATCGCCTTGACGAACCGGCGCACGGCCGCGGTGAAGACCTCGGGTCGGTCGATGTTCGTCAGGTGCGTTGCCCGCGGGATCATCGCGGCTCGGGCGTCGTTGGCGGCGTCGACGAACGACCGCTGCGAGAGCCGGAACAGGAGGTCGAACTCGCCGTTGAGGATGAGGATCGGGCCGCGATAGCGCGCCAGCCGGGGCCGGAATCGCTCACCGACGAGCGATCGGACCGCCACCGCGCCGCCGCGGAAGTAGAAGCCGCCGGCGACGATCGGCTCGGCGATCGCGGGCCGGTAGCGCCACCGGAAGAACCAGACGTTGATCCGACGCAGCCACGTCTCGTCGAGGGTGTCGAAGATCCAGGCGAGGGCGTGAAAGGCGAGGGCGCGAGGGCCGACCGGCTCGGTCGTGGTTCCGGCGAGAACGAGACCGGCCACCCGCTCCGGCCAGCGGGCCGCCACGTCCATCGCGACATACCCCCCGAGCGACAGGCCGACGAGGATCGCCCGGCCGCCCGCCTCCGCGTCGATGGTTCGAGCGACGGCCTCGGCGGCCCCGGCGAGCGTGAACGGATCGTCCGCCGCCACGCCGTGGCCGGGCAGATCCGGCGTGAGGCAGCGGTACTCGCCGCCGAGCGCATCGACCTGGATCGCCCACTGCGAGCCCGTCAGGCGAGTTCCGTGGAGGAAGATGATCGTCGGCGACTCTTCTGCTTGTGCGCGCGTCCTTGCCTCGCGGCACGATCAGTCGGGCCCGCTGACGAGCTTGCGATCCACGGCGTAGAGCGCGGCCTGCGTCCGGCTCGCGAGGCCCAGCTTCCCGAGGATGTTGCTGACGTGCGTCCGGGCCGTCCGTTCGGTGATGCCGAGCTCCGTCGCGATCTCCTTGTTGCTGAGGCCGCGCCCGACGAGCGCGAGGACCTCGAGCTCACGCTCGGTCAGGGGATCGACGGCCGGGGCCGCGGACCGCGTCTGCATGCCCTTGGCGAGGATTCGGGCGGCTGCCGGATCGAGATGGACCTCATCGTTGTGGGCCGCCCGGATCGCGGCCGCGACGTCGTCCGCCTCGGCGTCCTTGAGGATGAAGCCGCTCGCGCCGGCCTCGAGCGCCGCGATGACCTTCTCCTCTTCGATGAAGCTCGTCAGGGCGACGACCTGTACCCCTGGCTGGGCCGCCTTGATGCGGCCGATCGCCGCGATGCCGTCGAGCTGCGGCATGACCAGGTCCATCAGGACCACGTCGGGCGTGAGCTGGCGCCGCTAGCTCAACGCCGGTCAGCCCGTTGTCGGCCTCACCGACGACCTCGATGTCGTCGAGCAACTCGAGGTAGCCGCGGAGGCCGCGCCGCACGACCCCGTGATCGTCGACGAGGAGGACCCGGATCACGTTCGCTCCCTCCAGCACAGGTTGCCGACCATCATGATCGCTCCGCGCCGGGCGTGATCGCTCCGCGCCGCGCGCGATGGCCCGCGGCTGGCGTCAGGCGTGCTCGAGCGAGGCCTCGGGCCCTTCGGCCGCCGCCGTCGGCACTGTCCCGCGCTCGCGCCGGAGAGGGCGCAGGCGGATGGCGGTGAACGGGATCCGGATCTCGCGGAACGTCTCGACCGAGACGAGGAAGCCGGCGAACAGGAACACGACGCCGAGGAACTTGCCGAGCTGGAAGAACTCGGTGGAGCCGAGGCGGTTGAGCGAGTCCGTGACGAGCGGGATGAACGCGCCGATCGCGATGAGCATCGTCGCCGGGACGCGGCTGTGGAGCCGGCCCGACACGAGCGCCCGGGCGGTGCGCCGGCAGCGAGGCGACGAAGTTCACGGCGATCGCGACCGGGGCGATCAGCAGGTTGAACAGGAACTGGTCGCCCGGCTGGTTCGGGTCGAGCGAATAGGGCAGGACTCGCCGCTTGGGCATGAACACGTACGTCGAGAAGACCGCGCCGAGGACGAGGGCGATCGACCCGGTGATGTTCAGGAACGGCGTCAGCAGCCGGATCGTGCCGGGGAACAGCTCGCCGGTCGGGACGCCCGTCCGCGGATCCAGCGCGTAGCCCGGGGCGGCGAGCGGCGTCAGGACCATCAGGATCAGCGAGACGATCGTGGCGCCGACGACGGCCCCGGCGGCGAGCGTCGGCCAGCGCTCGTTCTGGAAGTACGTTTCGACGGCGACGGCGATCGCGAGCACGATCGCGCCGATGAGGTAGAGGATCGGGGCCGACCCGGCTCCCGGGTAGTCGAACCGGCGCTGGGTGAGCAGGGTCAGGACGCCGGCGACGAGCAGGGCGAACGCGAACGTGTAACCGAACCGCGTCCGGCCGAGCAGGTACGCCGTCCCGAGGCCGAGCCAGCCCGCCGTCCACACCGCCCCGGTCAGGTACCAGGTGCGATAGAGCGTCTCGTTCCAGCCGGCCGCCGCGGCGACCGCCTCGCAGCCGGCCGCGATCGCGAAGAACAGCATCCCGATCGCCCAGATGAGCTGGAATCCGTAGCGGCGCTCGCGCCACTGGTCGAGCAGCGCGATCGCGAAGACGAGCGCGAACAGCGACGTGACGGCCGGCAGGAACGCCGACGGCATCACGTCGCCTCCTGGTGGACGGCGATCAACCGGACGAGCAGCCGATCGAGCAGTGCGGACGCCTCCTCGAACATCGCGCTGATCCGCTCGGCATCGAGGGCGCGGCGGCGGGCGATGACCCCGAGCTCGGAGAGGAACGGCCGCCTCGCGGCGACGAACAGCCCGACGGATTCCGTCAGGCTGATGCCACCGGCCTGCGAGGCGCCGGGCGAGGTCGTCGGTGAGGGCGGCGGCGGTCGAACTCGGCGGCGTTCGCGCTCGCCCGGTTCGGACGCGTCGAGGTAGGCGACGAGCGACGCGACGAGGCCGCGGCCGTCGGTCCGGAACGCCTCGTGGTCACCGGCCGGTACGGCGCTTCGGGCGCTCCTCGGCTGACGGCTCGGCGATGTAGCTCCGGCGGTAGGCGCGCGACAGGCGGTCCGGGGTCGCACCGAGGCTCGACAGGGGCTGGACCGATCCCGGCTGGCGCGAGCTGCGAACCCGTTCGAGCTCGCGGCGATCGAATCGCCGATGGCCGCCGAGGCTCAGGAACGTCTCGATCCGGCCCTCGTCCGCCCAGCGCCGCAGCGTGTCGGGGTGGATGCCGAGCACCTTGCTCGCGGGCCCGAGCGACAGCCGCCCGGGAGGCGCAGGATCGGCGGGCCGGGGCACGGTGATGACGACCTCACGGGCTGAAATCTTGGCGAATCTGGGTATGCGTCGCCGGGGTTCGGTCAGGGCAGGATAGGGAGCCCCAGCGGCGTCGTCAAACGCGCTTCGCGCGGCCTGGCGCGAGGTGCCGTCAGGCGGGGATCAGCTCGTGCTCGTCGCGGTGGATTCCGTCGCACAGGCCCCACCGGACGGACCCGCCATCGGCCGCCGGAACGGGGATCGGGCGCATGATCTCGCGGACGACGCCGCGGCGGCAGAAGAGGTAGCCCCGCTCCGCCATCCAGCGCCGGACGTGGGCCTCGTCCGGATGGAACTGGAAGGGCCCCGGATTGATCGCCGGCTGGTCGGTCCAGTCGGCCGGCTTCTCCGGCGCGACGATGTCGAGAACGTTGACCCGCCACGGCGTCCCGGAGATCACCTCGAGGCAGCCGTCGCAGCGTTTCGCGACGTTGTCCTCGACGATCGTCGTGATCCGGACGCCCACGATCTCCATCGGCCGGATGGTAGCAGGGGTCTCGGCGCCGGATCGCGCTACGACTGCGTTCGTCGCGGATGGGCGGTCAGGGCAAGGCGCAGGCGAGCACCGGAGCGAGCGCGCTCAAACGCGCGTGAGCGAGGAGCGCAGGCTGCAACGCGGCCCTGAGCGTCCAGGCGCGACAGCCGTCGCTTTCGGTAGGAGCCAGGGTGGTGCCCCCAAGGGGATTCGAACCCCTGATCTCCACCTTGAAAGGGTGGCGTCCTAGGCCTCTAGACGATGGGGGCAAAGGGCGTCGGCGAGTGTATCAGAGGGGTTCGGCAGGCCCGCCGGGACGGGCGTCCGCGCGGCGCTCAGGAGCCGCTGACCAGCCCCAGGATGATCGCGACCGCGAAGCAGCCGGCGGCGGCGAGGCAGGCGACGCCGCCGATCACGGCGTGGGCCAGGGCCCGCCCGTCCCGGCCACCGATGCTGGACCGCCACGTCGCGATGAGACCCGTCACCGCGACGGCGATGAACACGATCCCGAGGACCGCCGGCGCCGGACGCGAGCAGCGGGATCTGGCTCGCGTCCCGGACGGTGATCGCATAGAGCAGATACAGCGACCGAGCCGATCAAGGCGATGACGAGGAGAATCCCGGTCGGGGTGATCGCAATCGGCCCGACGCGCCGCCCTCGGTCTCGTCGGGCGGCTGCATGCGGTAGGCCTGGCGCGTAGGTCCGGAGCGTCGTCGGTCGGTCATGGCGGGCGGAGCGTAGCAGGGCGGCTAACATTCGGCGACACGAGAGGACCTGCATGCGCATCGCCCAACTGGCACCGACCTACGAACGCGTTCCGCCCGCCGCCTACGGCGGCACGGAGCACATCGTCCATCTCCTGACCGAGGAGCTGGTCCGGCGCGGCCACGACGTGACGCTCTACGCGACAGGCGATTCGCAAACGGCCGCTCGGCTCCGGAGCGTCACGCCCCAACCGGTCCGTTACGGCGACTGGAGTGAGGGCCTCCGGCACGCCGAGTACTACCACCTGGCGAACGTCCAGGCCTGCTTCGTCGACGCGGCGAAGGGCGAGTTCGACATCGTCCACAACCACGCCGGACTCGAGGGGCTCGCGTTCGCGGCGACCTCGCGGACGCCGGTCCTGACGACGAACCACAATCCCTTCATCGCCCGAGGTCCAGTCGATCTGGGACGCCTACCCGTGGGCGCACCACGCCGTCTCGCAGGCGAGCGCCGCCACCTTTCCGAGCCGCGGCGCCCTACCGCCGATCCACCACGGGATCGACGTCGCGAGCTTCCCGTTCGGGGAGCGGCCGGACGGCTATCTCCTCTTCCTCGGCCGCTTCTCGCCCGAGAAGGGCGCCGCCCGGGCGATCGCCGCGGCCCGCGCCACGGGGCGGAAGCTCATCCTCGCCGGCAAGGTCGACACGGCCGACGCCGCTCACTTCCTCAACGACGTCGAACCGGGGATCGACGGCGAGCAGATCCGCTACGTCGGCGAGGCCGATCGCGACGGCGAAGCGGGAGCTCCTGTCGAAGGCCGATGCCCTCCTCTTCCCGATCGACTGGAACGAGCCGTTCGGCCTCGTGATGATCGAGGCGCTGTCCTCCGGGACGCCGGTCATCGGCCTGCGGCGGGCCAGCGTGCCGGAGGTGATCGAGGATGGCGTGACCGGCTTCGTCGTCGACGATGTCGACTCGATGGCCGCGGCAATCGGTCGCCTCGGCGAGATCGATCGCCGGGTCTGCCGGCAGCAGGCCGAGTCCAGGTTCGGCGTCGGGCGGATGGTGGACGACTACGAGCGCCACTACGAGACCGTGCTGGAGGGTGCCACGGCGGCCCGCTGACGGGCGAGGCCGACGCGCAACGGCTCAGACGGCCGCGCGGCCTCGACTTCGATGGTAGAGGGCCACGTTCCACGACAGGCGCGGCCGCTTGAGCTCGCCGCCGACCGCCGCGCCGAGCTCGCCGAATGCCGACTGCAGGAAGTCCCTCGCGACCTCGAGCGAGTCGAACGTCCAGAAGCAATGGAGAACCCGGATCCGGAAGCCGGCTCGCAGGAACGGGCCGTCGCGGCGGCTCCAGTCGAGGTTCTCGGGAGGTTCGGCGCGGAGGCGGGCGACGTCGTCGCGTCCGTAATCGTGGAGGACGAGGAGCCGCCCGTTCGCCCGAAGGACCCGATCGGCCTCGGTCATCTCCGCCGGTTCGACGCCACGGAACGCCGACCAGGACGCGACCACGGCGTCGGCCGATTCGTCCGCCAGCGGCCAGCCGGCCGCGCCGTTGCCGGCGTAGGGATCGACCCCGATCAGGCGCCCACCGAGCCCCGCGAGCCGTTGCGCCTCCGCCTCGCCGCCGCCCACGAGGACCACGTCCCGGCCACCGATCGGCCCGAGCGAATCGAGGGCGCGCGGGATCTTGCCCTCGACATCGAGGGCGCGCCCGAGCGTCGAGGCGAGCGGTGGATCGAGGGGGAACGGCAGGTCGGCCACGGCGGGTGAGTATAGGTCGGGTGTGTGCGAGCGCGACCACGCGGACCGGAGTGCGCGACCGGTGTGCCGTCGAGGCCGCGTCGCATGACACGCGGCCGCGGGCATGGCACGATCCAGCGGCATGTTGCTTCGCCTCCGGGAGATGCCGTCGGGCATCCGGCTCTTCCTGCTCTACGCGGTGTTGATCCTCGCCGGCATCGGCGTGTCCCTCCGGTTCGTCATCGACCTCGCCATCGGCGCGCCGGTCAGCGGTCCCGGGGTCGTGGTGATGGTCCTTCTCGCCTACACGATCTTCACGACGACCCTCGTCCTCCAGCGCAAGGAGGCGAGCCGCGGGCTCGCGCTGGGCCTCGCCAGCCTGACGTTGCCACTCATTCCGTTCCTCATCGCAACGGGGCTCCTCGTCCAGGCGATCTTCGTGACTGCCCTCGCGGCGCTCCTCTTTCGCGGCCTCCTGCGCCCCGAGGTGCGCGCCTACCTGAGCGAGCCGTGAGGCTGCCCGGCAGGCTACGCCCGCGGACGGTACCCTCTGCAGAGCGCCGTCCCGCCGCCAGCCGGCACGACGCAGCCGCGAACGTGCGGCGCGCGGACGCGCGAGAAACCCTGATCGAATTCGCACACCACAGACGAGGCATGACCGAACCGTGAGCAAGGAGTCACGCCGAGCTGCGAGGAACGCGGCTCGCGCCGGCCGGGAAGGCACGGCTAGCACCGGCCCATCGGGGAGCCGACGGGCCGGCCGTCGCGAGCGCGTTCGCTACCTCGAGCAGAAGTCCTTCCTCGAGCGGTACCGCAGCCTCCTCCTCGGAGCCGTCGTCGTTGCCGTTGCCGCCGTCGTCATCGGCCTCGTGGTCACGCAGACGACGTCGGCGGCGTACACGTGCTCGATCAGTCTGGGAGCCGGCGCCCACGGCCTCGCCCGCCGCAGGAGCATCTCCCAGGCTGGGCTATGCACAGGACGTGATGGTCTCGACCCACGATGTCGCACGGCCCCAGAACTACACGTTCTGCCCGCCGGCGTCGGGCAAGCACCTCAACGTGACGGGCCAGGGTCCGATCGTCCCGCGCCTCTTCCGGCCCGATGACTCGGTCAGCCCGCTCAACTGGGTCCACAACCTCGAGCACGGTGCGCTCGTCGTCCTCTATCGCGGGGACAGTCCGGGCGCGACGGCCGACGGACAGGGGGCATTCCGGACCTTCTTCGACACGTTCCCGCCCAGCCCGATCTGCAAGACTCCGCCGGGCCGGCTCTCGCCGGTGATCGCCCGGTTCGACCAGATGAAGTGGCCGTTTGCCGCCCTCGTCTGGGGTCGTGTCCTGCCGATGGAGACCTGGGACCCGGCCCTGGCGCTGCAGTTCTACGCGACCGAGTCGGAGCGGCTAGACGTGAACGGCGCGTTCGTCACTCCGCCAGAGCCCCAGTGCGTGCTCCCGTCCCCGAGCGCGGCTCCGAGCCAGCCGGTGGCACCCAGCCCGAGCGCGTCCGCCGCGCCGGCCGCCTCTGGCTCGCCGGCCGCGTCCGGTCTCGACTGCCCCGAGCGCCAGCCCGGAGCCGTCGCCGGCGGCGAGCTGAGCGGCGGCGCGCCGATGCGCCTGTTCGCCTACTGGGATCCCGAGCACGGCCCGGGACTGGGGCTCCTCGAAGCCGACGACCGGATCGTCCGACTGCCGACCGATGGGCTGAACTGGGAGCTCCTGAAGGAAGACGGCCTGGCCGACTTGCGCCGCGAGGCGGAGGCGGTGGCAGGAACCGGCGGTCTCTCGCGATCCAATGTCGATCCGTTGCCCGCCCTGACGCCGGGCAAGATCGTCTGCATCGGCCTGAACTACCGCGACCATCTCGAGGAGCAGCACCTCCCGATGCCGGACCGGCCGATGCTGTTCGGAAAGTGGTCGAACGCCCTGATCGGCGACGGCCAGCCGATCATCCGGCCGGAAGGCTGCGAGGCCCTCGACGCGGAGGTCGAGCTTGGCGTCGTGATCGGCCGGCGGGCGAGACGGGTGTCGGCCGCTGATGCAATGGACCACGTCGCGGGTTACGTCGTCGTCAACGACGTCACCGCCCGAGATTGGCAGGGCAACAAAGGGGCGCTCCACCCCGGCGCGCGCGGCGACGGCCAGTGGCTGCGAGCAAAGGGCAGCGACACGTTCCTGCCGATGGGCGCGGTCTTCGTGACGCCGGACGAAATCCCGGATCGGAGCAACCTCCGGCTCCGCACCTGGTGGGTCCGCGGCTCTGGTCCCGACGCCGGATCGGAGGTTCTCATGCAGGACGGAACGACGGCCGACATGCTGTTCGACATCCCGGCTGCGATCGAGTTCGTCAGCCGGGCGATCACCCTCGAGCCGGGAGACGTCCTTGCGACCGGCACGCCGAGCGGCGTCGGCGTCTTTCGCGACCCGCCGATCTTCCTCGAGCCCGGCGATCGGGTCCGTTGTGAGATCGACGGGATCGGCTCGGTCGAGAACCCGATCGTCGACTGGTCGGCCGCGGCAAACTAGCACGATGCTCGCCCTCGTGAAGACGACCGCCGGCCCGGGCCTGGAGCTGCGCGACGTCCCGGAACCCGAGATGGGCATCAACGACGTCCGGATCCGCGTTCACAAGACCGGGCATCTGCGGCACGGACCTCCACATCGAATCGTGGGACCCGTGGGCGGCGCGGACGATCAAGCCGCCGCTCATCGTCGGCCATGAGTTCGTCGGCGAGATCGTCGAGGTCGGCAGCAACGTCACCGACTTCCACCCCGGCGACATCGTGAGCGGCGAAGGCCACGTCGTCTGCGGCCGCTGCCGTCATTGCCTCGCCGGCCGCCGGAATCTCTGCGCCAACTCGATCGGGCTGGGCGTTGGACGCGACGGCGCGTTTGCCGAGGAAGTCGTGCTGCCGATGACGAACGTCTGGCACCACTGGCCCGGAATCGACGAGGAGGTCGCCGCGATCTTCGACCCGTTCGGCAACGCCGTCCACACGGCCCTTGCCTTCCCGGTCCTGGGCGAGGACGTCCTCGTCGTCGGCGCCGGACCGATCGGGCTCATGGCGACGGCGGTCGTCCGGCATGCCGGCGCCCGGCACGTCGTCGTCAGCGAGCCGAACGCCTTCCGGCGAGACCTCGCGAAGAAGATGGGCGCATCGGTCGTCGTCGACCCGCGCGAGCGTTCCCTGGCCGACGTCCAGGCCGACCTGGGGATGGTCGAGGGGTTCGATGTCGCCCTCGAGATGTCCGGCAATCCGGCGGCGCTGCGGGACGCGATCGGGAACATGGCCCACGGCGGCGCGGTCGCGATCCTCGGCATCCCGTCGGAGGAGGTCGCCCTCGACTTCAACCCCATCATCTTCAGGATGCTCACGCTCCGCGGCATCTACGGCCGGGAGATGTACGAGACTTGGTACAAGATGACGGTCATGCTCCAGTCGGGACTCGACATCCGTCCCGCGATCACCCATCGATTCTCGTTCCGGGATCACGAGGCCGCGTTTGCCGCGACCCGATCCGGCGACTCCGGCAAGGTGATCATGGATTGGCGATCGAATGACGCCGAACCTCCGGCCCGATCCTCTCGCGTTCCTCGGCGAGGAGCTCGACGACCTGCGTTCCCGCCACCTCTACCGGCCGCTGCGGGTCATGTCGTCGGCCCAGGGCCCGATCGTCTCGATCGGCGACAAGCGGCTCATCAGCCTGTCGTCGAATGACTACCTCGGACTGACCCACCATCCGCGGCTGCGCGAGGCGGCGCTGGCCGCGGTCCGGGACTTCGGGGCGGGATCTGGTGCCGTGCGAACGATCGCCGGGACGATGACGCTCCACGAGGAGCTGGAGCGCGATCTCGCGGCGTTCAAGGAGACGGAGGCCGTCCTGACGTTCCAGAGCGGCTTCACGGCGAACACGGGCGTCATTCCGACGATCACCGGCGAGCAGGACCTCATCGTCTCGGACGCCCTCAACCACGCCTCGATCATCGACGGGATGCGCCTGTCGAAGGCGCCCCGCAAGATCTACCCGCACGGTGACACCGGGGCGCTCCGCGAGATCCTTCGGGAGGCGCGCGACAAGGGGCGGGAAGGATCGGGTCTGCCCGTACCGGCTGATCCTCATCGTGACCGACGGGGTGTTCAGCATGGACGGCGACATCGCCCCGTTGCCGGCGATCGTCGAGGCGGCCGAGGAGTACGGAGCGGCGGTCTTCGTCGACGACGCGCATGCATCGGGCGTCCTCGGCCGGAACGGTCGCGGCTCCGTGGACCACTTCGGCCTGCACGGCCGCGTCGCGATCCAGGTGGGGACCCTCTCGAAGGCGGTCGGCGTGCTGGGCGGCTACGTGGCGGGATCCCAGGATCTGCGCGACATCCTCATCCAGCGCGCCCGGCCGTTCCTCTTCTCGACGTCGAGTCCGCCTGCGGTCGCCGCCGCCTGCAGTGCGGCGATCGCGGTCATGCTCGACGAGCCGGAGCTGCTGGAGCGACTGTGGACGAACACGCGGCGGTTCAAGGGCGAGCTGGCTCGTCTCGGCTTTGACACCGGGGCATCGGAGACGCCGATCACTCCGGTGATGATGGGCGACCCGGACACGGCCTCTCGCTTCAGCCAGCGACTCTTCGAGGAGGACGTCTTCGCCCAGCCCGTCGTCTTCCCGACGGTCGCCATCGACAAGGCGCGGATCCGGACGATCGTCACGGCGGCCCACGGCGACGACCAGCTGGACAAGGCGCTCGATGCCTTCGCCAGGGTCGGCCGCGAACTGGGCCTCATCGCCGGGTGACGGCCGCGGATCTGACCGCCCAGGCGACGAACCTGCCCCTCGACAGCCACATCCATACGAACCTCTCGCCGGACAGCACGGTCCCGATCGACGTCTACGCGGCCCAGGCGGTCGAGCAGGGGATCGATGAGATCGCGATCACCGATCACGTCGATTTCGAACCGGGCGCACCGGCCTACGAATTCGTCCCCTTTGCGGCCCGCGAGCGGGTCGTCCGCGAGGCCGCCGAGCGCTGGGGCCCACGCGGCGTCGCCATCCGGTTCGGCGTCGAGATCACGTACGACAGCCGTCACGAATCCGCGATCCGCGAACATCTCGATCGGCACCGCTATGACTACGTCATCGGCAGCGTCCACGTCTACGCGGACTCGCCGTACCACGCGTCGCGCATCAATGCGTGGATCGCAGGCCGCTCGCTAGCGGAGATCGTCGCGCCGTACTTCGAGGAAGTCGGACGTGCGATCCGCTCTGAGCTCTTCGACACGCTCGGCCACCTCGACTTCGTCAAGCGCTACCTCCATCCCCATGTGACTGCCGCGGACCTCGCCGCCGCCCCCGAGCTGTACGAGCCGCTGCTGGTCGCCCTCGTCGAGTCGGGCACCGGCCTCGAGGTGAACACGAGCGGTCTTCGCCAGGCCGCGCAGGAGACGTACCCGTCCGCAGCGGTCGTCGCGAGGTACCAGTTGCTCGGTGGCACCGCGGTTTCGGCTGGATCGGATGCCCATACGAAAGAGTCCTTCTCTTCGGGCCTGGAGGAGGGGTATCGTGTGGCAGCCGCCGCGGGATTCCGTAATCTCGCGTTCCGCCGGGGCGGCGACAGGGTCGCCGTGGCCCTGCCGGACCGGTACGGCACGCCGGCTCACACCTAACGAGGCTCTAGTTCCGTCGTTATGACGATCGACGACGCCGCGATCGAGCGACTCGTGGCCGAAGCCCGTTCGGGTGACCAATGGGCATTCGGAATGATCTTCGATCATTACCACGAGTCGATCTACCGCTTCATCGCCAGCCGCGTCCAGCGCCCGTCGGACGCGGAGGACCTGACGCAGCTTGTCTTCGTCAAGGTCCTGGAGGCGCTACCGCGGTACGAATCGCGGGGCGTGCCCTTCGGGGGCTGGCTGTTCCGGCTGGCCAGGAATGCCGTTATTGATTTCGTCAGGACTCGACACGAGCACTCCGACCTGGAGGCCGTGGCGGAACGGTCACACGGGGATGCCGGTCCCGACGAGATCGCGATCGTTCGACAGGAGCTCGACGCCGTGGGGGCGGCACTTGCCACGCTGACGGACGAGCAGCGCGAGACGATCGCGCTGCGCTTCTTCGCGGGACTGTCCGCCCGCGAAGCGGCCGAGGCGATGGGCAAGCAGGAAGGAACCGTTCGAGGCCTCCAGTTCAGGGCAATCGCGGCGCTCCGGCGCCAGCTCGGAATCACCGACGAAGCGATTGCCAGGGCGGAGTACCGCACACCCCGACAGATCGGGGTCACGAACGATGGATGATCCGATGCAGGCTTCAATCGGCGGGGATCTCGAGATCGAGCAGCGGCTCGACGCCTACGCCCAGGTTCGTCTGAGCCCGACGGAGCGGGCGAGCGCGCGGATGCGCGCGCGCATCATGCGCGAAGCTCGCCTGACGATGGCGGCCGGCTCGCACGGCATCGCCGATCGGCACGATCGACGCCGCCCGCGCTCGACGACGCGGCGGCCTGTGGCGCCGCGGTGCCGGCCTGCTGCTCGCCGCAGGCCTGTCGCTCGCGCTGGCCGGCGGCGCGATGGCGGCTTCCCAGGCCGGCGGACCGCTCTATCCGACCCGGGTGTGGCTCGAGACGATCGTCCTGCCGGCCGATGGCGCAGCCCGCGCCGACGCGGACCTCGAGCGACTCGAATCACGCATGAAAGAGGTCGTGGCGGCGGCCCGCAAGGGTGATCGCGCCGCCGTCGCTGCTGCCCTGCACGCCTACGAGGAGATCGCCGACGAGGCACTTCTCGAGGCAACGGGAGACGCAGCGGCCACCGATCGAATCAGAATCGCCCTGGATCGCCACCTGGCCGTCCTCGAGGCGGTCGCCGCGAAGGTGCCACCGCAGGCAAGTGAAGCGATCCGGCGCAACATTGATCGGGCGATCGAGCGGAATGGCGCCACCCTGGATCGGATCGAATCGAACAAGGGCGGACCTGCGACACAGCCGGGACCGGCCGCCAAGCCCGACAAGACGCCGAAGCCGAACGCCAAACCGACGGACCCGCCGACGCCGGTTCGAACGCAACGCCCTCAACCGACGCCAGCCGTCGGTCGAGCCGCCCAAGGGTCCCTCTGATCCGAAGCCGGACAAGACGCCGCCCGGTCACGGCCGCTCGCAAGCGCCCTAGAGAGAGCCAGCCCGGCCTCCAACCCGCCCGCCAGCCGTCGAGTGCCGGGCTAGGCTACCCTTCGCGACCATGACGATGGTCCGGGGCCACCGGTGGAGCTGACCGTCCTGGGGGCGGGTCCTGCCTACACGAATCGGCCCGGGGCCACTGGCGCCGCCTACCTCCTCCGTTCCGGCGCCACCGCGATCCTGCTCGACCTGGGCCAGGGCTCCTTCCCGCGACTCATGGCGGAGCTCGAGCCCAGCGACCTCGGGGCAGTCTTCATCAGCCATCTCCACCCGGACCACTTCATCGATCTCATTCCGTTGCGCCACTACCTCCGCTACGAGTTCAGGCCCGGGCGGCGGATCCGCGTGTTCGGGCCGAGCGGGCTCGACGAACGGCTCGATTGCCTCCATGCGCAGCCGGGCTTCACGGCCGAGGCACTGGACGTCAGCGCGTTGACGGCCGGCTCCATTTCGATCGACGCGATTGATGTCGAGGCCCGGCTCGTCACCCACACCGATGAGAGCTACGGGTTCCGGGTGGCCCCGCGCGCTGCGGAACGAGGCCTTGTCTACTCCGGCGACTGCGGCAGGGCCGACGATCTCGCCCCGCTCATCAAGCCCGGGGACACGCTGCTCTCCGAGGTCTCGTTCGGGCCGGAGCCCGTGCCACCAGGCGCGGCTCACCTCAACTCTGACGCCGTCGGCGAGCTCGCCGCGTCGACAGGTGTCGGCCGGGTCCTCCTGACCCACCTCCAGATGGGTAACGACGAACGGGCGACGATCGACGCCGTCCGCGCCCGGTTCAATGGTCCTGTCGAGCTCGTCGAGCCTGGTTCCCGCCTCGAGGTCTGACGCCCTCAACGAGGACGCAAAAACGGCCGGGATGCGGATGTCCGCATCCCGGCCGAGGCTTGCCTCGGGAACAGCGAGGGTCAGCGTTCGCGGCGGGCCCGCGACGGCTGGGTGAAGACGAGGGCCAGGACGATGAGGCCTGCGAGGCTGGCGAGAACGATCCGCCAGCTACCGCTCGTCGAGGAGGTTGCATCGCTGAGCGCGTCGGTCGAAGGAGGCGTCACGCCCGGCGTGCCGGTTGCTCCCTCGACGCCGCCGGTCGGCGTGGGTCGCTCGGACTCGGCCGGCAGATCTGACCCGGTCGGGGTCGGAGCGCCTTCCGGCGTGTTGTCCACGAAGACCGTATCCAAGGGGCCTTCGCCTGCTTCGCATCCGAGAAAGCCCGTGCTGTCCCAGGAGCAGAGGAGCGAGGCATCAAGGTTGAGGTCGATGAGGATCGGGTCGCTGCCCACGAAGCCCGTGGGGACAACCGTCTCCACGATCCAGTAGGAGCCGCCCGCCAGGTTGTCGAACGACAGGACCCCTTCGACGGCCTCGGTCGGTCCGCCGGCGAGCGTGTCCTCGGCGGGCTCGAAGACGGAGTCGCCGTCATCGAGGTAGATCTCGAATGTCGCGCCAGCGAGCAATTCGTCATCGTCGAACGTCGCGGTGCCCTTGTTGTCGATCTTGAGGATCTCGATCGCACCAACCGGGGTCGGGGTCGGCGTGACGACCGGGGTCGGCGTCGGCACGACCGGAGTCGGCGTCGGGACGACCGGGGTCGGCGTGGGCACGACCGGGGTCGGGGTCGGGACGACCGGGGTCGGGCGTGGGCACGACCGGAGTCGGCGTGGGGACGACCGGGGTCGGCGTGGGGACGTCCGGGGTCGGCGTGGGCGGCAGGGTGGGCGTCGGCGTCGGGGGCGTCCCCGTGTCCCAGCAGAACGAGACGTGGCTGATGCCGGTGGGACCACCCTGGTCCGTACAGATCAGTCCCGACAGTCGCCTCGGGCGAGGCCGCTGTCGGCGCGTAGACGTACAGGACGTTGACGCCGTCGCCGCCGGCGTTGCCTGTCTTCACGAAGACGGCGTCGATGCCGAACGTCGAGCTCCAGCTGAAGGTGTCACCGTCAGCGGCGGTGATGGTGATCGTCCCTTCGGACGTCACGACCGTGTCACCCTCATCCGGTGACTTGTCCAGCTTGGCGTCGATCCAGTCCTGGCCGCCGCCGAACTCGACCTCGAAGTCGCTGCAGGTGTGGTTGCCGGCGAGGGCGGGGTTTTGCTGGGACGTGTAGACGATCGGCTGGATCGGATCCCCAACGCCGGCATACGCGGTCGGCGCAAAGGCCGAGACGGCGAGCATCGCGATGGCGGAGAGCCACCCGAGCCGTCTGAGGGCGCCGCCGCGGCGACGAGGGAGTGAGCGACTGTTCATTTCTTGGGTCCCCGAATACAGGTGGTTGGATGAGTCCATCCCGGATAACCCGGGAGCCGTTGCCTACGCGGCTGCGCAATACTGGAGCACAGTACTGGTACCCGTCTAGGACTAATTCCGCGGTCTATCGGCACCGGACTGTACCAGACCACAATTTGGTAAACGTTTGGCGTTGCCGTGCGTCAACAAGGGGCCCATGACCTAAGTCCGGTCGTTTGGAGCGAGACTGACGGGGCGCCCCTAGGCAGGGACGCCCCGTCCGGGTCTCGGGGACCCCAAGGGAGGTTTCGACGGTGCCCGTGCGCCGGACGGTCGAGCGATCGCTCGACCCGACCGACCGGCGTTCAGAGCGCATCGACAGGGCCACTCAGCCCAGGCGATCCCGTCGGCGGACTCGCTCGGGCACCGGGGTCACGAACCCGACACCGAGGGCGAGGCCGGCGAGTCCGAGGAGGACGAGCATCAGGGTGAAGCCCGGGTTGCTCGTGCCCGTCTCGGGGGTAAGCGTGCTGGTGGGTGGCGGGGTAAGGGCCAGGACCGGTGGCAATGCGGCCACGGACCTCGTCGTCGTAGTCAGGCTCCGTCTCGTCGCTGTCGATCGTGGCGACGTTGATGAGCGGCTGGACTTCCTCCGCTGCCGATTCGAGGACGACGGCGTCGTAGGTCACCGAGCCGCTGGCCGGGTCGGGCAGCGTGGCCGCCGTCCAGGTCAGGGTCCGAGTCGCGTCGTCGTAGTCGACGAAGGTGAAGTTGGCGTCGCCCTCGGCCGAACCTTCGACGTAGTCGAGGCCGACCGGGAGGACGTCGGTGATGACCGCGTTCGTGATCGGGCCGGTGCCCGTGTATTCGAGGGTGAAGGTCAAGATGTCGCCGATCATGGCGAGCGGCACGTCGAGGATCGGGTCATCCCCGCCGGTGTTGCCCGTGAAGGACTTCGCGATGGTCAGCGTGGAGGCCGCCGCGGGGCACTCAACGACGATGGCTGCATCGTCGGTGTTGTTCTCGAGGAGATCCTCGCTCTCGTTGATGGCGCTCGCGACCGCGGTGTTGTCGATCGTGCCGCAGTCCTCTGAGCCGGGACCGTCGTCGACGGTCGGGGCCGTGAGCGTCAGCGTGACGCTTGCGCCTGGATCCATGTCGCCGAGCTCGCAGGTGAGCGTCCCGTCGACGATGTCGCAGGCCTCGTTGTCGACGCTCCAGGCGAAGCCCGCCGGGAGCTCGTCGGTGAGCACGACGTCGAACGCGACGCCGTCACCGATGTTGGTCACGGTGATGTCGAAGACGAGGTCCTCGCCGACCGGGATCGGCGTGTTCGTTGCCGTCTTCTCGACCGCGATGTCGGGGCAATTCAGGGTCACGGAGTCCGACGCTTCGCCGGACCCGGCGTTGACTGTGGTGAACGTGGCCGTGTTGTCGTAGATGCCGCACGAGGCCGCAGTCGTGTCGGTCACGACGTGAACCGACGTGGTCGACTCGCCGGCGAGGCTCGTCGGCTCGTAGACCAGGGTCTGGTTCGGAGCGGAGCCCGTGATCGACCAGCCGTCCGAGGCCGGATCGATGCTCCAGTTGATGCCCGGACCGCCGGGAAGGGCGTCCGTGAAGGCGAGGCCGTTGGCCGCGCCGGCACCATCGTTGGTCAGCGTGACGGTGAAGCCGATCTGGTCGCCGGCGCTGACGGTGTCAGCGTCGGAGATCTTCGAGATGCCGATCTCGGCGCACTGGACCTCGACGGTCGAGGCGTCAGAGCCGCTGCCGCCGTCGAAGATGACGGACGCGACGTTCGGGACGTCGCCGCAGGTGGCGGATGTCGTGCTGCTGACGATGTGGACGGTGGCACTCGCGCCGGAGGCCAGGGTGGCCGGGCCGAACGTCAGCGTGCCGGCGACGATCGACCACGTGCCGACCGGCGACTGGCTCTCGATCGACCAGCTGAGGCCGGCGATCACGGGCAGGACGTCGGTGACGGTCACGTTGAACGCTGATCCGTCGCCGGTGTTGGTCACCGTGACGACGAAGCCGATCTGATCGCCGGCGTCGACGATCGGATCGTCGGCGGTCTTGGTGATGACGATCAGCGGGCAGTCGACCGTGATCGTGGCGCTGGATTCGTTGTTGTCCGTGTCTTCCTCGGCCTCGTTGGTCGCGAAGACGGTCGCGGTGTTCGGAAGCTCGCCGCAGTCCTCGGCGGTCGTCTCACGGCTGAGCGAGATCGTCCGGGAGTCGCCGTTGGCGAGATCGCCGAAGTCGCATGTCAGGAGGTTGCTGCCATCGATCGAGCAGTCGGCCGCGTTGAGCCCGCCAAGCGTCCAGGTGCCAGCCGGCAGCTGGTCGCTGAGGGTCACGCCGAATGCCGTGCCCGGTCCGAGGTTCGTGACCGCGATATCGAAGGTCGCGAGCTGACCGGCGCTGATCGTGCCGTTGCCGGTCTTGATGACGGTCACATCGGGGCAGTTGACGACGATGTCGGCGTCGTCACTGTTCGGGAACTGGTCGGTCTCGGTGTCCTCGTTGGACGCCGCCACCGTGACGTCGTTGTGGATCGTGCCGCAGTCGTCGGCGACGGTCGTCTTGCTGACGGTGAAGGTCGCGAATGCTTCGTCGGCGAGGTCGCCGAAGTCGCAGGAGAGGAGATTGCTGCCATTGATCGAGCAGTCGGCCGCGTTCGCGCCGCCCAGCGTCCAGGTGCCCGAGGGCAGCTGGTCGGAGAGCGTCACGTCATAGGCCGTGCCCGGGCCGTGGTTGGTGACGGTGATCGTGAACGTCGCGACCTGGCCCGCGCTGAGCGGACCATTGCCGGTCTTGACGACCTCCAGGTCCGGGCAGTTGACGACGATATCGGCGTCGTCCGTGTTCGGGAACTGGTCGTTGACCGGCTCGTTCGACGCGCTGACGGTGACCTCGTTCGAGATCGTGCCGCAGTCATCGGGCGAGGTCGTCTTGCTCACCGTGATGATCCGGATTCCGCCGCTCTCGACGGTGCCGAAGTCGCAGGTGAGCAGGTTACTGCCGCTGATCGCGCAGTCGGCTGCGTTCGCGCCGCCCAGGGTCCAGGTGCCGGAGGGCAGCTGGTCGGACAGCGTCACGTCATGCGCGGCCCCTGGGCCGTGGTTGGTCAGGGTGATGGTGAAGATCGCGTCGTCGCCGGCGTTGAGCGGCCCGTTGCCGCTCTTGACGACCTCGAGATCGGGGCACTGGACGATGACCGACGCGCTGTCGGACATCGAGCCGTCGTTACCCGTGGTGACCGTCGCGGTGTTGTTGATCGTGCCGCAGTCCGTCGGATCGGTCGCGCCCGAAACGTGGACCGTAAAGCTGTCAGTCGGGGCCATGCTGGCGTCGTCGCAGACGAGCGATTCGCTGCCGACGGCGCCGGTGATCGAGCAGGACACGCCTGTCGTATCACCGCTGATCGCACCGAGGACCCAGTCGACGCCCGCCGGAAGCGAGTCGGTGACATGGACGTTGATGGCGGTGCCGTCACCGACGTTCGAGACGGTGATGTCCCAGCCGATCGGGTCACCGGCGCTGACCGGCCCGACAGGATTGGCATCCTTGACGAGCCGGATGTCGGCGCAGAGGACGTCGATCGAGCCGGTGTCGGAGTTGTTGCCGGCCTGGGCGGCCCGCTCGTTGGTGGCGCCGACCGTGGCTGTGTTCGGGATGTTGCCGCAGTCCTGGGCATCCGTGAGCCCGGAGACATTCACCGTGGCGCTTGCGCCCGATGCCATGTCACCGAAGTTGCAGGAGAGGACCTCAGTGCCGACGGGTCCGGTGATCGAGCAGGATGCGCTGTCCTCGGACCAGTCGATCCCGCCCGGCAGGTTGTCGGTCAGGGTGACGTTCCGAGCAATGCCCGGGCCGAGGTTGCTGACGACGATGGTGAAGGTCGCGAGACTGCCGGCGTTGACGTCGCCGCCGTCGGGCGTCTTGACGACCGTGACGTCGGGGCACTGGACGACGACCGAAGCCGTGGCCGTGTCGCTGCCGTCGTTCGAGGTGGTGACGCTTGCCGTGTTGCTGACGGTGCCGCAGTCGGCAGGATCCGTCGGGCCGGTGATGCGGGCGCTGAAGCTGGCACCCGCGGCCAGGCTGGCCTTGGTGCAGCCGAGGACTTCGGTCCCGACCGGGCCGGTGATGGCGCACGAGGCGCCGCCGGTGACGGTTCCGAGGGTCCAGTCGACGCCGGGCGGAAGCGGGTCGTTGACGGCGACGTTGAGCGCCGTACCCGTGCCCGTGTTGGTGACGGTGATATCGAAGCCGATCGGATCGCCGGCGCTGACAGGGCCGGCCGGATTGGCGACCTTGGCGATGTCAATGGTCGCCGGGGCGACCGTGAAGCATTCGGTCGTGGCGTTCGTGTGGCTTCCGGCAAGGTACTGCGAGGCCTGGTCGGGCGCGTAGACAGCCCGGAAGCAGTACTTGCCGACCGCGGCGGCGGTCAAGCCGACCGTATAGGCAGACGAGGTGGCCGTGCCACCGTTGGCCGAGGTCGTGACAGGGACGGCAGCGCCGACCTGGGTGCCGCCCGACGGGCAGCCGGCCGCGGTGACCTGGGCAGGCGTGCAGATGAAGAACGTGACGGAGCCCGAGGCCGGGCCGTCATTGCCGGACAGCGTCGCCGTGTCGGTCACCGTTGCCGCCGAAGTCGACGGTCGCGTTGCTGACCTGGGTCGCGATCGTGGGCGGAACGCAGGTGTTGAAGTTGCCGATGACGAAGTTCTTGAGCTCGGCCGTGGTGGAGGTCGAGCTGCGCGTCTCGGCGAGGAATGTCGAGAAGCACGGGAGAGCGCCGTGCCGAAGATGGCACCCATGTCCGCGCCGCCCTCGAAGAAGCTGGCAATCGGGAACGACCCGGCCGGGCCTGACTTCGGCGTGTACGGCCACGGGGAGGTCTCGGTATCGACATTCGAAATGGCGCAGATGTCGTCGCTGCCAGCGCCGCCGCACTCAATGCCCGACACGACCTGCGAGAGGCCGCCGTTGAGCCACTTGTAGAGGACGATCGTGGAGACGTCGCCGCCGGAGTCGAACTCGCTGACGATGAAGACGTCGCCGTTCTTGTGCGATCCGGAGAACGTTCCGTTGGCGTTGATGCCGATCGCGTTCTGGAAGAACCAGAAGCCGACGTTGGCGTCGCCATTGTTGGCGAACCGATCGAGCCCGAAGACGGTGATCTCGTCGCCGCCGTTCTCGTACAGGCCGGCATAGGCGTGGAGGATGTTGTCCTTGTCGGGGCTGCTGTGGTCGTCCCATGACCAGCCGCTGACGTCCAGGGTGTCCTTCGAGCCGCCGGTGAAGCGGAGGTCGGCGGTGTCCGTCTTGAACACCGTGGCCGCGGCACCCGAGGTGCCGCTGAAGATCTGGCTCCAGTCGTCGCCCGGAGCCGCGCTGGCCGACGCGTCGCCTTCGAGCTCGAAGACGCCTTCGTTGTGGACGGCCAGTACGGGTGGAGCGGCCGCGAAGCTCACGTATTGCAATAGCAGCGAACACACAAAGAGCGCCGTCCAGGTGAGCGTCAAGCTCCGCCTGGTCCGGACGCTCATGTAGCGCCAGATACCCCGAGACGCCATTTTCAGATTCCTCCCGATCCCCGAGATCGATGCCACGATAGATACGAACCCTCTCTGATGAGTCCCTCGGGCCCGTTTCAAGGGTCAGCAAGTCCGGCGCCCGGTCCGGGCTGGTACTTACTGGTCCCCTGCAACGTGCCCCTGGTTCGAGTTGCCGCCGCATCGTACGGCCACGGGGTCGCAAAAGGTACTAGTCACAACCGCGTATTTCTAGTCCCAATGTCACCACTGTCCACTGATTGACACCGCGCGGATTCGCGGTTTCCGGTGCGGACCAGCACCGACGTACTAGTACTTCCGCCATTCAAGCTCCAGCGCGTCGGCCGGCGAAGCCGTCGCGAGCCCTCCAGCGGCTACCATGGGCGCCCGTGACGAACCCTCCCGCTGGAACCCAGCCGCCACCGATCCGCGCCCGGGCCAGGGCCGCGGTCGAACGCGCCTGGGAGCGGGCGATTGCCGCGGGCACGCTCCCGCCGTTGCCGCCCGAGGAGCGGCCGGCCGTCGACATCGAGCGGCCGGCGAAGCCCGAGCACGGTGACTTCGCTTCGAATCTCGCGATGCGGCTCGCCAAGCCGTACCGTCGGGCACCCCTGGAGATCGCCAGGGTTCTCGCCGAGGAGATTGGTCGCGAGGCGGAGGGCGGCGCCCGGCGACAGCCCGATCGCCGCGGCGGAGGCCGCCCCGCCGGGCTTCGTCAACCTCCGCGTCACCGATCGCGCCCTCGAGGGGACGATCGCCGGCGTCCTCGCCGCTCCCGAGGCCTGGGGCCGGGTCCAGCCGATCCGGCCGCGCCGGGTCAACGTCGAGTTCGTGTCGGCCAACCCGACCGGGCCCGCTCACGATCGGCAACGCCCGCGGGGCATTCATCGGCGACCTGCTCTGCCGGATCCTCGAGGCCGGCGGCCAGCAGGTCACGCGCGAGTACTACTTCAACGACTCCGGGATGCAGGTGACGAACCTCGGCGCGTCGATCCTCGCGCATCCGGCGAGGGTCGAGCCCGTCCCGGAGGACGGCTACCACGGCGCGTACGTCGAGGAGCTCGCCGCGCGGTGTCCCCGACGAGGTCTGGGCTGGCGGCCGACGCGCCCGGCGCCGACGCCGCCGACGTCGTCGGACGCTGGGCCGGCGCCCGGGTCCGGGAGGGCATCGAGGCGAGCCTCGAGCGGCTCGGCGTCCACTTCGACGTCTGGACGAGCGAAGGCGACGCTCCACGCCGAGGGCTGGGTCGAGCGGGCGATCGAGCGGCTGCGGAGCAGCGGCCACGTCTACGAGCAGGACGGCGCGCTGTGGTTCCGCTCGACCGCCTTCGGCGACGACAAGGACCGGGTGATCATCCGATCGGACGGGCGGCCGACCTATTTCGCGGCCGACATCGGCTACGTCACCGAGAAGTTCAGTCGCGGCTTCGAGCACCTCATCTACATCTGGGGCGCCGACCACCACGGGACGGTCGCGCGGCTGAGGAACGCGGCGGCGGCGATGGGCTACGACCGCGGACGCGGTCCAGGTGCTGCTCTATTCGTGGGTCCGGTTCATCCGTGACGGCGTCGAGGTCTCGATGTCGAAGCGCGCCGGGGAGTTCGTGACCCTCGACGAGCTGCTCGAGGAGGTCGGGGTCGATGCCGCCCGCTGGATCGTTCGCCTCGCGGGCCGCGACGAGCGCGATCGACTTCGACATCGAGCTTGCCAAGAAGCAGTCAGCCGAGAACCCCGTCTACTACGTCCAGTACGCCCATGCCCGGGTCGCCTCGATCCTGCGCAAGGCGACCGATGCCGGGCTCGCCCCGGCCGCCGACGTGCGCGGCGCGCTGGCCGGCGCGCCGGAGGCGGCCCTCGCCCGGGTCATCGCCCGCCTGCCCGAGGTGGTCGAGGACGCCGTCTGGGCCGAGGAGACCCACGGCCTCACGGCCTATGCGACGGAGCTGGCGACGCAGTTCCATGCCTTCTACCGCGACGCCAAGGTCGTCGACCCCGACGAGCCGGAACGGTCGGCGAAGCGGCTCGCGCTCGCGGCAGCGGCGAAGACGACCCTCGCCAATGCCCTCGGGCTGCTCGGGATCTCCGCTCCCGAATCGATGTAGCGCGGGCGCCGGAGGCGTCAGCCGGCCAGGCCGAGAACGTTCGCCAGGCGGCGAGACCACGTCGTCGCTCGGGCCGAGGACGATCGACACCCTCGTTCCGCCGACCGTGGTAAGCACGTCGCCGGCACCGGCCAGCGCCGCGACGACGAGTTCCGCCTGGGTCGCGAACTCGGCCGCATCGGCGGCGCTGTCCCACTCGCTGTCGATCACCACGGCGGTCGCCCCGCCGGGCCCGTAGAGCACGGCGACGCGGTCGCCGCCCCAGCCCGCGGCCGCTTTCGTTGCGTTCCCCTGCTCCGTCGCGGCCCCGTCGGCGGCGTTCGCCAGCCAGACCTTCAGCTGGAACTCGCCCAGCGTGTCTTCCATGCCGAGGGACCAACCGGTGCCCATGCGGCCGGCAAGGTCGTCGGGGAGGTCGACCGCTATCGGGGCCTCGCCGGCTGTCGTACTTCTCGGGATGGATGACCTGCTCGGTCGAGGCGGGTGGCTTCGCGAATGCCGCGTCGACGGCCGCCCAGCCGCCGCCGGCGTGGAGGCGCTGGGTGAAGGTCAGGCCGCCCGTATAGGGAAAGAGCAGCGTCTCGCGGAGGACCGCCGGCATGTCCTCGAGCGGCCCGGTGATCTCCGGATCGAGCGACTCGCCCAAGAGCCGAATGATCTCGGCCTGGGTCAGGTTGTCGATCTGCCAGAGGGACATGAGCAGCGTCGCATCGCCCTCGACGAGCGACAGGCGGGCGATGGCCCCGTCACCGTCCCCGATCGCGTCGAGCTTGAGGTTGGCAATGCCGAAGTTCTGGTCCTGGAGCGCGTGGGTGTATTCGTGGGCGAAGGTCGTCTTTTCGGTCGGCCCGAGGCCACCCGACCGCGAGACGACGTAGAGCGTCTTGTCCTTCGGGTTGTAGAGGCCCGCGACCTGGCTGCTCAGCAGGCCGATGTAGAGGTCCTCGAGCGACGCGTCGGACGGGAAGAGGCCAAGGGCCTTGAGGAGGCGCTCGTTGGCCTCGACGCGCGACTCCGGGTTGTCCTTCTCGAAACTGCGCCTTGACGTAGTCGGTCAGGGCGGCTTCGTCGAGGATCTTGGGCTCGACCGGCACCTTCTCATCGAGGCCGCGGATCGCCAGGACCTGCTGCTCGATCGCGGCGTAGACGGTCGCCGGGTCGGGCGGGGCCGTCGGGCTGGCCGTCGGGCCCGGAGCCGAGGGCGCAGGGCCGAAGATGCCGCACCCGGCCACGACGACCGAGAGGGCGGCCACGAGGACGGCACGGGCCGCTGGAACGCGGTGGATCCTGCGACGCGCAGGGGCCGATGTCGAGCCGGCGAGCGGCAGGCGGGGGGAATTCATCGGCGGGATTGTCGCATGGGGTTCCCGGGCGGGACGAGGGCCCGGAGGTACCAGTTTCGACAGTGTCGCTTTCTTAATCGGATGGCTCGCCGTCCGTGAATGCGGCGGGTCTAGGGTTCGATTCGGACCGAACCCCCATGGGTTCCATCCTCCCTCCCTCCGAGCGGGGCACCGATTGGGCAGGTGCCCCGCTCTTTCTTTTGTGCCAAGACATCCGGCTGTCGCGCCTGGGCGGCCGATCGCCGCGTTGACCGGTCCGCTCCTCGCTCACGGACGTTTGAAGTCCGCTCGCTCCGGTGCTCCCGGTCGCCTTGCGCTCGACCACCCATGCGCGACGAACGCAGTTGGGTTCCGACGAACGCAGTCGGCGAGTGATTCGCTGTGCAGCGGGCTGTGTCAGAATCGGGGCATGGAATTGATTTGGTATGGGCGGACTTGTGTTCGGCTTCGGGGCAAGGACGCTGTGGTTGTGGCGGATCCGTACCAGGCTGTGGTGGGACCGACCGGGCGGGGCATCACCGGCGAGATCGTCATCTACTCCCACGCCGACGACAAGCCGCTTCCCAAGGCGAAAGGCGTCCGTTCCCGCGACGGGTCGACGCTTCTGCCGAGTTCGCTGGAGGACGCGTTCGTCCTCGATGGGCCAGGTGAGTACGAAGTTCGGGACGTTCTCCTGACCGGGGTCCGAACGTACCGCGACGACGCCAAGGGAGCCGATCGAGGCAAGCAGGTCGCGTTCCTCGTGGAGCTCGACGGGCTGCACACGATCCACCTCGGCGAGATCGGCCATCTGCTGACGGAGGAAAAGCTGGCCGACATCGGTCCCGTGGACATCGCCTGCGTTCCGATCGGCGGCGCGCTCTCACCGACGAAGGCCGCGGAGCTCGTTGCCCAGCTCGATCCCCGGATTGTCGTGGCGATGCCACTCAACGAGGAATCGTCGGAGACACGCGAGGCCGTCGCGAAGTTCTTCCACGAAATGGGCGGCGATCCGACGCCCCAGCCGAAGCTGTCGATCACGAGCTCGGGACTGCCCGTGGAAACGACGGCGGTACTCCTGGAGTCCCGAGGCAAAACCTAGGGGATCGCCGCTTGGGCGAGGCTCAGCCGTTGTCGACGACGATCCGGCCGCGCTTGATGACCGTCCGAACCAGGTCGGCGGCAGGCCAGTAGGGAATCTGGCGACTCGTCGGGACGTTCCAGATGACGAGGTCGGCGGCCTTGCCGCTCTCGAGGGACCCGACCTCCTCGCCCATGCCGATCGCGTAGGCGGCATTGATCGTCACCGCGGCCAGCGCTTCGTCCGGCGTCAGTCCCAGGTTGAGGCAGGCCAGCGTCATCGCCAACGGCAGTGACGGCGTCGGCGACGTTCCGGGATTGAAGTCGGTCCCGACCGCGACCGGAACCCCGCGATCGATGAACGTCCGGGCAGGCGCGTGGCGGTCCTTCATCAGGAACCATGTCGTCGCCGGCAGGAGCGTCGCGACGACCGGTCGGCCTTCGGCGGAGGCGTCGGCGAGGGCGTCGACGCCGGCCGCGGACGGCGCCGCAAGGTGGTCGGCGGATACCGCACCGAGCTCCGCGGCAAGCTCGGCGCCACCGGAGGGGACGATCTCGTCGGCGTGGAGTCGGAGGCCCATCCCGTACACCGCCGCAGCGCGCAGAATCCGTTCCGACTGATCGGCCGTGAACGCGCCCTCCTCGCAGAACACGTCGCAGAACCGCGCTCTGCCCTGTGCCGCCACGCCCGGCAACTGTTCTTCGAGAACGTGGCGGACGTAGGCCTCGATGCCGTCGGGTCGGGCCCGGAACTCCGCAGGCACCGCATGCGCCCCGAGGTACGTCGGGACGATATCGATCGGACCCTCGCGGCCGAGCCCGTAGGCGACTTCGAGAAGCCGCAACTCCGTTGCGAGGTCGAGCCCGTAGCCCGACTTGGCCTCGATCGTCGTCGTTCCGTGGCCGAGCATCTCGTCGAGCCAGCGCCGCCCATGCGCGGCGAGCTCGTCCTCGCTCGCCGCCCGTGTCGCGGCGACCGTCGACAGGATTCCGCCGCCGGCGGCGAGGATCTCCATGTAGCTCGCGCCGCGCTGACGCAGCTCGAACTCGTCCTCGCGACTGCCGGCGAAGAGGAGGTGGGTGTGGGGATCGACCAGGCCCGGCGTCACGGCGCCGCCGCGGGCATCGAGACGGGCGAACCGCCCGAGCGAAAAACCCTCCGCTTCGAGCAAGCGCTCGAGGTCGGCGCGAGGCCCCACGCCGAGGATGCGATCTTCCCACGTGGCGACCACCGGAGCGGACGACACGTCGGTGCCGTCGTCGGCGGTGAAACGTGCGACTTCGGCCTGCATCGACCCTGCCCGCAGGCCGCCGGCCAACGTCACGACCTCGGAGGCGCCGACCACCAGGAACCCCGGGGCCGACGCATCCCCGCGGCCGCCCGGAATGACCCGAAGGCTCATGCCGCCGCCGCCGCGATCACTCCGCCGCGCCGGCCCGTGCGGCGTCCAGCCGAAGCTCGAGCGCCTGGAGCGGCGAGAAGTCGCGCAGGCGCAGGAACCGCGCCGCGGCAGCGAGGCGATCGTCCATCGTCGCGTCCGGCGGCGCGTCGGCGTGATCGGCGACGTCGAGGAACGCGGCCAGCGGGGCAAGCCCGATCAGCTCCGACTCGGCGAGCTCGATGGCATCCTCGGCCGCCTCCGCGCGGACCGTCTCCCAGACCCGCCACAGCGGCGTCGTTCGGAAGTCAAGAACGTTCATCGATACCTGGGCCCGCCCCAGCTCCTCGATGAAGAAGCCGTTGGCCTGGACGCGAGGCAGGCCGCCGCCCGACTCCCGGATCCGGCGAGCGATCCGGATCGCCAGATCCTTGTCGGGCGATTCGAGGTTGATGTTGTACGCGATGAGGAAGGGCCGAGCACCGACGGCGACGGCGCCGGCGGTCGGATGCATCTGGGGCGGTCCGAAGTCCGGCTCGCGGCCGCGCTGCGAGATCTCCGACTTGAGTCCTTCGTACTGGCCCCGCCGGACATCGGCGAGCTTCACTCGCTCGCCGCGCCGGGCGGCCTCGGCGTAGAGGTAGACGGGCAGGTCGAACCGCTCGGCGATCCGTTGCCCGAATGTCGTTGCGATCGCGACCGTGTCGTCCATCGACGTGTCGCCCAGCGGCACGAACGGAATGACGTCGACCGCGCCGATCCGCGGGTGCTCGCCCGAGTGCTCGTTCATGTCGATCTCGTCGATCGCGGCGCCGACGAGCCGCTCGAGGGCATTCGCGACCGCGCCGGCCGGACCGGCCAGGGTGAAGACCGAGCGGTTGTGGCTGGAGTCACTCGTCTGGTCGAGGAGGTGGACCTCCGGGACGGCCGAGATCGCGTCCGCGAGACGCGCAACGGCGTCGAGGCGCCGACCCTCGGAGACATTCGGGACCGATTCGACCAGCACGATCGGCGAGCTCGGGCATGGTCCTATCGTGACATGTCGCCGCGCTCGCGGAGGGCTGCGCTGCGGGTCCACAGATCCGCATCTGCTAACGAGTGTTAGACGATAAACTAACGCCATTCCCGGCGACGGCCCTGCCCCAGAGAGGTCCCGTGTCCGACGCGAATCGCAGCCTGTTCCGCCATCGCGACTTCCTGAAGCTCTGGTCGGCCGCAGACGATCAGCCAGTTCGGGACGCAGGTGACGCTGCTCGCCCTGCCGATCATCGCGGCCACGACGCTGAACGTCACACCGTTCGAGTTCGGGATGCTCGCCACGGTCGAGTTCCTGCCGTTCATCCTGCTCAGCCTGCCGGCGGGCGTCTGGGTCGATCGCCTGCGTCGTCGCCCGATCCTCATCGTCGGCGACCTGGTCAGGGCGGCCGCGCTCGTCTCCATCCCGGTTGCGTTCGCCCTGGACGCCCTGACGATCTGGCAGCTGTACATCGTCGGCTTCATCAACGGCTGCGCGACGGTCTTCTTCGACGTCGCCTACCAGTCGTACCTCCCATCGCTCGTCGAGCGCGACCAGATCGTCGACGGCAATGCGAAGCTACAGACGAGCTACTCCGGGGCCCAGATCACCGGGCCGGGCGTGGCGGGCGCTCCTGATCGGGGCGTTCACGGCGCCGTTCGCCATCCTCATCGACGCGCTGAGCTTCGTCGTGTCCGCGCTGTTCATGTTCGCGATCCGTCGCCACGAGACCGCGCCCGAGCCGCAGCTGAATGAGCAAGGCGAGCGGCCATCGATGCGATCCGAGATCGTCCAGGGCCTCCGGTACGTCGGGCGGCAGCGGTTCCTGCGGAGCATCGCGGCGACGACCGGCCTGTCGAACTTCTTCTCCAACGTCGTCTACTCGATCCTGATCCTGTACCTCGTCCGCGAGCTCCTCTTCACGCCCGAGGTGCTCGGCTTCGCGTTCTCGGTCGGGGCCGTCGGCTTCCTCCTTGGCGCGCTGATTGCCAATCGTGTGGCGTCGCGTTTCGGCATTGGGCCAACGATCGTCGGGTTCGACATTGTTGTTCGGCCCGTCCGCGCTCCTCGTCGCCATCGCGCCGCCGGACATCGCTGTGCCGTTTGTCGCAGCCAGCGTCTTCGTCGGTGGTCTTGGTGGCGCCATCTACAACATCAACCAGGTCAGCCTGCGGCAGGCGATCACCCCGGAGCGAATGCAGGGCCGGATGAACGCGACGATGCGATTCATCGTCTGGGGGACGATCCCGATCGGGGCGACCATCGGCGGATTCCTCGGCGGCGTCATCGGCCTCCACGAGACGATCTGGATCGGTGCGATCGGCGGGACCTTCGTGTTCCTGCCCGTCCTGTTCTCGCCCGTTCGATCCCTCCAGCGGATCCCCGATCCCGAACCGGACGACGCGGAGCCGGTGGCCGGCGCGACGACCTGAAACGTCGAAGCCGGCCCCCGGAGGGACCGGCTTCGCGCGCACTGGGGGCGGGTTCGACTGGATTCGACCGCCTACTTGGCTGGCTTGCTTTTGCCTCCGCCGCGGCCGAAGTTGCAGATGTCCCTCTCGTTCGCAAAGAGCGTGTTGGCCTGCTGCTTCACGCCGTCCGCATCGAAGAAGAGGATCCCGCAGGCGAGATCGGGACCGGTGTAGTTGTTGCCGGAGATCGTGTTGCCACGAATGAGCCCGGATCCACCGAAGCCCACCTGGACGCCGTTCTGGGCGATGTAGTTGATCGGCCCGGCACCGGTGACCGTGTTGTTGAGGATCGTCGCGTTGACCGATCCGTTGGCGAGGATGCCGGTCTTCTGGTAGCCGGTCACGACATTGCCCGAGACCGTCACGGACAGGTCCGGCCCGGTCGTATCGAAGGGCGCATTGCGCACCTCGATCCCGTTGCCTTCCTGGCAGCCGCTCGTGCCCTGGTTGATGTCGATCGCCCGGCTGTTCGTGATGGATCCGGCGGCCCCATCGAAGAGGATGCCGCGGAGCCGATTGGCGCCGTCGTCGCAGACGTCGGCGAGGTCATCGACGGTGACGGTGAGATTCGTCACGTGGGCGACGGCGCCGCCGTTGGCGACGACCGCCCCAAGGAAGTGGCCATCGTCCGGGTCGACACCCGTGATGGTGTGGCCGGCCCCGTTCAGGGTGAAGCCGTTCGGGATGTGGATCGTGTCGTCGGTGATGCAGTCCGTCAGCAGCGTCATTGTCGTGCCGGAGGTCGAGAACTGACACCCGAGCTGAACCGTGACGACCTGCGGGTCGTGGTCGCTCGCCTGGATGGCGAACTCCGCGTTCACGTGGACGACATCGAACACGAACGGCAATGCTGCAAGCGAGTTGCTGAAGACGATGTGGTCGAGGCTCTGGGAGTTGCCCTCGAACACGTAGCTGTACCGCTCGTTCTGGGGGAGCGTGTTCATCAGCGGGACAAAGATCGGCGGGCTCCCGACGAGCGTCTGAACCGGCGCCGAGAACTCGAAGTCGTTGAGGTCGCCGAGGACGACGATCTCGGCATTCGGATCGACCGCGAGGATCGCGTCGGCGAAGTTGTTGACGATCTGGGCCTGCTGGAGGCGCTGGACCTCGGTGGTCAGCGTCGGCGGCTGGAAGCGGCCGAAGAGGGGCTGGTCGCCGCCCTTGGAGTTGAAGTGATTGGTCACCGCGAAGAAGTGGTGGCCGTTGAACGTGAACTCGCCAACGAGCGGCTTGCGGCTCGCGTTGAACGCAGTGTTGGTCGGATCGATCCGGCCCGGGCTGAAGGACAGCTCCGGCTCGCCGCCGTTGTTGACGATGGTCGTCGCCGCGGTCGAGGTGCCGCCGGCGCGGTCGACGAATGCCAGGCCGCGGTCCGTTCGGAACAGGAACCCGACGCGGATGTTGCCGCCGGGCTCGCCGCCGTCAGCGTTGTTGACCGGGTTGATCTGGCGGAACTGGTAGGCCGGGCCGCCTTCCGACTGGATCGCGGCGATGAGCTCGTTCAGCGTCTCGCGACGCATCCACGACCCCATTGTTCGTCGGCCCATTGTTGTCCTGGATCTCCTCGAGCGAGAGCAGGTCCGGGGACCGCATGTTGTTGACGATGAGGGACGCGAGTTCCTGGAACTTCGCGTCGGAGTCGCCCGGGTCGAGGTTCTCGACGTTGAACGTGCCGATCGAGATCACGTCCGGGTGCGGGTTGACTCGGGGTGACCTCGCGGGTGAGGCCGTTGCTGACGCTGGTGGGAGTCGACGTCTGCAGGAGCTCGAAGTTGCCGAAGTTGTAGTCGAGGACGCCGACGATCGGCGCGGTGTATTCGTCGCCGACGTTCAGGACCGCCACCGGGGCGATCGTGTCATCGATCTGGATCCGCTCCGGGTTGAAGTCGCCGGATCGGATGACGATGCCGCCGCGGTTGGTGCGAACGGTCGCGTTCGCCCCGTCGTCAGGAAGAACCCAGCTCTCGCCGTTCCCATTCGTGGGGCCGACGACGACCGCGTTGTTGACCTGGAGGCGCATCCCTTCGAGGGACTCGTAGAAGTCGATGCCGTCCTGGCCAGGGTCGAACACCCCGCTCGTCTCGACGGACCCGGACGCGTCGTCCTCGATGATCGCCGTCGGCGGGGTCCTACCGCCGATGCCGACGACCGTCGGCGCGGGCACGGCGTTGCCCGAGGACTGGACGGTGATGGACGGGCTGACGATCTCCGTGGTCGTCAGGTTTGCGCTGCCCGAGCCGCCCGGCCGGAACTCGGAGACCGTTCCGCTCACGCGGACCGCTGTCACCGACGGCCACGAGCGGTGCGGAATTGGTGAAGACGAAGATGCCTTCGGAGGTCGCCGTGTCGGCGTCAGGGGCCGGGTCCTGGATCCAGAACCCGTTGCCCGACTTCGCGGTCACGATGCCCGTGGTGACGACCGTCTGCGCGTTGAACGGCGACGTGTGGGTCGCGGCCTGGATGTCATGAATGGGTGTCGTCGGGAGCGCCGCCTCAGTCGTGAAGCTGAAGACGTGGTCGCTCGCCATGTTGTCGGGCGGGTCGACTGCATCCTGGTCCGCGACCTGGGCCGCAAAGATCGTGACCGTGCACGACTCGCTGTTCACGAAATCGGCGTCCGGGTTCAGGGTGAACGTGGTGGGGCCGCCGCTGGCGACCGCGGTGTGGCCGAGACTCGTGGCGCAATTGATCGTGAACCAGGTCCCCGTGACGTTGACCGCCTCGGAGAAGGTGATCGAGATATTCGCGCCGAGGGCGACGTTCGTGGCGGTGTTCGCCGGCGACGTGGTGGACACGGACGGTGCGGTGTCGCCGCCTCCCCCGCTGTTGTCGGGATCCGGCGCGCCGGCAGTGAAGTCGGTGTTGTTGTTGTCGGTGTCAGCTCCGACAGCGTTGCGACTCGCCGATGTGGTTGCGCTGAGCGTCGGGGCAGCACCGGCTCCCTCGAAGAAGTTCGCGTTGCCATAGCCGACAAGGTCGACGATGCGGGCCAGCTGTGCCGCCGAGCAGGGCGTCGCGCCTCCGTTGCAGCCCAGGGCCGCCGTTCCGGTCACGTAGACGACCTTCCCGGCACCCGCGGCCATTGCGATGGGTGTTGGGTCGACGACGTCGGGCGTCGGAAGTGGCGCGCCGACAGCTGCCTGGCTCGCCTCCTGGATCAGGAAGTGCTGACCCGGGTTGAGGGTTACGTCAGGCAGATCGGTCCGAAGACCCGTGTCGCCCCCGAAGAGGCCCGTGCCCGTTGCGCTGGCGTATTGGACAGAGTTTCCGCCCAAGGAGACCGGCGTAGCTCCCTGGTTGTACAGCTCGATGTAATCGTGACTCCGTGTGGCGCCGGCGTTGCCGCCGCCGCCATAGACCTCGCTGATCACGATGTCCGCGGAGGGCACGGCCAGGACCGGCGCGGCAGCTGCGAACGGCAGCAAGCCTCCAAGAATCAGAAGCGCCCCCAGCAGTGACAGGAGCCGGCGGCGACGGGAACGGCGGGCAGGCGAAAGCAACTTGAAACCCTCCTCACGCGCAAGGAAATGCCCTTGGGTTGCCGGACATGGTACCCGCGACGACCACCCCGGACCCTTACAAACCGCCCCCCACGGCACCATCAGCGGTGCCCGTGCGCACCGCTTCAACGCGGCGTCAACGATCTGTTGCGGGCTCCTCGTCGAGCATCGGGATGCGGACGCCGCGCTCGCGGGCAACTTCGATCGCCCGGTCGTAGCCCGCGTCCACGTGCCGGGCGACGCCCATGCCCGGATCGGTCGTGAGGACGCGCTCCAGCTTCTGTGCCGCCAGCGGCGTCCCGTCGGCGACGACGACCATCCCGGCGTGCTGCGAGTAGCCGATCCCGACCCCGCCGCCGTGATGGATCGAAACCCACGTCGCGCCGGCGGCGGTGTTGACGAGGGCGTTGAGCAGCGGCCAGTCGGCGATGGCGTCGGACCCGTCGGCCATCGCCTCCGTCTCGCGATTGGGCGACGCGACGGAGCCGGCGTCGAGATGGTCGCGCCCGATGACGATCGGGGCGCGAGACCTCGCCGGCGGCCACGAGCCGATTGAACGCCAGCCCGGCCCGCGCCCGCTCCCCGTAGCCCAGCCAGCAGATCCGGGCCGGGAGGCCCTGGAACGGCACCTTGGCCTGGGCCATCGTGATCCAGCGCCGGAGGCCGGCGTCGTCCGGGAACAGCTCGAGGATCGCGGCGTCAGTCCGGGCGATGTCGGCCGGATCGCCCGACAGGGCCGCCCAGCGGAACGGCCCGCGTCCCTCGCAGAAGAGTGGCCGGACGAAGGCCGGGACGAACCCGGGATAGTCGAAGGCGTTCGCCACGCCAGCCTCGAGGGCCTGCGACCGGAGGTTGTTGCCGTAGTCGAAGACGATGGCGCCGGCGTCGCGGAAGGCGAGCATCGCCCGGACGTGGTCGGCCATCGAGCGCATCGACCGGCGGACGTATTCGTCGGGCATCGCCCGCCGCAGCTCCGCCGCATCCGAGAGGCCGATCTCCGCGGGCACGTAGCCGACGAGCGCGTCGTGGGCCGACGTCTGGTCGGTCACGACGTCGAACCGTCTCGCCCGCCCGAACCCAGTCGGGCTCGATCTCCGCGGCGTTGCCGACGAGCGCGATCGAGGCCGCCTCGCCGGCCGCCGCCGCTTCGCGCGCCCAGCCCAGCGCCTCGTCGGGCGAGGACGTGAGCCGGTCGACGTAGCCGATGTCGAGGCGCCGTCGGGCCCGCGCCTCGTCGACCTCGATCGCGAGGCAGACCCCGTCGTTCATCGTCACCGCGAGCGGCTGAGCGCCGCCCATCCCGCCCAGGCCCGCCGTCAGGACGATGCGGCCGCGGAGCGTCCCGCCGAAATGCTGCCGGGCCAGCTCGGCGAACGTCTCGAACGTCCCCTGGAGGATCCCCTGGGTCCCGATGTAGATCCAGCTGCCCGGCGGTCATCTGGCCGTACATCGTCAAGCCCGCGCCGCTCGAGGTCCCGGAAGACATCCCAGGTCGCCCACTTCCCGACGAGGTTCGAGTTCGCGATGAGGACCCGCGGGCGCCCACTCGTGGGTCCGGAAGACGGCGACGGGCTTGCCGGACTGGACGAGCAGCGTCTCGTCGTCGGCGAGCCGCCGCAGCTCGCGGACGATGGCGTCGAACGCGTCCCAGCTGCGGGCCGCCCGCCCGGTCCCGCCGTAGACGACGAGGGCGTCGGGGTTCTCGGCGACCTCCGGGTCGAGGTTGTTCATGAGCATCCGGAGCGCGGCCTCCTGGCCCCAGCCGCGGCACGACAGCTCCGGGCCGCGCGGCGAGCGGACCGGTCGCGCGCCCGCTGTCTCAGTCACGCCGTCCTCCTTCGCCCCGTCACGCCCGTCATTCGCCGAGATTCTGGACCACCTGCTCACCGAACCGCCTCTCGCCCAGGGAGGTGAGCGACACGATGACATCCTCGCCATACCGGAGGTGGTAGGTGAACCCACCGTTCGCGCACGAGCCGATGAAGACCTGGCGGCCGTCGATTTCGGCTTCGGCATTGCCGCCGAGACCGCCCGCCGGTTCGCACGCTGCCGCGTCGTAGGTGTCGCGCCAGCCTCGAAAGAATGTCTCATCGAATACGTCCGGCCGAAGACGCACGACGCTGGCGATGACGAGATCCTCACCGCTGGACGAGCCGGCGCCGACCGCCAGCGCGACCGCGACGGCCTCGACGTCCGCCGCGAGCGACGGATCGAGCGCGATCTCGGCCGCGGTTTCTGGGGCGGGCTGCATCGGGGCGCCGGCCACTTCCGAGGGGAGGATCGAGAGCAGCGTCGGGTCGACGATGACGCCTTCGGCCGATGTCGGCGGGCTCGCTGGCGGAGGGATCGAGGAAGGGCCGGTCGTGGTCGCCGAGACCGAAGGCGAAGGCGAGGGACCCGGCTGGCATGCCGCGAGGAGACCGACACACGAGGATCGCCAACGCGGCGGCGGCGCGCAGCCTGGACCTCAACCCGGTACGCGCTCCGGATCGGCGTCCGGGCGGATGAAGGCGGACTCGTAGAACTGGAGCGGATTGCCCTCGGGATCCCAGAGGAAGCAGAACTGCCCCCAGTCCGTCCGAACGACCTCCTCGTGCCGGACTCCGGCGGCGTCGAGGCGCTGCATCGCGAGCCGGAGGTTGTCGACGATGACCTCGGGCACGACGCCGCCGTGCCGGAAGTCCTTCGGCTCGGACGACGCGTGGCCGCCGGCGATGAGCGACAGGCTCGTGCCCTGGGTCGCGTCGAACCGCACGAACTTCGGCGTCCGGTAGAGCAGGCGAAGGCCGATCACGTCGCGGTAGAACACCATCTCGGCCTCGATGTCCTCGACGAAGATGAGGGCGCCCCGCACCTTGGTGACGTTGCCGAGCGCCTGGATCATCGCCATCGCGGACTCCCATTCACGGCGAGCGGCCCGTCTCGCGTTCGCCCGGACGGTACCACTCCGGCCGCGCCCGTCAGCCCAGCTCGCGGCGCACGACGGGGAAGCGCTCGTCGTCGACCGCGACGCCGAACCCGACCGTGAGCCAGAACTCGGGCGTCGCGGCGCTGGTGGCGTCGGGCGGGGCGCCGCGCTCCGGGATACGCCTCGACGGCAGCGAACCCGCGGCCCGCGAGGTCGTCGCAGACCGCGCGCGACGAGCTGCTGGGCGTGGCCGCGGTGGCGGGCCTCCGCCGTCGTCGCGATGCAGGTGATGACCGCGGGCAGCGGCGCGTCCGGCAGCTGCGGGTAGAGGTCGCGCAGCCGCTGGGCTCGCGGGTACGCCGAGAGCGGCCCGAACTGGGCGTACGCGGCCGGCGACCTCGTCCACGAGGAGGACCTTGGCGTAGCTGCCGAAGATCGCCAGACCGCGCCCGAGGAGACCGAGCTTGCGCGGCGCGTCGGCTCGCGATCGTCGGCCGGGCCGGGCGTGACGGGGCGAACGGGTTGTCGTCCGCGAGATCGTCATCCGTTGCGAACGGGTTGAACGAGGACCCGGTTCGCGACGGCGGGGCGAACGGATTGGCGATGGGCTCGTCGTCGGCGTCGATCGCGAACGGATTCGCGGCTCGGGGTTTCGGCGCGGGCGGGCTCGCCGCGGGTTCGAGCCACGCCAGCCGGGCGGCCTTCGAGCCGCGATCCGCGTCCTCCCAGTAGTCGCACGAGCGATGGTCGAAGCCCGGATCGGCGCACGGCGGGACCAACCCGAATGTCGCCTCGTCCGTGACGTCGACGATCCGGATCGCCGCCATCTATCCGCCGCCGACCCGTTGGCCCGCCAGCCCGGCGAGCGCGCCGCTCCGCACGAGGTCGTGTCGCCGCCGCCAGGTCCGGCCCAGGCTCGCGATCCCGGTCGAGGTGGCTGATGCGATCGCGGATCAGCCGATGGGCCTCGGCGACGCCCGTCCCCGGACCGGCCCCGGCCGCGTCGTCCGTGGCCAGGCGAAGGTCGAGGGCCTGGGCTGCCGACCAGCAGCTCGATCGCGACGATCCGCTCGACGTGCTCCAGCACCGCCCGGGCGTGCCGGGCCGCGATCGGACCCATCGACACGTGGTCCTCCTGGTTCGCGCTGGTCGGCACCGAATCGACCGAAGCCGGATGGGCGAGGACCTTGTTCTCCGACGCGAGGGCGGCAGCCGTGTACTGGATGATCATCATCCCGGAATCGAGGCCGCTCGCCGGCGCGAGGAAGGCCGGCAGGCCGCCGTTCAGGCGCTCGTCGAGGAGCAGCGCGGTCCGGCGCTCGCTGATCGACCCGAGCTCGGCGAGGGCGATCTTGGCGAAGTCGAGCGCGAGCGCGATCGGCTCGCCGTGGAAGTTTCCGCCGCTGATGACGAGCCCGCCGCCGGTCGCCATCGCGGCCTCGTCGACGACGCCGCCCTCCGGGAAGACGAGCGGGTTGTCGGTCGCGCTGTTCATCTCGATGTCGAGGACCCGTCGAAGGTAGTCGAGCGCATCCCGCACCGCGCCGTGGACCTGCGGCACGCAGCGGAGCGAGTACGGATCCTGGACCTTGTGGGCGTCGCCCTTGTGGCGTTCCTGGAGGGTCGAGTCCCGAAGCAGGTGACGCAGCTCGGCCGCGACGGCGATCTGGCCGGGATGCGGGCGGGCCAGCTGGTACGGCGCCGCGAAGGCGACGTCCGTGCCGAGCAGCGCCTCGACGCTGAGGGCGGCGGCGACGCTCGCCGTCCGCGTCAGCCGATCGGCGTCGGCGAGCAGGAGCGCCCCGATCCCGCTCATGAGCTGGGTGCCGTTCAGGAGGGCGAGGCCCTCCTTCGCTTCGAGGACGAGCGGTTCCAGCCCGACCTCGCGAAGGGCGACGAGCGCGGGGAGCGGGTGGCCCGCGAGCTCCACCTGCCCGCGGCCGATGAGCGGCAGGGCGAGGTGGGCGAGCGGCGCGAGGTCGCCAGACGCGCCGACGGAGCCCTGTTCGGGCACGACGGGGTGGATGCCCAGTCGCAGGAAGTCGAGGAGTCGATCGACGAGCAGCGGCCGGCAGCCGCTGTGCCCGAGCGCCAGCGTGTTCGCCCGCAGCAGCAGCATCGCCCGGACCACCTCGCGCGGCAGCGCCGCCCCGACGCCCGCGGCGTGGCTCATCAGGAGGTTCTCCTGGAGCCGCCTCGCGTCGGCCGGCGCGACGGACCGGGTCGCGAGCGCTCCGAATCCGGTCGTCACGCCGTAGACGACCTCGCCGCCGGCGACGAGGCGCTCGATGACGTCGCGCGACTCCTGCATCCGGGCGCGGGCGTGCTCGTCGAGCGCGACGGGAGCTCCGCGGCGAGCGACCGCCTCGACGCCGCCGATCGTGAGGTCCGCCCCGGTCAGAACGATCGGTTCGGCTGGCGTGGCGCCGTTGGGCTCGGTCACGATCGGAGGATAGTCGGCTATGCTGCCCGCCGTGTTCGACTTCCTCAACGGCCCCGTCCGAGAGCTCGTTACCCAGATCTACGATTCGGTGGGCTACCTCGGCGTGGCGCTGTGGGTCGCGATCGAGAGCGTCATCGTGCCGATCCCGTCCGAGCTCGTCCTGCCGTTCGCCGGCTTCCTCGTCGGCCAGGGCACGCAGCATCGAGCCGATCACCGGCCAGCCGTGGAACCTCGTCCTCGTCACCGTGGCCGGCACCTTCGGGGCGACGATCGGCGCGCTCGTCGCCTACGCGATCGGCTACTACGGCGGGCGTCCGGTGCTCGAGCGCTGGGGCCGCTTCCTCCGCATCACTCCGGCCGATCTCGACAAGACCGACGCCTTCTTCGCCCGGCACGGGACGAAGGCCGCGTTCTTCGGCCGGCTGATCCCCGTGGTCCGCTCGCTCGTGTCGTTCGCGGCCGGCATCGGCCACATGCCGCTGCTGCCGTTCACCTTCTTCACGGCACTCGGGTCCCTGCCGTTCACGTTCGTCCTCGTCTTCGCCGGGATGCAGCTTGGCGCCAACTGGGAGGTCGATCGGCGACATCCTCAAGCGGTTCGAGTACGCGATCCTGGCGGTGGTCGCCCTGGCCGTGATTGCCTTCGTCTGGCTGCGCTTCGTCCGCCCGCGCCGGCAGAAGGTCGCCTGACCTCAGTCGCGACTCCGGCGGCGTGCGGCGGCGGCGCTGGCGGCGCCGGCGGAGCTGATCGGAACGCCCGGTAGAGCAGGAGGTCGTAGGCGATCTTCAGGCCGCCGGCGAGGAAGAACGGCAGCGCGGCGAGACCGGCGTTGGCAACCAGCGGCGCCGAGAGGGCCGGCGAGAGGGCCGCACCCGTGGTCCGGGCGATCCCGGTCACGCCGGCCGCGGCGGATCGCTCGCCCGGCTCCACGACGGCCATCACGTACGACTGCCGCGTCGGCACGTCCATCTGGCTGAGGGTGTAGCGGAGCAGGAGACAGCCCACCGCGAGCGGCAGCGAGGGCATGAGCGGCACGAGGATCAGCAGGACGTTCGAGGGCAGGTGGGTGAAGACCATCGTGTTGATCAGGCCGATCCGGGCGGCGATCCGGGCGGCCGACAGCGACGAGACGGCGGCCAGCAGGTTCGCCCCGAAGAACACCGCCCCGAGGACCGCCGGCTCCACCCCGAATCGCAAGTGGAACCAGTACGCCATCAGGCTCTGCGGGACGAAGCCGCCGCCGAAGGCGTCGAGGGCGAACAGGGCCGACAGCCTGGTCACGATCCCGCGAGAGCGGCCGAGCCCCAGCCGCAGGCGGATCCCGTCTGTCGCGACCGTCGCGGGCGGCGCCTCGACCGCCGGACTCACCCGGGCGAAGATGGCCGCCATCGCCAAGCCCGAGCGCGGCGTAGGCGATCAGGATCGCCCGGTAGGCGTCGGTGTCGGTGAAGCCGGCGGCCAGCAGGGCCTGGGTCGCGAGCCCCGCCGCCAGTGCCCCGACGGCCGTCGCGACGTAGCCCGCGAGGTTGTACCAGGCGAAGACCGACGTGCGCCGGGCGTCCGGCGTCGCCTGGCTGAGCGCGGCCTGCTCGACGGCGAGGAACGGCCCAACCTCGTTCCCGGTCGGGCTGATGACCCCGACGGTGGCGGCGACGATCAGGAGCGGCACCCAGCTCGTAGCGACGAACGCGACGCCGGCGACCACCATGAGGAGGGAGCCCGCGACCAGGACCCGCCGTCGCCCGATCCGATCGGCGCTCGTCGTCAGCCAGAGCGAGATGATCGTGTCGCCGACGAGGGTGAGGGTCAGGATCGCCCCGATGGTGAAGGGGTCGAGCCCGAGCGACGCAAGGTACAGGACGAGCACGACCGCCAGCGAGCCGTACGCGAACATCCGGAGGACGCGGCACGCGAAGAGCCGCCGCCCGTCCGCGTCCAGGTCGCGGAGGCTCGCGATCAGGCCGGAATCGAGGGTATCGGCCGGCGGAACGCGCATCGCCGCCGAGTCTACGTGGGAGAATGCCGCCGGAGGTGACGCCCGAACGATGACTGAGCACGCGACGCCCAACCACCCCGGCGATGCCGACGCGGAGCCACACGGAACCGGCGACCACGGCGCCGATGATGGTCACGACGACCATGCCCATGAGCCCGAGGCGCTCGGGCCCGTCGACGTCATGGCCTGGGGCGCGTTCCTCCTCGGTGCCGGCCTGGGTCTGGCCGTCGCCTTCTGCATCGCCCTCGCGACGGCCGACCTTCCTGGCTGAGCCGCTCGGAACATCGTCGGCCCGGCTCGCGTCAGCGGGGCGACAGCCCCCGCTCGAGGTGATCCGGATGGTCTCCGCCCCGATTCACGGTTACGCGCGGCGCCTCGCGTCCCTGCTCTCAGTTTCGTTCCTCGCGACCGCGCTGTGGCTGACGGCCGCCGGACCGACGTTCGCCTGTTCCTGTATGGGGCCTCAGCCGATGGCGTTCTACGCCACGGAGGACACGGCTGTCTTTTCGGGGACGACGGGCCCGAAGGACAACCGCGGGGTGCCTGTCCGAGTCGCGACGTGGTTCTCGGGCCGGGGCGCCGCGCCGATCGTCTATCTGGCGTCGAGTAGCTTCGGCGACAGTGCCGGCTGCGGCACGAACGTTCCGCCTGCGGGCATGGACATGATCTGGGTGACCTACCTCCCCGAAGACGGCGGCGATCCGGTTTCGGGCCTGTGCAGCCCACACGCCCAGCTCGGCACGCCCGAGGGCGACGCGATGCTCAAGGACGCGATGGCCACCTTCGGCGGGGTCGTCCCCTTGGCGGCACGCCGACCGATCCACCGGGTGCCCCGGCCACCGATCCACCGGCGTCGTCGCCGGAGCAGCCGGCCGTCGGACCGGAGGACGGCGTGCCAATTCTGCTGGGCACCGTGGGGCTCGCCCTCGCCCTTCTGTTCGGGGTCGTCCTCCTCGCTCGGCGGCAAGTCCGCCCCGATGCGTGACCTTGGCCGGGCCATCGAGATTTCATCCTCGTTCGCCGCGGTCGGCGCGATTACGCTCGTCCGACGTGAAGGACATGGCCGAGCAGCAATGGGCGGATCTCAGCGGAATCTTCCGCCGCCGGCGCGCGAGCGACCGGGCCCGTGAGCGGGCAGGGCGAGCCGCGTACTTTGGAGACCGGGCCGGGTTGCTGATCGCGACGGCCGACGTCGCGCAGCTCGTGTTCTCCCGGGACCTCGACCGCCGAAGAGTCGCCCGACCAGACTGAGGTCGCGCCGGGCGATGGTCGCCCCTGGGTCGCCCTGCGCTAGAACAGCCCGACGATGTTGCCGTCGGCGTCGATGTCGATCTTCTCTCCGCCCGGACGCGACGGCAGGCCCGGCATCGTCCGCATCTCGCCGAGGAGCGGCGTGATGAACCCCGCCCCCGCCGATAGCCGGATGTCACGGATGGTGATCGTGAATCCGCTGGGGCGGCCCTTGAGATTGGCGTCGTCGCTGAGCGAGTACTGGGTCTTCGCCATGCAGACCGGGAGATGCCCGAAGCCGAGGTCCTCGTACAGCTTGAGGGCCTTCTTTGCGGCCGGCAGCAACTCGATCCCATCGGCGCCGTAGACCTTCGTCGCGATCGTGAGAATCTTCTCGCCGAGGGGAGCCTCGTCCGGGTAGAGGAGTTGGAACTGCGAGCCGCTCGACGCGGCGGCCCAGACTGCCTCGGCGAGGTCGGTCGCCCCGCGTCCGCCATCGGTGAAGTGGGTCGCGACGACCGCGGCTGAGGCACCGGCCGCCATCGCAACTTCCTTGATCGCCTCAACCTCGCCGGGCGTGTCGGTCGGGAACGAGTTGATCGCGACCACGGCCGGAACGCCGAAGAGGCGGACGTTCTCGATCTGCTTGGCCAGGTTGCCGGCGCCGGCTCGGACTGCCTCGACGTTCTCCTCGAGGAGCACCGGATCGAGCGGCTTGCCGGCGACGATCCGGCCGATGCCGCCATGCATCTTCAAGGCCCGAACCGTGGCCACGACGACGGCCGCGTCCGGTGCCAGGCCGGAGGTCCGGCACTTGATGTCGAAGAACTTCTCGGCGCCCATGTCCGCGCCGAAGCCCGCCTCGGTGCAGACGATCTCGTTGGTGGCCAGGGCGAGGCGGTCAGCGATGATCGAGTTGTTGCCGTGGGCGATGTTGGCGAATGGCCCGCAGTGGACGAACGCCGGCCCGCCCTCGAGTGTCTGGAGGAGGTTCGGCTTGATCGCGTCGACGAGAAGGACGGTCATCGAGCCGGCGACGCCGATGTCCTCGCAGGTCACCGGCTTGCCGTCGGTCGTGGTCGCGAGCACGATCCGGCCGAGACGCGCCCGGAGGTCGTGGAGGTCGGTTGCGAGGGCGAGGACCGCCATCACCTCCGAGCCGACCGTGATGATCCATTCGGTCTCGCGGGGGACGCCGTTCTCCTTGCCGCCGAGGCCGATGACCGCCCGCCGAACCGCGCGGTCGCTGATGTCGACGACCCGCGGCCAGAGGATCGAGAACGGGTCGATCCCGAGCGGATTCTTGTGATGGAGGCTGTTGTCGAGGAACGCCGCCGCAAGGTTGTGGGCCGCGCCGATCGCGTGGACGTCGCCGGTGAGGTGGAGGTTGAAGTCCTCCATCGGGATGACCTGGCTGTAGCCACCGCCGGCAGCGCCACCCTTGATGCCGAAGACGGGGCCGAGCGATGGCTGGCGGATGCAGACCGCCGCCTTGTGCCCGATGAGATTCAGGCCCTGGGCGAGACCGACCGTCGTCGTCGACTTGCCCTCACCGAGCGGCGTCGGCGTGATGGCCGTCACCACGACGTACTTGCCGCGCGGACGTTCGGCCTCGAGTCGCCGGATCGCGGCGAGCGTGACCTTGGCTTTCGTCCGCCCGTACGGCTCGATCTCGTCGTCACGGAGGCCGAGGTCGCTGGCGACGTCGACGATCGGGCGCGGTGTGACGGACCGGGCGATCTCGAGATCCGAGGGGAAGCTCATCGTGCTCCTCGTCCCGCGGCCGGGCGAGGATCGCCGGCGCGGTCGCGAGTCTCGTCGCGGGCCGCGAGCGCCCGGGCCGGTCGCTGGGGCGCCTGGGCCTGGGCCGCCCGGACGAGGTGGGCCAGCAGCAGCGCATTGGTGAGCGGCCCCACGCCGCCCGGGACGGGCGTGATGGCCGAGGCAACCTTGCTGGCCGAGTCGAAGTCGACGTCGCCGACGATCGTGCCATCGACCACGTTGATTCCGACATCGACGACGACGGCGCCGCGGCGGAGCATCGGCCCGGTCACGAGGCCCGGGTGGCCTGCCGCGACGACCACGATCTCGGCGTCCTTGACGTGGTGCCGGAGATCGCGGGTTCGCGTGTGGCAGACCGTGACGGTCGCGTTCTCGCGGACCAGCAGGAAGGCGGCCGGCATGCCCACGACGGCCGATCGGCCGATCACGGTCGCGCGGCGCCCCTCGATCTCGATCCCCGACCGGCGGAGGATCTCGACCGCGGCGTGAGCCGTCGCCGGCAGGAACCCGTCGTAGCCGAGACGAAGCAGCCCCGCGTTGAGCGGGTGGATGCCGTCGATGTCCTTCGCCGGGTCGATGACCTCGATCACTGCTCGGAGCCGGATCGAGGGCGGGAGCGGCATCTGGATGATGATTCCGTCGACGCTCGGATCGGCGTTGAGGGCGGCGATGGTCCTGGTCACGCGCTTCTCCGACGCCTCGCCCCCGACCTCGACCAGGCGGCTGTCGATGCCCGCCTTCTCACAGCCTCGAAGGATCTGTTCGAGATAGACCATCGAAGGTGCGTCGCGGCCGACGATGACGACGGCGAGGCCCGGCGGTCTACCCTGACGCCGCGGTGAACGTCGCGACGTCCTCGGCGACCGCCTGGCGAATCTCGGTGGCGATCGGCCGTCCGAGGAGCAACCGCGCTCCCCCTTCCTTCACCGGTCAGGCCCTCACGCGGGCACGGGATCGCGCGGGGAGCCGCTGCGGACCGCCTGGTGCGTCTCCGCGGCGAGGGTCGCGATCGTATCCAGCCAGTCCATGACCAGGGCTGTCGCCTCTCCGCTGAACTCCTCGTCGCCGACGGCGGGCAGGTTGACGAGGACGTTCTCCGCCGCGCCTCGCGCGGCCGCCTCGCCGAGCTGGGCCGCAACGTTCAGGTCGCTCGAGGCGTTGACGTTGCTCCGCCCGGCCAGGACCTCCACGGTCACGACCAGCTCCAGGCAGGCCTCGACCGTCGCGAGTGGGACCTCGGACGCGGTTCGCGCCGCTGCCGCCAGGGCAATCGAGCGCGCCGATCGCTCCTGGTCGGTGTCCTTTGGAAGCTTCGCCGCCGCGGAGAACCGGGCATAGGCCGCGGCATCCTCATCGGCCAGCTCCAGGAACCGCCGGGAAAGCCGCTGGCCGACGTCGATCGCCCGCTGGTGCAGGGCAGCGTGCTCGGCGTACTTCGGCCGTCCCTGGGAGAGCGAGGCCACCATCGCAACGAGCGCCGCGCCGAGCGATGCCGCCACCGCCGACGCGCTGCCACCGCCCGGCACCGGATCCGCCGAGGCCAGGCGATCGACAAAGGCGCCAAGTGTCAGGTCGGCAAACGACGTTTGGGACGGGGCGTCATCGGACATGGGCCGATTGTAGGTTGCGACCGCGTACGGGGACGCCCGATTTCAGTACAGGGGTCGGGAACGGGGCGGATGCGGTACCGGCGCACCCGCCCCGTGTTCCGAACACCTGGCAGGCGGGAGAGAGGCGCCCGCCAGGCCCCCAGATCAAGCCGCTGGTCGACGCTCCTCGTCGAGAGCCGTGATCGTCCAGCGGCGTGACCGATGCTGGTAGGTCAGCGCGAGACGAGCGCGGGGTGTCTCGACCTCGAACATCGTCCGTGGCCCGGTAATCACCGGGAAGGCGGCGGCCTCCTCGCGGACGGCCGCCAACCGGGTAACGGGCAGTCGCTCGTCGCCCCAGGTGATCTCTCGTGGGCTCCCATCCAGCCAGCCCGTCCGCACGCGGACCTGGACCGGCTCGACTCGAATCATCGCCATGAACATGGCTCCTTCCGGCGGGACTTCTGTTGCTCTGTCCGTCGGCGGGGCACTGCGGCGACAGAACGTCTGTTCGGTTCTGACGACACCCTAGACCGAACAGGCGTTCGATGTCAAGAGGTCGACGGCCGAAGTATTTACGAGCCGCCGTGTCACCTTGGCTGTCACGACGCGTCGTCGACCCACGGCTCCGCGTCAAGGCCCGGCACTTCGTCGTCGGCCTCGGGCGCCGGCCGGGGCGAGCGAGCCTCCGCGGCCGTCATCGGATCGCGTTCGAATGGCGCCGGCAGCCGGGACCCGACGAGCCGCGCTCGGGTGATCGCCCGCTCGCCGAAGCGATGCCGGACCGCGTCGGCCGCCTCGACCACCCGCCGGCGGCGTGGGTCAACATCGGCGAACAGCGCCAGCTGATCCCGCTCGCCCAAGTCCCGACGCGCCAACGCCGAGGAGTCGGATGCGGAGGCCTCGAACTTCCGGGCGGGCGAGCTCCATGGCCGTTCGGAAGATCGGCTCGGTCAGATCGGTTGGCTCCGGGAGCGTCCGTTGCCGAGTGATCGTCCGGAACGACGAATCGCGGATCTTCACGGTCACCGTCGATGCCTTCACGCCCGAGTCGCGCAGCCGCCCGGCGACGCCCTCGGCCATCCCGAGGATGGTCCGCTCGATCACCTCCCGATCGGACGTGTCGACGTCGAACGTGTGCTCATGGCTGACGGACTTCGCCGCGTCACGGTCGCCGACCGGATCCGCGTCCAGGCCTCGGGCGCGATCCGCCAGCGCTGCCCCGTACTTCCCGAATCGGCGGACGAGGAGGTCCTCCGGCAGCGCCGCAAGGTCGCCGATCGTCCGGACGCCGTATTCGCGAAGCGCCGCGGCGGACTTCGCCCCGACACCCCACAGTCGGGTGATCGCGAGCGGCGCGAGGAACTCAGCTTCCTCGCCCGGCGGGACGACCACCAGGCCGTCCGGCTTGCGAAGGTCCGATGCGATCTTCGCGACGAGCTTCGTCCTGGCGACGCCGACCGATGCCGTCAGCCGGACCTCGTCGCGGACGGCGGCCTTGATCAGCCGCCCGATTGTCTCCCCATCGCCGAACAGGACTCGCGATCCGGTTACGTCGAGGAACGCCTCGTCGATCGAGATCGGCTCGACGAGCGGCGTGAACCGACGGAGAATCGCCATGATCTCGACGCTGACGGCCTGGTACTTCGCGCCATCGACCGGCAGGAAGACGCCATGAGGGCAGAGTCGGCCGGCCTGGCGGAGGGGCATGGCCGAGTGGACACCGAACGCGCGCGCCTCGTAGCTCGCCGCGCTGACGACGCCGCGATCGCTCGGCCCGCCACCCCCGACGATGACCGGCTTGCCGATCAGCTCCGGGCGGTCGCGCTGTTCGACCGCGGCGAAGAATGCGTCGAGATCGACGTGGAGGATCGTCCGGGCATCCATCGCCCCATCATCGCCTGACGATCAACGCCGCCGCAGACGGCACTGTCCGCGGGCTTACCCCTTCGGTTCGACGACGATCGTCACTTCCGGCGCGAGACCGCTCAGCACCTTGATCGCGACCTTGTACGTCCCGAGCGACTTGAGCGGCTCCTCGAGATCGATCTTGTGGCGGTCGACGGTGATCCCGCGCCGGCCGAGGGCGTCGGCGATGTCCTTGGCGGTGATCGAACCGAAGAGCTTGCCGCCTTCGCCGACCTTGACCCCCATCGTCAGCGTCGTCGAGGCGATCCGGGTCGCCGCGATGTCGGCTTCCTCGCGCTCACGCTTGCGCTTGTCCTCGCGGCTGGCGATGTCGTGCTGCCACGCGCGGTAAGCACCTCCGGCGGCGGGCACGGCCAGGTTCTGGCGGATCAGGAAGTTCGTCGCATAGCCGTCGGCCACCGACTTCATCTCGCCACTCTTGCCGAGCTTCTCCACGTCCTGCGTCAGGATCACCTTCACGCGATCGAATCCTCCTTGGAGATCCAGCCCCGGACTCTCGGTCCGATGCCGCTGTTGTCGAACGCCTCACCGGCCTGGGCGATGAGCCCGGGGATGCGGCGGATGGTCTTGCGGACCGGACCCGGCGTGAGCCGGCGGATCCGGGCCATGTCGTCATCGAAGGCGGACCTCTCGATCCCGAGCTCGATGAGCTTCTCGGAGAGCAGCGTGTCCGGGACGCCGTCCATGAAAAGGTCGACGGCGAGAACGACCACGACCAGGTCGTCGAGCCCACCGAGGACCGGCACCTGGTCCGGCACGAGGTCGCGCCCGACGAGCAGGTACCCCGCAGCCCCAACCAGGAGCGCCTTCCGCCCCGCCGGCATCCGTTCGTCCGCGACCAGGGCGAGCATCAATCGGGCGTAGATGGGGGCTCGGCTGGCAAGCGGCAGGAACGCCATCATGCCCAGCGCCCGGCCGAGCGCGCCCGACCCACGCCGGCGCGACTTGCCGTCGCCCTTCTTCGAATCGTCGCCCGCCATCGTCGTTGACCGACCTCAAACCCAGCTCGCACGGGTCGGTCATCCGAACCGGTCCCGGGGTCGCCGAGTCTACCAGTGTTCGATGCCGGCACCCGTGCCCTCGCCTTGACATCGAACGTCCGTTCTGTATCATGCACAAACAAGGAGGCGTGAGTGACCAAACACGACGCGGATCGAAAGGTCAAGATCCTCGACTTCATCGCCGCGACGCTGCGGGCCCGCGGCTTCCCGCCGTCGGTACGCGAGATCGCGAAGGCCGTTGGCTTGGCCTCGACGTCGGCCGTTCACCACCACCTCCAGATCCTCGAGCGCGAGGGCTATCTCGAGCGGGGCGCCGCGCAGTCGCGGGCAATCCGCCTGACGCCGTACGCCGCCCTTCGCCTGGGGCTCGCCGGGGAGCTCGTCCCGCAGGCGGCCACGATGGAAGCTCACATGCTTCCAGTCGTCGGCGAGATCGCCGCCGGTGGTCCGATCGAGGCCTACCAGGACGCATCCGAGACGATCGGCGTCCCGGACATGCTGGCTCCCTCGGGGGATGCCTACGTCCTCAAGGTCCGTGGCGATTCGATGATCGAGGCCCACATCGCAGACGGCGACTTCGTCCTCATCCGACCGCAGACAACGGCCCGCAACGGCGACATCGTCGTGGCTCAGGTCGAGGAGAACGCGGTCACCCTCAAGCGCTTCTTCAAGGAGAAGGACCGCATCCGACTCCAGCCGGCGAACCCGAATTATCCCCCCCAGTTCTACGACGACGTCCGGATTCAGGGGAAACTGATCGGAGTCATTCGACGGCTCGACTGACGGCTGGCCGCTGATGCGGCTCATGCGTGCGTTGGCCCGCTCCGCCGCTCGCTCACGCACATTAGTGCGCTCGCTCACGTGCTCGCGGGCCGCCTTCGCCTGAACCGCCTGAGCGGCCGATCGCAGACGGGGATGGCAGACGGGCTGATTACCGGGGTGGCCTCCGCAGGCATCCACAGGGTTTCCACACGTTTCGGCGGGCTGGTGAAAGTCGTGGACGGAGTTCGTGGAGAAGCCGCTATCGGGCGGCGGCGCTGTCGATGACACTCGACCTGACACAGATCGCCGTCAAATTCGGGAGCGCATGATCGATCGCCTGCCGCCGCAGAGTCTCGAGGCCGAGCAGTCCGTGCTCGGCGCAATTCTCATCGACCGCGACGCGGTAGTCGAGGTGGCGGAGTTCCTGCGCGCGGCGGACTTCTACCGCCAGGCGAACGGGACGATCTACGGGGCGGTCCTCGAGCTCTTCGAGCGACGCGAACCGATCGACATCGTCACGGTTTCGGAAACGCTCGAGCGGAGCGACCAGCTTGAAGCCGTCGGCGGGCGAGCCTACCTGTCGAGCCTGTCGAATTCGACCCCGACAGCGGTCCACGCCGTCCAGTACGCCCGGATCGTCGAGCGCAAGGCCGTCCTGCGAAACCTCATTGGCGCCGCCGGCCGGATCGCGGGCATCGGCTACGAGGACCCGGCGGAGGTCCAGGAGGCGATCGATCGAGCCGAGGCGGAACTCTTTGCCGTCAGCCAGAAGCGGGTCGAGGCCGGCTTCACCAAGCTCGATTCGCTGCTGCACCAGGCGTACGACCGGCTGGACTACCTCCACGCTCACCGCGGCGAGATCAACGGCGTCCGATCCGGCTTCACGGACCTCGACGCGCTCACGACCGGGCTCCAGAAGAGCGATCTCATCATCGTCGCCGCCCGGCCGTCCGTCGGAAAGACGAGCTTCGCGCTCAACATCGCGGAGTACGCCGCAGTCCGCGAGAAGAAGAGCGTCGGCGTCTTCAGCCTCGAGATGAGCAAGGAGCAGCTCGTCCTTCGGCTCCTGTCGAGCGTGGCGAATATCGACAGTCAGCGACTCCGGACCGGCTTCCTCGAAGAGCTCGACTTCGCCCGGATCGCGCCGGCGATGAATGCCCTCTCCGAGGCGCCGATGTTCATCGACGACACGCCGACGATCAGCACGATGGAGCTTCGGACGAAGGCCCGCCGGCTCCAGGCGGAATCCGGACTCGATCTCGTCATCGTCGACTACCTCCAGCTGATGCAGGCGACGACGACGAGTCGGGACGCGAACCGGGTCCAGGAAGTCTCCGAGATCTCGCGCGGGCTCAAGGCGCTGGCCCGCGAGTTGAGCGTGCCCGTGATCGCGCTGTCCCAGCTGTCCCGGCAGCCGGAGATGCGGGAGTCGAAGGAGCCCCGCCTGTCGGACCTCCGCGAGTCGGGCGCCATCGAGCAGGACGCGGACCTCGTGCTGTTCCTGTGGCGGGACAAGGAGCGGGCGAACGAGGATCAGGACACCGACGGCGAGGTCATCAACCTGAAGCTCGCCAAGCACCGCAACGGCCCCACCGGGGAGATCCAGCTCTACTTCAAGAAGCGCCAGACGCGGTTCGTGTCCTACGCCGGCGAGCGCTTCGCGGAGGCGGGCTGAGCCTTTTGCGTGGCCTCCGCAGACGCGGGGCGGCTAAGCGGTCTCGTGGAGCAGCAGCGGCCGGAGGATGAGCGTGTAGAGCTTGTCGTCGGGCCCGGTCAGGGTGACGCCCTGGGCACCGCCGGGGATGTCGCCGAGCCCGAGTTCCGCGACTTCCACGGCGGTGATCGTCCGGTGCGGGAACTGGGTCGCCCCGGCGCCGTTGATATCGGCCTTGAAGTCGGACATCTTGAGGTCCGGCCACGGCCAGGCCACCGGCTTCGCCCCGGGATCGCCCTCGCGCTCGACGAGGACCGCCCGGAAGTTGTCGGGCAGGTAGACGTCGGTCGCGATCGAGCCGCCCCTGTCGAAGTCGCGCAGCCGGTCGGCCAGCGCCTTGAAGGCTCGGCGTGGGATCAGGTCGGTCGCGTTCTGGTCGTCCTCGAGACCGAGGGCGTAGACCTCGACGGTCTTGTCCAGGCCGCCGGCGTTGATCCTGAAGATCGAGGTCGAAGCGTCGGCGACCATGTCGTTGCCGTAGTTGTCGCGCGCGGCGCCGAGGCCGCCCTGTCCGAGCGCGAACGTGAGGAGCTCTTCGACCTGGGCCGCGTCGAGCTGGGCGGTCCGCCATGAAACGTTTCGGATCACCCCGTCGGGACCGGGCTCGGGGAACGTGGTGACGGCGGGCTGGAAGACGACGCGTCCGTCGCCGTAGAGCGTGAACTGCGGCGCCTGGCCGGCGAGGAACTCGATCGGGACGAAGCCGCCTCCCTCTTCGAGCTGGAGCACTACATCGGTCGGGCCGGTCGGATGGTCGACACCGCCGGTCGTCGGCGGAGCGCTCGGGGGACTCGCTGCGGGCGGGGACGCGGATCCGGCGGAGCCGCATGCGGCGGCGATGACGGCGACCGACAGGACGGTGAGGGGCAGGCGGAAGTTCGGCATGCCGCCCACGACGCCTCCGCGCGACCGTCGGTTCCGTTTCGGCTGACCCGCGGCTCTGGCCATCTTCCGGTCGGACGAGCCAATCCCGGTGCACCACCGCACCGCTCTCCGCGCCGTGGGAGCGGGCCTGAGCACAAGCACGCGAGATTCGACCGGAAATCGCCGACGCGGTGCGAATCTCCGCCCTACATTCGCTTGACGGCACCAGTATTCTCCCGGACATAGTCTTGGCCGGGCCCCCGATACAGTCGATTGTGCGCACTGTCCTCCTGTTGCGGCATCGACCTCGGGAGTTCGCTCGGGGGCCGGGGCTCCAGCCGCCATAGCGCATGAACAGGAGGTTCGGGAGAGGGTGTACCAGGATCGATCGCTGACCTGTCGCGATTGCTCGGAGGAATTCGTCTTCTCCAGCGGCGAGCAGGCCTTTTTCAGTAGCAAGGGTCTGTTGAACGACCCACAACGTTGTCCAGCTTGCCGGGCGGTCGCAAAGCGCGCTCGAACGGCCGGCGGACCCAGGGAGTTCCACGCCGCGATCTGTGGAAGTTGCGGGGGCCAGGCAATGGTGCCGTTCGCGCCCCGGAACGATCGCCCGGTCTATTGCAGCTCCTGCTTCGACAAGGTCAGGGCCGGAACGGTCACCGAGACTGCCAACGTCTGATCGCCAGGACTGATCGCGTAGTTCGAGGCCGGTCCGACGCTGGGCCGGCCTCAACGATTCATTGCGCGGCGTCCCTGGTGGCGGGCGGGCGGCGCACCCCTAGACTTTCGGGGCTCAAGCAATGCGAGGAGGTGGATCGGTGGGCGTCATCATCATTCGGGAGATGGTCGGCAAGAGCCCGAAGTCGTGGAGCGACGCCGCCCGGGTGGCGGTCGCCACCGCGTCGAAGACCGTCCGCAACATCCAGACGGTCGACGTCGTGAAGTCGAGCGCCGTCGTCGAGGACGGCGAGATCGTCGAGTACCGGGTCGAGGTCAAGATCGGCTTCGAGTACGAGGGCTGACCCGGCGGCGGACCGATGCGGCACCTGATGGGGCGCAGTGAATCGGCAGGTGAGCCCTTCCGGGCACTATTGGGACCATGGCCCGGCCCGACCAATTCGCCATGATTGACACGCCGAGCGAGCGGTCCGTATCGTTCGCGCGGCCCGATCAGACTGCCGCGGACCATCATTCCGCTAATGCGGAGCCGTATCCGTCGCGCGTGGTCGGTCAGGGCCGAACGGCGATCGCTGCGCCGGCACTCGTCGGAGGGGCTACGCGCGACGGTGTGAGCGGTTATCCGATCCAGCTTGGCAAAGTCCGACGTCCGGTGCTTCACGACGAGACGCTGGCGCGTCACCGCCTGCTCGACTGGCTGGACGTCAAGATCCATAGCCGCGTTGTGTTTGTTATCGCAGACGCCGGATATGGCAAGACGACACTCTTGGCGGACTTCTCGCGTCGCACACGGCATCCGGACCCTGTGGTATCGAATGGACGAGGAGCGATCGCGACTGGGTCTCATTCTTGTCGCATCTGGTGGCCTCGGGCCGCGAGCAGGATCCGGACATTTGCGCCGCGAACTTCGCGCATGCTCGAAGGCGGGCCGGAGTCAGTACGACGCGATGAGGTGGTCGAGGCATTCCTTCATGAGCTGCCCATGATCGCCCCGACGCGGCGATCCTGATCTTCGACGACTTTCACGTGGCCGACGACATTCCACGACATCAAGCTCATTGCTCGCGAGCTCGTCGTCAGATGGCCCCGAGCGCCTGACGCTCGATCTTTTCGAGTCGGCGACAGCCGGCCGTCCCGGTAGCCCGCCTCCGGGCACGCGGAGAGCTCGCTGAACTCGACTACGGCCGATCTGCGCTTCTCAGAGAAGAGACCGAGGCGCTCTTCAAGGACACGTACGGACGATCCCTTGAACCAGATGTCGTGGCAGATCTCTCGGCCCGAACCGAAGGATGGGCCGCTTCGCTGCATCTGGTTCAAGCTGCGCTGCGCGACCGCACCACGGCGAGAAGCGAGGGCATTCGTCAGAGGTCTGTCGGGGCTCACGCTGAGCTCTACGACTACCTAGCTGAGGAAGTCATCGGCGACCTGCCGGCTGCACCACCAAGATTCCTGATGCGGACCGCGATCCTGCAAGCCGTCGAGCTTGACGAAGCCGCCTTCGTCACGGGCTAGATCGCACAGCTGACAGTCGGGATCTGATCGCAGAGTCCGAGCGTCTGGGACTGCTCTCGCGTAGGCATGAACGCAAGCGACGCGGGCACACGTACCACCCGCTTGTTCAGCGAGTTTCTTGAAGCTCGGCTAGCGACGAGATCCGACGAGGGATACGTCGCGGCGCTCTTCATCGGGAGCGTGGCCACTTGGGCCGAGTCGTCGCGACTGGCGGATTGCGTGCTACCACTACGCGGCCGCAGGGGACCTCGCAGACCTGCGCCGGGTTCTCGAGGCGTCAATCGAGAACATTGTCGGCGCCGGCGAGGTCGCCCTTGCGCACTGAGTTCCTCGCGCGGTTTCCGTCAAACCGTGAGCGCGGCATTCGAGATCATTCGATCTCGATTGGCCGCAAGTACGTGGCGATGTCCGAGGCGCTTGTCTCACGGCCGTCGCGCCGTGGAGATCGATCCAGCATTCAGACGCAGTCGATTGGAAACCTCTTCGAGACGTACTTCGTCGCTGGGCGACCTTTCGAACCCGCCAGCGACCTTGGCTGCGAGATTGGCGAACTCGGCGCGAACATCGGTGCTACGGGATGTCGGTGCCGCAACTAGGCACGTCCTCGATGTGACGCTGGAAGGCAACTATCAACCGAGGCATTGACCGAATTACTCACAGGTCTGACAGACGAGAATCGGGACGAGGGCTCACAGCCACTACGAGGGCGTGAGCCTCCTCAACACTTCGCTTATTCGTCGGGCGCAAGGGTGCTGCCGATGACGTCCTCTGAAGGCGGCTGGCGAAGCGCTCGACGGCCTTCGCTCGCGGGTCAGCAGGCTAGGAGACGTGTAGCGGCTGAACTCAGCGCAAGCGTGGGCAACCGCGCATCTCGGGATGCTCGACGAAGCTCGAGAAATGCTGACTGCCGGCGCCGAGCCGTTCAACCAGTGACTCACGCTCGAGTGGTTGATCGAAGCTGCTGAGATCGAACTCTGCTACGGCGACGAGTCTAGCGGCGAGGTCCCTGATCGACGAAGAGAGCCTCAGCCGCTCAACCCTTCCTTGACGGCGCAGTCATGACACTCTGACGCGAGCGCAATTGGCCCTGAGGACAGGGAACCTGGTCCGTGCCCAAGAGCCACCTCCAACGGCCCGCCCATCGATCCCACCCATGGAGCCGGCCACGTTAGTCGCTATCTCGCGCTGCGGGCTCACTGCGCAGTCGTGGGATGTCGGCGGATGCACGAGACCGCGTCCACCGAGCGATCGCATTTGCAGAGCGCCAAGGGGCCGGCCTTTGGTCGTGGGTACTGCCAAGTTCTGCTTGCACCTTGGTACCAATCTGGATGCGAGTTTGAAGCGGTTGCCGCGGACCAAGGGCGCCGTGTCTACCTCAGTCTGGTGGCGGAGCGCTCTGATTGCTCATCGATTGCAGGATCTCGATGGTCCCTCGATCGACATTTCGACGAGGCCCAGGTCCGCCCTGATCGTTGGCGAGCCAGCGTTCGGCGGACAGCGGCAGAATGAGCAGAGTCCGAATCGCGTGCAGGCGGCGAGCATCCTGGATCGCATTGGCGAGCCGGAGGACATTCCGTTGCTCCGATCAGTCGCACGGGCTTCAAAGAAGTCACGCTCCGATTCGTCCCTTGGCCGAGGGCTCGCCCGGCGACTCGCGGCGAAAGTCGTCATCGAAGACCAAGGGCGAGTCGAGATCCATGTTGGTCCGTCAGTCATTCCAGGCACGGATCTGCGGCGGAAGGTTCTCGCGATGCTGTGCTACCTCCTGACGCGCTCGAAGTTCTCGGCGACCAAGAGACGAAATCATCGACGCGCTCTGGCCGGAGATGGCTCCCGACGTCGCGGTCAACTCCCTCAATCAGACCGTCTACTTTCTTCGCCGCGTTTTCGAACCGGGCTACAAAGAGGACTGTTCGGCGGGTTATGTCCACCACGATTCGGACGTGCTTTGGCTTGATCCAGAACTCATCCAGTCACGAAGCCAAGCTGTCGCCAACTGATCGACGCGTTGGGCCCGAATCCCTCGCCCGAGGACGTTGATGCCTTGAGCGAACATCTATGTCGGGCGGTTCGCACTCGACTTCTCGTACGAGGAATGGGCCGTCCCGTACCGAGACGCTCTTCACGTCGCGTATCTGCAGGTGATCGAAGCGGCCGTGAATCGCGATATCGAGACTGGACACTCATGATCGTGGCATTCGGCTTGGCCAGGAGGGCACTGAGTATCGACCCGGATCTTGAGAGTCTCGAACTCTCGCTGCTGCGGCTCTATCGCGTGACCGGCGCCCACTCGGCGGCCGCCGAGCAGTACGCGCACTACGCGGCATACCTCCGGGACGAGCTCGGAGTGGAGCCGCCGCCGCTCGCATCGCTGTGAAGATAAGTAGATTGACGTATTGACCGGGTAACTGCGGGCTCCCTATAGTCCGGTCTACTTCCCAGTACTCAGGTACTAGGAAGCAAAGTTAAGACGCTCGGACGCGCAGACGCTTCACCTGAAATGGGCACTTAGGGTGAGGCTGAGCGAGTAGTGCAACCGACCGACCATTGTGTCAGGTCGGTTTTTGTGTCTTCGGACGCAAAGGCCGCAGAAGGAGGAACGAGCGTGGAACCCCTCAGTCCGGTAACAAGGGCTTCGTAGTGAAGTTCGGAAGGATAGACCGATGAATGATCGAGTCGTCCGTACTCTTCGGCATCTTTGGCGCAGTCGCTGCCATCGCTGTTGCCGGAGGAGCATCGCTTCAGGGCTTCTAGTACGTACGTTGGCGCCTGTACCGCTCGAGACTCGGAGGGATTAGAGTCTCCGTCGGAGTGCAATCCGTACGGGGCACCGATGTCCAGGTCCCTAAAGCTCTACATGACAGGGCTCGTGAGCCTCAGCGCATTGGCGCTGCTGCTCACGAGTTTTCTGTTTGCCGGCGCCTATGCCGACGATCCCCGCTTCGTGTTCGGCATCCGACCTGAAATCGCGATCGATTTCGGGCAACCCAGCCGCAGTCGAGGTCCTCGCTGGTCTCGGCTTCTGGACGCTGATCACGCTATTCGCGGGTGCTCTGCCCGTGCGCATGCCTCGCGGGAACGCTGGTCAGTGTCTCGATCGCTCCGATCGTGGCGACCATGGTCCTCGGCGGGCCCGTCGCTGCGGGATGGGTGGCGCTGATCGGCACTACGAGGTCCGCGAGCTCCGGGGTCGGGTTCCGTGGTACGGGACCGCGGTCAACCATGCGGGCATGGTTCTTCCAGCGATCGCTGGCGCCCTGGTTTGCGAGGCGATACGCGGCAATCAGCCGATGGCAGCTTCGTGAGCTTCGTGGCCTCGATGGGCGGCGCCTGGGTCATGTTCGCCTTGAACGTTCTCATCGTCGCAATGGTCGTGGCTCTCCGCACCAATCAGTCCGTGCGGGTCGTGGCTGTCGGGGATGCGAAGGGGTTTGCGACCAGTCAGCTGGCTCTATCTCCTTTGTCATGGCTCATGGCTCAGGTTTTCCTGATCGATGGTGCTTGGTGGGCGACGTTGCTTTTCGGCCTTCCGCTCTACACGACGCGGGTCGCGCACAACCGGTTCGTTGAGATGCGCGAGATGTTCACGCAGACCATCGGGGCGCTTGGCTGGGGCCGTGGACAAACGGGATCCGTACACGAGCAAGCACAGCCAGCGGGTCAAGATGATCGCCGTTGACATCGGGCGCGAGATGCACGTCAACGAGCCGGAGCTGGAGGCCCTGGAGTGGGGCGGGCTGCTTCATGACGTCGGCAAGATCGGCGTGCCGGACCGGGTGCTGCTCAAGGAAGAGCGGCTGACGCGCGAGGAGCGGATGCTCATGAACGCGCATCCGGTGCTCGGGGCGCAGATCATCGCGCCGGTCACGAAGCTGGCGCCGGAGCTGCCGATCATTCGGCATCATCACGAGTGGTACAACGGCTCGGGCTATCCGGATCGGCTGATCGGGGACGAGATCCCGAAGCTCGCCCGGATCCTCCACGTCGCCGACGCCTTCGAGGCGATGACGGCCCAGCGGCCGTATCGGATGACGCCGCTGACCCCGGAGCAGGCGCTCGGGGAGCTCCGCAAGTTCGCCGGCATCCAGTTCGATCCGGCGGTGGTCGACGCGTTCGTCAAGACACCCTGGGTCGATGGCGTGCCGGATGCGGGCCGCCAGCCGGAGCCTCGCCAGATCCCGCTCATTGCCCAGGCGGCGGACCGTTTGACCCAGGCGACGGGGCGACAGGAGCCGGCGCCCATCGAACGGGCCTGACCCGGGCCAGTCGGCGCCGCCCGACATCGATTGCCCGACGGCGGCAAGATGAACGAGTGACCGCACATTCGGCCGAGGGCTGAGCCCGGCATGCTGAGTACCGCATGCTGATCGGAGGAATCCTTCTCGGCCTGATCGCCGGCCTCCTCGCCGGCGGCAGCATCGCGAACCTTGCCTCCATCCGGCTCCGTTGGGTCGCGCTGCTCCTCCTCGCGGTCGTCGTCCGGTTCCTGACGGAGCTGGGCCTCGAGGCCCGGATCGAGACCGTCCAGGAGCTGCGACTGCCGCTATTCGGCCTCGCGTTCGGGGTCCTGCTCGTGGGGCTGTGGGTCAACCGATCCCACGCGGGACTGACCCTCGCCTTCATCGGCATCCTGCTGAACACGATCGCGATCCTGGCCAACGGCGGCTACATGCCGATCTGGAGGCTCAGCTTCCAGGCGGCCGGCTTCGATTCCGCCACCGTCTTCTCGATCTACTCGTTCCATCGGATGCTCGACGACCCCACGCTGAACGCGAACTTCCTGCTCAGCGCCGGGCCGCTCGGCGACATCCTGCCGATCCCGCTCCCGATCGTCCGCAATGTCGCCTCGATCGGCGACGTCTTCCTGAGCGCCGGCCTCGGGTTCTTCCTGTTCGCGTCCGTCCTCCGCTCACGGGCCCAGGCAGTCGAGGAGGACGCACAGGTCGCGTCAGCCGCGCTCAGCGGGTCGGCGGGCACAGCCGTCCTCGGCCGCCCCATCCGGGCGACCGATCTCGGAAAGCGGGTGCGGCCGGCGACCGGGCTGGCATCGGGCTTCGCGGACGCGTCGGTGCTGGATCGGCCGGCCCTCCTCGGCGGGTCCGGTGCGGGCCTCTCGCCAGGATCGGCCCGTGCCCCGGTCCTGCCAATCCCGATCGACGAGGTCGCGGTCCGGATCCGGCGCCACCCATTCGTCCGGCTGGCCCTCAACAGCTCGTTCTCGGCGTTGTGGGTCGGCCAGCTCATCAGCCTGTTCGGCGACCGGATCCACCAGATCGCGCTGGCGTTCCTCGTGTTCGCGCTGACGAACTCGCCGGTCGCGGTCGCATTCGTCTTCGTCTTCGCGAGCCTGCCGAACCTGTTCCTGTCGCCGATCGCAGGAACATTCGTCGATCGCTGGGATCAGAAGGACGTCATGGTCGTCAGCGACCTGCTCCGCGCGGCGATCATCCTGGTCATCCCGATCGCGGCCGTGACGAACATCTTCCTCGTCTATCCGCTGATCTTCGCTGTCACATCGGTCTCGATCTTCTTCCGTCCGGCGCGGATCGCGGCGCTGCCGCGGATCGTCCGCGAGGACGAGCTGCTCACGGCGAACTCGGCGATGTGGGTCGGCGAAACGATCGCCGACGTCGTCGGATATCCGCTGGCCGCGGTCTTCGTGGGCTTCCTCGGGCCATCGCTGCCGCTCGCCTTCTGGGTCGACGCGGCGACGTACGGCGCGTCGGCTGTGCTCATCGCCTCGATCTATGTCCCGCCCCTGCGCGACGCCGGGACACCGCACGCGGAGCGCCCGACCGTCCTGGCCGACATGAAGGCGGGCTATCGCTTCCTGCGGGGCGAGACGGTGCTGCTGGCGAACACGCTCCAGGCGGCCGTCGCCCAGTTGACGATCGGGGTCCTGATTGCGCTGACACCGCTCTATGCGAGGAACATCGTGGTGGGAACGTCGGTGGACGAGAAGGCCGCTTACGGGTTCCTGGAGGCCGGCATCGGCGTGGGCAACCTCATCGGCGGGTTCGTCATCGGGGTCATCGGGACCCATCTCGCCCGCGGCAAGACGGTGATCGTCGGCTACGTGATGTGGGGGGCGTGCGTCGCGTTGCTGGCGCTGACCGGCAACCTGGCGATCGCCATCGGGCTGATGTTCGGATCCGGGATCGCGAACATGGTCTTCGTCATCCCGAGCCAGACGATGATCCAGGAACGGACGCCGCCCGAGATGCTGGGTCGGGTCCTCGGCTTCCGCTTCGCCCTCGTCTTCGGCTCGATGACGATCGCGATGGGGCTCGGCGGGCTCCTCGCACAGGTCGCAGGAGCGGCGGTGGTCATCGGGTTGTTCGGCGTCATGACGATGTTCGCGGGTCTGGCCGGGCTGCTCGTTCCGGCCGTGCGCGACGCGTGACCTTCGGTACACTGGCGGCCCGTGCAATGCGCCCGATCAGGGGCGTCCCAGGAGACACACGACCCGCATGACCGAACCGAACGACAGGGCGCCCGAAGGCGCTGCGGCGCCGGAACCGGAGCCATCCGAGCCCGAGACGTCGGCGACGGAGCCAGAGGCGCTCGAGCCCGAGGCGGCCGAAGCGGCCGAGGTCGAGGCAGCCGAGGCAGCGCAGGCGGCCGTGTCGGCGCCCGAACCGCCCGCGCCCGTCGTCGAGCCCGAACCCGAGCCCGAACCGGAACCGGTCGTCGAGTCCGAACCCGAGCTCGAGGCGGTCGTGGTCGAGCCCGAGCCGGTCGTCGAGCCCGAGCCCGAGCCGGTCGTGGTGCGAGCCCGAGGCGGAGGTCGAGCCCGAGGACGCAACCGAGCTTGCAGCCGATGTCGATGAGGCCACGGACGACGATCTGGCGGCCGCGGCCGAGGAGGACGAAATCGCGGCGGCGGCTGCCGAGGACGAAACCGTAGCCACCGCGTTGCCACCGATTGTCGGCCCGACGACCAAGGGCCGGGCAACGGCAGTCCCGGCCGCTCCCGTCCCGGAACGAGCGATCCGGATCGACGATCGGGCCTCGAAGATCTTCGTCCTCGTTACCGTCGCCGCATTCCTGATCATCCTTGGTAACGGCCTGTTCTTCGGTACCGGCGGCGTGTTCGCGCCGATCGCCTCTCCGTCGCCCTCGCCGTCGGCGGCGCCATCGGGGTCGCCTTCCGCAGCGCCGTCGGGCAGCGCAGCTCCGTCGGGTTCGGCCGCGCCGTCGGGATCGGCCGCGCCGTCGGGTTCGGTGGCCCCGTCGGGTTCGGCCGCGCCTTCGGGATCCGTCGCGCCATCGGGTCGTCGGCCGTCGCCGTCGTCGTAAGGCCGCCGCAGCGGCAGCGAGGCGTATTCTCGGGGTCATGAACGGCCGGGACGAGGCGTCGGAAGCGGCCCGCGCCGCGATGGTCGCCAGGCAGTTGCGGTCCCGCGGCATCGCCGACGAGCGCGTCCTGCGGGCGATGAGCACCGTCCCTCGAGAGTTGTTCGTCTCGGACGTCGCAGCGACACACCGCATACGCCGACGAGGCGCTGCCGATCGCCGCCGGCCAGACGATCAGCCAGCCGTACATGGTCGCCCGGATGACCGAGCTGGTTGCGCCGCGGGCCGGCAGCCGCATTCTCGAGATCGGGACGGGCTCCGGCTACCAGGCGGCGATCCTTGCGACCCTCGGCGCGGCGGTCGTCTCCATCGAGCGCCAGGCCGAGCTCGCCGTGACCGCCCGGGAGCGACTCGCAAGGCTCGGGCTCGGCGGCGCCGTCGACATCCGGGTCGGTGACGGCAGCGTCGGCGACCCGGCCGGCGCGCCGTGGGACGGGATCGTCGTGACGGCCGCGGCGCCGTCGATCCCCACCGCGCTTCGGGAGCAGCTCTCGCCCGACGGCGGCCGCCTCGTCATCCCGGTCGGCGACAGGTCACCGCCAGGAGCTGATGCTCGTCGTCCGGCACGGCGACGAGTGGCGCGATCGGAACGAGGGGCCGTGCGTCTTCGTCCCGCTCGTCGGCGAGGGCGGCTTTCCCGGCTGAGCCCCGAACGCGACCGCCCCGCTCGGTATACTCGGCCGGCCATGACCCACGTCTTCGTCGCCCCCCATCCGGACGACGTCGCGCTCTCCTGCGGCGGCCTCATCGCCAGCCTCCGCGAGCTCGGCCAGAACGTGACGATCCTGACGGTCTTCTCCGGCGATGGCGGCCGGGCAGGGTTCCGGGAATGGCCTGACGGACTACCAGCGCGAGGCGCTCGGCTTCGGGTCGAAGGCGATGTGGCCGGTGACCGAAGCCTTCAACCGCGTCCACATCGCGCCCGACGCCGATGTCTACGGCGAGCCCGGCGACCTGCCGGCTTGGGCGGCGATCGACGACCAGCTCGAGGCGACCCAGGCCGACGCCGACGCCGCGGCCAAGCGGTTCTGGCAGCGCTCGTCGTGGTACCGGCGGGCGAGCATCCGCAGCGAACCGCTCGCCGGCCAGCCGGTCATCGACGACCTGCCGACCCAGGGCGCCGTCGTGACCGACGAGGTGGTCGACGTCGCCGCGGCCGGCGACATCACCGCGAAGCGCCGGCTCGAGGACGAGCAGTTCGCGCTCTTCGCCGAGGCGTCGATCGTGTTCCTCGACCTGCCCGACGCGGTGTTCCGCGGCTACGAGGGCGACAGCGAGCTGCTCGCCGCGCCGCGCGACGACGACGAGGCGCCCTACGAGATCCTCCGCCGCGAGATCGTCCGGCTCGAGCCGCAGAAGGTCTACCTGCCGCTCGGGGTCGGCAACCACGTCGACCACCAGCTGTGCCGCGACGTCGGCGTCCGGCTCCTCGCCGAGGGTCGCCGCTGGGTGATGCCCGGCCCCGACTACGCCGGTGTCGTGACGTTCTACGAGGACTTCCCGTACGCCTGGTGGAACGACTTCGGGCGGATCGAGGACCTGCCGCCGGGCGTCTTCGAGGACGTGCCGGCTGACGTCGCGCTCACCCCCGAGTACGCCGACATCAGCGACCAGCTCGAGCGCAAGATCACCGGCATCGCGATGTACGGCAGCCAGATGGGCCGGCTCTTCGGCGGCACCAACGACATGGCTCGCCAGGTCCGGGCCCACGGCCGCAAGGTCGCGCTCCTCGGCGGTGGCGGCGGCGCGGCCGAACGCTACTGGGCGACGCGGCCGGCCTGAACTCGATGCCGCCGGCCGCCGATCGGGGGATCGCGGCCGAGGATGGTCGCGGGCGATATGCGCTGATCTTCGGGGTCGGGTTGCTGCTGGCCTGCGCGATCCGGGCTGTCTTGCTCCCGACCGATGGCCTGCGCGGCGACCTCGACCAGTTCGTCCTCTGGGTCCACGGCCTCGCGACGCGGCCGTTCGGCGATGCCTACGACCAGAACCTCTCGTTCCCGCCGGTCATGGTCTATCTCTGGGGGCTGCTCGCGGCGATCGAGCCGGCGTTCCGGACGGTGACGGACGCGGCCGATCCCGCGATCCGGGCGATCATGAAGCTGCCGGCGAGCCTCGCCGACATCGTCCTGGGCGGGCTGGTTGCTTGGCAGCTGCGGAGCCGGCCGCGGTGGGCGGTCGCGGCGGGTCTCGGGATTCTCCTCCACCCGGCCGTCATCGACGTGAGCGCGTGGTGGGGCCAGTACGAGTCGATCTACGTCCTGTTCGGGCTCGTCGCGTACCTGCTCGCGGTGCGCGGCCACTCCCTGCCCGCGGCGGCGTTGCTCGCGGTCGCGCTCATGACGAAGCCGCAGGCGCTGCCCTTCGTCGTGCCGTTCGCGGCGTGGTTCCTCGCCCGCGACGGGCTGCGCGGGGCGGTCACGGCTGCGGTGGTCGGAGCCGGGGTCATCGTCCTGCTCTGGGCGCCGTTCCTCGCGGCCGGCGGTCCCGCGGGATACGTCCGGAACCTCGCCGAGTACCAGGGCGACATCTTCGCGATCCTTTCGCTCCGGGCGTGGAACGTCTGGTGGCTCGTCCAGGAGTTCCTGGCCGGCGGCTCGTTCGTGTCCGACCAGGGCGCGATCTTCGGGCCGATCACGCTGCGGCATGTCGGCTACCTGGTCGCGGGGATCCTCGAGGTCGTCGTGTTCCTCGCCGTCCTGCGGTCGCCGACGCGACGGACGCTTGCGCTCGGGCTGGCGGCGGCGGTCCTCGTCGCGTTCATGTTCCTGACGACGATGCACGAGCGCTACGCCTACGGGGCGCTCGTCTTCCTCGCGCTCCTCATCCCGGAGCGGCGGTTCCTCGTTCTGTGGCTTGTCTTTGGCGTCGCGTTCACGCTGAACCTCCTGGCGGCCGTGCCGCCGTCGGCGGAGATCGGCCGGCTGCTGCCGGTCCAGGGCCTACTCGGGATCGCGGGATCGCTCGTCATGCTGGGCGTGACGATCGCGGTGCTCCAAGCTCTGCTGTCGGCGCCGCCGGCCGAACCCGAGGCCGAGGCTAGCCCTGCGCCTGACGCCGCCCGGCGAGCCGCCGGAGCCGGCCCATGAACGCGACGCGGTACCAGTGAAGGTAGTGCGGTAGCCACTTGCGGAGCTTGAAGTTGCTCTGGCCGGCGGTCCGGTCGCGCCAGGTCGTCGGCACCTCGGCGACGCTGCGGCCCATGAGCGTCGCCTTGACGGTCAGCTCGAGGGCGAGCTCGAAGCCGGCGGTGCTCTCGATCGTCACCGAATCGAGGAACCGGCGCGAGTAGAGCTTGAAGTTGTTGGTCGGGTCGTGGGTCGGGACGCCGGCGAACCAGTGGAGCGTCAGGCCCGCCGCCCGGCTCATCAGCCGCTTGACCAGCGGCCCGCCGATCTGCCCGCCGCCGCGCATGTAGCGGCTGGCCGAGACGACGTCGGCGCCGGCCCGGGCGAGGTCGACCATCGAGTCGACGACGTGGGGCTCGTCGGAGCCGTCGGCCATCGAGATGAGGACGTACGGGGCGCTCGTCCCGGCGATCCCCGACTTCATCGCGTTGAGCACGCCCCGACCGAGGTCGTTCCGAAGGCCGCGCAGGCCGGGGATCTCGCCGGCCAGGCGGGCGATGACGGGGACCGTCGTGTCCTCGTCGAAGTCGTAGACGACGACGAGCTCGTGGGGCGTCGCGACGCCGGCCGATAGGCCCGGAGGACGGGCTCGACCGCCTCGCCCTCGTTGTAGACGGGCAGGACGATG
>CAWBHP010000005.1:0-145732 GCA_963788685.1 uncultured Chloroflexia bacterium | reverse complement strand
AACAGCGACATCCACGCCGACGCCGCGTATCGCGCGGCGATGGCCGTGGTCTACACGAAGCGGGCCATCGAGGGCGCTCTCGGCCGCTGAGGCCGGGCTCACCCACGGAGCGTGCGACTCGCGCGGATCGTTGCTGGTCGCCGCCCTCCGGACGGGCTCGTCGGGGCGATCCTGACGGCCGACGTCGTGGTCGGCGGCCGGCGCTGGTCGAAGGGCCGGCGGCTGTCCGACGCGGATCTGGACGAGTACGGGGCGGAGCTCACCGCGGGTGACCGCCACGGTCATCCTGCTCGACCCGGGCGAGCTCCACGAGGACGACGCCGCGCTGCGTCTCGCGTTCGCGGTTGCCGGAGAGGGGCTGGAAACGCGCGGGCCGGTCCAGAGCCGGGTCGACCTGCGGGCGACCCACGACGGCGTCCTCCACGTCAGGGTCGGCGACGCTGGAGCGGGTCAACCGCCTCGACCCGCTCGAGGTCTTCACCGAGTTCGACGGCTCGGTCGTCGAGGCCGGGGATCTGGTCGCGAGCGTCAAGATCGCGCCGCACGTCGTCGCGGAGTCCGTCATCGAGGAGGCCATCGCGCGGATCGGAACGGCGCGACGGCCGCTCGTTCGGGTCGATCCGTTCCGGCCGATGCGCGTCGCGGCGGTCGTCAAGGAGTCGCTCCGCGCCGCCGATCGCGACCGGTTCGAGCGGAGCGTCCGCGACAAGGTCGAGGGGCTGGGCTCGACGCTGACGGCAATCGCCTACGTCGCCGACGACGACGACGCCGTGACGAGGCCCTCGCGCGAGTGGCCGACGGGCTCGGCCCGGGCCGACGTCATCCTGACCGCCGGCGGCCGCAGCACCGACCCGCTCGACCCGTTCTACGTCGCGATTGAGCGCCTCGGGGGAGCCGTCGTCCGACACGGCGTGCCGGCCCATCCGGGCTCGATGCTCTGGCTCGCTCGCCTCGGCCGGACGGCCGTCCTCGGCCTGCCGACGTGCGGCGCCTACTCGAAGGCCACCGCCGCCGATCTCGTGCTGCCGCGGCTGCTCACCGGGGAGCGGCCGGGCCCGGGGCTCGTCGCGGGCCTGGGCCACGGCGGCCTCCTGACCCGGGATCAGCGGTTCCGCTTTCCCCGCTACGCCCGCGAGCTCGACGCACCGGACGGCTGACGGCCCGTGCGCGGTGTAGATTCCGGGCATGCCCAACCCGCCTGATCCGCCCGGCACGCCGCCTCCCCCGACGGGCGCTGCCGCGCTCGCCACGATCGAGGGGATCCAGGAAGCGTTCTTCGCCCGCGACTACGTCTGCGACCGCTCGCTCGCGACCGCGACGTACCTCGCCCTCCAGCTCCAGCGGCCGCTCCTCCTCGAGGGCGAGGCGGGAGTCGGCAAGACGGAGCTCGCCAAGGTCCTCGCGGCGAGCCTCGGGGCGCGCCTGATCCGGCTCCAGTGCTACGAGGGCCTCGACGTCAACGCGGCGGTCTACGAGTGGAACTACCCGCGCCAGATGCTCGAGATCCGGCTGCTCGAGGCCCGCGGCGAGGCGACCGTCGCGAACGCCCACGACATCTTCGGGCCGGACTTCCTCATCCGCCGGCCGCTCCTCCAGGCCCTCGAGGCCGACCCGGCCGAGGAACCGCCGGTCCTGCTCATCGACGAGATCGACCGCGCCGACGAGGAATTCGAGGCGTACCTCCTCGAGATCCTGTCCGACTTCCAGGTGACCGTTCCTGAGATCGGCACGATCAAGGCCGAGCGGCCGCCGCGGGTGATCCTCACCTCGAACCGCACCCGCGAGGTCCACGACGCGCTCAAGCGCCGCTGCCTCTACCACTGGATCGACTACCCGTCGGCCCAGAAGGAGTTCGAGATCGTCTCGGCGCGGGTTCCCGAGGCGCCCGAACAGCTCGCCCGCGAGGTCGTCGGCTTCGTCCACCGGCTGCGCGAGGCCGACCTGACGAAGGTGCCCGGGATCGCCGAGACGCTCGACTGGGCCGCCGCGCTCCTGTCGCTCGGTGCCCGCGAGCTCGCGCCGGAGATCGTCGACGAGACGCTCGGCGTCGTCCTCAAGTACGAGGAGGACATCCGGCGCGTCCGCGGCGAGACGTCGCGCCGCTATCTCGCCGAGGCGGCCGCACGGCCCTGACCCGATGGCCATGAGCCACGCTCCCGATCCCGCGATCGTCCGGTCGCCGAGCGGCGACGAGGTCGACGGGCGGCGGCTGCTCGCCGAGGCCGTCGGGTTCGGGCGCGCGCTCCGGACGGCCGGCCTCTCGATCGACCTGGGCGCTGCCGTCGACTACGCTCGGGCGCTGACGCTCGTCGATCTCGGCCAGCGCGAGACCGTCCGTGCGGCGGGCGTCCGCCGTCTTCGTGCGACGCCGCGACGACCGCGAGGTCTACGACCGGGTCTTCGACCGCTGGTGGCGGCGTCGCGGCCGGCGGCTGCCCGGCGAGGGTCCGCTGCCGGCGGCACCTCACGAGGAGGCGCCTCCCGGCGCCGAGGAAGCTGAGGGCACATCTCCCGACCGCGGCGACGCCGACTCTGGCGAAGAGGGCACGGTCGACGGCGTCCCCCTGCCGATGTCGGGCGGCGACGAGTCGATCGACGAGGCCGACATCGACGGCCACGTCGCCGCGCCCGACGCCTACAGCGCGGCCGAGGCGCTCCGCCACCGCGACTTCGACCGGATGACCCCGGCCGAGCTCCGCGACGCCGAGCGGCTGGTCGACCTCCTCGTGCCCCGCCTGGAGCTGCGCCGGACCCGCCGCTACGAGCTCCACCACCATGGCCGCCTGCTCGCCCCGCGGGCGATGCTCCGGCGCAACCTCGCGACCGGCGGCCAGTTCACCGAGTGGGTCTGGCGGCGGACCGTCAAGCGGCCGCGCAAGATCGTCGTCCTGTGCGACATCTCGGGCTCGATGGAGCGCCATTCGCGGCTGCTCCTGCGGTTCGTCCAGGCGCTCTCGGCGTCGTCGGCGGTCAAGACAGAGTCGTTCGTGTTCGGGACGAAGCTCACGCGGGTCACGCGGCTGCTGCGCGACCGCGACCGGGATCGCGCCCTCGCCCGGGTCGCGGACGCCGTCAATGACTGGGCGGGCGGGACGCGGATCGGCGAGTCGTTCCGCGAGTTCAACCTGCGCTGGGCGCGCCGGACGCTGCGGACGAGCGGCATCGTCATCGTCGTGTCGGACGGCTGGGACCGGGGCGATCCGGCGCTCGTCGCGACCGAGACGGCGCGCCTCCGCCGCAACTGCCACCGGCTCGTCTGGCTGAACCCGCTCGCAGGGACGCCCGGCTACGAGCCGCTTGCCGGCGGGATGCGGGCGGCCTTCCCGTTCATCGACGACTTCCTGCCGGCGGGCACCGTCGCCAGCCTCGAGCGACTCGGCGAGATCCTCGCGGGCGCCCGCTCGAGCGACGTCCGGCGGGGCGGGGAGGCGGCGGCCTCGGCCGATGCCGGCGCGCGCGCCGGAGTGACGCTTCGTGATCTCGAGCCGCCACGGATGGTCTTCCCGGGCCACGTCCCGACCACGGAAGCGCGGCCGCTCCGATGAAGGAGCTGCTGCCGACGCTCGAATCCTGGCGCCGGGACGGCGTCGGGATCGGCCGGGCGGTCGTCGTCCGGACGTTCGGCTCCGCGCCGCGGCCCGAGGGCGCCGTGCTCCTCCGTGCCGACGACGGACGGATCGCGGGTTCGGTCAGCGGCGGCTGCGTCGAGGGCGCGGCGGCCGAGGAGATCGAGCGCGCCCGGCGCGACGGCAACGCCCGGGTGATCCGCTACGGGATCAGCGACGAGGAGGCGTGGGACGTCGGGCTGGCATGCGGCGGGACGATCGACGTGCTCATCGAGCCGGCCCTGCCGGCGTCGGTCGAGACGGGAGCGCGGGACCGGAGCATCGCCGTGGCGACGGTGCTGCCGCGCGGACGCGCCGCCCGCCGAGTTCGGGTCGTGGCCGCCGGGCGACGGCGCCCCGCCGCCGCCGCAGGTCGTCGTCGGCGGCGACGGGATCGTCGAGGGCACGCTGGGCACGGCCGCCGCGGACGGCGCCCTCGTCGACGCGGCGCGAGAGGCCCTGCTCCGGGGGACCTCGCGGACCGTCGAGATCGAGGGCCGATCGGTGTTCGTCGAGGCCTTCCCCGCGAGGCCGCGGCTGGTCGTCGTCGGCGCCGTCGAGGTCGCCCGCTCGCTCGTCCGCTTCGCCCGGGAGCTCGGCTACGAGACGATCGTCATCGACGGCCGGGCGTCGTTCGCGACGCCGGAGCGCTTCCCGCCCGACCAGGTCGACCGGCTCATCGTCGGCTGGCCGGACGAGGTCGCCGACGAGATCGGGCTCGGGCCGGACGACGCCGTCGCCGTCCTGACCCACGACGTCAAGTTCGACGAGCCCGCGATCATCGAGGCGCTCCGCCGCAACTGCCGCTACGTGGGCGCGGTCGGCAGCCGCAAGACGCAGGGCGATCGGCGCGAGCGCCTGCGCGCGGCCGGGGTGGGGGAGGAGGAGCTGGCGCGGCTGCGCGGTCCCGTCGGGCTCGACCTGGGCGGCCGGGCTCCGGCCGAGACGGCCCTGGCGATCATGGCCGAGGTCGTCGCGAGCCGCTACGGCGGGAGCGGCGTGCCGATGCGCGAGAGGGTGGTCGGGGCCGCGACGGTGAACGTCGCGGCGATCGTTCTGGCGGCGGGGGCGTCGAGCCGGTTCGGGTCGCCCAAGGCCCTCGCGCTTCTCGAGGGCCGGCCGATCCTCGAGCACGTCCTCGACGCCGTCCGCACGGCCGGGATCGACGAGATCGTCGTCGTCCTCGGCCACGCCGCCCAGGAGATCGAGGACGGGATCGACTGGCTGTCGGAGCACCGCGTCCGCAACCCGGATCCGCGCCACCTGTCCGGTTCGCTCCAGATCGGGCTCGCGGCCGCGCTCGAGATCGAGCCGCCGGTCAAGGCGGTCGTCGTCGTCCTCGGCGACCAGCCGCGGACGCGGCCGGAGGTGATCCGGGCGTTGATCGCGGCCGGCCGCTCGGGTGAGCATCCGGTGGTCATCCCGCACTACGCCGACGGTGGCGGCGCGAACCCGGTCCTGCTGCGAGAGGACGGCTTCGGGCTGGTCGACGAGGCGAGCGGCGACCGCGGGCTCGGGCCGATCCTGGCCTCGGATCCCGACCTCGTCCTCGAGGTCCCGGTCGGCGGCTCGAACCCCGACATCGATTCGCCCCTCGACCTCGCCGAGCTCGCCTGGGCCGAACGGGTCCGGGCCAACCGCGAACAGGTCGACCGCGTTCGCGAGGTCCCGGACGGGGCCGACTTCTACGCCCCGGTCACCAGCCTGTTCAGGGTCGATCCGGACCGGCCCGACGATCCGGTCCTCGCCGAGCTGCTCGCGCTCGCGGCGCCCGGCGAGACGTGGCTCGACATCGGGGCGGGGGCGGGACGGTTCGCGCTGCCGCTCGCCCGGGCCGTCAAGGAGGTCGTCGCAATCGAGCCCTCGACCGGGATGCTGGACGCGTTGCGGGACGACATGTCGACCCACGGCATCACGAACGTCCGTCCGCTCGCCGCCCGCTGGCCGATGGAAGACCCGCCGGTCGGCGACGTCGCGCTCATCGCCCACGTCGGCTACGACATCGAGGCGATCGGGCCGTTCGTCCGGGCGGTCGAGGCGTCGGCGCGGCGCCTGTGCGTCGCCGTCCTGATGGAGCGCCAGCCGGCGTCGCTGGCCGACCCGTTCTGGCCGATCGTCCACGGCGAGGCGCGTGTCTCGCTGCCGGCGCTGCCCGAGTTCATCGAGCTGCTCGAGGCGGCCGGCCGCTCCCCGACGGTCACGACGACGGAGCGGGAGCCCCGTCGCTTCGCGAGCCGCGCGGAGCTCGAGGGATTCCTTCGTCGTCAGCTGTGGATCGAGGATGGCGGCGAGAAGGAGCGTCGGTTCAACGCCGCCCTCGACGAGCTGATCGTCGAAGGCCCAGATGGCGGGTTCGGCCTCGCCGGCCAGGACGCGCCGCCGATCGGCATCGTCACCTGGGAACCGCCAGCCAAGGAAGGATCGAAAGAATGACTCAGGACCAGCCGCTCGGCGATCGAAACATGCCGATGTGCCCGATCTGCGGCAACAACACGTTCCAGCAGGAGCGGGGCAAGCTCGACAGCGCGTGGGGCCTGACCGCCCACCGCGTGACGATGCTCATCTGCGAGCGGTGCCAGTTCGTGCTGCAGTTCTACGACGGCAACACCATTTTCGACTTCGACTAGCCCGCTCACCCCCCGACAAGTTCCCACCGGGAGGCGATCCGATGGAACCGACCGTGATCCTCTCGCCCGCGAGCCAGTCGACCGCGGGCATGCTTCTCCTGACGATCGTGGCCGTCGAGTTCGGCGGCTGGTACGTGCTCCAACTCGTGACCGGCCGGCAGGAGGCGACGCCGTTCCAGAAGACGTTCGCCCGAGCCGGCCACGCTCACGCCGGCGTCCTCGTGAGCCTCGCCCTGATCTGCCAGATCTTCGCCGACGCAACGGCCCTCGAGGGCCCGCTTGCAACCCTCGCCCGGAGCGGCGTGCCGCTCGCGGCGATCCTCATCCCGGCCGGCTACTTCTTCTCGTCGGCCGGTCGCGGCGTGACCGAGCCGAACCGGCTGATCGTCCTGATCTACGTCGGCGCTGTCTCGCTCGCGCTCGGCGTCGTGGCCCTCGGGATCGGCCTGCTCAGCTGACCGATACGGCGGCGGGCTGCATCGCGCCCAGTCGGCCGACGACCGCGTCGGCGAGGGCGTCGACGTCGGCCTCGGTCGCCGGCGTCGAGATCGCGCCCATCCCGCGGGGCGCGAGATGGAAGCCGTCGATGAGCAGGCCGAGGAAGAGCGTCTCGGTCGGCGGAGAGCTGGTCTTCGCCCTGGAGCGTCGGCCCCGCGAACACCTGGAAGAGCGACGCGACCCCCTCGACCCGGGCGTCGAGCCCGCCGGCGGCGAACCCGTCGGCCAGCCGATCGCGCAGGCGCTGGCCGAGGCTCGCCAGGCGCTCGTATCGGTCCGGCGTCAGGTAGCGCAGGGTCGCCAGGCCGGCCGCAGCGCCGACGGGATTGCCGTTGAACGTCCCGCCGTGGCTCAGCGCGCCGGGCCGCCGGGCGTCGAAGCGATCCATGATCTCGGCCCGGCCGCCGAACGCAGCGAGCGGATAGCCGCCACCGACGATCTTGCCCAGCGCCGTCAGGTCCGGCCGGACGCCGACCAGACGCCCTGGGCACCGTTCGGCCCGATCCGGAAGGCGATGATCTCGTCGAAGATCAGGACGGCCCCGATTCGATCGGCGTAGTCGCGGAGGAAGCGCAGGAACGCCGGGTCGGCCGCGCGGATGCCGCCGGCGCCCTGGACCGGCTCGATGATGATCGCGGCGACGTCGTGCTCGCGGCCGTTGAGCGCGGCCTGCACGCCCTCGGCGTCGTCCCACGGCAGTTCGACGACGAGGTTGGAGATCCCGTCGGGGACACCGGGCGTGCCGGCAAGCGCCGTGTCGTGTGTCCCGTGGTACGCCTTCGCGAACTTGGCGAGGAGCGGCCGGCCGGTGAACGCGCGGGCCGCTCGGATGGCGAACATCGTCGCCTCGGTGCCGGAATTCGTGAACCGGAGGCGCTCGACCGATGGGAGCCGGCCCCGGATCTCCTCGGCGAGCTCGATCTCGATCTCCGTCGGCGCGGCGAACGCCGAGCCCAGCCGGACCTGCGCCTCGACCGCCGCGACGACATCCGGATGGGCGTGGCCGAGGATGAGCGACGTGTAGTTGCCCAGGAAGTCGCGGTACTCGTTGCCGTCGACGTCCCACGTCCGCAGGCCCTCGCCGCGAGCCATGTACGGCGGATACGGCGGGTTGAAGATCGTCGTCCGGGTCGACCCGCCGGGGAGCGAGGCGGTTGCCCGCTCGAAGAGGGCGCGCGAACCGGGCGTTCGGGCGAGGTAGGTGTCGATCAGGCTCATTCGGGTGAGTGTGGCGCCCGGCCGATACCATCGCAAGCGATTTACTGGCCCACAATTGTCCAATGGCCAGCGTCACGAACACGATCACCATCCGGCGGCCGATCGAGGACGTGTTTGCGGTCCTGACCAACGTCGAGAACACCGGGAAGTGGTTCCCGGGCAACGTCGAGGAGCACTGGACGTCGCCGCCGCCGCACGGCGTTGGTTCCACGCGCCACGCTGTCGTGACGATGTTCGGCCGGCGAACCGAGAACGATGCGGTCGCGACCGAGTACCAGCCGCCTCATCGGGCGGCGATGCAGGGCACCTCGCCGAACGCCCCGATCCTGGTGACGCTGGACTTCGCGCCGGACGGGGACGGGACGCGCGTCGACGTCACCTCCGAGATCACCCTCCGCGGCGCGATGCGGGTCGTCGGCCCGCTCGTCGCCGCCCTCTACGGCCGAGCGTGGGCCCGCGGCCTTGTGAAGCTCAAGCAGTTGATGGAGTCGGGAGCGCTGTAGGTCAGGCGCGCGGCCGATACCATGGCAAGCAAGATGGCGCGCCGCCCGTCCCTCCTTCTCGCAGTCGCCTCGGTGGTGATCGTCACGGCGTGCACCGGGCCCGGACCGGCCCATTTCGCCGCGATCCTGGACGAGTTGACCATTCCGAGCGGTTGGGAGCTCGCCAGGACGCAGGTTCGGGGGCCAGATGGGGACCAGAACTGCGATCCGCTCGTCAACGCGGGGTGCCCGGGCGTCGTCCGCTACTACCTGGCCGACGGCCAGCCTGTCGACGTCTACAGGTCCGCCCGGGATGCTGTGATCGAGGCCGGCTTTGCGATCGACCGAGAGTTCGATCCCGAAGCCTGCGATGCGCCACCGAGCGCCCCGGCCTGTGGCTTCTTCGCATCACGGGACGCTGACCGGATCAGGATCAATGTTCACGCGCCCGGTCTGACGCTGGTTCGGGCGTCGGCGATTGACCGCTTGACGGTCCTGATGACGGACCGTTAGCCCACATTGACCCATTGCCATCAGGAGTTACCCATGACCGACAGGATCCTCTCGCGGCAGTTCCACGGGGCGGAGGGCGCCGAGGCGTGGCGTGTGCTGCCCGAGGCGCCTATGCGTTCTTCCGGACCGACTCGTTCAGCACGTCTGCCCGATTTGTCGAGGCGATCAGCGGGCTCGTCCGTGAGGGCGACGAGCCCGACATCGACATCCGCGGCGACGGCGTGACCGTTCTGATTCGGGCGTTCAAGGGTCGCGACTTCGGCCTCGTGCAGAGCGACCTCGACCTCGCGCAGGCGATCTCGACAACGGCCCGCGAGATCGGGCTCACCGCCGAGCCAGCGGCAATCCAGAGCCTCTCGATCATCCCTGGCGCGACCGACCGAAGCGGGATCATGCCGTTCTGGCAAGGGGTCCTCGGCTACGACCCACGGCCGGACAGTCCAGACGAGGACCTGGTCGATCCGCACGGACGCCTGGCGCCGTTCTGGTTCGAGGAGATGGACGAGTTGCGGCCCGATGGTGCGGGGACCATCCATCTCGTCGTGTGGGTGCCGTGGGACGAGGCCGAGTCGCGCGTGGCGGCAGGCCTTGCGGCGGGTGGCCGGATCGTCCGCCGACAATCTCGAGGAGAACTTCTGGACACTCGCCGATCCAGCCGGCAACGAGGTGGACATCGCGACGACGTCGGCGCCGGATCAGGCCGAGTGAGCGTGGTCAGTCGTCGTACTGTCGAACCCGTTACCGAGGAGGACTTCTGATGCGCAGCGTGACCTATTCGATGAGCGTCTCGCTTGACGGCTACATCGTCGGGCCGGACGGCGGCTTCGACTGGCCGGCACCCGACAAGGAGGTCTTTCGCTTCTGGATCGACGAGATACGAGAGGTCGGCGTCCACCTGATGGGACGACGGCTGTACGAGACGATGCTGTACTGGGAGACCGCCGACCAGGATGCGATCGCTCGACGACGCAGAGCTCGAGTGGGCCGCGCTCTGGAAGCCGCTCCCGAAGGTGGTGTTCTCCACCACGCTGTCGGCGGTGCAGGGCAATGCCCGCCTGGCCTCCGGCGGCCTGGCGGAGGAGATCGAGCGGTTGCGAGCCGAGCCGGGGGAGGGCGACATCGCGATCGGCGGCGCGACGCTCGCCGCCGAGGCGGCCGCGTTGGGTCTGATCGACGAGTACCGGGTCATGGTCTACCCGGTGCTGGTCGGCGGCGGCATTTCGTACTTCCCGCAGCGCGAGCGCCGGGTGGATCTCGATCTCGTCGAGACCCGCACCTTCAGCTCGAAAGTCGTCTACCTCCGCTACCGCGTGGCGCGCTAGCCGCTGCCTCCGCCGGGCGCGACTCTTGACAGGTGACTATTTAGTCACATATATTCGCGCCGTGACGGACGATCCGATGGCGCCGGCGTTTCGGGCCCTTTCCGACCCGAGCCGGCGGCTTCTTCTCGATCGGCTTTTCGAGCGCGATGGCCAGACGCTCGGCGAGCTGTGCGCCTACCTGCCGGCGATGACCCGGTTCGGGGTCATGCGGCACCTGGGCGTGCTCGAGGAGGCGGGCCTCGTCACGACGCGCAGGGAAGGCCGCGAGAAGCGGCACTTCCTGAACCCGGTCCCGATCCGGCTCGTTCACGACCGCTGGATCAGCAAGTTCGCCGAGCCCGTCGTCGGTGCGATGGCGGCAATGAAGACCCACCTGGAGGCCGAAACGATGTCCAGCCCCGATCACGTCTACGCCGTCTACATCAAGGCCGCGCCCGACCGGGTCTGGCGGGCGATCACCGATGGCGTCGAGACCGAGCAGTACTACTACGGCACCCGCGTGAATTCCGACTGGTCGAAGGGCGGCCGGATCGTCTACGAGTACCCCGACGGCTCGGTCGCGGCCGACGGCGAGGTCCTCGAGATCGACCCCGGCCGGCTCGTGACGATGTCGTTCCACGCCCGATGGGATCCCGAGGTCGACGCCGCTGGACCGGTCCAGATGACCTGGGCGATCGAACCGACCGACGACGGCGGCACGAAGCTGACGGTCACGACGGCCGGCCTCGTCGCTGGCACGAAGATGGCGGATGAGTTCAGCGACGGGATCGTCTTCATCGTGTCGGGCCTGAAGACATTCGTGGAGACGGGCGCCCCGATGGCCGTTCCAGTCGAAGCCAGCTGACGCGCTCGAAGTTGTCCGTCTCGCTGGGGTCACGGCCCCAGCGAGACGGACTCGACGTTCGTTGTCGTGTCCTCGATGTCGACGATGGCCCGGTCCGAGCCGTTGCCGCCATCCACGCTGTCTGCGAAGTACTCGGCCGTGTTGATGAAGTCGTTGCCGGGTCCCGCGAAGACGGTGTCGTAGCCGTAGCCAGCGTCGATGTAGTCGGCGCCGCTGCCGCCCGAAATGAAGTCGTGGCCGTTCCCGCCGCGAAGGTCGTCGGTGGCGCCGAGTCCGTAGATGCGATCGTCGTCCCCGTCGCCGTCGATGATGTCGTGACCGCCCGAGCCACGGATCACGTCTGCTCCGCCGCCGGCCCACACCAAGAGATACCCGCCCGCCGGCGGGACCCACGGATCGCCGGTTCCGCGGCCGCCCGCCGCGGTCAAGGAGTCATTCCCGCCTTCGAAGAACACCGAGATCTCGGAGAGTCGCGTGCCGATGAGGTCGACATCGTCGTCGGCGTTGAGGTTCAGGCCGCCGGCGCCGATGTTCACCACTTCGCGAGTGGGCCGCGCCAGCAGCCAGATGTCGGTGACCGTTCCGAGGTGGACCTCGATCTCGCTCACGCCTGTCGCCTCGCGCGTACGGCCCGGCCCGAGCCGGCCGAGGAACTCGCGGAGCTGGAAGCGGGTCGTGCCGGCCACGGTCTCCGTGAGGCGGACCGTATCCGTGTTGGTCACGGTCGCTGAGCCGCACTGGCCCTTGAACGAGTAGTCGGTCAGGTCGGCGTATTCGATTCGCCCGTCGAGGGCGAAGAGTTGCACGACATGGTGGCTGGCGAGACGCAGACGAACGACACCGGCGCTGTACGTGCAGGCGCTCGTGCCTTCGTGGAACGCCAGGCTGGAGGGCGCGAACGCCAATCCAACCAACGCGACGACCAGCCCCGCGACGCTTGCCCGCATAGCAATCCATTGCTCCTTGCCGGACGTTTCATAAGCATGCCACGCAACTGTCACTGTGCGGCAAACTCGTTGACGCTGAAACGACCGGCGGCGCATACTCGGGGCTCGGCAGCGGACCCCCGGCCGGACCCCGATCCCGGCCCGGCCGTCGGCCCGATCGTCACCGCGGTAACCCATTCGCGAATGGGCAAAGGCGTAACAGCCACTGGGTGAGGAGGACGATCGCGCGATGATCCCGGCTCAGTTTGACTACGTTCGACCGGCGGATCTCGACGAGGCATTGAAGATCCTCACCGAGCGCGAGGGCGAGGCAAAGCTCCTCGCCGGCGGCTACAGCCTCATCCCGTTACTCAAGCTCCGCTTGGCCCAGCCCGGCCTCCTCGTCGACCTGCGCGACGTGACCGGCCTGGACGGCATCGTCGAGACCGATGACGACCTGCGGATCGGGGCAAAGGCGACGCATCGGCAGATCCACGAGAACCAGATCGTCCAGCGCTATCCGCTCCTGCACGACGTGTCTGGCGGGATCGGCGATCCGCAGGTCCGGAACTGGGGCACGATCGGTGGCTCCGTGGCGCACGCCGACCCGGCGTCGGACTGGCCGGCCGCGCTCCTCGCCACGAACGCCACGATCGTGTGCCGCGGACCCAGCGGCGAGCGCCTCGTTGCGGCACGCGACTTCTTCCTCGACACCTTCACGACCGCGATCGAGCCGACCGAGGTCCTGACCGAGATTCGATTCGGACGCCGGCCCCGCGGGATGGGTGGTGCCTACACGAAGCTCGAGCGTCGCGTCGGTGACTTCGCGACGGCGGGCATTGCCGCGGTCGTCCAGCTCGACGACGGCGGCACGATCTCCCGTGCCGGAATGGGGGTCACGGGCGTCTCGCCATCGCCGTTCGCCGCAACAGATGCCGAAGCTGCGCTCCAGGGCCAGCGCCCATCGGAGGCCGTGTTCCGCGCGGCGGGCGAGGCGGCCGCGGCGAAGAGCGACCCAGCCTCGGATACCCGCGGACCGGTTGACTACAAACGGGCGATGGTCGCCGAGCTCGCCGTTCGATCGCTGCGCACGGCGGTCGAGCGGGCACTGGCCAACAGTTGACGAGAGGCACGAGACGATGACGACGCAACACATCTCGGTCACCGTCAACGGCGAGGTCCGTGAGGCCGACGTCGAGCCGCGGCTGCTCCTCGTCCACCTGCTCCGGGACGTCTTCCTGCTGACGGGGACGCACATCGGCTGCGACACGAGCAACTGCGGCGCGTGCACGATCCACGTCAACGGCCAGAGCGCCAAGTCGTGCACGATGCTCGCCGTCCAGGCGGACGGAGCCGAGATCAAGACGATCGAGGGCATGGCCGATGGCGCCACCCTTCATGGGCTTCAGCAGGCGTTCTGGGACCAGCACGGGCTCCAGTGCGGCTTCTGCACGCCCGGGATGATCATGCAGGCCGCTTGGCTGCTCGATCAGAACGAGAAACCGAGCGAGGCGGAGATCCGGGAGGGGATCAGCGGCAACCTCTGCCGCTGCACCGGCTACGTGAACATCGTCAAGGCGATCCAGCAGGCGTCCGGCCAGCTGGAAGCGGGCGAGTCGGCTCCGGTCGAAGCGGCCGAGACCATCGAAGCGGCTCCGGCGAGCTGAGCGGGGAGTGACGAGATGACGGAGACGCTCCAGACCACTCCCGAAGTCGGTGGCATGGGCCACTCGGTCAAGCGCAAGGAGGACCCGCGGTTCATCCGCGGCGCCGGCCAGTACATCGACGATCTCGTGCTGCCGGGCATGCTCTGGCTCGACATCGTCCGCAGCCCGTACGCCCACGCGAAGATCAAGTCGATCGACAGCTCGGAGGCGCTGAAGGTCCCGGGCGTCGCTGCCGTCGTCACCGGCAAGGACCTGGAGGGCTACAAGCTCCACTGGATGCCGACCCTGGCCGGCGACATGCAGATGGTGCTCCCGACCGACACGGTCATGTACGCGTCGCAGGAGGTTGCGGCCGTCATCGCGACGAGCCGCTACGCCGCGGCCGACGGCGTCGCCGCGGTCCTCGTCGACTACGAGCCGCTGCCGGTCATCGTCGACCCGTTCAAGGCCCTCGAGGAAGGTGCGGCTCGTCCTCCGACCCGATCGCGGTCCGGACAAGCAGACCAACCGAATCTGGCACTGGGAATCGGGCGACAAGGCGAAGGCCGACGCGGCGCTCGCCGGCGCCGACGTCACGGTCTCCGAGGACATCTACATCCCGCGGATCCATGTCGCCTCGATCGAGACCTGCGGTTGTGTCGCCGACTGGGACCCTGTCCGTCAGCAGCTGACGCTCCACATCACGAGCCAGGCGCCCCACGCCATCCGGACCGTCCTGGCCCTTGTTGCCGCGGGCGCCGGCCTCCCGATCTCGGAGCAGAACATCCGGGTCAAGACCCACGACATCGGCGGCGGGTTCGGCGGCAAGGTCCCCGTGTACCCGGGCTACGTCCTCGCCGTCGCGGCCTCCTTCCTGATCGGCAAGCCGGTCAAGTGGATCGAGGATCGGTCGGAGAACCTCCAGGCCGATTCGTTCGCCCGCGACTATCACATCCATGCCGAGATGGGCGCCACGAAGGACGGCAAGATCACCGGCCTCAAGGTCAAAACGATCGCCGACCACGGCTACAGCGATGCCGCCGCCGATCCCTCGAAGTTCCCAGCCGGGCTGTTCAACGTCATCACCGGCTCATACGACTTCCAGAACGCGTTCGTCGAGGTGGACGGCGTCTACACGAACAAGCCGCCCGGTGGCGTCGCCTATCGCTGCTCGTTCCGGGTGACCGAGGCCGTCCACGCGATCGAGCGGATGGTCGACATCCTGGCCCACGACATCGGCAAGGATCCCGCCCAGCTCCGGATGGAGAACTTCATCCAGCCCGAGCAGTTCCCGTACAAGTCCCCGACCGGCTGGGAGTACGACTCGGGCAACTACCCGGGTGCGCTCAAGCTGGCGATGGAGATGATCGACTACGAGGGGCTCCGCAAGGAGCAGCTCGAGAAGCGCGCCCGCGGCGAGCTCATGGGGATCGGCATCTCGTCCTTCACCGAGATCGTCGGCGCCGGGCCGTCCCACGACTTCGACATCCTCGGCCTGAAGATGTTCGATTCGTGCGAGATCCGGGTCCACCCGACAGGCAAGGTCCTCGCCCGGATCGGGGTCCAGACACAGGGCCAGGGCCACGAGACGACCTTCGCCCAGATCATCGCCGAGGAGCTCGGCTTCCCGGTCGCCGATATCAAGATCGAGTACGGCGACACGGACACGGCGCCGTACGGTCTGGGCACGTACGCCTCGCGCTCGACGCCGGTCGCCGGCGCCGCGACGGCCATGGCCTCCCGCAAGATCAAGGACAAGGCCCGCAAGCTTGCTGCCCACCTCCTCGAGGCGAGCGAGGACGACCTCGAGTGGACGAACGGCAAGTTCAGCGTCAAGGGCTCGCCGGATCGGTCGAAGACGATCCAGGAGATCTCGTTCGCCGCCTACACGAACCACCCGCAGGGGATGGAGGCCGGCCTCGAGGCGGTCTCGTACTACGACCCGCCGAACCTGACGTTCCCGTTCGGCAGCTACATCTGCGTCGTCGATATCGACAAGGGCACTGGGCAGGTCAACGTCCGTCGATTCGTGGCGGTCGATGACTGCGGCAACATCATCAACCCGATGATCGTCGACGGCCAGATCCACGGCGGCCTGACGATGGGCCTCGCGCCGGCGCTCTACGAAGAGATCAGTTACGACGAGAACGGCCAGAACCAGGCCGGGACGTTCATGGATTACCTCCTGCCGACGGCGATGGAGACGCCCGCCTGGGAGGTCGCCAAGACGGTGACGCCGTCGCCCCATCACCCGATCGGCGCGAAGGGGATTGGGGAGTCGGCGACGGTCGGCGCACCGCCGGCGATCGCGAACGCGGTCGTCGACGCGCTGTGGCACCTGGGCGTCCGCAACATCGACATTCCGATCACCCCCCAGAAGGTCTGGAAGATCCTGCGCGACAACGGGGTCACCGCCTGACCACGCCGCAGCCGGGCGGGCGCGGGCTGTTCGCGCGCGCCGCGGAGCTCGCTCAGGCCCGACGCCCGTTCGCCTTTGCCACGGTCGTTGCGGTCGCCCGGCCGACGTCGGCCCGGCCCGGGGCGCACGGGATCGTCCACCCCGACGGGTCGATCGAGGGCTGGGTCGGCGGCTCGTGCGCCCAGCCGGTCGTCGTCCGCGAGGCGCTCCACGCGCTGGCCGACGGGCAGCCGCGCCTGCTCCGCCTGTCGAAGGACGCGCCGGCCGAGGGCCGGCGCGGCGACGGGATCATCGAGCTCGTCATGACCTGCCATTCCGGGGGAACGCTGGAGATCTACGTGGAACCGAACCTTCCGCGCGCCGCTCCTGTGGGTGACCGGCACGACGCCGATCGCCAGCGCCCTCGTCGAGCTCGGCGCGGCTGCCGGGTTCCGGGTCACGGTGTTCGACCCGATCGCCGATGCGGGCGCGTTCCCGAACGCCGCGCAGGTTCGGACCGACACCAACCTCGTCGGGGTCGATCCGGAGTCGAGTCCATACATCGTCGTGGCGACGCAGGGCCAGTGGGATGAGGAGGCGCTTGCCGGGCGCACTCCGCCGCGACGCCCGCTATGTCGGGCTCGTCGCATCGCCGACCAGGGCGGCAGCCGTCCGAGCGTGGCTCCGCGAGGAGACCGGACTCGCCGACGAGCGGCTGGCAGCGCTGCGAGCGCCGGCCGGGCTGGATCTCGGAGCGGAGACGGCCGAGGAGGTCGCCCTGTCGATCCTCGCGGAGCTGGTCCAGGTCCGGCGTGGCCGGGCTGACGTTCGTCGCCTCGCCCGGGCCTGCGACCGTGGCCGGCGCGGCGGCCAGGCCCAGCGCTCGTGTCGGCCGCCCCGGACGACATCGTCCTGCTCGATCCGGTCTGCGGCATGACCGTCGACCGCGACCACGCGAGGCATCTCGCGGAGCACGAAGGCGTCGTCTACGCGTTCTGCAGCCTCGGCTGCCGCACCCGGTTCGTGAAGGATCCGGCAACATTCCTCTCGACGTCGGTCGACGCCCGAGGCTCCCGAGTCGCCAAGGAGGCGCGATGAAATTCGAAGGCACCGTTGAGATCAAGGCCCCGCGCGACCGCGTCTGGGCGTTCCTCATGGACCCGAACCAGGTCGGGCCGTGCGGTCCCGGCGTCGAGAGCATCGAGGTCGTCGACGAGACCCATTTCAAGGCGAAGGCCAAGGTCGGGATCGGCTTCATCAGCGCCCGCTTCAACGTCGACATGGAGATCGCCGAAACGGAGCCGCCAGAGCGCGCGGTGATCAAGGCCCACGGCCAGGCCCCGGGCAGCGCGGTCGACGCCACAGCGACGATGTCGCTCCGGGATGGGACTGAGGGCGGGACGGTCATGGACTGGGCGGCGGACGTGCTGATCGGCGGGTCGCTCGCGAGTGTCGGGGCCCGGATGATCGAGGGAACCGCGAACAAGATGATCGGCCAGACCTTCACGTGCATCAAGGAGAAGCTCGAGGCTTGACCGCGCCCGCCTGGACCTGCCCCGATTGCGGGGCGCCGTTCGCGAACCGCGACGCGTCCCACTCCTGCGTCGTCATCGACCTCGACCAGCACTTCGAGAAGGCGCGGCCGGGCGTGCGCGCGGCGTTCGATCGCCTCGTCGAGCTCGCGAGCGTTGACGGGCCCATCCCTGTCGTGGCCCAGAAGACCCGGATCGTCTTCGCCTCGCCAATGCGGTTTCTCGCGATCCAGGTCCCTCGGGATCGCCTTCGCGGCCACGTCCTGCACGACCGTGCCGTCCCGCATCGGATCGTGACCGCGATCGTCCCGAACGCCTACGAGAGCGGCCTCTATCTTCACCGCTTCTCTGTCGGGTCGCCGGACGAGCTCGACGACGCCTTCGCCGCGTTCGTCCGGGAGGCCGCCGAGCGGGTCGGCCGGCGCGGCCGCCTCGCCGCGAAGACCCGCTGACGATGGAGCGCCTCCTGCGCGTCGTCGGCCCGGTTGCGACGAACGTCCACGTCCTCGCCGACCCTCGCTCGCGCGAGGCGATCGCGATCGACACCGCGACGCCGTCCCTGGCCTGGATCCGCGACGAGCTGGAGGCGCGCGGCTGGACGCTGAAGCTGATCATCTCGACCCACGGCCACTGGGATCACATCGGCGACAACGCCGCGGTCGCGGCCCACACGGGCGCCGACATCGCGGTCCACCCGCTTGACCGGCCGCGGCTGGAGCACCCGCAGCCGCTCTTCGCCCCGTTCGAGATCCCGCCGTCCGTGCCCGCGATCGAGCTCGCCGAGGGCGGCGAGATCAGGTTCGGCGAGATCCGCCTCAGCGTGCTCCACACGCCGGGCCACACGGAGGGCTCGGTCTGCCTCCATGCCGTCGACGAGGGGATCCTGTTCAGCGGCGACACGCTGTTCGCCGGCGGCTGGGGCCGGGTCGACCTGCCCGGCGGCGACCCTGACCAGATGGTCGAGTCGGTCGCGCGGCTGACGACCTTCGAGGATCGACCACGGCCGTTCTGCCGGGCCACGGCCAGGAGACGACGATCGGCCGCGAGCGGGCGTGGATGGAGCTCGTCCGCGACGGGCGGCGGCTGTTCGCCTAGCCCGGGACCGCCTCCAGGCAGTAACGGTGGGGCGCGTCGGACGTCATCGACACGAGACGCCACGCGCACGGTCGAGGCATAAGGTGCCGCCGTAGCAGGCGTTCGCTGAACCCGGGGACGCTTGGAGGCAAATTGATGATACGGCGCTCCTCGGCGTTACTCGCGCCTGTCATGGCGACCTGCCTCGTAGTCCTCTCAGGTGCGCCTGCCATCGCCACTGGTCGCACGATCGCGCCGACATTCGACTCGGCCGAGTCCGACGGGCCACCTCGCGCCGACGCCTCCGGACGCCGCGAGGCGACGGCTCGCATCGCTGATCCGTTCGGAGAGCCCCGAGATCCAGCCGCGCCACGCGTCGCGGCTCCGACAACTATCCCAATCGGGTCAGGTGAGCCGTCCGCCGAGCGCCCCAAAGTAGCGCCGAGAGCCGCTGCGGGCGGGCCGTCCCCGACCAGCGCCTTCTTCCTGGATGCCGAGCCGGGCACCGGCTTCTCCGAGAGCGGCGCGAGCTATCTCGACGGAATCGTCAAGACGTATACGGCCCCGACATCCACGTTCACTGCATCGGTCGGGGACCACCCCGAGCTGATCTGGATCTCGATAGTCGAAGAGCCGTTCCCACAAGGCGACCATTGGAACATGGCGATTGAAGCACCTCCGGGCGAGACGCTGCAGGCCGGCCTCTACGAAGGGGCTGTCCACATCAACCTGAACGGGCCCGGCCAGCCAGGGTTCTTGTTCAGCGGCAACGGGTTTGGCTGCGAGTCATTCGATGGAACTTTTGAGATCCTTGAACTCGCCCGCGCCGGCGATGGATCCGTCACGTCGCTCGCGCTCACCTTCGAGCCTGGTTGCAGCGGGCCGTATCGCACATTTGGCGAGCTCCGGCTCAACTCTGCAGTCGCAATGACCGCCCTCGACTTCGAGCCGATCAGACTCCACTACGGAACAGTGGCGATTGGGGCAAGCCATGGCAGCGAGTTCGAGGTCCTCAACACCGGGACGACAGACGTGCTTGTCTCTGGCTTCTCGATCGCCGGTCCGGATTCTGCTCAATTCGCCGTTGGCGACGAGTCCTGCACCGCGGCGCCCATCCCCCCAGCGACGACCTGCTCGGTCAGCGTCGACTTCCAGCCGACTTCGGTCGGACCGCGAGAGGCCTCGCTTACCTTCGCGGACTCGACGGCACGCGGGGGACACACCGTTCAACTGCTCGGACAGGCAACGATCCCGAACGCCGCCGCGCCATCGGGGCGAGGCGCCGCGGAGTCAGTGCCGTTCGGAGACGGCCTGGCGGATTCCGACCACGACGAGTTCTACATCTGCTCCCAGCATCCGTGTGTCCAGCCTGCGGACCCGACCGTCGCGGTCGGCCCGGATCATGTCGTCCAGACTGCCGGTGCGTTGATCCGGGTGACCAGGCGAAACGGCACCGGAACGATGACAGCGTCGACCTTCGACTGGTTTGCTCAGCCCGACGACGTCGACGGGTTCGGCGACGTCAGCGTGGCGTACCACCCGGGCACCGATCGGTACTTCGGCGCCAGCACACACTGGTACTGCGGCCCGGGGGCTGTCGGTTATCTCGATCTCGCCGTGTCCGAGACGGCCGACCCTCGGGGCCCCTGGTTCATCTACTCCTGGGCATTCAACACGGTCCCGTCCTATCCCGTCCTCGCGGTCTCGGCCGACAAGGTCGTGGCTGCCGTTCGCGAAGTCAGCATCCAGTCCATCTGCGACGGCCCAGACGACCCGATCTATCCGCCCAATCTCGAAGGTTCGAGCGTGGTCGTCGTCGATACCGACGACTTCGCCTCGCTGCCGAATACGCTCTACGCATGGGGGACACCGAGGGACGAAACCATTTCGTTCTGGCGGCCGGCCAACGCGCCGGCGGACACGACCGGGACAATCCACATGATCTCCGGCTCGATCTTTCCGTACCACAACATCGGGTACGGCAGGATCACGGGCCACGTGACGCCATTCACCGTCAAACTCGCTCGGAGGGCGAACCTGGGGAGCATCCTCCCAGCCGCATACGAGCCGCTCACGCCCTCGGACGCCGGCGGTCCGATCGGCTATCCGGGCCAGGGCCACTATCCTGGGGCGGCTGTCTGGCAAGACGGGCGGCTGGCATTCACCATTGCCCAGACCTGCACGCCAACCGACGATACGGTCGAACGCTCCTGCGTCCGGGTCATCGAGCTCATCCCGCAATCTGATCCCACGGCGCTCCCGACCATCCGACAGGATGTCGTCCTGTCCGAAGCGGGTCACGACCTCTTCCACGGTGGCCTGGCTCGGAGCGGCGCGGGGGACCTCCACGTCGTCGTGTCGATATCGTCGAGCAGCGGTTTCGTGGGATCGCGCCACGTGTACCAGCGGGCCGATGACCCGGTCGGCACCTTCAGCAAGCCGGTCCTGATCAAGAAAGGCGAAGCGGCGCACGCCGGAGAATTCTGGGGCTTCATCCATACGCTGGCCCAGGATCCGGTCGATGCATTCGCGGTTTGGCAGGGCAACCAATTCGCGAGTGCCGATGGAAGTTGGGCGACCGCCGTCAGTCAGATCCGCACGGCAGGCGCGACATTCAAGGCCACGCCGCCGGCGCGAATCCTCGACACGCGGACGGGCAACGGATTGTCCGGCAAGTTCACCGCCAATGCGCCCCGACTGTTCCAGGTGACCGGGCGGGGAGGCATCCCGGCGAACGCGATCGCGGTGACGGGAAACCTGACCGTCACGGGCCAGAGCGCGGCGGGTTACGTGTCGCTGACGCCGACCGCCACCGCGACGCCCAAGACGTCGACCCTGAATATGCCCGCTGGAGATAACCGCGCCAACAACGTGACGATTCCCCTTGGCCCGGGCGGCAAGTTGGCCGCGGTCTACAAGGCTGGCTCAGGGGGCACGACGCATCTCATTTTCGACGTGACCGGATACTTCGTCCGGAGTTCGGCGGGTTCAACGTACTTCTCATTTGCTCCTGTTCGATTACTCGACACGCGAATCGGCAACGGTCTCACGGGGACGTTCACGGCGAATGACGCCCCGAACCTGGGCGATCACCGGTCGCGGCGGGGTCCCGAGCGGCGCGGTGGCGATCACCGCAAACCTGACAGTGACCGGCCAGTCGTCCGCCGGCTACGCATCGGTGACTCCGACACCCACGGCCACCCCAACAACCTCGACGATCAACTTCCCACTTGGTGACACGAGGGCGAATGGGCTGACCGTGCCACTCGGCCCGAACGGGAGGCTCAGCGCCGTGTACAAGGCCGGCGGCGGCACGACTCACCTCATCCTCGACGTCACCGGCTATTACCTCGCGTCGCCCGATGGGGCCCGATATGTGCCACTCACTCCGGCGCGCACGCTCGATAGTCGGTTTAACAACGGACTGTCTGGGACCTTCAAGTCCTCAATACCGCGAACTCTCACCATCGAAGGGCGCCGCGGCATCCCCTCGGACGCCGTCGCGATCGCCGGGAATCTGACCATCGTCGGTCAAACGGGCGCCGGCTATGTGTCGATAACGACGACGCCCACGGCCACGCCGTTGACATCGACGCTCAACGCGCCCGCGGCGGACATTCGGGCGAACGGCGTGACGGTGCCGATCGCCGGCGACGGGACGGACTCGCTTGTCTACGTCTCGAGAGCCGGCAAAGTCACCCACCTCATCCTCGACCTGACGGGCTACTTCCGCTGACTCGTCACGAGATCTGGCCGAAGCGCTAGGGACCGTTGACGAAGCCGGTGGTGTCGACGACCTCGAACATCGAGCCGGTGATCCCGTGGAGGTCGTGGAGTTCGTCGTCGTCCCAACGCGGATCCGGGGCACCGGAGACGAAATATGCGGAGCCGTTGTCGGCGAGGATCATCCCGTACCGCTTGAGGGCGCGGAGGATCACCCTCGACTGCGGGCCGTAGCCGCTGATGTCGACGTTGGCCTTGAGCCGGAGGCGGAGGCCCATCGGCGGATACGAAGCGCCGGTCAGCGAGCTCGCATGGTGGCGGGCCGGGTAGATGTGCGTGTTGCGGGTTTCCGGGACCGTGAACCGGAGGGCGTGGGCGATGACACCCGCGGCGACCTCCTCGTACCGTGCGAGACCCGGGTAGATCGGCAGGCCCGCCGCGTCGGCCGATGTCCAGCCGTCCGGCCGGAGGGCGTTCGAGCGTAGGTCGAAGATCGCGCCGGACCCCGCCCGCCAGGCGCCCGAGACCTTCTGCGCCGCGAACAGCTCCCAGAGCCGGCAGGCCTCCGTGTCGATCATCAGGATGTGGCGGTCGCCCGCGGCTCCGGCACCCTCGATCTTGGGCGACGCCGGGATCGGATAGGGGCCGGCGTCCGACTCGCTCGGCCAGGTGAACGTCACCGGGCTGCGCGGGGTCGCCGCCGTGACGGGGTTGATCGGGATGCCGTAACCGGCGTACGTGCCGAAGTCCGGATGGAGATACCGAGTGAGGCCCATCCGGTTCATCAACGTCGCGGAGTCGCTCCGAACCGGGAGCGCGTCGACCCGCCGGTTCCACACGTTCGAGGCCGGCAGGATCGTGCAGCTGCCGATGACCCCGCGACCCGCCACGGTCGGGGTCTCGCGGGCAACGACCGTCCCGATCGACCCCGCGGCGAGGGCCGTCGCCAGCAGCACGATGGCGAGGCCGCGCGGGCGGGATGGGCGTGGGCGGGTCATGAGCGGAAGCGTGCCGCACCGCGGCCATCCGGGGCCCTGACCCGATGGTCCCGATCGGTGACCGGGATCACCGCCTCACAGCGGCTTGCGGAACGCGATCCCCGTGCGGTAGCGGCGGAAGCCGAGGGATTCGTAGAGCCGGAGCGCGCCCGACAGGTTCTCCCCGTCGACGCCGAGCGCGGCCTCGTCGAGACCGCGGGCCCGCAGCTCCCTGAGCGAATCCGCGATGAGCGCGGCGGCAAGGCCGCGGCGGCGCCACGGCCGGCGGACGGAGATGTGCTCGAGCCACCCTCGACGGACGCCGAGTTTCTCGTTCTCCTCGGTGAAGATCGATGCTCATGACCGATCCCGCGACCTCGTCGCCGTCCCAGGCGACCCGCCACATCGAGGTGTCGATGCCGGGCGTCGAGAACCAGCCGACGAAGTCCTCCTCGGTTCGCTCGCCGGCATCCCAGTGATCGCGGAACGCTTCCGTGTCCGCGTCCCAGATCCGCCGATGGTCCGCCTCGACGACCGGCCGGACATCGAGTCCCGTCGGGGAGCGGGGCGTCGGGGATGGGGTCTGCGAGGTTCCGGACCATCATGAAGCCGTAGCGGACGCGCTCGTAGCCCTCCGCCTCCAGCAGGGCGACGGCCCCGGTCTGGGTGTCACTCACCCAGCGGGTAATCGACGTGCGGCTCGGAGCCGGTCCATTCGCCGGCAGCCTCGCGCGCGCGAGCCTCGGTCCAGCGGAGCAGGGCGCGGCCGATGCCCTGGCGACGATGCTCCGGCCGAACCCAGCCGTCGAGCTCGTGCTGGACGACACCCGCGCGGACCCGAATCGTTCGCATCGTGCCAGCGACGAGCTTCCCGTCGACTTCGGCAAGGAGCATGTCGCGCGCAGGGTCGAAATCCGGCGTGGTGCTCCAACTCGTTCCGAAGGTCGTCGACCGAGGGCAGGTAATTGTCCTGGTCGGCGAGGTCCGCCTCGACGATGAGGTCGGCGAGCGGCGCCACGTCGCGGTCCATGTCGAACGACCGGAAACGCAGACCGGCGACCGGCGGAGCATCCGGCAGCTGGACCTCGATGCCGGCCGTGGTGTTCGTCGCCATCACCTACCGTCCCTCCCGTACTTGGCTTCCATGTGCTTGTCGACCGACTTGCTGATCGTTCGCCAGCGCCGGCGCTCGGCCTCGCGGGCGAGGTGGTCGACACGCCGCTCGAGATGGCGCGCCTCGCGCTCGAGCTTCTTCCAGCCCTCGAACCGGCTCGCATCCAGATCGCCGTCGACGATCGCCGCGGCCACGGCGCAGCCGGGCTCGCCGGCATGGCCGCAGTCCGAGAACCGGCAGGTCGCCGCGAGGGCATCGATGTCGGCAAAGGAGCGCTCGAGGCCCGCGTCTGCGTCCCACAGGCCCAGCTCGCGCATCCCGGGCGTGTCGAGGACAAGGCCACCGTCCGGCATCAGGTGAAGCTGGCGCCGGCTCGTCGTGTGGCGGCCGCGGGCATCGTCCGCGCGGATCTCGCGGACCGCGGCCACCTCATCGCCGGCGATCGTGTTGACCAGGGTCGACTTGCCGACGCCCGACGACCCGACGAACGCGACCGTCGCGCCCGGCAGGATGTGCGTGCGAAGCTCGTCGATCCCGCGGCCGTCGATCGCGCTGACGACGATGATCGTCACGCCGACGGCGATCGACTCGACGTGAGCCATGGTGGCCTCGAGGTCCTCGCCCAGGTCCGCTTTCGAGAGGATCACGACCGGCTCCGCCCCGCTCTCCCAGGCCAGCGCCAGGTAGCGCTCGAGGCGGCGCAGGTTCAGGTCCTGGTTGAGGGACGCCACGACGAACACGACGTCGACGTTCGCCGCGACGACCTGGGCGACCGATCGGACGCCTGGCGCGTGCCGGAGCACGCTCGTCCGGCGGGGCAGGATGGCGTGGACCGATGCGCCGTCCTCGCGCGCCTCGATGGCGACCCAGTCGCCGACGGCCGGAAAGGCGGCCGGATCGTCGCCGGCCTCGTGCCGGTACCGCCCGGTCACGCTGGCCCGCCGCTCGCCGCCGCCCGTCTGGACGATGTACGAGCCGCGGTCCTCCGCCACGACGCGCGCCGGCTCGAAACCGGCGGCGGCGTGCGCGGAGAACGCGGTCGAGATCTCGCCCGTCCAGCCGAAGGCGACCAGGTCGGACACGGTTGCGGTCATCAGCCGACCCTCTTGAGCTTGCCGGTTCGCTTGGCGTAGAGCTCGGCGCGGCCGAACGCCCAGAGGCCGAACGGGATGAAGACGATGCCCATGACGATCAGCGGCCACACGTCGTGGAACAGAGCACCAACCGGGGCGCCGTCGATCAGGCCGTGCCGGACGCCGTCGAGGACGTACGTCGCGGGCGACAGCCGGGACAGGACCTGCATCCAGCCGGGCAGAACGTCGATCGAGTAGTAGACGCCCGACACGAGCAGGAGGCAGGACTGGAGGACGAACGTCATCTGCGCCCCCCGCTCCACGTACAGGAGCGGCAGGATCGCCGCGATCATCCCGATCCCCACGAAGCTGAACGAGCCGAGCAGCATGAACAAGCCGACGGTCGCGAGATTCGCGCCGGCGAAGTTGAGCTGCGGGAAGAACAGCAGCAGGACGACGAGGATCACGGCGGTGTGGATCAGCCCGTAGAGCATCGCGTAGAGGACGGAGCCGAAGAGCTGCGACGAGCGCCGGATCGGCGCCATCATCGTGTACTCGAGGGTGCCCTCCCAGCGCTCCACGGAGATCGTCTCGGCGATCCACGAGAAGACGACGGACAGGTAGTTCCAGAAGATCGCGCCCACCATCAGCAGCAGGATCAGCCGCGGGCTGCCCTGGTCGGCACCGATGAGCGAGATCGAGAGCGCGCCCGCGACCGAATAGACCAGGAATGCGACTTCCCAGCCCCAGTAGCGGCGAGTCAGAAAGAAGTTGCGCTCGACGAAGGCATATGAGGCCTTCAGCTCATGGGCGACACTGAACACGGTGGTTCTCCTGCGAGGGGAGCCGGCCCGATCCTCAGCGGAATCGGGCCAGCTCGAATGACTGCTCGCCGGCCAGCCGCTCGCCTACTCGGACGAGGGACTGCCCAACGGCCAGTCGGAAGGAACGACGGGGCCGGCGCGGTGCCCGGCGGGCAGCGGCCGCGGCGCGAAGGTCGTCCTCGCGGGCGGCGTTGGCCAGGTACAGGGCCAGCGGATACAGGCGTTGGTTCTCCATTGCTATCTCACCTCCTTTCATTCGTCGTTGTCGTCGGACTCGTCCTCGACGTCCTCGTCGAGTGACCGACCGGTGTAGGTCATGAACACGTCGTGAAGGGTCGCGTTCGTCTGTGTTCGGTTGCCCTCGGCGGCGATGAGGCCGTCCGGGGTGTCCTCGGCGACGACGCGGCCGCCGTCGAGGATCGTGATTCGGTTGCAGAGGCGCTCTGCCTCGGCGAGGTCGTGGGTCGTGAGCACGATCGACGTGTCATGCGTCTGTCGCAGCTCCTCGATGAACGACTGGACGTCGAGCTTCGAGCGTGGATCGAGGCCGGTCGTCGGCTCGTCAAGCAGGAGGAGCGACGGGCTCGTCAGCAGGGCCCGCGCGATCGCGACCTTCTGCTGCATCCCCCGGCTCATCTGCTCGACCGGCCGGCCGACGCGCTTCTCCGCGATGCCCAGGCGACCGAGGATCTCGATCGCTTCCCGCCTGGGCATTGCCTGCGTTCTTCCCGTAGAGACGGGCGGCGAACAGCAGGTTCTCCATCGGGCTGAGCTTCTTGAAGAACGCGGCGTCGACGCTGACCCGGTTGATCAGCCGCTTGACGGCCATCTCCTCGCGGACGATGTCGTGGCCGAAGACTTCGACCCGACCTTCGTCGAGGGTGAGGAGGCCGCTCACCAGGCGGATGAGGGTCGACTTGCCGGACCCGTTCGCACCGAGGATGCCGACGATCCCGCCCCGCTCGAGGCGGAGTGACACGTTGGCGATCGCGGTGACGGGCTTGCGCTTGCGGCCCACGGTGAACCGCTTCGTGACGCCGTCGATGACGAGCGCGGGAACGGCTTCGCGGTCGGCAAGCGCGCCGACGGAGTCGACGGGCCTCGCGATATTCGGTTGCTGGAGCAAGGTGGCGGTCACGTTTCGCGCTCCTGGGTTGCTGCGCTGCGTTCGATTGGTGGGACGGAGAAATCAGAAGAGCCGCGGGCCCCGCTGACGCTCTCGCGTCGGGTGGGCCTCGCGGCTCTCGATGCACTCACTCGATGGAAAGGCATCAAAAAAGCCGGGGGCCCGATCTGGCCCACGGCTCGTGGCTCGCGTCTGGCGGTTGACCGCCTCAGGCTAGCTCGAGATGGGCGCAAATCTCCCGATGGCGTCGCCACTGAGTGGCGCCATCCTGCGCGGGGTCCGGAAGATCTTCATCATTCGGAGCCGCCTCCGATTGAGCTAGACATGGCGGGCGATCTGCGCGCCGGTCGGCAGTCTACGCGGGCCGCGAAGGGGGTGTCAACCCTGACGACATTGATGTCGGGAAACCGACACGGGGCGACTGTCGCGGGCGGCGCTATTCTGCGATCAGCCCGTCAAACGGAGCCGTCACGTGCCGCCGCTGGACCCACTCCCGGAATTCGATCTCTACGCCGAGCTCAACGTCGACGCCTACGCCGACGTCGGATTCGATCGAGCGGGCGTGGCGGGCCGGCGTTCGATCCGTCCACCCGGACCGGGCGCTGACCGGCGACGAACGCGCGGCGACCGCCCGAACCGCGCGGTTGAACATCGCCCGCGAGTGGCTGATGGACCCGGCGAAGCGGGCACGGTACGACCTGCTGCGGCGACCCGGCCCGAGGATCGAGATCCCGAACATCGACCCGCTGGGCGCGTGGCCGGCTCGCTCGCGGCGGCGTCGCCCGTACTGGCTGACGCTTCATGGTCCGCATCGGTGCCGGCCTCGCGATGATCGCCGTCGCCCTCGTCCTTGGCGTGGGATCCAATGTCGTGCCGTCTTCTGCGTTCGCTCGTCGGCTGCCGTCCTGTTCTTCGGGTGTACGCTGGGGCCGGTGCTCGTGGGGTCGGTGTCTCCGGCGCCTGACAACTGACGTGAACGCGGTCAGAGGGCGCGGCGGACGATCACCCGGCGGACCTTCGATTGCCGGGCGAATCGATCTCGCGAACGACCGAAAGCCCGCCGCCGTGAACGTCGACAGGAGCCACCCGTATAGCCGAGGGCGGCCGGGACCCGGCCGCCACCCGTATCGACGGGTAGGCCTCGAGGCCGGGCGCGCCGTGGTCGATCGCATACTTCTCGCGGCGGCATCGAGCAGCCGGCTCGTCAGGCCGTTGCCGCGCTCGCTCTTCGAGACGACGAAGCACACGACCGACCAGACCGGGACGTCATCGAGCTTCGGCCGGACGCGTGAGTTCGTCAGTCGCTCGTAGTCGTCGCGAGGTGCGACGCTGACCCAGCCGACGGCCCGCCCGTCGCGATAGGCCGAGCAGACCCAGCGCGGGATCTCGGGCTTCCTCGACCAGGCGGTGAAAGCCCTCGCGCGTCTCGCGCGTGTTCGCAAACGACCAGTCCTTCGAGCGGATCCGCCAGTACATGCACGAGCAGGTCTTCGGGTCGCCGCCCTCGCCGAAGAGGGCCGCGACGTCGTCCCAGCGATCCGGTGTCAGGGGCACGATCTCGAGCGCGGAGCGGGCGCGTCACGGGTTGGCACGGCCGCATCCTAGCCGATCAATCTGCCAGCGCCTGTCATGATCCCGGCGATGGACGACGAGAAGGCCCGAACCGCCGTGTGGCGCGGCGCCCGCCGCGCCGCTCGATCGTCGAGCTGATCGCCGACGGCGTCCTCGACGCGGAGCTCGCGGCGCTGGCGTGGCTGCCTGATCGAGGCGCGAGTCCCGATCGTCGTCGGCGGCTCGCGCGGGGAGCCGGCAAGTCGACGTTGCTCGAGGCGTTGCTCGACTTCCTCCCCGCGTCGGTGCGCCGGATCGACCTCGCCGGTCAGGCCGAAGACTTCGCCTGGCTGCCGGAGGCGGCGGCGCTCGGCTGGCCAGCCGCGGGCCCGGCCGTCGCCAGCTCCGCGCCGGTCAGCGCCGCGACCTCGTACCTCGTCGCGGCAGAGCTCATCCGAGCATCTCCCGATCTACACCTGGGGGGCGGCCGCGCGAACCCTGGTCAGGGCGGCCACGATCGGGTACGGGATCGGGGCGACGATCCATGCCGACCGGCTCGAGGAGGTCCATGACGAACTCCGCGGCACGGCCGGTCGGCCTGACCGACGACGAGCTGTCGTACCTCGGATTGGTCATGATCGTGCGAGCCGGCCGCCAGCCGGATGGCGCCGTCCGGCGCCGGGTCGTCGCCGCGCATTACGAGCGGCCCGTCGGCCGGGACGAGCACGGCCACGTCCAGCGCCTGCCACCGGCGGTCCTCGCGGCAAGGGACGACGACTCCGACGCCCTGGAGCACTTCGCCTGGGGCGTGATGCCGGAGCTGGCGATCCGGATCGGCCAAAGGCCGGGCGACCTGGAGCTCGAACAAGCCGAGCGGGCCGAGCTGCTGCGAGCGCTCGTCGGCGCCGGCACCACGGAGGTGGAGGCCGTCCGGCGAGCGATCCTGCTCCACTCCGCTGGCACGGCCATGGCGCCGGACCATCGACACGTCCAGTGACCGCCGGTTGGGTGGACTCCGGGGCGTTTGACGACCCGCGGGGCCGGTCGTACGCTCGCCGCCCGTGACCCGCCACCCCGTCGAACCGACCGGCCTGCCCGCGACGCTCGGGGAGTTGCGCGCCTCCGGCTGGCAGAGCCGCACGGTCAAGGCGGAGCTCCGCGCCAACCTCCTCGCGCGCCTCGCCGCGGGCCGGGGGATCATGCCCGGCATCGTCGGCTACGAGGAGAGCGTCGTCCCGGCGATCGAGAACGCGATCGTCGCCGGCCAGGACCTCGTCTTCCTCGGCGAGCGCGGCCAGGCGAAGACGCGGATGGCGCGGCTCCTCGTCGACCTGCTCGACGAGTGGCTGCCGGTCGTCCGCGGCGGCGAGCTGAACGACGATCCGTACGGCGCCGATCAGCCCGTCCGGACGGGCCGCCGTCGACGAGCACGGCGACGAGACGCCGATCGACTGGCTGCCGCGCGACCGGCGCTACGCCGAGAAGCTCGCGACGCCCGACATCACGATCGCCGACCTCATCGGCGAGGTCGACCCGATCCGCGTCGCCGAGGGCCGCTACCTGCAGCGACGAGCTGACGCTCCACTACGGCCTGATCCCGCGCTCGAACCGCGGCATCTTCGCGATCAACGAGCTGCCGGACCTCGCCGAGCGGATCCAGGTCGGCCTGCTCAACATCCTCGAGGAGCGCGACGTCCAGATCCGCGGCTTCACCGTCCGCCTGCCGCTCGACCTGTTCGTCGTCGCATCGGCCAACCCCGAGGACTACACGAGCCGCGGCCGGATCATCACCCCGCTCAAGGACCGCCTCGGGACGCAGGCCCGGACGCACTACCCGCGGACGCTCGAGCACGAGCTCGCGATCGTCCACCAGGAGAAGCAGCGCTTCGAGGCGGGCGAGGGCGAGCCCGCGATCGCCGTCCCGGCGTTCATGGAGGAGCTGCTCGCCGAGCTGACCCACCTCGCCCGACGCTCGCCGGAGATCAGCCAGCGGTCGGGCGTCAGCGTCCGGGTCACGGTCGCCAACGCCGAGGTCCTCGAGGCCGCCGCTCTCCGGCGGGCGGTCCGGCTCGGCGAGAGTCGGTGGCGTCGCCGCGCGTCTCGGACCTCGGCGCGGTCATCGCCTCGACGGTCGGCAAGATCGAGCTGGAATCGGTCGGCGACGAGGCGCCCGAGGAGCGGGTCGTCGAGCGGCTCATCACGAAGGCGCTCTACGCGACGTTCGGCCGGCGGGTGCCGATCGACGACCTCGACGAGGTGGTGCTCGCGTTCGAGGACGGCCTGGTCGTCGAGACCGGCGAGGGTGTCCCGTCGCGCGAGTACGTCGGCTGGATGCGCGAGATCCCGGGCCTCCACGAGGCGGTCCGGCGGCTCGGGCGCGTTCGACGTCACCGACGGGGCGGAGGAGCCGGCGTCGTCGCCTCGGCGGTGGAGTTCATCCTCGAGGGCCTGCACCTCTCGCGCCGGATCAACAAGGACCGGGCGGGGACCGGCACGGTCTACCGGCGATGAACGCCGGCGGCCGGCGATCAGCCGAGCGCCATGACCTCGTACGTCCCTGACCGGCGCGACCTCGACGGCGGGTCCGCGGCCGGATCGGCGCCGCGACCCGCTCCTTGCCCGGGCTGCCCGTTACGCGCGCTGGGACGGCAGCCAGACGATCCCGGCGCTCGACGCCGACGAGATCATGGACGCCCTGGCCGACGACGTCATGGCCGAGGGCGACCTCGGCGAGGCGCTCCGGCGGCTGATGGAGCGCGGCTGGCGCGGCCGCGACCCGACGCGCCCTGACCTCCACGGCCTCGACGACCTGCGCGAGCGGCTTCGCCGGAGTCGCGAGGAGCTCCAGGAGCGCTATCAACTGGGCGACGTGCTCGCCGACGTCCGCCAGGAGCTCGACGAGATCGTGGCCGACGAGCGGGCCGGCATCGAGCGCCGTCTCGACGATGCAGCCACGCCGCCCGACGGCGCCACGGTGGACCAGAAACTCAGCTCGATGCTGCGTGACGCCGCCGCCCGCAGGCTCGACCAGCTCGAGGCGCTGCCGCGGGACGTCGGCGGCCGGATCCGAGGGCTCGAGGAGTACGACTTCATGGAGCCGGCGGCCCGCGAGCGGTTCGCGGCGCTCACGGACCGGCTCCGCCGCCAGACGCTCGATCGGTTCGTCGAGGGCCTGTCCGAGGCGATCCAGGGCACGACCCCGGAGGAGCTCCAGGCGAACCGGGAGATGGTCCGCGACCTCAACTCGCTCCTCGAGGAGCGCCTCGAGGGCCGTGAGCCGAGCCAGGACGAGGTCGACGACTTCCTCTCGCGGCACGGCCGGTTCTTCCCCGGCGCCCGGACGCTCGACGACATCGTCGAGCAGCTGACCCAGCGGATGGCGGCGATGCAGTCGCTCCTCCGCTCGATGACCCCCCAGCAGCGGGCCGAGCTCCAGTCGATGATGGACGCGCTGCTTCGCGACGATCGGCTCCGCTGGGACCTCGCCCGTCTCGCCGCGAACATGGACCAGCTCATGCCCGACGGCCTCGGCGAGGGCTACGACTTCAGCGGCGAGGAGGGGCTCGGCCTGGAGCCCGCGCTCGAGCAGATCGGACGGCTCCAGGCGCTCGACGCGCTGGAGGACTCGCTCGCCGACGTGGCGGGACCCGGCGATCTCGCGGATCTCGACCGCGAGCGCGTCCGCGAGCTGCTCGGCGACGAGTCCGCGCGCGATCTCGACGCGCTCGACGAGCTCGCCCGCGAGCTCGAACGGGCCGGCTACCTCGGCCGCCGCGGCGATCGCCTCGAGCTCACGCCGCGGGGCAGCCGGCGGATCGGTCAGAAGGTCCTCGACGACCTGTTCTCGCGGCTGTCGCGCGACGCGTTCGGCGGCCATCGGATCGACCGGGCCGGACGGGGAGGGGAGCGCGAGGAGACGACGAAGCCGTACGAGTTCGGCGACCCGTTCCATCTCGACATCCGGGGCACGATCGAGAACGCGCTTCGCCGGCCGGCGAATGCGCCGGGCATCAGGCCGACCGCCGGCGTCGGCCTCGAGGCGAGCGACTTCGAGGTCTTCCGGACCGAACAGCTCACCCGGACCTCGACCGTCCTCCTCGTGGATATGAGCCGTTCGATGCTCCTGCGCGGCTGCTTCCTCGCAGCCAAGAAGGTCGCGGTCGCGCTCGACACGCTCATCCGGACCCAGTTCCCGCATGACGACCTCGCGGTCATCGGGTTCGCCTACTACGCCCGTGAGCTACGACCCGAGGCCCTGGCGGAGCTCACCTGGCACGGCTACGAGTACGGCACGAACCTCCAGCACGGGCTGATGCTCGCGCGCCGGATCCTGGCCCGCCACCACGGCGGCGACCGGCAGATCGTGGTCATCACCGACGGCGAACCGACGGCCCACTTCGAGGATGGCCAGGTCGAGTTCAGCTACCCGCCGACGCGGCGGACGATCCAGGAGACGCTGCGCGAGGTCCAGCGCTGCACGCGCGAGGGGATCACGATCAACACGTTCATGCTCGAGCGGTCGCGGGCGCTCGCCGAGTTCGTCGCGCTCATGACCCGGATGAACCGGGGCCGCGCGTTCTACGCGACGCCCGAGCGCCTCGGCGAGTACGTCCTCGTCGACTTCGTGTCACGGCGAACGCGGGCGGTGTCGTAGAGTCGCCCTCGCGGGCACATCGGCCGATTGACCGGCGACCATCGCCCGCGCCAGAGGGAGATCCCGGATGAGCCTGTTCCCGTGGCTGTTGTTCCTGCACGTATTCGGGGCGATCCTCGCCTTCGGGCCTGTTTACGCCTTCCCGATCATCGGGGCAATGGGCGGCAAGGAGCCGCAGCACGCGAATTTCGCGACCCGGGTCAGCTCGGCGATCAGCGGCCAACGGGTGGTTCCGCTGGCGATCTTTCAGGGCATCACCGGCGTCGGGCTGATCATGGTGACCGGGATCAACCTTCTCGCGACCCCGTGGCTCCTCATCGGGATCGTCCTCTACCTGATCACGATCAGCTACAACCTCTTCATCGGCGCGCCGACGGTCAAGAAGGTCATCGACATGACCTCGACGCCGCCGCCCGCCGGTGCCTCCGGACCGCCACCTGAGCTGCTCGCCCTGATCCGCAGGATCCAGCTCGGCGGGATATTCAGCGCGATCATGATCGCCCTGATCGTGTTCCTGATGGTGGTCAAGCCCAAGTTCTGACGCGGACAGGGCCTCGTAGCGCGGCGCGGCTACCATGACGGTCGACAGCCCAGGGACAGGAGACTTCGACTGATGCCGCACGTCGCCGAGACCCCGACCGACCTGCTCGCCCGACTCGGCGGCTCAGCCCACCTCGACGGTGAGCGGCTCGTTGTCGACGACCCGGCCGCCTTCCGCGGCGACGTCATCCGCGACCTCGCCTGGACGGCATCGTTCGCCGAGGAAGGCCCGACGGTCGACGTCGCCCGCTGGCTGATCCACGAGGCCGCCCAGGCGCTCGGGGCGCGAACGGCGAGCATCCACGAGCTGTACATGGCGCGGGCCCGCGGTGAGGTCCACGGGTTCACGGTGCCCGCCTTGAACTTGCGGGCGCAGGTCTTCGATATGGCCAAGACGGCCTACGAGACCGCGGCGTCGGCGGACGTCGGGGCCGTGATCCTCGAGCTCGCCCGGAGCGAGCAGACGTACACTTTCCAGCGCCCGATCGACTACTCGACGGCCGTCCTCGCCGGGGCCATCGCCGCTGGCTGGGAAGGCCCCGTCTTCATCCAGGGCGACCACTACCAGTTCAATGCCAAGAAATACGCCGAGGACCCGGAAGCCACCACCGAGGAGATCCGGCGGGCATGCCGGCTGGCGATCGAGGCCGGCTATCGGAACATCGACATCGACTCCTCGACGCTCGTCGACCTCTCCAAGCCGACCGTCGACGAGCAGCAGCGGGAGAACTACGTCCGCGCGGCCGAGCTGACCGCATTGATCCGCTCGCTCGAGACCGACGGGGTCACGATCAGCGTCGGCGGCGAGATCGGCGAGGTGGGCAAGAAGAACTCGACCGAGGAGGAGCTCCGGGCGTACCTCGACGGGCTACCGGCGCGAACTCGATGCGAGGGCGCCGGGGGCGGCCGGCCTCTCCAAGGTCAGCGTCCAGACGGGCACCTCGCACGGCGGCGTGCCGCTGCCCGACGGCACGGTGGCGGAGGTGAAGCTGGACTTCGAGGTGATCCGGCGGCTCGGCGAGGTGGCCCGGGAGTACGGCCTCGCCGGCGCCGTCCAGCACGGGGCGTCGACGCTGCCCGACGAGCTGTTCCACCGCTTTCCTGCCGTCGAGACGGCCGAAATCCACCTCGCGACAGGCTTCCAGAACGCGCTCTTCGAGCACCCGGCGTTCCCGGCCGAGCTTCATCGCGCCATGGAGTCGTGGTGCTACGGCAACGCCGCCGACGAGCGCAAGGAAGGCCAGACCGACGAGCAGTTCATCTACACGACGCGGAAGAAGGCGATCGGCCCGTTCAAGCGCGAACTCTGGGACCTGGCAACGAAGGAAGAGATCCTCGCCGCCCAGCGCCGGAAGATCGCCTTCCTGTTCACCGAGCTCGGCGTGAATGGGTCGATGGAGATGGTCGAGGGCTTCGTCCATCCCGTCGAGCTCCACCGGCCCGTGCCCGATGCGCTGCGCGGAGCCGGCGCCAGCCGCTGACGGCCGCGAGCGACTACCGGCTCACGGACACAGAATTGGCAGGAGGTCGCAGAGGATCGGGGTCGGTTCCGGAGTCGGCGTGGGGTCAGGAGTCGGCTCGGGGGTTGGCGCCGGCGTCGGTCGGGGAGTAGGCGCAGGGGTCGGGTCAGGCGCCGGCTTCGGAGTGGGGGTCGGTGTCGGAGCCGGTGTGGGCGGCGCCGGCGTTCGGGTTGGTGTGGGAGCAGCCGTCACCCGTGGCGTCGCCGTGGGGGTGGCCGCCGCCGTCGGCGCAGGGGCCGGGCCGATGGTTGCGCCCGGCGCCCCGGTGGCCGCAGGCGCCGGTGCTCCACCTTGCGTCCCGGGATCAGTCGCGCCCGTGATTTCCGTGCCGGTCGATGTGCTCGCGATCGGTCCCGGCTGAGTTCCGCCAACAGCGGCAGGCGTTCCGGGTCCGGGAGTCGAGCCACCAGCGGGCGCCACCGAGGAGCCGGGAATAGCGGTTCCTGCGGGCGTCAGCGACGAGGGCAGCGCGCCGGAGGCGCCGGAGATCACGACGATCGCCGGGTCGAGGCCGCCCCCTGCGGGCAACGCAGGCGGACGGACCACGGCACCCATGACCACCGCGATGACAATCGCGGGTATCAGGACGACGGCGGCGACGCTAGCGGATCGCATCTGTGCCCATAGACGTCGACCTAGATTCGCGCGAACCTCGCGCGCGGTTCACTTCGGCGGCATTACAAATCGTGACAGAAGCATTTCATTCGCATCGCCCGGCTCAGGCTCGCGATGCTCGTTGACTCGGCCGATTCCGGGCCCTATCCTCGCCGAGTCGCGGCGCCCCGAGGGAGGCTCGCCGCCAGCCCCGCGTCCTCGCGTCCCACTCCAGAGGTCAGTCTCGCGCCTTGTCAGGCGCGGAGGTAGGAGGAGGAGATCGTGGCGGAATCGGTCCAGGATCAGGCGGAGCGCGACGACGCGCGGCTCAAGGAGCTCGGCATCAAGCCCGAGCTCAAACGGACCCTCGGCTTCCTATCGAACTTCGCCGTCGCGTTCAGCTACATCAGCGTCTCGACCGGGACGTTCACTGTCTTCGCTTTGGCGATCGGGTTCGCAGGGCCGATCTTCTTCTGGGCGTGGCCGATCGTCATCATCGGCCAGACCTTCGTTGCGCTGAACTTCGCCGAGCTGGCGAGCCATTTCCCAGTGGCCGGCTCGATCTACCAGTGGTCGAAACGGCTGTCGAACCGGACCCTCGGCTGGTTCACCGGTTGGCTCTACTTCTGGGCTGGCGTCCTGACCACTACGGCCGTGGCCGTGACCGTCCCACTCGTGGTCGCGGGAATCAACGGAAGCCCTGACTTCCTCGCTTCGAAGGACCCGACCGGCTTTACGACGATGTACGCCTTCGTCGCTCTCGTGACGCTCGTGATCACGACGGCGATCAACGCATTCGGCGTGCGGCTTCTGTCGATCATCAACAACCTCGGCGTGGCGACCGAAATCCTGGGCATGCTCGTCTTCGCGTTGATCCTGCTGTTCTTCTTCAACCACCAGAGTCCGGCGATCCTGTTCGACTCGAGAGGCCTCGAATCGGCGGCCAATGGCAGTGTCCTCGCCATCTTCGCGATAGGTGCGTTCATCGCGCTGTTCGTCGTGTACGGGTTCGACACCGCGGGGACATTCGGCGAGGAGACACTCGACGCAGGCCGCCAAGCGCCACGCGGGATCCTGTCGGCGATCTGGCTGTCTGGAATCATCGGGGCGGTGTTCCTCCTGGCGATCCTGCTGTCGTTCCAGGACCTCGACGCAGCCATCGCAGAGGGGCAGGCGTTCGGCTTCCCCATCGCCACGACGCTGCAACAGAACCTGAACCTGGAGCTGGTGGGTGGGATCACGTTCGGTGAGCTCTACCTGTTCGTCATCCTTGCGTCGGTCTTCGTGTGCACGCTGGCGATCCAAGGTGCGACGACGCGCCTGATGTTCTCGATGGGTCGCGACCGGCGGCTCCCGTTGGGCAGCGTCTGGGCCCACGTCAACCAGACCTTCAAGACCCCGACGAATGCGGCCATCGCGGTGGGCATCCTGGCCGCGGTGCCGATCATCCTGACTGGCCCGCTCGGGGCGGCGACGATCGCCATCGCGGCGACCGGGATGATCTACCTCAGCTACTTCCTCTGCAACATGGGAGTCCTCGTCGCCCGGCGCCGAGGCTGGCCGAAGCGAGAGGCCTTCTTCTCGCTGGGTAACTGGGGCACCGTCATCAACATCCTCGCCCTCGTGTACGGCGGGATCATGATCGTCAACATCGCGCTGTGGGTCTCGCCAATCGTTCGGCGACTTTGGCACGGATCTCCGGGCGCTCACGAACCCGTTCATCAACACGTTCCTGAGCTGGGGAACTGACAGTGAGGGTAAGCCCGCGATCCTCACAGGCCTGCCCGCGATCCCCGTATTCGAGACACTCGTCACACTCGTCCTCGGGATCGGGGCCGTGTACTACGTGGTCGCTCAGCGCGGTCGGGACGACGCAATCGAGGCTGACGCCGCGACCGGCGAGGCAATCATCGGCTGAATTACTCGCGGGGAGGAGGTGAGGCGGCGCGGCGAGAGATCGGCGCGCCGCCTTCTCATATGTCAGGAGAGAACGTGACCGCACCTTCGGTGGGTGGCATCTTCCGCGGCGAGCTACGCGACGAACTGGTTCGGGCGATGCAGCGCGTCCCGGAGCTCGCCGGCCGAGACCTCACCCTGCGCGCCCTGTCCGGCGGCATCACGAACCGCAACTTCCTCGTGGAGGCGGCGGGCAGCGCGGAGCGCTGGGTGATCCGCCTCGCGGGCAACGACACGCACCTGCTCGGGATCAGTCGGGAGGTCGAGCACGCGGCGACGGTCGCGGCCGCCGGGGTCGGCGTCGGCCCCGAGGTCACGGCCTTCATCCGGCCCGAGGGCTACCTCGTCACCCGGTTCATCGTCGGCCGGCCGGTCTCCGAGGAGGCGGTCCATCGCCCGGAGACCCTCATCCGTGTCGCCGAGTCGATCCGCCGGATCCACGACGGACCGGCGATTCCAGGCCTGTTCGTGCCCTTCCGGATCGTGGAGGCCTACCGCGCGCTCGCCGAGGCGCGAGGGGTGACGATCCCGCCGGAATACGAGGTCGCCCAGGCGGCCGCCCGCCGGATCGAGCTCGCCCTTCTCTCCAATCCTGTCGCGCTCCGGCCCTGCCACAACGACCTGCTCAACGCCAATTTCATCGACGACGGGAAGCGGATCCGGATCGTCGACTGGGAATATGCGGGGATGGGTGACCCGTTCTTCGACCTCGGCAATTTCTCGACGAACCACGGCCTGAGCGCGGACGAGGATCGCGCGCTCCTGGCCGCCTACGAGGGCGACGTGCGACCGGACCGACTCGCCCGGCTCACGCTGATGCGGACGATCTCCGATTTCCGCGAGGCGATGTGGGGCGTGTTGCAGCAGGGGATCAGCACCCTCGACGTCGACTTCGTGGCCTACGCCGCCGAACATTTCGATCGGTTGCTCGCCGGGACCACCACGCCGGCATTCGAGCGGGCGCTGCGCGAGGCCGCGGGCGACTGATCGTCGGAAGGTCGAAATCCGCAGGTCCGATACGCTTGCGCGATGCAGGATCGCCGTTCGGTCGCCCGCAATACCGGTCTGATTCTGCTCGCGTTCGTGGCAACGCTGATCCTGCTCGCAGGACTCGTCCTCGTCGTCAGCGGCAAGGTACCGCCCAGCACGGGCGAGGTCTCCCACGCGCCGTCGGGGGAACCGTCCGAGACGCCATCCGCGTCGGTCGAGTCGCCGGGTGTCCTGCCGACGGCAAGCCCGGTCCCGGCCACGCCAAGCGCAGATGACCCGGTTCTCGTCGGCGCGGGCGACATCGGCGACTGCACGACGGACAACGACGAGGCCACGGCCGCGCTCCTCGACAACATCCCCGGGACCGTATTCACGCTCGGCGACAACGCCTATCCCGACGGAACCGCGGCCCAATTCGAGGACTGCTACGACCCCACCTGGGGCCGCCACAAGGAGCGGACGCGGCCGATCCCCGGCAATCACGACTACCACACGAAGGGCGCCAGCGCGTATCTCGACTACTTCGGCAGGGCCGCGGTCAACGCGCGAGGGCGACCCCTGGTATTCGTTCGACCTGGGCGAGTGGCACATCATCGCCCTCGACTCAGAGTGCGAGGAGACGAACGACTGCGTACTCGATTCCAAGCAGGGCCGGTGGCTCGCGGCCGACCTCGCTGCCTCCGACGCGCTGTGCACGATGGCGATGTGGCATGTGCCCCGGTTCAGCTCCGGCTTCCACCAGAACGACAACGACCTCGATGACTTCTGGCGAATCCTGTACGCGGCCGGGGCGGACGTGATCGTCAACGGTCACGACCACGATTACGAACGATTCGCCCCGCAGAACCCGGATGCCGTGGAGGATCGAGCGAGGGGCATCCGTGAGTTCGTGGTCGGGACGGGAGGGATCACGCTTCGCCCGTTCGAGGAGCTTGCCGCCAACAGCGAACTGCGGGCGGCCCTCATGTACGGCGTCATGAAGTTCACGCTCCACCCAACGACCTACGAGTGGGAGTTCATTCCCACGGCGGGAGACTTCCGCGATTCGGGCAGCGCGGCCTGCCACTGACGCCCCGCGGCGCCGGCCGGCGAAGGGACCCGTCAACCCGATAGGCTGGCGCCATGGTTGACCACGCCCGCGCGGTGATCATCGGCGGGGGCGTCGGCGGGACGTCGATCGCCTACCACCTCGCGGAGCTCGGCTGGACGGACATCGTCCTGGTCGACCGCGCCGAGCTGACGTCCGGTTCGACGTTCCACTCGGCCGGCCTCGTCGGCCAGCTCCGCAGCTCCGTGACCCTGACGAAGATGATGATGTACGGCGCCGACCTCTACCGGCGCCTCCGTGACGAGACGGGCGTCGATCCGTCGTGGCACGAGGTCGGCTCGCTCCGATTGGCGTCGTCCCAGGCCCGCTTCGAGGAGCTCCAGCGCCAGGTCGGCTGGGCCCGGACGTTCGGGCTTCCGCTGGAGCTCATCTCGGCCAGCGAGGCGCGCGACCGGTTCCCGCTCATGTCGACCGACGGCGTCCTCGGCGCCGTCTGGCTGCCGACGGACGGCTGGCTCGATCCGTCGGGGCTGGCCCAGGCGCTGGCAGCCGGGGCCCGAAAGCGTGGCGCCCAGATTCGGACCCATGCCCGGGTCGTGGCGATCACGACGGAGCGCGGGCGCGTAACGGGTGTCGAAGTCGAGCAGCGCGGAGAGCGGCAGACGATCGCCACGGATGTCGTCGTCAACGCCGGCGGGATGTTCGCGCCGGAGATCGGCCGGCTCGCGGGCGTGACGATTCCGATCATCCCGATCGCCCACCAGTACCTCTTCACCGAGGCCGATCGAGGGCGTCACCGCGGACATGCCCCAGCTGCGCGACCCGGACAACCTCGTCTACTTCCGCGAGGAGGTCGGCGGGTTGTGCATGGGCGGCTACGAGCGGAATCCGGCTCCCTGGTCCCTGGACGGCGTGCCCCCGGACTTCAACGGCAAGCTGCTCGCGCCCGATTGGCCGCGGTTCGAGGAGATCATGGCCGGGGCGATCAGGCGGGTCCCTTCGATCGCCGACGCCGGCGTGAGCCGGATGATCAACGGCCCTGAGGCGTTCACCCCGGACAACGAGTTCATCCTCGGCGAGTCGGACGTCCGGGGGTTCTTCGTCGCGGCCGGGTTCTGTGCCCACGGGATCGCCGGAGCCGGCGGGATCGGCCGGCAGATGGCCTCCTGGATCGCCGAAGGCGAGCCGGAGCTGGATCTCTGGAAGATGGACATCCGGCAGGTTCGGCGCCCAGTACCGGAGCCAGGCGTTCACGCTCGCCCGGACGACGGAGGTCTACGCGACCTACTACGACATCCACTACCCCAACGAGGAACGCCAGGCCGGCCGGCCGCTGCGCCTGTCGCCGGCCTACTCGCGGGTGGCCGAGCTGGGCGCCGTCTTCGGCGAGAAGTCCGGCTGGGAGCGCCCGAACTGGTTCGCCCGGAACGAGGATTCGGAGCTCGAGGCCGTCCGCCCGCGCGGCTGGGCCGGCGAGCACTGGTCGACCGCGATCGGAGCCGAGGCGCTCGCCACGCGGCGGACCGCCGGGCTGTTCGACGAGAGCTCGTTCGCCAAGATCGAGGTCGGTGGGCCGGGCGCCTGCGCGTTCCTCCAGCGCCTGTGCGCGAACGACGTCGACGTCGCCGTCGGGCGGATCGTCTACACCCAGATGCTGAACACGCCGCGGCGGCATCGAGACGCGACTTCACGGTCACCCGCCTCGGCCCGGACCGGTTCCTGATCGTGACCGGAACGGCCGTCGGCAACCACGACCTCGGCTGGATCCGGAAGCACCTGCCCGACGACGGCTCGGTCGAGGTCCGCGACGTCACGTCGGCCCGGGCCTGCATCGGGATCTGGGGGCCGCGGGCGCGCGACATCCTCGCGGGCCTGACGAAGGACGACGTCTCGAACGAGGCCTTCCCGTACCTGACCGCGCGCGAGATCGCGGTCGGCTACGTCCCGCTCCTGGCGCTGCGGGTCACCTACGTCGGCGAGCTGGGCTGGGAGCTCTACCCGCCGGCCGAGTACGGAGCGGCGCTGTGGGACACTGCTCTGGGCGGCGGGCGGGCCTCACGGCCTCGTCGCGGCCGGTTACCGGGCGATCGAGGCGCTCCGCCTGGAGAAGGGCTACCGGGCCTGGTCGAGCGACATCACCCCGGACGAGACGCCGTACGAGGCCGGCCTCGGATTCGCGGTCGCGCTCGACAAGGGCGAGTTCGTCGGTCGCGACGCGCTGGTCGCGGCCAAGGCGGCAGGTCCGCGGAAGCGGCTGCGCTGCCTGGTCCTCGACGACCCGCGCTCGGTCTGCCTCGGCAACGAGCCGGTCCGGGTCGGCGGCGAGATCGTCGGTCGGGTGACGTCGGGCGGTTATGGGTTCAGCGTCGAGCGCTCGATCGCCTACGCCTACCTGCCGCCGGACGCGGGGATCGGGACCCGCGGCGAGATCGACGTCTTCGGCGAGTGGGTCGGTTTCGAGGTCGTCCGGGAGCCGCTCTGGGATCCCGCCGGCGAGCGGTTGCGGTCATGAGCGCAGGAGGCGGCCTTCGGCGCGGAGTGGTCGGCGAGTCTCCGGCGGGGATCGGAGGCGGAGCTCGACGGCTGGCTGGAGCTCGCTCACGCCGCCTGCGACGAGGCCGACGAGCTCGCCCGCGGCGCCTTCCGGCGCGACCTCGAGATCTCGACCAAGCCCGACCGGACGTTCGTGACCCAGGCCGACACGGCGATCGAGCGGGCGATTCGGGCCCGGATCGCGGCCGCCCACCCGGATCACGGCCTCGTCGGCGAGGAGTACGGGACCGAGGCCGGCGACGCCGCGATCCGCTGGTACATCGACCCGATCGACGGCACCCACAACTTCATCCGCGGCGTGCCGCTGTTCGGGACGCTGCTGGCGGTCGAGCGCGATGGCGAGCTGCAGGCGGCGGTCCTGTCGGCGCCGGCGCTCCACGAGCGGTGGTGGGCGCGGCGCGGCGGCGGAGCGTGGGCTCGGGGCCTCGACGATGCCGCGCCGCGACGGCTCCACGTGTCGCGCGTCTCCTCGCTGGCCGATGCCCAGGTCCTCCACGGCTCAGGCCACGAGATCGAGGCGTCGGGCCGGGCGCCGGGCTTCCGGGCGCTGCTCGGCGATGTCTGGCGGGAGCGCGGGTTCGGCGACTTCTGGGGCTACGCGCTGCTCGCCGAAGGCGCCGCGGAGGCGATGGTCGAGGTCGGCCTGTCGTCGTGGGACGCCGCGGCGCCGATGGTCCTCGTCGAGGAGGCCGGTGGCCGGGCGACGGACTTCGAGGGGCGACGGGCGATCGACAGCGGCACGTTCGTCGTGTCGAACGGCCTCCTCCACGACGTCGTGCTCGAACGACTCAGAACATCAACCGCATGAGGATGCGTGGCCGGCCGTCGCTGTGGGCCGCCGTCTCGACGACCCGCCGGAACCCGGCCTTCTCGAACATCGGCGTGACGCCGACGTAGCCGAAGCCCACGTCGACCCGGCCGCCCTCGGGATCGATCGGGTAGGCCTCGACGCCGGGCGCGCCGGAGCGGCGGGCGAAGTCGACGACGCCGTCGAGCAGCGCGGCGGCGACGCCCCGGCGGCGGTAGCCGACGCGGACGTTGAAGCAGAGGATCGACCAGACCGGGAGGTCGTCGATCTTCGGGATCGTCCGCGAGCGCTCGAGTCGGGGCAGGTTCGGCCGCGGCCCGAAGCCGCACCAGCCGGCGACCTCGCCGTCGACGTAGGCAAGCATGCCGGGCGGCGGGTCCTCGTCGAGCTGGCGCACGCAGGGCCTCTCGCCGGAGCCCGGCTCGCTCGGCCCGTAGCCGACCGCCCGGCCGCGCGGCGCCTGGCACCAGCAGCCCTTGTCGCCGTTGCCGCCCAGGAGCGTTACGACGTCGTCCCAGCGCTCCGGCGTCGCCGGGACGACCTCGATCGTCCGGGCTCGCGTCCGGCCACGGCGATGCCAGCAGGATTGCCGGTCGAGTCCGCCCCTAGGCCGTAGTAGCTGCGACACCACCATGCGATCACCACGAAACGATCCAGACCAGCCAACCGCCGATCCGGGCGCCGCAGCGACAGCGATTTGCGTCGATCCGGCATCGGCGGCGCGTCCGCACGGCACGGTGGCGCCGCGACCGGCCTCGTCGAGGGATCTCGCGATGCGACTCGCGTCCTCCTCGTCCGCGAGGTCTGCCCGCGACTGCGACGCGCCGCACCGCTGTTCCGGAACGAGGCGTCCGCGTAGGCGCGACTCGAGGTACGAAGCCAGGATCCGTCGTCGCGCCTTCTTCCGACGGCGCCGTCGAGAGCCCGCTCGCTGCGGCCGCGGCCGCGGCCCGCTCGATGCCCGCCATGAGCCGGGTCTCGACCGGACCGGCACGGCAGTACATGAGCGGAGGTCCTCGAGCCTGAGCCGCTCAAGTCGGCGCGGCGAACGCCTGGAGGCGCGCGCGGGCGATCGGCCGGCAGGTCGCTCGATGGCGTCAGGCACCGGCGGCGGCCAGGGCCTCGTCGAGCGTCCGCAGGGCCAGGTCGACCTCGTCGGCGGTCGTGATGAGCGGCGGGATGATCCGGACGACGTTGACGTACGTCCCGGCGGTCAGGACGATCAGCTTCCGGGCGAGCGCCTCGGCCTGGACGCGCTTCGCCAGGTCCGGGTTCGGGACGCGGCCGTCGCCCTCGCCGGGCTTGATGAACTCGAGGGCCAGCATCAGCCCGAGGCCGCGGACGTCGCCGATCGAGCGGTACTTCGGGGCCAGCGCGCGGAGTCCCGCGAGGAACTGGGCGCCCCGCTCGCGGGCGTTCGCGACGAGCCCCTCGTCCTCGATCACGTCCAGCGTCGCGTTCGCGGCGGCGCAGGCGACGACGTTGCCGCCGTACGTCCCGCCGTGCGATCCGGGCGGCAGCCGATCCAGGAGGGCGCGCTGGGCGATGATCCCCGACAGCGGCAGGCCCGAGGCGATGCCCTTGGCCATGACCGTGATGTCCGGCTCGACGTCCCAGTGACGGACCGCGAACATCTCGCCGGTCCGCCCGAAGCCGGTCTGGACCTCGTCGGCGATGAGCAGGATCCCGTGCAGCTTCGTGATCTCGCGGAGGCGCGGCAGGAAGCCCGGCGGCGGGACGATGTAGCCGCCCTCGCCGAGGACCGGTTCGACGATCACCGCCGCGACGTGCTCGGGGTAGATGAGCTGGTGGAACGTCAGATCGAGCTGGGCCTCCCAGTCGCAGGTGCAGGCGTCCGGCGAGTGCGGGCCGCCCGACGCCCGGTAGCAATACGGGATAGGCGGTGTGGTAGACGGACCCCGGCAGCGGCTCGAAATGGCCGCGGTAGACGTCCTTGGCGCTCGTCAGGGCCATCGTCTGGGCCGTCCGGCCGTGGTAGCCGTAGCGGAACGCGAGGATGACCGGCCGCCCGGTCGCGAAGCGCGCCAGCTTCACCGAGGCCTCGATCGCCTCCGCGCCGGAGTTCGACAGGAATGCGCCCCAGCCGTCGCCCGGGAGGAGCCGCGAGAGCCGGTCGTACAGCCGCAGGCCCGGCTCGTGGTACATGATGTTCTGCTGGCCGTGGAGGAGCTTTGCGGCCTGTTCCTGGATCGCCGCGACCACGCGCGGATGGGCGTGACCGGTGTTGGTCACCCCGATCCCCGACGAGTAGTCGAGATACCGCTCGCCATCGACGGTGATGAGCCACGACCCCTCGCCCCGGTCGACGATCGAGGTTCGTGATCCGGCCCCAGACCGGCGGCACGACGGACAGGTCGGGCAGGGACGCGACCTTGCCGCCGGAAGCGTCGACGCCGGGAGTTGCTGTGTCGACCATCGTCAGGCCTCCGTGGGTGCCAGGGTCCGTTCGCTCGCGGGCATTGTCGCCCCTTCCTTCATCTTCGGCGGCGGGGTGCGGCCGGTTGGCCCGACCCTGGAGGAACGTCGTGATCGCGACGAATCCGACCGCGATCAGGAAGAACGCCGTGCCGATGACGTTGACCTGGACCGGCACGCCGACCCGGGCCGCGCCCCAGATGAAGATCGGGAAGGTCGTCGTTCGACCGGCGGTGAAGCTCGTGATGACGTAGTCGTCGATCGAGAGGCTGAAGGCCAGCAGGGCGGCCGCCAGGATCCCGGCAGGATGATCGGGAACGTGACCTTCCAGAAGGTCGTCCACTCGTTCGCCCCGAGGTCCATCGCCGCTTCCTCGAGATGCCGGTCGAAGCCGTAGAGGCGGGCCCGGACGGTGACGACCACGTAGCTGATGTTGAACATGATGTGGGCGATCACGATCGTCACGAAGTTCGTCGGGAAGAACGGCGGCTCGCCGATCGCGACGAACAGGGTCAAGAGCGAGGCGCCCATGACGATCTCGGGCGTCGCCATCGGCAGGAAGATCAACGTGTTCGTCGCCCCGGAGCCGCGGAACCGATAGCGGACGAGGGCCAGCGCGACCAGCGTGCCGAGCGCCGTCGCGACGATCGTCGAGATGAACGCGACCCCGACGCTCGTCCGGACCACCTCGAAGAGATCCGGCACGCCGAACGGGTTGAGCCACGCGTCCAGGCGTGAAGCCGTGCCACGTGACGTTGCTCTTGCCGGGCGGGTCGTTGAAGCTGAACAGCGCCATGACCGCGACCGGCAGCATCAGGTACAGGATCGCGAAGAGCAGATAGACGTAGAGCACATTCCGGTGGATGAACCGTCCGGCCCGCACGACGGCTGACGGACGGACCGGGGTGCCGGGCGCGATCTGGCTCATCGGGCGCTCGTCAGCTCGTCCGTGCCCAGGACACGGGCGTAGATCGCGACCATCGCCAGGATGGCGGCCATCAGGATGAAGCTCAGGGCCGCCGCCGTCGGGTAGTCGTTGTTTTCGAGGAACCGGCTCTGGATGACGTTGCCGATCATCCGCGTCTGCGTATTGCCGAGGATCTCGGCGTTGACGAAGTCGCCCATCGCCGGGATGAACGTGAGCAGCGAGCCCGCGAAGACGCCCGGCAGCGAAAGCGGCAGGACGACGCGGAGGAACGACTGGGAGATGAAGAACGTGCCCACGAGCGACGCCGACCAGCAGTCCGAGGCCCGCAAGAACGACGACGTCATAGCTGAGCGCCGCCCCAAGCCCGCCGCCGATCAGCGCCCCGACGACCGCACCGGCGACGGTCCCACCCGGCCGCCACGGCCCCGCGTAGAGATCCTTGGCCGCCTCGACGAGCCGGCCGTCGATCTTCTCCAGCGAGACGTAGATCGGCAGGGTCATGAACGGCAGGAAGTTGTAGGCGATACCGGCGATCACCGCGGCCGGCGTCGCGAGCACGCGGAACTCCGGCGGCAGCAGGCCGAAGTCCTTCAGCGGCCCGAACAGGATCCCGTCGTCGCCCAGGATGATCTTCCAGCTCTGCGTCCGGAGGAGGAAGCTCGTGAAGAACGGGGCAATCACGAGGAACAGCAGCAGGTTCTTGTAGCGCCCGCCGCGGAACGCGATCGTGTAGGCGAGGGGATACGCGATCAGGAAGCAGATGATCGTCGCCGCGCCGCCGTAGACCAGCGAGCGGAGGAACTGCGGCTGATACCGGTCGACGGCCCGTGTGTAGGTCGTCCAGTTGTCCAGCGAGACCGTGAAGCCAGACTCAAGCGTCCCTGACCAGAACGAGCTGATGAACATCTGGATGCTCGGATAGACGAAGAACACGAGCAGCCATAGGAGGCCGGGCGCAAGCAGCAGATACGGCGTGAGTCCGATCAGCCGCTTGCGCACGTTCATCGATCAGGGTGACCCCGTCGGTCGGGCTAGTTGCCGGTGACGGCCGAGAACTTGTCGTTGAAGTACGTCTCGTCCTCTTCGGACAGCGTCTTGAAGATCTTGACATTCTCGAGGACGTCGTCCGGCGGGAAGATCAGCGGGCTCTCGGCCAGCGAAGCCACGTCGGGATCGGCGTCGGCCGCAATGACCTCCTTGGCGCCCTTGACCGGCGTGACGTAGTTCACCCACGCGGCAATCTGGGCGGCGATTGCCGGGTCGTAGACGAAGTCGATGAACAGCTCGGCCGTGTACTTGTGCTGGGCACCCTTGGGGACGAGCATGTTGTCGGTCCAGATCATCCCGCCCTCGTCGGGCAGCGTCCAGGCGAGCGTTTCCTTCTCGAGCTGCTTGACCACGATGTCACCCGACCAGGCCATCGCCAGGACGACGTTGCCGGAAACGAGATCCTCGGCGTACTCGTTGCCCGTGAAGGCCCGGATGATGTCGGCGTCGATCGCCTTCTGGATCTCGGCGACCGCGGCGTCGGCGTCAGCCTGGGTGGCCTGGGCCGGATCCTTGCCGAGTTTGAGCAGGCACAGGCCGATCGAGTCCCGCATCTCGGTCAGGAACGTGACCTTGCCGGTCCACTTGGGGTTCGCCTCCCAGAGCGAGGTCGAGGCTCGTGAGCTCCCCGGTGACCGCGCTGTCGTAGCCGAGACCGGTCATGCCCGACTGCCACGGGGCGTGGTGGTCGTCTGTCGGGTCGAAGTCGACGCCCTTGTAGACGTCCTGCATGTTCGCGACCTTGTTCGGCATGTTCGCGAGGTCGAGCGTCTCGACCCAGCCCAGCCGGATCAGCCGGCTGGCCATCCAGTCGGTCAGGACGACGAGGTCCCAGCCCGTGTCCTGGTCGCCCTGGAGCGCCGGCTGGATCGTCCCGAAGAACTCGTCGTTGTCGTTGATGACCTCGGAGTACTTCACGGTCGTGCCGTACTTGGCCTTGAAGTCCTCGAGGGTCTTGTGCTTCGTCTCGTCCTCGTCGTCGGTGTCGATGTACAGCGGCCAGTTGGCAAAGTTCAGCTCGGCCGACGGCGACTGCGGCGCCGAGGGCTGGGACGCCGGCGGCGTGCTCGATGCCGGGGTGGACGCACCAGGGGCGCTCGAGGGCGCGGTGCTGCCAGTTCCACTGGTCCCGCAGGCCGCCAGGAAGGCGCTGAATCCGACCAGCGTCGAGCCCTGCAGGAACCGGCGACGACTGACGTCGGGGACGGTGCGGGGGCTGTTCTCGTTCATGTCTCCTCCTGAAGTTCCGGGGTTGGCGCGACCGGTCACTCGTGACCGGTATGGGCATCGACAGGGCCGGCCTGGACCACGAAGCTGTGATCAGGCAACCAAGACAGGCGAACCGTGTCCCCCGGCTGATGGAGCGAGCCGTGAACGGTCCGCTCCACGTTCTGCTCATAGACCGTCAGGCGCGCCCCAGAGCGCGCTTCTACGACGTAAGAAGTCGACACGCCGAGGTAGGACGCGTCTTTGACCGTTCCGTCGATCTCGTTGCAACCGGCCGGCGTCTCGGCGCCCTCCTTGTACATCCGGATCTTCTCCGGGCGGACACCGACTTCGATGTTCTGATGGCCGTTCACGAGCGCCTTCGGGACCCGGACCTGCGCATTGTCGGCAAGCGTGGCGATCGCATAGCCGTCGGATGTCCCGGCCAGCGTCGCCGGGAGAAGGTTGCTGATCCCGAGGAATCCAGCCACGAACCGCGTCGTCGGCCGTTCGTAGAGGCTCTCCGGGTCGCCCAGCTGCTCGTAGCGCCCGGCGTGCATGACGGCGATCCGATCGGACATCGTCATCGCCTCCTCCTGATCGTGGGTCACGTAGATGAACGTGATCCCGACCTCCTGCTGGATGCGCTTCAGCTCGACCTGCATCTGCTTGCGGAGCTTCAGGTCGAGCGCGCCGAGCGGCTCGTCGAGAAGGAGAACGGCAGGCTTGTTGATGAGGGCCCGGGCGAGGGCAACGCGCTGGGCCTGGCCGCCGGAGATCTGGCCGGGCTTGCGCTTCTCGAAGCCGGGCATCTCGACGAGGCGGAGCATGTCGGAGACGCGGCTCTTGATCTCGCTGTCCTTGACGCCCTTGCGGCGGAGGCCGAAGGCCACGTTCTCGAAGATCGTCAGGTGCGGAAACAGCGCATAGCTCTGGAAGACGGTGTTGACGTTGCGCTGGTAGGGCGGCAGCCAGGTGACGTCCTTGCCCTGCAGCTCGATCAGGCCCGATGTCGGCTGCTCGAAGCCACCGATCATCCGCAGGGTCGTCGTCTTGCCGCAGCCGGACGGTCCGAGCAGGCTGAAGAATTCGCCGTCGCGCACCTCGAGGTTGATGTGGTCGACCGCGACGGCGTCGCCGAATGTCTTGACCACGTCGACGAGGCGGACCTCGACCTCAGACACTCACGGCTCTCCCGAAACCCTGCCCAGGGACACCGACAACCGGACGCAGCCCGCGTGCCTCGGACGGCACGGTCGAGCGGGGTCCCCCTGATCACCGTCGGCCAGCCGAGGATAGGTGTCCCCGGTCGGGGGTGTCAACAATCCGAGGTCCGCGCCGACGAGGCCAGCAACGCGCGAGATTCGCACGATCAAGGCCGATATCGGCCGGTAGTTCGTAGGTTGAGCCCAAGCCGGTGTGTCCTCGCCGCGACCTACCCGGCTCCCCGTCGGCCGTCTGCTGCGCCGCCCGCCCGGAACTGGCCAAATATGCGTGGGAGGAATGCAAGGCCGGATCCAAGGCCGATCCGAGCGAGTTGCCGGCACAATTCGTTCGGTTGTCAGCCGCCAGAGGCTAATCGCGGCGCCCTGGCCCGTGTTTCGAGGGGCCATCCTGGCCCAGTAGTCCCCGGGCGAATATCTGGCCATTTTGGGGAGCCATGGCCGGGCTGCCGCCTGCCGCGCGATCTGGGAGTACGATGGCGATATCGACGCGGGTGCCGTCGATATCCACGCCGAGGTTTCCACAACCGATGCCGACCCTGACCGAAGGCGCGATCTTCGACGCTCTCCGCAATGTCCAGGAGCCCGAGCTCGGGCGCGACATCGTGACCCTGAACATGGTCAAGGAGATCGCGATCGACGGCGCGGACGTCGCATTCACGATCGAACTGACGACGCCGGCCTGTCCGCTCAAGGACGAGATCGAGCGCAACGTGAACGTTGCCCTGCGGGAGATCGGGGTCGACAAGATCGCCGTGACCTGGGGCTCGATGGTCCGCCGGGCGACTCCCCAGCAGCCCCAGCAGCTCCTGCCGGGCGTGAAGAACGTCATCGCCGTCGCATCGGGCAAGGGCGGCGTGGGCAAGAGCACGATCAGCGTCAACCTCGCCGTCTCGCTCGCCCAATCGGGCGCGGCCGTCGGCCTGCTCGACGCGGACATCACCGGCCCGAACATCCCGATGATGCTCGGCGTCGAGGGCCAGCCGGTCGCCAGCGCGAACAACAAGATCACCCCGCTCGAGCGGCACGGCGTGAAGTGCATCTCGATCCAGTTCTTCGTTCCGGAGGGCCAGCCGATCGTCTGGCGGGGACCGCTCGTCGGCGGGGCGATCCAGCAGTTCCTGCGCGACGTGGAATGGGGCGATCTCGACTATCTCGTCATCGACCTGCCGCCCGGAACGTCCGATGCCCAGCTGACCCTGGCCCAGGCGGTCCCGCTCGGTGGCGCGGTTCTCGTGACGACGCCCCAGGAAGTCTCGCTGTCGGACGTCACCAAGGCCCTTGCGATGTTCAAGCGCCTGTCGGTCCCGATCCTCGGCGTCGTCGAGAACATGACCGCCTTCATCTGCCCCCACTGCGGCGAGGCGACGGAGATCTTCGGACGCGGCGGTGGCGAGCGGTTCGCGGCCCAGCACGGCATCGACTTCCTTGGCGGCGTCCCCCTCGACATCACCGTCCGACAGGGTGGGGATGTCGGCGTGCCCGCGGTCGCTCAGCGCGAACCGGGACCGGCCGCGAAGGCGCTCACGGCCGTCGCCGGGGCCGTTGCCGCGAGGGTCAGCGTCCGCGCCGCGGCGGCCGATCAGCAGCCGGTCCTCTCGATCAGCTGATTCCATCGGGGATAGAATTCCCGACGGGGGCGAGCATCTCGGGGGAGGACGGGGAGGAGATCGCCGGGTGCGCTGCCGGACGTGTGGCGCCGCGACTCGACGTAGGGCCAAGTTCTGCGACCAATGCGGCTCGCAGTTGGGCGACGTCGCAGTGGCCGGGCGCCGCGCCGCTCCCACCGCGACGGACATCGAGCCGGGCGATCGGCGCATCGTCACCGCGCTCTTCGCCGACCTGGTCGACTACGTCCGCCTCGTCGCCGAGCACGATCCCGAAGACGTCGGCCGCCAGGTCGACCACGCCCTTCAGGCAATGGTCGAAGCGATCGAGGCCTTCGATGGAACTCGCGAAAAGTTCATCGGCGACGCCGTGTTCGCGGTCTTCGGCTGGCCGAATGGCCACGGCGACGATGCCCTCCGGGCGGCGCACTGCGCCCTGGCGATCCGCGAGGCGCTGGCGGGCGTCGCCGCCTCGACCGGTGAGGACCCGCTCCAGGTCCGGATCGGTATTGCGACTGGCGAGGTCGTGGCGGCGCCTCGCGGCACGACCACCGGCGACTGGTCACTGACCGGTCCGGCGGTGACCACGGCCGCGCGGATCCAGACCATCGCCCAGCCGGGCGAGATCCTCCTCGACGAGGCGACGCTCCGGGCGACCCGCAAGGGATTCGAGGTCGAGGATCGCGGGCCCCAGCTGCTCCGCGGCCAGACGCGGCCGATCCGCGTCGCCCGACTCATCGGCGAGGCCGGATTCCAACCGTGGCGACCGCCGGTCGGGCAGCTCGTCGGGCGCGAGAAGGAGCGGGCGCGCCTGCGCGCGCTGCTCGACACCGCGACGCCGCAGAGCGGGGCCGCGATCGTCGTCGAGGGCGAGGCCGGGATGGGCAAGTCGCGGCTCATGGCTGAGCTCGCCGCGGCGGCGCCGTCGGCCGGCTTCGCATGTACCTGGGTGGACAACGTCTCGTACGGCGCCCAGGAGCCGTATCGGTTCGGGCGTGCCCTGGCCCAGGCGATTGCCGACGAGCACGGCACGGACTCCGGGGCCATGGCTCGACGCCTCCTGTTCACGGAAGACGCCCCTCCCGACAAGGTCCGGCGCTGGGCCGGCGCCGTCGCGGCGATCGCCCGGGATGCCGCCTTCTCCGGCTGGGAGGAGGAGGCGCCTCTCGTGCCGGTCGAACCGGCCCAGGTTGCCGCCGCGATCGCCGACATGGCGACGCGATACATGGAGCGTCTCCTCGAGGTATCAGGGCCGCGGATCGTCTTCATCGACGACCTCCATTGGCTCGATCCTTCGAGCGCGGGGATGCTCGACCAGATCGTCCGGATGAGTAGCTCCGGGCCGCTGTTGATCGTCATCGGGACGCGGCCCGGCCCGACGCCCGCGCCGGCCTCGATCAAGACGCTGGAGCACATCCGGCTCGAAGGCCTCGACGAGGGCGAGACGAAGGAGCTTGCCGCCGTCGTGGCCGGGGCCGACATCGACGAGTCCGATGCCAAACGTCTCCACGAGCGGACCGCCGGCAACCCGCTGTTCATCACGGAGACCGTGCGGGCGCTGCTCGACGACCCGCCGCCGACGACGCCGGCGGGTCGCCTTGGCTTCGGCGACGGAGAGTCCGGCCAAGGCATGCCGATGACGCTGCGCGCGCTTCTCGGGGCGCGGATCGATGCCCTGTCGGAGGAGGCGCGGACCGTCCTCCGGGTGGCCTCGGTGATCGGCGTCACGTTCCGCGAGACGATCGTGGCCGACATCTTCGGTGAGCGCGTCGAGCGCGACGTCTACGAGGGCCTGGGTGACGCGTCGCTGATCGTCGCCGTCGACACGGCGGGAGGCTGGCGGTTCTCCCACCCGCTCATCCACGATGCGGCGTATTCCGGCCTGCTCGGGAGCAGCCGGCGGCGGCTTCACGCGCGCGTCGCGGACCTGCTCGACGCCCAATCGGGTCGGGGCGCGATCGGTGCCGTTGCCCGCCACCGCGCTGCCGCCGGCGACGGAGCGCGGGCGGTTCCGATGCTCGCCGAGGCGGCCGAGGAGGCGCTCGCCGTCGGCGCCTCGGCGGAGGCGGCCTCGTTCTGGACGACGGCTGCGGATCTGCTCGGAGCGGGTGAGGCGGCGGAGGCCTACCGTCAGCGGGCGCGGGCGGTGCTCGAGGCCACGCCGCTGAGGGTTTCGCCGACTGGTTGAACGGACTTCCAGTCGGCCGCGGCCGGATCGAGCTCGAACATCATGCCCGGCCGACCGGCCACGGACGCCACCCGCCCTCGGCAAGCCGCCTCGATCGCCTCGCGATCCTGTCCGCGGTAGTGGACCAGCACCGTCTGGCCGACGCCGGCCTCGTCGCCCATGTCGAGGGCCTCGTCGGCGGTGAGATGCCCGCGGATCGGATCGTCGTCCTCCGCGGTGAGCAGGGTGGCCTCGACGACGAACAGCTCGGCGCCGCTGGCCGCCTCGACGAGCGACTTCGTTCGGGCCGGTATCGCCGGACAAGACGATCCGGCGGCCGGCCGCGTCGGTGATCGAACAGCCCCAGGCCGGAACGTAATGGCGCCCGGGGATGAACTGGATCGACAGGTCGCCGATCGCGACATTCGCCTTTGGGTCGTATTCGAGCACCTCGAAGGCGTCATCGAAGAACCGCTCACGCTCGCTGATCGCCGCGGCCAGGTTCGTCCATCCGCTGGCGGCCGCCCGGCGGCAGCAGGATCGGGATCTTCCGGCCGTTGTAGCCGGCCCAGGGCAGGAGGTACCGAAGGGACACGAGATCGATGAAATGGTCGGCGTGAAGGTGGCCGATGACGACCGCATCGAGGCTGCGGGGGTCACGGATCGGCATGAGGCTGCGGATCACACCCTGGCCGCAATCGAAAAGGATCCCAGTCGAGCGAGTCTCGACGAGGATCCCGGATGCCGGCGAGTTCGGCTCAGGTGCCGATGTCCCGGCGCCGACGATCGTGACCCGAGTCATCGCGACGACGCCGAGCTTGCCACCCGGAAATCGTCGCACGGCCCGACCCACGTCGGCCTGTCGGCAATCCGACAAATCGAAGGTCCGGGCGCGTACGGCCGCTGTACGATGGACCTCATGATCGAGGCTCGCCCGCTCGCCGACACGTTGGCTGGCGTCCCGTTCTTCTCGGGGCTCGATGCGGCCACGCTCGAGCGAGTCGGACGCGGGATGCGCACCCGGCGCTTCCGCCGCGGCGAAGTCATCTTCCACCTCGGCGACCCAGGTGACGCCCTCTTCATCGTCATGACTGGCGCGATCAAGATCATGCTCCCGTCCGACGCCGGAGATGAGGCCATTCTTGCAACGCTCCGTCCCGGCGACGTCTTCGGGGAGCTCGCCCTGCTCGACGGCGCGCCGCGATCCGCCACGGCAACGGCCCTCGAGGCGACGGAGACGCTGATCCTGCCGCGCGGCCAGTTCCGCGAACTGCTGACAACGGAGCCCGCGATCGTCGATGCCCTGCTGGCGTCGCTCGCCTCGGAGCTCCGCCGACTCACAAATCACGTCGAGGAACTGCACTTCCTCGATATCACCGGCCGCCTCGCCTCGCGCCTCGCCCGCCTGGCGAACGAATCCGGGAAGAAGCTCAGCGATGGCACGATCCGCCTCCGGGCGCCCCTGACGCAGGGCGACCTCGCGGCGATGATCGGTTGCACCCGGCAGAGCGTGAACAAGCTTCTCGGCATGTTCACCGACGACGGCCTGATCCGCCTCGAGCGGGACAGCATCGTCGTGCTGGACCTCGAGCGACTGCACCGGGCGGCGCGGCGCTAGGGCGCGGCGCTAGATAGCGTTACGCGGGCGGTGCCGCAGCGGACGCCGACGCGGCATTCACCGGGACAGCGTCTCGCGCTCGCAACTCCACGAGCAGAACGTGCGCCGCCACCAAACCGGCCCGAAGCCGGCCCTGGGCGCCGCCGAGGAACGCGATCCGCCGCTCGCGGTGGACGCGACCGGGCAACACCACGACGACGGTCACGGCCGAGTCGTCGCCCCTCGCTCGGACCCGGATCCCAATCGACACGTCGCTGCCCCCGACCTCGCCGGCATTGCGGGCCAGCGCCTCCAGCCCATCGGTCGATCCGTGGTCGGCTGGGGTCGCGGCATCGTCCGGGTCGGCGTGATGGGCCGCCGCGGGCGCATCCGCCGCCAGCGTCTCGGCGAACCTTAGCCACCCGCGATCACCGAAGAGGGCGGCGAGGGACCCGCCGGTCCCGACTTCGACGGCCGCCAGCGTCCAGCCGAGCCGCTCGAACTCCCTCCCGATAGCGTCGGGCCACGACGTGTCGCCTTCGGCCCAGATGTGGTCTCCGATCAGGTCTTGAACCCGGGCCGCGGTCGCATCGACGATCGCCTGCGCCGAGCGCGGGGGCTCCGGCCGGGCCGAGATCCGGACGTCGACCGCATCGGCGCGGGCATACGTGGCAACGACAGGATTGCCCGACCGGAGGAGCTCCTCGCCGAGCAGCTCCGCCAGGGCCGATTCGCCGATCCCGGCCAGGCGGAACGTCCGGCGTGGCCGCCTCGCCGCCGGCACCTCGCTCACGCAGCCGGGGAAGGACCTGCTCCGACCAGATCGGCCGCATCTCGCGGGGCGGTCCGGGGAGGGCGACGATCAGCCGGCCATCAGGGCGAGTGACCCACCAGGCCGGAGCCGTGCCATTGGCGTTCGGCAGGGCCTCCGAGGACGGAATGAGCCAGGCCTGCTTCAGGTTCAGGTCGGGCATGGTCATGCCGCGCCTCGTCCAGAGGCCGCGAAGCCACGACTCGAGGTCGGGATCGACGCTGGGCTCCTCGCCGGCGACGGCGGCGATTGCCTCGCGGGTGAGGTCGTCAGGCGTCGGTCCCAGCCCGCCGGTCGAGACCACGAGGTCTGCCCGCGCCAGGGCCTCCGCGAAGGCTCCACTGACCACATCGAGATCGTCCGGCAGCGCCTGGATCCGGCCAACCACGATACCGATCCCGGACAGGCTCCGGGCGAGCTCGCCTGAGTTCGTGTCCCTCGTCTCACCGACGGTGAGCTCGCTGCCGATGCTGAGCAGCTCCGCCGACAGCAACGGTCGCAACCCAGCCATCCGCGGAGCGTAACGCAGTCGCTACCTCTGGGCGTCCTGATCCAGGCGGTACCATCGGACGAACCGCTATGCGACCTTTGCATCGTGCCGAGTCGTCGACATGCGGCAGACGCTCCCGAAACGACACGCTACCGCGGACCGGGTCCGCAAGAGGTGCGACGTGAGCGACATCGAGCAGAGCGGATTCTCGGAATTCGATCGCTGGCTGGGCCTCGCCCGGCGGACGCGCGAGTTGCTCGATGCGGCGGTCGATGAAGGCGGGCTGCCGGCCGGCGGCGCCGACTACCTGGCCGACCGGACGCTGCCGCATCTCGAAGGGGTGCAGGTCGGATTCCTGGGCTGGCTGCGAGCCGACGCGGCGGGCGTCGCGGAGCTCCGCTACCTCATCGGACGGGTGGCTGCGACACGTGTCGAGGGACCCGTGGACGACGCCGAGAGGCGAGCCGCGGCCGCCGAGGACACGATCGAACGCTCTCTGACCTCGCGTGGCGCGCGACCTGCGAGGGCGCTCCGCAGCGCTGAGCCCTGGAATCTCGGCCGCACTCGATCATGCGCGGGTCGTCCTCGCCTTCCTGCCGAGGATCCCGGACGAGGAGGTTCGCTATCCGTCCGGCCGGAGAACCTACGCCGACATCACCGCCCCGCGCGGGCCCGCCGAGCTTGCCGGTCGGTTGGACGAGCTCGAGCGCCAGCTGTGGCGGACCGCGACCGGCAGGACTCCCGATCCCGTGAATCCCGAGTTCCGGCGGGCGTACGGCTTCTTCGACGCGGCCGATCGGCTCGGTCTGAGGGCATTCGGCCGGACGGTCTGACCGGCGCTGGTATCATCGGCCGGTCCCCCAGGTCGACGCAGGGAGCCCACCCCACTGGACGAGCCGCAGGCGACCGCACCCCCCACCCAGGATCCGCCTCCGCCCGCGCCCGATGACGCGACCGACTCGAGCGTTCCGCCCGAGGATCCGCCGGGCCTCTTCGGGCAGTTCCGGGCGACGAAGGATTCGGTTAAGCGTCTCGTTGGTGCGCACGTCGAGTTGGCGAAGGCCGAGCTCGGCGAGGTAGTCGACGAGGTCAAGCGGGTCGCCGTCTACGTCGGGATCGCCATCGGGGTGGCGATTGCCGCGGGACTCCTCCTTGCGGTCGGGTTGCCGCTGTTCCTCGGTGAGTGGATCTTCGGCTCGATCGGGTGGGGGATCCTCCACGGGCTGCTGCTGTTGCTTGGGATCGGGGTTGCGGCCGTCGTTCTCGCGCTCGGCGTCAGCGCCGCGGCGGTTGGGCGTAGCGTCGCGACCGGGCTAGTGACCGGTGTCGTGGTCGGGATGGCGCTCGGGCTGAACCTTACGAACCGTGGCTGGGGCGTCGTCGGCGACGCGCTCCTGCCGCGAAGCGATGCGGGCGTCAGGCCGCTTGGGCGCGGCGCTCATCGTGCTACCCATCGTCGCCGCGGTGTTCCTGGGGCTGCTGGGCCTGATCCGAGCATCGCGGGAGCGGCGGGGCGGGGAGCGCAGGAGGGGCGGAGCGCGCTGTAGCCGCCGTGCCGACGGCCCTGTTCGTCGGCTGGTTGGCGGCGTTCGTCTACGCCTACAGCGCAGGCATCGCCTGGCCCGACCTCGGGATCGCGGGGATCGGCCTCGCCGGGTTCGTCGTCACCGTCGTCGTCCTGGCGGTCATCGGCGGATGGCGGCCCGGCCGAGGGCTCGTCGGTGGACTTTCGCTCGGGACCTTCCTCGGCCTTGTCCTCGCCGTGCTCACGGCGATCGGCTTCGGCGGCCGGGTCGGGGCCGCGATCGGCTTCGCCATCGGGCTGGCAACGTGGAGCGGCATGATGGCCGTCGAGATGATGCAGCGTGGGGTTGACGGCGAAGAGCTCATGAAACGCTTCGTTCCTCAGAAGACCATCGACATGACAAAGGAGACGATGGAGTGGGTACGCGCACGGACGCCGCTCTCGCGCAGGTCGTAGCTGCCCGGGCGGACCTCGACGCCGAGCTCGATCGGCTCGAGGCCGCCGGCCGGGCGGCCGTCGATATCCCGGCCAAGGTTCGGCGCGAGCCGGTCAAGGCCGCGGGTGTTGCGGCCGGGGCGGCGTTCCTCGCCCTCGGCGGGCCGAAGCGGCTCTTCCGCCGAGTGAAGACGCGCGATCCGGGGCGAGGAGGATCCGCTCCCGTCGGAGCTCCTGCCGGACGAGATCAACAAGGTCCTCAAGAAGCTCGGCTCCGATGGCAAGAAGGTTCAGCTGACGCTCGACAAGGAGTTCGCGAAGTACCTCGATGACCGGGCGAAGGAGCGCAAGAAGGAGGGGGTCCTGGCGGCGGTCGTCGCCCTCGGGACGACGGCCTTGCGACCGGTCGCAGTGCGAACGGGTCGCCAGCTCGTCGAGCGGATGCTGAACCCGGACGGTCCCTCCTTTGAGGAGCAGATGCAGCGGATCCGCGATCGCCGCCGCGACAAGGCCGAGGGCAGCGGCGACGAAGGCGGCCCAACGAGCGGCGCCGGGCTCTGAGCCAAACTCGCTGAGCCAAGCCCGCTCCAGGCATCTTCAGATTTTTTCAGGAAGTCTCACGCCGTCGGGCCAGGACGGCCGTACCGTCACGGTGACACCTCGACCTCTCACGAAAGGAGCGAGCACCGTGATCATCCAGGTCGTCAACTTCAACCTCAAGGACCTCAGCGACGCCGACTACCGAAGCGCGTGCGACGGGTTGGCCCCGGAACTCGCCCGGGTCCCCGGGCTCATCTCGAAGGTCTGGCTGGCTGACGAGCCTCGAACACGTATGGCGGCGTGTACACGTGGGCCGACCAGCACGCATTGGACGCCTTCGCACGGAGCGACTTCTTCAAGGCGTTCGTGACCAATCCGAACTTCGCGAACATCACCTCTACGGTGTTCGGAATCCTCGAGGGCCCGAGCCAGGTCACCCGGACTGCGATCGCCGTCGCGGCATGATTGACGGGCCGCGCAGAATCAGCCGATGACCGTGACCATCCGCCAGCTGATCGATGAGCAGGCGACCGGCCTGGTCGGGCGGGAAGACGAGATGGACGTCCTCCGCCGGTTGCTCGGCGAGGGCGGCCCTCTCGTCGTGTTTGTCCACGGAATTGCCGGCATTGGCAAGTCGGCTCTCGTCGAGGCATTCGGCGTCGAGGCACGGGCCGCCGGGGCGACCGTACTCCGGCTGGACTGCCGCTCGATCGAGCCGACCGAGCGAGGGTTCCTCGCGGCGCTCGAAGGCAAGACGGGTGGGGAGCTGACCACCGCCGAGGCCGCGGCGACCAGGCTGGGCAAGCTCGGTGAACGCGTCGTGCTCGTTCTCGACACGTATGAGCTCGCTCGGCTGCTTGATCCGTGGCTGCGCCAGGCGTTCGTGCCCGCGCTGTCAGACAAGATCCGGATCGTCCTATCGGGTCGAGAGCCGCCGATGACCGGCTGGCCGACCGCGCTAGGCGGCCTCTTCCGGGGACTCGCGCTCGAGAACCTCGACCGCGATGAAGCCGAGGATCTGCTCAAGCGGGCTGGAGTCGATGACGCCGATGCCGACCGCATCTACCGTCTTGCGCGCGGACACCCGCTGTCGCTTCGGCTCGCCGCGTCGGCCCTGGCCGAGCGGCCGGAGGTAAGTCTCGAGGCGGTGACCGTCAAGGCGATCGTCGAGGGCCTGACCGAGCTCTACCTGGGCGGTCTCGATCCGACGACCCGCCTGGCGCTCGATGCCGCCTCAGTCGTGCGGCGGCCGACCCTGTCGCTCCTTGCCGCGATGCTCCCGGACACGGCTCCGCAGGACGCCTTCGACCGCCTGAGGATGCTGCCATTCGTGGAGCTCGGCGATGACGGACTCGTCATCCACGACACGGTTCGCGAATCGGTCGCGGCCCTCCTCCGCTCCTCCGATCCGGCGCGTTCCAAGCGATATCGGGCGGCAGCCTGGCGCCAACTCCGCGAGGAGGTTGCCCACGCGCCACACGACGAGATGTGGCGATACACGGCAGATCTGCTGTACATCCTCCAGAACCCGATCGTCCGAGAGGCGTTCTTCCCGACGACCGACCACCTCTTGTCCGCCGAGGCCGCCCGGCCAGCAGACGGCCCGGCGATCGTCGAGATCGCCAGGCGATACATGCCACCCGCCTCCGCCAGCGTGATGGAGACATGGTGGCGCCTCGCGCCCGAGGCCTTCCGCGTGCTGCGTGACCGGCTCGATACGGTCGCCGGCTTCTACAACGTGTGCGAGATCGACCGCGTGAGCCACCGACTCGTCGGTGAGGATCCGATGCTCGCCAGGTGCTGGGATCACCTCCGGCGGAATCCCGTGCCACCCGGCCAGCGTGTCCTGTTCAGTCGGGCGTGGCTGTCCCGCGATTACGGCGAGGCTCCATCTCCGGTCCAGGCCGCGAGCTGGCTCGACATCAAGCGCCTGTACATGGAAATGCGGCCGACGCTCCGGCGGATCTATTCGATCGTCCAGGACGCGGCGACGTACGGCCCGATGGTGGCACCGCTGGGCTTCGAGTTGCTTCCGGGCGATCCCATCGAGTTCGATGGCGTGCCGTACTACGCCACCCAGAATGACTTCGGTCCGTCCTCGATCGACGGCTGGTTGGCCAAGCTCGTGGCCGCCGAGATCCAGGTCGAGGACGATTCGATCCTGGATCTCGTTCAGCATCAGCTTGTGCTAGACGGGCATCGGGTCGACCTCACGAAGCTCGAGTTCGACGTCATCAGCTACCTCCAGCAGCGCCAGGGCCATGTCGTCGAGCGAGCCGCGCTGCTACGCGACGTCTGGGGATACGAATACGCCGGCGGGAGCAACGTGATCGAGGCCAACGTTCGGTCGCTGCGGCGGAAACTGGGAGACCGCGCAGGGTCGATCGAGACTGTTCGAGGGCTCGGCTACCGCTTCATCGGGTAGTCGGGAGCCCGCCGGCCCGAGGCTCCGGTTCCCGCGCTCGACCCGGCTTCTCTGCCTCTACCTCGCCAAGTTTGCACCCGGAGACCGTTAGCAGATGTTGCCCCGCATGCACGGGACCGACTCTACCTACCGTTAGCCTTCGGCGGCATACAACAGGCGCTTTGCCGCCAAGAGCGGCCACCCGACCTCCGCTAAGCGTCGCCCAGTGCAAGTTTGGCCAATTGCGGAGACGGCCAGCCCGCCGACCCGGCGGGGCAGAGGACGCTAGACTCGCGGCGGGCGAGTGGCGGAATGGCAGACGCGCCGGCCTTAGGAGCCGGTGCCGCGTGAGCGGCGTGTCGGTTCGACCCCGACCTCGCCTACCAATCAGTAACTCGAGCGTAGACTCGGGGCGATGAACCCTGCTGTTGTGGGTTTCGCGCTTGCCCTGAGCGTGTTGATCGGACGAATGCTTGTCATGCGCCGGTGGTCGCGCGGAAGCATTGGAAGCGATCGGGCCGCGTTGCTGTGGTCAGCCTGGCTTCCTGTCGCGATGGTCATCTACTCTGCCGCTCGCCAACACCTCGGCGTCTTTACGCTGGCCATCGCGGTCGTCGTCGGCGTGATCCAGTTCTTGACGATGCGATATCTCATCCACTGGTTCGAAGGCGTCGCCCCGGCCGAATAGGTAAATCTCAGTACAGACATGCACCGGGGTCACCGGCCTAGACTCCGCCCGCCCTCCGGCACCCGCCGCCGGCCTCGACGAGTTCGCGTGGGCACCCCGCGCTCGTCGAGGCTGGCGCGACCGGCGGGCTCCGCTACGCGGCCTGTCCGCGACTTCGCGAAATCGCCCGCTGTCGATCTCGCAGGCCTAAGGCAATCCACATGACGATGCAGCCGAGCGGGACACCGATGGGCAGCGGCAGAGCATGGCGGAAGCCGAACGCGGCCCGAGGCGCAGGCTCGCGACGGAGGAATGTGGGACCTGCTATGCCAGTCGACGTGTCGATGCATTCAAGTAAACGACCACGGCCGATGCCTGACCAGGGGTCGAAGCTCGCGCCCTCAATAGCGGAGCAATCAGGTCCACCAAGGTATGCGCGCGGCGTTATTGACGTTGCCCAGAAGGCGACAAGTCCCAAGGCAAGCCCGCCGCAAGCGATGAGGACAATGTTCTGTCGTCCGGTAGTCCGCACCAAGCCACTGTCGACCACGCTCACCCGGCGTGTCGAGCGATGAAGTCCCTGAGCGGCGGCCTCGGCCGGCGACCCGCCCTATACTTCCCCGGCGATGAACGTCACAGCCACCCCGGCCCCGAAGAGCTCCGTCATTCTCGAGGTCGAGCTCCCCGCCGAGCGCCTCAGCCGCGCCGTCGACGAGGCGGTCCGCGCCCTCAGCCGCCGGACCCGCGTCGCCGGCTTCCGGCCCGGCAAGGCGCCGCGACCCGTCCTCGAGCGAGTGCTCGGGCCAGGAGCGGTCCTCGACGAAGCCGTCGACCGCCTCGTCCAGGGGGCGTACCGCGAGGCCCTCGATCGAGCGGGCGATCCTGCCGCTCACGAACGCCGACGTCGAGATCGTCCAGGCCGAAGAGGGCAAGCCGCTCATCTTCAAGGCGACCGTCCAGGTTCGGCCGGAAGTCGAGCTCGGTGACTACAAGAACTTCAACTTCACGCCGGAAATCGAGACCATCGATGAGCCGAAGGTCGATCGGGTGATCGAGGAGCTCCGCGACCAGAACGGAACCCTCGCGCCGGTCGAGGACCGCGGCGCCCAGAAGGGCGATTACGCGGTCATCAAGTTCGAGGGCAGCCAGGACGGCGTCCCATTCGAAGGTGGCACGGCAGAGCGGATGCCGCTGATCATCGGCGAGGACCGGCTCATCCCGGGATTCGAGGACAACCTCGTCGGCCTGGCCGTGGGCGACAAGAAGTCGTTCGACATCGCGTTCCCCGACGACTACATGGAGAAGTCGCTGGCCGGCAAGCAGGCCCATTTCGACGTCGAGCTCCGGGAGCTCCGCGAGAAGGTCCTGCCCGATGCCGACGACGATTTCGCCCGGTCGATGGGCGACTTCGCGGACATGGCGGCCCTCCGTACAGGCGTCAAGGAACGCCTTGAGCGGAATGCCCTCGACAAGGCGCGCCACCAGTTCGCCGACAAGATCATCGACTACGCGGTCGCGAACGCGACGCTCGACCTGCCCGACATCCTCCTCGACCAGGAGGTCGAGGTCATGCACGACGAATTCCGGACATCGATCCTGCGGCAGGGCATCGACGAAGCGGCCTACCTCAAGGTCACGGGCAAGTCGGAGGCCGACCTCCATGCCGACTTCCGGCCCGACGCCGAGAAGCGCGTCAAGGTCCTCCTGATCCTGTCCAAGGTGGCCGAAGCCGAGGGCGTCGAGATCTCCGACGCGGACGTCGACGCCGAGGTCGAGCGGGGCCGGCAGCGCTACGCCGGCGACACCAAGCTCGCCAAGTACTTCGAATCCGAGCGTGGCCGGAGCTTCATTCGATCGACCTTGCGCCGCAGCCGAACCGTCGAGCACCTCGTCGATGCGTGGCTCGCCGCCCATCCCGAGCACCCGGCCCTGCCCCACGTCGAGGACGGGCCGAGCGGCGCGATCGACAGCCCGTCGGCGGAGGCATCGGCCGAGATCGATGCCACGGATCCCGGATCCCTCGGTGGCGACGATCATGACCACGACCACGATCATGACCACGACCACGACCATCACCACCATCACGAACCGGCGCCCGCCGGCTGACCCCGTCCACTACTCTGCTTACTCCGTCAGAACTCGGGAGACCCCAGATGCTCGTGCCGATGGTGATCGAATCCTCCAGCCGTGGGGAGCGCGCCTATGACATCTACTCGCGGCTGCTGCGGGAACGAATCATCTTCCTCGGCGATCAGATCGAGGACCATCTCGCCAACCTCGTCATCGCCCAGCTCCTCTTCCTCGAGTCAGAGGACCCGGAGAAGGACATCAGCCTCTACATCAACTCGCCGGGCGGCGTCGTGACGAGCGGGCTCGCCATCTACGACACGATGCAGTACCTGCGAGCGCCGGTCAGCACGATCTGCATCGGCATGGCCGCGTCAATGGCCGCGGTGCTGCTGGCCGCCGGCGCGAAGGGCAAGCGATACGCCCTCCCGAACAGCCGGATCATGATTCACCAGGGGTCAGGCGGCTTCCGAGGCGCCGCCCCAGACGCCGTCATCCAGATGAAGGAATGGGAGTTCCTCGTCCAGCGCAACCACGAGATCCTGGCCAAGCACACCGGTCAGAAGCTCGAGAAGGTCGAGCAGGACACGAATCGGGACTATTTCATGGCTCCCGACGATGCCAAGGACTATGGCATCATCGACGCGGTGTACTCGCTGTCCGGTGATTCTCTGATCGCCCAGGCCCACGACGCCGGCATGTCCGGTGGCGAAGGGTCCGCCGCCGCCGCGGGCGAGACCGCCGACCCCGCCGCCAAAAAGACAAAAGAGCCGTAGGACCAGGGAACGAGACAGGGCACGTGACGTCGAGCAGCAGCTCCAAGGGACCGAAGGTCCCGTATCGGTGCTCTTTCTGCGGAAAGAGCCAGGAACAGGTCCGCAAGCTGATCGCGGGCCAGGGTGTGTACATCTGCGATGAGTGCATCAACCTGTGCCAGGAGATCATCGAAGAGGAGATGCTCGACCAGCCGAAGGCCAAGCCTTCGGTTGCGAAGCTCCCGAATCCGCGGCAGATCAAGTTTGCGCTCGACCAGTACGTCATCAGCCAGGAGCGGGCCAAGAAGGTCCTCTCGGTGGCGGTCTACAACCACTACAAGCGGGTCAACGCCGGCCACGCGGTCGATGAGGTCGAGCTCCAGAAGTCGAACGTTCTGCTCGTCGGGCCGACCGGCTCCGGCAAGACGCTCCTGGCCCAGACCCTCGCCCGCGTCCTCGACGTCCCGTTCTGCATCGCCGACGCGACGTCGCTGACCGAGGCCGGCTATGTCGGCGAAGACGTCGAGAACATCCTCCTGCGGCTCATCCAGGCGGCCGACTTCGACGTTGCCCGGGCCCAGCGCGGGATCATCTACATCGACGAGATCGACAAGATCGCCCGCAAGGCCGACAACCCCTCGATCACCCGCGACGTATCCGGCGAGGGCGTCCAGCAGGCGCTCCTGAAGATCCTCGAGGGGACCGTCGCCAACGTCCCGCCCCAGGGCGGCCGGAAGCACCCCCACCAGGACTTCATCCAGATCGACACGACCAACGTCCTGTTCATCTGCGGCGGCGCCTTCGACGGCCTCGAGAAGATCGTCGAGGAGCGGGTCGGCCGGCGGTCCATCGGCTTCGGCTCCGACGGCGCGATCGTCAAGGCCGACCGCGCCCGGATCCTCGAGCGGCTCATGCCGGAGGATCTCCTGAAGTTCGGACTCATCCCCGAGTTCATCGGCCGGCTGCCGGTGATCGTGACGCTGTCGGCGCTCACGGCGGACGACCTCGTCCGCGTCCTGACGGAGCCGAAGAACGCGGTGACCCGCCAGTTCCAGAAGTTCCTGTCGCTCGACAAGGTCGAGCTTGCGTTCACGCCCGGCGCATTGCGCGCCGCCGCCGAGGTCGCGCTGGACCGCAAGACCGGCGCCCGCGCACTCCGCTCGATCGTCGAGGAATCGCTGCTCGAGGTCATGTACGACATCCCGGAGCGGACCGACATCCGGAAATGCATCATCACCGAGGAGACGATCCGCCAGGGCCGGCTGCCGCTCCTCCTGACGAAGATCGGACGTCGACAAGGGCGTCGACGAGACGAACTACGAAGACTGGCTCGCGGAGCGCGGCGAAACCGCCTGAGCCGCTCGCCGCGCCGCCCTCGGGTATCGACATGGAACACGCAGACCACGTCGCCCTGATCCGCGACGGCGTCGAAGGGGCCGGCCGGCGGTGGCTGGAGCTCGGGGCTGGGCGGGGCGCGTTCACGCTCGCGCTTGCTGAGCTGCTGGGGCCCGGCGGCGAGATCGTCGCAGTCGATCGGAACGCGGGCGACCTGCGCCAGCTGGCATCGACGATGGCCGCGCGCTTTCCTGCGACGAGGCTCCGCACGGTGAACGCGGACTTCACGGCGCCGATCTCAACCGACGGGACGCCGTTCGACGGACTGCTTGCGGCGAACGCGCTCCACTTCGTCCGCGATCCGGCTGGCGTGATCGACCGGCTCCTTCCCATGCTCCGGCCCGCGGCCCGGGTCATCGTGGTCGAGTACGACAGCGACAGCGGCAACCCGTGGGTGCCGCACCCGTTCTCGTTCGGGCGCTGGACGGCGATGGCGACCGCCGCCGGCCTGGCCGACACCCGGCTCATCGGGCGGGTCCCGAGCCGCTTCCTCGAGGCAATCTACGCGGCGGCGAGCGAGGTGCCCGCCGCCGCGACGCTCCGGGGAGATGTGGTAGGTCAGGCCGGGTCGCCCTGACCTCGGCAGCTCACCTTGGGATTCCAGTCGTTGAATATCCCGCTCGGGTTCGGCCGCCACAGCCAGACGTGGAGCTGGTAGAACGGCGGCAGGCCGTAGCGATTGCCGGCCCCGACGAGCGCGAAGTTCCGGCCGAACAGCGAAGGCGGCGCGCTGTGCGACGCATCCCACGCCTCCTTGAACGTGACGTACTCGACGCCGACGAGGCGGTAGCCGCCGTCACGCTTCGGCTCGTAGATCAGCGCCTCGGGAGCGAGCGCATCGATCGCGGGATCGCCGACGAGGGCACCCTTGACGTAGTGCTGGCCCATGGCCCCGGCGCCGCTGTTCTCGTCGGTGCAAACGTAGAACACGCCGTAGCCGGCAGCCTCGGCAGCGGCGAGATCGTGGTAGGAAGCGGTCGCGGCCCGGACCCCGGCGATCGAGCTTCGGCCGGTGCCGAGGACAATCGCCGATCCGGCGACCGCGAGCAGCGACGCCAGGGCGATCGCGGTCACGAGCAGTCCCCGTAGGCCGCGACGGTGGATCAACGCGGTCATGTCAGACCACCTCGATCGAAACTTCATAAACCTCGGCCGTCGGGTGCCCGGCCCGCTCGTGAATTCGCATGACGCTCTCGCGGCTCGGGCCGGTCGCCAGGCAGAAGACCTTGCCCGATGTCGGGTCCAGCCACGCTCGCTCGAAATGGACGCCCTCGTCCTTCTCGATCGCGAGGTCGCGGTCGTGGGCTTCCCTGAGCTGCTGGCCCGTGACGCCGACGAACCCGCTGTGCACATCCATGAACTTCGCCATGCCTGTTCCTCCTCTTCGGAGCGGCGGATGTCGCCGCTTCGTTGACGGCACGTTGGCGTCGACGAAGTCATCGGTCATCGGTCATCCGACCGATGAGCACGCTGGAGGCCATGCCTAAACTTGGGCGCGTGAACGGCACGAGAACGCTGGTCTGCCCGATCCTGGTCGGGCGGGACGACCTGCTCGACCTCGCGGATCGCCGGATTCGGGAGGTCGCGAGCGGCAACGGTCGCTTGCTGCTGCTCGCTGGGGAGGCCGGGGTCGGCAAGACGCGATTGCTCGGCGCGATCGAACGCAGGGCCGCGGCCGCGGGCTTCGCAACCATCCGAGGCGGTGCCTACCCGACCGACCTGCGAGTCCCCGCCGCAATCCTCATCGACCTCGCTCGTAGCATGCTGCGATCGGCGTCGACCGAAGCGCTTGGCCGGGCCCTTGCCGACCGGCTCGAGGACCGCGGGCGATCGACAGGCGATCCGCATCGGCGGCGGCGGTTGCTCGTTCTTGACATCGCCGAGATCCTCGCCGAGATCGCTCGGGATGGGCCGGCGATGGTTGCCCTCGAAGACATCCATTGGTCGGACGACCTGACGCTGGAGATCCTTGAGGCTCTCGCGCGGCGCCTCGGGGAGTTGCCGCTCCTCGTCGTCGGGACCTACCGGAGCGACGAGCTGTTTCCGCGGGTGCCGATGCGTGACTGGCGAGCGCGCCTGCTCGGCCAGCGGCTGGCCGAGGAGGCCCGGCTCGCGCGCCTGACGCCCGCCGACACCGCCGCGATGACCACGCTCCTGATCGAGACCGGCCTGCCCGTGGCCCGCGACGTGGCCGCCGCGGTCCACGACCGAACGGACGGCATTCCGCTGCACATCGAGGAGCTACTCGCCGTGCTCGCCGAGAGCGGCCTCGACGGCGCCGGCTCGGTTCGGCAGGCAGACGTCCCCGGGACCGTCGAGGAGGCGATCGTCGCTCGGATCGAGCCGCGGTCGGCGGCCGCCAAGGAGCTTGCCCGTGCGGGCGCCGTGATCGGTCGGGCGTTCGACGTCGATCTCCTATCGGCCGTCGTCGACGTGCCGGTGGAACGCCTGTCGGAACCCCTCGCCGAGCTGGCCGATCACTTCGTGCTGCTCCCGACCGCGGCGCCGATGCGCTACGGGTTTCGTCATGCCCTGATCTGCGACGCAATCTACGAACGAATCCCGGAGCCGGAGCGGCGCCGGCTGCATGCCAGGACCGCGGACGCCGCCGCCGGCAGCGAGGTCGGAACGGATGCGTTCCTGGCCCTCCACTACGAGCGGTCCGGCCGGCGGGCCGAGGCGTTCGCGGCCGCGAGTCGCGGTGCCGCGACCGCATCGGCGATCTCGTCGCACACGGAGGCGCGCGAGCTGTTCGACTGCGCGATCCGGACGGCTCCGCCGGAGCTACCGCCAGGCGACAGGGCTCGACTCCTCGAGGGACTCGGCGCAAGCGCAGCAGCGACGGACGACAACTTGGCGGCAGCGAGGCGTATCGAGCCGCTCGGGAAAACCATCTCGAGGCGGGCGAGCGCCTTGCTGCGGCGGCGGTCGTCGGACCCCTTGTGGCCGTCCGCCACCTCCTGGGCGACGCGCTCGAGGTCAGGGCAGATGCGCTCAGAGCTGGGCTGAGTGATATCGGCGCATCGCCCGCCATTCACCAGGCCCCAGGGGACCCAGCCTCCGATCGTGTCCGGGCGAGGCTCCTCGCCGGGCTCGCCGCTGCATACATGCTCGACCGCCGGCTGACGGAGTCGATGTCGTACGCCGTCGATGCCCGGCGGCTGGCGGGCTTTGCCGGGGATGCCGCGACGGATCAGAACGCCGCAGTTACCCTCGGTGCCTGCCTGGTCTTCGCAGGACGCATGGACGAGGGCTGGGCGATGCTCGAGGAGGCGATCGCCGAATCGGAGGCGGCGCATCTCGAGGGCGAAGCGACCCGGGCCTACCGGATGGTTGGTTCCTCTGCGTCGGTCCTCCTCGATTATCCGCGGGCAGAACGCTGGCTCCGCGACGGGATCGACTACGCCGAGCGGATGGAGCTCTGGAACCATCGCCACTACATGGCCGCCCATCTCGCCCACGTCATGTGGGCCACGGGCAACTGGGAGGCAGCTGCGGAGGTCGCGAGACATGCCCTCGCCGACGGCCGTGGCGGGATCACGACTCGCATCACGGCCCTACACGTCCTCGGCTACGTCGCGCTCGGGCGCGGCGATCTGGTCGACGCCCGGACAACACTCGAGGAGGCGCGGCAGCTCGGCCTGCAGATGAACGAGCTCCAGCGCCTCTCGCCCGCGCTCTGGGGACTCGCGGAGGTTGCCCTGGCCGCCGGCGACCCCGCCGACCGCTGCCGGCCTGGCCGAGGAGGGCTTCGCCGCATCGACCGCGCGTCGGCGACGCCGCGTATCTGTTCCCGTTCGTCGTGACCGGGACGCGGGCCCATCTCGCGATCGTGGATCCCCAGGCGGCCCGCCGCTGGTTGGAGGGCGTCGAGAAGCCACTCACGGCACGGAGCATCCCGGGAACGCTCGTCGCGCTCGACCATGCTCGTGGGTTGCTTGCGCTCGCCGATGGGTCAACCGGCCAGGCGCGGGCCGCTCTGGGCGCTGCCGCAGCAGGTTGGAAGGAACGGGGACGCGTCTGGGAAGGGACCTGGGCGCTCCTCGATCTGGCCCGGGCCCACCTCCGATCGAACCAGCGCGCCGAGGCCGTTCGGATCGCGACGGCCGCCGCCGAGGCCGCGATCCGGCTCGGCGCGCCCGCGCTGCAAGGCGCGGCGTCGGAGATCCTGACCTCGGCTCGTCGCGGCGTCTCCCCGGAGCCGTGGGATCCGCTGTCGGCCCGTGAGTTCGAGGTGGCTCGGCTCATCGCCGAAGGCCGCACGAACGGCGAGATCGCCCTCGACCTGGGCGTCGCCCGGAAGACGATCGCATCGCACGTCGAACACATCCTCGCCAAGCTCGACGTCGGGCGCCGGGCGGAGATCGCCGCCTGGACCGCATCGAGGCCCGTGCTACACTCCCGGCCTCACGGCGAGGACCGGGAGGAGTAGCGCTTCCACGGCCACGGAGCGAGCGCGGGACGGTGCGAGCCGCGCGGGACCGGCAGCGTGAACGTCACCCGCGAGCCGAGACGGCTGGCGCCCGATAGCGCGCCGAGAGGGTGCCGGAACCGGCCGGCCGCGATGAGCGGCTCGGCCCCGTCGCCGAACCAGCAGGTGGTACCACGACCCCGTTCGTCCGCTGGACGAGCGGGCTCGTTGATTCACTGGGGCCGAGACGGATGACCGACACGACCGATACGAAGACCACGAAGCGAGCTGCCGAAGGCCTATCGGCCGGCCGACTTCGAGGGCGCGATCTACGAGCGCTGGCTGGCGGCCGACGTCTTCGCGCCCGACGGCGCCGGGTCCCAGGCCGACCCGGACGCGGAGCCGTTCACGATCATCCAGCCGCCCCCGAACATCACCGGCTCGCTCCACCTCGGCCACGCCCAGCGGACCGCGGTCGAGGACCTGATGATCCGGCACGCCCGGATGCTCGGCCGGCCGGCGCTCTTCCTGCCCGGCCTCGATCACGCCTCGATCGCGGCCCAGTACGTCCTCGACCGGATCATCGCGGCGGAGGGCGAGACCCGCCAGTCGCTGGGGCGCGAGCGGTACCTCGAGCGGATGTGGCGGTTCATCAACGAGACGCGCGAGGTCATGCTCGGCCAGCAGCGGCGGGTCGGCGGATCGTTCGACTGGTCGCGCCTCCGGTTCACGATGGACGAGGTCTCGAGCCGGGCCGTCCGTGAGGCGTTCTTCCGCCTCCACCGCGACGGCCTCGCCTACCGCACCGAGGCGCTCGTCAACTGGTGCCCGGGCTGCCGGACGAGCGTGTCCGACCTCGAGGTGATCCCCACGCCGGAGACCGGGCACGCTCTGGACGATCCGCTATCACCTCATCGACGATGTCGACCGGCCAGCCCGAAGCCGACGCGACGATCGCCGTCGCCACGACGCGCCCCGAGACGATCCTGGGCGACACCGCGGTCGCGGTCCACCCGGACGATCCGCGCTACCGCGACCTCGTCGGCCGCAAGGTCCGGATCCCGTTCGTCGAACGCGACGTGCCCGTGATCGCCGACGAGGCCGTCGAGCGCGAGTTCGGCACCGGCGCGGTGAAGATCACGCCGGCCCACGACAACGACGACTACGCGATCGGCCGCCGCCACGACCTGCCGATGATCACGGTCCTCGACGACGCCGCGGCCATCGCCGGGACCGGGACGCCGTACGACGGCCTGGACCGCTACGAGGCGCGGAAGCGCGATCCTCGCGGACCTCGAGGCGCGCGGCGATCTCGTCGAGCTCGCGGCCGCACGAGATGCTGATCGGGCGCTGCCAGCGCTCCAACGACGTCATCGAGCCGCGGCTCAAGACGCAGTGGTTCATCCGGACCGCGCCGCTCGCCGAGCGGGCGCTCGCGGCCACCCGAAGCGGCCGGACCCGGATCCTTCCCGAGCGGTTCGAGAAGGTCTGGGAACACTGGATGACGAACATCCGCGACTGGAACGTCTCCCGCCAGCTGTGGTGGGGCCACCGGATCCCGGCCTGGTACTGCCCGGACGGCCATGTCACCGTCTCGGCGGCCGAGGGCGGTCCGTCGGCCTGCGACGTCTGCGGGCGGCCGGCGTCGGACCTGACCCAGGACCCCGACATCTTCGACACCTGGTTCAGCTCCGGCCTGTGGCCGTTCTCGACGCTGGGCTGGCCGGACGACACGCCCGACTACCGGCGCTTCTACCCGACGTCGGTCATGGAGACCGGCCACGACATCCTGTTCTTCTGGGTCGCCCGGATGATGATGCTCGGGCTCCACCTCACGGATCGGGAGCCGTTCCACACGGTCTACCTGTCCGGGCTGATCCGCGACGCCGAGGGTCAGCGGATGTCGAAGACCAAGGGCAACGTCGTCGACCCGTTGGCGGTGATGGAGGAGTCGGGCGCCGACGCGCTCCGGTTCGCGCTCATCCACGGCGCCGCGCCGGGGCTCGACCAGAAGTTCGGCCCGCAGAAGCTCGAAAGCGCCCGGAACTTCGCCAACAAGCTCTGGAACGCGACGCGCTTCGTCGTCGGCGTGCGGCCGGCGACGATCGACGCCGGTTCGCCGCGCCTCTCGCCTGACCCTGCCCATCTCGGCGCCGGCCGAGCGGTGGATCCTCTCGCGGGTGGCCGCGACGACGGCCGAGGTCGACCGCGCGATGGCCGACTACTCCTTTGCCGAGATGACTCGCGCGCTTTATGACGGCATCTGGTCCGAGTTCTGCGACTGGGGACTCGAGCTGGCCAAGGTGCGGCTCGCCGACGAGACGCTCCCGGCCGAGGTTCGCGAGGCGACGTGGTGGACGCTCGTCGAGGCGCTCGACACGTACCTGCGCCTGCTCCATCCGGTCATGCCGTTCGTCACCGAGCAGCTCTGGGGGGCGCTGCCGCACCGGGCGTCGGATCCGGAGCTGCTGATCGTCGCCCGATGGCCGGGGGTGGGGGAGCGCGACCTCGCCGCGGAGGCCCAGGTCGATGCGCTCGTCGAGCTCGTCCGCGGGCTGCGCAACGCCCGGGCCGAGGCCCGCGTCGAGGCGTCGAGCTGGCTTCCCGTCGGGGTCGCCGTGCCCGAGGCGCTCGGGCCGGCCTTCGAGGCGCTCCGCCCGGCAGTCGAGCGGCTCGCTCACGCCCGGCCGCTCGAGCGATACCTGACGCGGGACGCGCTGCACGGGGCCATGCCGCAGGGTGGGCTGGCGGTGATCGCCGGCGAGATCGAGGCCGTTGATCGGCGCCGCGGGCGACACCGGCGCGGCGGGCGACGCCGGCGCCGATCGGGCGCGGCTCGAGAAGGAGCTCGCCGAGGCGGAGGGCTTCCTCGACGCTGCGCGCGCCCGGCTCGCGAACGACGCCTTCACGTCGAAGGCGCCGCAGCGGTCGTCGAGGGCGCCCGCACCCGCGAGGCGGAGCTGGCCGACCAGGTCGAGCGGTTGCGCGAGCGTCTCGGTCGCTGACTCGCGGCCGCGCGACCGCGCCGATGCGACGCGGCGGACCTGCGAAGGGATCCGCCCGTCCTACTGCGATCAGCCCTTGACGGCGCCGCCGGTGATGCCGCGGACGAAGTAGCGCTGCAGGGCGAAGAAGACGACCAGCGGCAGGGCCATCGTCAGGAACGCCGCCGCGCGCGAGGAAGTGCCAGTCTCGCCGCCGAGCGAGTTGACGAGGTTCGCGACCGCGACGGTCATCGGCAGGTTCTCCGGGTTGGTCGGCCCGATGTAGATCAGCGACGACGAGCAGGTCGTTCCAGACGAACAGGAACTGGAAGATCGCCAGCGACGCGATCGCCGGCACGCTCATCGGCAGCGCCAGCCGGAAGAACGCCGTGGCCGGGCTCGCGCCGTCGATCGAGGCCGACTCGAACACCTCCCGCGGCAGGGAGCCCATGAAGTTGCGCAGCAGGTAGACCGCGAACGGCAGGCCGTAGCCCGTGTGGGCCAGCCAGACGGCGAGGAACTCGCCGGCGATGCCCGAGCTCGGCGAACAGCCGCAGGATCGGGATGAGCGTCGTCTGGAGCGGGACGACCAGCAGCCCGACGACCGCCACGAAGAGGACGTTCCGGCCCGGGAAGTCCATCCAGCGAACGCGTACGCGGCGAACGCCGCGACGAAGATCGGGATGATCGTCGCCGGGATCGTGATGAACAGGCTGTTGACGAACGCGTCGCCGATGCCGTTCTGGCTCGAGGACGTCGCGCGTAGTTGTCGAGCGTGAAGTCCTACGGCGGCGACGAGCGCGGTCCACCAGCCGGACTGCGCGACCTCGGACGCCGGGCCGGAACGAGTTGACGAGCAGGCCGATCGTCGGGCACGCAGCCAGATGATCATCAGGACGATGACGATCGACGTGGAGCGACGATCCGGCCGAGCGCGTCCGCGACCGGCGGCGCCGCTCGACCGCGGCGCTCGTCGCGCCGATCGGCTCTGCGACGGCGGTCATCGGATCGCCTCCTGCTCCCGGAACCGGCTGATGTTGACGACCATGATCGGGATGATCGCCAGCAGCAGGACGACCGCGACCGCGCTGGCCCGGCCGAAGTCGCCGAAGCGTGAACATCTCGCTCGATACATCTGGTTCGGCGATGACGTCGGTGTCGAAGTTGCCGTTGGTCATGGTGTAGACGATGTCGAACGACTTGAGGGCCGTGATGATGATCGTCGTCGAGACGACCGAAGATCGTCGGCATGCAGCAGCGGGAAGATGATCCCGCGGAAGACCTGCCACTCGTTCGCGCCGTCGACCCGGGCCGCCTCGAGCAGCTCGGTGCTGATGCCCTTGAGCGCCGGCCGACAGGATGACCATGGCGAAGCCGGTCCACATCCAGATGCCGATGAAGATCAGCGCGAAGGTGTTGAGTCGCGAACGTCGCTCCTGGAGCCAGTGCGATCGGGCCCGAGCCCGACGATGCCGATGACGCGCGTTGAGCGTGCCGGTCTGCGGCCGTCCCGGCGGCTGGTACTCGTACATGAACTTCCAGATGATCGCCGGCCGCGACGATGCTGATCGCGAGCGGGACGAAGATCGACGGTCTTGGCCACGGACTCGTAGCGGACGCGGTCGACGAGGATCGCGATCGAGCAGCCCGAGCCCGACGACGCCGAGCGGTCAGGAAGACGACCCACAGGACGCTGTTGCGAAGCGCCTCGAGGGTCGCCGGCGTCGCCGAAGAACCAGTCGTAGTTGTCGAGGCCGACGAAGTTCTTCGACGACGCGTCCTGGAACGACAGGACGAACGTGTCGATCGTCGGGTAGATCAGGAAGACGATCAGGAACGCCAGCGCCGGCGCGATCCAGAACCACGGCCGGAGCGCGGCCCTGTCGTCGCTCCGGGAAGAGCCTGGATCAGCCGCTCGGTGAGCAGGATGTAGCCGACGAGGACCGCCGGCACGCCGATCGACGACGATCACGGCGGTGATCGAGCTCGTCGTCCATCGACCCTCCTAACGGTGAAGGAGCGGGGGAGCCGACATCGGCTCCCCCGAGAGCTGGACGCTTACGGTGCCGGGGCGTATGCGCGTCGGCCTGGACCTCGTCGAGGCTCGGCCAGGATCGTGTCGAGGTTCCGCGGGTTCTCGGCGTAGTCGACCATCGCCGTGAAGAACGCCGCCTTCATCGCGGCCGGCATCAGGTCGCCGCCGTCGAAGCGGAAGACCGTCGGCGTTCGTGATTGCATCGGCCGACTTCTGCTCGACGGCGTCGGGATAGGTCGTCGACCTTCGTGTTGGCCGAAACGAAGCCGCCCCGGTCGGCCCAGATCTGCTGGGCCTCGGCGGTGACGAGGTACTTCATGAGGTCCTTGGCCGCCGCCTTGTCCTAGAACAGGCCGAACAGGTCGCCGCCGCCGGTGACCGCACCGGTGAACTCGGGGTTGATGTCCGGCATGACGAAGAAGTCGAAGTCGCCGTCCCGGCGCCGCCCTGTGACTTGAAGAAGTCGGTGATGAAGCTGGCCTGGTGGTGGAAGAGGCAGCCGGGCGGGCTCGGTGAACAGTCGGTTGCCGCCGCCGCCGAAGTTCGTGCAGTTGACGATGGTCGTTGCCGCCGAACGAGGTCGTCGAGGACCGTCGCCGAAGGTCTCGAACGCCTGCTTGATCGCGGGATCGGTCCACTTCGTGGTGCCGGCGACCCAGGAGTCGTACACGTCGGGGCCGGACTGGCGGATGACGAAGTCCTCGACCCAGTCGGTGCCCGGCCAGCCGGAGTCGGCGCCCGACTCGAGCCCGACGCACCAGAGCGGATTCGGCCGGAGCCGGACTCGGTCGCCATGACAGCGTCCCAGTTGGCCGGTGGCGGTGCCCGTCGTAGTTCGGCCTTGTTGTACCAGATGAAGCCCTTGACGGCGCCCTTGATGAAGACGGCCGACGATCTTGCCGTCGACCGTCCCGAGGTCGACGAGCGCCGGCACGGTGTCGGCCTTGTAGGTGGCGAGGTCGAGGACGCTGTCGAGCGGCTTGAGCGAGCCGCCCTGTGGCGAACTGCGGCCATCTCGCCCGGGCCGGGCAGGCCGGCCAGGTCGGGCAGGATGCCGGACGCGACGCCGGTCGTCAGGTACGCGCCCGAGGCCGCGGGAACCGGTGTACTTGACCTTGTTGCCGGTCTTGCGCCTCCCACGGCGCGACCATCGCCAGGAAGGACTTCCTGCTCGGATCGCCGCCCCAGTGCCGATGACCGTGACCTCCTTGTCGTGTGCCGCCCGAACCGCTCGCGCTCGCGCAGGCCGCGACGACGAGCATCGCCGCCACCCCCGACGATCGCGGCGACGCGCCGCCATGAACTGTTCCGCTTCTCCATCCGTGACTCCTTTCGCGGACCGCGGCTCCTCGCTGCGGTCCATCTCCTCCAAGCCCCCATTGCGAAAAGTGCTTCAGGGCCCCGGTCCAGGCGCCTCCTTCTCGACTGCTGGGGCCGTTGAGGAACGAACGATCAGTTCTGTCGGGAGCAATGTCCGGTCTGGAACCGTACGACCTGCGACCCTGTCGAGCAAGGCTTTGCCCGCCGCGACGCCGAGGTCGTACGCGGGCAGCCGAACGGTCGTGAGGGGCGGATCGAAGTACGCGGCCAGCGCGATGTCGTCGAAGCCCACGATCGAGATGTCGTCGGGCACGCGGAGGCCAGCCTCCCGGATGGCCGCGATGGCACCGAAGGCGACGACGTCGCTCGCGACGAAGACGGCCTCGATCGGCCCCTGCGACAGGAGCAACGCCATCGCCCGGTGGCCGCTGCCGGCATCGAACGAGGCGTGGGCGACGAGGCGTTCGTCGAACGGCAGGCCGGCCACGTCGAGCGCGGCCCGATATCCGTCGAGGCGCTGCTGCGCGGCGGTATAGGCGAGTGGGCCATTGGTGATGCAGGCGATCCGCGTCCAGCCGAGCCCGATGAGGTGCTCGACGGCCCGGGTGGCGCCGCTGACGTTGTCGATGTCGACGCTCGGTGCCTCGATCCCGGGCAGCCAGCCCTGGAGGACGATCGGGAATCCGTCGTGGGCCAGCTTGAGCAGGCCGTCGTCGTCGAAGCGCGGGCCGGACACCACGATCCCGTCGGCGTGCTGGGCCCGCAGCAGCGCATCGTAGGAGCCATGGACCGGGTCGAGCGGCTCGACCATCACCCGGAAGCCGGCCGTCCGGGCAGCCGACGCCAGGCCGCTGAGGGTCTCGGCCAGGGCGGCGTCACCAGCGACCTGCTCGGCCGACTGGCGGAGGACGAAGCCGAGGATGTGGCTCATGCCGCCGGCCAGACCCCTGGCCGATGCGTGGGGATGGTAGCCCAGCTCGGCCGCGGCCACGAGGACGCGCTCTCGCGTCGTCACGCTGATGTTCGTACCCGGTCGGTCGTTGAGGACGAAGGACACGGTCGTGCGCGACACGCCCGCCCGAGCCGCCACATCAGCACTCGTGGGTCTCCTGCGTGAGATCGCCATTCAGCTCCGAGACCGGGCGGGGTCGTCTCGGGAGCCCTCTGGCATGGCCATTGAACCGAGCGACCACTGGGGGGACTAACTCGCGTTAGTGACGCGTATTAGTACTCCGTTCGGAAGGCTCCCGTCAACCCTTTTTGCGCGTTGCGCCCCGGGACGGAGGACAGGGCGATGCCGTAGGCTGCCCCCACCGGGCGATGCCCTTGGGCCCATCCCGCGAACCCCCCATTGGTGCGCCGATGTCCGACAGCCCTCAGCCGAACAAGAAGCCGCGAGCCGCACCCAAGCCCGCCCCAACGCCCCGCCGCCGCCGCGTTCCCGGGAGCCCGACCATCGCCCCGGCTTCAGCGCCGCGCAAGCATCCCGTCATCGGTGCGGCATTCGGCAGCGATTGGTGGCAGCGCGGCGTCGTCTACCAGGTCTATCCCCGCTCCTTCGCCGATTCGAACGGCGACGGGATCGGTGACCTGCCCGGGCTGATCGACAAGCTCGACTACCTCAACGACGGCACGGAGCGGTCCCTCGGGGTCGACGCGATCTGGCTGTCGCCCATCCATCCCTCGCCCGGCTTCGATGTCGGCTACGACGTCTCCGACTACGACGCGATCGATCCCGTCTTCGGGACCCTCGACGACTTCGACCGGCTGATCGCGGAGGCTCACCGGCGGGGGATCCGGGTGATGCTCGACCTCGTGATGAACCACACGAGCTCCGCCCATCGCTGGTTCGAGGAGTCGCGTCGCGATCCGAGCGGCCCGTACGGCGATTGGTATCTCTGGCGCGACGAGAAGCCCGGTCGCTTCGGCCGAAAGGCCCGACCCGAACAACTGGCGGTCGTTCTTCGGCGGTTCGGCCTGGACGTGGGACGAGGTCCGCGGCCAGTTCTACATGCACACGTTCCTGCCCGAGCAGCCCGACCTCAACTGGCGCAATCCCGCCGTCCGCGAGGCAATGCTGACGATGGTTCGCGGCTGGCTCGACCGGGGCGTCGACGGCTTTCGCCTCGACGTCTTCAATGCGTTCTTCAAGCACGCCGAGTTGTTATCGAACCCGCGCCGCATGCTGGCTCGCCGACCGTACGACCGGCAGGTCCACCTGCACGACAAGGACCAGCCGGAACTGATCGAGTTCCTGGCCGAGTTTCGAGCGCTGCTGGATTCGTATCCCGAGCGGATGTCGGTCGGCGAGCTCTTCGCGTCCGACCCGATGGGCGCCGTCCGCCTGAGCGCCCCAGGCCACATGGTCTTCGACTGGCACCTCATCGAGCTGCCGTGGAGCGCCAAGAAGTTCGCGGAGGCGAGCGAGAAGCACGAGCAGATGTTCGGTGCCGACGTCTGGCCGACGCTCGTCATGTCGAACCACGATCAGCCCCGCCAGGCGAGCCGTCTGGCGCCGGACGCCGACGCCGCGACGAGCGACGCCGTGGCGCGCGCCGCCGGTGCCCTGATGCTGACCCTGCGCGGCACCCCGTTCGTCTATTACGGCGAGGAGATCGGGGCCCGCAGCGTCCCGGTGCCGTGGGACGAGATCATCGACCCGCCGGCCCGCCGCGGGGGACGGCTGATCCGGCGCCTCATACCGTGGTGGAACCGCGACCAGGCCCGCTCGCCGATGCCCTGGGGCGGTGGCCCGAACGGCGGCTTCTCGACCGGCCGGCCATGGATCCGGATGGCGCCTGACGTCGACACCCGGACCGTGGCAGACCAGGACACCGATCCTTCGTCGGTCCTCAACGCCTACCGCAGGCTGCTCTGGCTGCGGCGCCGCCACCCGGCGCTCCAGGTCGGTGCCTATCGCCGGCTTCCGAGCCGATCCGATGACGTCTTCGCCTTCGAGCGCTCGACCGCCGGCGAGACGATCATCGTCGCGGTGAACTTCTCGGCGACGCCCCGAAGCCTCCGGATTCGCACGGCGAAGCGCTGGAAGACCCTGTTCGATACGCACGAGCCGGCCCAGGCGGGCGTCGTGGGGGGCGACGAGCTGACCCTCCGGCCCTATGAGGCCGTCATCCTCAATGCCGGCTGAGGAGGGTCCTGCCTCGGCCCGCCGTTTGGCGTCTGGCCGCGGCGTGCAGCGCTGATACGATAGGCCCACCCACAGATCGATCCGGAGGCGCCCGTGCCGCTCGAGTTTCTGAAGCGAAAGAATGCGGCCGAACCGACCCCTGCGGCGCCGGCCAAATCGTCGCCCTCGTCGATCACCCTGCCCGAAGAGGTCATCGCGCAGGAGTACCAGCTCAAGCTCTACTACGCCGGCAAGAGCAGCGAGGGCGTCCGGATGCGGACCGGTCCGAACGCGATGGCCGAGCTACCGTCGATGCTCCACGGCCTCGCCAAGAGCGAGATCGAGATGGTCGAGCCGCTGCCGATCGAGTTCAGCCAGGCGACGCCCGGTCATCAGCCGTCCGTCCGAGGCGATGCAGTGGTTGAACGCCCACCACGTGCACTCCCCGGTGACCCGGCACGCGCTGGTCGTCCTCGAGTCGATCGACGCCATCGATCTCGCGTTTGACACGTTCGTCTGCGCGCTCCTCGACGGCGAGGTCGATACGTCCGGCTATCCCGAGTACAGCGCCGTCGTTGGCGGCGTCGCATCCCACTGGGATGAGTCGACCGGCGACATGATCGTTCGGGCGGTCGTCGGCTGGGGTGGCAAGGGCGTTCGGGGCGACACGGATCGCATCGGCGCCAAGCTCGTGTCCGGAATCCTCACCAACGTCCTCGCGAATCAGTTCGCCCTGGGCCTGACGGCGATCGAACGACCCGTGCCGGCTGCCGGACGGGGCGGGCTCGTCTGCGCCCACTGCGGATTCGCGTCCGCCCACGATCGGGCCTTCTACTGCCCGAAGTGCGGGATGCGGCTGCTCCGCGGCTGACGCGAACGCTCACGGATGCCGATCTACGACTACACCTGCTCGAAGTGCCGGCGAGTCACGGAGGTCATTCACGGCATCAATGATCACGGCCCGAAGTTCTGCCCCGAGTGCGGGGCTGAGGGAACCATGACGAAGGCGTTCGTCGCTCCGACGGTTCACTTCAAGGGCAGCGGTTGGGCGAAGAAGGATCGGTCGACGGCCCGCGCGTCCAGAACGAAGGACGAGGGCAGTTCGACAGCCTCTGCCGGCGAGACGAAGACATCGGGCGACGGCTCCGGTTCGGAGTCCGGCGGGTCGGGTGCTGAGCCGAAGAAGACCGATGCCGGGACGTCGGGCGACTCCAAGGCAAGCCCGCCCTCGCCTTCCGGCTCGTCATCCAGCTCGTCCGACTAACGCGACCGATGGCTGGTTCGGCGAGCGACTGGATCACGCTGGCGGAGGCGTCCGAGATCCTCGCCGCCGCGAACATCGGCTTCCGGCCGGCCACGATCGGTAGCTGGGCCCGCGCCGGGAAGCTCCAGAGCATCAAGCTGGGTGGCCGGCGGTTCGTGCGGCGGGGGGAGGTCCGAGCCCTGGTGGCCGCGCCCCGTCGGGTCCGGGCCGAAGAACTGCAACCGGCTCTGTTCGAGGACCTTCGACGCTGACCGCCGCGCCGCCCGGTCGGACGACACCGCCCTGGGTGGAGCGCCTTCAGAAGCTCGCCCTGCCGATCTTCGGAAGCGGACGCGTCGTCAGGGCGCGCGCGGTCTTCGACCGCTACAACGCTCGCGGCGGTGGGCTGTTGGCCGCCGGCATCGCCTACAACACGCTGTTCGCGATCATCCCGCTGGCCCTGTTCGGCGGCGCGGTGCTCGGGTTCTTCGTGACCGATCCTGCTGGGCTCGCCAACGTCAAGTCCGCGCTCGTGGAATGGGCGCCACCGCTGGCGAGCGTGGTCGACGAGATCCTCGGCGGACTCGCGACCGCGTCGCCGTCGCTCTCGATCATCGGTCTGGTCGGGATGGCCTGGGGCGCCACACGGCTCTTTTCGTCCCTCGAGATGGGGATCGGGGCGATGTTCGCGGAGGCACCTCAGCGCGGGATCGTCGAGCGGACGATCCGGCGGGTCGCCTCGGTCCTGGTGGTGGCCGGCATCGTCGTGGCGGTGTTCCTCTCGACCTCGGTCGCGTCTTTCGTCTCCGAGCTCGGGCTGATTGGGAGCGACGCGACCGGGTTGGGGGTGCTCGTGCTGCTCCTTGGCCTGCCGATGGTGGTCAGCTCGCTGGCTCTCGCGATCGTGTACCGGGTCCTGCCGCCGGTTCGACCAGGGGTTTCGGCCTTCCTCATGCCGGCGGTCACGATCGGCGCGGGCCTGGTGATCCTCACCCGGCTGTTCGCGGTGATTGCGCCGCGGGCCCTCGGGGCGAACTTCGTGTACGGAACGCTAGGGGCAATCTTCGTCGCGCTGGCGTGGCTCGGGCTGGCCTATTCGATGATCCTCATCGGGGCGGCCTGGGTCCGCGAGCGAATGCTGGCGGTCGAGGAAACGGCTCCGGTCGCCTGAGGCGACGAGGACGAGGTTCAGGCGCCCTGACGGGATCCGCAGCGGCGACAGAAGCGAGCGGTCGCCGACAGCGACAGGCCGCAGCTGCTGCACGACTGGACGCCGCCTCCCGTACCGGGCGGTTGGGCGACGACGTCGCGCGCGGAGGCGGCCCAGAGCGCCTCGTTGGCGGCGGAGCTGGATGTCGGGCGACTGGCCAGGAGCGAGGCACTGGGCGGGGCGACCGGCCACTGCGGATTGACGGGCCACTCCGGCTCGGCTGGGGTCGGAGGGATCGGCGATGCCGACGCGGCTGCGGGCAGGCCCTGCTCCGCTGGCCCGTGACCGTTTGTCGGGACGGCGGGAACGTCGGGGGCCACGATGCGCCAGGTTGGCTGCTCGACGAGGTCTGCTCGGACCGGCTCCGGCACGGGCGCCGCGTATTCGGGCGCTGGCTCGACGGGTGCTTCGGCGGCGATTTCCTCGGGTGCTTCGGCGGCGACTTCGATCGGCGCTTCCTCGGGCGCCTCAGCCGCGACTTCGACCGGCGCAGCAGCGACGGGCTCAGGCTCGGGCTCCGGCGCGGCAGCGACGGGCCAGGCTCGGGCTCCGGCCGCTCGACGGGCTCAGTCGGCCGGCTCAGGCGGGTTCGACCCAGTCGGGTTCGGCGGCGGCCTCGAAGGGCTCGGCGACCTGTTCGGGCGTCGGTGCTTCGACCGTCGGTTCCGCGCTGACCGAGGCTTCGTAGGCCGCGAGTTCGGCGTCGATGTTCTGTCCGGGGCGGAACTTCGACAGGAGGGCGGCTGTGCGGCGTGATGCTGCGGCGGCTCGCTCGTCGACGCCGTCCGGGAGCACTTCGGGGGTCGGCTGTGCCTCGATCGCCTCAACTGGCGCCGCCTCGGCCACGACCTGCGCGGCGACGTCATCGGCGGTTTCCGCAACCGATTCGAGCCTCGGCAAGCAAGGGCTCGTCTGCAAGTTCCGCGCTCTCGAGGGGTTCCGCGACGTCGAGCCCTGGCTCGGTCGCGATCGGCCAAGCGCCCGCAGGCTCCGCATCGGCCTGGACAGCGGGCTCGGCCGGGGCTGCCACCGCCTCGGGGACCTCCTGTCCAGAAATTGTGGCGAGTCGCCGGGCGAGGATGTCGTCGAGATCGAGCGGCGGGACGTCCGCATCGGGGGTCAGGTCGGTCGTTGGCCAGGCAGCAGCGTCGACGTGGACGGGCTCGCCGTGCATTGGGGTCAGATCCGGGAAGGGCGCCGGCATGATCTCGTGACCGAGGTGCGGCGCGCACGTCAGGCAGCGACCCTCGGCCTGGTTCCAGCAGTTGCCGCACGTGTACTGGCGGCAGGTCATGCAGAAATTGAAGGTCGCGTGGAAGGCGTCGAGCTGGTGCGAGGTCACCTCGCGCTCTTCATCGCTCCGGGCGGCCGCCATGGCCTCGTCCATCGACGAATCGTCGCTCAGGACGTAGTTCTTGAGGCCCTTCGAGATGGTCTTGAACCGACCGAGTTTCTTCGCTCGCGTGGGCGCGGCGGACTCGAACGTGTAGCGGGTGCCACAGCGTTCGCAGAACGACTCGGTAAGGATCTCGGGCATCATGCCCCCGGGTATGCGTTGGACACGTCGGTGCGGGACGGGCCGACCGAACGGGGCAACACTATATCGCAGCCGTCCTCACCGTCCTGAACCGCAGGTACCACGAATCGGGGACGATGGTCCCTTGACGTACTCCCGCGGGCCCGGGACTCACGAGACTGTTAGAGTCGCCACCGATCATGGGACCCCTGGCCGCCCTGGAGCGGTTCTTCGAGCGCATTTTCGAACGGCAGACCGCGCGGCTCTTCCGGACGAAGCTTCAGCCGATCCAGCTGCAGCGGCGGGTGGAGCGGGCGATGGAGTCCGAACGGGTCCGCGACGGCGACCGAACCCTGGTCCCGAATCGCTACGCCATCCACCTCGCGCCGCCTGACCTGACGGCCCTCCGGGAGACCCATCCATCGCTCGCGGCGGATCTCGCCGACGCCGCCCTCGGATTTGCGCGCGGCCACGGCTACCACCTCGCTGATCGGCCGACCGTCGCGCTCATCGCCGATTCGACGGTGGAGGCCGGCGACGTTCGCGTCGCGGCGAGCCTCGATTCGACGGCCAGGCCACCGTCGCGGGCTGCCGACCCCGACCCGCGCGAACAGCCCGAGCCCGGCGCGGACAGCGCGACCGACGACGACGCGGGTTCGAGGCCGCGCGTCGACCAGACCGCGGTCTTCGTTGTCCCGGCGGTCGAGTCGCCGCGGGCAACGCTCCGCGAAGTTCGGCCGGACGGCTCGACGCAGTCATTCGTGGTCGACGGCCGGCCGCTGACGATCGGTCGTGGGCCCGATAACGGGCTCGTCGTCCAGGACAGCCGCGCCTCGCGCCACCATGCCCGGATCTATGGCCGCCAGGGCGCCCTCCTCCTGGCCGACCTCGGGAGCACGAACGGTTCGTGGGTCAATGACCGCCGAATCCAGGAGATCGCGCTCGGCGAGGGCGATCAGATCCGCATCGGCGACACGGTCCTCATCGTCGAATCGGTCGAGGAGGCCTGATGGACGGGTTCAGCGTCACGATCTGGGTGGTCCGCCTGTTGTTCCTCGCGTTGCTCTACCTGTTCCTCTTCGGGATCGCCAGGGCGCTCCTCCGCGACCTGAGCGCGGCCTCGCGCGAACCCACGACGGAGCTCGGCCGGCTCGTCGTCGTGGCCTCGCCCGCCGGTGAGCCCGCACCGGGGAGCACCCTCGCCCTCGACGCGATCACGACGCTCGGCCGCGACGTCAACAACGCGATCGTCGTCGACGACCAGTTCGCCTCCGCGCAGCACGCCGTCCTGACGTTCCGCGGCCGGAGCTGGTACGTCCAGGATCTCGAGAGCACGAACGGCACGTTCGTCAACGGGCAGCCTGTCGAGGGCGCCATCCCGATCGGCTACGGCGACGAGATCCAGGTCGGCCAGGTCCGGTTCCGGCTGGAGCGACCGCGCCGGTGACGGCGAGCGCTCCGCCGCTCCCCAGGATCCTCGGCCAGATCAAGCCCCGGCCACGATGGCGGGAGGCGCGTCTGCTCGCGATCGTCGCGGCCGCGATCCTGGCCGGCAGCGTTTCGCTCGAACTCGCCCGGCACAGCGACGAGACCGCGGCGACCGCCGGCTTCTCGCCAGCCGAGCCGCTCCATCTCGCGATCTATCTCGGGGTGCTGGTGGCGGCCCATCTCGCCCAGGTGCTGACCGGGCGACGGACCGACCAGGTGCTGCTGCCCGCGGTCGGGCTGCTCGGCGGGATCAGCCTGCTGCTGATGGAACGGCTGCCGCAGGATCTCGTCGTCCAGCGCTTCTTCGGCGCCGAGCTCGGCCTGGCCGACGTCCAGCTCGTCTGGCTCGTCCTGTCGATCAGCATCGCGACCACGCTCTCGATCGTCGTCCGCTCCGATCGCTGGCTGCGGCTCTACAAGTACACCTGGGCGGCCGCCGGCGTCGCGCTCCTGCTGCTGACGTTCGTGCTCGGGACCGAGATCAACGGCCAGCGCCTGACGCTCTCGCTCGGCCCGATCAGCGGCCAGCCGTCCGAGCTGCTGAAGGTGATCCTCGTCGTGTTCCTCGCGGGCTACCTCTCCGAGAACCGCTCGCTGCTGGTCGAGGAATCGACCCGGATCGGGCCGGTCGCGCCTGCCGCCGCTGCCGTACCTCGCGCCGATGGTCGCGATGTGGGCGATCGCCCTCGGCATCGTCGTCGTCCAGCGCGACCTCGGCGCGGCGCTGCTCTTCTTCGCGGTGTTCCTCGCTGCTGCTCTACGCGGCGACCGCGCGGCCCGGCTACGTCGTCCTCGGCATCCTCCTGTTCCTTGCCGGCGGATTCGTCATGTACCAGCTCGTTCCGCACGTCCAGACGCGGGTCGACATCTGGATCGACCCGTTCGCCGACCCGGCGGTCACCGGCTACCAGATCATCCAGGCGCTCTACGCGTTCGCCCGGGGCGGCCTCGTCGGGACGGGGCTGGGCGGCGGCATACCGACGACGATCCCGGCCGTCGAGACCGACTTCCCGTTCGCCGCGCTCGGCGAGGAACTCGGGCTCGTGGGGATCATGGCGATCCTCGGGCTGTATCTCGTCGTCGATCGAGCGCGGCCTGCGCATCGGCGGCGGCGGCCGGCGACGAATTCCGGTCACTGCTCGCGACCGGCCTGGCCCTCGTCGTCGGCGTCCAGGCGTTCATCATCGCGGCGGGCAATCTCAAGCTCATCCCGCTGACCGGCATCACGCTGCCGTTCATCAGCTACGGCGGCTCGTCGATGCTCGTCAACGGGATCGTCGTCGGCCTGCTGCTGGCCCTGTCGGACAAGGGGGTCGAGCCGCCGCCGGCGCCGAAGCCGCCCGGCCGGCTGGCCCGGCTGACCAGGCGGGGGGCCTGATGGCGCAACGTTCCGTCGCCCGCGAGCATCGCCCATGTCGGCCTCGCGCTGACGCTCGCGTTCGGCATCCTCGCGGCGGGCGCCGGCTACTGGCAGGTCGTCCGCTCGGAGGAGCTGTCGACGGCGCCGGAGAACCCCGCGGTCGCCGTCGCCGCCGCGACCGTGGTCCGGGGCGAGATCATCGATCAGCGACGGGGCACGTTCTAGCGAGGAACGAGAAGTACTCGAAGGGCGGGTTCTACCGCGTCTACCTCGACCGCTCGATCGCGCCGGTCGTGGGCTACGCGAGCCGCGGTCATGGATCGGCGGGCCTCGAGCGCTCGTTCGGTGCCGGAGCTGACTGGCCTGAGCGACCCCGACCCGATCCGGAACGCTCCTGCGGAAGTTCCAGGCCGATCCGTACGACCCGCAGACCCTGACGCTCTCGCTTTCGCTTGACGCTCCAGCGGGCCGCGATCCGCGGCCTGGGCGAGGAGAGTGGCGCGGTCGTCATGCTCGATCCGCGGACCGGAGAAGTGCTCGTCCTTGCCTCGATGCCCTTCTACGACGCTTCCGCGATCGCCAACCCGGCAACCGAAACCGACGGCTGGAACGCGGTCGCCGACAACCCGGCCTGCCGCTCCTGACCCGACCGACTCAGGGCCGCTATGTGCCCGGCTCGATCTTCAAGGTCGTCACCGCGACCGCCGGCCTGGGTTCGGGCGCGATCGACCCGACGACGACCTTCCCGAACCAGGCGAAAGCGGAGAGGGACGGCCTGGTGGTCAGCGGCTTCCGGATCAACGAGCATCCGGGCGTTCCGGCGCGGACGTTCAACCTCGTGAGCGCGATGGAGGTCTCCTCGAACATCTGGTACGCCCTCGCCGGTCTCGAGACCGGCGGCGAGAACCTCGTGGAGTACGCGGAGCGGCTCGGGTTCGGCGCGCCGCTGCCGTTCGATCTGCCGACCGCCGTCTCCCAGGTGACCAACGGCGAAGGTTCGGCGCCGGGCGGCTTCAAGGACGATGTCGAGCTCGCCAGTGCCGCCTTCGGCCAGGGCACGACCTTCGTCACGCCGCTCCAGATGGCGCTCGTGGCGGCGACGGTGGCCAACGACGGCGAGCTGATGCGGCCGCGGCTCGTCACGGCGCTGACCGGCAAGGAGGGGACCCGCAACATCGCGCCCGAAACGATTCGTCAGGTTATCTCGGCAGGCCGACGCCGACGCGATCACGGCGGCGATGCTGGAGGCGGTCGAAGGCGACCTGGGCCGCCAGTTCACCTCAGGCGCCAAGGTGCCCGGCATCCCGACGGCCGGCAAGTCCGGCACGGCGGAGCTAGGCGGCTCCGGCGAACCGCACTCGTGGTTCATCGGCTTCGCTCCGGCGGACGACCCGCAGATCGCGATCGCGGTCCTCGTCGAGCGCGGGGGCAGGGGAGGGGCAAGGGCGGCGCCGCTCGCGGGCTCGCTCATGAAGGCATATTTCGATACCGTGGCGCCATGAGCGACCTGCGCAGCGGTGAGCCTCTCGCTGACCGCCCAGACGACGACGCGGACGACGCCGAACGCCTGACCGACGTCGGCCCCGCGGCGGTCGAGCGGGAGCGACGGACGGCCCTCGAGCGGATCGGGCTGGCGGCCGTCGCCGTCGTCATGGCCGCCCTGTTCGCGGCCGTCGCCGTGGCGGCGTTCGTCGGCGGCGAGTTCTTCCTCGCGGCGATGGGCCTCGTCGGCTGCATGATGACCCTCGCCGTCGGCGGCATCACGCTGCTTCGCGGCTAGGCGCAGACGCCGCCGCGACGGCGACGCCCCACAATCGGCCCGTCCGTCACGTTCCGAACCCATTTGGCGTCTCCGGCGTACTATCAGTTGACATCCCTGTGCGAGCCCGTCAGCGGCATCGCGATTCCCCGAGGAGCCTGATGACCAACCTTGAGCAGACCGGCGAGAAGGTCCTCGCCAACGTCGAGCGCGTGATCGTTGGCAAGCACCACGAAGTCCGGCTGGCTCTCGTCGCGCTGCTTTGTCGCGGCCACCTCCTGATCGAGGACGTTCCGGGAACCGGCAAGACCGTGCTCGCCAAGGCGATCGCGCGGAGCCTCGGCTGCAGCTTCCGGCGGATCCAGTTCACGCCTGACCTGCTGCCGTCCGACGTCACCGGCCTGTCGATCTACAACCAGAAGAACCAGGAGTTCGAGTTCCGGCCCGGGCCGATCATGGCCCAGGTGGTCCTCGCCGACGAGATCAACCGGGCGACGCCGAAGACCCAGTCGGCCCTCCTCGAGTGCATGGAAGAGCGCCAGGCGACGATCGACGGCACGACCTACGCGATGCCCGACCCGTTCCTCGTCATCGCCACCCAGAACCCGATCGAGTACGAGGGCACGTTCGCCCTGCCGGAGGCCCAGCTCGACCGCTTCATGCTCCGGATCCGGCTCGGTTATCCCCAGCCGATCGAGGAGGTCCTGATCCTCGACGAGCAGAAGCGGACCCACCCGCTCGAGGACATCGAGGTCGTCTGCTCGGTCGACGAGCTGCGCGGCATGCAGACCGCGGTCCGCGACGTCTACGTCGACTCGACCGTCGCCGAATACATCGTCCGGCTCGTCAACGGGACGCGGAACCATCCCGACGTGTATCTCGGGGCGTCGCCGCGCGGGTCCATCGCCCTGTACCGGGCCGGCCAGGCGCTCGCCGGGCTGCTCGGCCGCGACTACGTGATTCCGGACGACATCAAGGCCCTCGCGGAGCCGGCCCTGGCCCACCGCCTGATCATCAAGACGAGCGCGTCCATCCACGACGTGCAGTCGGCCAACATCGTCCGCGAGCTGCTCGACTCCACGCCGATCGACGGCATCCGACCGACCGGCGGCCCCGACGGGCCTCGAGCCATCCGCCCGGCCGGCCAGGGCGCGGCGAGCGCCTAGGCCGGGCGAGACGAGCAGACCGGGCCGCGGATCGATCGGGTGATGCGCCGACTCCAGCTCATCCTGATCGCGGCGATCCTTCTCATCGCCGCGTTCTCGACCGGCCTCGAGTTCCTCTTCTACCTCGTCTACCTCGCGATCATCGTCATCGGCGGCTCGTACATCGTCACGCGGCTCGGCCTGTCCGACCTCGAGGCCGGCTACGCCGTGAGCCAGCTGAACGGCCACGTCGGCGACAAGATCCGGGTCACCTACACGCTCCGCAACACGAGCCGGATCCCGAAGCCGTGGCTCGAGGTCCACAACCCGACGACGCTGCCGGGTGGCCTGCCCGGCCGGGCGATCCCGCTTGGTCCGAGGGCCGAGCGATCGTGGCTCGTCCGGGTCCCGCTCGTCCGCCGCGGCCACTTCCGGATCGAGCCGCTCCAGATCCGGACCGGCGACCCGTTCGGGTTCTTCGAGGCGTCGGCGTCGGTCGGGCAGGGCGTCGCGGTCGTCGTCTACCCCCGGATCGAGGCGATTCCGCTGTGGCGCCTGCCGGCCGCGTACATCGAGGGAACGAACGCGTCGCCTGAGCGAACCCTCCAGACGACGCCGCTCGCGACGACGGTCCGGCCGTGGGCCCCGGGCGACAGCTTCAACCGGATCCACTGGCGGGCGACGGCCCGCCACGGCGAGATCCAGGTCAAGGAATTCGAGCTCGAGCAGACCGCCGACGCCTGGATCATCCTCGACCTCGAGCGGGCGATCCAGACCGGTCGCGGCGACGAATCGACGGTCGAGGCCGCCGTCCGGGTCGCGGCGTCCGTCGCCGACAGGGCGATCCGCGACAACCGCGCCGTCGGCATGACGATCAATGCCCACCGCACCACCGTCCTGCCGGCCGACCGCGGCAGCCGCCAGCACCTCAAGATCATGCAGCTCCTCGCCGCCGTCGACGGGGACGGCACGTCGCCGCTCGTCGAGACGATCGTTGCGACCGCCGGACGGCTGCGCCGCGGCATGACCGCGATCCTCGTCACGCCCTCGACGGACGCGACCTGGATCCGCCCGATCGCCTCGCTCCGGACGCGGGGCATCGCCACGGTCGTCGTGGCGATCGACGCCCCGGCCTTCGAGCGGGTCGCCCGGACGGAGCGCGAGCGGGACGGCGAGATCCTTGCGCCGATCGACCCCGCGGTGGAGGAGCAGCGCGCTCAGCGGGCCCGTGCCCTGCGCCACGCCCTGTCGGAGTACGAGATGAAGGTCCATACCGTGTTGCCGGGTCAGGCGCTCGGGGAGGCACTCGTCGGATGAAGCTGTCCCGCGCGAAACTGGCACCCGAGGAAGGCTGGGCGAGCGTCCTCCTCGTCGCAGTGATGGCCCTGACGATGGCCTGGTCGATCGGTGACGCCGGCTGGGTCCTGGGCAGGTCCGAATGGACGAACTTCCTGCCCTGGGCGGCCCTCCTCGGGGTCGCTGTCGGCTTTGTCGGGGCCAAGACCGGCTGGAGCCGCTGGGTCGCCCACGCCGTCGGGGCCGCCTTCGCGGCGCTGATCGTCCCGGTCATGGTCGGCAGCGTCCTGCCTGATAACGGGGGGACTCCAGGGTCCCAGTTCGTGGCGACGGCGAACGCGTCGGTCAGGGCCTGGAACGACTTGATCGTCCTTGGGCAGCCGGCGACGCGCGCCACGGGCCACCACCTGCTGGTCCTCGGGCTGCTCTGCTGGGGCACCGGTCAGTTCGCCGCCTCCGCCGTCTTCCGCCATCGCCGGCCGCTGAGCGCGGTCGTCGTCGTCGGAGCGATCCTCATCGGCAACATGGCGGCGACGGTCCGCGAACAGCTCGGCTACTTGATCCTGTTCAGCCTCGCGTCCCTGTTCCTGTTGATCCGGCTCCACGCTCTCGACGAGCAGGCGACCTGGATGCGGCGCAGGATCGGCGACCCGGCCGCGGTCCGCTCGATCTATCTCCGCGGCGGGACGGCCTTCATCGCCATCGCAGTCGTCGGCTCGCTCTTCCTGACGGCCTCGGCCCGGTCGGCGCCGCTCGCGGGCGCGTGGGAGGACGTGAAGCCCGTCTTGCTCGATATCAGCGCGGCGATCCAGAAATTCCTTCCAGCCGGCGGCGACAATCGCGGCTTCGGGAGTGTCCAGTTCGGCCCGTCTGCGGTCGTGCAGACCTCCTGGAGCACGAACCAGGAACTCGCCCTGACGATCAAGCGCCCGGCCGGCGACAAGCGGCCGTACTACTGGCGGGCGATCACCTACGACCGGGCCGACAAGTTCGGCTGGGGGTGGACCGAGTCGAGCTCGCGTCCAGCGTCCTGCGGGCGAGGATCTCCTCGCTGGGTCGCTCGACGCGCCGGCCACAGATGGCGCCGTGGATGTGACGTTCACGGTCACCCCCGAAGGGCATCGCGGCAACTACATCTTCAGCCCGCTTACGCCGATCAAGATCGATCGGAATTCGGACGTGCTCGGCCTGGGCGAGGACGCGCTCTTCCAGGCCATCGAGATCAGCGGTCGTGCACCGTATGTCTTGACCGCCCGGATCCCGCTGCTCGGCGACGACCCGCCAGGCGCGCTGACCCAGAATCAGCTGCGCGTCGCCGGGACCGACTATCCCGACGAGATCCTGGCGCGATATCTGCAGGTCCCGGAAGGGGCGATCGGGCCGCAGGCGCAGAAGGTGCTCGACGCCGTCCTCGCAGGAGGTGACGACAACCCGTTCGACATCGCCACGACGATGGTCGGCGAGCTGCAGAGTTCTCGCTTCAAATACGACACGAACGTGTCGGACGTCGACTGCGGCGAACGCAGCGTCGCCGAGTGCTTCGCATTTTCCCGGCAGGGCTTCTGCCAGCAGTACGCGACGCTCATGACGCTACTCCTTCGCGAGCGCAACATCCCAGCCCGGTATGTCCAGGGATTCCTGCCGGGCAATGTCAATCCGCTGACGGGCATCGAAGAAATTCCGAACTCGAATGGCCACGCCTGGGTCGAGGTCTATTTCCCGGCATATGGCTGGGTCGTCTTCGACCCGACCGGCGGTAATCGCTCCCGCGTGGAGACGCTGCCGATCGGGCGGCAGGTCGATGGCCCCTCGCCGCGGCCGTCCCGGAGCGCCGGGCCGCGCGATGGCCCGCCCGACCCGGAGCGGACGCCGGGCGCCGCCGTCGGGACGACGACCCCTCCGAACGGTCCGGGCGGAGCGGGCGCCTTCATCGTCATCGCGCTGCTGCTCCTGTCGGCCGTCGGCGGCGTCGCCTGGGTCGCGTTTCAACGCGGCCCGCGCGGCCCGACGACTCCCGACAGCGCGTACGACGGCGTGGCCCGCCTGGCAAAGCGGCTCGGATTCGGGCCGCGGCCGACGCAGACCGCGTACGAGTACGCCGCGGCACTCGGCGATGTCCTGCCGAACATTCGACCGGAGCTTCAGACGGTCGCCACGGCCAAGGTCGAAGTGGCCTACGGCCGGCGGACGCTTGGCGACGAACGGATCAGGGCCCTCCGCGCCTCGTACCGCCGGCTGCGGGTCGGCCTGCTGCGGCTCGTCCTCCGACGGTTCCGCCGCGGTCAGAGCCGCGGCAACCTCTAGCCAGGCCTAGCGGCGCTCGGCCCCTCGGTCCGGAGGACGCGCCCAACTAGCCAGATTTGCGCGGGGGAACGTAAGCGGCGATCGGCGCCGTCGGGGCCCGCCCGACGGTCGGGAGCCCGGCTTGATGCGCAGTACGCATCAACCGGCCGGTTGGGCCGGATTCGGCAGCGGCCTCCGCTAACGTTCTCCCCACGAGAATGTGGCCAGATGTGCCGGGTCGGGGCCGGAGTGCCGCTCGGGCGTGACTCCTACAGCGCCCCGGAGCGCTGGCGCTCCTCGTTCGCCTCCTGGGCCGCCTCGTCGAGGAGCGGCGCGAGGTGCTCGGTGAGGTTCATCGCGCGGACGAGCGGCCGGCCGCCGCGAAACTCGACGACGCCGATCCCGGCCAGGTCGAACGACCACATCCAGAACCGCTCGAGCGGCAGGTCGAAGAGGGTCAACAGCAGAACCTTGAAGATGCCGTCGTGCCCCACGACGACCGTCCACGGCTGCGAGGTCTGCGGCTCGAGATAGCCCGCGACCTGGGGCCGATCGAGGGTGCCAGGCACGCTCCGCGCGGCGAGCCTCGAGAGCAGGTCGGCCAGCGCGGGCCGTAGACGGGCGGCGACCTCCGGGATTGCCTCACCGCCGGGCGCCCACGCCTCGAGCGGCCGACGACGCCAGGTCGCGAGGACGTCGCCCCAGCGGCGCTCGATTTCGTCCCGGTGAAGGCCTTCCCACTCGCCCTGGCCGATCTCCAGGAGCCCCGGCTCGGCCCGCGTCGGGATCGGCCGCCCGAAGGCGCTCTCGTCGGCCATCGCCCGGCCAATCGCCTCCGCGGTCTGTGTCGTGCGGACGAGCGGCGAGTGGACGATCTCGACGGGCGGGCCCGCGGGCACCGGGAGGGACGGGGGCACGTGCGGGCGGGCGAGACGCTCGGCGACCCGTTCGGCCTGGCGCAGCCCGACCGCCGACAATGGCGTCTCAACCTGGCCCTGGAAGCGGCCCTCGACGATGAACTCCGACTCGCCGTGGCGGACGAGGACAAGCGTCGCGTCGAGCCCGTCCGGGACGAGCGGCAGCGTGGCGTCGGGCAAGTTCAGCGCTCGCTGCCGAGCCGGATCATCCACAGGTCGAGGACCGCTTCCTGGGTCCGGATCTCATCGGCGACGGCCGGCGGGACATCGTCGTCGAGGGCCAGGACCATGAGCGCGTCGGCTCGCGGGGCCGACCGGCCGAGATGCATGGCGCTGATGTTCACGTCGGCCTGTCCGAGCGTCTGGCCGATCCGACCGATCATCCCCGGCCGGTCGCTGTGGCGGGTGATCAGCATCACGTCCGACGGCTCCATGTCGAGCCGGTACTCGTCGAGCCGGGTGAGGCGGGCCTCGCCGGCGGCGACGGTGCCGGCGACGGTCGTCGTGCGGCCCCGAGACTCGCCCGACAGGCTGAGCTGCGCCGCGTAGGCGCCCGCGTCGGGCGTCTTGCGCTCGACGACGGTAATGCCGCGGGCCTTGGCAAGGGCGCCGGCGTTGACGAGGTTGACCCGCTCGGTCGTCGACGTCTCGAGGAGCCCTCGCAGGACCGCAGCGACCAGCGGCGACCCGTCGAACGCGGACAGATCGCCCGCGATCTCGAGCGTCAGGGTCCGGACGCCGGTCCGACAGAACTGGGCGAAGAACCGGCCGAGGGTCTCGGCGAGTGGCAGGTACGGAGCGAGTGCCTCGGCCGTCTCGGGGGTCAGCAGCGGGGCGTTGACCGCGTACCGCGCGCTCCGACCGGCGAGGACGTCGATGACCTGGTCGGCGATCTCCTCCGCCACCGCGACCTGGGCCTCGGCCGTGGAGGCGCCGAGGTGCGGCGTCAGCAGCGTGTTCGGGGCGTCGAGCAGCGGCGAGCCGACCGGCGGCTCCTGTTCGAAGACGTCGATGCCCGCCCCGGCCAGTGTTCCCTGCGTCAGCGCCGCCGCGACGGCCGCCTCGTCGACGACGCCGCCGCGGGCGACATTGAGGAGGATCGCGCCGGGCTTCATCCGGTCGAGCTCCTTGGCCGCCGATCATCCCGCGAGTCGCCCGCGACAACGGCACGTGGACGGACACGACGTCCGATCGAGCCAGCAGATCGGCGAGCGGGACGAGCTCGGCACCGTGGTGGGCCGCCTGTTCCGCGGTGACATACGGGTCGGAGGCGAGGACCGCCATCTCCATCGCTCGGGCCCTGGCCGCGATTGCCTGGCCGATCTTGCCGAGCCCGACGAGTCCCGAGCGTCCGGCCGCGCAGCTCGAGGCCGGTGAACTGGGTCCGCTTCCATTCCCCGCGTCGGACAGAGGCGTCGGCGGCGGCGATCTTGCGGGCGACGCCGTACAGGAGCGCCAGCGTGTGCTCGGCCGCGGCGATCGTGTTGCCGGTCGGGGCGTTGACGACCGTGATGCCGGCCCGCGTCGCCGCTTCGAGGTCGACGTTGTCGACGCCGACGCCGGCTCGCCCGATCACCTGGAGGCGCGTGCCAGCCGCGATCACGCTCGCATCGACCGGGACCTGGCTGCGCACGACGAGCGCGTCGTAGTCGGCCAGGCTGGCGCAAAGTTCGGCGGGTGTCAGGCCCGGCCGCTCGTCGACTTCATGATGAGCCCGGAGGAGCGCGATGCCTTCTGGCGCGATCGGCTCGGCGACGAGGATCCTCACGCCGGGACGCCGGCTCCGCTTGCTGATGCCTGGCTCGACAGCCCGAGCGCGTCCGCCGCGGCAGCGTAGGCCGCTCCGACCGCCGCGCCTGGCGTGATCCGGCGACCCTGCTCGAGCGCGACCGATTCGAGGACCGCGATCACGCCGAGGATCTCCTCGACCGTTACCGACCCGAGGTGACCGAGCCGGAAGATCTTGCCGGTCAGCTTGCCCTGGCCGCCGGCGAGGATGACGCCATGGGCCTTGATCGCGCCGTTGAACGTCTTCCAGTCGTGGCCTTCGGGCAGATTGGCGGCGGTCACGGTCCGTGAGGCGAACCGCTGGTCCGCGAACAGCTCGAACCCGAGCGCCTGGAGTCCGGCCCGCGACGCCGCCGCGGCGGCCTCGTGGCGGGCGAAGATCGAGGCCGGCCCCTCGGCCGTCATCAGCCGGATGCCCTCGTCGACCTGGAAGACGACCGCGATCGCCGGCGTGAACGGGGTCTCGCCCTTCGCGGCGGCGTCGCGATGGGCCCGCAGGTCGAGGTAGAAGCGCGGCATCCGAGCCGTCTCCATCGCCTCCCAGCCCCGCGCCGAGGCGGCGATCATCGCCAGGCCCGGCGCGGCCATCCACGCCTTCTGGGAGCCGGTGACGACGAGGTCGACGCCCCAGGCATCCATCTCGAACGGGACCGCGCCCAGGCCGGACACGCTGTCGACGAGGATGAGGGCGTCGGGAGCCGCGTCCCGGATCGCCGCGGCGAGGACCGCGACCGGGTTCATCACGCCGGTCGAAGTCTCGTTGTGGGTGAGCAGGACGGCCCGGTAGCCGGGATTGGCGGCGAGCGCATCGCGGACAACGGCCGGATCGGCGGCCTGGCCCCATTCGACGTCGATCTTCGTCACGTCGGCGCCGTAGATCCCCGCGATCTTGGCGAAACGATCGCCGAACGAACCAATTGACACAGCGAGGACGCGATCGCCCGGTGAGAGCGTATTGACGATGGCCGCCTCAAGGCCGCCGGAGCCGGCGCAGGTCAGCATTGCGACGTCGCTCGTCGTTCCGAAGAACGGCTTCATGCCGGTGAGGATCCGCTCGAGCATCGCCGCGAACTCCGGTCCGCGGTGGTTGATCATCTGGCGGCCACCGGCCTGGCGCACGGACGGCGGCAGGGACGTCGGGCCGGGGATGCGCAGATTGGGCTCGAATCGGTCCACGGAAATGGTCTCCTGGGCGAGCGGGATGAGCGGACCGATGGTCGCACAGAAACGCCGCGCCCGGGCCCGGCCCGGTGTCGAAACTGGCCAGGACCGATACGATCTGCGGCAACCGATCGGAAGCCAGGCCCGTTGCGTCGATCCACCGCGGGCTTCCTGGGAGCGTCGCACCGGCTCGAGCCCGCGCGTCGTCATCTGGTCGCCCCAGCCGGAGATCATGTGACGTACTCCGCCCGCCGCCGCCGAACGGCCTCCGCCTCGCCGCCGCTTCGCCGCGGTGGGTGTGCTGCTGGCCGTCCTCCTGGTGTTCGGCGCGGTTGGATTCGGGACCGTCGCGACGAACGCGTTCGGGGCCGGCGACCTGTTCGATCGGCTCGTCGCGAAGGTCGATCGGGTCATCAATCCCGTTCCCGAGCGCTCGACCCGGCCGACCGTCGAGGTCACCGCCGCCGCCGACCCGCCCGACGGCCTTACCCGGGGCCAGCCCGACAGCGACGCCGACCGCCGGCGTCAGGACCCCGGTCGACGTCAGGATCATCGACGATCCGGAGGCCGTCTTCGCCCACGAGGCAAGGAAGGACTGGTGCGCGCCGGCCGGCGTCCAGATGACACTCGCGGCATTGGGCCTCAGCGACACCTCCGACGCGTTCCAGGCCGAGCTCCATTCCCGCGTCCGCGAGTGGGAGAGCGTGGCGGACAGCCGCAACGGGGAGTGGGGTCCCGCGGCGATGGCCCTCGCCCTCGAGGCGTACGGCGCGCCGGGTTATGAGATCCGCGCGTACAAGTCGCGCAGCGACGCGGTCCGGGATGCGGCCGTCGCGATCACGACGACGCGGTCGCCGGCGATTCTCCTCGCCTGGAAGGGTGCCCACACGTGGGTGATGACCGGCTACACGGCCGAAGCGGACCCGACGATCTTTCCCGACGCCATCATGACCGGCGCCTACATCCTCGATCCGTGGTACCCGTGGAACTCGTCGATCTGGGGCCAGTCCGACCCGCCCGGGGCCTACCAGGACTGGCCCGAGATGGAGCGCAACTTCCTGCCCTGGAAGCGGCCCGAGGGCACGTACCCGGATCGCGACGGGAAGTACATCATCCTCGTCCCGACGATCCCGGTCGGCTGATCAGGCCTCCGGCGAGGCGTCCGTCGTCCATGGCAGCCGTCGCAGGCGCCTGGCGAGGAAGGCAGCCAGCAAGACCACCTTCAGAGCCGTCCCGGCCGCGTAGCCGAGCGGGATCGAGAAGATGCCGACGGTCGGCCCCAGCAGCAGGGCAACCGCGACGATCGTGACGAAGCTGCAGATCGACGCGATGACCTGGAGCAGCGTGTTGTGGGTGGCATAGAGCGCCCGTGACAGGGGGTACGTGAGACTGTCGAGCGGAACCGAGATCGCGAACGCCGCGAGGAGCCCCGCCGTCAAGGCGACGTCGTCGGCCCCAAAGGCTCCGCCACCAAGGAGCACGTCGATCAGGAGCGGGGCGACGATGGCCAGCCCGATAGCGGCGGCGGTCGTGAGGACGCCGATCGTCACCAGATTCCGGCGGAGGATCGCATTGAACGCCACTCGATCGCCGTCCGCGTGCGCCGCCGACAGTGACGGAAAGACCGCCAGCGAGAACTGCTGCGCGATGAGGATGACCGGGACGACGCGATAATCGTCGGCGAAGCTCAGAGCGGAGGCGCTGCCGGTCCCGAATCCGAGGGCGAGGACCCCGAAGAACGTGAGCAGGATCGGGTCGATCGGGTAGCTCACCATCCGCGGCAGCATCAGCCGAACGAACTCGCGGAAGGCGCGGGTGCGGACGCGGAGCTGCGGCCTGATCCGAAACGAGGTCTGGAGCGATCCGGTAAGTCGGACGACGAAGTGGGCGGCCGCGCCGATGACGGCACCGAGGGCGGGCGCGTAGATCCCGAGGCTGTCGCCGGCCACGATCGTGCCGAGGACGATTCCCGCGGTGTACATGATCGGAGCGAGGGCGTAGAACGCGAATCTGCGGTTGGCGATCAGGACCTCGCCGACCACGATCGACGCCGCGAAGAGCACCTGGCCGACACAATTGATCCGCAGCAGATCGACGTAGAGCTGGCGACCAGCGGCGTCGAGATCGCCACCAACGAGCTCGGCAACGAGCGGCGCGAACAAGATGAGCACCACCATTGCCGCCGCCATGACGAGCACTGCGGCCGTGAACACGGTCCGCCCGAAGTCATTCGCGGCCCGCTCGTCCTCCTGGCGAAGAGCGCTGTAGATCGGCACGAACGGCGCGGTCAGCCCAGCCGCCACGAGGACATCCAGGGCGACCTCCGGGATCCGGAAGGCGACGTAGTAGATGTCCAGCTCCGTTCCGAGCCCGAATTCGTTCGCGAGAACCCGGTTCCGGAGCTGGCCCATGACGAAGTAGCCGAAGGTCAGGACCGACAGGATGAGGGCGCCCTCGGGCAGGAATCGGCCGATGAGCGCGCGCAGCCTGCTCACCGAGACGAGGTCGCCACGACGACGAACAGGGCGACGACGAGCAGGGCACTCGGTCCGAGGGCGTTGACTGCCCCGAGAAGCGGCGGCGACACGGGCGGATCGGCCACGATCCCGTTCTGCCAGGCCTGCCTCAGGCGTGCCACCTCGTCTGGCTCGAGGCGATTCTCGACGGAGTCCGCGAGAGCGGCATGGACCGCCCCGAGCCAGGCAATTCCGTTGCCCCAGGCCATCCACGACGAGATCGGAGCCGTCAGGGTGACCATCAGGGCGACGAGCGGCGGCAGCCCGTTGGGGACGTTGACGATCGCTAGCAGCGCAGCGAGGTGGGACACGAGCATCCAGATTCGCCAGCGCCGGGCCTCTCTCGTCGATGCGACCAGCTCATCGTGGAGTGGCCGGCTGGCCCGGTCCCATCGCTTTCGTCGCGCGGGGTCTTCGTCAAGAACCGCGAGCGCCTTGTCCCGCGCGGCCTCGAGCCCTCGGGAGATCCGCGGGTCGCGCAACGAGGCGCTCGTCCAGCGCCCGAGGCGCCGCCGCTCGGCCGGTGTCATCTCCAGCGCGCGGCGGACGATCGCCGCGACCGCCTGACGGGAATCAGGCGCCTCCGGCGCGAGGTTCGGTGGCATCGAGGCAGGATCGCATAGCACCGCGGCCGCCGCTCAACCAGGCGCCAGCGCGTGAGTACTTGACAAGGTCGCTGCCTCGCGCAATACTGAACCGTATGGTTCACTATTCACCGGTCGATCGGACGTTCGCCGCCGTGGCCGACCCCACCCGCCGAGCCGTGCTCGAGCGCCTGGGGCAGGGGACTGCGACGATCAGCGAGCTCGCCGAACCGTTCGGCATGTCGCTGACCGGGATGAAGAAGCATGTCCGCATCCTCGAGGAAGCTCAGCTCGTGGCCACCGTCAAGGTGGGTCGAACGCGGCTCTGCCACCTGGGGCCGCGGCGGCTTGACGATGTCCGAGACTGGGTCGAGATCTATCGGCAGATGGTGAACGAGCAGCTGGATCGGTTCGGGGCCCTCCTCGACCGCACGAAAGGAGACCGTCAGTGACCGTCGACCAGAAGAGTCCCCACGCCGTAAAGCTCACGAAGCCGAGCGATCTGGAGTTCCGCGTGGAGCGCGTGTTCGACCATCCGATCGAGCGGGTCTGGGCCGCCTACACGGACCCGGAGCTGATCCCTCAGTGGTGGGGCCAGGGCACGACCGTGGACCGCTTCGACCTCCGAACAGGCGGCACCTACCGGTTCGTCTCGAACGCCGGCACGGACAAGGAGAGCGCATTCGTCGGCGACTTCCTCGAGATCACCCCGCCGGACCGGATCGTCCAGACGTTCGGCATGGAAGGGCCGTACGGCAACCCGATGACCCAGACGATCGAGCTCGAGCGAGCCGGCGACGGGACGCACCTCGCGATCACGTCGCGGTTCGACACGACCGAGGAGCGCGACAACACCATGAAGTACGCGGAGAGCGGCGCGACCTGGGGCTGGAACCAGCTCGACGAGCTGCTCAAGCGGCTCGCGGCCTGACCCACAATCGCAGATCCTGAGCAGGAGGAAACCGACGATGAATGCCACGAAAAAGACCGCCAAGCGCAACAAGAGGTCGCGATACGTGTCACGTCTCGACGGACGAGGAGCGAGCCGCGATGAAGGAGCGCGCCAAGGAGCTGAAGGCGGCAGGCGCGCCGCGGCCGGACAAGGCGGACGGAGAACCGACGTGCTCGCGAAGATCGCCGAGATGCCGAAGTCGGATCGCGTCATGGCCGAGCGGATCCACGCCATCGTCAAGGCCAGCGCGCCGGACCTCTCGCCGAAGACCTGGTACGGGATGCCCGCCTATGCCCGGGACGGCAAGGTCATCTGCTTCTTCAAGCCCGCGGACAAGTTCAAGACCCGGTACGCGACGTTCGGCTTCAACGAGGACGCCAACCTCGACGAGGGCTCCATGTGGGCGACGTCCTGGGCGCCTGACGAAGCTGACCGCCGCCGACGAGGCAAAGATCGTCGCTCTGGCGGAGCTGCGCTGAAGAAGGCGTGGTGCCAGCCGAGGCCTACTCCGCGGCGTCCTGCTTCTGGGTCTCCGCGATCTTCTTCCGGCTCTGCTCGGCGGGCCGGAGCGCGTCCGACATCGAGGCCGATCGGCGGGCTGGGCCGGTTCTTCCGCTTCGGCTTCTCGGTCCTGGCCGCCTCGCGCTCGGCCATCCTGGCCGCGATCGCGACCTCATGGCCCTGGTCGTTCGGGAGGTAGTAGCGGCGGCCGACGAGCTCGTCGGGCAGGTACTGCTGGGCGACGTCGTCGCCCTCGAAGTCGTGGGGGAACTGGTACCCGACGCCGATCCCGTGCGCCTTCATCCGCCTGTCCCCGGCGGAGCGCAGGTGGTTCGGCACCGAGAGCGACCCGAGCCGGAGGACGTCGGCCAGGGCAGCGGAGTACGCGCGGCCCACGGAGTCGCTCTTGGGCGACAGAGCAATGAAGACGGTTGCCTGGGCCATGGCGTACTGGGCCTCCGGGCAGCCCGATGTGGTCGAGGGCCTGGGCCGCCGCGACCGCGACCTGGAGCGCCCGCGGGTCGGCGTTCCCGACGTCCTCGGAGGCGGCGATGATCAGCCGCCGGACGATGAACCGGGGGTCCTCGCCGGCCGCGATCATGGCGGCGAGCCAGTAGAGCGCCGCGTCCGGGTCGTTGCCGCGGAGGCTCTTGATGAACGCCGAGACGGTGTCGTAGTGGCCGTCGCCGGCCCGGTCGTAGCCGAGGATCCGCTGCTGGGCGGCCGCCTCGACGTCCTCGAGACGGGGCGCGACCCTGCCGTCCTTGTCCCGGACGTCCTCGCCCTCGGCCAGCGCCACGGCTCCCTCGAGGACGTTGAGCGCCGCCCGGGCATCGCCGCCGGCAAGCGAGACGAGGTGGTCGAACGCGTCGTCGGCCAGGGCGACGCCGCCTTCGGGCCCGAAGGCTCCGGCGAGGCCGTTCTCGGCATCAGTGAGGGACCGCTTGACGACGGTCCCGACATCCTCGTCGGACAGCGGCTCCAGCCGCCAGACGCGCATCCGCGACAGCAGCGCCGAGTTCACCTCGAAGTAGGGGTTCTCGGTTGTGGTTCCCGTCAAGGTGATCGTGCCGTCCTCGACGTAGGGGAGGAGGGCGTCCTGCTGCGCCTTGTTGAAGCGGTGGATCTCGTCGATGAACAGGACGGTTCGCTGCTGGTTCAAGCTCAAGCCGCTCCTGGGCTTGAGCGATGGCGCCACGGACCTCGGCCACGCCGGACGAGACCGCGGATAGGGCGATCATCTCCGCGCCGATCGCGTCCGCGAGCAAGCGGGCGAGGGTCGTCTTGCCCGTGCCGGGCGGACCCCACAGGATCAGCGACGCGAGGTGGCCGCGGGCGACCGCTCGCCGCAGGGGTCCGCGCTCGCCGACAAGGTGCTCCTGCCCGACCATCTCGTCCAGATTGCGCGGGCGCATCCGCGCAGCGAGCGGTTGAGCCCCGGGCGGCGGCTTGAACAGGGGCTCCGGCTTGGCGCCTCCCGCCTTCGTCCGTGTCGTCGGCATGCCAGCAGTCTACGAGGGGCGGCTTGTGCGGCGTATCCGTTCGCGTTCTCGACCGGCGCGGGGCGGCGCGCGTCCGAACCTAGATCACGTGGGCGACGTTCACCAGCACGTGGAGGATCACGAGGATGCCGAGGAGGCTGCCTCCGACGACGGCGATGCGGCGCACGTCGCGCCTGACGTAGCCGTACTCCTCGGCGGCACGGGTGGCGAGGGGCACCGACGAGTAGATGGCTCCTCCCTCGACCGTGCGCTTGCCGCGCTCACGGGCGCGCCGGGCGTCCTCGGCGACCTTTTCCTCGGCGAGGATCGCGGCCTCGAGCTCCGCCGCGCGGGCCTCCTCCTCGTGCGTCACCGATCCTGCCGGGCGCGCGGGTCGGGCGCCTGCGGGTCGCGCGGCGGTTCGCTGCATGGGCCGACGCTGGCCAGGTCGACCGCCGGTGCGGGAGCGTTTCGCCATGTGTTGGAGGTGCCTCCGAGGGATGACCGATGGAACCCGCGGAGGATAGCATCGGCCGCGATCCCGGTTCGCGGTGCGTGGCACCTGCTAGACTCGGCGCCGCCGAGTAGCCCGCTTCCGACGCCTGCCGGGAGGACCGTCCGATCGATCTGAACGCTCTCGTCGCCCCCTATCTCGGCGCCATCATCGTCGGCCTCGTCGTCGGTGGTTCTGATCCTCCTCGCCATCGTCGCCGTCCAGGCACGTCGCCAGTCCCGATTGCGGCGCCGGCTCGACGGGGTCACTCGCGGCGCGGAAGGGCGCAGCCTCGAAGCGATCCTCGACGCCCACCTCGACAAGGTCCTCGCTGTCGCGCGCGAGCTGGACGAGCTGTCGGCGCGGTCGGCGGTCCTCGAGGCGGAGGCGCGCCGGGCCGTTCAGCGGATCGGACTCGTCCGGTTCAACCCGTTCGAGGAGACCGGCGGCAACCAGAGCTTCGCCCTGGCCCTGACCGACCGCAACGGCGACGGGTTCGTCGTCAGCAGTCTTCACGCGCGGACGGGGACACGCCTCTACGCGAAGGCGATCGTCGCCGGCAAGTCCGATTCGGCGCTGTCGGCCGAGGAGGCCGAGGCCCTTCGTGTCGCGCTCACCCAACCACCCAGCGGAGGTGCCGCGCGATCCCGGGTCTCGGTCTGACAGGCAAGCTGTCACGAGGAGCGGGCAGGATGCCCGCATGGCCTCGAATGACAATCCCCCCGCTCCCACCGCAGACACCGTGAGACGGACGCGGTCCCGGAGGGAGCCGACACCTCTGGAACAGCTCCCCGTATGGGACGGCTTCGTCCCTGATGCCCCGGCGATCATCGAGGGCGACCCGCCGGCCGGTCTCGACGCTCTCCTCGGCGGTCTCAATCCGGAGCAGCTGAAGGCCGTCACCCACGGCGAGGGACCGCTCCTCGTGGTCGCCGGCGCGGGCACCGGCAAGACCCAGGTCATCACGAGGCGGATCGCCTGGCTCATCGCCACGAGGCGGGCGAAGCCCTCGGAGATCCTCGCCCTCACCTTCACCGAGAAGGCCGCCGCGGAGATGCAGGTCAGGGTGGATCAGCTCGTCCCGTACGGCTACACGGACGCGGCGATCGGGACGTTCCACGCCTTCGGCGACCGGATCATCCGGGAATACGCCCTCGAGCTGGGGCTGCCGACGGATGTCCGTGTCCTCACCCGGGCGGAAGTGGTGATCTTCCTCCGGGAGCACCTGTTCGACTTCGACCTGGATCTGTATCGGCCGCTGGGCGACCCGACACGGTTCCTCGGCGCGCTGGCGACGCTGTTCAGCCGCTGCAAGGACGAGGACATCTCGCCGGCGGCCTACCTCGAGCACGCGGACGGGCTCGCCGCGCGCGCCGTCGCGGCCCCTGACGACGAGGCACTCGCCGAAGAGGCACGTCGGCAGGGCGAACTGGCCAGGGCCTACGGACGCTACCAGGAGCTGCTGGCGGCGAACGGCTTCATCGACTTCGGGGACCAGGTCAACCTGGCGCTCCGGCTCGTCCGGACGTCGGCGGCGGCCCGTCTGGAGCTCCAGTCGCGCTTCCGGTTCGTCCTCGTCGACGAGTTCCAGGACACGAATCGGGCCCAGTCGGAGCTCGTCTCGATCCTTGCCGAGCCGCATCGGAACGTCACGGTCGTCGGCGATGACGACCAGTCGATCTACAAATTCCGGGGCGCGGCAATCAGCAACATCCTCGGGTTCCGGGACAGGTACCCGGCTGCGCGGACCGTCGTCCTCCGCCGCAACTACCGCTCCCTCGCCCCGATCCTCGACGCGTCCTACCGGCTGGTCCGCTTCAATGATCCGGATCGGTTGGAGGTCCGGGCCGGGATCTCGAAGCGGCTGCGACCGGAGCGCCGAACCGATGCGGACGCGCCGATGGTCCGCCTCGAGGCATTCGCGACCCACGCCGAGGAAGCCGACTGGATCGCGGCCGAGATAGGTCGCCGGATCGCGGTGGGCGCCCGGCCTCGCGACCTCGCCGTCCTCCTCCGCGCCAACGGCCATGCGGACCCGATTCTCCGCAGCCTCAACGTGGCGGGGATCCCGTGGCGCTTCTCCGGCACGTCCGGGCTCTACGCCAGGCCGGAGGTCCGCCGGTTGCTCGCGTTCCTGCGCGCGATCGCCGACCCATCGTCGAGCGTCGACGTCTACGCCCTGGCCGTCGCGGAGCCGTACGGGCTCGGCGGGGAGGACCTGACGTCGATCGTCAACACCGCTCGACGTCGCCACCGGAGCGTGTGGGAGGTGCTCGACGAGGTCGAGCGCCAGCCGGGGATCCTTCGGCTCTCGCCGGCCACCCGGACCGCCGTCTCGCGCTTCGTCGCGGACATGCGCCGGTTCACCGAATTGGCCCACGTCAATCCGGCCGGCGAAGTCCTGTATCGGTTCCTGCGCGACTCGGGAACGCTCGGCCGGCTCGCGGCGACAGACACCGTGGCGGCCGAGGAGGCCCTCCGGAACATCGCCCGCTTCTTCGACATCGTCCGCGCTCAGTCGGCGCTCCTGTCCGACGACCGGGCGATCTTCGTCGCCCGTCATCTCCAGACGCTCATCGAGGCCGGCGACGACCCGCCGACCGCGGATCTCGACCCCGACGCCGACGCCGTCGCCGTCCTCACGGTCCACAAGGCGAAGGGCCTCGAGTTTCCCGGTCGTGTTCATGCCGGGCCTCGTCGCCGGCCGTTTCCCGACGCACGCCCGACGGGAGCCGCTCGGCGCTGCCGCTGGAGCTCGTGAAGGAGACCTTGCCGGAGGGGGACTTCCAGCTCCAGGAGGAACGCCGGCTCTTCTACGTCGGCATGACCCGGGCGCGCGACGAGCTGATCCTGTCCCACGCCGCCGACTACGGAGGCGGCGTGGCCCGCCGCCTGTCGCCGTTCGTCCTCGAGGCACTGGACCTGCCCGACGGCCCAGGCCATGCCGGGATCCGGCGTCGTCGCGGTCCCGCCGCTCGATCGCCTCGCCACGTTTGATCCGCCGCAGCCGCGGTCCGGCCGTCGCGCGCGGGTCCGGTGGAGGAGCCGCTGCTACTGAGCTTCTACGCGGTCGACGACTACCTCACGTGTCCGCTCAAGTTCAAGTACGGCCACGTGCTCCGCGTTCCGCTGGCACCGCACCACGCGCTCATCTACGGCTCGGCGCTCCACAAGGCGGTCCAGGAGTTCCATCGCCGCCACGCCCGGGGCGACGTCATGAGCGAGGAGGAGTTGACCGCGGCGTTCGAGCTCGCCTGGACGAACGAGGGGTTCCTGACCCGCGACCACGAGGAGGCGCGACTGGCCGCGGGCCGCGACGCTCTCCGCCGCTTCCGCGAGGAGCAGCTGAAGCCGGACGCGGTGATCCCGGCGTACGTCGAGCGCGATTTCAGCTTCACGCTCGACGGGGACCGCGTCCGCGGCCGCTGGGACCGCGTCGACATCGAGCCCGCGGGCGAGGACAGCGTGGCCGAGACCGAGCGGCGCACCGGCGCCGCACGCCGACACCGTGTCGCCGACGCTGAATCTGCACAGGTCGCGAGCGGGTGACGATCACCGACTACAAGTCGAGCGACGTCCGCGACCCGGTCAAGGCCCGCCAGCGGGCCCGCGAGTCGCTCCAGCTCCAGATCTACGCGATGGGCTACGAGGCCCTGACCGGACGCCTGCCCGACTACCTCCAGCTCCACTTCCTCGATTCCGGGCTCGTCGGCCGGGTCGAAGTCGATCCCAAGCGGCTCGCGAAGGCGCGCCAGAAGATCGCCGTCGCGGCGGCCGGGATGCGGGCCCGCGACTACACGGCCAAGCCGGATCGCATGGCCTGCTCGTACTGCCCGTTCCGCGAGATCTGCCCGTCCAGCGTGGCCACGTGACCCGGATGGACCTCGCGTCCATCGACGCCATCACGTTCGATTTCGGCAATACCCTCGTTCCGGTCGACCGGGCCGGGCTCCGTCGAGTCGTCGAGGTGACCGCCGGCGCGGTCGTCGAGCGGCTCGGCCCGTTCCCGCCGGAGGACTTCCTCGCGATCTGGGCGGAGGAGCGCGAGCGGCAGTTCCGCGAGGAGGTGCCCCAGTTCCGCGAGGTGGACCTGGCAGACCGGTTCGTTCGCGTCCTCGCTCGCCTGCGGGGGATGCCGGCGCCCGGGGCGACACGAGCGCTGGGACCAGGCGGCCGCGGCCACGCAGATCGGACCCGACCGAGATCGACTGGGCGGTCGGGGCGTACAGCGAGGCGTTCGTCCACGGCATGCCCGTCGATCCAGCGATCGAGCGCATTCTCGCGACGCTCGCCGGGCACGCGACGCTGGCGATCCTGTCGAACTGGCCGCTGGCGGTGACCGTCGACCGCTACGCCGAAGCCGCGGGCTGGCTGCCGCACCTCCGGGCGATCGTCATCAGCCAGCGCGTCGGGACGATCAAGCCCCATCCCGCGATCTTTGCGGAGGCGCGCCGCCTCCTCGGCGATCCGGCGCCGGACACGATCCTCCACGTCGGGGACGACTGGGCCGCCGACGTCGTCGGCGCCGTCCGTGCGGGGTGGCGCGCGGCATACGTGACGGCTCGCCCCCACGACTCGCCACTGCCGGCGAGTCAGCGCGATGAGTCGGTCGCGGCGGATCTCGAGATCGGCTCGGTCGCCGACCTGCCGGCCCTGTTCGAGGACGCAGCGGCGGACCGGCGGCGATAGGGCATTCGCCTCATTGGGGGAGCATCCGCGTCGGTGGGAGGATGCATCGCCGGAGATCCGTCGACGACGACACCCCAGGGGCACGGAGGTTCGATCGCCGATGGCCAGGTACGAGCCGGGCCACCCGCGGGCCGAACCCCCAGATCGGCCCGCGGGCCGTCCGGCCGTAATGCCATCCATCCTGGTGGTCGACGACGATCCGGCCGTCCTCCAGTTCGTGGAGCGCGCCTTGCGCCGAGCCGGCGCCGAGGTGACCGCCGTCGACAGCGCTCGCGCCGCCCTCCGAGCGATCACGGACGGAGGGTCGAAGCCGTCGCTCCTGTTGACCGCGATCGAGCTGCCGGTGATGACGGGGATCGAGTTGTCGGCGCGGGTCAGGGCGCTCCGCCCCGGCATCCAGGTCGTGATGATGACGGCCGATCGCGCGAGTGCCGAGGCCGCTCGTGACCGGCCGGACCTCGTCGGGTGGGTACTCCTCAAGCCGATCACACCCGGCGAGCTCCTGGCGGCGACCGGGTTGGCCGCGGCGGAAGTCGAATCGAGCTGATCGAGGTACGACGGGCTGGCCCCGGCGAGCACGTCCGAACCCCATAGAATCGGCGGTGATGGAATCCCGCGACCGCCTTGCGAATCTCGGCCTCCTGGCCGCGGGCGGCGTGGTGTGCATCCTCGTCGCCCTGGTGTTCACGACGCGCGACCCGACGATCGACCCGGCGGCCGGCTATCTCGGAGCCCTGCTTCTCGGTCTGGCGCTGGGGCTCCTGGCCACGTCGCTCTTCTGGCTGGTGGTCTTCGGCCGCCACCGCCGAATCGCGTATCGTGGTGACTGGCCGCGGGCGATCCGGCGGGGCGCCTGGGTCTTTCTCGTCACGGCGCTCTTCGTGGTCCTCCGCCTGAACCAGGTGTTCCAACCCCCGATTGCCCTGTTCGTTCTCGCGCTCGTGGCCTTTGCCGAGGTCACCTTGTCCGTCGAGCGCTGAAGCCCTGGAGGTCGTCCTTGATCGGTGAGCGTTCATCCGTGAGTCCGGCGGAGCCGCACCCGGACGTGAAGGCGCGCCTCGCGGCCGCTGTCGAAGCCGCCCGCGAGGAGATCCTCGACCTGTCACACCGGATCCACGCCAGCCCGGAACCGGCGTTCGAGGAGCGCAAGGCCGCCGGCTGGGTGGCCGAGATCCTCGGCCGCCACGGATTCGAGGTCGAGCACCCGGCGGGCCGGCTCGAGACAGCGGTCCGGGCGACGCACAAAGGCGGCCGAGGCGGGACGTCGCCCCGGATCGGGATTCTCGCCGAATACGACGCGCTCCCGGGGCTCGGCCACGGCTGTGGCCACAACACGATGGCCGCCTCCGGGGTCGGGGCCGCAATCGCCCTCGCCGCCGTCGCCGACGAGCTGCCGGGCGAGATCGTGTTCCTGGGGACGCCGGCGGAGGAGCGCGGAAGCGGCAAGCAGTGGATGATCGACGACGGCCTGTTTGCGGGGATCGATGCCGCGCTGATGTTCCATCCGTGCGACCGGAACCACGTCGAATCGCATCCGCTGGCGTCGGAGGACGTGGAGGTCATCTTCCACGGCCTGCAGGCCCACGCCGCCTCGGACCCGTGGAAGGGCAAGAACGCGCTCGATGCGATGGTCACGCTGTTCGCATCCGTCGGCCTGTGGCGCCAGCAGCTCCACCCGGACGGGCGCGTCCACGGGATCATCCAGGAGGGCGGGACGGCCGCCAACATCATTCCCGATCGGACCAAGGCATGGTTCATGCTCCGGAGCCCGGATCAGGGCTACTACGCCGAGATGAAGGACCGGTTCCGCGCGCTTGCCGACGCGGCGGCGCTCGCCACGGGCACGACCGTCGACCTTGCCTTCACCGGCGGCGCGATGTCGATGCACCGAAACCGGACCCTCGAGGCGCGCTGGGTCGCGAATGCGGCCGCCTACGGGATCCGCGACGAGGGCCCCGACCCGAATTCCGGCAGCACTGACATGGCGAACGTGAGCTGGGTCTGCCCCACGATCCACCCGGAGCTGTCGATCGCCGACGAGGGGACGCCCGGCCACTCGATCCTCTTCCGAGATGCCGCGGCGACGCCGCGCGCCGACGAGACGACGCTCCTGGCCGCCACGCTCGTTGCCCAGACGGCCTACGAGCTGTTCGCCGACCCGCTGCTCGTCGACGCCGCCTGGCGGGAGTTCCGCGGCGAGGGCTGACCGGCCGGGTGCTACGATCGGGGAGGCGCGCCCCGCTGGACGCTGGATGCGAACCGGCGGCGCCCCCAGCGAGACGACGCTCCCATCGGCCGCCCGTGGCGCCGATCCGTCCGTCTCCGGAGGACTTCGTGGCTGAGCGCCCCCACGACCCCGATCCCACGTCCGAGCGCGACTTCGCGGCGGCCAACGGCTGGGATCGCGAATTCGAGACGTACAGCGATTTCGAGCTGCCAACCTACGTCGGCCCGACGACCTTCATGAACCTGCCCTGGATCACGGACCCGCTGCAGCTCATCGCGAGGGGCGTCGACGTGGCGATCATCGGCGCGCCGTTCGACGACGCGGTCAGCCATCGACCCGGGTGCCCGATTCGGGCCGCGCGCCATCCGCGAGGCGCAGTACACGTCAGGATCGATCTACTCGCTCCAGCTCGACGTCGAGCCGTTCGAGCTGCTGACCGTCGTCGACGCCGGCGACGCGAACATCGTCCCGGCCTGGATCGAGCGCGGCCACGCCCTCATCTACCGCAAGGTTCTCGAGGTCGCCCGAACCGGCGCGATCCCGATCGTCCTCGGCGGCGACCACTCGATCACCTGGCCGTCCGCGACGGCAGTCGCCGAGGTCCGCCGACCCGGCAGCGTCGGGATCGTCCATTTCGACGCCCACGCCGACACGGCCAACGACGACTGGGGCGTCCTCGCCGGCCACGGGACGCCGATGCGACGGCTCATCGAATCGGGCGCCGTCCTCGGCAAGAACTTCGTCCAGGTCGGGCTGCGCGGCTACTGGCCGCCGCTCGATGTCTTCGAGTGGATGCAGGAGAACGGCCTGCGCTACCACTTCATGAACGAGATCGAGGAGCGCGGCGCCGATGCCGTCGTCGACGACGCGATCGCCGAGGCGCTCGACGGCGCCGATTCGATCTACCTGAGCATCGATGTCGACGTCGTCGATCCCGGGCTCGCCCCGGGAACCGGGCACGCCCGAGCCCGGTGGCCTGATGACCCGCGAGCTGCTCCGGGCGATCCGCCGGATCGTCGGCAGCGGTCGATCTGGCCGGGATGGACATCGTCGAGGTCTCGCCGCCGTACGACCACGCCGAGCAGACGTCGATGATCGCGCAACCGGGCGGCGCTCGAGGCGATCAGCGCCCTCGCGATCAAGCGGCGCGACGGGGCGACGGTCCGCTTCGAGCGGCCCGCGTAGGCCGGCATGGCCGATACCCCGAGCTCCTTCGGCGCAGCCCTCGCCCGCCTCTACGACCTCGATCTCGTCGAGGATCCGGGCGATCTCGACCTGTACCTCGCCCTCGCGACGCGGACAGGCGGCCCGATCCTCGAGCTGGCGCGCGGAACGGGCCGGCTCGCGGTTCCGCTCGCCGCCGCCGGCCACGACGTCACCGGCGGTCGACATCGATCCCGGCGATGCTCGAGCGTGCCCGCCGACGGGCAGACGCGGCAGGCCCGGCAGCGCGCGATCGAATCGAGTTCGTCGAGGCCGACCTGCTCGGCCTGGAGCTTCGCGTCGGCGGGCACGTTCCGGCTCGCGCTCGTCGGCGCTGAACTCGCTCTTCCTCCTCGCCACGCGGGCCGCCCAGCGCGAGGCGTTCGCGACCATGGCCCGACATCTCGCACCCGGCGGCCTTGCGGTCGTCGACGTCTGGCTGCCCGATGCGGACGATCTCGCCCGATTCGACGGCCGGCTGATCCTCGAGTACGAGCGGCACGGATCCGGAGTCCGGCGCCCTCGTCACGAAGGTCGCGGCCGCCCAGCACGACGCGGCGAGCGGCATCGTCAACCTGACGTCGATCTACGAGGAGGGCGATCAGGGCGAGTCCAGCCGCACGATTGGTGCGCCGCGACGCGCTCCGGCTCGTCTCGGCGGACGAGCTCCGCGACTTCGCCGAGAGCGCCGGGCTCGAGGTCGAGACCCTCGCCGGCGGCTACGACATGGAGCCGCTCGGGCAGGGCAGCGAGCGGGCGATCGTCGTCGCCCGCCGCTGATGCCCGTGCACCACGGGGCCACCCGGACTTCCGGGCCGGGTGGGAGCCGGCCCGCAGCTTGGTACACTCGGACCGATGGCATCCAGTGATCACGACGCGCCTGCTCCTCGTCGAGGACGTTCCGCAGGTGGCGCAGTACATCCGCGGCCTCCTGAACTCGCAGAGCAGCGTCAAGCTGCTCGACGTCCTGACCGACGGCTCGAAGGTGATCCCCCAGGTCCAGCAGCTCCGGCCCGACGTCGTCGTCGTCGACGCGCTGCTCCAGGGCCGGGTCAAGGGGCTGCAGCTCGTCGAGCAGCTCCGCGCCGCCGGCCTCGGCGTGCCGGTCATCGTCATCACCGTTCCGCAGAACCCGGTCGAGACCGATCCGGCCGCCGGCATCCACGGCGTGCTGGCGATGCCCTTCTCGGGCTTCGACCTCATGACCCGGATCAGCGCGGTCCAGAAGGAGCACGCTGCCTCGTCGACGAGCGGCATGTCGCGGATCTTCTCGATCTTCGCGCCCAAGGGCGGCGTCGGCAAGACGACGCTCGCGTTCAACCTCGCCGTCGCGCTCGCGCAGCTCGAGCAGCGCACGGTCCTGATCGACGGCAGCCTCCAGTTCGGCGACCTGCGGGCGCTCCTCAAGGTCCCGGTCGACGCCCCATCGATCCTCGACCTGCCGACCGACCGGGTCGCGGAATCGGATCTCCAGGACGTCCTGTGGCGCGACCCGTCGGGCATCGACATCCTGCTCGCGCCGCCGCGGGTCGAGATGGCCGAGATGGTCACGGCCCGCGACATCGACAAGGTGCTGTCGCTCCTGCGGCGGGTCTACGGCTCGATCGTCATCGACATGTCGGCCGTGCTCAACGACATCAATCTCGCGTTCCTCGACCTGAGCGACACGATCCTCGAGATCGTGACGTACGACTCGACGACGATCCACAACACGATCGCGGTGGCCGACGCGTTCCGGAGCATCGGCTACCCGGCCGTCGAAGGTCCGCTACCTCGTGAACCGCGCCGACTCGCCCGGCGGCATCGACCCGGGCGACCTCGATCGGGCGCATCGGGCGGGTGCCCGAGCACCGCGTCGTCTCCGACGGGCAGCTCGTCGTCCAGAGCAACAACGAGGGCGTGCCCGTTCGTCCTCGCCAACCCGGACGCCGCCGATCAGCCAGGACGTGCGCGCGGATCGCCACGGAGATCCTCGCGGTCCACGGCATCGGCCCGCCGCGCCGGTCGCGGGCAGGCGCTAGTCGGCGGCCGAGTGTCGGATCCGCGACCGATCGGCTTCTTCGACTCCGGCGTCGGCGGCCTGACCGTCCTGCGCGAGATCCTCCGCCGGTCGCCGCACGAATCGACGATCTACCTCGGCGACAACGCGCGCGCGCCGTACGGCACGCGCCCCGACGAGGAGGTGCGGGCCTTCTCGACCGAGGCGCTCGACGCGCTCGTCGACCGCGACGTCAAGGCGATCGTCGTCGCCTGCAACACCTCGACCGCCGTCGCCCTCGGCCACCTTCGCCGGCGCTACGACCTGCCGATCCTCGGCGTCGTCCGGCCGGGCGCCGTGACGGCCGCGCTCGACGACGCGCAACCGGCGCGTCGGCGTCATCGCGACGCCGGCCACCGTCCGCTCGCACGCCTACTTCGCGGCGATCAAGGACGAGAACCCGGCGGTCGAGGTGTACGAGCACGCGACGCCGGCCTTCGTGCCGCTGGTCGAGGCAGGCCAGCTGTCCGGCCCCGAGGTCGAGGCCGCGGTCGCGGACGGGCTGGCGCCGCTGCTCGGCGAGCGCGACGCGGCGGGCGAGTTCGTCTTCCCGCTGCCCGCATCGGCCCGGATCGACACGCTGCTGCTCGGCTGCACCCACTATCCGCTGCTCCTGCCGGTCATCGCGGCCGTCGCCGGCGAGGGCGTCGCGATCGTCGACTCGGCGACGGCGACCGCGTCCGCCCTGGCGGAGCTGCTCGCGATCAACGGGCTCGAGGCGCCGGGCGCAGGCCGCGCAGCGAGCCCATCCACGTCCAGCTCACGACCGGCGACGTCGACGCCTTCCGCTCGGTCGCCGGCAGGCTGTTCGGCGACGCGTTCCCCGACGTCGAGCCCGTCGAGCTCGCGGCGGTCGCGTCGTGACCGGACGGCGAGGTCGCGGCCGGCCGGTCTGGCGCGACGACCGGCTCTGGCAGGCGGGATTCCTCGTCGGCTCGGCGCTCGGCGCCGCCGCGACGGTCCTCGGCCGGCGGGCCGAGCGGTCGCCCGGCGCGGCCTCGTCGACTGGCCGCGGGCCGAGCGGATCGCGGTCGATCGACTGCGCTCGCGCCCGGCACGCCTGACCGCGGCCGAGCTCCGGGCGGCCGAGGCCGACTACGCCGCGGCGATGGCCCGGATCGTGCCGCGCCTGTCCGAAGCGCTCGGGCACCGAGCTGCCCGGCGTCGTCGAGCGGTCCGCCGTCGTCGATCGGGCCGGCTGGGTCCACGCCAACGTCGCGACGTTCGCCTCGCTGATCGGCACGCTCGAGGACGAGCTGCTCGACCAGGTCATGCCCGCCGGCGGCGGACTGGGCAAGGCCACGATGGCCCTCGCCAACCGCTGGGTCACGACCCGCCAGCTCGGGTTCCTGCTCGGGTTCATGGGCTCGAAGGTCCTCGGCCAGTACGACCTCGCGCTGCTCTCGGCCGAGGCCGAGCCCGGCCGGCTCCTGTTCGTCGAGGAGAACATCCGCCAGACGGCGCGCGCGCTCGACGTGCCGCTCGGCCCGTTCCGGACCTGGATCGCGCTCCACGAGACGACCCACGCCTTCGAGTTCGAGGCCCACCCGTGGCTGCGCCCGTACCTCGCCGAGCGGCTCGAGCGGCAGCTCCGGCTGTTCGGCCGGGAGGCGAGCGGGCTCGGTCGGGAGGCGCTCAAGAGCCTTGGCCGGGCGATTCGCGGCGAGGCTGAGCGGACGGCGCGGAGCACTGGATCGAGCGACTGATGAGCGAGGAGCAGCGCCGGCTGTTCCGCGAGACGCAGGCGGTGATGAGCCTGCTCGAGGGCTTCAGCGACTACGTCATGGACGAGGTCGGCCGGGATCTGGTCCCGGGAGTCGAGCGGATCAGCGCCCGGTTCCACGAGCGGCGCCACGCCCGCCGGTCGCCGTTCGAGCGGGCGATCATGCGCCTGACCGGGATGGACCTGAAGCTCGAGCAGTACCGAAAAGGGCGAGCGCTTCGTCCGGATGATCGCCGAGGCCGGGCGGGCCCGCCGCCCTCCGCCGGCTCTGGGACGGCCCCGAATCGCTGCCCCGCCACGGCGAGATCGACGAGCCCGCGAAGTGGATCGCGCGGGTCATGCCGGAGGCTGGCGCGTGAGCGCCAGGCGAGCCAGCGCGAACCGCCGCGGACGACCGGGCCGGGGAGCGGCCCCGGCGGCGTCCCGGCGGCCATCGCGCTTGTCGCCGATCCTGTCGGCGCGCTACCGCGCGGGCGACCTCGAGCGGATCCGCGCCGCCGCGCCGGGCTCCCGCATCGTGACGCTGTCAGTCGAGGGCCTGTCCGACGAGCCGGTCGACGACGTCGAGGTGCTGCTCCACGGCTGGCTGTCGGCCGATGCGTTCGATCGACTGCTCGCCCGGGCGCCCCGGCTCGTGTGGGTCCACTCGGCCTCGGCCGGCGTCGAGCGCGCCCTGACGCCGGCCGCCCGCGAGCGCGGGATCGTCATCACGAACGCCCGCGGCGTCTTCTCGCGGCCCATCGCCGAGTACGTGATGATGATGATCCTGGCCGTCCGCCGGAAGCTGCCGGGGCTCCTGGAGCTCCAGCGCGAGCGGACGTGGCAGCCGCTCGAAGGCGGCGAGCTGCGCGACGTGACGGTCGGCATCGTCGGGCTCGGTTCGATCGGACGAGCTGTCGGGGCGCTCGCGACGGCCTTCGGCTGCCGGGTCATCGCGACCCGCCGCCGGCCGGAAGCGGGGTCGCGGACCGAAGGCGACGCGTCCGCTGACGAGCCATCGTTCGGCGAGGCGATGCTCGATCGCGTCGGCGGCCCCGAAACGCTGCCCGCGCTCCTCGCCGAGTCGGACTTCGTCGTCCTCGCCGCGCCGCTGACCCCCGAGACCGAGAACATGATCGACGCCGAGACGCTCGCGGCGATGAAGCCGGGGTCGTGGCTCATCAACGTCGCCCGCGGCCGGCTCATCGACGAACGAGCGCTCCTCCGGGCGCTCCGCGACGGGCCGCTGGGCGGCGCGATCCTCGACACGTTCCGGGACGAGCCGCTCCAGCCGAGCTCGCCGTTCTACGACCTGCCGAACGTCATCGTCACGCCCCACACGTCGTGGTCGAGCAGCCGCGTCCTCGACCGGAGCGTCGAGCTCTTCTGCGACAACCTCCGTCGCTTCGCCGCCGGCGAACCGCTCCTCAACGTGGTCGATCCGCGCCAGGGCTACTGAGTGCAGATCGCCATCGTCGGGCTTGCCGGATCGGGCAAGACGACCGTCTTCAATACGCTGACCCGCGGCCACGCCGACACGGGCGGGTTCGGCGGCCTCGAGCTCCACATCGGCGTCGTCAAGGTCCCCGACGAGCGGCTGGACCGGCTGGCCGCGATCTTCAAGCCGAAGAAGCTCGTCCAGGCCGACGTCACCTACGTCGACCTGCCGGCCCCGCCGGCATCGTCGGAGGGCAAGGTCGGCGCCGAGGAGCTGCCGGCCGAGCACCTCGCCCGGCTGCGCGAGTCGGATGCGCTGCTCCACGTGGTCCGCGCCTTCGAGGACCCGAACCACCCCCACCCGGACGGTTCGGTCGACCCGGCGCGGGACCTCGAGCGGCTCGACTTCGAGTTCGTCATCGCCGACCTGGCGCTGGTCGATCGGCGGCTGGATCGGCTGAAGGCGAGCGGCCGGCACGGCACGCCCGCCGAGCGCGAGTCGAACGAGCGGGAGGAGGCGGTGCTCGTCCGGCTCAAAGAAGCGCTGGAGGGCGGGCGGCCGATCCGCGACGTCGAGCTCGACGAGGACGAGGAGAAGGCGATCCGCGGCTTCCGGTTCCTGTCCCAGAAGCCGGTCCTCGTGCTGCTCAACGTCGGCGAGAGCGAGCTGGCCACGGCCGGCGAGCAGGTTGCCCGGATCGTCGCCGGCTACGACCACCGCCAGGCGATCGTCGACGCGCTCTCGGCCCGGATCGAGATGGAGCTCGGCGAACTGGAGGCCGACGAGGCGGCGGTGTTCATGGAGGAGCTCGGGATCGCGGAGTCCGGGCTCGATCGGGTCATCGCGCTGTCGTACCGGCTCCTCGGGCTCATCTCGTTCCTGACCGCGGGCCCCGACGAGGTCCGGGCCTGGCCGATCCGCGACGGCTCGACCGCCGTCGACGCCGCGGCGGCGATCCACACGGACCTTGCCAAGGGCTTCATCCGGGCCGAGACCGTGGCCTATGAGGACCTGCTGACGCTGGGCTCGATGGCCGACGCGCGGAAGGCCGGCCGACTCCGCTCGGAGGGCAAGACCTACCGGGTCCGCGACGGCGACGTGGTCGAGATCCTCTTCAGCCGGTAGGGGAGGACCCGGCCGGGCTCAGTTCGTGCCGGCCTCGCCGTGCGGGTCGAACTCCGCGATGATCGCCCGGTAGTCGGCGGCCCGATCTTCGTCGCCTTCGTCATCCTCATCGTCGTCGGCGGTAATCAGGACGTTCTCGGTCTCGATCGGGGAGACGTTAACCGCGGCCGTCATTCGCTCGTCACCGATCTGCACGAACTCCTCGTCACGCTCCAGCTCGGCGGCGATCGCCTCGATCAGCGTATCGTGCTCGTGGGTGTCCTGAACGCGTCGACGAATCGACTGGACGAGCTCGAAGAAGTCGTCCGGCTCCATCTCGGTCTCGCGCACGAGAAGGACGTCCGAGAAGATCTCGTCGTCGCCTTCGTGAAGCTCATAGAAATACACGCTGACTCCGGTCGGGAAGGGGAAGGGTTGGACGGCAAGTATACGGTCGCACCCCCCGCGGTCCTCTCAGTCAGGTGATGATCCAACCGTCACGGGCCGCCGGCGTGCCGGTCGTGATCGTGGTCGGCGCGGCGTCGCGAGACATCGCCGAGGACGACCGGCGCGGTTGGCGGCTGGGCGGCGGCGTGTCATACAGCGCCCTGACTGCGGCGCGACTGGGGATTCCGACGGCCGCCGTCATCGGCGTCGACGCGGAGGCGAGTCGCGCGAACGAGCTGGACCTGCTGCGCGAGGCCGGGGTGGACATCGAGCTCGTGCCGCTCGACCACGGCCCGGTGTTCGTCAACCAGGAGCGGCCCGAGGGCCGGCTGCAGCTGTGCATTTCACGCTCCGATCCGGTCCCGGTCGCCGCCGTTCCCGAGGCGTGGCGCGCGGCCCGCGGCTGGATCCTCGCCCCGGTCGCGGCCGAGCTGCCGGAGGCATGGGCCGACGTGCCGTCCGCGTCGGCGATCGTCGCGGTGGGGTGGCAGGGGCTCCTTCGCGAGCTGGTCCCGGGCGAAGCCGTCCGCCACGTCGAGCCCCTCCCGAACCAGCTCATCGCCCGGGCCGATCTCGTCGGACTCAGCCGTGATGACGTCGACCCGGCAACAGAGCTCGCCGGGCTGTGCCGGCTTCTGCGTCCGGGCTCGACCCTGGCGGTCACCCGCGGCGACCGCGGCGGGCTGGTCATGGAGGGCGGACCGGACGGACCCGGACATCCGCGCCACTACCCGCCGGTCCCCAGCCACGACCCGATCGATCCGACCGGTGCTGGCGATGTCTTCCTCGCGGCCCTCGCCGCGGCCCGGATCGAGCCGCGCCTGGTCGGAGGACGGATCGAGGCGGGGTACGACCTCCTCCTGGCCGCCGCCGCCGCGTCGCTGGTTCTCGAGGGCCCGGGCCTGCTCGGCGTCCCGGATCGGGCGGCGGTCCTGGAGCGGATGGCCGCCGCGCGGCGCGAGGGCTCCGGCCGGCCGGTCTGACGCCGCTAGCCGGCGCCCGCTTCTCGGCGTGGTGCCGGCCCCGTCGAGCCGCGGACTTCGAGCCAGACCGGGAGAATCACGTGGGGCGCGGGCCGCTGACCGGCGACCTCGCCGGCAACCTCCGCGCCACCGCCGGCCCTGGCGGACGCCCGATCGGCCAGCTCCGCCGCCAGCTGGGTGACGGCCCAGTGGCCCATCTGCGACGTTGCCTGGGCGACGGTCGTCAGGGGCGGGTCGACGTATCCGGACAGGTCGACATTGTCGAACCCGACGACGCTGACGTCCGAGGGAATGCGCAATCCCGCGGCACGGACCGCCCGCATCGCGCCGATCGCCATCAGGTCGTTGTAGGCGACGAGCGCCGTGACCCGACGATCGCGCGAGAGGATGCCGGCCGCCGCGCGCTCGCCACCGGCAACACCCGCCTCGTCGCTCGCGACCAGGACCCGATCGCCGTCGATCCCTGCCGCCCCCAGCGCGTCGCGGGCGCCGGCCAGCCGATCCGGACCGTCGATGTTCCGCGGCGGCGCGGTGATCAGCCCGAACCGCTCGTGGCCGAACCCGGCAAGGTGCCTGGCGGCGAGCGCGCCGCCCGCGTGGTTGTCCGAGGCGATCGACGGCAGGCCGATCTCCGGATCCGTGGAGTTGACGAGCACGATCGGCAGCTGGGCGTCGGCCAGCCACTCGCGATGACGGCCACCGAGGCTGCTTGCGGCGATCACGACGCCGTCGACCCACCGATCGACGAGGAGATCGAGATAGCCCGCTTCGCGTTCCGGATCGTCGGCGGCGTTGCACAGGAGAATCGCGTACCCCAGGTCCCGCGCCGCGTCCTCGACCGCCCGGACGAGCTGCGGAAAGAACGGATTCTCGATGTCAGTGACGATCAACCCGAGCGTTCGAGTCGCTCGCTGACGCAGCGAACGGGCGACACCCGACGGCCGGTAGCCGAGCTCACGGGCCGCCTCGAACACCCGGTCGCGGGTCTCCGGACGCGCCCGACCGTGGCCGGCCAGGACGCGGCTGACGGTCGCCGTCGAGACCCGCGCCCTCCTGGCGACATCGCCGATGGTCGTCGCCACGACACGGCCTCAGACGGGCTTGTTCTCGACGAGGACTCCGGGGGTGTCCACCGCCCCGGGGATCTCCTCGAGCCGCACCGGTCGGTGCTCGTGGAGTGAACGAGTCGCGGCCTCTGCGATGCGGATGGCGGCGAGACCATCGCGGGCGGCACACGGGCTCGGGACGTCCCGTTGCGCTACCCGGATGAACTCGACCAGCTCTGCCGCGTAGGCTGCCTCGAACCGGTCGAGGAAGTCTGGCCAGGCCGGCCCGGTCGGCGGTGGGACCCCCGGTTCGACTGAGTGCATCGGCGTCCGCGGCCCGAGGCCCACGCTGATCGAATCGGCCGAGCCGAACAGCTCGGCCCGGATGTCGTAGCCGAGCGGGTCGTGGCGAGCGCAGTCCAGCACGCTCAGGACGCCCGTCGTGAGGCGCATCGTCGCGACGGCGGTGTCGACGTCGTTGTACTTGGCAAACACCGGAAAGCCCAGTACGCCCCCAACCGCGTACACCTCTTCGACCTCGGCTCCGGTCAACCAGCGCAGGATGTCGAAGTCGTGGATCGAAAAATCGCGGAACAGGCCGCCGGACTGGGGAATGTAGCTTTCGTGGGGCGGCGCCGGGTCGTGTCCGGCAAGGCGAACGATGTAGAGAGTGCCGAGTTCTCCGGTCTCGACCTTGCGCCGGGCCTCCCCGTAGCCACGGTCGAATCGGCGCTGAAAGCCGAGCTGGAACGGGACGCCGCTCCCTTCGATCTCGCTCGTGAGCGCGATCGTGTCCTCGAGGTCGTTCGACAGCGGCTTCTCGCAGAACGTCGGGAGGCCGCGCGCGATCGACGCCCGGATCAGCTCGGCATGGGCCGAGGTCGCCGCGGCGATGACGGTCGCGTCGGCGGCGGCCAGGGCGGCATCGATCGAGGCGGCCGCCTCGGCGCCGACTTCACCCGCGACCTCGGCTGCGCGTGCGCCGTCCGCGTCGGCGACGATCAGGTGCTCGACGCCGGGCGTCGAACTCAGGAGCCGCGCATGGAGCCGGCCGATGCGACCGGCACCGATCAAGGCGATCTTCATCGAATGGTCTCCCGATCAGCCGTCCGGAGCGCTTGCGCCAACACGCGACGCCCGATCGCCGCGGCCTCAGACGGCGGTCCCCAGCTGCTGTCCTGCTCGACCATCAGCCAGCCGCGGTAGTCCCGTTCGGCCAGGGCCGCGAGGCAACCAGCGAGGTCGAGCGCCCCGGATCCCAGCTCTGTGAACAGCCTCGCCCGAACCGCCGCGCCGAAATCGGCCAGCTCGCCGCTCCGCAATCGGGCCAGCACGGTCGGATCGACGTCCTTGAAGTGGACGTGGGTGACTCGATCGCCGTACGCCCGAAGCGCGGCGACGGGATCGCCGCCGCCGACAAGCCAGTGGCCGATGTCGAGGCAGAGTGGAACAAGACCCGGCTCCGTCGCCGCGAGGAGATGGTCCGTTTCGTCGGGCGTCTCAACGAATGTTCCGGCGTGGGGATGGAATGCCAGCCGGCGACCGGCCTCGGCGGTCGCGTGAGCCAGGTCGTTGACGACATCCCCGAGTCGGCGCCAGCCGTCTGCCGTCAGGCGGGGTGTTTCGGCCGCGTCGGCGCGGCCGGCGCAGGCTGATCGCTCGGGTGAGCCATCGAGGGCGACACATAGCACGTCGCCGTCGCCCGCAACAAGGAGGCGCAGTCGTTCGAGGGCGTCATCGAGCGCGCCATCGACCGGCCCGTCGGTCGTCATCGGCAGGGAGGCATAGACCTCGGCCAGCCGCAGCTCCCGGGCGGCGAGGGCGTCTCGCAGCTCGCGGCCTTCCGGGAAGCCAAGGCCGAGCTGGCAGCCGTCATACCCGAGCCGGGCGATCTCGCCGAGGATCGTCGGGGCGTCGGTGCCAAGCCGGAGCTCAGCGACATCCACGTTGTTCCAGAGGATCGGAACGGTCCCGATCGGAGCCGCGGCGAGCGGACCACTGGCGGTGCGAAGCCGCTCCCGCAGCGCGCGCGAACGCAGGACGAGCTGCGGCTCGACCGTGGCGGTCATCGGTGCTGCTCCTCGGCGACGCCCGCCAGCCAGCGGGCGTGCTGCTCGGGGTGATTCACCGGGCTGGGTGCGTCCCACCAGCCGGTCTTGTCGGGGCCGGCGACCGCGAGGTCTCGGTTGACTTTGACGTGAACGAGCGACGGGCCGCCGGACGCGATGGCGCGGCGCACGGCCGGCGCGACGTCGTCCGGACGTTTCCGGTTGCTCTGCATGGATCCCGAACGCCCGGGCGATCGCGGCGAAGTCCGGCGAGTAGACGGAGCCATCGGGCGTCATGAAGTCGGTCCAGGCCGTCCGCCCGAAGAACGTCTGCTGGCCGCCCTTGATGCTGATCCAGCCGGAGTTGTCGAGGACGACGACACAGACCGGCGTCCCGGCGAGGACCGCCGCCTGGAGCTCCTGCATCGTCTGGAGGAAGTCGCCGTCGCCGCAGACCGCGACGACCTGCCGATCCGGTTGCGCCAGCTGCGCCCCGATCGCGGCCGGCAGCGTGAAGCCCATCGTCGAGAACCCGCCCGATGTCAGGTGGGTGCGCGGCAGGCGGGTCACCCAGCGCTGCTTCACCATGCCCTGCGGCAGGCCCGCGCCGGTCACGACGATGGCGTCGTCGCGCGTCGCTCGCTGGACCTCGCGGACCGCCCGGGCCATCGTCATCGGCGTCGCGTCGGAGCCGGACTTGACCTCGACCTGCTCCAGCCACGCCTGCCGGAGCCGGTCGATCTCGGCGAAGTAGGGGGTCGAGCGGTAGGCCGCCGCGGCCGCCGCCCGGACCGAGGGCCGCCAGAAGGTCGGTCAACCCCGCCCGGGCGTCCCCGACGAGCGCGACCTCGGCCGGGTAGTTCTTGCCGATCTCGCGCGGATCGATGTCGAGCTGGATCAGCTTCGAAGGCGGGATCGCGAAGGTGACGCCCTTGCGATACGAGGACGCCGACCAGTCGGTGAACCGGTTGCCCACGGAGAGGAGCACGTCAGCGGTCGAGGCGAGGGCGTTGCCGCAGGTCGACGCCGTGTCGCCGATCGTCAGCCCAGCCAGGTCGTGGGTCTCGTCGATCGCGCCCTTGCCGTTCCAGGTCGTCACGACCGGTGCCCCGAGTCGCTCGGCGAGCGCCGTGACCTCTGCCCAGGCCTCGGCCAGGATCGCGCCTCCGCCCGCCACGATGACGGGTCGCTCGGCCGAGCGAAGCAGGTCCGCCGCGCGTTCCACGTCGTCCGCGGCCGGCCGAACCCGGCCTCGGGCTTCGCGCCGCGCCGGATCCGGCAGGACGACCTCCGCGGCCTCGGCCTGGATGTCCATCGGCAGGTCCAGCAGGACCGGCCCGGGCCGGCCGGACAGCATCGCGTTCCAGGCCCGATGGAGGACGAACGGCAGGTCGTCGACGCGCGACGGCTGCCACCATTCCTTGACGACCGGCTCGAAGACTCGCGGGTTGTCGGCGTGATGGCGGCGGTCGAATTCCTGGAGGACGCCGTGGCCGCGCATGTAGGTGTGCGGCGAGCCGGTGATGAGCGGAACGGCAGTCGAATCGACATAGGCCGTGCCCATGCCGACAAGGGTGTTCATCGCACCCGGGCCGATGCTCGTGAAGGCCAGCATCGGCCGGCCGCTCGCGCGGAAGTAGCCGTCCGCAAGATGGACGGCCGACTGTTCGTGCATCACCTGGATCGTCCGGATGCGGTCCGTTCGGTCGAGCAGGGCGTCGGTGATGGCCCAGCAGCCGTGGCCGGGAATCCCGGTCGCGAATTCAACGTCGTTAGCGACGAGAAACTCGACGACGATCTGGGCGCCGGTAAGGGAGCGCTGGGTCGCATCGCTCAACGTTCAGGGGTCTCCGCGCCGCTGGTTTGGTGGGTCGGTGACGGGCCGTGTAATCGATTGACCAAGACCGCGGCGAAACGGTAGCATGGCCGCCGGGCTTGTCAACGCCGATGTTTGCGGGACGAGGAGACGGCAACCGATGACCCAGGTCGCTCCAGGCGAAACCGCCGCGTCCGCAGGTTCCCTCCCGCTGGCCGACAGCCCGCTCGGACGGACGATCTCGACGACGGCGACCGACATCTGGAACGACTCCTGCGCGATCGACGAGCTCGAGTACGCGATCTCGTTCGGCGCGGTCGGCGCGACGGCCAATCCGACGATCGTCACCGACGTCTGGAAGACCGAGCCGGCCCACTGGCGGGAGCGCGTCCGGACCCTTGCCCGAGAACGACCGACCGCGACCGAGGTCGACCTCGCGTGGGCCGTCGTCGAGGAGATGTCGACGCGCGGGGCGAAGCTGCTGGAACCGGCATTCGCCGCTCACGGCGGACGCCAGGGTCGCCTCTCGATGCAGACCGATCCGACGCTCCATCGCTCGCCGGATCGGATGGTCGCCCAGGGTCTGTCGTTCGTCGCCCTCGCCCCGAACATCATCGTCAAGTTCCCCGCGACCTCGGCGGGGATCGGGGCGATCGAGGAGGCGACGTATCGCGGCGTCAGCGTCAATACGACCGTGTGCTTTTCGGTCGCCCAGGCCCTCGCCGCCGGCGATGCGATCGAGAAGGGCCTCAGGCGACGCGAAGCCGAGGGGCTCGAGGTCGCGTCAATGGGCCCGGTCGTGACGGTGATGATGGGCCGGATCGAGGACTGGTTGCGGGTCCAGACGGAGCGCGACGGGATCGTCGCCGATCCGGTCGCGCTGCCGTGGTCCGGTGTGGCCGTCTTCAAGCGCGCCTACGGCATCTTCCGGGAGCGGGGCTACCGGGCGCGCCTCCTGGGAGCCGCGATCCGGCACCACCTCCACTGGTCGGAGCTGATCGGCGGCGATGTCGTCATCACGATGCCATCGAGCTGGCAGAAGCGGTTCAATGCGTCCGATGTCGAGGTCCGGCCGCGGATGGACGATCCGGTCGATCCGGCGATCGTCGCCGAGCTGTCGGCGCACTTCCCGGACTTCGTCCGGGCGTACGAGCCGGATGGCCTGACCCGCGACGCATTCGACGCCTACCCGCCGACGGCCCGGACGCTCAGGGCGTTCATCGCCTCGTATCACGAGCTGCTCTCAGCCGTGACCGACGCGATGATCCCGAACCCGGACGTCCGCGCGTCCTGAGCTCAGGGATCGTGAGCGAACCGACGATCCATTCGCGCGCGCTGCCCGACGATCGGCCGGCCGACGCGCTCCACATCCGGCCCGGCGCGGATGGCGCGGTGCGCCTCGACCCGGCCCGCGCCGGTTGGCGCTATCTGTCGTTCGAGACCGTCGTCGCGACCGGCGATGCGGTCGCGATTGCGGCTGCGGACGGCTCCGAGACGTGCGTCGTCGTGCTCGGCGGCCGGGACGTCGTGATCGAGGGGGGAGGGGAGCGCTGGCAGCTGGAGGGTCGCGAGGATCCGTTCGCCGGATTGCCGTCGGCGCTGTGGCTGCCGGACGGTCGCGGACTTCGGCTCGACTCGCCCCGTGGGCAGGCGACCCTTGCCGTCGCACGAGCACCGCGATCCGGGCGCGAGGGTGTCGCGCCCGAGCCGATCGTGATTCGGCCAGCGGACGTGCGGGTCGAGAGCCGCGGCGCCGGAAACGCGACCCGCCAGATCAACCACATCATCGCGCCTGACTTCCCGGCCGACCGCCTCGAGGTCGTCGAGGTCCTGACGCCGTCGGGCAACTGGTCGAGCTGGCCGCCGCACAAGCACGACGTCGACGACATGCCGGCCGAGGCCGTGCTCGAGGAGGTCTACCACTACCGGTTCCGCCGGCCGGAGGCGTGGGCCATCCAGCGGGTCTACCGCGCCGACCGCTCGCGCGACGGCGATCTGGGAGGTCCGCGACGGTGACGTCGTGATCGTGCCCGACGGCTACCACCCGTTCAGCGCCGCCCACGGCGACGACGCCTACTACCTCAACGCGCTGGCCGGTGACCGGCGGACGATGGCCTGCTCGTTCGACCCGGACCTGGACTGGGTCCGCGACACGTGGACCTCGATGGAGCCCGATCCGCGCGTCCCACTCGTTCCTCCTGTCGCGTCCAGCGCAGTCAGCTGACCCGCGCCGCCCGGGAGCGCGGGACGTCGAGCCGCCGCATCAGTCGGCCCAGGCGAATCGCGATGGCTTGATCGAGCGGCGGGTCGATCCGCCCCATCCGCCGGCGGCGGTCGGCGAGATCGCGAGCCCTGCCCGCGGCCACGAACGCGCCGGCAAGATCCCCGAGCCGATGCTCGCGGAGCTTGGCGACCTCGACCCAGGCGACGACCGCGGTCGGTCCGATGCCCGCCGCCAGCGCCTCCCAGGCCTCGGCGGCAGCGGCAAATCGGCCGAGTCGCCGAAGGAGCCGGGCCCGCTCGACGAGAATCCGCTCGTCCGTCCAAGGCGAGTCGAGTCGGGGTGGGGCGGCGGGCGCCCTGGGCCGCGGCTTCCCGCCGTAATCGACCGGCCGGCGAGCGGTCCACCACAGGTCGTCGTCGGGCTCCGGACGAGGCGCCGCCGGCCGAACCATCGATCGCCGTGTCGAGGCAGCCCAGGGCTTCCTCGAGCCGGCGCTCGCGCGAGTACGCCCGGGCCAGACCGGCCAGGTCGCCGCGGTGGGCGAGGCGACGGCCGTCTTCGTCGGCGAACTGGGCCTCGACATGGACAAGGAGTCGAGCCAGCGACCGGACGTCCTCGCGGTTGTGGCGGACCACCGCGAGCAGGGGTTCGGCAAGGCCGGACCTGAGGAAGTCGAGATAGCGGCCGGGTATCTCCCAGCCGTCCACGTCCTCGTGCCTGACCATGCCGAGCAGCTCTGTCTCGACCGTCCGCAGGCGGGCATCGGTCATCCGATGCTTGAACACCCGCCGCACGAACGGCAGCAGGTCCAGGTGGCCGGCGTGGACGGGTGGATCGCGTCGGGCCATGCGATACCGCGCGACGAGGAGCGGCCAATCGAAGCCGCGGCCGTTGTACGTCACGAGCCACGCGTTCCGGGGGATGTGCGCCTCGAGCAGAGCGAGCAGGGCCGGCTCGTTCGGCTGGTCCGGCAGGAGCAGCTGCGCTTGCCGGAACCGATCCGCCTCCCACCAGCCCAGCCCGACGAGGAACGCCATCGTTCCGGCCGCCGTCGCGAGCCCCGTCGTCTCCGTGTCGAGGCAGACGAGCGGCACGTCGGGCGGCGGATGACCCGGGACGCGGGCGAGGCGATCGCGGTCGAGAGGCAGGACCACGGTCAGCGGCTCACATCGGACGACCGCGCCGAGGTCGCTCCCGACGATCTCGCCGTCGACTGCCTCCGCCATGAGGCTCGCGAGCGTCGCCGATCTCGACCGGTCGGCGGCCGATGGGCCAGCCGGCGGCCGGACCGCGGCCCGGTAGTTCGCGAGCCGGCGCTCGAGCGTCGCTCCGCTCACGCCGCGGCGACCGCTCCGGCACCGATTTCGCCGAGGAGCCGCAGCGCGAGGCCCTTCGCATCGGCGTCCGGCTCGAGCCGCGGTCCCGTGCAGGCCGGGCAGCCGGCGTCGCAACCGCACGATGCGATCAGCTCCGTCGCCCCGGCGATCAGCTCCTCGTGACGTTGCCAGAGCCGCTCCGACAGGCCCACGCCACCCGGCACCGACTCGTAGAGATAGACCGTCGGCGCCTCCTGGTGGGGCGAGCGGACCTGGGTCACGAGCCCGAGATCGCGCGGATCGACCATCAGCAGGACGCTGGCGATCGTCTGGATCGCGCGGCCGGCGCCCATCAGGGCGATGTCGAGATCGTTTCGGCTCCAGCGACCCGCGCAGCGACTCCGCGGTCAGCCAGTAGGCGGTCGTCTGGAGCTCGATCTCCGGCAGGTCGACGGGACCCCAGCCGACGTTCTCGTCGGTCACGAACTTCAGCTTCTTGTAGAGGGTGACGAGGCTGGCGACCATCACCTCGCCATGGACGCGGCGGCCGGCGGGAGCGGGCGCCTCGGCGAAGACGTCGAGCGGCTTCAGCGTCACCGCCCGGTTGGCGTACGTGTAGTGGTCGACGTCCACCTTGTGGACATAGGCCTTTCGCTCGCCCCATTCCAGCTTGTCGACGTGGTACTGGACCGACTCATGGAGATAGATCGCGTGGTCGTGGACGAGGACCTGGGCGGCGAACAGGTCGACCTCGCCGAGGACCCGCGGCCGATCCGGCGTCGTGTCGATGATCACGACGTTCTCCGGGGCGGCCGACCGCAGCGAGATCTCCGAAGCCGGGAAGTTCTCCGAGCTCCAGTACCACCGCCCGTCGCCCGCCTGCCGGACGTGGCCCTCCTCCGCGAGGAATGCCAAGAGATCGTCGGCGGCCCCTGGGCCGAACACCTCACCGGGTTCGAACGGCAGCTCGAACGTGGCGGCCCGGACGTGGGCGAGCAGGACGTGGAGGTTGTCCGGGTCGAGCCGGGCCTCCTCCGGACTGCCGCCGAGGAGGAACTCCGGGTGATGGATGACGTACTGGTCGATCGGGGCCTGGGACGCCACCAGGACCGCGACGCTGGTGCCGCTCCGCCGCCCGGCGCGGCCGATCTGCTGCCACGTCGCGGCGATCGACCCGGGATAGCCGGCCAGCACCGCCGCGTCCAGGCGGCCGATGTCGACGCCGAGCTCCAGCGCATTCGTCGCGACGACGCCGAGGATCTCGCCGGCCCGCAGCCCTTGCTCGATGGCCCGCCGCTCGGTCGGGAGATAGCCCGCGCGATAGCCGCGAACCCGTGTCCGCGGGCCATAACTCTCGCGGAGCGCCTCGCGCAGCCCCGTCAACAGGATCTCGATCGCGACGCGCGATCGGCCGAACACCACCGTCTGGCGGCCGGCTCGCAGGAACGGCAACGCCCAGCGGTTCGCCAGGGTCAGAGGCGATCCTCGCGCCCCCGTCGCGGCGTCGAGGATGGGCGGGTCGACGAGCAGCACGTGGCGCTCGCCCGCCGGCGCCCCGTTCCGATCGATCAGGCGGGCCGGCCGTCCCGTCAACAGCGCGGCCAGTTCCGTCGGGTTCCCGATCGTCGCCGAGCAGCAGACGATGACCGGGTTGCTGCCGTAGTGACGGCACAGCCGCAGGAGCCGACGGATGACGTTGGCGACGTGGCTCCCGAAGACCCCGCGGTAGGTATGGAGCTCGTCGATGACGATGACCCGCAGCTGCTCGAACAGCTGGAACCACTTCGTGTGGTGGGGCAGGATCGCGGAGTTCAGCATGTCCGGATTGCTGACGACGACCTGCCCCGCCTTCCTGACGGCGGAGCGGATGGCGGCGGGCGTGTCGCCGTCGTACGTCGCCGCCGAGATCGACATGCCCGCCGCCCGCGACAGCTCGGCGAATTCCGCGACCTGGTCCTGCCCAAGCGCCTTGGTGGGGAAGAGGAACAGGGCACGGGCCGCGGGGTCGTCCGCGATCGCCTGGAGGACGGGCAGGGCGTAGCACAGCGTCTTGCCGGACGCGGTCGGCGTGACGACGACGATGTCCTGGCCGGCGTGGACCGCCTCCACGGCATCAGCCTGGTGGGTGTACAGCTGGTCGATGCCGCGCGCGGCCAGGCCGGATCGGATCCGCGGATCGAGCCACGGTGGAAACGATCCGAACTCGGCCTCGCGGGCCGGAATCACGGCGTGGTGGACGACCCCTCGGGCGAGTGACGGTTCGTCGAGGAGGTCCGCCAGGACGGACTCGGTGGCGGCGGGGGCATAGGTGCGCATCGTCGACTCCGAAACCGAACGGATGATCCAATTGGCGCGCAGTGTAGCAGCAGCGTCGGCCCGGGTTGTGCCACCTTGTCTGTCACGAGAACGCCGCGCGGCACGCGCTCCGACAGTCCGTCCTCGCGTTGACATGTCAGCTGCGGGCAGCTGACGGTTGTCGGAACGTGTTCACGCCCCGGTCCGCGCCCGAGCCGCCCGACCCGCCGCAGGACGAAGCCCCGCCCGACGCCGAAGAGGCGCCAGCCGGCGTTGTCCAGCCGGCGTCAGCCGACGAACCCGAAACGGTTGATCTGTCGAGCCTGTCGATCGCCGGGATCACGCGCCGGCGGGTCGGCTGGGTCGTCGCCGCGCTCGTATCGGCCTGGATCGTCGTCGTCTTCGCGCGGCAGGCGGGCGAGACCGCCGCCGCATCGAGCCGGGCCGACCAGATCGCGCGCGACAACGCCGCCCTCGCCGCTGAGGTCGCCGCCCTCGAAGAACGAGCTGAAGATCATCGAGCTCCCTGAGTACGTCGCCCAGCAGGCGCGCGGCTACCGGGTGGGCTCGCGCCAGGAAATCCCGTTCACGCTCGATCCGTCCGTCCCTGATCCGGGTCCGGATGCTCCTGGTTCGGCCTCGCTCCGCGTCGGGGCGCCGCGAGGAACGGCCGACCCCCCTGGAGTCGTGGCTCTCGCTGCTCTTCGGCTCAACGGACTAGCTCTCCAAGCCTTCATCCGCGCGTCCTGCGCCCGGACTGCCGCGTTTCCGCTCGCGCGTCGTATTCTTCGGAGGGCGGCAGACGCGCGTTGAGGCGGGGCAGGCCGGCCGCCCATGAAGGGGAGTGGCGATGTTCGAGATCCCGGTCGAAGACCTGGTGTTCGTCATCTGCACGCTCGTCGGCGGTGGGCTCCTGCTGATCACCGTGCTCGTCGACGACATCCTCGGCGGGCTCCTCGATGCCCTCAGCATCGACTTCGACATCGGCGGCGTCTCACTCATGCCGCTCGCTCTCGGCGTTCGTTTCGATGTTCGGTGTCGGCGGCCTGTTCGCTACGCAGGTCCTCGATGTTCACGGCGGCCAGGCGGCCGTCGTCGGGACGGTATTCGGGGCGGCCGGCTTCGGCGTCGTCTTCGTCCTCTTCTCGGCGATGCGCCGATCGGAGGGCGCCAAGCCGTTCTCGACGCGCGACCTGATCGGCCGCGACGCCTTCGTCGGCGTCGGGATCCCGGCCGGCAGGAACGGCAGCGTGATCATCAAGGCGGAGGGCCAGACACACGAGTTCGGCGCGACCGCCACCGTCGACATCCCGGCCGGGAGCACCGTTCGCGTGACCGGCATCGCCGGCATCGGCCTCATCGTCGCGCCGATCCAGGACAGCAACTGCGTCCGGCGCCTCAGCCGGACCGTCGACCGAGGGAGAGACCGATCGTGGGTGATCTGCTCAATTTCGTCGGCGAGGGGACGTTCGTCATCTTCCTCGCCATCGTCATCATCGTCCTGCTGATCGCGTATCTCAGCAGCCGCTACAAGGTGGCCGGCGCGAACGAGGCGCTCATCCGATCCGGCCGGGCGACGCCGCTCGGCGGTGGCGAGGCGGGCCTCAAGGTCGTCCGCGGCCAGGGCATCGTCGTGCTGCCGCTGTTCCACAAGATCGGCAAGCTCAAGCTGACCGCGCGCCAGATCAACGTCAATCTTGCCGACGCGGTGTCGCGGCAGGGGATCAAGGTCGCCGTCCAGGGCGTGGCCACGTTCAAGATCGGCGCCGACGACGAGTCGATCCGCAACGCCGCCGAACGCTTCCTCGACGCCCAGGAGGAGCAGGTCGACTCGATCGTCAAGAACGTCCTCGAGGGCTCGCTCCGCTCGATCGTCGGCACGCTGACGATCGAGGAGCTGAACCTCGACCGCCAGAAGTTCCAGCAGGCCGTCCAGGACGCCGCGAAGGGCGATCTCGCCACGTCCGGCCTCCAGATCGACTCGTTCACGATCCAGGCGATCCGCGACGAGTCGGGCTACATGGACCTGATCGGCCAGCAGGAGACCGCCCGTCGCGAGCGGGACGCCCGGATGGCCAAGGCCGGCGCCGACCAGGAGGCCGCCGTTCGCGAGGCCGAGGCGAACCAGGTCAAGATCAACGCCGAGCGCGACGTGTCGCGTCCGGCGGGCGGAGACCGAGATGCAGATCGCGGCCGCCGAGGCGCGGGCCGCACAGGCCGGGCCGCTCGCCCAGGCGGAGGCGCAGCAGGAGGTCACGCGAAAGCAGACCGAGCTGGCCCAGCTCGAGGCCGACCGCAAGCAGAAGGAGCTGATCGCCTCGACCATCCGCCCGGCCGAAGCCGACGCGGAGGCCCAGATCCGGCGGGCCGAAGGCGAGAAGGGTGCGCGGATCGCCCAGGCCCAGGCGGAGGCCGAGCAGGTCAAGCTTGCCGGCCAGGCCGAGGCCGCGATCACGATCACGAAGGGCGAGGCGCAACGCCCGGGTCATCCTGGTCAACGCCCAATCCGAGTCGCGAGAAGACCAAGCTCGAGGGCAACGCCGAGGCCGGCGTCGTCTTCACGAAGGGCGAGGCAGAGGCCAAGGCGCTCGAACTTCGCGCCCAGGCCTATCGCCAGTTCAACGAGGCCGCGGTCATCCAGACCGTCCTGTCGATGCTGCCCGAGATCGTCCGCGCGGCCGCCGAGCCGATGGCCAACATCAAGGACCTGACCGTTCTCTCGACCGACGGCGCGTCGGAGCTCGTCAGGAACGGGACCCGGACCGTCGCCGAGGCGAGCGCCGTCGGTGAAGGGCGTGACCGGGATCGACATCCCGGCGCTGATCGGGTCGCGCCATGGGCGGCCGAACCGGCGGCGCCGGCGAAGGCGGCGCCGGCGGACCTGCCGGTGGCGCGGGAGGTTCCGGGGGCGGAGGCGGTCGCGGCTCAGGTAGCGGCGGCAGCGGTTCGCGCGAGTCGTTCACCGAAGCCCGGCTGCGCCATCAGCGGCTCCGGCGCAGGCGACCGGAGCATCGGCTCCTGAGCGGACCCGGCAGGGCACAGCCGCGTGGGGCCAGCCACCCGTGGCCACGACGCGATGCTCCGGCACGAGCGGCCACCGCGACGCCCGCGGCGCCCGCGCCGAGCGCCGAAGGCGACAACTGAGCGCAGTTGCCGCCGGCCGTGGACGAGGCGGACGCGGCCATGGCGCGCGTCGACGAGGCAATTCGCCAAGCCGGGCAGGCCACGGCCACTGCACTCGGGTCCCGGCCGGCCGCGGTCCAACCGCCGGTGACGACGCGCGAGACGACGGTCAACGCCGCCGCTCAGCGGCTCGCCCGAGACCTCCAGGCGATTCCCGGAATCGAGCGGTTCGGGGCGCTCCGGCTGGGGGAGCTGGATCGGGCCGGCCCGCGGCCGCTCCGGACGATGTGGCGCATCGCCCGCGACGACCTCGACGAGCGATACGGGCAGATGACGATCGGCGAAATCCTCGACCGATACGGCCGCGGCGGCAATCCAGGCGCCCAGGCCTGATCACGGCGCGTGGCCGACGATGAGACGGGATCCGCGGAATACGAACGGATCCTGGCGGAGAATCTCCGCTACACGGAGGCGTTCGATCGCTCGGCGCTGACGGCCGCGCCGCTGTCCGGACTCGCGGTCCTCGCGTGCATGGACGCTCGGCTCGACGTCGAGGAGGCCCTCGGGCTCCGGACCGGGGACGCCCACGTCATTCGCAACGCCGGTGGACTCGCAACCGACGATGCGATCCGTTCGCTCATCATCAGCCAGCAGGTCCTCGGGACGAACGAGATCCTGGTCATCGGGCACACCGGTTGCGGCCTGCTCGGGGCCGACGAGGCGGAGCTCCGGAATCGCCTGGAGCGCCAGTCCGGCCAGCGACTTGAGGTCGATTTCGGCTCGTTCGTCGATCTCGACGAGTCCGTCCGTGCCCAGGTCGCGCGGCTTCGAGCGCATCCGTGGATTCGGCGCGTGCCGATCCATGGCCTGGTATTCGAGGTCGAATCGGGCCGGCTCTACGAGATTGCCTAACGACTCCCGCCGGAACCTCCGTCGCCAGCCCGCGCTTCTCCCGAACTCTCGCTCCGCTCGACCGCGGGGCTCCGATCGGCCCGACCTGCACGTCGAACCGCGTCGGCGAGCAGGTACTCGATCTGGGCGTTGGCGCTTCGGAGCTCGTCCGCCGCCCAGCGTTCGAGTTTGTCGTAGAGCTCCGGGCTGATTCTCAGCAGGAAGCTCTTCCGTTCGGCCACAGGGCTACTGGTACAGGGTGCCGGTGTTGACGATCGGCTGGGCGCGTGACTCGCCGCACAGGACGACGAGCAGATTGGAGACCATCGCGGCCTTCTTCTCCTCGTCGAGCTGGACGATGTTCTTGCGGCTCAGCATCTCGAGGGCCATATCGACCATTCCGACGGCGCCCTCGACGATCCTCGAACGGGCGGCCACGACCGCCTCGGCCTGCTGGCGGCGGAGCATGTCGGCGGCGATCTCGGGGGCGTAGGCGAGCCGTCGAAGCTGCGTTCCCAGGACCTCGACTCCTGCTGCCTGGAGATGTTCCTGGAGCTCGCGATGGAGCGAGTCCGTGACGGCGTCGGCGTTGGCGCGTAGCGACGGCACGCCGTCCTCGTAGCTGTCGTAGGGATAGAGGCTGGCCATGTGCCGGACGGCCGTCTCGGTCTGGATCTTGACGAACTCCTCGTAGTTCTCCACGTCGAAGACGGCTTTCGCCGTGTCGACGACGCGCCACACGATGACTGCCGCGACCTCGACCGGGTTGCCGACCGCGTCGTTGACCTTGAGGATCTGGCTGTCGAAGTTCTGAACGCGCAGGGAGACGATCCGGCGCACGGTGAGCGGCCACGTCCACGTGAATCCACTTGTGTGGACGGTTCCCAGGTAGGAGCCGAGGAACGTGACGACGGCCGACTGGTTCGGCTGGATGACGACAAACCCGGTGCCGGCGATCCCGGCGATCGTTGCCACCAGAACCGCAGCGACGAGACGGCCCGGCGACACCGGGTCGTCACCGACCCCGAAGCCCGTAATCGCCAGGAAGGCCGCCAGGCCCAACAACGCGACGATGGCCGCCACCATCAGCAGGCCCGGCAGGGCGATTGCGTTCCGCTCCCTCATGACTCGTTCTCCTGTCTATATATCGAAGTGATATCACGACGATATTGCCAACCCACCCGCCTGTCAAGCGGCGCCGCGCTGGGCCTGCCGCACGCAACAACGGCCGCGGCCCTGGATACCCATCGTTGCGAGGGCGTCCAGGACCGCGGCCGTCGTCGGCCAGAGGCGGTTCAGTTGGCGCGAGGGCGAACCAGGAGGGCGGCGAGCGCCAGGATGTAGGCGAAGCCGATGACGAGCGCGGCAGACAGAGCGGCCTCGTTGGGCTCCATGCCACTGCTGTTCGTCGCTGCGGGGAACGAGTCCCAGCGAACGATGGTCAGGATGCCGGCGCCGGCTGACAGGATGACGCCGGCCGCGGCCACGATCGCACCGAAGGCGCGGGCGATACGCGAGCGGAAGAGAAGTCCGATGGAGGCCGCGGCCTGGATCGAACCAGCGGCAAGCAGCAGCCAGCCGTAGTCGCCGATCGTCGCCGCGATCCGGGGGTCGAAATCGATGCCAAGGCCGGTGAGCCTGATCTGGACGACCTGGGCGACCACCTCGCCGAGGATCCCGACCGACGCGAACGTCAGGCCGAGGATCGCGAACGTGACTGATGCCAGAACGGCGCCCGGTGAGCGGGTCAGCAGCGGCTGCTGCGGGGCGAGAGTGGTCCAGCCGGTCGGCTGGGCGTGGGCGGTTGTCATGAGGGTATTCGGCTCCTGCTGGTCGGCGCCCACTGAGGCGGGGAGCCGTTACAGGGACGCTACGGCCGCGACACGTGGCGGGCATCCGTGCCAACCCGGATTGGAGGGCCGGGCCGGCCCGGATACGCGCCCGTGCAACGCCCGACCGTCGGGCGCGTCATCTCGGCATGGGACAGCATCGATTCACCGACGCGCTCCGGCGGCTTGCCTTCACGCGGTCGCTCAGGCAGCGAACGTGTGCCCACCTGACCGACCTCAGGGAGGCGCCGCGATCAGCACTCGCATGTGCCGGATGCGAGCGGGACGGTTCGAGCGCTGTCCAGCTGCGGATGTGCCTCGCCTGTGGCTCGATCGGCTGCTGCGACAGCTCCACGCGGAAACACGCTCGCAGTCATTACGAGGAGACCGGTCATCCGGTCATCAGGTCGATCGAAGGCGACGAGGAATGGGCCTGGTGCTATGTCGACCGGGCGTATCTGGCCCCCCGACCGGCGAACCCGGCGCAGGTGCGGAGCTAGTTCCAGCCGGCCGTCGACCAGCTGCTACCGGACCACGATGAGCCCGACCAGCTGGAGCCCGACCACGACGAACCGGACCAGGACGAACCTGACCAGCTGCTGCCGGACCACGATGACCCCGACCAGCTCGAGCCCGACCACGAGGACCCCGACCAGGACGAACCCGACCAGCTGCTGCCGGACCACGAGGAACCGGACCAGCTGCTGCCGTTCCACGTCCCGCCGGACCACGAGTTCCCGGCGGCTTCGAGGACCGCAAGCAGGTCGGCGTTGAGCGGCTTGCCGAAGATGTCGCGCTCGCCCTTGAGGACGACGCCGTCCCGGGTCAGGTGATCCGACCCGCGCGCCTGCTCGATGGAACCGCCACCGATCGCCGGAGCGATGGGCAGGATGCCCGTTGGGAGCGCCGCGTTGAGGATCGGGGCCAGACGAAGCTCACCCGCCCCCACCTGCCGGCTGTTCTGCGTCGGCATGTCATAGGCGGCATTCCGGATCAGTCGCTTGACCTGGTCCGGCGTCGCGTGGGGGAACTTGTCGAGGATCAGCGCGGCAGCTCCCGAGGCGATCGCGGCCGATTCGGAGGTGCCGCTACCGCGCATGAACCGGTCGTTGAGGACGGTCTTGCCATCGAGGTTGTCGATCCAGGAGCCCGGTACGCGCAGGCCCTGGATGTGAACGCCGGGGGCGACGAAGTCCGGCGCTCGCGCCGATCCCGTCTTCGCAGCGGCGGAGAAGTCGGGCATGGTGTCGTCGGTGAGGGTGGCGGTGCCCATCGAGTCCGACGAGCCGACGGCGATGATCCGCTTGTCGAACGCGGGGTTCGCGAGGGCCGGTGAGGAGCCCTTCGACTGGTAGCCGCTGTTGCCGGCGGCCGCCACGACGACGATCCCGGCGTCCCACGCCTGCTCGACCGCGAAGGCGAGCGGGTCGACGCCGTACCACTGGGACGAGTTCGTGCCGTACGAGATGTTGAGGACGCGGATGTTCAGGCCGTCGTCGTTGCGATGCTGGACGACCCAGTCGATCGCGGCGATGACCTGCGAGACGTCGGTCCCGCCGTCGGCAGTCGCAACTTTGATGCTGACGATGCGCGCATCCGGTGCCATGCCGCGGTATGCGGACGCGGGCGCCTCGTCGTACGGAGCGCGTGAGGGCCGCGTCCCGACCGGCGATGAGGCCGGCCATGAACGTGCCGTGGCCGAAGGTGTCGAGGTTCGTCAGGTTGGGGGCCTGGGACTCAAGTGACAGGTCCGGCCCGTAGATGATCTTGCCGGAAGTGGCCAGTCCCTCGACCGGGGAGACGCCCGAGTCGATCACGGCGACGTCGACGCCCTTGCCCGTGTAGCCCGCGGCCCACCAGGCCTGGGCGCCCGTGTAATCGGTCGTGAGTGCCATGGAGTCGACGTCGTCCGCCGGGTCGTAGCCGGCCGCCTGGACGCCGGTCGCCCCGAACGCCGTCATGAGGAGGGCGAGGGAGATGGTGACGGTCAGCCGGCGGCTGCCGGTGAAGTCGAGGCTCCAGCCGCTGGTGGGCGTCATCGGACCGCGCGTCGTTGGTCGGGTCCATGCGCCGGCGCGGCCGGTCGCTCGCGGGCTGCGTGCCTGCCCTGGCTCGTCCAAGGCCGTTCGCTGCGGCTGCACCATCGAAGTCCACCTTCAGGAGGGCTTGATTGATGCGGCGCCTGGTAACCGGGCGGTCTTGCCGATTGCTCGGGAAGATCCCTGGCTTTGCGTCCCCGCCTCTCGACGGGTTTGCCCTGTTTTCAGACCGGATCGTGCGACAGCCAACCTGGCTGCCGACACCCGGAAGGTACGGCCCGCCAGCGCGAGACCCCAATGGGCCGAAAGTACCGTTTGGTGCTTCGCCGCATCGCAAGTATTTGGGACGCCGTCAGGCAGCGCTCCCCGGCGTTTCCAGCGACGACAGGCCCACCATCTCGGACGATGGGCTGCGCGACCAGGCCATCGAGGCCCGCGGCTAGCGAGAACAGCTGCTCGAGCTCCTCCGCCGGGAGCGGCCGGCCGAGGTAGTAGCCCTGGGCTCGGCTGCATCGCAGCTTCCGGAGCCGTTCGAGCTGGAAGGGTTCCTCTACGCCCTCGGCGATCACCATGAGGCGGAGGGCTCGTCCCATCGACACGATGGCGGTCGCGAGTTCCCAGCTGTCGGCGTCGGCCTCGTCGACGGCGACGAAGTCGCGGGCGATCTTGATGGCCGTGGCTGGGAACCGCTGGAGGTAGCTGAGCGACGAGTAGCCGGTCCCGAAGTCGTCGATCGCGACGCCCAGGCCCAGGCCGCGCAGGGCCTCGAGCTTGGCAATCGCATCCTCTGCGTTCTGCAGCAGCGTGGTCTCCGTCACCTCGAGCACGACGGTGGCGGGGTCGATGCCGGATGACCGGACGATCTCGGCCACCTGGTCAGCGAAGTCGGCTTGCTCGAGCTGGCGACCCGCGACGTTGACGCTGATCTCGAGAGCTTTCAGCTCAGGCCAGCGGTCGTGCCAGTCCTTTGCCTGTCGACACGACTCGGCGAGGACCCACCGACCGATGTCGAGGATCAGATCCGATGCTTCCGCCACGGGAATGAATTCCCCCGGCCAGACCATCCCGCGGGTCGGGTGCAGCCAGCGTACGAGCGACTCGACACCGGTGATGCGGCCCGTCGCGACGTCGAAGACCGGCTGGTAATGGAGGACGAACTCCTCGGCCGCGACGGCCTTCTGGAGCGCCTCCGTGAGCGTGTGCCGGGCCGCGACCGCCGTTGCCATCTCGGGCTCGAAGAATGCAACCCGGTTCTTGCCACGCGCCTTCGCCGAGTACATCGCCACGTCGGCGTTGCGGAGCAGCTCGTCGGCCGAGCCAAAGCCCGGATGGCCGGCCGCGACGCCGATGCTGACGGGCGCGTTCGCCGGCCCGCCGTCCTGTTCGGGGCCGGCCCCGAACGCGCCGATGAGGCGCTCCGCGACGCGCCGCGCCACGGGCATCTCGGGCGTGTCCCACAGCGAGCACGGCGAACTCGTCGCCGCCGATCCGGGCCGCCAGGTCACCAGTCCGGAGCGTCGCCTGGATGCGTTCGCCGACCGACGCGAGCAGCTCGTCGCCGGCGGCGTGGCCGAGGGTGTCGTTCACGATCTTGAAGTCGTCGAGGTCGAGGAACAGCACGACCGGGACGAGCCCCGAGGCGTCGGCCGACTCGAGGCGCTGGGCCACGCTCTGGGCGAAGAACGCCCGATTGGCGAGGCCGGTCAGGGCATCGTGGTAGGCCTTGTGCTGGAGCTCCTCCTGGAGCCGCGACAGGGAGCTGAGCGACTGCTCGAGCTGGCCGTTCTCGAGCGCGACGGCCGTGTGGCTGGCGAGCGTCTGGAACAGCTTGAGATCGTCGGCATCGAACGGGCTGAGGTCGCTCAGGCGGTTCGCGACGAGGATCGTTCCGACCAGGCGCGACTCGCCGACCAGCGGCGCGTACATCGCGTTGCGGAAGCGACGGCCCGTCCTCCGACGCCGTCTTCGGCTCGCCGTGAGCGACGACGAAGGCGCGCCGCTCCGCGACGCACTGAACGAGCTTCGGATCGTCGAGTGTCGTCCCGATCGGCTGCATCATGTCGACCGCCTCGCGCGGCCCGACGCGTCGTCCGGAGGATGTCCTGACCCTCGACCTGGGGCAGGAGCGAGACCTCGGCGATCTCGGCCCGGAACATCTTGCGAGCGTGGTCGAGGAGTGACACGAGCGCCCGATCCATCTCCGGGCTGCGCTGGAGGATCCGGGTCGACTCGTACAGCATCTCGAGGCCTTCGTGCTGCTGGCGCTCCGAGACGTAGGCGCGATAGGCGACGAAGACCGCGATGATCGGCACCGCGAACAGCAGCGCGGCGGCCGGCTCGACGAACAGGACCGTGATCACGAGCAGCGCCAGGCTGGTGTTCGTCGAGCGACACGATCGCGCCCATCATGAGCATCCGCGGGATCCGGGCGTGCTGCGGCGCCCCTTCGGCCAGGGAGATGGCGGCGGTGACGGCGAACACCCCGACCATGTTCTCGGCGGAGGTCGCCAGGAACGCCGTCGGCCAATCGCGCGGCCCGAAGCTCGCGGTCACGCCGATGAGCAGCTGGACGACCCCGACCGTGACGACCGAGCAGAGCAGGAACTGGGCGAGGTTGAAGCCGAGCTTGACCGATCGCTGGTGGCGGTTGATGACCAGGGCCAATCCCGCCCCGATGAGGCGGGCCGCGATGAACTCGGCCGGGGCGAAGAAGAAGATCCCGTAGACGACCGGGATCTCGCTCATCGAGAACGAGTGCGCGCTTCGGCCGATGTGCAGGTGGACGACCTTGGCTTCGGTCAGATAGAACACGGCCGCCAGCACCCACCAAGGCAGCGCTACCGGGGCCTGCGCGGGCGGCCCGGCCGGGACCTCGAGCACCGCGAGCGCCACGGCGACCGTCGCGAGCACGACGGTAAGCGCCCAGACGCGGGCCGTGCCCGTGGTCGAGGAGCCTATCCGTCGGAGCCCGCCGCGAAGCGCCGCGCGGTTCAGCTGGCGCGCGATCACGATGGCGTGCTCCGCATGATCGGCAGCGGAACGCCGCGGTTGAGTCTGTTGTATTGGTGGCCCGACGCGGCCGGCATCATGGAGTCACGGTCGTGCTCGATTTGCTCGATGAGCATGTGGCCCCGGTCCCACAAGTGGTGCTCACGGTGCATTCAGTTGCGCGATGACACCATGGCCCGAAAGGGTCAGGACCCTGGCTCCGATACGCGTGAGCCGGCCGTGCAACCGCCCGCCGATCACGCTTAAGATCAAGACCATTCGCTGGAGGAGGACGAGGTCATGCCGCTCTATCTGACACGGTTCAGCTACACGCCCGAAACATGGGCCCGGCTCATCAAGAAGCCCGAGGATCGGCGGGCTGCCGCGCAGCAGTACATCGAGTCGGTCGGCGGCAAGATGCACGGCTTCTGGTACGCGTTCGGAGATCACGACGGCTACAACCTCTGGGAGGCGCCCGACAACGTGTCGATGGCAGCCGTCGCGGTGGCGATCAGCGCGGGCGGAGCGCTCAGCTCGATTCAGACAACCGTGCTGCTCACCGTCGAGGAGACGCTGGCGGCGCTCGAGAAGGCGCGGTCGATCAAGTACAAGCCGCCCGGCAGCTAAGGTCGGACCCGAGGCCATGAAGGACTGAAAGCGGCACCTTCAGGCAGGGCTGATGTTCTGATTCAGTCGGAAGAAGTTGTCCGGATCGTAGTGGCGCTTCAGGGCCTTGAGGCGGTCGTATCGAGCGGCTCCGTAGGCCTGACGAACCCGCTCGTCGCCCTCGTCCATCAGGAAGTTCACGTAGACGCCGGTCTGGTACGGCGCGAGCGCTGCCCCGTAATCGCGAGCCCAGGCGCGCTCCCGCTCGAAGCCATCGATCGAGTCGGTCGCTCCGGTGATGTTGAAGATGTGGCCGCTCGACCGGCTGCCAAACGCCGTCTCGCCGGGCCCGACGCGCCCCACGGCACCTCCCAGCTGCCAGATCGTGACCGAAGAGCGGGCCGACTCGATCCGTTGCGCATGGTCGAGGGCGACGTTCAGGACATCATCGCTGAGACCGGCCACGTCGCAGGCACGCAGGTAGGCCCAGAGCCCGTGCGGATAGCTCGGATCGAGCATCGATTGCTGGTCGACGAATGGCCGCCGAGCCCACAGATCGAGGAGCGGTCGTCCCGAACTGCCGCATTGGCTCGAGGACTCGCTCGCCGCGATCCAGGTGACCTGACCAGCAACCGGCAACGGCGACGACCGGTCGGCCATGCAGGTCGCGCGGGACGAAGCTCCGTCGGCTGGCGCTCGCCGGAAGATGAGGGCCGTCGTCATCTCGTCCGGTAGCTCGGCGCACCAGTCGCGATAGTGGCGAGCGACAGCCGCGGCGTCTTCGAGAGCCCAGAAGACGACACCACCGAGGACCTCGGGCCCAACCGGCGCCATCCGGAACGCGAACCTGGTGACGATCCCGAAGTTGCCGCCACCGCCGCGGACACCCCAGAACAGATCCGGGTTCTCCGCCTCGCTCGCCGTCACGACCCGTCCATCCGCGGTGACGAGCGAAACCGATAGGAGGTGGTCGATCGTCAGGCCGTGCATTCCGCATCAGCCAGCCGATGCCGCCGCCCAGCGTCAGGCCTGCCAGTCCCGTGTGCGAGATCGCGCCGGTCGGGACGGCAAGGCCATGCGCTTGTGTGGCGGCGTCAAGCTCGCCGAGGTGCGCGCCCGCCTGCACCCGGACGATGCCGGCCTCGCGATCAACGTGGAGACCAGTCATCGGCCGGAGGTCGATCACGATTCCGTCGTCGCACACCGAGAGCCCCGGGAAGCTGTGGCCTCCGCTTCGAACCGCCACCGGCAGTCCTGTCCGGCGTGCAAATCTGACTGCGGCCACGACATCCGACACGCACGTGCTCCGCGCGATCAGCCCTGGATGCCGGTCGATCGAGCCATTCCAGACCCTCCGCTGCTGGTCGTAGTCAGCGTCGCCTGGTCGGACCAGCCTGCCACGGAACGAACGCTCCAGCTCGGCGACCGCAGCCGGGTCGATGGTCGCGCGCCCGTCGATCCGACCGGACCGATGGAAGTTGCTGGTACGTCGCGGCGTCGAGCGTCATAGCCCCGATCATCCCTCGGGCCCGGCCGTCTTGTCAGGAAGGTTCATTCCACTGTCGGTGTCACTCGACGTTCAGCAACTGCTCGGGCTGGAGGAGGGTGATCCCGCCGCGTTCGGTTCGGACCACACCCGCCTGGCGTAGCTCGCGGAGGACTGGCACGACAACCTCCCGCAAGGTCCCTACAGCGTCGGCGAGGTCTTGCTGGCTGATTCTCGCGACGAGCTCGGCTCCCTGTTGCTGCTCGGAAGCGAGGTCGAGAAGGTGTCGCGCCACCCGCCGTCGGACCGTGGAGAAGGCCGTGTCCGAGAGCTCGACGATGAATCCCAACACCCGCTCGCTCGCTTCGGTTAGCAGCGCCGAAGTCAGCCGGGGCTCGCGATCGGCGATTCGTCGAACGACGGCTGGCCTTAGGCGCAGCAGGTCGGAGTCGACGAGGGCCTGGACTGCGAACGGCCTCGAAGAGCCTCTGGCGTAGACGGTCGCAACACCGATGAGGGCTCCAGGGCGGCAGTATCGGATCGTCAGGGTTCGTCCGTCCGCGGCCGTCAAGTGAACGCGAACGAGGCCCCGCACCAGGAGCTCAATGTGTGGGGCGGCATCTTCCTCGCGGTGGAAGGTCGAGCCCGCCGAAACGGTGGTTCGCGCGGCGTCGGCCAGCAGACTGGACACCACGTCCGCGGGCAGCCCATCAAGATTCGATGCCGCGATTGCTCCAATGACATCGGCATCGAGCATGGAGCCATCGGTCGTTGGAGTCACCGTCGCAAGCTAGCAGCCCGACATGAACCGTACCAATCGAGAACCGACGCCCCACAACTGGAACGGCATCGGCTCTGCCTATCGCTCCATTGGCCCGCAGGTAGGCGGAGAGCTGCACGCCGGTCGAGATCCCGCAGCCGATGACGAATCCGAGCTGATCGGTCATGAGCGCATAGGCGATCCATCCGGGCTGCACGGCGCTCCCCACCATCCAGCCCAACGCCTGCCCACGGCCGGCGACCCACATTGCCATCACCTGGAGGCCGGTCAGCGCCCACGTCCAGTACATCGGCGCGCCGAGCTCGCTCGGTTCGGAGCGTGACGAGACGGTCACCGCAAGGCACAGAGTGGCGGAGAGGCAGAGCCATGCGCCGATGCCGCTACGCGCCCGGAAAGTCACGGTTCCGGACCTCGGCCAAAGCTACGGGCGGCCGTCGCCGAGGAATGTCCGGAGGGCCTGGCCGACCTGGGCCGCATCGTCAAGCCAGGGCATGTGGCCGGCATTGGGTAGGACATTCAGCTCGGCGTTGGGCAGCGCCGCAACGACCTGCTTCGCGTAGCCGATCGTGCCCTCAGGGTCGGCACCGCCGATCACGTAGAGGAGCCGCTGCTGGATCGCGACCAACTCGGCGGGCTCGAATGTGACCCCAGGTCGCCACGCGCCGCCGCGGACGATCGCATCGCGGATCATCGCGCGCTCATTGCGCATCGTCCCGGTGTTGCGGATGAGCGCCACGTGCCAGTCGAGGAACACGTCCGGGATGCGGCCGGCGTCCAGGCTAGGGCCATGCCCGTCCTGACGAAGAA
>CAWBHP010000004.1:0-239194 GCA_963788685.1 uncultured Chloroflexia bacterium | reverse complement strand
CCACCGCCTCGGCCGGGGGTGCCGTTGATGGCGAAGACTGCACCTCGACGGTGCGACCCAGGGCGCCGCGCTCGCCGCACGAGGACGCACCAGGGCTCGAACAGGCAGCTCAGGGAATAAGAGGGAAGCGCGGAGGGCGAGTAGGGCGACGCGCGACTTCATGCTCGGGAGTCCTTGGCAGAGGGGATCTCGCCAGTGTCTCGGTGGCTTTGACGACGCAGACCGCCCTCCTCGTCCCCCGTCGAGACCGAGTTCCTCTCGCACGCCCTCCGCCGTCATGAGGCTGACCATCCGGCGCGGGCCGGCGATGCCCTCCACGACGGCCGCGACCCGTGGTCTCTACACGATGATGATGCCCGGGAAGCGGTTGCGCGCCGACTGGGCGACGATCGGCCGGTCGGTCACGCCCTTGCGGCGCTCGTCGAGCAAGCGAGACACGTCGCACACCCCTATCCAGGCGCTGACCGCCTTCGGAGCGCTCCATCCGCAGACGACCCTCGGCCTCCCAACGGCGAGATGAAATGTCGACCCACACCTGGAGCAGGATCGGCGGCCTGGCCGACGCGCAGCCGACCAGTCGGCTGTCGGCTTGCTTCAGTCATACCGTGGAGTATCGGCCACCAGCGGCATGTGTGTCTAGGAGTTTCGGTGGTTGCACCAAGGATCGGTCGTCATCGGTGACTGAGGCTTAGCCGCCCCGGCACTGGCCACGACCACCATCGCGATCCCGAGCACCTCGCGCACATCGAGGGCCGGCCGAGCACGACCCAAGCCGGCCAGGGCGGCGACCGCCGGGTCGAGCGGACATCATCACCGCCGAACACGGCCTCCGGGAGCCTGGCGCAGCGCCACCAGCTCGAGCGAATACGGCAGCACCGAGGCCGCGGAGCCCACGAGAGCGCCGAGCCCAGAGATCCGGCTCGGCGAGCGCGCCCCCGGCCTGGAGCACGCCGCGGAGCCGTCGCGCCCCGACGGCCATCCGGCGAGCCCGCGAGCCCCGAGCCCCCGGGAACGCCGCGCCGGTGCGCTTGCTCGGTAGACGTAGGCCACCCGCACGCGCCGGCGGCGAGCGCGAACCCGACTCCCATCGTGTCCATCGCGATCCGCCACCCGGGTCGACGATCACCACCGACGCCGACCGCCGCGAGCTGCGACCGAGCACATCGAGCCGGCCGCCGCGAGCCGATCACCGCCACTGGCAGCGGGCCGGCGAACTCGATCGTCACCGCGACGCCGCCATCCCGCCGATCGCCTCGTAGAACGACCAGTTGATCAGCCCGAGCGCCGACCGAACGCCCGGTCAGCGGCCGGTCGCCGGTCAGCCGAGGGCGCCACATTGTCACAGCATTATCGCCGCGAACGCCATCGCGATAATCCTGTGGGCGATCTGGCGCCCCCGGCTGACCGGCGACCTGCGGCTAGCCGGGGCGTTCGGCGTCGCGCTCGGGCTGATGAACTGGTCGTTCTACGAGGCGATCGACCGGATCCCGCTCGGCGTCGCGGTGACGATCGAGTTCGCCGGCCCGCTGCTCGTGGCGGTGATTGGCTCGCGGCGGCCGCTCGATGTGCTCTGGGTCGCGCTCGCCGCGGCCGGCATCGTGGTGCTCGTCGACCCGGCCGGCGGATCGATGGACCCGGCCGGTGTCGGCTTCGCGCTCGCCGCCGGCGCGTGCTGGATGGCCTACATCTACCTGAGCAAGCGCACCGGCGCGGCGTTCCCGGGCGGCTCGGGGCTCGCGATCGCGATGGCCGTCGGGGCGCTGATCGTGCTCCCGGCGGGCGTGCTCCAGGCGGGGGGCGCGCTCGCCGAGCCCGACCTGCTGGGCTCGGCGCTCGTCGTGGCGCTCGCATCCTCGGTGCTGCCGTACTCGCTCGAGCTAGTGGCGCTGCGCCGGCTCCCGGAGGCGGTGTTCGGCGTACTGATGTCGCTCGACCCGGCTGTGGCCGCGCTGGCAGGCTTCGTCATGCTCGGCCAGGCCCTCGGCGCGCGCGAGGTGCTCGGGATCGCGATGGTGGTCGTGGCCAGTGCCGGGGCGGCTAGCCTCAGTCACCGATGATGACCAAACCTTGGTTCCATCACCGGAACTCCTAGACACACATGCCGCTGGTGGCCGATACTCCGCGGTATGACTGAAACAAGCCAACAGCCGAGCCGGTCGGCTGCGCGTCGGCCAGGCCGCCGAGATGCTCCAGGTGTCGGTCGAGACGCTTCGTCGCTGGGAGGCCGAGGGTCGCCTCCGCATGGAGCGTTCCGAAGGCGGTCAGCGCCTGGTCGACATCGGCGAGGTGTCTCGCCTGCTCGACGAGCGCCGCAAGGGCGTGACCGACCGGCCGATCGTCGCCCAGTCGGCGCGCAACCGCTTCCCGGGCATCGTCACGCGCATCGAGGCCGACAGGGTCGCGGCCGTCGTCGAGGTCATCGCCGGCCCGCACCGGATGGTCAGCCTCATGACGGCCGAGGCCGTCGAGGAGCTCGGTCTCAAGGTCGGCGACGAGGCGGTCTGCGTCGTCAAGGCCACCAACGTGATCGTCGAGATCCCCTCTGCCAAGGAGTCCCGAGCATGAAGTCGCGCGTCGCCGTACTGGCCTCCGCGCTCCTGTTCGTCCTGGCTGCCTGTTCGAGCCCCGGTGCGTCCCCGTCGGCGAGCGCGGCGCCCTCGGTCGCGCCGTCAACGGCCGACGTCGTCGTCAGCGGCTCCCCCGGCCGAGGCGGTGGAACTCACGATCTACGGAGCCGCGTCCCTGAAGGGCGCGCTCGAAGAGGCCGAGGCGGCCTACGAAACGGCGAACCCGGGCACGACCGTGACCCTCTCGACCGGCTCGTCGGCCGCCCTCGAGACCCAGATCGAGCAGGGCGCCCCCGCCGACGTCTTCCTCTCAGCCGATACGACCAACCCGAAGAAGCTCGTCGATGCGGGTCTCGCCGACGGCGCCGCCGTCACCTTCGCCGGCAACAAGCTGACGATCATCGTGCCGACCGCCAACCCGGCCGGGATCGCGACGCCGGCCGACCTCGCCAAGTCCGGCGTCAAGGTCATCGCCGCCGGTGACGAGGTCCCGATCACGAAGTACGCCACGCAGCTGGTCGACAACCTCGCCAAGGAGGCCGGCTACCCGGCCGACTTCGCCGCCAGGTACACCGCCAACATCGCGTCCAAGGAAGAGAACGTGAAGTCCGTCGTGGCCAAGATCGAGACTCGGCGAGGGTGACGCCGGCATCGTCTACGTGACCGACGCCAAGGCCTCGACCAAGGTCACGACCGTCGATGTGCCCGATGCGGCCAACGTCCCGGCCACCTACGCCGGCGTCGTCGTCAAGGCCTCCAAGAACGCGGCCGCGGCCAAGGCGTTCCTCGACTGGTTCGCCGGACCCGACGGCCAGGCGATCCTGAGCACCTTCGGGTTCCTGCCGCCCTCCTGATGGAGGACGCGGCCGGGACGCCGGCTGCGGTCGAACGCACCAGGGCCAGCAACCGGCGAGCGAGCGGCTGGGGGGAGCGCTCGCTCGCCGCCCTGGCCGCCCTCTTCGCGCTGTTCCTCGGACTCCCGATCGTCACGCTCGTCGCCCGCGCGGTCCTCGATGGATCGCTGGCCACGGCGATCGCTTCGCCCGTCGTCCTCGACGCGCTCTGGCTGAGCCTCGTGACTACGGCCATCAGCCTCGCGATCACCGTCGTCGTTCGGCCTGCCACTGGCCTTCGTCATGGCCCGACGGCAGTTCCGCGGCAAGGGCTGGCTGGAGGCCATCGTCGATCTCCCGATCGTCCTGCCGCCGTCGGTCGCGGGCCTGGCGCTGCTCCTGGTCTTCGGCCGGCGCGGACTGCTGGCGGAGCCGTTCGAGTTCCTCGGCGTCTCGATCCCGTTCACGACCGTCGCCGTGATCCTGGCGCAGACCTTCGTGTCGGCGCCGTTCTTCATCCGCTCGGCGCGGACCGGCATCGCCGGCGTCGACCGCGACCTCGAGGACGCCGCGCGGGTCGACGGCGCGTCGGAGCGCCAGCTGTTCCGCTCGATCACCGTGCCCCTGGCCAGCGCCGCGCTGGCCGCCGGGCTGGTGATGACCTGGGCTCGCTCGCTGGGCGAGTTCGGCGCGACGATCATGTTCGCCGGCAACGTCGAGGGTCGGACGCAGACCCTGCCGCTCGTCGTCTACGCCGAGTTCCAGGGCGGCGACCTCGACGCCTCGATCGCCGCCGCCGCGATCCTGGTCATCGCCGCGTTCGGCGTCCTGGTCGCGGTCCGGGTCTTCCACTGGGGCCGGGTGCTGGACGCCCGTGGCCTCCCATGACACCGTGCAATTGCTGCGGCAGCCACCTGCCTGAGGAGGCTTTGAGATCCTGCTCGCGCTGGCATTCCTAGGGGTCGGATACGGCCACGTGCTGAGGTTCGAGCAGATGTCGACAAGGCCTGGCATGACCTGGCTGGCTGCCGTCGGTCCGGACCGGATGCGGATCATCGGCATCCTGGAGATCCTTGGTGCGATCGGGCTCATCCTGCCGGCGGCCACCGGGGTCCTGCCGTGGTTGACGCCCGTGGCCGCCACCGCTCTCGCGGTCCTGATGGTTCTCGCGATCGTGCTCCATGCGCGGCGCCCGGACGAGGGCAGGAACATCGTCGTCAACGTGATCCTCGGCGCGATCGCCGCGCTGGTCGCCTACGGCCGGTTCGTCATCGCCCCGCTCTGATGCGTGGCTGGACGGCGCCTATCCGCCTGACGCCGGCTCGCCCATCTCGGCCAGATCGACCGGGCGTGAGGCCCTGCCGCCCACAAGCCGGCTTCTCAGGCCATCGACGAGGGAGTAGACGACAGGCACGACGAGGAGGGTCAGGAACGTCGAGCTGAGCAGGCCGCCGATGACGACCGTGCCGAGCTCGGCGGCGATGATCGAGCCCTGGTTGAAGCCGGCCGCCAGCGGGACGAGGGCCAGCATCGTCGCGATCGCGGTCATGAGGATCGGCCGGATTCGTGTCCGCCCGCCCTCGATCAGGGCGTCGCGGGTCGAGTGACCGTCGGCGCGCAAGCGCTCGACCAGATCGAGTAACACGATCGCGTTCGTCACGACGATCCCGATTAGCATCAGGAAGCCGATCAGGGCGCTGAGGCCGATCGGCCGCCCGGTCAGGAGCAGCGCCGGAAAGGCGCCGATCGTCGCGAGCGGCAGGCTGAACAGGATGATGAACGGGGTCACCAGGGAGTTGAAGGCGACGACCATCGCCAGGTAGACGAGCAGGATCGCGATGCCCATCGCGGCGAACAGCCCGCCGAACGCCTCGCTCTGCTGGGCGGTGACGCCACCGAGCCGGACTTCGGCGCTGGGCGGGATGGTCCCGTCGGCGCGAAGGCGGTCGATGACGGCCTGGACTGCCAGCGACGTGGCGCCGGTGTCGCCGCTCGTGATCTCCGCGGTAATCGTGGCCGAGGGCGCCTCGTCGATTCGGGTGATCCGTCCCTGGACGTCGGCCTGGTCGACAGTCGCGATCGTCCCGAGCGGCACCTTCGCCGTCATCCCGACGGGCAGATTCCGCAACGACTCGACCGAGTTCAGGCTGGCCGGATCGAGACGGACGATGAGGGCGACGGCGTCACCATCGGCCAACTGGACACGGCCGATCGTCTGCGACGTGAGGGCGCCTCGGATCTCCGCGCCGACCTGGGCGGCCGTCAGCCCAACGCCGACGGCTCGATTCGGGTCGACCCGAACCTGGACCTCGGGCGCCGCCTTCACGAGGTCGCTCGTCAGGTTCGCCAGGCCGGGCTCGCCTTCCAGTCCAGCGCGCACGGCATCCGCCGTCTGGGCCACGGTCGCCTGATCTGCCGCGCTGACGACGACGCTGACGCTGTTCGTGCCCGCGCCGCCCTGCTGACCGACGGTCACCTCGTAGCCGTCCGCTCCGACCGGCACAAGCTTGTCCGTCAGGGCCTGGATCTTGGCGTCGAGATCGACCGCTGAATTGAGGCGGACGACGATCCGTGCGCTATTGGTCGCCCGGCCCTGTTGAGCGGCGAGAACGGTCTGGAAGCCAACGTCGCTATCGCCGGGCACGCTGGTCGCGACGAGCTCGACATCGGGGTCGGCGAGGAGGATCACCTCCGCCTTGGCGGCTCGTTCCAGGACCTGCTCCGAGTCGACACCTGACGGCGGCGAGACGGAGACCTGGACGATCTTTTCCGAGCCCGAGTCGATGAACGTCGTCGGCAGGAGCGGCACGATCGCGATCGAGGCGAAGAACAGGACCGCGGCGAGAGCGACCGTCCCGACCTTCGTCCAGCGGTTCCGCAGGACGAAGCGGATCGCCGGGTCGTAGATGCGGACCCAGAACGAATTCCTCGGCTCGCCGGTCTCGTCAACCGAACCACCGACTCGCCCGACGAGGAGATACGCCAGGACCGGGACGACGGTGAGCGCGACGATCAGGGACGCGAGCAGGGCGAACGTGATCGTCAACGAGAACGCCAGGAAGAACTGGCTGACGAACCCACCGGCGAATCCGAGGGGCAGGAAGACGGCGACGGTCGTCAATGTGCTCGCCGTGATCGCGCCCGCCACCTCGCGCGGGCCCTTGGTCACGGCCGTGAGCCGATCGTCCCCGAGGGCTCGATGCCGGTAGATGTTCTCGAGGACGACGATCGAGTCGTCGACGACGCGGCCCACCGCGACGGCGAGCCCGCCGAGGGTCAGGATGTTCAGGGTGATGCCGGCGAACTGCATGACCACGAGCGCGGTCAGGATCGACAGCGGGATGCTCACCGCGGCCACGAACGTCGAGCGCAGGTTGAAGAGGAACAGGAAGATCGTCAGGACGGCAAAGACGGCACCGAGGCCGCCCTCTCGCAGGAGTCCTTCGCTCGACTCGAGGATGAAGACGGACTGATCCGAGACGGTCGCGATCTCGATCTCGCCCGGATGGCGAGCCGCGATCTCGTCGAGCTTCGCCTGCGCCGCCTGGGCGACCGATACGGTATTGGCCGTGCTTGCCTTGCTGATCGAGATGGTGACCGCCGGCTGTCCGTTGGTCCGCCCGTAGCCGGTCGTCGCAAGGCTCACGACCTCGACAGTGCCCAGCTCGCCGAGCGTGATCGGGCGCGGGGCGCTCGCGGGCGGAGCGGGCGACGCGGGAACGGTCGGCGACGAGGCCGCCGGCAGCGGCGTCGACGCCCGAATCCCGACGACGAGGCCCCTGATCTGCTCGACGGACTCGAATCGTCCGATTGTCGAGACGGGGATCCGCGCACCGTCGACCGAAAGCTCGCCGCCCGGTAGCGTCAAGTTGTTGGCCTGGAGGATGCCGACGACCTGCTGCGATGAGACGCCGGCGTCAGCGAGACGCTCCGGATCGAGCGTGACGACCAGCCGGTCCTCGAGTCCGCCGGCGAGGTCCGCGGTGGCGACACCGGGAAGCGAGAGGAGCTCCGGGATGAGCTCGGTCCGGGCGATCGTTGCGGCGCCTTCGAGATCAGTTGCGCCCTGAGCGGAGACCGAAGCGATCAGGATCGGCGCGGCGTTGAAGTTGAAGGCGGCGACCGTCGGCTCGACGCCGCCCGGCAGGTTGGACGTGCGGATGTTCTCCTCGATCGTGGCGACCGCCTCGTCGAGGTCTGCGCCGTAGTCGAACTGGGCGACGACGAACGCGAATGAGTTGGCCGAGGTCGATTGGAGCTGGTCGAGGCCCGGGACTCCCGATACAGCGCGTTCGATCGGCTTCGTCACCTGTTCGGTGACGTCGGCGGCCCCGGCCCCCGGGTACGGGGCGATCACCGTGACGATCGGGAACGAAACCTCCGGCAGGAGCTCCTGCTTCAGGCTCCCCCAGGCGAGGACGCCCGCGACGAAGAGGGCCGCGGCGAGCAGGAGCGTCACGCTCCGCTTGCCGATTGCGAGCTGGCTGAGACGGCTCATTGCTTGCTCCCGGGGACGCTGGCGGAGGGGGTCGATGCGACGCTCGCAGACACGGCGTCGGCCATGATGTGGATCGCGCGGGTGATGACCTCGAGGTCGTCGTCGCTCACTTCAGCGAACAGCATCCGGAGCTGGCGAGTGCTGAGCTCGCGGATCTGCTCCAGGGTCTGCATCCCCAGCGCGGTGACCGACACGCGAACCTGTCGACGATTGTTGGGATCGTCGGATCGGGCGAGCAGGCCGAGCTCAACGAGCCGATCGACGGCGCCGCTCGCCGTGGACACGGTGACGCCAAGCCGCTGGGCGATCTCGGACATACTCAGCTCGCCGACCGCTGTGACGACGTACAGGAGCTTCGCCTGGGCCATCGTGATGTCGAGGGTCGTGAACTCGGCCGCATGAACGGCCATCAGCCGCTGCTGGAGGACCTCGAAGGCCGCCAGGGCCCGATCGAGTGCCGCGCGTTTGTTTGGTGGGGCCATACTGTTCGTGGATCCCGTACTGTTTGGGGAAGACGAAACATATGGCGGATCGCCGCCAATCGTCAAGCCCGCCGATCGTCCTGGCAGAAAGGGAGCGCCCGATGACGAGCAATCGCAAGGTCATCATTTCGTGCGCCGTGACGGGGTCGATCCATACGCCCACGATGTCCCCCCATCTGCCCATCACGCCCCTCGAGATCGCCGACGCATCTGTAGCCGCCGCGGAAGCGGGCGCCGCCGTTATCCACCTCCACGCCCGGGATCCACGAGACGGCCGGCCAACGCCGGATCCCGATGTCTTCATGGAATTCCTGCCGATGATCAAGGGCCGCACGAACGCGGTTATCAACATCACGACCGGTGGCGGGCACGGCATGACCCTCGATGAGCGGCTCGCCGCGGCCCTGCTCACCAGGCCGGAGCTCGCGTCGCTGAACATGGGCTCGATGAACTTCGGGCTCTACCCGGCGAAGTCGCGCTACAAGGACTGGCAGTACGAGTGGGAGCCTGAATACCTCGAGGCGAGCCGCGACTTCATCTTCCGCAACACGTTCGCCGACATCGAGCAGGTCCTCCGACGCCTGGGGGATGAATGCGGGACGCGATTCGAGTTCGAGTGCTACGACGTGGGCCACCTCTACAACCTGGCCCACTTCCTGGACCGCGGGCTGGTCAAGCCGCCCCTGTTCGTGCAGAGCATCTTCGGGATCCTGGGCGGCATCGGTGCCGATCACGACAACCTGCTCCATATGCGCGCAACCGCCGATCGCCTGTTCGGGTCCGACTACGAGTGGTCAGTGCTCGCGGCAGGGCGCCATCAGATGAGTTTCGTGACGATGGCGGCCATCCTGGGCGGCAACGTCCGCGTCGGATTGGAAGACTCGCTCTACCTCCGCAAAGGCATGCTCGCGCCTAGCAATGCGTCGCAGGTGGCACAGATCCGCACGATCCTGGAGAACTTGTCCATCGAGGTGGCCACGCCCGACGAGGCGCGCGAGCGCCTGGCGCTGAAGGGTGCTGCGTCGGTCGCGTTCTGACCCGACCTCGAACCCGGGTCGACTCCTTCATCCTTCGGACTTGGCTGGCCGTGGCTCCAGGATGACGACCGCCGTCTCTCTGGATCGCCGGGCTGCGTAGGCGTCGGTGCCCTCGTCGAGCTCCTCCCACTTCGCCCAGAGGCGCGCCCGCTCCTCCCCTTCCGCTGCTCGCGCGTCGACCGTGTGAGCGATCCACCTGCCAGGTCGACCCTGGCGTGGGGATTCGCCAGCAGGTTGAGCCACCACGCAGGCTCGGGTTCGGCCCACCCGTTCATGGCCAGCGTTACCAGGTTGGGACCGTCCTCCAGGTAGCCGAGGATGGCCGTCCGCTCCGCGCCCGTCCGCCGCCCGACCGTTCTGATTCGAAGCATGCCCCATTGGTCGACCTTGGCTCGCCGGAGGCCCAATCGGCCGCCGGTGACCGAGTAGATGGCACGGTGACCGACCCAGAAGGAACGGATGAACCAGCGCGGCGGCAGTCGCGGCGGTCGTTTGGGCTCACGGAGGAGCGCGTCATCGTCAGCGAGTTCGACGGCGTTGGTCCCCTTCTCCTGGATTGACATGCCCTGCTCCATGTAAAGCGTGCTTGACATGGCCAAATGTATAGCAGGGCTGACGTCGTGTCAAGCGTTCTTGACATGGACTCCAGCGCGTATCGCGACCCATCGGCCCTGGGCGGCTTCCGATTGCGCAAGCCCCTAGACTGGTCGTGTCCCCGATGCTGGCGATCGCCGTGGTTCCCCCCACCGCTGGCAACTGAACCGGTCGGGGACAACTGCCCCGTCGGTAGGGCGACGCGCCACTCATGCCACGGGGGCAGCTCGCCAATCTCGCTGGCGTTTCGCCGCAGATGGTCAGCAGGATCTTCCGCAAGTGGGAAGCCAGGGCCATCGTCCGCCGCCTCGGAGTGTCGGGGCTCGAATTGATCGACAGAGTCGCGCTCGCCGCCGAGGCGGCGCCCCTCCAGGGTTTCCCGGCTCCCGATCCGCCTCCGGACTCGCCCCGCGTGTCCGCTAGGTAGTTCCCACTTCTAGAGCGCCGCCCGCGCACGAAGTTCGTCCCGGAAGTCGGGGTGCGCGATCGCGATGAGCGCCTGGGCCCGTTCACGCAGGCTCCGACCGAGCAGGTCCGTGACGCCGAACTCGGTCACCACGGTCCGCACGTGGGCCCGGGTGGTGACGACGCCGGCGCCCTCCCTCAGCGTGGGCGTGATCCGCGAGACGTGCCGCCGGCCGCCGTCGACGGCAGCGCGATGATCGCCCGCCCTTCCTCGGCCAGCGCGGCGCCGCGGATGAAGTCCATCTGGCCGCCCACGCCCGAGTACGGCCGCGAGCCGATCGAATCGGCGACGACCTGCCCCGTAAGGTCGATCTCGATCGCCGAGTTGATGGCGACCATCTTGCGAAACGTCCGGATGATCGAGGTGTCGTTCGTGAAGTCGACGGGCCGCATCTCGACCATTGGGTTGTCGTTGACGAAGTCGTAGAGGCGGCGCGAGCCCATCACGAACGCGGTCACGATCTTGCCGCGGTTGCGTTCCTTGGCCGCCCCGGTGATGGCGCCCGCCTCCACGAGGTCGACGACCGAGTCGGTGAACATCTCGGTGTGGATGCCGAGGTCGCGCTTGTCCCGCAGGAACAGCGCCGTGGCGGCCGGGATCGCGCCGATCCCCAGCTGCAGCGTGGCCCCGTCCGGCACGAGCTCGGCGACGTGGGCGCCGATCTGTCGCTCGATCTCACCGATCTCGCCGATGGGCCGCTCGTACGGCGGCACGTCCACCTCGACCCCGAAGTCGATGTCATTCACGTGGATGAAGCTATCGCCGAGTGTCCGCGGCATCGCCCGGTTGAACTGGACGATGACGGTCCTCGCCGCCCGGACCGCGGCGTGCATGGCTTCGACCGAGGTGCCGAGCGAGCAGAAGCCATGGACATCGGGCGGAGTCGCGTTGACCAGCACCGCATCCAGCGGCAGGGCACCCGATTCGAACAGGCGGGGCACGTCGGACAGGAAGACCGGCACGTAGTCCGCCCGCCCCTCGTTCACCGCCGCGCGGGCGTTGGGTCCGATGAACAACGCTCGGTGGCGGAAATGACCGTCCATGGCCGGCGCCAGGTGCGGCCCGGGGCCCTCGATATGGAGATGGACGATCCCGACGTCCCGTAGATCGGGGGCTCGCGCGACCAGGGCGTCGAGCAGGACGGACGGCGCGGCCGCTGCGCAGTGGACATAGACCTGCTCGCCGGACCGGATCCCGGCGACGGCCTCGTCGGCAGTCGTGAGTCGCATCAGCCGGCGATCGGTACCTGGCACACGAGCGCCGTCGAACCGGTCGCCCGGGCGGCGGTCACGACCGGGCTCTCGGTCGGGCTCAGGCGGGCGGCGCCAGGCTCCTGGACCACGAGCGCCGTGACCATCCCGAACATCCCGTCCTGGCCCTCGGCGTGCTGCAGGATGTGGCAGTGGAATGCCCACGCCCCGGGCTCGTCGCAGCGGATCACCACGTCCCACCGCTCGCCCGGGTTGACGCCCAGCGTGTCGCAGGTGAACGCCGCCTGCCCTAGCGGGTAGCCGTCACGCGCGACGACCCGCATCGGCATCCCGTGGAGGTGCCACGGATGCATCATGTTGCCCTCGTTCATGAACCGGATGACGATCGTGTCGCCGAGCGTCGCGACGATCGGCGAGGTTGCCGGGAAGCCACGGCCGTTGATCGTGAAGCCGCCGAGCGAATCGTTGCTGACCCAGATGATGTCCTGCGTCGCGCCGTACAGCTGCTCATAGCGGTCCGCGGGGTCCAGAGGCTGGACGATGAACGCGCCGAGCAGGCCGCGCCCCACCTGGTCGGTCGCGTTGTGGTGGGAGTGATACATGTGCGAGCCCGGCGTCCGAGCCACGAACTCGTACGTGAAGGAATCGCCGGGTTGGATCGGGTCCTGGGTGACATGCGGCACGCCGTCCATGTTGTTGGGCAGCTTCTGACCGTGGAAATGGATGCCGGTGCTTTCGCTCATCTTGTTCGTGAACGTGGCCCGAACGCGGTCACCCTCGACGACGGTCAGCCGCGGACCGGGCCATGTGCCGTTGAAGCCGAGGGCCTTGAGCGGGTCCTTCAGGGCATCGACCTTGTGATCCATCTCCTCGACCGTCAGCTCGAAGATCTTGACGCCGCCCTCGACACGCGGCTCGAGCGGGACGTTGCCCTGCCCCTCGAGCGAAGCGCCTTCGCCGCCGAGGAAGCGCTCCACGACCGCGAGGGCGTTCGCGTCGTGATCCATTGCCGGGGCACCCGACGGGGCAACCGAGGGCGCGGCCGAGCCGTGGGCCATCGAAGGTGCGGCTGATTCGCCGGTGGTCGGCGGGCTCGCGCCGATGGCTGGAGCCGCGGTCGGGCGGAAGGACCAGCCCGGGGCCGTGGCCGCCGGTGCACACGCAGCGACACCAACCGCAACCAGGCCAGTACCGGTGACGGCAGCGGCGCGCAAGAACCCGCGCCGACTCAAATCCGGCGGTGGTTCCGGGCGGTCGGGCCGCTGCGCAGGGGGATCAGTGGTGACGGTCGGGGCGGCGCTGTAGGTCGACATGCCGGCATGATGCGCCGCCGAGGAGCGACCCCGCACGGTGCAGTCGGACCGAATCGAGCGGGCCAGAGGACCCTTTTGCCATCGGCCAACCGGGTCAATCAGGCTCGCCGGGTTACTCGATGCCCAGTTCGGCCGCGAGCTGCTCGTTCGAGAGCTGTGTTAACTGTCAGGTTTGGCAGCGAAGCCATCAGGTCCTCGAGGTGCGCGACGAGGGTTTCGACTGCGGCTTGCGTCGCGTTCTCGATCGGAGCCTCAAGCATCCCGCCGGAGGTTGAGAGACCGAGACCGACGTGACGTGCCGGATGGATCGCCGCGACCGCGACCTCGGTCAGGGCAGCGGCGACGCGCCGATGCAATTCGTCGTCACGCAGACGCCCGCGAACCTTGTGCTCGAGGGTCGCGCACGGATCACCAACCATCGTCATGGCTGTCTCCTCCTGCCGCTCTGGGTCGGCGAACGAGGGCGCGAAGCGCGGAGTGCCTTGGCGCCTGGGCCCTCTGTGGAGTCTTGTCGAGGTGGCCTCGCCGGGCGACGGCCGAACGGCCCGTTCTCGCCCGCTGATGGTCACAAGATCAGGCTGATCAGCCGTCCGGTTGGCGGATCAGTCGCCGCGATGGCCGGTCTGGTGCCTGGCGACGAAAGCCGCGGCCTGCGCGCGGCGCTCAAGGTTGAGCTTCGAGAGAATCGAGCTCACGTAGTTCTTCACGGTCTTGTCCGACAGGAAGACGTCGGCCGCGATCTCCTTGTTGGTCTTGCCCTCCGCGACCAGCATCAGGATCTTGCGTTCCTGCGCGGTCAGGCCGGACAGCTCGTCCGTATCGGCGCCGGATGCCATGCGCCGGATCCGCTCGAGGACCTTCTCGGTGACCCCGGGATCGAGCAGCGACTCGCCCCGACCGACCGTCTCGAGGGCGGCCACCAGGTCGCGCGCCCGGATCTGCTTGAGCAGGTAGCCGGAAGCGCCCGCGATGATCGCCGACAGGACAGCCTCCTCGTCCGGGTACGAGGTGAGCATCACGACCCTGGTCGCCGGCAGCTCCGCCCGGATCTCGCGACACGCCTCGATCCCGGAGCCGTCCGGAAGCCGGACGTCCATCACGACGATGTCGGGCAGATGCGCGCGCGCCTGTTCGATCGATTCCGCGACCGTGCCGGCCTGGGCGACGACCTCGAAGCCCTCGCGCCGGTCGAGGAGCGCGACGAGGCCCTGTCGGACGACCTCGTGGTCATCGACGACGAGGAGACGCAGCGGGGGCGGCCCTCCCGCAGGGGGCTCGGGTTCGTCAGTCATCGGCTCTAGCGCGCTCTCCGTACCCTGCGACGGGGATCCGGACGATGATACGGGTCCCGGCGCCCGGGCCGCTCTCCACCACCAGGTCGCCGTGGAGCGCGTTCGCCCGATCGTGCATGTTGGCAAGGCCGTAGTGGCCGTGCGGCGGCGTCGCCAGCGGCTCGAAACCCCGGCCGTTGTCGTGGATCTCGAGGACCAGGTCCGTCCCCTCCGGCGCAAGTCGAACCGTCGCCTTGGTCGCGCGGGCGTGGCGGGCCACGTTGGACAGGGATTCTCGGGCGATCTGCAGGAGCTCCGCTCGGACGTGGGCCGGGGGCTCGACGAGACCATCGGGCAGGTCCAGGACGACCTCAACCAGGCTGTTCTGATGGAGCTGCTCGGTCAGGGCGACCAGGAGGCCGACGAGGTCGGTCCGATCGACCAGCTCCGGCCGCAAGCCGAAGATGAATCCGCGGAGGTCGCGGATCGTGTCATGGAGGGAGTCGATCGCGCGATCCACGCGTGCCCGGGCCTCGGCCGGGTCCTCTTCCATGAGCTCCGGCATGTCTTCGAGCGACAGCGAGACGCCGTACATGCTCTGGATGATGCCGTCGTGGAGGTCCTTGCCGATCCGGTCGCGTTCCTCGATCACTGCGAGCCGGCCGACCGCCTCATGCAGTCGAGCGTTCTCGATCGCGATGCCGGCGTGCTGGGCGAACAGCTCGATGAGCCGCTGGTCGTCGTCGCTGAACTCGGCTGCGGCTTCCTTGTCCGTGAGATAGAAGTTGCCGATGATCCGGCCCTTGATCCGGACGGGCACGCCGAGGAGCGATCGCATCGGTGGATGGTGCGGGGGGAACCCCGAGCTCGCCGGGTGAGAACCGATGTCGGGTACCCGGAGCGAGCGGCCCTCGGTGATGATCAGGCCCAGCAGCCCGTGGCCCTCCGGCAGTGGGCCCAGACGCCTGCGCTCCACGGCGGAGATGCCGCTCGTGATGAAGCGTTCGATGCGGCGTTGGTCGTCGACGATGCCGAGCGCCGCGTACTGGGCGCCGACCAGGCTTCGGACGCGGTCGACGATGAGCTGCAGGACGGTCTCGACGTCCAGCTCGCCGGCCACCGCGCCGACCGCCTCGCTGAGCGCTTCGAGCGCGGCGCCCGAGCTGGGGTCGTGAGCCTTGGGCATGTCAGGAACGGTACCAAGCCCGCCGGCTGCGACGCTGGCCTCAGGCGGCCTCTGGTTGATCCGTCCGGCGGGATGCGGGGCGAACGACAAGGACGGGACAGGGCGCGCTGCGCACGACGTAGTCGGAGACGGAGCCGAGGAGAAGACGCCCGATCGTTCCGCGCCCGTGCGTTCCGACGACCACGAGGTCGACGCCCTCCGCTTCGGCGGCCGACACGATCGATTCCCCCGGGTCTCCCGTCCAGACCAGGAACGACACGGCGACCCCGATCGCCCGGCCTCGCGCGACCAGCGCCTGGGCGGCGTCGTGGCGGCCGTCGCGGACCTGGTCCCAGCGGATGCCGACGGGACCGGCCGGCTGGGGCAGGTCGCCCGGGTCGATGACGCTGACCACGAGCAGTTCCGCGCCGTGGCGCTGAGCCAGGTCGAAGGCTCGGTCGGTGGCCAGCTCCGACGTGTGGCCGAGATCCGTGCCCAGCAGGACCCGACGGATGTCGGGCGGCAGACCTTCCGCGGGCTTGTGGTCGGGAGTTGTGACCATGGTGGCCTCCGTAGCCGAAGCGCCGGGCTGGGGACCCGGCGCGTCGGAGGTGGCTGGGGATCCCGGGTCGAGGACCCGGTGGTGAGTGCTAGGCGAGGGTGGTCGCCGGTCGGAGGACCGGGGCCTTGACCCGCTCGGTCTCGGCCCGCGTCGCCCACACCAGGCCGAGGCCGGTGAGCAGGAACGCGAAGCCGAAGCCGGCGAGGAGGGCGGCCATGCCAAGTCCGATCTGGAGAGCCGAGGCGGTCACGCTGCCGACTCCGAGCTGGCCGATCAGGGCAAGCGCCGTGCCTGTCCAGACCTTCTCGCGAGCGGCACCCTCGATCGGGTTCGTTCGGTCGAAGCCGGTCCAGTACTTGCCGGTGTTCACGAATTCGTACGTTCCGGCCTTGGTGACGACCGCGCCGTCGACTACGACATCTTCGGCGAAGGTGACGCTCGTCGTCGCGTGGAGGGTGTGGTAGGAGATCACTGCCATCTGGTACATGTACTCGCTGGCGGTGTTGACCAGCGGGTCATTGGGGTTCAACTCGGCTGCATCGACCGTGTAACCCCAGTCGTTTGTCAGGAGCGACATGATCGCGGTTGCGCCTTCGGTCTCGCCGCGGTCGACCAGTTGGCCCTGCTCGTTGTAGGAGAGGGTGACGTTCTGCGCGGCACTGAAAGCCTGCAGCGCGTGCGCTCCCTGATTCGTCTTGTAGAGGGCATAGCCCCCGCCCGCGATGAACGCGAGGCCGATGACCGCCATCATGGCGCCCAGGATCTTCAATCGACTGTTCACGGTTTCAATCCTTCGCTGACTTCTTCTGTTGGTTGTGTCAGCACCAGAGTCCGTCGTGAGGTGGTTCCGGGCTAGGGGCCATGCCGACCCATCTGATGGGCAATTCGCCTCTTCATGGGGGCCGAATGGCCCCCCGCGTCAGGGTGATAGGCTCGCAAGCTGACTCAGAACGTCCTCCGCGGGGAGAACCGCGCCGAAGTACGTGTCGATTTTCCGGAGCGAATCGCGGTGAAAGTCGAGATCGGTCGTCGCGACGGCGTCCGCGACGACGACGACGTCGTAGTCACGGAAGAATGCGTCGCGAACCGTCGAATTCGACACACTTCTCGGTGTTGACGCCGGTCACGATCAGGCATTGGACCTGCAGCATCCGCAGCAGCAAATCCAGCGTCGTCGAGTAGAAGGCGGACATCCGGTGCTTGCGGACCACGTGGTCCGCGGCGCGCAACTCGTCCTGCATCTCCGCCCGCAGCTCGGCGTCCCAGGTTCCGCGGATGCACCATGACTCGGGCTCACCGGCTCCCGGCTCCCCAGGGCGACCGGGATTCGCCGAGCGAGGCCCGATCGGTCCTCGTTCGCCATGCCCTCCTGGAGCGTCCAGATGATCGGGAGCCCGGCCTCTCGAGCCGCCCTTACCAAAGAAGCGACCTTCGGGACGACACTCTCCTGGGCTGATACATCGCGGCCGGCCTGGGCGAACCCTCCAGCTGGATGGCAGAACGCGTTCTGCATGTCGATGACGAGCAGCGCCGTGTCGCCCGCGCGAAGGAGACCATCGAGGCCCATCAGACTGGCTCCGCACCGGTACCGACGCTCGGCGCGGGCTGGTCGGTCGCGGCGCCTGGCGGATGTTGCTCGAAGTAGCGGGCGTCGGCCGGAAGCTGATGCCAGTCGGGATGGCCACGCCAGGCGAGCTCTCGTCCAATGACGGCCTCCCCGTAGCGCACCCGGAAGAGGACGGATCGCTGGGACCCGTTCTCGTACTCGTGAAGCTCGCCTTCTGGGTGGACCACGAGGGATCCTGGGGCTAGCACAGCGCTCGACACCGGCGTACGCATCGTGCCGCCTCCGACGACGCACAGGTAGATCTCGGTGGCTTGCGGATGACAGTGATATGGGCTGATCTGTCCTGGCTCCCAGCAGGCGATGCTGACATCGCCAGACCCCTCGGACTCGAGAACCTTCTCGACGTGCCTCGCGTCGTCGAACTGCTCTTCGGTCGCCAGCAGGTGAATGCGCATCAACCGATCTCCTGGGCAGCAACTGGCATCAACGACGGTCACCGGAGCTTCCGGTACATTGTGTATCATTCACCACCGAGCGTGGCTCGCCCAACCATGTTCGGCAGATGCGCGGTGATCGCGCCTCGGGCTGACGATGCCGTCCGGGCGTAGGTGGATCGTCCGAGATCGAGGAGGGAGCCCATGGCGGAGCGAGTGGCACTCGATATCCTCGGTTCCGCCCTCCCGCACCGGACAGCCCAGGCCGCCGTCGCGGAGCAGCTGCGGCGTGCGGTCCTGTCTGGAAAGCTGCCGCCAGGGTCCCGTCTCCTGCAAGCCGTTGTCGCGGAGGAGATGCAAACCTCGACCACGCCCGTCCGGGAAGCAATGCGGGAGCTTGCCGGCGAGGGGCTTCTCGACCTAGACCCCCATCGGGGCGTCGTCGTCCATGAATGCGACCCGGCTGAGCTCGAGGAGCTCTATCGGGTCCGAATGCTGCTCGAGCCAGTCGCCATTGCAGCGACCGTCGAGAACATCACTCCCGCCGAGATGGACGCGGCCGAGCGAATCGTCGATCGAATGGACCGCGAGGCCGATGTCGCGGAGTGGGCGATCCTCAACGTATCGCTCCACTCACTGCTCGTGGATGCCTCGCGACTCCAGATCGTTACCTCGATCCTCCAGAAGCTCCGGAACCTGTCCGCCCTGTACGTCGCCTCCTCGGTTCACAGGTTCCCGGATCGGATCGCGACCGGCAATCGCGAGCACCGTGCCCTGCTTGAAGCGTGTCGCGACCGAGACACTGGCCGGGCCCAGGAGATCGAGCTGACCCACCTACGCCACACGCTCGAGATTGGCGGTGAACAGTTCGCCGGCGAGCGGCCCAGCGTGGGCAAGCCCGGCAATGTCGGGTCGTGATGACGCGATTCAAAGTCGTCGTCAGCGACCAGGTCTTTCCCAGCGTCGAGATCGAACGGAGCCTCTTGGCAGAGATCGGGGCCGACCTCGAGGTGGCCGACGGGACGATCGAGGGTGTGGTCCGTCTGGCCGGTGACGCCGATGCGATTCTCAACACCTACCTGCCGATGCAGGCGGAGCTCATCGACCAACTCGGTAACTGCCGGATCATCGCCCGCTACGGAATTGGCGTTGATAACGTCGATCTGGCGGCGGCCGAACGGGCCGGGATCACCGTCACGAACGTCCCGGACTACAGCGTCGAGGAGGTCGCGGCCCACGCCGTTGCGCTCATCCTTGCGCTGATCCGGAAGCTTCCCGAGGCGGACCGTCTGCTCCGGAGTGGCGGCTGGGGAATCAGCCAACTCCGGCCCATCCGACGAATCTCTGAGCTGACGTTCGGCCTCGTTGGCTATGGCCGGATCGCGCGACGAGCTGCGGAGACGCTCGCGGCGCTCGGCGCCCGGATCATCGTGTACGACCCGTTCGTGACCGCGGCTCCGGGTTTGCCTCCGCTGCTGCCTCTCGATGAGCTCGTGGCGGCAAGCGATGTGATCTCGATCCACGCTCCGTTGACGGAGGAGACGCGAGGCCTCTTCGACGCCAGCATGTTCGACCGCATGCGGCCCGGTTCGATCCTGGTCAATACGTCGCGAGGACCGCTCGTGGTACTCGATGACCTGATCGCGGCTCTGCGGTCAGGTCATCTTGCCGCAGCCGGTTTGGACGTCTTCGAAGCGGAGCCGCTCGACCCATCTCGTATCGCGGACGTCCCAAATCTCCTGGCCACGCCGCACATGGCCTACTACTCCGAGGAGTCCCTGAGCGAATCCCAGCGCAAGGCTGCGACCCAGGTGATCAAGGTCCTCACGGGAGGCCAGCCGGACTACCCCGTTCGACGCTGAGCCCGCCATCGCCCGCCCGCTGCGATCGATGATATATAGTGCACCATACCCGACGCGGACCCGATGATCCCCGGTCGACCTGGCGACCCCTCGTCGTCTGGCGGCTGGCGCCCAGCAGCAACTTCGCGTACGAGAAAGAGGAGGGACCGCACCCGTGTTACGCCACACGGCGTTCTTCATCCACCGCGACACCACGACGCCGGCCCATCGATACGTGATGCTCAACGGCCTTGCCGCCCTGGCGACAGATTGCGCTGGACCCGTGGCTGGTGACTCAGGGGAAGATATCTTCGGTGGGTCGGCTCGCCTTCGGGAGATCAAACCCTTCAAGCGAACGCCGCGTTGGCGTGGGCGAGCGGAGGGTCCGCCATCCAACTACGACGTGGCGCTCCATCTCGACTTCGACGACCAGGCAGGGCTTGACGCCTACAACGACGACCAGATTCATCACACGATCGGCGACTACAACGCCTCGATCAATGAACCGGAGCTCACCGCCCGAGTGGACTGGTGGTATGACGGCCCGCCGCGGACGAAGCCGGGGTTGATTCGCCATACGGCGATGTTCGTCTGGACCGACGAGTCGAGTGCCGCGGAGCGAGAGCGCGCGCAGGCAGCTGTGCGCGGCCTGGAGAGCGAGTCTGGCGTCGATTCGCTCCTCGTGGCAGATAACGTCGGGCCCCTGACCACCGACTACGACTGGCTGTTCGATATTCATCTCAACGACGAGGCGGCGGCGAAGCAGCTCATCGAGAGCAACGCGTATGCGGAAGCTATCAAGACCGTGGCCGGGGCCACGAAACACGAATGGACCGCTCAGGTGACCCACCGAATGCGCGGCGCCTGACGATCGGCCCCCAGGTCCGCGCACGCCGAAGCGGCGCGGGCGGCCGAGACTGCGGTGACTGAGTCCGTCGGAGTCGTCGGCCTCGGGATCATGGGCGGCGCCATGGCCCGGAACCTCCTGGCAGATGGCGTAACGGTGTTCGGGCACGACGTCGCCGACAGCGCGATCTCGGCCTTCGTCGCCGCTGGCGGCAGCCATCTCCCGACGCCGGCGGCGGTCGCCGACGCGGCACCGATCGTGATCACCTCGCTTCCGAGCGGTGCCGCCCTGGCCGAGGTTGTCGGCGGTCGCGGCGGCATCAGTGAGACCGCTCGGCCCGGTCTGATCGTGATCGAGACGAGCACGCTCGGCCTCGCCGACAAGGAAGCCGCCCGCGACGTGCTGTCGGAGCTCGGTGCCGAGATGCTCGACTGCCCGATCAGCGGGACCGGGGCTCAGGCTCCGTCGCGAGACATCGTCGTCCTTGCCAGCGGAAACGCGGCCGCGATCGCGCAAGCCCGACCCGTGCTCGAGCGGTTGGGCCGGAGGGTCCACGAGATCGGGCCATTCGGGGCCGGGTCCAGGCTCAAGTACATCGCCAACCTCCTCGTCGGCATCCACAACGTGGCGGCAGCCGAGGCCTTCGTCCTGGCCGAGAAGGCCGGTCTCGACAGTCAGCTCGTCTACGACGTCATTGCGGACAGCGCGGCGACCTCGCGGATCCTCGAGCTCCGGACGCCGCTGATGATCGCCAACAACTACCGACCGGCGACGGCTCGCCTTTCGACGTTCGTCAAGGACCTCGACGTGATCTCGGCGTTCGCCGCCGAGCTCGACTGCCCTACCCCACTGCTCGACGTGGTTCGTCAGCTCTACGACCGGGCCATGGCCTCGGACATGGGCGATCTCGACTCAGCGGCGGTGTGTGCCGTTGTCGAGCAGCTGGCCGGCGTCGACCGGACAGGTCACTCCTTGAGCCCCGACGAAGCCACGCCCCGGACGAAGTAGCGCTGGAACACGAAGTAGAAGATGGCTAGGGGGATCGAGGCAAGCGTCGACAGGGCCATGATGTGCGGGAAATTCGACAGCTCGGCCTGCTGGAACGTTCGAACGCCGAGGGGAATCGTCCTGAGGGCATCGGACTGGACGATCAGGAACGGCCATGTGAAGTCGTCCCAGGTCTCGCGAAAGGCGAAGACCGCGACGGTGATGATCGCCGGCCATGACAGTGGCAACGCAATCGTGAAGAACACTCGGATATGGCTCGCCCCGTCGATCCGAGCAGCGTCGATCAAGGCGTTCGGCAATGACTTGAACCACTGCCTGAACAGGAACACCCCGAACGCATCGGCGATCACGGGCACGATCAGCCCCTGGTAGGAATCGATCCACCCGAGATCCCGCATCGTCAGGAAGAGCGGGACCATGATGACCTCGAGCGGCAGGATCAGCGTCGCGACGATCGCCAGGAACAGGACGCTGCGCCCGGCGAACCGGTACTTCGCCAGACCGTAGCCCGCGAGGCTCGTGAACAGGACGTTGAGGACTGTGACGGTCCCGGTGACGATGACGCTGTTGAGCGTGTAGCGCGCGAAGTCGGACTTCGTGAGCGGATTCGACCAGGCTTCCGCGTAGTTCTCCCAGCGGGGATCGCTCGGGATCCATTCGACCGGCAGGGCGAACTCCTGGCCCAGCGTCTTCAGCGACGTCGAGATCATCCAGAAGACCGGGATGAGCAGGAAGAACGCGATCACGGTCAGGGCGACATACACGAACAGCGGGCGGATCGGGTTGCGGCGTGACGACAGGAACATTCGTCGGATTCCTCAGTCGTCGCTTCGGAAGACGCGCAAATTCACGAGGGTCACCGCGATCATGATCAGGAGCAAGATCATGGATGCCGCGCTCGCATAGCCAACCCTGAAGAACTGGAAACCCGCCTGGTAGATGAACACCGAGAGCGTCTGGCTTGCGTTGTTCGGGCCGCCGCCCGTCAGGACGAATGCGATGACGAAGCTGCGTGCGCAGAACAGGGTTGCGATGACGACGACCACGAGCATCGTTGGTCGGAGGAGCGGCAGGGTGACCCATCGGAAGCGCTGGACCATCGATGCCCCATCGACCTTCGCCGCGTCGTAAAGGTCCTCGGGAATGGACTGGATGCCCGCGAGGTAGATGATCGAGAAGAGAGGAATGAGGCGCCAGTCAGTCGCCACGATGAAGCCCGGGATGACGGCCGTCCGATCGAACAGCCAGTTGATCGGATCGAATCCAAGTGACTCCAACCCGACATTGACCAGGCCGTACCGATTGAACAGGAATTGCCAGAGGATCGGGACCACGATGATGGGGATGACGGCCGGCAGGAACGTCAGCACGCGATAGACCCGCATGCCCGGGATCCGCTCATTGAGCAGGAGCGCGAGTCCAAGCGACAGCACGATGATCGGAACAACGGACCCGACGACGTAGTGGGCCGTGACGCTGAGCGAGTTGAGGAACTGCTTGTCCCCCAGGAGTTGCGCGTAGTTGCTGAGCCCGACGAAGTTGTGGACCGGATTGAAGGGATTCGCGTCGGTGAAGCTGAGGTAGAGCGCCCGCATGATCGGCTGGAATTTGAAGCCGATGAACAGGATCAGGATGGGCAGGAGGAACAGGAATCCCACATACCCCTGACTCGGCCCGCGCCACGACCTGATCGCGCCGGCGATCCGCTTTTCCCGTCTGCGCCCGCTATCCGCTGTGCCGGCGACGCCGCCCAAATCTAGCCCGCCAGCATTCGGTGCTGGTTCTGGGCGATCCCGTCGGGAGCCGTCACGGCCGCGATCGCAGCCGCGGCCTCGCGCTGTGCCGGATGATCGATGAAGGCCTGGAGGCCTTCGACGTCATCGAACTGCGCCTCGACGATCCAGTCATAGTTCGGTGGATACCAGAGGAGGTCGTCACCGAAGTCAAGCGCCCGGACGGTGGGACAGGCGGTCCGCAATCCGACTAGAGCCGCGCGAACAGCGTCCTTTTGGGCGGCATCGGTCCCCTCCGCCCAGCGGTACAGCGCGGTGTGGCGCACGCCGCCTCGTCGAGGTGCGGGCCCGTCATAGATCCAATCGACCCTGGCCGCCAGGTCTGGCTTCGTCACGGTCTTGATGAATTCACCCGCTCGATGGTGAGCCGCGTTCTTGTTGTACTCGTCCCACGCTTCTCGATCGCGATGGTCGTGCAGAAGCGCGAGCTCGAACTGGGTCGGGACCAGGCCGAGGTCCTCGCCGAAGTCTAGGGCCAGCACACCGCTCGCGAAGTAGCAATACGACATACCGTCCTTGACGCGCTCCTTCTGTTCATCCGTCACGTCGTCGGCCCAGGCGAACAACACGGTGTGCCGAATCATCAACGGTCCTCCTCTACCCGGCGTCCATGCCGGCGGCTTGGCAGACTGATCGACGGCGGGCCCCGCGGACCGCCGATCCAGGGTTTCGAAATCGGTTCCTCAGCTTCGAGGCTCCGTCTTGCGACGGAGCCTCGTGCGCCTTGGGGGACGGACGCGATGAGCTATCCGCCGATGGAGGTGTTGTACTCCTCGACGGCCTGGTCGAGGCTCGCCTTGGGGTCCGCGCCTTCGAGAACGACGCGGTCGATCGCGTTCTTGATGGCCGTCTGCAACTGGCCGTAATGGGTCGTCTGGGGGAGCGCCTTCGCCCCCGTGATGTCACTGATGAAGACTGGCAGGCCGGTGAAGTCAGCTGCCGCCGGTTCCTCAAACCAACCGACGATCGGCTGGAGCAGGCCCGTCTTCTCGAACCACCGGTTCGGGTCACTGAACATGTAGTTGAGGAAGTTCCAAGCGGCGGCCTTCTCCGCGTCCGTCGCCTTAGCGCTGACGATGTACGGGAAGCCATACAGGAGGTTCGGCCCGGAGCCCGCCTTGGGCAGTGGTGCCACGGTGATGTTGTCGACCATCGCCGGGTTCAGCTGCTCGACGAACGAGAGGGCGTTCGGACCACCGAAGGAGATGACGTCCTGCTCGACCGCGAAGTCCTGATACGGCGAGTTCTGGACATTCTTCGTCACCGTCGGGTCGACGATGTTCAGCTTCCATTGGCGAAGCGCCTCGACACCCTTGTCGGAGTTGAACGTGGGATTGCCGCTCGCGTCGAAGAACTCGCCTTCCAGGTTCCACATCATGTCCGCGAACATGTTGCCGTACCACTGTGGGCCGGTATAGCGGAATTCGAAGCCCTTCTGGGTGATGCGACCGTTCGCATCGGTCTTCTTCAGCTTTGCCTGGAGCGCGGCGACCTCGTCCCAAGTGGCGGGCGCGTCCGTGGCCGGGTCGAGCCCGGCCTCGGTGAAGAGTCGGTTGTTGATGAGGAGGCTCCAGCCGTTCTGCTGAACCGGCAGGGCCACGACGTTGCCGTCGACGACATATCGAGTCGATCGTGCCCTGGACATACCTGTCGACGATGTCCTGCTGGGCGTTCGCACACATGGCCGCGGGGACGGCCGGGGACAGCAGGTTGGCCTCCTGGAGAATCGGGATCCACGGCATGTACGCGCCGTAGATGGTCGGCCCGGCGCCGGCTGGAGCCGCGGCCTGGAACTTGTCGAAGGAGTCGAACAGATCCATGCCGCCGGTGTAGTTGACCGTGACGTTCGGATTCGCGGCCTTCCACTCGGCGATCATCGCTTCCTCGACCGCCTGGCCGGGGGCTTCGGTGTTACTCCACATCGTGATGGTGACCGGCGTGGTCTGATCCGGAAGCAGGCAGTCTGCCGGCGTCTTGGCCATGAGCGGCCCCGTCACCGCCGGCGCAGATCCGCTCGCCGCTACGCTGGCCGGTGGCGCGGCGGCGCTAGGGGTGGACGCGGGGCTTGGTGACGCCGCCCCGGCACAGCTGGACACGACGAATGCGACCGCGAACGGCAGCACGAGCAGCGATCTACGCCGCATCTCTTGGCTCCTCTCGTTGTCGGCAGTGCATGATGCATTGCCATCCTCGCGGCGTAATCCTAACTCACCGATATGGCTCGCGGTCAACGATGATGCATTGTGTAACGATGGGTTCTGCCGGCAACCGTCCTACAGCTGGGATGGGTCCGGCGGCGGGTCAGAAGTCGGGCGGGTCGGCGAGCCGGATTGCCCGCCGGAACGCTTTGACGACGGACTCATCGCCTGTTGTTTCGATCGGAGGGCCGGCCCGATTCCATGACTGCCAGCCAGACGGACGACGCCGTGCCGGCGATCATCGCGTCGGACGACCCGGCGACGTCCTCGACAACGACCCGGTTCGGCAACAGCTGAACGACCCAGTCGCCGGCGACATCCGTCGAGTGCAGCGCCAGGCGCTGACCGCGGCCTTCCATCACTGCACCGGCGAGCGGCCGGACGAGGTGGATCTCGAGCGTCTCGGGTATGCCCGTCACCGCGATGGCCGCCTCAATCGGCCGGGCTTCGCCGACGGCGTCCTCCGCGTCCCACCGATGAGCCGCTGTCTCGTGGCACATGCGCCGGCGCCAGAACCCGGCGGTGCGGTCGGTGGCCATCGTCCAGACCGGGAGGCCCGGATCCGTAACTCGGAGCGTGTCAACGAGCCCGCGAAGCCCGGCCTCAAACCATTCGAGCAACCTGGCCGGATCGCGCTCCGGCTCGGGGTGCCGCTGGGGCGCCTCGAGGGCGCGACTTGCGATCAGTCGCTCAACCCAGCGATGGACGCTACCGGTGTGCGCCACCAGATCCATCACAGTCCACCCTGGGTAGGATCCGACCGGCCGGCCGGGACCCGCCGCGGCCGCGACAGCCAGGGCCTGCCCCTCACGCTCGACGGCAGCGGCGAAGTCGAATTCGATCATCTCATCAGCCTGACCGAATGGCGCCATGGGCGGTAGGCCCGTCACCCATCAACCATGCCGACCCGATCCTGTTTCCAACTCCGGCGCCCAATAAGGAGCATGACGGCGCCGGCTACGAGTGCGGAGCCCGCCGTGCTGAGCCACGCCACCGGATAGGACGCTGAGTCGACGATCAGCCCGAACAGCGGGACCCCCAGCGTCGCTCCGAGGAAGACCCCTGTCTGGATGACTCCGGTCGCCGCTGCGGGGGCCATCGGATAGGCCCGGACGACCGCGTAGTTGAGGACGCCGGTCCAACCCCAGCCGCCGGCGAACCCGGCGATCGGGCCAAGCCAGACGAGCGCCGGCAAGCCCGTTGCCAGCGCCACGAGGCCGACGGCCCCGATCGCGAGCATCGCTGCGAGCTCTGGAATGCCGGAGCTCGCCCGTCGGTCGACGATATGCCCGGCGAGGATCCTCGACGTGATCCCGGCGAGGCTGCCGAGGGTCAGGACGAGACCGGCGGTGCCCTCGTCGAACCCTCGGTCGACGCTGTCAGCTGACGAGGAACGCACCCATCGATTGGCCGCCCCAGATGCCGAGCGTCCCAGCAGCGGCAAGAAGGACGAGGGCCGCCATCGCCGACCTCGGGATCTGCTGGACGTCTCGCTTGCTCGAGGCGGCGGCCCGATGACGATCGGCCGGTGAACGGCCGACGATCGCGACCACGAGGGCGATGACGGCCGCCGCGCCGAAGGCCCACCGCCAGCCGACGGTCAGGGCGATCAGGGGCACGGACAGGCCGGCCACGAGGGTCGCGGTCGGAATGGCTGCCTGCTTGATGCCGAGCACCAGGCCACGGCGGTGCGGTGGCGTCGTGTCCACGAGCATGAGGTTGGTCGCGGGATGGGCCAGTCCGTTGGCCAGCCCGCCGACGACGAGCAGCGCGGCGACCATCTCGACCGAGCGCGACAGGCCGGCGATCCCGACCATGGAGACGGCCGCACCGATGGCTGCCATCCGCATGCCGGCGGTTGCGCCGACTCGTTCGACCAGCTGGCCCGCGGGCCCGGATGAGAGGGCGGCGCATCCGAAGAACAGCCCGACCAGTAGGCCAAGCGTCGACGGCGCGAGGTCCAATTCCTGCCGAATCTGAACGGCCAGGGCGCCGATCAGGAAGGCCGGCAATGCAGCGATCGACACGACGCCGACGGCAAGGGCAACTGAACCGACGACGCCTCGGCGCGCCATGACCGGCGGCAGATCACTGGACGGCGGCGCCAACGGGCTTTGGGTTCCTCCAGAGCGAGTGTCGCTGACACACCGGCAGCGGCCATGTGGGTGCCGTCTGGTACATTGTGCATCATCGAGGAGGCGAGGAGGGCAGTAGGCTATGGACGGCGTTCGTCTTGGCATGCTTGGCGTGGGCTGGTGGGCCGGCGTGCTGGCCGAGGCGGCCCGCGCCGGCGGGTCCGAGGTGGTCGCCTGCTTCGCCCGCGACGCCGATCGCCGCAACGCGTTCGCGGCCGAGCAGGGCTGTCGCGCGGTTCACAGCCTCGATGCCCTGCTGGCCGACGGCGAGATCGAAGGGGTGATCATCGCGACGCCGCACTCGACGCATGCCGATCTCGTCGTCGAGGCTGCGACCGCCGGGAAGTCGGTCTACGTGGAGAAGCCATTCACGCTGACGGTCGACGATGCCAGGCGGGCGATCCTGGCGGCCTCGACGGCCGGCGTCACCCTTCAGGTCGGGCACAACCGGCGGCGCCAACCGGCCAACCGATTCATCAAGGAGTTGATCGTCGGCGGCGGCTTGGGCACCCTGCTCCAGCTGGAGGGCAATCAGTCATCGCCGTCCGGTCACAACCCGGGTTTGCCGCAGTGGCGCCGGTCGCCGGACGAGGCCCCGGCCGGGGGAATGACCGGGATGGGCGTCCACATGACCGACACGTTCCAGTACTTCGCGGGGCCGGCGCGCCAACTGTTCGCGTTCAGCAAGCGGTTCGTCGGGAAGCTGGCGATCGACGACGTGACGGGTGTCCTCATCGAATACGAGAGCGGCCCGGTCGGGTACATCGGAACCTCCCACTTCACCGGCGAGGTCACCAATCTGGCGGTCTACGGCACCGACGCGATTGTCTGGAACGAGGCGGAGGGCTCGACCCTCTATGTCCAGCGCCGCCCGGCCGAGGATCGGACGAGCGAACCCGTGGCGCCCCTCGACACCGTCGCTGATGAGCTGTCGGAATTCGCTCGCTGCATCCGGACGGGCGAGCGGCCCGAGACAGGCGGCGAGGAGGCGCTCGAGGTCGTCGCGATCCTCCAGGCCGTGGTCGAGAGTGCGAGCTCCGGCCGGGCGGTCGAGCTGCACGACTACCGCTGAGGGCTGGCGGCAAACCGCAAATACCAACCAAGGGAGGCGTGCGTGATCATCGATTGGGACGTCGAGATCGAGATGTCCGATGGGCTCGTCCTGCGAGCCGATGTCTTTCGACCAACCGGCGATGATCGATACCCGGTTCTGCTGGGACTCGGGCCATATGCCAAGGGCCTGCCGTTCGAGGTTGGCTATCCGGACCAGTGGCGACGGCTCGTCGAATTGCATCCGGAGGTCCTCCAGGGATCGACCGGGGCGTACCAGAACTGGGAGGTACCCGATCCCGGAGAAGTGGGTGCCTGAAGGCTACGTGTGCGTACGAGTGGACGCCCGCGGTACGGGTCGATCGCCGGGCTACCTTGACCACTTCTCGCCGCGTGAAGTCCGCGATCTCTACGAGGCTATCGAGTGGGCCGGGGTCCAGCCGTGGAGCACTGGCAAGGTCGGCCTGTCCGGCGTGTCCTATTTCGCGATCAACGCCTGGCTGGTCGCCGGGCTAATCCGCCCCCATCTCACGGCCATGATTCCGTGGGAGGGCGCCGCGGACTGGTATCGCGACATGACCCACCACGGCGGGATGGTCAGCACGTTCTGGCGGAACTGGTACGACATGCAGGTGCTGCCCATCCAACACGGCGTTGGGCGATCGGAGTCCCGTCAATCCGCATCACCGGCGAGCATGTCGCGGGCTCGGAGACTCTCGACCGAGGCGACTCGCGCGGCCAATCGGTCCGACCTGGGCGCTGACATTCTCGCCCACCCGCTCGATGACTCGTACCATCGCGAGCGCTCAGCCCGATTGGCCGATCGTGCGGGCGCCCTTCCTGTCGGCCGGGAACTGGGGCGGCCACGGACTCCACCTCCGGGGCAACGTCGAAGGCTTCACCGCGGCCGCCGCAACGGACAGAAGTGGCTCGAGATGCACGGCATCGAGCATTGGACGGAGTTCTACACCGACTACGGCCTCGCGCTCCAGAAACGGTTCTTCGAGCATTTCCTCAAGGGCGTCGACAACGGCTGGCTGAACGAGCCGCCGGTCCTGCTCCAGGTTCGCCATGTCGACGGCTTCGTCGAGCGTTTCGAGTACGAGTGGCCGCTGGCACGGACGGCCTGGACGCAGCCTCCATCTCGACGCCGCCGGCCGCTCGCTGCCGGCGACCCGCGCCCGCCGCGGAGAGGGAGGTCGGCTTCGACGCCCGCGGCGACGGTCTGACTTCACCGGCCGAGCCGGTCGAGGCGGAGACCGAGGTCACCGGGCCGCTCGCCGCTCGGCTGTGCGTCTCGTCGGAAACCGAGGACGCCGACATCTTCGCCGTCCTTCGCGCTGTTCTACCCCGGGCGGCGACGAGGTGACATTCCAGGGCGCCCTCGACCCGCATACCCCGATCGCCCAAGGCTGGCTCCGCGCATCCCATCGCAAGCTTGACGCCGGCCCGTCGCGGAGTGACCGTCCCTTCCACCCCCACGATGAGCACGAGCCGCTGAGCCCGGGTAGGTCTATGAGATCGAGGTCGAGATCTGGCCGACGAGCATCGTCATTCCCGCCGGCTATCGGTTGGCTCTGACCATTCGCGGCTCCGACTACGTGTACCCGAAGCTCGCCGGGGAGTCGCGGCTCGGGACGTTCAAGAATGCCCTGACGGGCTCGGGTCCGTTCCTGCACGACGACCCGATTGACCGGCCGAGAGCGCCATTCGGCGGTCGAGTCACGCTGTGGACCGGCCCGACCCACGAAGCTCGACTGCTGGTGCCGGTCATTCCCAAGTGACGGCCCGCGACACGCTGACGATCGATATCCATGCCCACGTCGTCATCCCGGAGGCGATCGAACTCATCCGGGACGAGTTCGATCCGGCGAGCGATCCATTTCTTCGGTTCGGCGGGGTAAGCACCGCGTACAACGACGGGCTCGCCTCGGAGTTGTTTCCGATGCTCACCGATCCAGCCCGCCGGCTGGAGCGGATGGACCGCCAGGGCGTCGACTTACAGGTCGTTTCGATCGCGCCACCTCAGTACCACTACTGGGCCGGGCCGGACCTCGGGGCCGAGGTGGCGCGGATCCAGAACGACGCAATCTCGGCCCTCGTGGAGCGTTATCCGCGATCGGCTGATCGGCGTGGGAACCCTGCCGATGCAGGCCCCGGACCCGGGCCGTGGCAGAGCTCGAGCGGGTGGTCGCGCGTCACGGGTTTCGAGGCGTAGCGATCAACCCGAGTGCCGAGGGCGTCGACTACGACGAGCCGATGCTACGACCCGTTCTGGCGGCGGGTCGAGGAGCTCGACATTGTCGGTCATCCTCCACCCGAACGGGTTCTCGGATGGGCAGCGGCTCACGCGCTACTACCTCATCAACGTCGTTGGCAACCCCCTCGAGACGACGGTCGCGCTGAGCCGCCTGTCCTGTCCGGGGTTCTGGAGCGGCACCCCGATCTGAAGATCGTGGCCGTCCACGGCGGCGGTTACCTGCCGTTCTACATGGACCGGATGGACCACGCCTACGACGCGAGGACCGATGTCAGCTCGCTGATCCAGCGCAAGCCCAGCACCTACCTCAGGCAGGTCTACTTCGACAGCGTCGTGTTCGGTTCGGGCCTGCAGGCCCTTGTCGGCCTCGTCGGAGCGGACCATGTCCTCATGGGCACCGACTATCCATTCGACATGGGCGAACCGGATCCGGTCGGCCGGATCGAGGGCCTGACCGGCATCTCCGACGCCGACCGGCGCGGCATGCTCGGCCTCAACGCCGCTCGATTGCTTCGCCTGCCTGCTCACACACAAGGCGTCACAGCTAGCCAGGGAGAGATGAATCCGTCGGACGGCTCGAAAGTGGTCGATGTCCATGCCCACGTCACGCCATTGCGGTTCCAGCGGGCGATCCAGGCCGGGTCGTTCTGGCACGGCATGACGCCGGCCGACGGCGAGCTCGACAACCTCAAGAACCGCTGGGAACCGGATCGCCGGCTGGAGGACATGGACGCGATCGGGGTTGACGTCCAGCTCGTATCGCCCACCGACTGCTTCTACCAATACCACCAGGATCCGGCCGTCACCGCGCTCATCGCCGCCGAATGCAACGACGAGGTCGCCGAGATGGCGCGCGATCATCCCGGCCGGTTCGTCGGCCTGGGCACCCTCCCCCTCCAGGACACCGATCGTGCCGTCGCCGAGATGGATCGGGGCATGCGCCAGCTCGGGCTGGCGGGCTTCATGATCGACGATCACGTGAACGGACTGCTCTACGATCATCCGGTCTTCGACCCGTTCTGGGAGGCGGCCGAGGCCCTTGGCGCATTCATCCTCGTCCACCAGGGAGCGCCGACGTCCGTCACCTATCGAACGAAGAAGTACTTCCTCCTGAACACGGTCGGCAACCTCGTCGATCGCGCCGTGACATTCGGGAGCCTCGTCTATGGCGGCGTCATGGACAAGTACCCGGGCCTGACGATCTGCCTCGGCCATGCCGGCGGGTACGTCCCGTATGCCATCGACCGCATGGACAAGGGCTGGGAGATGTGGCCGGATGCGCGCGGCAAGACGGTCGACCGGCCGAGTACCTATGTTGGCCGGTTCCTTTACGACACCGTCACCTATTCGGACCGCAACCTGCGGTTCCTGATCGACACGGTCGGCATCGACCGCGTCGTGTTCGGGACTGACTGGCCGGCCCCGATGGTGGTCATCGACGCGGTGAATCGGATCGAATCGTCCGCGGTCCTGACCCCTGAAGAACGCCAGGCGATCCTGCGCGGCAACATGGCCAGCCGGCTTCCTGCGTCCTAGTCGGCAGCCAGCAGGTCCTCGAGAAGGGCGGCCGCGCCGAGGACGGCGCGCTCCCCTCCCGCAGGGCCGATGAACTGGACCCCGACCGGCAGCCGCCCGATCGCCACGTCCCGCGGGCAGGGAGACGGCCGGCAGGCCCGTGAACGCGGCGAGCGTCGTGTAGCGCGTATACGCCGTGCCCTTGATCCCCTCGTCCAACGCCGGCGCGACCGTGGGGCAGGTCGGTGTCAGGATCACATCGACGTCCTCGAAGATCGCGCGCATAGCTTCGATCGCGGCGCGTCGCGTGGCGTGGGCCCGAGCACGATCCCTCGCGCTGATCTGGCCACCCGCTGAGATCGCCTCCCAGAAGACCGGACCATAGGGAGCGCCTGCCTCCAGACGTGCTCGATGGAAGTCCCATGCCTCGGAGACGAGGATCTTCTTGTGGGCTGCTCGCCACCTTCGCGCGTCCGGCAATCCGATTTCGACGAGCGTGGAGCCGGCCGACTCGAGTTCCGCGGTCGCACGGGTCCACGCGTTCGCGACCCCCCGTTGGGCACCTGTTGTCCCGAGATAGCCGAGCTCGATCCCGACTCGCAGCGGTCGCCTTCGGGCCGGGGCGATTGCCAGCGTGACGGGATCGACGAGATCCAGCGCGGTTGGAGCCATCGCCTGAAACGCGATCGCGACATCTGTCACGGACCGCGCCATCACACCGATGTGGTCCATCGAGGTGCTCAGCGGAACCACGCCGGCCGTCGAAATCGCGCCCAACGTGCCCTTAAAGCCGACGATGCCACAGTACGCCGCCGGGATCCGGACCGATCCCCCGCTGTCCGTCCCGATGCTGATCGGAACGATCCCCGCCGCGACGGCCGCCGCCGATCCCGAGCTGGACCCTCCGGTGGCCCTTGTCCGGTCGTGCGGGTTGTGGACCGGACCGAGGACCGGGTGGTGGGCCCGGTAGGCGAACTCGGAAAGGTGCGCCTTGCCGATCAGGACCGCACCGCCGGAGTCGCGCAATTGGCTCCAGACGGTCGCATCCTCCCCGGGCACGCGGTCGATGTCGACCATCGATCCCGAGGTCGTCGGTATCCCGGCCGTATCGATGTTGTCCTTGAGGGCCACGGGCACGCCGAAGAGTGGCCGATCATCGGGCGGAGCCGACCCGACCGAATCCAGGACCCTGCCCGCATCGGCCCACCGGAAAGCGTTCAGGTCAGCGCAACCCTCCAGCCGTCGGAGGTGCTCCTCGACGGCCTCGCGCGGGCTCACCCGTTTCGAACGGATCGACCTGATCACGTCGACGAGCGACCCAACGGCCGGATCGATGTCGCTTCCGCGTGGCTGTTCGGACATCAGCCGGGGCCGGCATCTGACGCGTCAGCGGAGCCGGACAATTCCATGCGCTCGACCCGGAACAGCCGCCGTGCGCGCGACGTGACGAGCGTGTGGCGGATGCGATTGCCCCACGGCGAGCTCATGGCAGCAGAGGACGAGGCGGATTCGGTCGCCTCCATCGAAGTCACGTCATACAGCGCCACGAACCTGTCGGTATCGATCACCCCCTGGAGTCGCCTGGCGTTCAAGTAGCCCCCGATCTTCAACTGGTCCTGCACGTGTTCCAGCTCGTACCAGGCGTTGAACTCGTCCTGATGCCGGGCCGGCACCTCGAAGAAGCCGCCATGCAGGATCGCTGCGGACGGTGGGTCGTACGGCGATGCGGAGGAGAACAACAGCCTGAACAACGCACCCTCGCCACCGCCGGCGACGCCCGCGGGTGCCGCACCCCCTGGGTCGGGACCGACTGCTCGCCAACCGTCGGAGTCAGTCACGGAGATGTCGACGAGGTCGTACAGGGCGATCTCCATCGGTGCCGCGGCCGGTACCCGCTGCGGAATCCTGTCGCCGACACCCCGCCCACGTCGTGCTGCCAGAACGCCCGGGATGGCGGCTCGCGGCTGAAGGTAGGTGGTGTCGTACCACGAGCGCCAGTCGTCGTGCCCGCCGTCCGGCAGGTCGTAGAGCTCGATCCAGGCGCCGGGCTCACTCAACGGGCGGCCCCGACCAGCTCGGCCAGCTCGATGACTTGCCGTGCCCGGACGGCCATCGCGTAGTCGATCATCTTGCCCTCGTAGGTCACGGAAGCCCGGCCGTCGGCTTCGGCCTCCTCGAACGCCGCGAGGAGGCCCCGGTAGTAGTCGACCTCCTCCGGCGGTGGGGTGAAGATGCGGTTGACGTGCTCGACATGCTTCGGGTGGATGATCGTCCGACCCTTGTACCCCAGGCGCTTCGCGAATGTCGTGTCCGCGATGAGGCCATCGATGTTGTCGATGTCGACGTAGACGCCATCGAGCGGGTAGCGCAGGCCGGCCGCCCTGGCATCGAGGAGAACCTTCGAACGGGCGTAGAGCAGCTCGGTGCCCGCGACCGACCAGTCACAGGCCAGGTCTGTTTGCAGGTCGCCGTTCTGGCCGCTCGCGCAGATGACCGAGGCAACGCGCGGCGAGGCCGTCGCGATGTCATACCCGAGCCGAACGCTGTTCGCCGACTCGAGCATGCACACGATCTCGACCGTCCCTTGTTCGATGCCCGCCGATGCCTCGCATTCGTCGAGCCAGGTCGCGAGCTGGGCGACTTCCTCGGCCGACTCGGCCTTCGCCTGGAACACTCCCACGAGGCCGGGAACCACAACCGCGTCCAGGTCCGACCGCGTCAGGCCGGTCGCCACGGCATTCAGTCGCACGAAGACCGGCATCCCGCCGAGACCCGGGATGTAGTCGCGCGCCATCTGTCGGGCGGTGTCCTTCGCCTGCACCGCGACCGCATCCTCGAGGTCGAGCACGAGAGCGTCGGCGCCGGTCGTTGGGCCCTTGTCGAGCATCCGCTGACGGTCGGCTGGAATGAACAGGATCGAGCGATACGGTTTCAAGCGAGTGCCTCCTGGCGAGTGCGGCGGCGGCTGCCTGACCGTGGGCGGATGGGTTGCATCTCGGCATTGTAGAATGCACAATCGGTTGGCACCGCGGAGTTGGGGCGAGTCTCGAGAGGCGCTGGCCCGGGATCTCCTCACCGGCGGTCGAACTTGGAGGAGTTTGAGATGCCAGGTCCCCGCAGGATCCGGGCTATCGCCGCGCTTGGCGTGATGCTTTCCCTCATGACGACCGCGTGCGGACCCGCGGCCTCGCAATCTGCGGCGCCGCCATCGGTGGCCCCGCCATCAGTCGCGGCCTCGCCCGGCGGGGCCAGCCCCGCCGCGTCACCGTCAGGCGAAGCGACCGGTCCATGCGAGCCGGCCAACTTCCCGACCGGCGAGGTCAACATCACCGCCTGGACCGGTACCGACTCAACGGCCCAGGAACTCGGCAAGGAGCTAGTCGCGCGGAGTACCAGGCGCTCCATCCGAATGTGAAGGTCGACAACGTTCCGACCGGGACGACCGATGGCTTTCCCAAGATGCTCGTGGCATTCCCGGCAGGCGTCGGGACGCCGACGGTCGCCATCTTCTATGAGCCGCTGATGGAAACGTTCATCGGACCGGGCTACCTCGAGCCGGCCATCCCCGAGGCGCTGTGCGCTACGAGCCAGCAGGAAATCATCGACCGCTACATCCCGGGCAGCATCGATCCGTTGCTGCGCGACGGAAATCGTGAATGTCCTGCCGGCCCAGCGCAACGCGTACAGCCTGCTGGTCAACAACGACAAGTTCACCGAGGCGGGGCTCAAGCTCCCCGACGACATCCCGACGACGTGGGATGAGGTCGCCGCGCTGCAGCCGAAGCTCGAAGAAGGTCGACGCCAGCGGCAAGACCATCCAGAAGGGCTTCGAGTTCCGCTACACGTCCGGAGACCAGTGGTTCGGCAGCCAGTTCATCGGCATGGTCTACCAGGAAGGCGGCGAGATCCTCGACGCGAGCGGCAAGGCCAAGCTCAACACGCCGGAAGCCGTCCGGGCGCTGCAGAGTTGGGCCAAGAACGCGGTCGATACGGCCGTCACTAACAACACCGGCCCGTCGCCGTACCAGGACTTCGCCGACGAGCAGGACGTCATGGCCTTCGGTGGGCCGAACGCGCTGAGGTTCGCCCTGACGCTAAATCCGGGTCTCGAAGGGCGGGTGACGGTAGCGCCGCTGCCTAAAGGCAAGCGGACCGGTCAGCGGTATGGCCTACGGTTTCCACTACGGCGTGAACAAGAACGCCACGGCCGACGAAAAGTTCGTCGGCGTGGAACTTCATCGACTTCCTGATCAAGGACGCCAACCTGTGGTGGGAGCGGACTGGCCAGCTGCAGCCGAAGAAGGACTGGTTCAATACGCCCGAGTCGCAGGCGTTCGTCGGACTCGACACGTTCATCGCCGACCTGGAGAACGCGAAGCCACTGCCGGCGACGACGACGTACGGCGCCCTCCAGACGGCGATCAAGAACGCCATCCAGCGGACCGTCTTCGAGGGTGTCGACCCGACGGTCAGCCTCGACGCAGCACAGGCGGAATACGACGCCGCCACCCAGTAGGCAAGTCAGCATTCGCGCCATGCAAACGCGGGGTTCCGAACCGCCCGGTGAGGGACCCCGCGTACTTCAACGCCACTGCTGACGGCCGAGCGGCTGGATCAGGGCGACATGCGCCCCATGACCGGCCGCGACCCACCGGATCCGGCCCCCGAGGAGGCTACATGGCATTGACTCGCTCGCCGGAGGGTCCCATCGGGACCAGAGCCCGGACTGGGCAAACGTTTCCGTCGGGCCTGGCTTGGTCCGGGCCAGCCTTACTGGGCCCTGTTCTTCCTCCTTCCGATTCTTGTCTTGTTCGTCATCTTCAAGTTCCTGCCCGCGTTGCAGGCCATTCGTCTGAGCTTCTTCCAGGCGAACCCGGTGACGACGAAGGAAACCTTCATCGGGCTCGACAACTACGCCGCTCTGGCCAAAGATCCGCTCTTCTTGAAGGCCCTCGGCGTCACGGCGAACTACGTCATCGGGACCGTCGCGCCGCTGATGATCATCTCGTTGCTGCTGGCGCTCCTGCTCAACCAGGGGCTGCGCGGGACGAGCCTGTTCCGCGTTCTGATCTTTCTCCCCGCGATCGTCCCGATCATCGTCGTTCCGATCCTGTGGCGGGTCCTCTTCCACCCATACGGGCTGGTCAACGAGGGCCTCGACTTGTTCGGCATCGCGGCCGTCAACTGGCTCCAGGACAAGGACGCAGTCGTCGCGGCCCTGATCATCCCGTCGGAATGGCGGTTCGTGCCGCTGTACATGATCGTCTACCTGGCCGGCCTCCAATCGATTCCGGGGGATCTCTACGACGCGGCGACGGTCGACGGCGCATCGCGAATCCAGCGATTTCGTTGGATCACCCTGCCCTTGCTCAAGCCGACAACGCTCGTGGTACTCATCGCCGCCGTGACGTTCACGTCCAAGACCCTGGTCCTGCCCCTCGTGTTGACCGAAGGCGGACCGGACAGCGCGAGCACGCCCCTGTCGCTGTTCGTGTTCCAGCAGGGCTTCATGTTCTACAAGCTCGGCTACGCGAGCGCGGCCTCGATCGTTCTGCTGCTCATCATCGTGGTCTTCACGCTCATCAACCTTCGCCTCTTCCGAACTGACGACTGACGCCGACATGCAGTCGCTGACCGTCTATCGACTCCAGTCGCGAGCCCTCGCGATCGGCAGCTACGTGACCCTCGCGATCCTGGCGTTTCTGGTGCTGTTGCCCCTCATCTGGATGGTGGCGACGTCGCTGAAGATCCAGAAGGATGTCTTCGAGTCGCCCATCGTCTGGGTGCCGAGCAACCCGCAGTTCAGCAACTATCCGAACGCGTACGGCACGCTCGATTTCACGAGGTTCTTCCTCAACAGCGCCGTCGTCACGATCACCGTGACGGTCGTCCATGTCCTGCTTGCCTCAATGGCCGGCTACGCCCTAGCGAAGTACCGCTTCGTCGGCCGGAGCTGGGTGTTCCTGGCCATCCTTGCCACCCTGATGCTCCCGATCGAGGTCATCATGATCCCGCTCTTCCTGACCGTGCGGGACTTCGGCTGGCTGAACACCTACCAGGGCCTCATCGTCCCCCACCTAGCCGATGCGTTCGGCGTCTTCCTGATGCGCCAGTACTTCCTGTCCTTGCCGAACTCGCTGATCGACGCTGCGCGAATCGACGGAGCCGGGCACCTTCGTATCTTCTTCACGATCGCTGTTCCGCTCGCCAAGCCCGCCCTCGCGACGCTGGCCATCTTCATCGCCCGCGAAACGTGGGACGAATTCCTGTGGCCATTCCTGGTCATCAGCTCGAACAGCATGCGGACGGTGCCGCTCGGGGTCCAGTCCTTCCAGGCGGCCGAGCTTGCCAACTATCCGTACATCATGGCGATCTCGACCCTCGCCACGATCCCGCTCGTGATCATGTTCTTCATCTTCCAGCGGCAGTTCGTGCGCGGCATCGCAATGACCGGCTTGAGGGAGTAGGGACGTCATGGAAACAGGTCAGCCACTGCGCGTTGGAGTGGCCCAGGTCGCGCCGATCTTTCTGGATCGGGAAGGCACTACCGAGCGAGCGTGCGAGCTCATCGACGAGGCCGGCCGTCAGGGCGTCGACGTGCTCGGATTCCCTGAGGGCTTCATCCCCACCCATCCGGACTGGTACCACTATTACCCCGCCAGCAGCGCAACGAGTTTCGCCTTCGCCCTGCGGCTGTTCAACAACAGCGTCGAGATCCCCAGTCCGACAACTGACCAGCTTTGTCGCGCGGCCGCGCGAGCGCGAGTGAACGTCGTCATCGGCATGTGCGAGCGGACCCCGCCGCCAGACCTGAGCCTCTACAACACCCAGCTGTTCATCGCCAGCGACGGGAGCATCCTGGGCAAGCATCAAAAAATCATGCCGACGCTGGGCGAGCGCGTCGTGCATACACGGGGGTCGGGCGAAGGACTCCGTGTCTTTGCCACCCCGGCGGCTCGCGTCAGCGGATTGATCTGTGGCGAGAACTCCAACCCCCTGGCGGTCATGGCCCTCGCCGCCGACCGCCCCCAGATCCATGTCGCGAGCTGGCCGAGTTCCGTCTCGAAGGACGAAGGCGGCATGACCGATCTGATCCGGACGGCCAGCCAGGGCCTGGCGTACTCGATGGGCGCCTTCGTCCTGAGCGCCCAGGCGGTCGTCAACGAGAAGATCGCAGCCGAGCTTGGCCAGACCGACGGCGACCGAGAGTTCCTGACCGATCTGGCGCTCCTCGGGGGCTCGATGATCGTCGCCCCCAATCGAACCATCCTGGCGGGACCGATCGATGGGCCGTGTGAGGGGATTCTGACCGCGGACATCGACCTCCAGGCAACGGTCGTGGCCCGCCACATCCATGACTACGCGGGTCACTACACCCGTCCGGATATCTTCACGCTCCACGTGGACCGCCGTCCGCAGCGCCTCGTCGTGTTGGACGACGCGCCGCTCGAGGCGCCAGGAGAGGACGAGGCACCGAGGCCGGGCGCTGAGGACGCGGGCCCTGGCGGGTGATCTCGCCACCGCAACGGATCGCCCGGTCGGGGAGGAGAAACCGACCGGGCGACGCGTCGCGGTGAATGCCTGTTCGAGTCGAGATCCGTTAGGCGAAGACTTCGGGATTCAGCAGGTCCTGGGGCCGCTCGCCTCGCGCCATCGCGGCGATGTTCTCGGCGGTCCGAACGGACATCAGCCGGCGTGACTCGTAGGTGGCGCTGCCGATGTGCGGTGTCAGGATCACGTTGTCGAAGGTGTAGAGCTCCGGGTTGGGGGCGGGCTCGCTGACGGGCGGTTCATGCCAGTAGACATCCAGCCCGGCGCCGGCAATCCACTTCCGGCGGAGGGCCTTGAGCAGCGCCTTCTCGTCGACGATCCGACCGCGGCCCGTATTGATGAAGAACGCCGATCGTTTCATCAGCTTGAACTGCGGCTCGCCGATCATCAGGTGCGTTGACGGGTTGTAGCTGGCGGCGACGATCACGTAGTCGCTCGACTTCAGCACCTCGTCCAGGTCCGGGACCCAGGTCACCCCCAGGTCCGATTCCTCGTCGAGGTCCATTCGGTTGCGCTTGTGGTAGATGACGTTGAGCTCGAATGCCCGGAGACGCTTCGCGAGCTCGCGGCCGATGCCGCCGAGGCCGACGATGCCGGCCGTCTTGCCGGGTAGGGAGTGCGCCAGGAAGCTCATCGATTGCTCCTGGTGGAATCGACCGCTCCGGGTGAAGCGGTCGGCCTCGACCAGCCGCCAGGTCACGCCGAGGATCAGGGCCATCGTGAGATCGCACGTCGTCTTCGTGATGTAGTGCGGGACATTGGTGACGGGAATCCTTCGTTTCGTCGCTGCCGCAACGTCGACGACGCCGGTGAGACCCATCGACATCGCCCCAATGCCCTTGAGACGGGGGCTCTTCGCGAGAATGTCGTCATCGATCGTCGTGTCGCCGAGGGTAAACAGGTAGTCGGAATTCCGAAGCCCTGCGAGAAGCTCCGGTCGACTGATCATCCTCTCGGAGTCGAAGACCTCCACTTTGCCGACGCTCTTCAGCACAGCCACGGCCTCGGGCATGATCGGCTGGACCACGAAGATGCGAGGTCTCATCGAATGGCCTCCGGCAAAAGGATTGAACGGGTGGGCTCCGACACGTAGAATACCAAAAATGCACGATGCATCGGAGCGATGACCCATGTCCTTCAGATTGGCACTGGTACAGCCCATCAGCCATCGGCCACCGCACGATGACGAGAACGTCGCCGACGCTGTCGACTACATCGAGCGTGCCGCCGCGCAGGGAGCCGACGTCGTCTCGTTTCCGGAGAGCTACCCGGGCCCGTGGCGCATGCCCGCAGCATTCGACGCCCATGAGCGGATGGCGGAAGCGGCCACCAAGCACGGAGTCTATGTGCAGTACGGCACGCTCGAGCCGATCGACGACGAGGACCGCACGGCCTACAACCTGCTGATGCTGGCTGGCCCGTCTGGGCAACCGGCTGGCAAGTACCGCCGGACCCACCCGCCCGGTCCATGGATCTACAGCGGCGGCGACGCCTGGGACTTCGAGTACGTCGCCGGCGACAGCTTCCCGGTGTTCCCCACCGAGCACGGCGTGTTCGGACTGGCGATGTGCAGCGAGGCGTACATGCCGGAGGTCACACGGGCGCTCGCCCTGCGTGGCGCGGAGGTGATCCTCTTGCCGGCCGGAACGGACAAGCAGCTGTTGTACGAGTCCTGGCGCAATCTGATCTGGTCGAGGGCCATCGAGAACCTCGCCGTGGTCGCGACGACCCAGAACCTGTTCGACCCGGCGGACCGGGGGATGGCCCTCGTCGCGACGCCGGAGGCGATTGTCTTCGAAACATCGCAGCCGGGGATGCACCTGGTGGACATTGATCTCGAGCGGATTCGGCAGTTGCGCGCCGAGGACGACGGGCCCAACTCGTCGACGCGTAACCGGGCGAAGGCCGGGGTCCTCCGGCAGTGGCAACGACCTGAGCTCTACGACAAGTTCTTGCCGCGGGCGGCCGCGGGGGCCGGGTCGGACCCGACCCGCTAGTCCCCGCCCGGGCTACCCGGCGACGCCCGAGAGGCGCGGTTCTCGCGCGCGTCGACTCCAGACGACCGCGATGGCCGACGCGCAGCTCAGCTCCGCGAACACGAGCCCGAATCCCACGTCATACGCACCTGTCGTGTCGACCGTCCAGCCGAAGACCGGGGGGCCGACCATCAGGCCAAATCCGAAGCCCGTGAGGACGACCCCGGACGCGCGGCCGGTGTTTTCGACGCCGGCATAGGTCATGACCGCCACCATCCCAACGGTTCCGGCCGACAGCAGGCTCACGCCCCACGCCGCGGCACCCAGCCAGACGAGGTCGGGGTGGATCTTGCTCGCGGACCAGAGGAGGATGGTCGCTCCGACCGCCATGAGAGCAATGGTTCGCATCCGACTCCGAAGGTCAGTCGCACTACGGACAAAGTGGCCCCAGGCAATGCGACCAACCGTTGCCACGATGCCCATCACGGCCACGACCAGGCCCGCGGTGGTGGCGCTCATCTGCAGCGCCTCCTGCGCGTACAGCGGGAGATAGGTCGCGATGCTTCCGCCCGAAAGGCCGGTGAAGATCGTGAAGGCCGCAAGCCAGAGGACATCCCGGTCGAGCGTCCGATTCGGGCCGCCGAGCGTGGTAGGAACTGCGATCCGAGGAGCAACCGGGATCCGGGCCAGCACGAGCGCGATCGCGACGCACGGGGCGAGCGCACTGATCGCGAGGGCAGAGCGCCAGCCGATGGCCAGGGCGGCTATCGGCAGCAGTGCCCCGGCTGCCACGATCGTGAGACTCTCGCCGGCCTGCTTGATCCCGGTGATCGTCCCCCGCCGTCCGGCCGGAACCGTTTCGACGACGAACCGATTCGTCGCCGAGTTGGCGCTCCCCAGCGCCAGGCCGGCAAATGCGGCGGCGGCGGCCAGGAGGGCGTAGGTGGGCGCCACGGCAGTGCCGATCATGGCCAACGCGCTGAGCCCGAACACCATGATCAGGGCCGTCCGCCCACCGTATCGATCGACCAACCTGCCGAGGACGATCCCGGCCACCGCCGAAGTCCCCGCCGAGACGGTCACGACCAGCCCGAGCTGGGCCCTCGTGATGCCGAAATCCGGGAGGAGGAACCCCGACAGCACGCCGAGGGCCATCACGGGAAAGAGGGCGACGGCCATCGCCCCGGCCAGGAGCGCGACCGTCAGGTAGCGCGTGATCATTCGGTGGTCGTCGGGCTCACCCGGCTAGCCACGGATTGCCGGCACGACCCAATCGGTCGATGTCAGCCGGGAGCTCACATGCCCACCAGCCGGGCGGGATTGCGCGACAGGATCGACTCCTTCTCGTCCGCTGTCAGGGAAGCCAGCCCGTTGATCCAGTTCACAGCGTCCTTGAGGATCATCGGCGCCGGATAGTCAGTGCCCAGCACGACCCGATCGCTTCCGACGATGTCGATCAAGAAGCGCAGGCTCGCCTCGGTGTAGGTACAGGAGTCGTAGTAGAAGTTGCGGAGGTAGGCGCTCGGGGGCCGGGCGCCGGCTCCGATGTCGCCTGATTCGACGACCCGCGCCTCCTCCGCACCGAACGCACCACCCAGCGCCACGGCCGGGTCGACACCCTCGTCCACGAGCTCGCGCGAAGCCTCCCAGGCCTTGTCCATCCTGGCGATTCCGAAGGCCGTGTACCCGCCGGCGTGGCCGAGCAGGATCTTGAGGTCAGGAAACCGGTCGATGACCCCGCCGCCGACGATCGCACCGAAGGTGAGGGCCCGTTCGGTCAGGTTGCCGACGGAGTTGTCGAGGTGGTATCGATCGATCCGCCCGGTCACGACGGTGTCATCCGCCTGGTGGAAGAAGATCACCGCCCCGAGCCGCTCTGCGGTTTCCCAGAACGGCAGGAACTCGGGCTCGTCCCAGGTCCGACCGTTCACGTGATCGTTGACCATCGCCCCCTTGAAGCCCATGCCCATCGCACGCGTCAGCTCGGTGATGGCCGCGGGAACGTCCTGCATCGGCAGCGTTCCCAGGCCGGCGAAGCGGTCAGGGTGGTTGACGCACATCTCCGCGATCTCATCGTTGCACTCGCGGGCGATGATCGCCGTCGTCGCCGGATCGTTGTCGTACTGGTAGAACCCGCCGTTTGGCGAGACCACCTGGACGTCGACACCGAGGGCGTCCATGTCGGCCAGTCGCTCGTCCAGAGTCCGCCTGAACCCGGGGACCTGCAGCTCGCCGGTGCTCGACGTCAGACCATGCCACTCCCCGGTGGCCTTGATCGCCGCCTGGAACCGCTGGGGGGTGATATGGGCGTGAAGATCAACGACTGGCGCGCGCTCACCTGTCAAATCGGGCCTCCGGATGGCTGTGGCGGGCAGTCCGGCTCTGTGCGGTAGCCGCAATCGCTGCACAATGCATTGTGCTTTTGCTAGCTTACCGCACCGGGCAGTGTCCACGGGACCGGATTCGGGGTTCCATAGACACCAGGAGGAGGTGGCCATGACGCCGGAATTGGAAACGGCACGAACACAGGTTCGACCTTCGACGATTCACGAACCGAGCGGCTATGCCCATGCGGTCCGGGTCGGCAATACGCTCTACGTCTCGGGGCAGGTCCCGAGGGATCAGCGGGGCGAGACCGTCGGCGTCGGGGACTTCGAGACGCAGTGTCGTCAGGTCTACGCGAACCTTCGGGCTGTCCTTCAGGCCGCAGGCGGCGATCTCTCCAACGCGATCAAGGTAACGACACTCCTCGTCCGCGCCGCCGATTTCGAGACGTGGCGAGCCATTCGGTCCGAAGTGTTCTCGGAGCCGTATCCGGCGAGCACGTTGATGGTCGTCGCGGGTCTGTCGCACCCGGAATACCTGGTCGAGGTGGAGATGGTGGCGCTGCTGGACGACTGACGTCAGGTCCCGATCAGATAACGCCGCTCTTCCGCAGTGCGGCCAGCTCGTCCTCCGTGAGGCCGAGGCGATCACGGTAGACGTCCTCGTTGGCGCTCCCCTGGGACGGCGCGTGACGCCGGATCGAGCCCGGGTTTGCTGACAGGCCGGGCAGGACTCCTGGCATCCGCAAGGGGCCCAGCTCCGGGTCATCGACGGTCGCGACGGCGCCGCGGGCCACGAGGTGCGGGTCGTCTGCCAGGTCCGCCATATCGGCAACGGGCGCAGCCGGAACCTCGGCCCCGACGAGGGCCGCGAGCGCGTCAGCGCGCGACAACCCCGCCGTCCAGGCGGACACGATCTCGTCGAGCGCCTCGACGTTGTCGAGCCTCGCCGAGTTCGTGGCGTAGCGCGGATCCTCGAGCAATTCCGGCCTGCCGATCAGGCGAAACAGCCGCTCCACGACGTTCTTGGTGGGCGCCGCCACGGCGATCCATCTGTCGTCGGCCGTCCGATAGAGATTTCGCGGCGCCGACGTGGGGGCGCGATTGCCGTCGCGATGCGCCACCAGGCCGAGCTGGTCGAACTCGAGGAGCTGGTTGCCCAAGAGCGAGAACAGTGACTCGAGCAGGCTCGAATTGACGACCTGGCCGCGATGCTCGTCCGACGAGTCACGGACGCGCAGCGCCAGCAGCGCCCCGATAGTCCCGTAGAGCGCCGCGACGGAGTCGGCCAGTGGGATCGGCGGCAGCGTCGGCGGTCCGTCGGCCTCCCCGGTCATTTGCGCGAATCCGCTCATGGCTTCTGCCAACGTGCCGAAGCCGGGTCGGTCCCGATATGGCCCGGTCTGCCCGAACCCGGACACGCGGACCAGGATCACGCCTGGGTGCAGGTCCCGCAGAACCTCGTAGCCCAATCCCCAGCGCTCGAGGGTGCCGGGCCGGAACGACTCGATTACGACGTCCGGCCGGGTCTCGCCGATCAGCCGGCGGAACAGATCCTGGCCGGCGGCGGTGTTCAAGGCGAGGTTCACCGACCGCTTGTTGCGGGACAGGAACTTCCAGTAGAGGGGCGAATCGCCGCGCTTCCTCCCGAAGGTCCTCAGCGGATCGCCACCAGCGGGGTGTTCGATCTTGAGCACGTCCGCACCGAAGTCTCCGAGGATCATCCCGATCATTGGTCCGGCAATGAGCTGGCTGCAGTCGATGACGCTCAGTCCCGCCAGGACGGGTCGAGCCGGCGACTCACGGGCGTCGGCCTGAGACGGGTTGGGGCTCACCTGTGAGGCCCCTCAGCTCCGAACATCGGTCGGGTCCCACCAATGGACGGTTCCTGCAGTCCCATCGACCGCCGCGCTGATCCCGTCGACAGAATGCGGGAAGTCGGCCGAGACGACGGCCGGCAGCCTGAGCGAACGCGCCACCTCGCAAAGGTGGGCCGCCGGACTGCCGCTGCGACACACGAGCGCCGACGCATCCCAGAGCAGCGGCGCGAGCTTCGGCAACGGCCGGTTGACGACGAGCACGTCCCCGCTGCGGAAGGACGCGACGTCGTCGGACCTCGATATGAATTGGGCGCGACCGGCCGCCCAGCCGTCAGAAGCTCCGGTTCCCAGCGCGGCCCGGCCGTGGATCACGGTCACCCCGTAGATGAGATGGGCCCATCGATCCCCTACCGAACGAGCCGCCGGCCTGGGCGATGACGAGCTCAACGCATGATCCACCCACTCGACGGTCTGCGACCAGATCGCGTCCGGTGTTCGGAGCGATCCGGTCGCGGCGAGGTGCCTGCCGACGTCGTCGAGGGCGCCAAGGATCCGGGCGACGGCTGCCCCCTCGATCCTGACCGAGTCGAGCCGCTCAGCGACGATCGCGTCGCCGTGGTCGAGCCCGTCAATCAGCTGCTCGGTCGTCAGCCCGGCGCCACTGGCCACCGCCTCGGCGAGGTCGTGCGATCGTCGCTTCGCCTCGTCGAAGAGGTCAACAGGATCACCTTCGACTGGAGTGGCATGCCACGAGTCAGGTGCTGCCGAGGCCCAGGGGACCAGAAGTCGATCGGCAAGCCGGCCTGACCGGCCGACGAGGACGCTCGCCAGCCGCCGAAACGGCGGCGCAGCCAGCGCATCGGGGACCGAGACGGTCGCTCCATCCTCTCCTGCGGGGTCGAGCGGATCGACCTGCAGGATCACGATCTCGCCATCGTTCAAGGCCCACTCGAGCCGACCCGCGCCGAGCTCTTCGCGGGCGAGGCGAGCGAGATCGGCGACGAGCCCAACCGAAGATTTCGTCAAGCGGCCCGGACGAACCCCCGACTTCAACGGTCCCGTTGGCGGCGACCACGTAACGCGAACCGCGCTCCCAGCCGGCGAGGAGTGCGACCGGCGATCCGGCGATCGCCGCGACTTCGACCGATCCGTCGGCGATGCGGGTCCAGCCGCCCACGACCGGCTCGAGCTGCGGTTGGACCAGGACTGCCATGTCCGCTGTCTCGGGCGCGATGCCCTGCTGGTCGAACCGGGCCAGCGAATCCGGCGAGAACAGGGATGCCCAGCAACCGCGCACGGCGGTATCCAGGACGTCCGGGGTCACGTCCCGGAACGATGCGAAGGCGCCAGACCAGGCACCTTCGCCGTCAAGCCTCGTTGACGATCTGACGACGAGGACCGGCCCGAGCTCCCGCGCCCGCGCCAACTCGCGCCCGAGACCGCTCGTCAGACTGGCCGAGATCACGGCGCTGCGCGCGGCTCCGGCACTCCTGGACGCAAGTGCGGCTCGCCCGGCCTCGATGGCGGGTCGAGACTCTTCGGCGACGACGACGAGGCCGGGCAATACCGCGAATCCCCGCTGCCGAGCCTCGGCCAGGCGGGCGGCCTTCGCCCCGACCCGCCCGATCTCGAGTGCGTCCGGCTCATCGAGCGACAGCAGCCGGCTCACCGGACCGTCAGTCGACGACGATGATTTCGTGCTGCTTGTAGGTCGTGACCATCTCGTAGCCGCTCTCGGTGACGTAGAGCATCTCCTCCAGGCGGACCCCGTGGTCGTGGAGAATCCCGTTCTGCGTTTCGAGCGCGAATGTCATCCCGGGCTGGATCTCGACCGGATGGTCGAGCGACCAGATCCGCGAGATCACCGGCGGGTCGTACTGCGCCAGTCCGAGGCCGTGACCCCAGTTGTTGGCGGCGGCCTGGTCCTCTTCCTCGTAGCCCCAGGCTTCCTTGGCTGACGGCCATTTGGCCGCGACCTCGGCCGTCGTCGCGCCGGGGCGGACCATGTCGATCGAGTCCCACAGCCACTTGTGGGCCGCGTCGTAGGTCTTCTGGTGAGCATCGGTCGGCTTGCCGCCGACGCAGTACGTCCGGTAGCAGCACGACTTGAAGCCGTTCCACGTCAACGCCGCGAGATCGACGATGACGAGCTCGCCCGGGCGGATCATTCGGTCGCCGAAATTGCGCCAGTTCGGCCAGGCGTTCGGGCCGGACGAAACAATCACGTCCTCGACGTCTTCCATGCCCGGGATCGAGTAGAGCTTCTCGAACCCGAACGCGGCGACCTGGTTCTCGGTCATGCCTGGCTTGATGAAGTTGGCGATGGCGTAATGAACCGAATCGCAGATCGATCCGACGATCGAGAACGCCTTGATCTCGTCCGGACTCTTGATCGCTCGCGCCTCCATCATCGGGCTCATGCCGTCTGTCCAGCTGATGCCCCGCTTCTCGAACGCCCGCATCAGGTTGATGTCGATGAAGTCGACGCCGAGGGGCAGGTCCCGAACGCCGGCCTGCTCGAGATCGTTCACGAGGGCGTCGACGAACTTGTTGACCTGTTGCTCGGCGGCGGGCCCGACGGCACCCTTGATCCAGACATACGAGTAGCGGATGTTCTCCGGCGGAATCCACGGGCTGTGGACCTTGAGATGGAAGCCGATGTCGCCCTGCTCGTAGACGATGGGCGCCTTGCCGGCCGGCAGGACCACGTAGCGCAGGCCCGGCTTCAGGCGGTTCCAGCCCGGCGTCAAGGTCGACGACACGTACCGCATGTTCTCGTCGTAGAAGAGCAGCATTGCCCCGAGGCCGGCCCGTTCCATCGCCGCATGGGCCCGCTTGAGGCGCCAGTCGCGGACGACCGGCCAGTTGATGCCTTCTTTCCAGTCGGTGCTCAGCGTGCCGATTGCTTCGCGCATCAGTTCACTCCAGTCCCGGGGTTGAACCGACGGGGACGGGCTCGCTCCGGCGACCAGGCAGGACCCGATCGACGATAGTCCGGAACTCGTCCTCGCCGAGGAGACTCTTCGTTTCGAGGGAGCGGGCCTTCACTTCGGCCAGAACGGCCTCGATCTCGGGGGTTGTAGCGGTGACCTGGAGCCGATTGAGCCAGATCGCCACGGAGTCGAGCCCAGAGCCCTTGCCCAGGACGATCGTTGGCGGCTTCTGGCCGACGAGCTCCGGGCGGTACGGGAAGGCCTCGGTAAGGAACTCGTCGCCGACATTCTTCACCCAGCTAGCAATGATGCCCGACTCGACGTTGAAGAGCCGCTCCCCGATGACCGGCCGGTTCGAGGGCTGACTGACCCCGGCCCGTTCAAGGACTTCTCGAGCCATCGCATAGAAGTGCTCGGTCTTGATGCCGGTATCGATGCCGTACATCGTCAGGAGGGCCAGAACGGTCTCCTCCATCGGTGTGTTCCCGGCGCGTTCGCCGAGTCCGGCGATCGTCGTCTGGATGCACGATGCGCCCATCGCGACCGCGAGCACCGTGTTGGCGACACCCAGGCCCATGTCCATGTGGAAGTGCGTTTCGAGGGGCACGTTCAGCCGGTTCCGGATCTGCGACACGAAATAGCCGACCGCGTGGGGTGAAATGACGCCGAACGTATCGACGAGTCCGACCGCGTCGACATGACCTTCGGTGGCGACCCGGCCCAGGTCGTCGAGCAGCTCGACGGCGCTCGCCCGGGTGGCGTCGATCGGGAAGAACGAGACCGTCAGGCCGTGCTCGTGGGCGTACGCAGTCGCCTCGATGGAGAGATCGATCGCCTTCTCGGTCGGCCAGCGGTAGGCCTTCTCGATGAGGTGGTGGCTCGAGGGGATCTCCATGACCACGCCGCTGACGCCGCAATCCACGGCGAGCTTGACGTCGTCGATCATGCACCGGGAGAACGCGAAGATCTTCGCCCCGAGATCTCGCTTGGCGATCTCCCGGACGGCCTTCTCGTCGGCCTTCGAGACGGCCGGCAAGCCGGCCTCTATCCGGTGGACGCCGGCCGCGGCGAGGAGCTCGGCGATTCTGGATCTTGTCGTCGGCCGTGAACTCGACGCCGGCCTGCTGTTCGCCGTCCCGCAGCGTGACGTCATGGAGCTCGAGCTTCTCAGGGAAGGTGAACCCGCTCGTAACCTCGGGCAGGTAGTTCCACGGACTCGAGAACCAGCGGTCAGTCTTCCAAGGCGTCGACGTCACTACCGGACCCTCCCTGACGAACTCTTTCGATTGTGCATCATACAAGAACCGCGCCGCGCGGCGGAACGGTCCCAGTGACCCTGTTGACTCGATGCAGGGGACGCCAATCGCGTGACGCTGGCCACGTGCTTTACGCGATCAGCTCGTGGCGGCCGCCTTACCGGATCCTGGACGCGTGAGCTGTTGCTCGCCGATTGCGACGGTATGCCGCAGGTGATCGACCTCGATCGTCAGCGCCTTCTCAACGTCACGGGCCTTGCATGCCTCCAGCATCGCCCGATGCTCGGCGTTCGCGGTGACCACCGCGTCAGGACGGACGTGGATCACCGACGCGATGTACAGGGCCGACATGTTGCGAAGGTTCTCGAGGATCGATGTCAGGATCGGCATGCCGCTGGCCTCGGCCAGGAGCGAGTGAAACGCAGCATTCGAGATCGTCCACTCGGCGACGTCGGCTTCGCTTTCCATCTGCTCGAGGATCTGCTCGGCGCCGGCAATCTGGGCCGGGCTGATGTTCTCGACCGTGGCCGCAATCGCGACGGGCTCGAGAAGGCCGCGGATTTGGTAGACCTCCTGGAACTCGTCGACCGAAGGTTGGTGGACGACGACGCCTCGATGTGGATCGAGATCGAGGAGGCCTTCGCCCGCGAGTTCGCGCATGGCTTCACGAACGGGCGTGGTGGACATTCGCATCTCTGCCGCGATCGCCGCCTGAAGGATTCGCGAACCGGGCGCGAGATGTCCGGACAGAACCGCCCGACGGAGTCGATCGGCGACGACCGCCTGGGCCGTCCGGTACCGACCGGCCGCAATAGCTGGAGTGAGGATCCGGGCCATTCGGATCAATTGTAGGAGATGACAGCGCGTCGTCGACGGGTAAATCGGTCATCGACCCGGTGGTACGGAAGCGCCCGATCCGCTAGCGCGTTGTCGACCGTCGCCCCCGATAATGCACAATGTCGCAGGCGTCGCGTCCGGCGTCCCGCCCAGGACTTCGACCACACGAGGAGCGATCCATGAGCTATGCCAAGGGCCCGATGGCTGTCGACTGGGAGGACCGCTACGACCTCGTGGCTCTTCGCGAAAAGCGTGTCGACCGCGTCCGCGCCGAACTCGCCACGTCCGATCTCGACGCCGTTCTCCTGTGGAAGAACGAGAACGTCCGCTACCTCACCTCGTTGCGGGCCCAGCTGATCGCCTACAAGGCATCGTCTCTGAACGGTGTCCTCCTCTCGTCGACATCTGAACCGGTGCTCCTGTGTTCCGGCGGAGAACTTGACAAGGCTCGCTTCGGGATGCCGTGGCTGGCATCGAGCCATGCCATTCCGATCATGGAGCAACGGGAGCTCGTGGACGGATTCGTCACGGACATCCTCACCCCTCAGCTCCGCCAACTCGGCCTCACGGCGGGCCGGCTCGGGATCGACCAGGCCAATCTCTCGCTCATCGAGTCGATGCGGCAACACCTACCCGACATCGAGGTGGTCGATGGCGATTCACTGATGCAGCGAGCGCGTCTGATCAAGCTCGCAGAAGAGCTTCCGATCATCGAGGAAGCCTGCGCCATCGGCGACTCGGTCACCCAGCGCGCGCTCGACGAGACGCGGGCGGGCCGGCGCGAGTGCGAGGTCGCCGGCGACGCGATGCAGACGCTCTACTACCTGGGCGGCGAGATGCCCCACGTGATCACGCCCTACTTCGCCTCCGGCGAGCACATGTCGCCACCCCACCGGATCTGCTCCGACAAGCTGGTTCGAAATGGCGACCTGTGCTTCATCGATATCGGTGCCATGTGGAACGGCTACTTCGCCGACATCGGCCGAACGACGATCGTGGGCAAGCCGACGCGTCGCCAGAAGGAGGTCTACACCGCGGTCTACGAAGGGCTGATGGCCGGGATCGCCGTGATGCGCCCGGGCCGAACCAACCTCGACGTCGCGAACACGATCATCGCCAAGATCGCTGACCACGGCCTCGCGGACAACCTGTTCAGCCTGTTCATCGGGCACGGTATCGGGATCGGCGCGAACGAACCGCCGTACATCGGGGAGACACTGCCGGGCGCGACCGTCTACGAACTGAAGCCGAACATGGTGTTCGCCGTGGAGCCCCTCGTCTGGGTGCCCGATGTGAAGGGCGGCGGCGGCGTCCGGATCGAGGACATGGTCCTGGTCACCGAAGGCGACCCGCAGATCCTGTCGCGCGTCGAGTACGAAGACCGCCTGCTTCTCTGACAGAACTTCGGGGCGGGTTACCCGATCCGATCGAGTGACGGAGCCGGCGGCTCGCCGAACACCTCCGGGTTGGCGACGTTCGGCGGCCGTCGACCCTCGATCGCCGCGACGACGCCGCCCGCGACAGTCCGGGTCATCTCGACCCGCGTCTCACGCGTGGCGGTCCCGAGATGGGGCGTCAAGAGCACGTTGTCCAGGCCGAGCAAATCAGGGTGCGGTCCCCCGCCGGGGGTGGGCGGCTCGGTCTCGAACACGTCGAGGGCCGCCCCGCGGATTCTGCCGCTCCGTAGCGCCTCGACGAGGGCGGCCTCGTCGACCACGGGGCCGCGGGACGTGTTGATGAGGTACGCGTCGGACTTCATGAGTCCAAGCAGCCGACCGTCAACAAGACCGCGGCTCGATGCCGTCAGCGTCGTCGTGAGTGCAACGAAGTCCGATTCACGGAACAGGTCGTCGAGCTCGCGCCACTGGGCTCCGAGCGGCTCGGCCACATCCGGCAGCGGACTGCGGTCCGTGTACAGGAGTTCCATGCCCAGGGCTGCGGCGGCGCGGCCGACCTTGCGGCCGACATTGCCGAGCCCGACGATGCCCAGGGTCTTGCCATGGAGGCGCGTGCCGAGCAGCGCCATCGACTGATACTGGGTCCAGCGCCCGTCGCGCAGCTGCCGCTCCGCCTGGGGCAGCCGACGGGCCAGCGACATGAGGAGCGCGAGCGTGTGCTCGGCGGTGCTGGTCGTCACCCCATCGAGATTCGGCAGGGTCGTGACCGGGATCCCCCGAGCAGTAGCGGCCGCGATGTCGACGGACCGGGTGAGAATCTCCATGATCGCGATGAGCTTGAGCCGGCCCGCTTCGATGACCTCCTCATCGACGGGCACCTCGCCGAGGACCCACAGGTACTCGCAATGGCGGACGGCCGCCAACAGCTCCTGCCGGCTGATCAGTCGATCAAGCGCCGGGAACATCTCGACGGACGCAACGGCCCGAAGGTCGTCGAGTCCTTCCTCGGGAACCGCCTGAACGATGAATACTGTCGGACGCATGCTGTCCCTTCGCGAAGCGGATGTATTGTGTTTGATGCATTCTAGAGGCCGAGGGACTCCCCGAGATCCGGCCAAGGCACTGGATCGCGCCCACGGGAGTGGACCCCAGCTCGAGGAGGTCGGATGGCGTCGATTGGTCGATCGGTAACACCGGCCGACCTCCGCGACCTCACGACCGGTTCGGCCCAGTTCCTGGCGGACCTCATTCCCCCGGACAGCCTGCGAGCGAAGTTCATCAGGAGCGTCTACGCGCACAGCCGGATCGGAGCGATCCGGACCGACGCAGCGGCCGCGCTACCGGGCGTCGTCGCCATCTTCACGGCGGCGGACCTCACGCTGCCGGATCTCGTGGCAACGGAGGAATTCGACGACGGAACGAGAACATTCCATCGGCCAATTCTTGCCCGAACGACGGCCAGGTTCGCCGGCGAGGCGATCGCCATCGCGATCGGCCGGACGGAGTACGTCGCGGTCGACGCCGCAGATCTGGTCGAGATCGATGCCGAACCGTTGACACCCGTCCCGGATGTCGAAGCGTCCATGGCGGACGAAGTCCTCCTCTTTCCTGACGTCGGCACGAACATCGTCGGAGATCGAACGGAGTCCCTTGGATCGCCGCCCTCGGACTGGCCGGTCAAGGCGACGGTCGCCGTGCGTCAGCAGCTTCTCGCCGCCAGCCCGATCGAGACGCTCAGCATCATTGCGATCCCGGGCGATGAACCGCGCCTCACGATCTGGTGCGGACACCAGGGACCGCACAACCTGCGAATGCAACTGGCGGCGGTCCTCGGCCTCGCCGAGGATGACATCCGGGTCCGGGTTCCGAGCGTCGGCGGGGCGTTCGGCCTGAAGGGCATCTTCCATCCCGAGTACGCGGCCATCGCGGCCGCGGCGCTGCGACTCGGTCAGCCGGTGACCTGGATCGCGGACCGGAGTGAGGAGCTGCTCGCGGCTAGCCACGGTCGCGGCCAGGTTGGGTCGATGACCTTGTCCGGCGACAAATCGGGCCGAATCCGGCGGGCAGAGATCCGTGTCGTGGCCGATGTCGGCGCGTATCCCCACCACGGGGCCGAGCTGACCACCTCGACCCGTCTCATGGCGACCGGCCCGTACGACATCGCGGAAGTAGCCATCAGGACCACGACCGTCGTCACGAGTCACGCGCCGGTCGGCCCGTATCGCGGAGCTGGACGTCCGGAGGCCGCCTACCTCCTCGAACGGACCGTCGACGCCTACGCGCGGGAAGCAGGACTGGACGCGGCGGACGTTCGACGGATGAGCTTCATCCCCTCGGCGGCCATGCCCCACGTCACGCCGACGGGGGCACGCTACGACACGGGTGACTACCACGCGGCGCTCGATCAGGCGCTTCGATTGGCCGACGCCAAGGGTGTTCGGCGTGAGCAGCAACGTCGCCGGAAGTCCGGAGCCGATCCGATCGGGCTCGGCATCGGCGTCTACCTGGACCGCTCGGGCGGCGGGCTGACCGACGGCGAGTACGCGCGGGTCGAGATCGAGCCGGATGGCGCCATCCTTGTTCGAACAGGATCGACGGCGACTGGCCAGAGCCACGCGACCATCTGGAAGCAGGTGGTCGGCGATGCAATGTCGGTGGCGCCTGAGGCGGTGACCCTCATTGCCGGGGACACCGGCCAGGTCGCCCGCGGCGTGGGAACGTTCGGGAGCCGGTCCACCCAGCTCGGAGCGGCGGGCGCCTTCCAGGCCGCGATAAACGTCGTCGACCAGGCTCGGTTCGTGGCAGCCGAGCATCTCGAGGCGCGTGCCGCCGATCTCGAGCTCGTCGATGGAGCCTTTCGCGTGGTCGGCGTGCCCGGCATCAGCGTTTCGCTTGGTCAACTGTCCGCGCAACTGGCCGATCGCGGTCAGAGCCTTGCGGCCGAGATCGATTTTGTGCCAGGCGCTCTGACCTTTCCCTATGGCGTGTTCGTGGCGGTGGTAGAGGTCTCGCTCGGGACGGGGGCGGTCGCCGTCCGACACATCGCTGCGGTCAACGACTGCGGGCGTATCGTCAACCCCCGTCTGGCGTCGGATCAGGTCGTCGGCTCGATCGTCCAAGGACTTGGCCAGGCGCTGCTCGAGGAGCTCATCTACGACGACCAGGGTCAGTTGCTGACGTCCACGTTCATGGATTACCTCCTGCCATCCGCTATGGAAACGCCGAGGATCAGCCTGGGCTGGATCGAGATACCGGCTCCCTCGAACCCGCTTGGCGCGAAGGGGATCGCCGAATTGGGCTGCATCGGCGTGCCGCAGGCGGTCGTGAATGCGACACTCGACGCGCTCAGCCCGCTGGGCGTACGGGATCTCGAGCTGCCACTTCGACCCGACCGCGTCTGGCGCGCGATTCGGACCGCCACAGCCGGGTCCGCCCCGGGGACCCGCCCAGCAGGGAGCACACGATGAGAGCCGTCGTCCTGACCGCGCCCAACACGGTTCGGGTGCACGACCTCCCCGAGCCCGATGCCAGCGGAGCGGCGCTCGTCGAACTTGAGCTCGTGGGGATCTGCGGGACGGACGTCAAGATCGTCAAGGGCGACATCGCAGTCGAGTACCCGCGCGTTCTTGGCCATGAGCTGATCGGACGGGTGGCCCGAGCCGGACCGCGCGCGATCGTGCCGGCGGGCACCCGGGTCCTGGTCGATCCGGCCGTGGCCTGCGGTCACTGCGACCTGTGTCGGGCCGGCCGACCGAATGTGTGCCGCAACGGTGCGCTGCTCGGCCGCGACATGGACGGCGTGTTCGCAGAGCGGGTCGCCGTCGACGAGCTCAGCCTGCACGTCGTGCCCGAATTGATCGAACCACATGCCGCGGCGCTCCTCCAGGTCCTCGGGACGTGCGTCCATGCCCAGGCCGATGTCGATCTCAGACCGCCCGATACGGCCGCTGTCATCGGCCTGGGCGTCACCGGACTGCTCCATGTCCAGCTGCTCCGGGCACGCGGAATCCGCCGGGTGATCGGCGTGACTCGTTCGGCTGCCAAGCGCGAGCTCGCCCTCAGGCTCGGCGCCTCGGATGTGGCCGCGCCGGATGACGCCGAAGCGCTGGTCGCCGACCTGACCGGCGGTCGTGGTGTGCCGCTCGTGATCGAGGCCGTCGGCAGCGTGCCCACGCTGGCCCAGGCCATCCGGGTAGCCGCGATCGGCGGCACGATCGTCGTGTTCGGGACGATCACCGCTACGCGCGCCGACGAACTGCCGCTCTATCAGCTCTACTACAAGGAGCTGCGAATTCTGAATCCGCGGGCCGCGCTTCCGCGGGACTACGATCGGGCGATCGGCCTTGCCGCGGCGGGTGAGGTCGATCTCGCACCGCTGTGGGCCCGGTCCTTTCCGCTCGACGATGCCGCTTCGGCCTTCAGCGACGTGGCCGATTCGAGCACCCTGAAGGTCACCCTCGATGTCTAGCAACAGCGAGCGAAGGACAGGCGATCCGATTGTCCAGGAGGGATACCGCGTTCAAGAGTGGGGCACGGACCCGACGTGGGAACGCTTCGAATTGGCCGCGCCCGGCCCGGGCGAGGCGCTGGTCGCGGTCGAGGCGTGCAGCGTTGGTCTGACGGTCCTCAACTGCATCCGCGGCGACCTGGCCGACGAGCGTTCCACACTGCCGCGAGTCCCCGGCCACGAGCTCATCGGTCGGGTTACCGAGGTCGGAGCAGGCGTCGATCCGGCCCTGCTCGGGCGGCTGGTTGGGGCGTACTTCTATCTCGTCTGCGGATCCTGCCCCGAATGCATCGCCGGCAACGACAGCCGCTGCCGACGGTTGGCGGGCGTGATCGGGATGCACGTGGACGGAGGCTACGCGCCGTTCGCCACTTTGCCCTCGCGAAACCTCATCGTCCTTCCGGACGGTCTTGATCCGGTCGTCGCCACGGTCGTGCCCGACGCCGTCGCCACGCCCGTCCACATCTGCCGGAGTCGGGCCGGCATCGGGCCCGGTGACCGGGTCGCGGTGATTGGTGGAGGCGGTGGCGTTGGCATCCATCTCGTCCAGGTCGCCCGTCTGTTCGGCGCCGAGGTCGCGGGCCTGGACCTGTCGGATGAGAAGCTCGGCGCGATCGAGGCGCTGGGCGGGATCGGCGTGCGGTCCGACGACTTCGACGTACTCGATCCAGTGATCTTCCAGAGCGGCCGCCCAACCGTCGTGGTCGACTTCGTCGGCAGCCCAAGGAGCCTTGGCTGGGCGACGAGGAGCGTCGCTCCGGGCGGCCGGGTGGTCATCCTGACGACGTTCCCCGACGTGGTTGCCAGCTTCGATCCGCAGGAGCTGGTTCTGAATGAGGCGTCGATCCTGGGCTCGCGATACGCGAGCCGAGCGGAAGTCGCGTTTGCCGCCGATCTCGTCGCTTCGGGCCGAATCAAGCCGGTGATCGGTCTCACGACCGGTCCGTCGGAGGTGCTCGAGATCCATCGCCGGCTTCGCGAGGGAAGCCTCGTGGGCCGCGGCGCCCTGACCTGGCAGTGAACGAAGACCGGCGGGCTGCGGACATCAGCGGCGGCTCCCCGAGGACGGTGCCGCTGCCGCCTGGCGACCACGCCCTCGACCAGGTCGAGATCGTCGCCTACCACGATCTCGATGGCCGGCCCGGATTCAAGCTCGCGATGCAGGTCGTCGACGATCGCTGGTACCTCTACCTGGGTCACCTGTGGCATCGGGGCTGGTCCGTGCTCGACGTCACCGACCCGGCTGACCCGCGATCGGTGGCCTTCCTGGCGGGGCCATCGAACACGTGGACCATCCAGGTCCAGGTGGCCGGCGGCCGGATGATCACCGCCCTCGAGAAGATCGACACCGGGTGGGGCGAAGACCCCGACGCCCCATTTGCCGAGGGGTTCGTGATCTGGGATGTCACGAATCCACGACTGCCGGTCGAGACCGGCCGCCATGCCACTGGCGGCAATGGGACTCACCGGAATTTCCACGACGGCGGCCGCTACGTCCATGCCGCGACGGCTGCCGCGGGATACGACGGTCATATCTACGAGATCGTCGACGTCGACGACCCGTCGCGGACCCGCGTCATCGGGCGTTGGTGGGTCCCTGGCCAATGGCGACTTGGCGGCGAGACCGGGGTTGCGGAGGGAACGAGCCTGCACGCTGCCTACGCCGTGGCCGACCGAGCCTATCTCGCGTACGGAGCCGCAGGCTTGGTGATCCTCGACATCGGGGATCCGGCAAGCCCACGGCTCATCAGCCGGCTCGATTTCGCCCCGCCCTTCAATCCGGTCATCGCGGTCCACACTGCCGTCCCACTCACCGGTCGGGGCTTGGTTGCCGTCAATTCCGAGGCAATCGAGGAGGACTGTGACGAGCCACTGGGCTTCGCCGGTCTCGTCGACGTCAGCGACGAGGCTGCGCCACGAGTCATTTCGATGCTGCCGCTGCCGGTGCCGCCGGCCGGGGCACCCTACCGGGACTTCTGCGAGCGTGGCGGTCGCTTCGGGCCGCACAACCTCCACCAGCACCAGGGAAACCCGGCACTACTCGCGCGCGAGGATCTCCTGTTGCTCACCTGGTTCAACGCCGGGCTCCGGATCTACGACGTATCCAACCCGCGACTACCCCGCGAGATCGGCGCGTTCGTTCCACCCGATCCCCTGGAACGGCGGGGGGTCCTGCCCGCCGGCAGGTTGGTTGCCCAATCCGAGGACGTCCTCGCCGACGCGCGCGGCTTCATTTACGTCACCGACAAGAACCACGGGCTCTACATCCTGCGGCGAACGAGCGACTGAGCTCAGCGCGGATGACAGATCGTGGCGCGTCGGGCCGATATCGGGCCTGGGTAACCGGCCTCCTGGCGGTCGCAATGGGCGTGTCCGTCCTGCCCAGCTTCTGCCTGGGGGTGCTGGCCGACCCGTTGCTCCGCGATCTCAGCATGAGCCGGGCCGAGCTGGGCCTGGCCGTTGGAGGGATCTCTGGTGTCTGCGCCATCTCGTCGATCTGGCTGGGTCGCCTGGCGGATCGGCGAGGAGGCCGCTCCACATTGCTCCTGACGTTCGCGCTCGGAGGAGCGGGATTCCTCGCGATGGCGATCGCTCCGACGTTCGCGTTCCTCATGGTTGCGGTGACACTCGGGGGCTTGAGCCAGGGCATCGCCAGCCCCGCAACCAATCGCGTGGTCCTTGACACGCTCGGGGCAGGCCGGCGCGGTCTCCTGACCGGCGTCAAGCAATCCGGTGAGATGGGAGCCATCGTGCTGGCGGGAGCGCTGCTGCCCGTTGTGGCCGTGACCCTGGGCTGGCGCGGGACCGTGGCCCTCGTTGTTGTTGTGCCCGCGGTTGCCGTGCTTGCGACGCTCGTTCTGCTGCCACGCGGCGATGCGCCCCCGGCGGAGGTCAAGGCGTCTGACGGTGCTGCGCCGATGCCGCGAGACGTGTGGTGGCTCGCGGCGTATACGACGCTGATGGGCGTGTCGGGCGGCGGCGTCGCGACCTACCTCCCTCTCTACGCTCAACAGGGAGGCGGTGTCAGCCTCGTGACGGCCGGCCACATCCTGGCCGTGATGGGGCTCGTGGCCATCCCCGGTCGAATCCTCTGGGGCCGTCATGCCGAGCATGCCAGATCACTCCCGGGTCAGTTCGTCGTTCTCTCGGCGCTCGGGGTCGTCGCGGCAATCCTGCTCTGGGCCGGAAGCGTGGTCGGCGTCGCGTTCCTCTGGTTGGGAGCCGTGGCCTGGGGGTTGTCCCAGCTGTCGTTCGGCGCCGTCAGCACGCTGGCCGTCATGTCATTCGCCGCAACGGGCAGCGCCGGCCGGGCGACCGGTATTGTCATGCTGGGATTCAGCCTGGGCCTGATGGTGGGGCCCGTCGTGTTCGGCGGGCTGATCGACTTCACGAATGGCTACGGCGTCGCCTTCGGCGCTGTCGCCGGGGTCCTCCTGACCGCGACGATCCTCAGCTGGGTGTGGCGACGCCGTTCGTCGATCGCGCCTGTCCAGGCAGCCGGGAGCTAGCGCGCCTTCAAGCCGAGAGCTCGATCAGCCGGCCTTCGAGCGCCGAGCGGCGAATCGCGTCACTCAACTCGACGTTGCGTAACCCGTCGACACCGGACGGGTCGGGCTCACGTCCCTCGATGACGGCCTGGGAAAAGGCGCGGATCGTCCGCTCATAGGCGTCATGCGACGAGTAGTGTTTCGTCGTTTCGCCATCGGCGGTGCTGACCCGCATGTCGCCCTCCATGCCCGGTCGAGTGATACCCCGCCCGTCGATCCGGCCGGTCGAGCCGTGGATTACGATGTCGTTGAGGGGCTTCGGGGTGAGCTGGTTGCCGTTGGCAAACGCCAGGGCTCCGTTGGCGAAGCGCATCAGGACCAGGGGCATCCGCTCGAGCTCGGTGGTTCGCCCGGTATCGAACATCGCCGCGACCTCGGTGACCTCGCGCCGACGAGGAAGCGGAGCAGGTCATGGATGTGGACCGCGATGTTGTTCGTGGCGCCGAGTCCGGCCAGTTCCGGGTCTGCCCGCCATCCGCCGAGGGGGATGGCGCCTGGGCTTGCGTCCACCTGGATGGACAGTACGTCGCCGATGCTGCCGCTCGCGATGATCTGTCGCGCCTCCTGGAAGCACGCGTGGTGTCGGGTCTGGAAGTTCATGCCGATCTTGACGCCGGCCGTGGCGCAGGCGTCAAGAATTCGCTGGGCCGTGGCGGCGTCGGGCGCGAGCGGCTTATCGCAGAACACGTGCTTCCCGGCCTGGGCCGCCGCGATCGCCTGGTCTGGGTGAAGGGCGTTCGGCGTCGTGATCGCGACCACGTCCACGCCAGGATCGGCGAGCAGCGCCTCGAAGTCCGTCGTGGCCGTTGCCGCGTCATGGCGCCCGGCGAATGCGGCGGCGCGGTCGGCGTCGCGACTCACGACGGAGACCAGGCGGCTGTTCGAATCCGCCCCGATCGCCGGAGCAACCAGAGTGTCGGCCGATCGCCCGAGGCCGATTAGGCCCCATCCGAGTGTCATCGAGCATCCTCCTTGTCAACAGCACCTGCGCTCTGCCGCAGCTTCACTCCTCCGACGGGAAGAACCTGAAGGTCTCGACCGGGCCGGCCGCGAGAACGCGGTCATAGGCGACCCGGGCGAGGGCGATATCGAGCGAGCCCATACCGATCGGCACGACGAGGATGGACTCATCGGGCCGCTCCCGGCCCGGCTTCATCCCGGCGATCGTCTCACCGATCTCCGCGAACACGTCCGCCCGTGTCAGGCGGCCCGACTCGGCAAACGAACGGAGCTCCCCGAGATGGGTGCACTGTTCCCACGAAATCGCAGACCAGCTTGTCAATCCCGAGCACCGTCTCATCGTCGAACTCCTGACCCTGGCTGCCGATTGAGATCGCCGTGACCCCCTTGGCCAGCCAGGCGCGCTGAACGATCGGCGTCGCCGAGGTCGTCGCGGTGATCACGATCTCGGCCCCTCGAACCGCCGATTCCGGGTCCGGGCAAATACGAACGGCGATCCCATGGGCTTCGGTGATCTCCCGAGCGAAGGTGGCCGCAGCATCCGGATCGATATCGAAGGCCCGAATCTCCTCGAGGTCAACGATGTTCCTGATCGCGGCCACGCCAAATCGAGCCTGGGTGCCTGTCCCGATCTGAGCCAGGGACCTGGCGCCCGGCGGCGCGTACTTCTGGACGGCGAGAGCCGTCACGGCCCCCGTCCGCAGATTCGTGATGTGTACGCCGTCCAGCAACCCCAGCGGATACCCGGTCTGGGCATCCTGGACGAGAATCATGGCGATCAGGAACGGCAGGTCGTGTTCGCGGCGATTCTCCGAGAACCCACCGACCCACTTGAAACCCGACGCGCCGAGCGACTCGATGTACGCCGGCATGGCCGTGTTCCAGGCGTTCAGCCCGAACTCGGCGAGGTTCATCGTGACCTTGGCCGGCATCGCCACGCGACCGCGTGCCTGCTCCGCCAGGACCCGTTGCACGACGTCGAACGCATCGGAGGCGTCGACAGCACGCTGAATCTGGCCGCGAGCGATCAGGTGGGTCGGACCCCACGACTCGTTGGTTGCCATGGCACTCACGCCGATGCAGCCTTGTGGTCGGGGCTCTGCAATGCCAGTCCCCGTGAGATCAGACCATCGATCTCGGCCGGGGCCAGTCCGATGACGTCGCGGAGGACCTCCCGGGTGTGCTCGCCGAGGGCGGGTGCATGCCGCAGTTCGGGTGTTCCGGAGTCGCCCAGGAACTTCACGGTCGGCCCAGGGACCCTCACCCGGCCGGCGCCCGGCTGGTCGATCTCGCGCAGGAGTCCGCGCTCGACCGCGTGGGGCTGCTCCAATGCCTCGCCGACGGTCAGCACCGGGGCGTTTGGAACGTCGGCTTCGTCGAGCAGACGACGCCACTCTGCGACTGGCTTCGTGCGCATGATCTCGGAGACCGTCCGTTCAACCTCGGCGTAGTTCCTGGAGCGATCGCCGACGGTCGCGAAGCGAGGGTCGTCCGCAAGTTCAGGCCGCCCGCTGGCGCGGCAGAAGTTCTGCCAGAACGCATCCATCTGTGCGGCCAGCACGATCTCGCCGTCCGCCACCTCGTAGAGCCCGTATGCCGGCACGGTTGGATGGTTGTTGCCCACACGGTTCGGGCTGATGCCCGTGACGAGATACATCTCCGCCAGGTACGCGAGCATTCCCATCAGGCCATCGAGCAGCCCGACGTCGATGTGGTCGCCGCGGCCAGTCGTTGATCGCCGATAGAGCGCGGCAAGCACCCCGATCGCGGCCCACATCGAGCCGGCCAGGTCCCCGAACGCCGGTCCCAATTTCATGGGTGGTCCGTCGGGGGAGCCAGTGACGCTCATCGCGCCGCTCAGCGCCTGGACGACCGAGTCGACTGACGCCTTGCCGGACATGCTCCCGCTCTGCCCGTACCCGCTGATCGAGCAGACGATGATGCCGGGCTTGTGCGATCGAAGCGTCTCGTAGTCGAGGCCCAGCCGCTTGAGGACGCCGGCACGAAAGTTCTCGACGACGACGTCGGACGCGAGGGCGAGGCGCAGCCCGACGGCGCGACCCTCCGGGGACTTCAGGTCGAGCGACACGCTCTTCTTGTTCCGATTGATGGCCATGAAGTAGTGGCTCATGTCGCCGGCAAACGGCGGAATGCTACGCGTGTAGTCGGGGTTGTCGGGCCCCTCGATCTTGATGACCTCGGCTCCCAGGTCGGCCATGACCATCGTGCAGAACGGACCCGCTAGGACTCTCGTCAGGTCGAACACGCGGATACCGGCGAGTGGACCGGAGTCCGCGGCAGCGTCGGCGATGGAGGGCTCGGCGGGACCGGCAGTCACGCGATCGGATTCCGACCGACTTCGGCCCGCGGCATCCCCACGAAGTCCGGCGACCGCCATCCCTCCAGGAGGGCTGTGTCGAGGTCGAAGACCTCCACCCCTAGCGGCCGACACGTCGGTTGGGCATCGCCGTGGTCCGGTCCGAGGTGAGGCACCGAGATGTCGCCCGCCGGGCAGCTCGACAGGGCGCACAGGAGGTCGATCTCGGCGAGGAATTCGACAAAGTCACCCGCCTTGGCCGGAACCGGCTCCATGAAGTACATGCCCGTCACGGGCCGGAGCCCGGTCCGCATGAACAGGTTCACGACGTCATGAACGTCGAATTCCGTCAGGTGGTACGGGGCGATTGCCCTGGCCAGGTTGTCGTAACACGTGCGATCAAAGTCGACGCCGTTCATGAGCTTCCAGATGAACGGGTCGCAGCCCGATCCGAGTAGGTCGTGGCACCGTCCGCCAAGGGCCGACGGCTCGCTTGGCAGGGTGTCGCGGATGATCGTCAGCATCGGCCGATGGTAGGGCCGCGTCGACCAGAGCCGGCTGTGGGTCGTGACGTGGGTGCCCTCCAGCTGACGAGAGCGGGCCGCCCAGAACCGTTCCCGCGGGTTGACGAGGTTCCAGACGTTGAGGTCGCCGGCCTGCGGTCCGTCGACCGTCGTGATCCGGCAGACCTGGCCCGCCCGAACCTCCCAGGCCAGCCCGCTACGCGGCTGAACGACAAGCCGATTTGCCAGCGACCGCTCCGTCTCCCGCTCGGCGATTCGGTCGTAGAACGACGGATCGATCGCGAGCGGATCGTTGTCCCCGGCCTCTCGAAACAATCGCACGCGGTCAACCTCGCGTTCCTGGGTCGTGACGAAGGGGCTTGGCCTCGGCGACACCCTCGGGATCACGGTGCATTATGCAATGTTGGCGCCCAGGGCGACGGCTCAATGCTCTTCCAGCTCGAATTCGGCGCCCAGTGGCCGATACCCGGGCGCGACCACGGGCCATGGTTGAGCCGCCTCCCAGCGATCGGCCAGGTCGAGCAGGGTCGAGTCCCCGAAGCGCGGCCCGATGATTTGGATCCCGAACGGCAGGCCGTTCGGAAGGAGCCCGGCCGGGACCGAGATCGCCGGATGGCCGGTGAGGTTCGGCTGCTCGGTGTTGTAGACCCAGCTGGGTAGGCCCGGTTCGGGCCGGTCGTCGAGGCTGCCGACAGCGGACCAGCCGTCGACGAGGAGTGTTGGCGTGATCAGGACGCTCGCGTCGCCGATTAGTGCGTCAAGCTCCCGCGCATAGCGGTAGCGCCGCTGCCGGGCGTCGACATGCTCGCTCAACGGGATATCGAACGCCGTCAGCATGGCCCGTCCGAACCGGGTATCGAACCGGTCAATGTTGTCCTCCACCCGCCTGCGGCCCAGGAGGTGCGCCTGCTCCACGCCGACGATTCGGAACCAGTCATCGGATTCATAGCCGCTCGGAAAGACCGCACTGGGATCGATCTGCTCGATCGGCTGTCCAAAGGCGTCCGACAACGCCCGGAGCGCCGCTGCGAAGGCGGCGGCAATCGATGCGCTCGGTCCGCTGGCGGGAACGAGTCGGTCGGTCGCCAACAGCCGGACAGTCGGCATCCGAGGCTCACCGGGCCGCCAGCGGGGCAGGGCGCCGACGTCGCCTGGGACAGGCCCGACGAGGATCTCCAGGAGAAGTCGGGTGTCGGCGACGGTCGAGGCAAGCACGCCGTGGCTGTTCAAATCAAGGGACGCCAGAATTGGGTCGCGGCCGATCAGGCCGGTGGTCGGCTTCAGGCCGACAAGGCCGCAGAGCGAGGCCGGTATCCGGACCGATCCTCCGATGTCGGTCGCGGTGGCGATCGCCGCCAACCCGGCGGCGAGCGCGGCGCCCGAGCCGCCCGAGGAGCCCCCAGCAGAGAGGGCTGGCGACCACGGGTTCCCGGTCGCCCCGAACAGCCGGTTCGCCGTGTAGCCCTCGAACGCGAATTCGGGGACGTTCGTCTTGCCGACCAGGATCGCCCCAGCGGCGCGAAGGCGACCGGCCACGACCCCGTCGCGCGACGCTGGGGGTGCATGCTCGTGGAGGAGCGACCCGAACGTCGTCGGGAGGCCGGCCGCGTCTTCGATGTCCTTGACGAGCAGTGGCAAACCGGCGAGCGGACCCGGATCCTCGCCTCGGTCAAGCGCCGCGTCGACCCGTCGGGCGTCGTCGAGCGCCTCTTCGCGCCGGACCGCGACCACGGCGTTGAGATCACTGGCCTCAGCGATCCGATCGAACGACGCCTCCGCGAGGCGAGCCGCCCGAACGCGGCCGGTCCGCACCAAGCCCACCAGTGGCGCGAGGAGACCCGTGGACCGCGTCGTCGAAGCCATTCGACCCCTTCTGGAAACCCGGAACCATGGAGCCGCCGATGCGCTTACGGCCGCACCGAATCGGCCCCCGACACCGAGAGTACATTGTGCACATGTTGCCCAGCGAGCCGACGGGCACGAAGGGAGCCGCGCTCGTCACGGGCGCCAGCAGCGGGATCGGGCGCGCCACCGCGGAGCGCCTGGCCGAGGCGGGCTACCGGGTCGCGGTCAACTACGCGACGAACGATGGGTCCGCTGAAGCGATCGCGTCGGCCATCGGTGGCCGGGCCTATCAGGCCGATGTCGCGGACGCGACTGCCGTCGCCACCATGGTCGCCCAGGTCGAGCGCGACCTCGGCCCGATCTGCCTCCTCGTATCGAACGCCGGGTTCTACGAGGAGGTCCCCATCGACGACATCTCCGACGAACAATGGACGCGGATGCTCCGAGTCCATCTCGGCGGCGCGTTTCATCTCGTTCGAGCGGTCGTCCCGTCGATGCGGGCCGCACGGGCGGGCTGGATCGTCATCGTTGCCTCCGAGCTTGCGCTCATCGGCAATCGCGACGTGAGTCATTACGTCGCGGCGAAGGGTGCCCTCATCGGATTCGGACGAACCCTGGCTCGCGAACTGGCACCCGACATCCGGGTCAACATCGTCGCTCCCGGAGCGGTCGACACCCCCCTGCTCCCTGATCGGGATCGCGGACCGACGTATACGGCGACCGTTCCGCTGGGCCGGATCGGACGTCCCGGGAGATCGCCGACGCGATCCTGCATGTCGCCGAGGCGCCCTTCACCACGGGCGCTGTCTACTCGCCGAACGGCGGGGTGGTCATCCAATCGAGCAGCGATGCCGCGTCGCTCTGGTCACCGGCGCAGCAGGTGGACTAGGGCGCGCCCTCGTTGCGGGCCTTTCCGACGCCGGCTGGGTCGTCGCCGGCGCGACCCACCGGGATGGTCCGTACGCGGCGGACCTGGAGCGGCCCGCAGAGGCCCGCCGACTCGTGGCCCGCGTTGTTGACGACCTGGGCCGGCTCGACCCTTCTCGTTCGAACCGCGCGGCGATATCGACCATGGGCGCCGGTCGAGAGCGTCCTACTCAAGAGATTGGTGGCGAGTCGTCGACACAAACCTCGGCGGCTCGTTCCACCTGGCCCGGGCGGCCGCTCCACATCTCCGCCAGGTAAGCGGGGCGATCCTGTTCGTCGCGAGCGAGTGGGGCATCACGGGCTGGCCGCGCGCCTCCGCGTATGCCGCAAGCAAGGCTGGGCTTATCGGACTGACCAAGGCGCTGGCTCGCGAGCTTGCGCCCACCGTCAGAGTGAACGCCCTCGCCCCAGGCGTCATCGACACGCCCCAGCTCGCGGTCGACGCGGAGGAGGCCGGCCTGACCCTCGCCGAGATGAAGGGCCGCTACGCGAGCGCGGCACCGCAGGGACAAATCGCCAGCCCGGAAGAGGTGGCGGCGGTCGCCGTCTTCCTCGCCTCGCCCGTCGCCTCCCACTTCACTGGCCAGGTTCTCCAGCCAAATGGCGGAACGACGATGGCGACCTGAAGAAGGTCGAATGGCTCCGCAGGTGCTGCCTCATTACCGCTTGCTCCGCACCTCGAATGCCTGCGGGTTGACGACCGAGGCCGGGCGCTCGCCGCGGATGAGCGCGACGAGGTTCTCGGCTCCCAGGCGGGCGAGCACGGCGATCGTTTCCTCGGTCTGGCCCCCCAGGTGGGGCATCAGGATGACGTTGTCGAGCTTGAACAGGGCAGGATTTGGGTCCGGCGAATAGGTGACCGGTGGTTCGTTCCAGTAGACGTCCAGGCCGGCACCGGCGATCGTCCCGTCGCGCAACGCCTCGACGAGCGCCTCCTCATCGACGATCCGGCCGCGTGCCGTGTTGATGAGGAATGCCGTTCGCCTCATCAGTTCGAATTCCCGCCGGCCGAGGAGCGCGTGAGTCGATTCGCCGTACTCGGCATGGAGGCTGACGAAATCGCTATCGCGGAGGAGGTCGTCGAGTGTCGGGACCCAGGTCACCGCGAGCTCCGACTCGGTGGCCGGATCGAGGCGCGTCCGCTTTGTGTAGATGAGATTCAGATCGAAGGCCCGCGCCCGCAGGGCGACTGCCCGACCCACCCCGCCGAGACCAACCAGGCCGAGCGTCTTGCCCTCCAACGAGTGGCCCATGAACAGCATCGACTGTTCCTGACGGAATCGCCCGCTGCGGGTAAATCGGTCGGCCTCGATCATCCGCCAGGCAAGGCCAAGCAACAGGGCGATCGTCAGGTCCGCCGTCGTCTTCAGAACTGGCCCTCGCGTCAGCCCAGTGACCGGAATGCCGCGGGCCGTGGCGGCGTCGACGTCCATCCACTCCTCGGGATGGCCGGCCACGGCGGAGATACCCATCAGGTCTGGATTCGCATCGAGAATGTCGGCATCGAGTGGGAGATCCCCGATCGACAAAAAGTAGTCGTTCCGGCGGAGGGCCGACTTGAGCTCGTCGCGGCTCATCATCCGGTCCAACTCCACGAGCTCGACTTCACCCACCTCGCGAAGCAAGCGCAGGCCATCCTCGTGGATCGCCTGCGGCACCAGAATTCGCGGATTCATCGGCCCCTTCCTCGAGATTCTCGAAGGATACGGGTGTGTCCATCGGATAGTATTACCGATCGATTGTCAATTCTCGCAACGGGGATGGAGGCCAGCGTGGCGTATCGGGCTTGCGTCACGTCGGGCTGGGCAAGATCGGCCACCGGCCGGTGACCGTCGGGCCGGGAGAGCACGGTGTTCCCGTCGCCGGTGTGGCGATCGATGGAGCCCGTCCGGATCCGCCCGAAGGGCCGTCCACCCGCGCGACCGGCCTCGTCCTCGCCTTCCTTGGCGTGCTCGTCCTCAGCCCCGACGCCATGGTCATCCAATCGATCCAGGAGTCCACGCCGACGATCCTGTTCTGGAGGGCGTTGCTGACGGCGCTCTCGCTGACCGTCCTGGTGGCGATCATGAACCGAGGAAACGTGGGTGCCGGGTTCCGGGCAATCGGCCGGCTCGGGCTGCTCGTGGCCGTGTTCCACGCATGCGCGACCATCGGATTCGTCGCGGCGTTGAGCCTGACGAGCGTCGCCAGCACGCTCGTGATCATCGCGACGGCGCCGTTCTTCGCGGCGCTCCTGAGCCGGATCTTCCTCGGCGAGCCAATCCTGCGTCGAACGTGGGTCGCGATCGGTGTGGTAATCGGCGCGGTCGTCGTGGTCTTCTACGGGAGCCTCCAGGGCGGCGGGTCGCTTGGTGAGGTCATCGCCCTCGCCGGCTCCGTCGCCTCAGCAGCCACGATCACCGCGATCCGCGGGGCTCGCGGCGTGAGCATGATCCCGGCAATGGCCCTTGCGGCGGTCTTCTGCGCCGTGGTGGCACTCGGATTCGGTGTCCAGGTTCCTGACCGGAGTCAATTTGGGCTGTTCGTTCTCACGGGGTCCATCCTGCTCCCCGCGGCGATCGCGCTCATCAGCACCGCGCCCCGGTTCATTCCGGCGCCCGAGGTCAGCCTCATCAACCGCCTGGAGATGGTGCTCGGGCCGATATGGGTCTGGGCGATCATCGGCGAGGTGCCGACGATCGCGGTCATTGCCAGCGGAATTGTCATCCTGCTCACGCTCACGATCCATACGATCCTGGGTCTGCGGGTAACCGACGCTCCGTTGCCTTCGCACTAGGAGGACCGATTGGTGGACACCGAGAAGCGACCGCTACCGGCATACCCGTTCGTCGGGATCCCGAGCTTCCTTCGGGCGCCGATCCGGACCGACCTTGCCCGCCTCGACGCGGATATCGCAATCGTCGGCATTCCGACCGATGAGGGATCGCCATTTCTGCCGGGCTCCCGCCTGGGGCCGCGCGGGATCCGCGAACATTCGCTGCAATTCGGTCCTGACGGCTTCTATGACCAGCGCGACGGTCGCGAATACCTCGTCGAGGAGCTCGCGTCCGGGTTGATCGCCGACACGGGGGATGTCGACGTGTTGACGACGGCCGTCGAGCTCACGTTCGACAACATCACGGCGCGACTCGGCGGCATCCTCGATGCCGGAGCGATGCCCGTCGTCATCGGTGGCGATCACTCGATCAGCTATCCGGTCGTGCGAGCCTTCAGCGAGCCTCTCCACGTCGTGCACTTCGACGCCCATATCGACTATTCGCCGTTCCAGCACGGATTCACGTACACAAACACACACGCCTTCCGGCATATCCGCAAGCTCGACCACGTGCAGAGCCTGACCCAGGTCGGCATTCGGAGCCTTCGTAATTCGAAGGTCGCCGTCGACGACTCGATCGGCGACGGCAACCGGGTTCTCGGCATGGAGGAGTTCCGCGATACGGGCCCCCGCGGCATCGCCGAGTCCCTGCCAAAGGATGCCGCCGTCTACGTGAGCATCGACATCGACGTCCTCGACCTGTCGCTGGTCCCGGGATGCGTCTCCGCCGAACCCGACGGCTTCCTCCATGCCGAGCTGCGGGACTCGCTCGTTGCGCTCGCGGAGCACACGCGCGTGGTCGGCTTCGATCTCGTCGAGGTCAATCCCCTCCTCGACGTTGGCACGGGTGTCACGTCATATCTGGCGGCGCACACGATGATCGAGTTCCTCGGTCACGTCTGCGCTCAGCCGCGATGGCTGGCCCAACGCTCCGAGCGAGCCGAACGTCGTCGGCACGCGGCCGGTTGACGCCTACGGGCCGTCACCCTACGGCAGCCACGTCCAGCCGTCGCCGACAAGTACGGCGGCCGCGCCGTTCGAACGAACGCCGCCCCACAGAAAGAGCCTGTCGCCGGCCCAGACGGAAGCCGCACCTGCCTCCTCACCGACCCGCGGCTTCGTGAGGGGCGCCCAGGTCAGGGTCGGGACGTGCAGCACGAGACCGTCGGATGACACAAGGAATTCGGGTCCACCGACTGACAGGCCCTGGTAGACGTTCGCGGCCGCCGGCGGGTCCGGCAGGGGCGACCACGCGCCGCTCACTGGATCCAGGATCCCGCCAAAGGGAAAGGCGCGGCCCCAATTGTTGACCTGGCCACCGTCCGCGCTCCCGATCGACGGGTTGATCAGCCGGTCCCCGGCCCAGAACCAGGTCGGGTTCGAGCCGAGGACCTCGGAGTCCGGCAATCGCCGCCACGAGCCGCTGGCGAGATCGAGGCCCGCCGCCCGATACAAGGACGGACGCGCCGAATTGGGATTGGGAACGACCTCGACCCCGAGCAGTAGGAGCTCCCGACCAGTCCAGACCGCGGAGCGGTCGAATGACGGTGCCAGCGGGTCCACCGGGAGGTCGGTCCATTTGCCGGTCGCCGGGTCGTAGAGCAGATCGGGACGGACTCCTAGCTCCTGGCTGTGGTGATAGGCGACCAGCAGATCCCCTGCTGCCACGAGCTCGAGCGTGGTGCCGCCGGGGACAGGTGGCGCTTCGAGCTCCTCCCACCGGTTGTCCAGGACAGTAAGGAGCTCACCCCGGTCGATGTGATACGCGAGAAACCCGCTGCGACCCGGCGCGGGCTCGAGCCCGGGGACGAAGACGTACAGCACGTCCGACAGGACCGCCCCGCTGAGGTGCCCGAGCGGCAGCGGCGCCTGGGCGATCTCGGCCCATTCGCCCGACGACGGGTCGAACGCCGCACCATCGCTCAGCGGGGGCCCGGCCGGCATCACGCAATCCGCGTTCGGCGGGCACGGTTGGCCTTCATTCCCGCCGATTACGAGCACGCGATCGCCCGTCCAGAAGGCGTGCGCCTCGGTGCGCGGGCTAAGCGGGGACGCCGGGAGCGCCGCCCAACCCCGAACCTGCTGTTCAACCGGTACTGGCGAGGCTGCTTCTGACGGGATGCTCTGGCCACAGCCCGTGACCGACCACGCAACGACCGCGCAGAGGATCGCAATACGACGTTGCGGAGGGGTCATCGGGGACTGTGACGCCCGAGCACGCGCTCCAGTTGCTCGAAGTTAGCGGTCCTTCGCGGCTTTCCGACCCTCGTGGATGAACGTGAACACGGCCATCACGACCATGAACCCACCAACGACGATGAGGACGCCGCTGAGGACCGGGATCCCGAGAAACCACGCGGCAACGGCTATTGCGGCACCGATTCCGCCCGCGACTGCGGCCTGAATCGCGCCGCCGGGCCAGAACGTCGCGCTGGCGTGGGCCGCCATCTCCTCGAGCGGGAGGTGGACGCGCCGGTTCCGCGCATCGAACACGACGAGGTCGTATTTCGCGGCGAGGCTCAAGATCGTTTCGAGTGTCTCGCGCGGCGCGTTCGGCGCGAGGCTTATCCCGACGACCCGCGCGGGCGGCTCGTCCGTCGCCGCCAGCCAGATCGGCGCCGAGCTCGGGTTCCCCACGGCGTCCGACTTCGCCACGACACCTGGCACATCCTTCAAGAGTTCCCGGTAGAACCAGCCGACATCGGTGCTCGGCTCAAATGGGCTCGCGCCGGGATCGCCGCCCGCCTCCTGCCAGCTCTCGAGCAGCGCGGCGGCCCCCTCGTCGTCGAGGTCGCGGGGCGATTGCCAGACATACAGATCGAAGGCCATGTCGGGTGAATCCTCCCACCTGGAGTTCGTCGTCGGCGCGTCGAGGGATCTGAAGCCCGTGACGGATGCGTTTCGGACCTGGGCGGAGGCGGGCCGCCGCTGGAGACCGTAAACGCGCTCGGCGTTCAAGCCGAAGACTCGACCTCGGTCGTCGTCGGACAGTTCTCCGAGGGCCTCCTCGAGGCCATCGACCACGCCGGCATAGGTTGCTGCGAGCAGGCAAACCGGCCAATCGGAGCCGAACATGAGCCGCTCGACGCCGAACCATTCCCAGGCTGACCGGACGAACGGTCGCAGGTCGGCCGGCGTCCACGACGCCCAGTCCGCCTCCGTGACCAGGCCGGAGAGCTTCACGGCGACGTTCGGGAGCGCGGCCAGCGCGGGCATCTGCGTCTGCCACGCGACATCCTGTCCATCGGCGATACGCGGCTTGGCAATGTGATCGAGGACGAACTGGAGGTTCGGCAGGGCCGCGATAGCGTCCACCGCCGCTGGTAGCTCGCGCGCGCACACAAGGAGGTCGAACGTCAACCCGCGAGCCTCGACGGCCGTGAGCCCGCGTTGAACGTCCGCCCGGCGCAACCAGTCGGGATCGCTCTCGTACATGACGTGATGCCGCACGCCGACGAGGCGGTCGCCGCCCGGACGGTCGATCAGAGCATCGAGATCGTCGCCAGCCGCGGGCGAGGTAAGGTCGACCCATCCCACAACGCCCCAGATGAAGTCCAACCGTGTCGCGAGTCCCAGGAATCCGCGAGTCTCGTCGAGACTCGAGAGCGTCTGGACCAGTACGGTCCCGGAGATGCCCTGAGCCGCGAGCTCCGGCACCAGATCATCCGGACCAAACGACCTTCGGATAGGAGCCATCGCTTCGGCGGCAAGCCACGGATAGGTGGCCCGCGCCGGGTCCAGGAAGTGGTGATGCGCATCGATGCGTGGATCCATGCCGCTCATCGTGCCCGTGACACTAATCGGCGGTGGCGGCTGGCCGCCGCCGGGTTGAGCCTCAACTAGACCGTATTCCGCGACCGTTCGAGGCCGTCCAGGATCACATCGAGGCCGTACTCGAACTCGTCCGCGTAGTCGTAGCCCGGCTGCATCGCGTGCTCGGTGATGAAGTCGGCCAGGTTCTGGTACTCACCGGGCGCGAATGGCGCGAGCATGGTCTCCGACAGCTCGACGATGTCGCTCGTGTCTTCGAACGGCAGATTCATCTTCGTCAACGCGAATCCATAGATGTAACTGTCCAGGAGCGAGTAGGCGGTCGCGGTCGCCGCCATGTCGAAGCCGGCCGCCCGAAGGCACCCGATCACGGCGTCGTGGTGGCGAAGGTTCGCCGGGCCCGGGTTGGTCCGCGACTCCATGAGCCCGATCGCCCAGCGGTGCCGCAACAGGGCATCCCGGACCGAGATCGCCCGCTGGCGCATGGCCGGCTTCCATTCGGCGCCTGCCTGGGGCAGCTCGATATCGGCGAAGACGAGATCCACGATGCCATCGAGGACCCGCTCCTTGTTCGCGAAGTGGTAGTACACCGCCATCGCTTCGACGCCGAGTGCCTGACCGAGCTTGCGCATGCTGAGTGACTCGAGCCCGCCCTGGTCGGCGAGCTCGAGGGCCGTTTGCAGCACCCGCTCGCGCGTCAGCGGGATACGTGGCCTCGATTGCGTCGTGGTGCCGGTATTCATGGTCTACCTCTGCCTCGCCTTTGTGAACGCGGCTTGACATCGATGACTTTACACCGTACAGTCGCGGTGTTGTGACTTTACACCGTATAGTCGAATGGAGTCCACTCATGAAGGCAATCGTCCAAGACAGGTATGGCTCTGCCGAAGTCCTGGAAGCACGGGACATCGACAAGCCGCAGATCGGCGACAACGAGGTGTTGGTTCGCGTCCATGCCGCGTCGATCCACGTCGGCGACTGGATCCTCATGACGGGCTCGCCGTTCATCATGCGCCTGGCCACCGGCCTGCGAAAGCCGAAGAACCCAGTTCCCGGAACGGACGTCGCGGGGACGGTCGAGGCAATCGGCAAGGACGTTACGACGCTCCAGCCCGGCGACGAGGTTTTCGGCTGGGCCGCAGGTGCATTCGCCGAATACGCATTCGCCTCGGAGGACCAGTTCGTCAGGAAGCCGGCCAACCTGACGTTCGAGGAGGCGGCCTCAGTCGGCGTCTCGGCGACGACCGCCCTCCAGCTCCTTCGCGACAACGGCAAGGTCCAGCGGGGGCAGAAGGTCCTGATCAACGGGGCGTCCGGCGGCGTCGGCACGTTCGCCGTGCAGATTGCCAAGGCGTTCGGGGCCGAGGTGACCGGCGTGTCCAGCACCAAGAACCAGGCCATGGTCCGCTCGATCGGTGCCGACCACGTCATCGACTACACCCGCGACGACTTCACGACGCGCACCGAGCGCTACGACCTGATCCTCGACAACGTCGGCAACCACTCGATGGCCCGCACCCGGCGGGCGCTGGCCCCGGGCGGGATGCTGATCTCGAACGGCGGCGGCCACGCCGACGGCAAGCTGGGCCGCACGGTCCGGACGATGCTCGTCTCGATGTTCGTGCGCCAGCAAGCGAGCCCGACGGTCAAGTCCCAGAACCACGACGACCTGGTCGCGCTGAAGGGTTTGGTCGAAGCGGGGAAGGTGCGACCCGTCATCGACCGGACGTACCCGTTGACCCAGACCCCACAGGCGATCGAACACGTCGCAGCGGGCCACGCCCGGGGCACGGTGGTCATCAGCGTCTGACTCCCATCACGATCACATCCCCTCTCCCACTAGACAACCCGAAAGGAAACCAAGAAATGTCCAAGGCAACAGTCACGAAGCTCTTCATCGGCAGCGCGATCACCGTCGGCGCAGGCGCCATCATCGCGATTGCCAGTGTCTGGTTGGCGATCGCCAACGACGTCTTCGTCATGAACGGTCCCGATATCGTCGGGGTCCAGGGCAGCGGGCTCGCGTGGCTGCTGCTCGGGTTCGGGGTCGTCGGCGGTGTGGCGTTCACCGGCGGGCTGATCGGCGGCCTCGTGTCGTGGATCGGGGCATTGCTGAGCACCTCACAGCTCGAGACCAGGACGTGGTTCGTCGGCCTGCTGCTGCTCGGGATCTTCAATCTCGGGATCATCGCGATGATCGCGTACGTCTTCGCTGGGCCGGACGGCACGACAGCCACAACGCCCCGTCGAGCGCAGGTCCCGGCGTCCGCCTGATCCAAGCAGCGTCGAGATCGACGTCGCAAGCCCGATGTCCCCAGCTGGGACGTCGGGCTTGTTTGCGTCTCGGCTGAACTGGCTGGCTGTTGCGTAAAACACTCTTGACATGATGTAAGTCTCGCTTTACATTACCCATGTCAACGATGCTTTACATCAGGGAGCAAGGAATGTCCTTCGAAGAGAAGAGCACCTGGATCTACGCCGTGCTCGCAGTCGCGATCCCGGTGATCTATTTCGCGACGATCGTCGGGCAGGTTCAGACCACGGCCGTCACCGACATCGCGTACCAGGGGCCCCTACTCGCCGCCATCGGTGTGGCGATCGTGATCGCCATCGTGGCGAACATCGCGGTCGCGATCTCCTCGCCCAAGGAAGCCGGCAAGTCGGACCAGCGTGACAAGGACATCAATCGCTTTGGCGAGTATGTCGGCGGCATCGTCTTGTCGGTGTGCTTGTTGGTGCCGTTCGGACTGGCGATGGCTGAGGTCGACTACTTCTGGATCGCCAATGCGATCTACCTCGCGTTCATCGCATCGGCGATCGCTGCTACGACCGTGAAGCTGGTCGCCTATCGCCGAGGCTTCTAGCCATGGGCAAGCCGACGAGGGTCACCAATGACATCCGATCGCTCAGGTTCGCGAACGGCGAGATGACCCAAGCGGACCTCGCGGATCGGATCGGGGTCACGCGCCAGACCATCATCGCCATCGAGCAGGGTCGCTACTCCCCCACCCTCGAGATGGCGTTCCAGATCGCGCGAGCCTTCAACGTGCCGCTCGACGAGGTCTTTCACTACCCGGAGAGGCGAGTCATCACCGCGATGAAAGCCATCGTCTTTTCGAGCTACGGCTCCCCGGATGTCCTTGAACTCAACGAGATCGACAAGCCGGTGGTCAAGGCCAACGAGGTCCTGATCCGGATCCGGGCAGCCGCCGCCAATCCCGCTGACTGGCGCGTCATGCGCGGCGACCCGTACGTGATGCGGGTGACAACGGGCCTGCGCAAACCGAAGAGGGTTGCCGTCCTCGGAAGCGACATGGCCGGCCAGGTCGAGGCGGTAGGCAAGGACGTGACGCGATTTCGCCCGGGTGACGAGGTCTTCGCCGAAGTCGACGCGGGTGGCTTTGCGGAATACATCAGCTTCCCTGAGAACCTGCTCGCACTCAAGCCGACCAACCTGACCTTCGAGCAAGCGGCAGCGGTGCCGATGGCAGCGTTGACCGCCCTTCAGGCTCTGCGCGACCCGGGCAGAATCGCGGCCGGGCAGAAGGTCCTGATCAATGGTGCGTCGGGCGGGGTCGGAACGTTCGCGGTCCAGATCGCCAAGTCGTTCGGCACCGAGGTGACCGGCGTCTGCAGTACGAGGAACGTGGACCTGGTTCGCTCGATCGGAGCGGACCACGCCATCGACTACACCCGGGAGGACTTCACCGGCGGCACGCAGCGATACGACTTGATCCTCGACACGGTGGGCAACCGCTCGCTCGGGGCATTCAGGCGGGCGTTGGCTCCGAAGGGCACGCTCGTCGTGACCGGCGGCGGAGGTGGCCGATGGCTCGGGCCTGCGGGCCAGATCCTCTCGACGATCGTCGCATCACCGTTCGTCAGTCAGCGGCTGGTGCCCGTGTACAGCAGGCAGAGCAAGGACGACCTGCAGGTCCTGACAGAGCTCATCGAAGCAGGCAAGGTCACCCCCGTCATCGACCGGACGTATCCCCTATGCGAGGTTCCAGAGGCAATCCGGTACCTGGAAACGCGACACGCCCGAGGAAAGCTCGTGATCACGGTCTGAGCTCGAGAGGCGTCGCCACCGAATATCCTCGTGCCAGTCGTTTCAACAGCGGAAGGATCGATGGCGATGACGTATCCGGAACCGCGATACCTCGGCGACAAGGGCGAGGTCAGCGCCCTCTACCGCCCGGCCGACCAGGCGCCCGAAGTGACCTATGCCAATGGCAACACGGCCCATTACCTGGCCACGGGAGCCTCGACCGATGGTCTGTTCGGGCTCTACCGCTGGGTGATGGGGCCGGAGCCGAGCGGCCCGGGCCCGCACTTCCATCGGTCGATCAGCGAGTCGTTCTACATCCTCACTGGGACCGTCCGGATCTACGACGGAGCGCGATGGATCGAGACCCGGCCCGGTGACTTCGTCCACGTCCCGATCGGCGGGATCCACGGGTTCCGCAATGAGTCAGGCGAACCGGCGACCATGCTCCTGCACTTTGCACCGGGCGCTCCCCGCGAGGGCTATTTCGAGGGCCTCGCCGAGTTCGCCCGATCCGGCCGGCCGAACGACGAGGAGATGGCCGACTTCTATCGGCGCCACGACAACACGTGGCTCTAGGGCAGCGCGCACTGAAGTAGGTCACAGTCGACTGCACGTTGGCTGAGGCAGCACGGGAAGGCGACCAAATGACGGACAAGTTCGACATCGACCCAGAGGTGCCGCCGAGCGGCGACGGCTGCGTCGAGTGCCTCGCAACCGATGGCTGGTGGTTCCACCTCCGCCGTTGCGCCCAGTGCGGCCACGTCGGTTGTTGCGACTCGTCGCCCTCCCAGCACGCCAGCCATCACGCCGCCGATACGCAGCATGCGGTCGTCCAGAGCTACGAGCCCGGCGAGGACTGGCTTTGGGACTACGCAACGGAGCAATTCCTTGAGGGTCCCGTCCTGGCGCCGCCCCACCATCACCCGCTCGACCAGCCCGTGCCGGGACCAGCCGAACGCGTGCCCCCTGGATGGCAGCGCGAGTTGCACTGACGCTACGCGGAGCCCGCCAGCGTGAACACCCGGGCCGGCAGCACCTCCCGATCCTCCAGCTGGGTGGTCGTGTGGACCTCGTAGCTGGCGAGCACGATGAAGCCAGTCGCCGGCAGGTACCGCCGGCCGGGGTCCCCGACGAGGACCCGCGTGCCGCTGGCCGCCGCTCGACGTAGCCAGGGCAGGACGCGCTCCGCCAGCGGGCCCTCGTACCAGGAGTCGCCGGCGAGGAGCACATCCGCATCGGGCGGGTCATCGTCAAGCACGTCCCGACCGACGAAGCCCACCTTCACGCCGTTCGCCCGAGCGTTGAGCGCCACGGCCGCCTCAGCGAACGGGTCGATGTCGATTGCGGACGACCTCGCGGCGCCCAGGCGCATCGCCACGATCGCGCACAGGCCGGATCCCGTCGCCACGTCGACCACCTGCTTGCCGCGCACCTCGTCCGGGTTCTCCTCGAGGTAGCGCGCGATCGCCAGGCCACCGGCCCACGCGAACGCCCAGAACGGGATCGGTGCGCCGGTCACGCCCAGCGCAGATTCGGTGGCGCGCCAGACCGGCGCCAGCTCGTCAGCCAGGTGGAGGCTTACTCCCGTCAGGCCCGCGACCGATCGCAGCCGCGTGTGGCGGGCGATGAGCGCCCGGCGATGCGAGAGCGGCACGCGGCGCGGGGTCTTGTCGGCGCGGGCTCGTGTCGTCATCACCGCTAAGCGTGCCAGACTCAGCGACAGAACCCCGGATCAGCGGCGCGCGTGGGCACGAACGGACGCTACGAGCTCATTGATCGGGATGGGTTTGACCAGGCAGGCGTCGACGCCGAGATCGAGATCCCGGACACGGTTCGCCTCCTCGCCGGATCCTGTGACGAGGATGATCGGCAGCCGCGCGGTTGCCGGATCGGATCGCAAGCGCCGGATCACTCCGAGTCCGTCGAGCCTTGGCATCGAGGCGTCAAGGAGGACGAGCGATGCCCCGATCGTGGCCAGCTTGGCCAGGGCATCCTCTCCGTCGACGGCCTCGACCACTTCGAAGCCTGCCGTAGAGAGAACCTGTGAATAGAGGCGACGAATTGCGGGTTCGTCGTCGGCGATGAGCACGACCGGATGCCCTGGGGGGAGGTCCTCGTCTGACATCAGGTCGCAGGCTTCCTGGCGGTGAGCGCCCGGGTCGACAGACCCTCCCACCGCCGCCCCGGCTCCGGCGGTGGGCAGGGCTCAGCGAGGAGGGCGACGGTAGTCACTGCCAGTCTCGGGGGGTTCCCACGAACCCGCGCTCCGCTGCGATCGCCTCGTCCGCGAAACGAAGGCGCGGATCTTGCCAACAACGCGCTCGGCCGCCGTCCATTCCGTGGCGTCAACGAAGAGGTTGACCGTCTGCCATGGATATGGCCCAAGGCGGATGACGACACGCCCGTTCCCATGGCGCGGGGGCACGACCTGCACGTCGCGTATCGTGCTGTAGGCCCACGACCTGACCCCGCTTCGAGGGCGGTATTGGGCGCCCTGTCGGATGAGAACGGCGCGCGTCGGGGTTAGGATCAACGTCGCCCCGAGACCCGGGACCTGATCGACGACGTCCTCGTCAAGGCCGGCTATCGGAGGGTTGGACGACCCCGGATCTCCGCTCGCTGGTCCTGGAGGTGTCTCGTCACCCATCGACGCCCTCTGTCAAGCCGTGGACGATCAACTCCCTCTGTTCCGACACCCGACGGTGTCACAAAGCCACCTTGTGGACGCAGGACGATCACTCGGGTGGTCCGCGTGACAGGCTCAGACCGGCGGCGCCTCACGATTGCACCAGCACCCTCAGCGTGGCGAGGAATATGTTCCGCAACGGGCTGCACGCAGGGTTTTCATCGATGTGGGCTCGCCGGACTCAAGCGTAAGTTGAGTTAGGGACGCGGCGTATCCGCGCGCCCTACCGCGCCCACAACCGCCGCTCAAAGGGGGCCAGTGCCCAGAGACGATCGAAACGGGGATCCCGCATCGGCCGGTGTTACGACGATCGTTGACGTTCAGGGCTCCAACGGCCAGGCCGTCAGGCGGCTTCTCCTCGTCGTGGAAGACAATCCCGGAGACGCTCGACTGCTCCGCGAGATGTTCAACGAGCAGGACTCGCACAACACCGAACTGACGCACGTCGTGTGCATGAGCGATGCTGAGAAACATCTTGCCGAGCGCAAGGTCGACGTGATCCTCCTGGACCTGGGACTGCCCGATGCCCAGGGCCTCGAAGCCGTGAGGCGCGCCCACGCCGCGGCGCCCACCATCCCACTTGTCGTCCTGACCGGCCTGGATGACGAGTCGCTCGCCGTCGAGGCCCTGCATGAGGGCGCGCAGGACTATCTGATCAAGGGTCGGATCGACGCGCACGGCCTGCTGCGAGCCATGCGATACGCCATCGAGCGCAAGACCCTCGAGGACGCGGGCATCGTGTCCGCGAACCAGTTGCTCCAGGCCCAGAAGGTCGAATCGCTCGGGCGGCTGGCTGGAGGCATCGCCCACGACTTCAACAACATCCTCTTCGCGGTCCACGGTTACGCCGAGCTCCTGTCCCAGGACCTTGCCTCGAATGATCCCGACCGTCTCGCGCCGGATCGCCTGCTGCTCAACGTCAACGAGATCAGTCACGCCGCCGAGCGCGCCACCGCGCTGACCGGGCAACTCCTCGCGTTCAGCCGTCGGCAGATCGTCACGGTCAACGTCCTCAACATCAACTCCGCCGTCGCCAGGATCGAGCCGATGGTCCGCCAGCTGATCGGCGAGGACTTGCGGCTGGTCCTCAAGCTCGACCCTGGCGTCGGTAACATCTACGCCGACGGCGGGCAGATCGATCAGATCCTCGTCAACTTGGTCGTCAACGCCCGCGACGCCATGCCGAACGGGGGCTCGGTCACGATCTCGAGCACCAACGCTGCGGTCGACGGCGCAACCGCGGAGCGCGCTGAGGTCATTCCTGGGTCGTATGTCTGTCTCACGGTCAGCGATACCGGGATCGGCATGGACCATGCGACGCTGGAGCACATGTTCGAGCCGTTCTTCACCACCAAGCCGGTCGGCCACGGAACCGGCCTCGGGCTGGCCACGACGTACGGAATCGTCCAGCAGGCCGGCGGCCACATCTCGGTCGACTCCGAGCCCGGGGTTGGGTCCGTCTTCAGGCTGTACTTTCCGCGAGTCGACGGCGCCGTCGACGAGCAACCGTTGTTGCCCTCGGCGGGGCTGGTCGCTGGGGCGGGCCGAGTACTCGTCGCCGAGGACGACCCCGCGGTCCGCGAGATCACGACCCTTTTCCTCGAGCGAGCCGGCTACGACGTCCTCGCCGTGTCGGACGGCGTGGAGGCGATCGCCACCGCCCGCATCTCCCCGCCATTCGACCTCCTGGTCACCGATATCGTCATGCCCAACATGTCCGGCACCGATCTCGCCGAGCAAATGATGAATGAGTTCCCCCAGCTCGGCGTCGTGCTCCTGTCCGGCTACTCCGCGGAAACCGTCGAGATCCGACGGGCGACGGAGCGCGGCGCGACCTTCCTGTCCAAGCCTGTGACTTCCAGTCAGTTGCTCCACGCCGTGCTCCACGCCATCCCATCGCGGCGCGCAGCTGCCGCTCGCCAGGTCGATTTGTGACGGAACGGACGCCGATAGCGTCAAAGAAGCCGCCGCTCCAGGATCGCCTGCTGACGGCGGAGGGCGAACGGAAGGAGTCTCGAGCGAAGTACCGCGGGCTGCTCGAGGCGGCCCCGGACGCGATCGTCGTGGTCAACCAGGCCGGCGAGATCGTCCTGCTCAATCTCCAGGCCGAGAAGCAGTTCGGCTACCGCCGTGACGAGCTCGTCGGGCAGCAGGTCAAGAACATCATTCCGGAGGGCTTCGCGGAGCGGCTCCTGGCCGACGACCTGCGCTCCGCCGAGGATGCCCTGGCCCAGCAGATCGGGACCGGGATTGAGCTCACCGGCCGGCGCAAGGACGGCAGCGCCTTCCCGATCGAGATCATGCTCAGCCCGCTCGAAAGCGCCGAGGGCATTCTCGTCACCGCCGCCATCCGCGATATCAGCGTCCGCAAGGCAGCGGAGCTGCACCTGGCCCATATGGAGGCTCGCTACCGCGGGCTGCTCGAGGCGGCCCCGGACGCGATCGTCGTGGTGAACCAGGCCGGCGAGATCGTCCTGCTCAATCTCCAGGCCGAGAAGCAGTTCGGCTACCGCCGTGACGAGCTCGTCGGGCAGCAGGTCAAGAACATCATTCCGGAGGGCTTCGCGGAGCGGCTCCTGGCCGACGACCTGCGCTCCGCCGAGGATGCCCTGGCCCAGCAGATCGGGACCGGGATTGAGCTCACCGGCCGGCGCAAGGACGGCAGCGCCTTCCCGATCGAGATCATGCTCAGCCCGCTCGAAAGCGCCGAGGGCATTCTGGTCACCGCCGCCATCCGCGATATCAGCGTCCGCAAGGCGGCGGAGCTGCACCTCCTGCAGACGGTTGAGGAGCTGAACCGCTCGAACGAGGAGCTGGGTCAGTTCGCCTACATCGCGTCTCACGACCTCCAGGAGCCGCTCCGGATGGTCGCGAGCTACACCCAGCTCCTGTCCCGGCGCTACAAGGGACGGCTGGACACGGACGCCGATGAGTTCATCGCATTCGCGGTCGACGGGGCGAGCCGCATGCAACGGTTGATCGACGATCTTCTCGCCTATTCGCGCGTCGGCACCAAGGGCCAAGACCTCCTGGATACCTCCAGCGAAGAAGCCCTCAAGCAGGCGCTTCTCAATCTGCGTGGCGCCATCGGCGAGAGCGGCGCGCTCGTGACCCACGATCCCCTGCCCACGGTCCTCGCGGACGAGATGCAACTCGTCCAGCTCTTTCAGAACCTCGTCGGCAATGCCATCAAGTACCAGGATCCCGGTGTCCCGCGAGTCCACGTCTCCGCCACCCGCAATGGCGCAAAGGCGTGGACCTTCTCCGTGCGGGACAACGGACTCGGGATCGACCCGCTGTACTTCGAGAAGATCTTCGGCGTGTTCCAACGGCTGCATGGCCGGGACGAGTTCGCGGGCACGGGCATTGGACTCGCGATTTGCAAGAAGATCGTCGAGCGCCATGGCGGCAGCATTTCGGTCGAATCCAAACCGGGGGAGGGGTCGACATTTCGCTTCGCCCTTGCCGGTGGAAAAGGCAGCTGAGAGGCAGCGAAGGCGAGGACACGGCGATTGATGTTCTGTTAGTCGAAGACAACCCCGGGGACGTACGGCTGACCCGGGAGGCCTTTCGCGAGGCCAACATGGCGATCCGTCTCCACGTCGTCTCGGATGGCGTGGAGGCAATGGCCTTTGTCAGGCAGGAGGCCGTACACGCCGACGCGCCACGGCCCGATCTCATCCTGCTCGATCTCAATCTGCCCAAGATGGACGGCCGTGAGGTCCTCGCTCGCATCAAGAACGACGCGAACCTGAAGACGATCCCCACGGTCATTCTGACCACGTCCGGAGCGCAAGCGGACATCTTGAAGAGCTATCAGCTCCACGCCAACGCCTACGTCAGCAAGCCGCTGCAGTTGGACGCGTTCCAGAGTCTCGTGTCGTGCATCAATGAGTTCTGGCTGACGAAGGCCAGATTGCCCCACCGACAAGCCGGATAGAGACGCGTTCGTCAGAGGTCAGCTCGGGCCATTTGCCCCACGGCTCGAACGTCGTCTCGCCCGATACCAGGCCAGGTATTCCAGGAGCTCCTCGCGCTCGTCGTCAGTCAAATCGGCGAACAGCGCGGCCCCGACCGTTGCCGCGGAAGCCGGCTCGTCGCTGCCGGGAACGCGGTAGCCAGTCAGGCGCATGAGCTCGGCGTAGGGAATGGCGAGGGCCTCGCTCAGCTGATGGAGGACGTGCGGCGAGGGCTTCTTGACCGCATCGTTCTCGAGCTTGCTCAGATAGGCCGGCGAGATGCCGGCCGCGCGGGCCGCATCGATCGCCGACAGTTCGCGCACCTCGCGCGCCTGCTTCAGAACCGCTCCGAATGACGCTCCCACGGTGCCTCTCCTACAGTTGGCTCTCCCAACTACAGTTGACACTACCATCGGCCAATGGTTGAATGCAAGATGGCAGTGGCCGGAGCTTCGCCCGACGTGGTCTTGGTGGCCCCGCTTCTCCCGGATGCCTGAAAGGCACAAAGGAGAGGCCATGGCCATGAAGCCGAACATCCGGACCCGTTACCCCCGGCCAGTCGCCGCGAGACAGGCATCCCGCCCCGTCGTCGCCGTGGTCGGTAGCCTGCTAATGGTCGCCCTGGCCGCGCTCGCAATCCTTGGGCTCCTTCCGGCGGTGGTCGGTGTGGCTGCCGCGCCATGAGGTTCCCCTCGTCACCGCCGCTGCAGGGTTTTCATCGATGTGGCGGGAGGGCTCCGGGCAGTAGGTTCGCTTCGGTGCACGCGTGACCCGCGCGCAGTTTGAGCGTGCGCCGCGCGGCCCGAGGCGACACGGATGAATGGCAAGGACCGAAACGGTGACGGACCCGAGCAGGTTGGCGCCCCGACGGCGGACGATTGGAAGGCCGCTATCGACGCTCAACGGGCCCTCAATGCCGCCCAAACGTCCGCAGACGCCGATCAGTCGGCGGCCGATGCCGACCAGACGTCCTCCGACGCCGACCAGACCGCCTCGGCGAACGACCAGTCGAGCGCGGACCACGACCAGCACGCGTCGGACCGCGACCAGGCGAACGCGGACCGCGATCACGACGCCGATCGCCACCTGACCGGCGGCGGGCAGAAGGCCTACGAGTCTTCGCGTGACGAACGCGAGAAGGCGTCCTCCGTGCGACTCGGAAACAGACAAGACCGCGCCAGGGCGGCCCACGACCGCGACGTGACGGCCGGTGACCGAGATCAAACCGCGGAGTCGCGCGATGAGGCCAGTCGGGCGCGCGATGCGCGGGCCACCGAGTTGGCCCCGGCGTCGAGCGGGCCCCAGGCATTGCTGGAGGCGCAGCTGGAAGAGCTCCGCGCGCAGGCCGGTGCCGACCGGGCGCGGGCAGCCGCGGATCGCGCACGAGCCGCCGCGGATCGGGCCAACGCGGCGCGCGAACGGGACCGGCTCGAGGCGGAACTGCGATCAGCCCACCTCGACGAGCTGACAGGCGCCTACCGCCGCGACATGGGCCGGATGGCACTCTCCCACGAGATCGACAGGGCGCGACGTTCGGATGGTCGGTTCGTGCTAGCGTTCGTCGACGTCGACCGGCTCAAGATCGTCAATGATCGCGAAGGCCACGCGGCAGGCGATCGCGTTCTGCAGACCGTGGTGCGCGAAATCCGTTCGAGGCTACGTTCCTTCGACCCGATCATCCGCTACGGTGGTGACGAGTTCGTCTGCGGGCTTGGTGGGACCGACCTCGAGGAAGCGAAGCGGCGGTTCAACCTCATCGGCGAGGCGATCGAGGCGGACGCCCGTGTCGGGATCAGCGTCGGGCTGGCCGCTCTCGCGGTCGGCGACACCGCCGATCAGCTGACGGAGCGGGCCGACGCTGCGATGCTCGAGATCAAGGCGACACACCACTCGACGCAGTAGCGCCGCTCGGGACGAGATGACGGCCCGAACGCCGGCGAGCCCGATACCAGGCGAGGTACTCGAGGAGCTCCTCGCGCTCGTCCGCCGTGAGGCCGCTGAAGAGCGCGGCATCGACCGTATCGGTGGCGTCAATCCCTTCATCGCCCGGCACGCGATAGCCGCTCAGGCGCATCAGCTCGGCGTAGGGGATCCCGAGGGCCTCGCTCAATTGGTGCAGGACGGGCGGCGATGGCCGCTTGACCGCGTCGCTCTCGAGCCGGCTCAGGTAGGCCGCCGAGATGCCGGCCGCCCGCGCGGCGTCACCGGTCGACAGCTCGCGCACCTCGCGCGCCAGTTTGAGCGTTGCTCCGAATGACGATGCCAGCATCGGGCTTTCCTACAGTTGACAAATAAAACTACAGTTGACAATACCACCCTTCGATGGTTCAATGCAAGTACAGCAGTGGCCGGTGCACAGCCCGGCGGTGGTCTTGGTACCCCGCTTCTCCGGATGCCTAACGCAAAGGAGAAGCCATGACCATTGATCGAACGGACCGGACGGTCGTCACCGAAGAACCCACGGCGACCGGCCAGGCAACGGTGCGAACAGATACTCGTCGCACCAGTCGCGCGGGACCGGGTGGCGCGGAGACGATCAGGCGCGTCGTCGTGCTCCTGTTCGGGTTGATCCAGGTGCTGATCGCTGCGCGCTTCGTCCTGCTTCTGCTTGATGCCAGGGAGGCCAACGGCCTCGTCTCCGGCATCCTGAACTTCAGCCAGCTGTTCGTAGCACCGTTCGACGGAATCCTCCGGACGGACGCCCTCCATGCCGCTGGGTCGGTCCTCGACATCACCGCCGTCGTGGCGTTCGTCGGCTGGACAGTCCTCGAGTTGATCGTGATCTGGGCCGTCGGGATCTTCCGACGGGATCCTGTCGCCGCCTGACCTCGGGCCCGACCGCTCCGGCAGCCGCTATCGGAAAGGAACGAGTTCAATGGGCTTAGTCGCATGGATCGTGGTCGGCGCGATCGCCGGCTTCCTGGCCAACCTGGTCATGGGCTCCCGTGAGGGCCTCCTGAAGATGATCATCCTCGGCGTGATCGGCGCGCTCGTCGGCGGGTTCGTCGCAATGAGTCTCAGGCTCGGTGCGGTGGACGGCATCAACATCGAGAGCATCGTGATCGCCACGATCGGCGCAATCGCGGTCGTCTTCGTGGCGAGAGCCGTCACGGGGCGACGTGGGAGCCTTACCCGCGGCTGAGAGGGCTCAGCCGCCTCGGGCAGTACCGGCTCGAGTCTCCGGAAAAGGACCGACCCATCGTGGGCCGGTCCTTTCCGCTGTTTGCGATCTGATTGCGTCAGGCGCTCAGGGCGACCCTCGCCTGGTGAAGCACTGGCGATGCCAGGAACAGGTCGGCAGCGGCGACGTTCGTGGCAATGGCGACGCTGTGGACATTGCACACGCGCATGACGGTCTGGATGTCCGGGTCGTGGGGATGGGCACTCAACGGGTCGACGAAGAAGATCACCGCGCGGATCCTGCCCTCGGCGACCATGGCCGCGATCTGTGCATCGCCACCCATCGGGCCCGACAGGACCGACTCCACGTCGAGTCCGACCTTGTCGCGCAGGAGCGAACCGGTAGTCGCCGTGGCGACGAGCTCGAACTCGCCGAGCCGGGCGCGGTTGTACGTGGCCCAAGCGATGAGGTCGGTCTTGCGGCCGTCGTGGGCGATGATCGCAAGCCTGTCCTTGGTGGTGGTCATGATCGTGTCGATTCCTTTCGACTGGTCGAAGTCGGCGGTTGGCTCGAATTGGTTTCCCGCGTCGCGTAACCGCGCATGACGGTGTCGACCACGCGGTTCGCGAACTCGAGACTGAGTTCGCCGCCGAACATGAGGCGGAAATAGACGGGGCCGACGAGGAGCTCCGTAGCGATGTCGACGTCGGCATCGAGGCGCAGATCGCCGCGGCCGATCCCCCGGCCGATGACCCGCGCTATCTCGTCGCGGCGCGCCTGGACGACGGTCGCACGGAACGGATCGCCCAGGGTCGGGTTGACGGCGATCTGGGATAGGAGCGCGCGAATGACCGGGCCGAACGGGGTGTCCGTCACGGCGCGCATCGGATTCAGGACCGCCGCCAGGAGCTCCGTCCTCGTATCGTCGGCCTCGGCAACCGCGATGTGGGGCGCTGCAAGCTCGGCGAGGAGCTCCTGGGCCAATGCCTCCTTGGACGCCCAGCGGCGGTAGATCGTGGCCTTGCCCACGCCGGCTCGGGTCGCGACATGTTCGAGCCGAAGGTCGGCGAAGCCGTCTTCGCTCAGCACCTCGCGGAAGGCATCGAGGATCGCCCGATGGACGCGGTCGCTCCGCGGCCGGCCTTTCCGGGCAGATAGCCGCGGCTCGTCGACGGCGGGGGTCGACTTCCGATACGGCGCGTCTTGATTGGGTTCGATCACTGCGCTATGATACGGAACGGATCGTATCCATGCAAGGAGCTTTCATCCAATGATCAACAACAGCCAAGCCGTTGACCTCATCGAGCGGGCGCACGACGCGCAGCCTTTCTGCCGCTGTGGCCGGCACACCACGATGCTGGAGCGGGCCGGACGGATCTGGCTCGCGTGCAACTCATTCGACGAGCCCCGGGAAGGCACGATCGCCCGGGTCTTGTCGCTTATCACGGCCGGCGTGCATACGCGCGAACTGGTCCTGGACCTCGAGGCGATCGCCGCGTAACAGGAAACCCAGTCACTGGCTGTCTTTGCCCTCGGTGAAAGCGACCCAGTCGCCTGACGCGATCAACTCCCCGAGCTCGTCCGGCGAGCCGCGGTAGAGATAGGCACTAAGCACGACTGACCGGGCCGTCGGCGACCTCGAGCACCCGCCGCACGTACTGGGAGCCCGCCTCGTCGGCCGGATCGAACCGCTCCAGGGCGTCCAGCGTAGCGAGCATCTCGTCGTCGGCGAGCCGGTAGATCTCGACTGCGACGCGCCTGGCCGGCACTTCGACGAGGGCCGGGTAGGCGTACGTCCGGTAGGGCGTCTTGGGGACGTCGAACAGGGCGCCGCGGATGACCCCGGTTCCCAGAAATTCGGCTCCGTCGAGGAGCACCGTGGTTGCGCTGGCCGCGCCTCAGGGTCCCGTAAACGGCAACCGCTACGCCGTCAGCCACCTCGTCGATCTCGCCTATCGGATGGTGTCTGGGCCGGTTTCGCCGATGAGCCGTTCCAGTTCGACGCGACTCGGCAGGCCGATCTGGTCGCCTTCCGCGCTGAGCGCCGCCGCGGCGCACGCATTCCCCCAGCGCAACGCGGTGGCCGCATCGAGGCCTTCGAGCAGGGCGGCCAGGTAGCCGGCACAGAACGCGTCCCCGGCGCCGACCGGGTCGACGACCCTCGCGACGGCGACCGCCGCAGCGTCGACGGGCATGCCCTGCCCGACCAGCGTGGCACCGGCCGCGCCCCTCTTGATAACGACGGAGCCGCTGCCGCCTGCCCGGAGTGAGCGGGCCGCCTCGAGACCGTCGGCCGACGGCGATCGTGCGACTCCGGCCACCACCGCGAGCTCGTCGGCGTCGCCGAACACCAGGTCCGCCCGAATCGCGATCGGGTGAAGGCGCTCGGCCGCCTCTTCGTCTGACCACAGCCGGCGGCGAAGATTGATGTCGAAGCTGATCAGGACGTCGTTCGCCCGGGCAAGCTCGATCGCCCGGAGCACGGCGCCGTGCGCCCCGTCGGACAGGGCAGGCGTGATCCCGGTCAGGTGCAGCCAGCGGGCGCCAGCAAAAGAGCTCGCGACCGCCTCCACGTCCGACCGCCCAAGCGCGGACCCGGCACTCCCCTGCCGGTAGTAGAGAACCTCAGACGGACCGAGCGCCCGCCGCTCGCGGACGAGCAGCCCGGTCCGGCGCTCGGGATCGACGACGACCCCCGAGACATCCACGCCTTCGCCCCGCAGCCGCCGAAGGATCGTCCGCCCGAACCCGTCGTCGCCGACCCGCCCGACGAACAGCGCCCGCCGGTCGAGCCGCGCCATTCCAACCGCGACATTCGCTTCGGCGCCGGCCACGTGGCGGCTGAACGACTCGACGTCGGCGAGCGGCGCAGGGCCGACGGCCAGCAGCGCGACGAGCGGCTCGCCGATGGCGATGACCTCTGGTGCCTGCCCCATCAGTCGCTGCCGCCGGTCAATGTCCGGATCAGGCGCACGGCCCGTTCGGCGATGCCCTCGGGTTCACCGTCGCCGGTCAGCCAACTGCCGATCCCCACAGCGACTGCCCCGGCGCCAAGGAAGGCCGGCGCGGTTTCGATCGTCACGCCACCGGTCGCGATCAGCGGGATGTCCCGGAACGGTCCACGGAACTCGCGGACGAAGGCCGGGCCCGCGACGGACGCGGGGAAGAGCTTGACCGCGGTCGCGCCCGCGCGCCAGGCCGTGAGGATCTCCGTCGGGCTGAATGCACCGGGAAAGACCGGCAGTCCGCGAGCTAGCGCCCAATCGATGAGGGCGGATTCGGTGTGGGGACTGACGATGAATCGTGCCCCGGCGTCGACGGCCCGCGTCGCCCCGTCGACATCGAGGACCGTGCCTGCGCCGACGAGCAGTCGCTCCCCCCAGCGCTCCGCCAGCGCCGAGATCGCGCCGAACGCATCCGGGCTGTTGAGCGTGACCTCGAACGCCCTGACCCCGCCCGCCACGAGGCCCTCCGCGATCCGTTCGATGCGATCCGCCGGGCAGCCCCCGCCCGATCGCCACGACCCGCGGCCCGGCGATCTCTTCCGGCATGAGCGATCGCCCGGTCGGTGGATCTGGCACGATCGCGAGGGTAGCGCCTTCGTTGTCGCCTCGTGTGCCGGTCTACGCCAGCGACGCGAGGAACGCGACGGCGTCCCGCTCGGGGAGGAACGCCGCGCCGCTCGCCATGGACGCCTCGAGTACGTCCAATTCGCGGAACCCGTTCCCGCCGACGATGCCGACGACGACGTCATCGGGCCGGACGAGGCCCCGCGCCGTGAGGCTCCGGACGGCCGCGACGACGCCACCCGACGACGGCTCGGCGAAGATGCCCTCGACGGCGGCGAGCTCCCCTACTCCCTCGATCGCCTCGGCGTCCGTGACGCTCAGCGCGGTCCCATCGGAGTCGCGGATCGCGGCGAGGGCCGCCGCGCCGTCGGGCGCGTAGGTGTGGGCGATCTTCACCTGGACCGTCGCGGGCCGTTCGACGAAGGCGTTCGTGCGGAGGTCGGCGTCCGTGGTCCAGCCGTGTTCGAGGGCCGGCGGAAACGTGTCGTAGCCCGTCGGCTGGTACGAGGCGAGCCGTGGCACATCGGTCGGCGCGGCCCATCGCCCGGAGCTCGACGAAGCCGCGATGGATCGCGGCGAGGGTCCCGCCGCCGCCGGCCGGGACGACGACCCAGTCCGGGACGCGCCCGAGGCTCTCGACGATCTCGTACGCGATCGTCTTCGGTCCCTCGGCCTGGGCAGGATTTCCGGCTCGGCGGGTCGAGACGTCGTGGAGCCCGGTCGTCCGAACGGCCCGGTCGAGGAGGTCGAGTGCGTCGTCGACGGAGCCGCGAATCCGGAAGATCCGCGCCCCGTACGCGGCGATGGGCAGCAGCCTGCGCTCGGACGCGTCCTCGCCGACGAGGACGACGCAGCCGACGCCGGCCCGGGCCGCGTAGGCGGCGGCCGCCAGTCCCGTGCTGCCGGCGGAGGCGACGAACACGGTGCCGATCCCCAGCGCGCGGGCCCTCGTCAGAGCCACGCTCATCGCCCGATCCTTCTGGGAACCCGACGGATTGCCCGCCTCGTTCTTCCACCAGGTCTCGGCGCCGACGTCGAGCCGGGCCCGGACGAGCGGGGTGAGACCCTCGCCGAGCGTCACCGGGTCCACCTCGGCGGCCACCGGCAGCAGGTCGCGGTAGCGCCAGATCGAGCGCTGGCTGTCGTCGAACGTGACGCCGCCGAGGTCGTAGCGGTAGTCGAGTAGCCCGCCACAACTAGCACACAGTGCCCGGCCGTCGTCGGGCGCGACGGTCGCGCCGCAATCCACGCAGGCGATCGTGAACGTCACCTGGTGCCGTCCGGCGGCTGGAGCTCGATGAGCATCGCCCCCGTCGCGTTCGCGACCGCCGTCGAACCCGACTGCTCGAGGAGGCTGGTGACCGACGCCGTTGTCGTGTGGCCGTGGACCCAGACCGGCGGACGGAGCACGCCGAGCAGCCAGCGGTACGCGCCGAAGCCCTGGTGGTAGATGTCAGGTGCATCGCCGACGCCGGCCGGCGGAACGTGGCTGATGACGACGAGGGGCTCGTTGCGCAGCGCCAGTCGCCGTCGCAGGGCACGCCCGGCGATCGCGAAGGCCTGTCGCCACGCGAGCCACGGCCGGCGCCGGTTGCCGGGCTCGAGCACGCCCGGCCAGCCGAGGCCGACGATCGGGATGCCGGCCAGGCGATCGACCCGACCGGCCTCCAGCCAGGCCGGCACGCGCAACGGCCGTTCTTCCCATTCGCCGCCCCGGTCGTGGTTGCCGCGGACGTAGACGAGCGGCGCGTTGAAGGCGTCGGCGAGGAACGACAGCCACTCCGGGTCGAGATCGCCGCAGCCGAGAATGCCGTCGAGCGGAGCCCAGTGACTCGCGGTTCGCAGCATGCTCCAGGGACGGTTCCTCGATGTCGGAGGCGGCGAGGAACCGAATTGGCCGACCGTCGCGGGCGGCGAACGGCCGCGGATCGGGCCACGGGACGATGAGGCGCCGGATCATCCGTCCTCGGCCGATCGGCGGGGTGCCTCATCGGGCCGGTCGCCCTCGGGCCGGCGCGAGGTCCTGCGTCAGCGCGGAGCGCAGGTCTCGATGGTCGGCGAACTGCGCGGCAAGCGACGATGGCGGCTCGGAGCCGGACTCTCCCGGAAGGCGAAGGTCGGTGACGTTCGCATCGATCGACGAGCTGGCCGCCGTACAGTGCGGAGGCGACCCGATTGTGGCCGTCGAGCACCCAGTAGCGGTCGCCGAACCGGACGACGTCGATCGGCGGCAGGATGACCAGCCGGTCTGCCGCGGACCGGAGGCGCTGCCAGCGCCCCTTCCAGTTGTCCGATCGGAAGGGCTTGAGCGGAAGGAAGTCGCCGCCGCGCTGGCGGGCGCCGCCGACGGCCGTCCCGGCGATGTCGGCGACGTCGATCGTCCGGAGCCCGACCTCGTGGGGCGTCGCGCGGCGCGCCTCCGGGTGGTCCTCGTACAGCATCGGCAGCGGCTTGATGCCCGAGTCGACGAACCGCGCGGACCCGCGCGCCCGGTCGCATTTGCAGGCCTCTGGTCGTCGCGTCGCGAGCGGCGTCCGCCACTCCGCCGATCGCGCCGACCGCGGATTGGACGGCGTCGTCGATCGCGGACACGACGCGCTGGACGACGGGTTGCTGTTGCGGATCCTGATTCGGTTCGTCGGACATCGCCATCATCTTCGCCCGGCAATCGGATTCGCTGTCCGGCGCCGCGCGCGGCCGTCGCTCAGGCGGCTTCGGCCTCGACACGCCGGCGCCGCCCTCGCCATCAGTCCCGACCTCGGCCCGAGCGCCAGCGCGATGAGGAAGAACAGCGTCTCGACCAGCACGATCGACGCGCCCGACGCGAGGTTGAGATAGAAGCTCGCATAGAGCCCGATGACGGCCGATGCGGCGGCCAGGACGGCGCCGAGGACCATCATCTGGCCGAACCGGACGACAACGAGCTGGGCGGTCGCGGCCGGCGTCACCAGCATCGCGACGACCATGATGATTCCGACGGCCTGGATGCTGACCACGATCGTCACCCCGAGCAGCGCCAGAAGCAGGTATTCGAGCGCGGCCACCGGCAGCCCCGACGCCGCCGCCCCGAGCGGATCGAACGTCGAGAACAGCAGCTCCTTGCGCAGGGCGAGCACGACGATCAGCACGAGCGCGCCCAGGATCGCGACCTGGACCAGATCCCCGAACCCGATCCCCAGCACGTTGCCGAGCAGATAGCCCAGCAGGTCCGCGACGTAGTTCTTGATCGTGCTGAACAACAGGATCCCGAACGCGAACGAGCCCGCGAACAGGACGCCGACCGCGGTATCGAAGCGGAGCCTGCCGCGGCGCGAGACGTAACCGATCGCGAGCGAAACCGCGACCGCGGCGATCGCGCCGCCGACATAGAGCGGCGCGCCGACGAGGTAGGCGATGACGAGGCCCGGGAACGTCGCGTGACTGACCGCGTCGCCGATGAAGGCGAGGCCCTTGAGGACGACGAACGTGCCCATCACCGCGCACAGGACACCGACCAGCAGCGCCGCGACGAGGCCGCGCTGCATGAAGCCGTAGGCCATCGGGTCGGTGACGAAGGCGATCGGGTCCATCAGCGAGCTTCGTCGTGGAAGTGGCGCTCGCCGCCGGCCGCCTCGTCGTGGTGGTGGGCATCGTCGAGCACGAGCCGTCCGCCGTCGCCCGGCAGGACGAGCACGTGGCCGCCATACGTCTCCGCGAGCAGGCGCTGGTCGAGCACCAGCTCGGCGCGGTCCGTGGGCGACGAGCCGGCCGTTGAGGAGCGCCGCCTCGTGGAACCGCTGGGCGGCGCAGATCAGGTCGTGTGTCGTGGCGATGACGGTCTTGCCGGCTCGTGGCCTCGGCTTCCAGGACGTCCATCAGCTCTTCCTGCGTCCGGACGTCGACACCCGTGACGGGTTCGTCGAGCAGGTAGAGCTCGGGCTCGGCGGCGAGCGCCCGGGCCAGGAAGACGCGCCGTCGCTGGCCGCCCGACAGCGCCCCGATCTGGCGCCTCGCGGCATCCGCCATGCCCGACCGTCTCGAGCGCCTCGCCGACCCGCTCGCGATCCACGGCCCGTGGCTCCCGGCCGAACCCGAGGCGCGCATAGCGGCCCATCATCACGACCTCGCCGACGGTCACCGGGAACTCCCAGTCGACGGCCTCGGCCTGGGGCAGGTAGGCGACCGACTTCGCGGCCGCGCCGGGCGGGCCGCCGAGGACGGTGAGGCTACCGGCCGACGGCCGGAGGAGCCCGGCGATGAGCTTGAGGAGCGTGCTCTTGCCGGCGCCGTTCGGGCCGATCACGGCGAGGAGCGAACCCGGCCGAACCTCGAGCGACACGTCCGTCAGGGCGGGCCGGCTGCCGTAACCGGCGCTGACGCGATCGACGGCGACCGAGATCGGGCCCGTCGCGACGCCGGCAGCGCGCCGGGCGCCGAGCGACGACGCTGGTTCCGCCGAACTCCTCAACGGTCATTTCAGGGCGGCCACGATCTGGTCGACATCCCAGTGCATCAGGCCGATGTAGGTGTCGGCCGGCGGCGGCCCGAGCGAATCGTTGTAGAGCGTCGTGACGACATTCGTGATGCCGGCCTCCGTGGCGAGCGTTTCGGCGAGCTTCGGGCTGAACTGCGCCTCGCTGAAGACCGCCTTCACGCCGGCCGCCTTCACCTGGTCCACGAGTGCCGCCAGCTCGGCTGCCGTCGGCTCCTGCCCCGGGTTCTGGAGTATGACGCCGACAAGCTCAAAGCCGAAGTGGCGGGCGAAGTACGGAAACGCGTCGTGGAACGTGACGAGCTTGCGGTTCGCGGCGGGGACTTGTTCGACCTTCGCCTTCAGCTCGCTGTCGAGCGTATCGAGCGCCGCGCTGTAGGTGGCGGCCGCGCGCCTCGAAGCCGGCCTTGCCGGCCGGGTCGATCTCGGCGAGCTTGGCGGCGATGTTCGGGACGTAGTGCTCCTTCACGAGGCTCGGATCGAGCCAGAAGTGGGGATTCTCCTCGCCGTCCTCGGTGACCGTCGGGATGCCCTCGCCGAGGACGAGCCGCGGAGTCGACCCGCCGCTGCCGGACGCGAGCAGGTCGTCGAGGAAGTCGTCGAGCCCGACGCCGTTCGAAACGATGAGCTGCGCGTCGCTGAGGAGCTTGGCGTCGTCGGGCTTGGGCTCGTAGTCTTCCGGCCCGACGCCCGCGGGGATGATCGAGCTCACGGCCACCCGCTCGCCGCCGATGTTCCGGACGATGTCCGCGAACACCGTCGTGGTGGTCACGACCTTTAGCCCGCCCGAACCGGGCGACGCGGCGCTGGAGCCCGGACCCTGGCAGGCTGCGAGCCCGGCCGTCAGGCCGATGGCGGCAACCAGCACAGCCACCCTGCGACTCAGTCTCAACGCAGCCCACACGATGATGCGTCCGTCCTTCATTGGGCATGGCGTCAGGCGTCGGGGGTGGTTCGGGTCTGGCAGTGCCGGCAGAGCCCGAACAGCTCGAGCCGGTGGCGAATCGATCCGGAAGCCGGTTCGCCGGGCGATCTCCGCGACCGCCTCCGAGACGCCGCAGTCCTCCGCCTCCGCCGTCCGCCCGCAGCGCGAGCAGACCACGTGATGGTGATGGGCGCGGGCGCAGGGAACGTACGCGTGTTCGCCGCTCGGAAGGTCCAGCCGCTCGACGACCCCGAGCTCGGTCAGCAGTTCGAGGGCCCGGAAGAGGGTCGCCCGGCTGATGCCGAGCCGGCGGTCACGGACGAGGCCCTCGAGATCGGACGCCGTGAAGTGACCCGTCTGCTCGGCGATCAGATCTGCCACCGCACGCCGCGGCTCCGTCAGGCGGTAGCCGGCGAGGTCCAGGGCAGCGACGATAGGGTTGGCGTCTGGCACGGGACGAATGGTAGCGGGCGGCGGCCTCGTTGTCGAGACTCGATCTCAACTAGCCCTCCACGGCGCGACGGGTTGGCTCAGCCGCCTCCGGCGTGGGACCATCTACCTGTCAGTACATCGCCCGCTCGGAGGATGGCCGAATGGACAAGAAGGCGAAGACCCCGAAGAAGCCGAAGCAGCCCAAGAAGGACAAAGCCAAGTAATCGAGGCGGGAACGCGGCCTCGGCCGTGGTTGGTGGGCAACCGGGATTCGCAGGGGTTCGGTTCCCGCCGCGAACGGCAAGAGCCCCGACCGTGATCTCCTATGGTCGGGGCTTCTATTACCCGCGAGTCGAGGGCCGAGCGCAGCCGAGCCTCAGCCTGGACCTGATGGCCAGGGTTCGTTGGGGTTCGGCGTCTCTGGTGGCTTCGGGCCCTCGTCGATGGCCTTCTTGACGTCGTCCAGCGACATGTCCCCCTCGTGCGCAGTGGTCACGACGTCTGACTTGCCGACAGGCCAAGCCGCGAGCACGAGGAGTTTGTCGCTCCTCTGCGCTTCACTGTCGAGCAGAGGGAGCATGAAGAACAGGTACCGCTGACCGACGGTGAGCGGCGTGTCATCGATGTACGTGACCTTGTCGCAGCCGAGTTCCCCGCCTCGCACGATTGCGTGTTCGGCTGCGGTTCGCGCGCCACGGATCTGCCCCTTCAGCTCGATCGAGATCGGGCGGATCAGCCGGGCGGTCTTCTCCTGCACATCCTGGGCAGACGGTCGATGGCCGTCGGGCGTGTTCCACTCGGCTGGTCCATACCCGGCGAATATCCCAACCACAATGTCGGTTGCGTCCTTGCGGAGGCTCCCGATCGTCCCCCCGCCCTGGCCGGCCGGAATGTCTAGCTGATGGCAGGCCTCGCTTGCGGCTGGCGTATCGCTCGCCCCGGGTGCTGCGGAGCTCGCCCCCGGCGCTATCGAACACGCCGAAATCAGGAGAAGTGTTGCGAGGACGCCAATGTTTGGCGCGCGTTGGTAATGGATCATGGTCATCTCAGTTCTCAGCCGCCGGGCCGCACGCGGCACAGCGGCCCGCGATCGAGAGATGCGTGACGTCGACCGCGAACCCGCGCGCCCGCTCGAGGCCCCGGACGAGTGATCGCGCCTCCGCCTCCGGGATCTCCCAGGACGCCCCGCAGCCGAGGCAATGGAGATGGCCATGCGCGGCGTCGGGCAGGACGTGGTATTCCTCCCGCCCGTCGGCCCGGTGGCTGTGGCTGACGAGGCCGAGCTCCTCGAGGGCGTCGAGCGTCCGGTAGACGGTCGACGGGATCGTCGCCGGGTCGACCTCGCGGCAGCGTTCGACCAGCTCCGCGCCGGTGATGTGGCCGTCGGCCCTGGCAAGGACCTCGATCAGCACCCGGCGCTGGGGCGTCCAGCGCATGCCCCGGGCGCGAATCCGCTCGCGAACGCCGTCCCACGTCCCCATCCGATCAGGCTCCGCTCAGCAGCCGTTCGAGATCGGGCAGCGTCGACTCCGCGCCGATCAGGAACAACAGGCCGACGAACACGCTGAACGCGCCCGCCAGGACGCCGATCGCGATGTAGAGGCGCGTTCGCAGCTGGCTGGCGACGAAGCCGGTCGCCGAGACGAGGACGACGATCGAATTCGAGGCCAGGAGCCCGACGATGAACGCGAGCATCATCGGGACCCCGAGGCCCTGGCCCGCGGCGCCGCCGACGGCCGCGATGATGAGGACCTGGCTGCCGGTCTCGGCGCCGATGCCGTGGATCATGCCGACGCCGAACGCGGTTCTCGGGCCGTACGAGCTCATCTCGATCGGATCGACGTGCTCGTGGCCGTGGAGCCGCGCCTGCACTCGCCGCCAGGCGTAGCGACCACCGTCGAAGACGAGCATCCAGCGGCTGCGAAGCCGGAACTCGGTCCCGTGGCGGGCGTACTGGTAGAGCGAGAAGAAGACCCACAGGCCGAGGACCAGGAGCGTCACGCCGACGATCCGGCCCATGATCGGGTCCACCCAGTCCGGCAGCAGCGCGCCGAACGCCAGGGCGGCCAGCCCCAGCAGGGCGACGACAGCGGCGTGGCCGAGGGCGTAGAGGGTGCCGAGCAGGATCGCGTGCCGCTGTTGGCCGAGGACGCGCTCGCGCGAGAGCGCGGGCGCCGCCATTGCCGCCGCCCCGCCGCCGGCCGGCCCGCCGTGGACGCTCGCCTCGGACTGACCGCCATGCAGGTGCTCGTGGGGCGTGAGCTCGTGCGCACGCTCGTGGATCTCGGTGCCGGCATCGGCTGTGGCGGTCGTCGACGTGATGTCGGTGATCGCCGCGATGTGATCCCAGTCGAAGCCGTGCCGGAAGCCGAGCAGCAGGCCCGTGACGAGCAACCCGAAACCTGTCCCCGCGATGACCGTCGCGGCGAGGTCGAACTGGATCATCCGAGCGCTATCGCAACCATTCGCGATAGCATGCCGTTGCATGTGGCCGGCCGTCAACCGACCCTCTCGGCTGCCCCCGTCTGATCGGGACATGGAAACCCCGCTGACGCGCCGCACCGTGCGGGCCGCCAGCGGGGTGGTGACTCAGACGTCGGAGTCGGATGCGTCCGGCGACGCGTCGGGTAAGACGTCGGGCGACGCGTCGGGCGTCGTGCCGTTGTTGCCGCGGCCGGTGCCATCCGCCGGGCAGTCGCCCTTCGGTTTGGCGGTCGACGCCGGAGCATCGGTGGCCGAGGGAGCGTCGGTGGCCGACGGCGAGCCCGACGGATCGGCGGCCGATACTGCCGCGACACTGCCGAGTGCGAGCAGACCGATGGCCATCGTCCCCACGACGATGCTTCGGCGGAACCCGCCGATACGCGTGGGTGCGGGCGGCGGCTGAGCAGGCGGCGGCTGAGTTGGCTGCAGGGGCTGGTCGTCCCAGTTCATGTGAACACTCCACGTACGGTTGATCGACGGGTGCCGCCGCAGCGGCGGACTTGCGGTGGTCGGCTCAGTGGCGTTCTCCGTGCTGGGTTGGCTGTCCCGCGGGCCCTCCGCGGCCGTGATGTCGGACCGGATCCGTCCCTCATGGAAAGCGGTTGAACCAGTGGGCGGCGAGGCCTGCCCCGGCGAGGACGAAGAGGAGACCGGCGGCAGCGAACAGCTGGGTCACCTCGCGCTGCTCGTCGGTGAAACCCACCCGCGAGCCGAGGTTCTCGTAGATCTGGGCGAGATCCTCGGCCGTCGGTGCGTCGAAGAACCGCGCCCCGGTCGCCTCCGCGATCGCCGCCAGCGTGTCGGTGTCCGGCGGAACCTCGAGGGTCTGGAGCTGGCCCTCGCGGTTCGGAACCTGGACGACGCCGTCCTGTGTCCCGAGCGCGATCGTGTAGATCGGCACGCCCAGACGCCGCAGCGCGTCCTGCGGCGTCGAGCGGTTCGAGCTGGCCCGTTGAGTTCGCGCCATCCGAAAGGAGCACGGTCGCCACGAGGGGCGGCTCGTCGGCGGATGGCGCGGTTGACGGATCGGCCGATGGGTTGGCCGAGGGGCTAGCCGAGGCGTCCGGCGTCGGAGTGGCGCCAGTTGCGGCGCCGGCTGCGTCGAGCGACGTCGCAATGGCGTCACCGAGAGCAGTGCCACCGTCTGCAACGAGTGAATCAAGGGCCTTGTGGAGCGCCACCCGGTCGGTCGTCGGCGAGACCGCGACCCGCGGCGTGGTCGAGAACACGACGAGGCCCACCTGGAAGCTGTCGGGCAGCTGGTCGACGAAGTCGGACGCCGCCTGCTGGGCCGCAGCGAGGCGGCTCGGTGCGACGTCCGTCGCCCGCATCGAGCCCGAGACGTCCATCGTCAGGATGATCGTCGCCTCCTCGCGCGGCACGGCGAGGATCATCGACGGCCGGGCCAGGGCGAGGACGAGCGCCCCGATCGCGACGAGGTACAGCACCGACGGCAGGTGCCGTCGCCATGACGGGGTCCGCGGAACGAGATTGGCGAGGAGGTCGACGTTCGTGAACGCCACCGCGTAGCGAGCGCGCCGCCGCTGGACCAGGAGGTAGGCGGCGACGGCCAATGGGACGAGGAGGAGCCCGGCGAGGAGCTCTGGAGAGGCAAACGTCATGACGCGATCCTCAGGAGACGGAGCTGGGAGGCGAGCGCTCGAAGCCAGCTGCCCGACGTCGAGAGGACGACATGACCGACGGCGAGCCGGCCAAGGTCGCGTGCCAGGGCAGCCCGGTCGTCCGCCGCGGCGCGAGCAAAGCGTTCGCGAAGGGCGCGGGACGAGGTGTCCACGCGGACCTGGCGACCGGTCTCGGTGTCGAGGAGGGTTAGATCGCCAACGTCGGGCAACTCGTCCTCGCGCCGGTCGCGGATCTCGACGACGAGCACCTGCGACCGGGCCGCGACGGCCGCGAGGGCGGTCAGCCAGTCAGGCGAGCGGCGCCCGCGGAAGTCAGACACGAGCACGACGAGGCCACCGCGGGGAGCGACGCCGGCCAGGAACCGCAACGCCGCCGCCGGCGACCGGGCTCCGATCGGCTCGCCGTCGCCGGGCACGGCGTCGTTGCGTGCCGCCAGAAGGGCGGAGAGCAGGCCGCGACGACCGCCGGTCGGTGGCATCCGGCGATCTGACCGGCCACCGAACGTGATCGTACCGAGGCGGTTTCCGCGCTGCGTTGCCACGTGGCCGAGCGCGAGCGCGACTCCCTCTGCGACATCGGCCTTCCGCCGGTCCGCGGTCCCGAACGTCATCGACGGCGATACGTCCAGGGCCAGCCAGCTCGTCAGCGCACGCTCGGGCACGTGGACCCGGACGTGTGGCACCGTCATCCGGGCCGTCACGTTCCAGTCGATCGTCCGGACGTCGTCGCCCGGTTCATACGGTCTGACCTGGGCGAGCTCAGTCCCACCGCCGCGGTCGTGCGCCCGAAACTCGCCGGACAGCAGCCCGTGGATCCGCCGCCCGACGGTGACATCGAGCGAACGGAGCAGGGATTCCGGCGTCGGGCCGGGCCCGGGTCGGGACTTTGGCCGCGCGGCAACGGGGATCGGGCCGGTCATGCCGACAGCTCCTCGCGGCTCACCTGCGGGACCGGAACCGCCGGGATGAGCCGATCGAGAATCATGTCGGCGGACACCTCTTCGGCGAGTGCCGTGAAGCTCGGCACGATCCGGTGGCGGAGGACGTCGCGGGCGAGCTCCTCCACGTCGGACGGGAGCACGTACCGCCGGCCGCGCGCGACTGCCAGGGCCCGCGCCGCGTGGACGAGGTTGATCGAGCCGCGCGGGCTGGCCCCGAACGCGATGAACTCCTTGACCTTCGGCAGCCCCACATCGTCGGGCTTGCGCGTGGCCGCGGTCAGGGCGACGGCGTAGTCCACGATCGTTCGGTCGACATAGACGTCCGCGGTCAGACGCTGCAGCTCCGCCAGTCCGGCGGCGCTGAGAATCGGCCGGACCTCGGCTGCCGGCCGGAGCGAGCGCTCGACGACGACGGCCTCTTCGCCGGCGCTCGGGTAGCCGACGACGACCTTCATCATGAAGCGGTCGATCTGGGCCTCGGGGAGCGGGTAGGTCCCCTCGGACTCGATCGGGTTCTGGGTGGCCATCACGAGGAACGGCCGGGGCACCGGATAGCTCTCCGGCCCGATCGTCACCTGTCGCTCCTGCATGACCTCAAGCAGCGCCGACTGGACCTTCGCCGGGGCGCGATTGATCTCGTCGGCCAGCAGGAAGTTGCAGAAGACCGGCCCCAGCTCGGTGTCGAACGTGCCCCGGTCCGGGCGGTAGATGCGGGTGCCGACGAGGTCGGCCGGCACGAGGTCCGGCGTGAACTGGATCCGCCGGAACGACGAATCGAGCACGTCCGCGAGGGTCTTGATCGTCAGCGTCTTGGCGAGCCCCGGCACGCCTTCGAGCAGCAGGTGCCCGCCGGCGAGGACGGCGACGAGAACCCGCTCGAGCATGGCGTCCTGGCCGACGATGACCCGGCGGATCTCGTAGAGCAACGCCTCGCTCGTCGTTCGGCCGTCGATCGTCTCCGGGACAGGCAGGAGCTCGCGGGTGGGGTCGGTCATCTGTACCTCCGCTGCCCGTGGGCTCGGGCGTCAGTTGGGGATCGGTGGCGGCTCCTCCCTCGGTCGGCAGGACCTTGCGTCCGGATGCTGGCGGGTGAACCTGAGAGATTTCTGAGTCGGCGAAGGCGCGCGCTGCCCTCAGCCGCCTGGTGGACGGCGACCGCCGAGCGCTCGTCCCTGTTCGAGGCGCAGCCGCGCCCTGACGGTCCCTACCAGGGCCAGCGCGTCATCCCAGTGTTCGGCCCGAACGAAGACGCTGGTCGCGTTTCGGCCCCACTTGACGACGAGGCTGCCGCTGCCCTGGCGGACGAGACCGGCGCGCACGGACATTCCAGCGCCAAGGTCCCACTCGCGAACGCCGGTCTTCGGCCGGAACGACGACCCTTCACGAACGATCAACAAACGGCGCGGGGTCAGGGCGATGACGCAACCGATGGCCGGGACAAGATGGGTGATCTCTTCGCCCGTGGCGAGGATCGCCCGCAGCCGGCCGACCGCGGTATCGGGATGAGTACCTGACGCCGGGGTCGCTGGGTTCATCCGGGCCAGTGTGCGGGATGGCCCGGCCGTAAATCAACTATTAGTTGATGAGCGGCTAAACGAGTCCGAGCGCCTCGCGACTCAGTTCGTAGGCTCGCTGGTGGTCGCCGGACTCGGCCAGGAGCTCGCTCCACTCGCCGAGGATCTCGCGCAACCTGGGCTTGGGTCCCGTTCTCGCGAGCTCGACCGCGCTGCCCAGGATCTCCGCGGCCCCGGCCGTGTCGCCACGCGCGCGAGCCGCCCGGGCCCCGGTAAGGAGCGAGCTGATCTCGGCCTTCTGGTTGCCGGTCTTGCGGGCGAGCTCTGTGGCAGTCGCGGCCCTGGTGGTGGCCTCGTCGTGGTTGCCCTTCGCAAGGGCGATCTGGGCTTCGGTCTCGGCGACGTGGGCAAGCCAGAATTCGTCGCCCGCCGATTCGAACGCGGCGCGCGCAATGCCGGCGTGCTTCGCCGCCTCCCGGAGATTCCCCAGACCGATGTAGATGAGGGCCAGTTCGTTCTCGACCGACGCTATTTCCTGGGTCGCTTCGCTGGCACGGAAGAGCGCAAGGCCCTGGAGGCCTGATCGAATCGCCGCTTCCATGTCCCCGGTCGCTCGATAGCCGAGCGCCAGCGAGTAGAGCAGCGAAGCTCGCCGTCGATCATCGAGATCCGCGCCAATTCCGCGCGCTTCCTCCAGCAGGAGCAGGGCGCGTTTCGGCTCGCCCGCCAGCGTCAACACCGATGCCAGGGCGACGAGAATCCGGACGTGGAAATCGGGCTGCAGCGGGGGCGCACTCCGGTCGGGCGCGAGGAGGCCCTCCAGCAGCAGGCGGGCCTCCGTCGGGTTATCTGCCTGGTGGTGCGCAGACGAGAGCCAGTAGCGCGCCAACTGGGCCGCCTCGATCTGACCCGCCGCCGTCAGGAGCTCGTCCGCCTCGGCGGCAACCCGCACGGCTTCGGCGGGCCGAGCCAGCCGGCAGAGCGCCTCCGCCAGGCCGAGGAGAACCTTCCCACGCTCGAGGGCCGGCGGATCCGCGTCGAGGATTGAGCGAAACGCGTCCTCCGCCGTCGCCCAGTCGCCCGCCGCCAACCGGAGCTCGGCCTCCATCCGTGTCCAGCGCCCGTCGGCGTCCGCGAGGAGGTCACTGGCTGTCGTTCCCAGCCGGACCGCGAGGAAGCGCAGGGCGGCCATGGAGGGCTTGATCAAGCCGTTCTCGAGGGCGCTCACGTAGGCCTTGGTATAGCGCCCCTCCGCGACCTCTCGTTGAGTCAATCCCGCGCGCAGGCGCGCGGCCCGAAGACGAACCCCGATCAATTCCGCAAGGTCTCGGTCTTCGGCGGCGAGGCTGCGGCGCTCAACGGTCCTCATGCGCGACAGGATACTCCACGCTCAACGTCTGATTGACCGATTTGAGAATCTCGTCAGCGGAGGTCCCGAGCCGTTCGGCGAGCACGATGAGCGCCGGCAGCGAGGGCAGTGTGCGCCCGGACTCCACCTGCGAGATGTAGGCGCGCGTCAGCGGCGCGCTGAGCTCGACCTGTGAGAGGTGAGCAGCCAGCCGCCGGCGACGGACCTCCGACCCGAGGCTGGAGCGGAGATTCTGGGCACGCTCAAGCGACAAGAGGTTAGTAATACTTGCTTTTCCCACGTCACACCCCCTACTATCCCGAGTGTCCTCGCGCTTTGTCCGGGCGGGAAGGAGCATCCAATGCGTGTTCCCGTTCGAGCTCGCGTCTTTGTCACGTCCCTCGTCTTCGCAGCGGCATCGATCCTCTCCCTGGTATCAGTGGTCCTGGCCGACTCAGGGGGCATCCCGCACCCCAAGTGACAATCTGGCGGACGCAGACCGCCGCCGCCTGAAGGTCCAATCGATTTGCCCGGGACGGGGCGCGAGGACCCCTCATTGCGATGGTGTCCACAGCGGTTCGTTCGTGGATTGTCCCCTTCGCAGCCATGCCCCCGGCCGTCGGCCGAGAGCGAGCGGCGGTATCGTCCGCCGCGGATCCCCAATCGGTCAAGTATTCATAACTACCTAGCCTCGGCGGCCCCCGGCGGAGGACTGCGACCCTCGCCAGCGCCGTCGAAACGTGCCGCGTCTTCCGGCTGATTCGAGCCCACCCGTGTACCTTTCCCGGGTGAGGAAGCTCGAGGGGGTCCCCGATAGCGCTGGGGCCGAACGCGCCCTGGAGCCCGCTGACTTCGCAGCTCATCATCGACATTGCGAGTGCCGCGGCGGGCGAGCGCGAGCTGGACCAGATCCTTCACGAGACGCTCGACCGGCTGCGATTCGAGATGCCGCTGACGGGCGGCTCGATTGCGCTCGTCCAGGGCGACGAGCTCGTGATTCGGGCAGCGATCGGGCCGTTCGCCGACGAGGCGCTGGGCCAGCGCCTGCGGCGCGGACCGGGCTTGAGTTGGCGGGTCGTCGAAACCCTGGAGCCCTGCCTCCTGCCCGACATGCGCGCGAGCGAGGCCGTCATCCGCGGGCCGAAGGCGCGGCAGGCCATCCGATCGTGGCTGGCCGTGCCGATCGTCAGGCGCGGTCGCGGGATCGGACTCCTGGAAATCGACTCGACCCAGCCGAACGCATTTTCAGCGGCCGACATGGAGCTCCTCGAGACGATCGTCCGGGTCCTGTCCGGCCCCGTTGAGCTGGCCGACCACTACGCCGCCGAGCAACGTGCCAACCAGCTGCGCGACGCATTCATCGGCGTCATCAGCCACGAGCTGCGGACGCCGATCACGACGATCTACGGCCTCTCGAAGATGCTCCGCCAGCGGGGCGCCGACCTGGATCCCGACGTGATGGTCAGCACGATCGAGGACGTCGAGGCGGAGGCCGATCGTCTCCAGCGGCTGGTCGAGGACCTGCTCGTCCTGTCACGGGCCGAACGCGGGGCGATGGACATCGAAGGCGAGCCACTCGGGATGGCCCGGATCCTGCGACGGGTGGTCGAGGCCGAGCGGGCTCGCCTGCCGGGCCGGGTCATCGAGCTCCAGGCCGCCGAAGGGCTGCCGCTCGTGATCGGCGAGGAGACCTACGTCGAGCAGGTGGTCCGGAACCTCCTGACGAACGCGGCGAAATACGCCCACCCCGCGGCACCGATCCTGGTCGTTGTCGAAGCGGTGGACAACGACGTAGTGGTGAGGGTCCTCGACGAGGGGATCGGGATCGCCGACGGCGACACGGAGCGCGTGTTCGAGCTCTTCTATCGATCGACGTCGGCGACCCGGATGGCCGGCGGGGCCGGCATCGGGCTGTTCGTCTGCCGCCAGCTGGTCGAGGCGATGGGCGGCCGGATCTGGGCCGCTCCACGCGCGCCCGCCGGCACCGAGGTCGGTTTCGCGTTGCCGGCTCACCGCGAAGACGAGGGCAGCGCCTGAATCCACGTCGCAGCCCTCGCGTGTGGCTCATACGCTCGCCCGGAGAGCGTTAGCGGGTCCGCCAGGTCCCGCGACCCCTGGCGGCCCGTGATTGATGCGCACCTTCCGCATCAGGACGCGCACAGGGAAGTCGTCCATGTGCCGTGGCCCGTGTTAGCGCTCTCCCTATGAGCGTAAGCGAATCACAGGGCCACCCGCGCCACGAAATAGAGTCGTCACACGACGGGGCTAGACTTCCGGCATGCAGTTCTTTCGACGCTCCCAGTCCATGCCTTCCTCCCCCACCGAAGCCCTCCCCGGCCGATCCGAACCGCTCCCGATCCCGGAACGCCACTTCGTCAACGGCGCGCCGCTCCGCGGGCCGTGGCCGGAGGGAACGAAGACCGCGATCTTCGCCCTCGGCTGCTTCTGGGGCGCCGAGAAGGATTTCTGGCAGACGCCCGGCGTGATCAGCACCGCGGCCGGCTATGCCGGCGGCTTCACCCCGAACGCGACGTACGAGGAGGTCTGCTCGGGCCGGACGGGCCACGCCGAGGCGGTCCTCGTCGCCTACGACCCGGCGCAGGTCAGCTACGAGCAGCTCCTGAAGGTTTTCTGGGAGCACCACGACCCGACCCAGGGCATGCGCCAGGGCAACGACGTCGGCACGCAATACCGCTCGGCGATCTGGGCGACCGATGACGAGCAGCTCCGGACAGCTGTCGCGTCACGGAACATGTACCAGGCGAAGCTGACCGAGGCCGGCTTCGGCGAGATCACGACCGAGATCGCCTCGGCGCCGACGTTCTACTACGCCGAGGACTACCACCAGCAATACCTCGCCAAGAACACAGGCCCCGGGGCGTACTGCCCCGACCACCGGACGGGCGTGAAGGTACCGGATGGCTGGACGGTCACTCCGCTGCAATACATCGACTGAGTAGGCGGGGCGAGTCACCGGCAACCGAAAAGAACAAAGCGGCGTCACGAGAACGCCGCTCCATGCCAACCTAGGCCCAATACCTAAGAACATTCCGACCCAATACTCCGACGAGCGTAAGGCGGACTGGCTCAGGGTCAAGAGTCGAAGAAGCCTGCTCTCTCGCCTATGGCGTTGAGCAAATCTCCATAAAGGTCACGCGATTGACGGCCGCGGAGTATCACCATTGCCGAGATCGCCGCGCCGGGAGCGGAGGCATGTCTAGCCCAAGGCCGGGTCGCCTTGGGGCTTATCGCGCACGTACCCTGAGGACGTGAGCGAAGCAAGACCCGAACGTTCGCCTTGCGACGACGTACACCGGGGGTCAGCTATCCGCCTCGCTGGTAGCCTCCGTTGAAGGTCACATCGATGACCGACTTCGGTTTCTCGGACTCCGCGATGACCGCCCCGATGGTCGTGAGGCCATCGAGGTAATCGCGCTCGTCTTCGCCGAGAAGCGGCATCGAGATGCTGCCGTCCTCAGCAACGAATCCCAGCAGGGCGCCGGAATGCGCGGCGATGCGGATGCGCAACGTGTCAGCTGGCGGGAATGCGCCGGGTCTTTCCAACACCACCAGCACGTGCTGTCCCTCGAAAGCGCTCAGTATGTTCTTGGCATCCGCTCCGCCATCGAACGTCACCCCGAGTCCAACCGTCTCGGGCGTCTCCGTCGTCGGGTCGAAGTCGTTCTCGACCTCGATCGTCAACACGATCATGCGCCACGTTGCGTCAGGCGAATCAAAGGGTAGTTGCACCGACCGCGCGCCATCCGTGCCAATTTCGTCGCGGTAGCTGGCACCTTCGGCGACAGCTGTAACGTGCCCTTGGACAACGCCCCCATAGGCGGGTTGTGCAGGCGAGCCGTCAATGGAGAACTCCACGTTCGGCAGCACGTCCCGCAGTTGCTCATCCAACCAGATACCGTCCATCGACATGTATCGCTCACGCAGGTGACCGACGGCATAGTCGAGAGCTACATTGTCGTCCACGTGCCCCGGGGAATTGCCGGCGTGCCCCGCGGAATTGTCCGCGTGCCCAGGGGGATCATCATCCAATGTCGCTGGGGCGAGGATATTCGCCATAAGCAGAGGCCGCCAACCACAGCCGCGACTGCGACGCCCAGCGTTCCCACGACAATCGTCGGTTTCATGATTGTCCCCCTATCTCAATAGTGAACATTGAGATGCTCATGGATAGTGAACATTGAGATGCTCATTGCGGTCGTGGTCATCGAAAAAGCGCGAGGGCTTGGGATATCCCTGCTGCATGACTGTGTTGCCGGATCGGTGCATCAGTCCGAGTGTGTGGCCAGCCTCGTGCGCGGCCAGCGCTTGTACAGAGTCGAGGGGTGAGATATCCGTGAAGTATTTGTTCATGTAGACATTGAATTGTTCGCAGGTATCCCCCCATGAAAGAGATTGGCACGCCGCTAGACCTACCGTCCCGCCTGATGTAGGGCTGAACCAGGTGAAGCCGCATAGCGCGGAGTAGTAGCCGTCGTATAGCACCACGTCGGTTGTGGACGTGTGCGCGTCACTGTAAGTATTGATGTGGGTGGGGTCCAGAACGTTCGTCCTCGCCCAGTCCATTGCCCCGGCATTCCTTGGAGACATACTTCCGTTGTAGTAGAAGCCGTGTGCAGCGCTGTCCGCCCTATTGCTGGCGTTGCAACCCGTGCCGCCGGTTGCTCCCGACCAGTTGGTAGCGCTTACCGGGCCAGCGAACGAAAGCCAAGCGCATACGGCCGCTGCCATGAGTCCTTGACCGATTCGCCGAACGTTCTCAGCTGCGAGACTTGCCATGGAAACCTCAAACCTTGATACCAGCCTTGCAGAGCGCCATCGGGCGAGTCCGAATAGCTGGACCCTACAAGGTGAAAGTGGTTTGTCAATTAAGACTCATGAGGGACCGGGAATGTTCCGCGGGCCACACACAAAAGTCGTACTGGGTACCGTCAATGCGCCAGGGCCGAACTCGATGGGCACCACGTCCTCCAAAGCGCCAGTGTCCTCGAACTGTCTTTGACACAATGGACAGCGCCTGTGGTCCCATGAGTGACGACACGTTAGGATGCGCCGGCGACGAAAAGCCACGACGCCCCGGCAGTAGGTTGACCTGTCTGAGAACCCGCGGGGCTACTGCCCCGACAACTCGACCGGCGTCTCGTGCCCGATCGGGCTGGGTGTCTCTGCTACCGGGACCGGGGTCTCGGCCAGCGGCTGACGGCAGAAACGCGAAAAGACCGGCCTTGCCCGAAGGCGAGGCCGGTCTCCAATTGTCGGTCGGGCGGCGTCAGCTCTTCGCGAGCAGGGCCGCGAGGCGGTCCCAGGTCTCGAGGCCACCTTCGACCATGCCGGTCGACAGCGCGCCCTCGAGGACCTCGACGGAGCCCATGTGGCCCGTGGAGATGACCTTCGTCTTGCCGCCAACCTCCTCGAAGATGTACGTCTCGGGGCCGCCCATCGGACCGACGCCCTCGACGTCGAACATGAACGTCCACTTGAAGCCCTGGGGTGGATCGACCTCCAGGTACTCCCCGTAGAACGCCACTTCCTCGCGATCGTCGGCGCGGTTGACGTAGCGCCACTTGCCGCCGACGCGGACGTCCATCTCCTCGACGATCGTTGTCGTGCCGTGCTTACCCCACCAGTGCGGGATCGCCTCGGGATCCGTGAAGGCCTTCCAGACCTTCTCACGCGGCGCGTCGAACGTCCGCTCGAAGGTGAGGTCGGCGCCCTCCGAATAGACGGCCGTCGTGTCGGTGCTACCCCTGTCAATTCGGGTCGCGTTCATCGTCGTCTCCTTCTGGTTGCTCCTGGCGTTCCTGTAGATCGCGGAGGTAGTCGCTCAGCCGTTCGAAGCTCTCCTCCCAATGGCGCCGGTACTGCTCGACCCAGCCAGCCACGTCCCGAAGCGGTTCCGGCGCGAGCCGGCATGGCCGCCATTGCGCCTGGCGTCCCTGCTCGATGAGCCCGGCCCGCTGGAGCACCTTCAGGTGCTTGGAAATGCCGGGGAGGCTCATGTCGAAGGGCGCCGCGAGCTCGGTCACCGTTGCCTCCCCTAGCGCCAGGCGGGCGAGGATCGCTCGTCTGGTCGGGTCGGCGAGGGCTGCGAACGTGGTGCTCAGAGGGTCCGTGTCCATGTCCATTTCGCTACTTGGTTAATTAACCTAACGGCATAATACAGGACGGCAGCGGGATGTCAAGCCCCTTTTGCTTCCCCTAGGTGGTTCGGGTGATCTTCGCGATCCAGCGGGGCGATTCGGGGTCGATGCCGCGGGCGATCGCGAGGTGCAGCGCCAGGAGCTGCCCGGGCACGATCGCGGCGATCGGCATCAGCCAGTCCGGGAGACCCGCCGGCAGCCGGATCCCGAGGCTGCCGGCTTCGATCGCCTCAGGCCGGTCGGAGATGACGATCGGCTCGACGGCGAGCTCGCCGAGACGGTCGAGGAGGGCGTCGATGTCGGCCGCGGTCGGCCCGGACGGGGCCAGCACGATCACCGGATAGCCCGGCTCGACGAGGACGAGCGGCCCATGCAGGAAGTCGGCGGCCGAGTAGGGATCGGCTGCCAGGCGAGCCAGCTCCTTGAGCTTGAGGGCCATCTCCCGGGCCGTCGCATAGTTGAACCCTCGCCCGACGACGATGAGCCGATCGCGGCCGGCGAGGTGGCGGGCCACCGCCTCGGCCGCCGGTTCCGTGTCGAGCGCCCCGGCAACCGCGTCTGGAACGGCCGCCAGGGCCGCCTCCCTTTCGCCCGTCGCATTGAGCCGCGCCTCGAGGGCGGTGACGAGCAGGGCGATCGCCAGCAGCTCCGCGGTATAGGTCTTCGTCGCGGCGACCGCGCGCTCCGGACCCGCCCGCAGGTCGATGTGGTGCTCGGCCGCGGCCGCGAGGTTGGAGCTCCGCGTCATTGGTCAGCGCGATCGTCGGGGCGCCCTGGCGACGCGCCGCCGCCACGACGCCGACGATGTCGGGCGACTGGCCCGACTGGGAGACCCCGATCACGAGCGACCGATCGAGCCGCGGCTCGACGCCGTAGAGCGAGATGAGCGACGGCGTCGCGAGGGCGACCGGGAGGCGGAGGTGGGCGCCGAACAGGTACTGGGCGTAGATCGCGGCGTGATCGCTCGTGCCCCGGGCGGCAATCACGACATGGTCGATCGTTCGATCCGCCAGCCGGGCGATCAACCGATCGGCGATTTCCTCGATCTGGGGACGGCCGTCGCGAAGCAGCCGGGCCGCGACCTCGGGCTGCTCCCGGATCTCGTCCCTCAGGCCCATGGCTTCCTCAAGGCACTGATCTACCGACTCCAGGCCTTCAGATCGGTGCGGAGGCGTTCGCGCGCCGCTTGGCGCGCTGGCCTGGTGCCACCGACGAGGTCGAGGCCGTGGAGGCCAGCACCGGTCACCGGCGGAACGTCGAGGCGGACAAGCCTCGCGTCGCGCACGACGGCCCGGATGCCGCTCTCGATTCGATCGAAGAACGGCTCATCGGTCGTGCTGAACACGCCGCCGGCCAGGACGACTTCGACAGGGTGGCGGGTCATCGCCGTCCGCCGGGCCAGGGCGACCGCCATCGTCGCGAGCTCGTCGGCCAGGCGGTCGACGATCGACCGGGCGACTGGATCGCCCTCGCCCGCAGCCCCGAACACGACTGGCGAGAGCTCGCCGACGCGGGCGCCGGCGATGCGCTCGTCGTAGAACGCCCGCGTCACGGCCGATGGCCGGCGGAGGCCGAAATGGGCGGGCACGACGCGCTCGAGCGACGTCCGCGGCCCTCGCCCGTCCCGGGCGCGAACGGCGGCGGCCAGGCCCGACATCCCCACCGATGTCCCGCCGCCCCAGTCGCCCGAGATGTCGCCGACCCCGTCGAAGCGGGCCGTCCGGCCGTCGGGCGCGATCGCCGCCCCGTTGATCCCCTGGCCGCAGATGAGGGCGATCCCCCACCCCTCGCTCGCCCCGGCCCACAACGCGCCGATGCAGTCGTTGACGACGATGTCGCGCTTGCTGAGCCGAGCGCCGGCGAGGGCCCGTTCGAGCATCCGGATGTCCGCGGTGAAGTCGGCGCCGGCGATGGCGTGGACGCCGATCGTCGAGATCGGTCGAGCCGACGGATCGAGCCCGGCCTGTCGGGCTACCTCTTCGACGAGTCCGACGAGGCGATCGATGCCGGCCTCGAGCCCGACCGCCTGGTGCGACGTCGTCGGGCCGCGAACAGCGGCAAGGAGCGCCCCGTCCGGCGCGACCAGCGCGACGTCCGTCTTCGAGTTGCCACCGTCGACGGCGAGGACCGAGGGCGTCAATCTGCGTGCTGGGTCGGCAGACTGCCGAGCTCGTCCACCGCGACGAATGTCGCCCCGCGCTCGCGGAGCGCCGCGACGATCGCCGGAATGGCGCCGAGGGTCTGGTTCGGCCACGTGTGCTGCAGCACCACGGCCCCGTCGCCGTGCGCCGTCACCCCGTCGATGACCTTCGCCGCGACGACGTCCGTTGAGTTGGTCGGCTCCCAGTCGTCGGCCTCACGTCCCAGCCGACCTCCCGGTAGCCGAGCGCCTCGATCCGCGCGACCAGCTGCGGATCGTCGCCGCCGGCCCCGAACGGGCAGCGGAACCATGGCCGCGGGATCGACGCCGACGTGCTCGAGGATCGCCGTCTCCGCGTCGCGCGATGTCCGTCGCGAGACCGGCGGCCGAGAGCAGCGGCATCCGGGCGTGGTAGTAGGAGTGGTTGCCGACGAGGTGGCCCGTCCCGCCCGATCCGCCGGGCGACCGCCGGGTACGCCTCCGCCCAGCGGCCCTGGACGAAGAACGTGGCCCGAACGCCGCGCCGCGGCGAGCGCGTCCAGCAGGCGCGGCGGCGTTGCCGTCGTCGGCCGGTCGATCGGGATGCTCGGCGTCGAACGTCAGGGCGACTCGGAACGCCACTACTTCTCGACCCCGGTGATGACGATGCCGCGGATGAAGACGCGCTGGAAGACGATGAACAGGACCACCGGGATGATCAGGGTCATGATCGTGCCCGCCTGGATGTAGGCCGGGTTCTGGTAGTAGATGCCGTTGAAGCTGGCCAGCCCCACCTGGAGCGGCTACAGCTCCGGGTGGCCGGCCAGGTAGATCAGCGGCCCGAAGAAGTCGTTCCACGTGTAGACGAAGTGGAAGATCGCGACGGCGATGATCACCGGCCAGGCCTGCGGCAGGACGACCGACCGCAGGATCCGGAACGGCCCGGCGCCGTCGATCGCCGCGGCCTCGTCGAGGTCGCGCGGGATCGTCATGAAGTACTGGCGCAGCAGGAACACGTCGTAGGCGTTGGCGAAGAACGTCGGGACGAGCAGCGGCAGCCACGTGCCGACCCAGCCGAGCTTCACGAAGATCGTGTAGGTCGGGATGAGCGTCACCGCGGCCGGCAGGAAGATCGTCGCGATCAGCAGCGTGAACAGCAGGCCGCGGCCCGCGGAATCGGAAGCGGGCGAACCCGTAGGCGACGAGCGTGCACGACATGACCGTCCCGATCGTCGCCGATGATCGCGATCAGGATCGTGTTCCGCAACAGCGACGCGGGAAGTCGATGAGCTCCCAGACCTCGGGTAGTTCTCCCACTGCGGCGCGAGGCGCCAAGGCTGGCTGCGAGCGTCCGCCACGAGCCCTCCCAGTTGATCAGGCCCGGCGCCGGGGTTGGCCGGGTCGACGAACTCGCTCTCCTGGCGGCCCTTCGTGACCAGCGCGAGCTCGCGGACGGCGCCGTCGATCGGCACCTGGTAGACGTCGTACGCCTTGCCCTCGAACTCGAAGGTAACGCGGGTCGGACGGCAGGACCGGCGAGTTGAGCTGGCTCGTCTGCTCCGGGCTTCGGACCGATGCGATCGCGCTGTGGAGCAGCGGCGACAGGAACGCGACGATGATCGCGATCATCGCCAGGGTCAGGATCGTCGTTCGCGTGACCGAGGCGGTGTCTCGCGGTCGAGCCGCTGCGGCGATCGATGACGCCCGTCGCCTCCCCGATCCCGCCGATCTCCTCGACAGCTTTCATGGCTGTCTCACCGCTCGCCCGCGTAGTAGACCCACCGCCGCGAGGCCGGAACAGCACCACCGTCACCAGCAGCGCGATGACGAACAGCAGCCAGGCCAGCGTCGCCCCGTACGACATCTGCTGGAACGTGAAGAACGTCTTGAAGATGTACAGGTTGTAGAACAGCGTCGAGCCGCCGGGCTCGCCGGTGCCGTTGTTGAGGACGAGCGGCACGAGGAAGTACTGGAGCACCGCGACCATCGCCAGGATCAGCGAGTAGAAGATGACCGGCGACATCATCGGGATCGTCACGTGGCGGAGCTGCGCCCAGCCAGCCGGCGCCGTCGATCCTGGCCGCGTCGTACAGCTCGGTCGGGATCCCGCGCAGGCCGGCGAGATTGATGATGATGCCCGGCCCCGATGCCCCAGATGCCGATGATCACGAGGGCCGGGTAGACCCACGCCGTGTCGAACAGCCAGCTCGGCGGGTCCTGGATGCCGAGGAACCGGAGGAACTGCGTTGATCCAGCCGGTATCGCCCAGCATGTTCTGCCAGATCAGCACGCCCGCCACGAACGGCACGACGTAGGGCAGAAAAACAGGACCCGGAAGAGCGGCGCTGCCCCGGAGATGGCGACTGTTCAGGGCGAGGGCCAGGGCGAACGGAATGACGATCACGACGGGCAGCCAGAAGGCGGCGAACCGCAGCGTCACGCCCAGCGACGCCCAGACCTGCGGCGTCACGCATCAACCGGGCGTAGTTGTCCAGGCCGACGAACCGCAGCGGCTCCTCCTGGCTCAGGGTGACGTTCAGGAACGTGAGGCCGAAGGTGGCGATCATCGGGATCAACGTGAACGCCAGGAACCCGATGATCCAGGGCGAGATGAAAAGCAGTCCCTGGCGCGCCTCGCGGCGCGCCAGGGATGTCGATCGGGCACGGTGCCGGAGGGGGACCGCGGTCATCGTGCCTCCTGTCAATGCTGGTGGTGGAGCCTGACTCTCAGGATCAGCCGTCCCAGAGAGCCTGGAGCTCCTTCTTCAACGCCTCGATCTCAGTATCGAGGTCGAGGCCCGCGGTACCCACCCACTTGGTCTCGTACTTGGTCAGCAGGTCCTGGGTCTCGTTGTACTTCGGGACGAAGGCCTCGAAGTTCGGGTTGTCGGCGAACTGGACGCTGTCCTTGGCGACTTGCCAGTCGACGCCCTGGGGGAACTTGATCGCGCCGGTGTCGTCCTTCGACTCGTCGAGCTTCGCGAAGAACGCATCCTGATTCTCGGGCCGGGCCGGCATGCCGCCGTAGATCCCGAGCAGGTCCTCGGAGCCCTCACCGAGGAGGTACGTCAGCACCTCGAACGCCTCGGCCGGGTGCTTGGTGCCCTTGAGGATCCGGAAGGTGTCCGCGTTCAGCGGCGCGGTGACCGTTCCCTTGTGCGCGGGAGCCGCCGCGAGATCCCAGTCCGTGCCGGCCCCGGCGACGCCGTAGGTCGTCCACAGGAAGTTGGTGCTCATCGCGAGCCGCCCCGAGAAGAACGGGTACGAACCCGCCCCGAATTCCTCGCTCTCGTTGACCGGGCCGGTCATGATGAAGTTGGTATTCCACATGCCGTCGTACCAGTACTTCCATGCATCCGCCCAAGCCGGCGGGATCTCGGCGGTCTTGCCGTCCGCGGCCATGAGGCTGCCTGCACCGAAGAAGGCGCCCGTGCCTGGCAGCAGGTCACGCTACGGGTCGAAGCCGTACTGGACGATCTTCGTCGTGTCGAATCCGGCTTCAGTCGCGTCCTTGCCGCTCGCGTCGACGGTCAGCTTGAGGCCGATCTCCTTGATCGTGTCGTAATCCCATTCCTTCTCCGTCCCGTCCGGCATCTTGTACTTCTCGCCGTACTTGTGGGGCGGCGGGTTGAGGCCGGCCTCTTCGAACAGGTCGGCCTTGTACCAGAGCATGGAGGGATAGATCGCGAAGGGCAGCGCGTTCTGGACGTCGCCGACCTTGTAGAAGTCGACGGCTCCCGGGTCGTACTGGGTGATGTCGTAGCCGCTCGACTCGATCAGCGGGCTCAGGTCGAGCCACTGGTCGTTGAAGGCAACGCCGCCGCCCACGCCGACCGGACCGACGATGTCGGGCCCGGCGCCGGAGGCGATCTGGGTGGCCAGGGTGTTCCGGGCCGCGTCGAAGGTGGTGACCTCGAACTTGAGCTTGATGTTGGGATGACTGGCGTTGAACGCGTCGACCACTGCCTGCTCGACGGGCAGCTGCTCCGGGTTCTCGCCGGTGCCGAGGCAGCAGTACCAGCGGATTTCGACGACGCCGGCGGGCGCCGCCGACTGTGATGTGGCCGGGGCGCTCGCGGCCGGCGGGGTCGACCCTGCGGGGCTCGCGGTTGCCGGGCCACAGGCCCCGATGATGAGCGCGAGCATCGCCAGAAGCGTGCCGGCTCGGAACAGTTTCGTTCTCATGCTCCTCCTCAGGATCATTCGACCTGGATGTTGGACCTGGATGTCGGCGCTGATCGCTGTCCTCCTCTCGCTCAGCCGACCTTCTCGGCCACGGCTCCTCGCTCCGCCCGACGTTCGCCGGCCGGCCTGACACTCGGATCGGCGTCCAGCCATCTGGTCCGGACGACAACCCGCTCGACGTAGTAGCGCGTTCGATCTCCGCGGACATAGCTCCGGGCGAATTCGATTGGTCGGTCGTCGGCGGCGTAGGCGACCCCCTCGACGAGGAGGGCCGGCCGGCCCGGCGCCTGATCGAGCAACCGCGCCTCCCGCGTGCGCAGGAGCACAGGTTCGAGGGCCTCGCGGGCCCGGACGATGGGCGTCCCGTAGCGCTCGACGATCAGGTCGTAGAGGGAGTTGTGCTCGAGATCGGACGCCAGGAGCCCCGGGAATCGTTCCGCCGGCAGGTGCACCTGCTCGAGCAGAAGCGGCTCACCGCCGGCGAGCCTGAGGCGCTCGACGTACAGCGTCGGCGAGCCGAGCTCGAGCTCGAGGCCGGCGGCGACTGCCTCGCCGGCCGACTCCGGCCGGGCCGCGATCAGCCGCGTCGTCGGGTCCAGGCCGCGGGTCTGCATCTCGTCGGTGAAGCTGCGGTTGCCGCCGAAGTTCAGATCGAGCCGCGAATGGAGGACGAACGTCCCGCGGCCGCGGGTCCGCTCGATGCGCTGCTCGCGGGCAAGCTCCATCAGTGCCCGACGGACGGTGATCAGGCTGCAGCCATATCGCTCGGCCAGCTCGCGCTCCGCCGGCAGCCGATCGCCCGGCCGCCACTCGTTCGTGTCGAGGGCCGACACCAGGTCGAGATAGACCTGGTGGTGCAACGGGACGGGACCGAGCTCGAGCCGGAAACGTGCCATCGTCGGGCGTGGATCCTCTTGCGCGCCGCGCGAATGGTGATAACGTTATAAGCAATCATTCCGGTTACACGGGCCGCTGTCAAGATGGCAAACGACGGCGCGGTCGGGAAACAGAGGGACCGACAGGGACGGAGGCTGGGTGGGCGTCAAGATCGCGGTCGTCGGCGGCGGAAGCACCTACACGCCGGAGCTGGTCGAGGGCATCACCGTTCGCGGCGACCGCCTCCCGGTCGACGAGCTCGTCCTGCTCGACCCCGATCCGGACCGCGTCGAGGTCGTCGGCGGGCTCGCTCGCCGGATGCTCAACCGGATGGAGTGGCCCGGCCGGCTCATCCTGACTCCAAACACTGACGCCGCCCTCGACGGGGCGGATTTCGTCGTCGTCCAGCTGCGCGTCGGTGGACAGGCGACCCGCTTCGTCGACGAGACGTTGCCGCTGCGGTTCGGGACGATCGGTCAGGAGACGACCGGCGCCGGCGGTTTCGCCAAGGCGCTCCGCACGGTGCCGGTGGTCCTCGACATCGCGGAGCGCGCGGCCAAGCGAGCGGCGCCCGGCTACTGGATCGTCGATTTCACCAATCCCGTCGGGATCGTGAGCCAGGCCCTCCTCGACGACGGACATCGCGCGATCGGGCTGTGCAACGTGGCGATCGGGTTCCAGCGACGGTTCGCCGCGCGCTTCGGCGTTGCGCCGGAGCAGGTCGAGCTGGAGCACGTCGGACTCAACCACCTGACCTGGGAGCGGGCCGTCCGGATCGACGGCGTCGATCGCCTGCCGGAGCTCCTCGATACGGACGGCCAGGAGATCGCCGACGACGTCGGCATGCCCCTCGAGCTCATCCTCGCGCTCCGGGCGATCCCCTCCTACTACCTCCGCTACTACTACCTCTTCGACTCCGTCCTCGCCGATCAGCGCAGCCAGGGCCACGGGACGCGGGCCGAGGAGGTCATCGACATCGAGACGCGCCTCCTCGAGATGTACAAGGACCCCCACCTCGACGGAAAAGCCGGCCCTGCTGGCCGACCGGGGCGGGGCGTTCTACAGCGAGGCCGCGGCCGCGCTCATCGCCTCGCTCCACGATGGCGCGGGCGATATCCAGGTGGTCAACGTCCGGAACGGCGGCTGCCTGCCCGATCTGCCGCCGGACGCGGTCGTCGAGATCCCCGCCCGGGTCGATCGGGACGGGGCGCATCCGCTGCCTCTCGCCCCGCTCGAACCCCTCATGCGCGGCCTCGTCCAGCAGATGAAGGCATACGAGGACCTCGCGGTCGCGGCCGCCCGCAGCGGCGACCGGGGCATCGCCCTGAAGGCCCTCCTCGCCAATCCCCTCATCCGCAACTGGGAAGTCGCCCAGCCGTTGCTCGACGAGCTGCTCGCGGCGAATGTCGCCCATCTGCCCCGGTTTGCCACCGTCTGACGGTCCGGCCAACGAGCGGACTTGTCACGCGGCCGTAGCCACGACCGGGCTCCGCCGCGCACCCGAACCGGCCCGGGATGGCATCCTTGCCCGAACGCACCTCGGAGCCGGAGTCACTCTTGTACGAATCCCCGCGCGCCACACGCCGCGTTCCCGACGGGCAGCGGACACGCCCGACCGCCGGCGGCAACATCGCCCTCGTCATCTGGTTCCTGTTCGCAGGCATCGCGCTCCTGGTCGCGGTCACGACCGTGTCCGCGTTCGCCGGCCTGACGTCGGGCCTTGCCCAGCCGGGCGACCTCGACAAGCTCTCGTTCCAGGAAGAGTCGATCGTCTACGACCGGACGGGGCAGACGGAGCTGGCCCGGTTCGGCCAGTCGCGCCGCGAGGTCGTCGCCTTCGAGGACATCCCGCCGATCGTCGTCGACGCGCAGACCGCGATCGAGGACAAGACGTTCTGGGAGAACACCGGCTTCGACCCGCTGGCCATCGTGTCCGCCGGCGTCGACAGCATTCGCGGCCGCAGCCGGGGCGCCTCGACGATCACCCAGCAGCTCGTCCGCCAGCGCCTGCTCGATGAGGACCTGGTCCAGGACCCGGACCGCCAGGTCGAGCGCAAGCTCAAGGAGATCATCCAGTCGATCCGCCTGACCGAGGCCTACCCCGGCATCGAGGGCAAGCGGCAGATCATCACCGCCTACCTCAACCAGAACTACTACGGCAACCAGAGCTACGGGATCAAGGCCGCGGCCAAGTCGTACTTCGGCAAGGAGCTCAACGACCTGACGGTCGCCGAGGCGGCGATCCTCGCCGGGCTGCCGAAGTCGCCGTCCAACTACGACCTCGTCCTGAACGCCGTCGAGGAGTGCGACGTCGCTCTCGCCGAGGACGACACCTGCCCCGGCAAGGCCACTCTCGTCGTGCCCGAAGACACCGAGATCGTCCAGCGCCGCAACCAGATCCTCGACCTGATGGCCGAGGGCGACCGCAATCCGCTGTCGGCCGGCGCAGTTCGATGCCGCCGACTTCCTGGCGGCCAAGGACGAGAAGGTCGTCCTGGCGCCGCAGCAGACGCCCAACTGGATCGCGCCGCATTTCGTCTGGGCCGTTCAGAAGGAGCTCACCACCAAGCTGTGCGGCGAAGACGTCCCGACCTGCGCCGCACTCGAGAACGGCGGCCTCCGGATCACCACGACGCTCGACACCAATCTCCAGAAGATCGGCGAGAAGTGGGTCAAGGCGGCCACGTTCGTCCCGCAGCGCCAAGGACGGTGCCGCGGCCGCCGAGCTGATCGGCGTGCCCTACGAAGACTGGATGCGGAAGCTCCGGGACAAGGACGTCAACAACGGCGCGCTCGTCGCCCTCGACTACCAGACCGGCGAGCTCGTCGCCTATGTCGGCAGCGCCGAGTACTACTCCCCGATCAGCTCGCCGCAGTTCCAGCCGAAGTACGACGTCGTCGGGAGTGGCTGGCGCCAGCCGGGTTCGGCCTTCAAGCCGTTCAACTACCTGACCGGCATCGACGACAGGATCATGACCGCCGGCTCGATGTTCATGGACTCCGCGGTGGACTTCGGCGGCGGCTACACGCCCGGCGACGCCGACAACCGCGAGCGCGGCCCGGTCAGAGTCCGGACGGCCCTCCAGTTCTCGCTCAACATCCCGTCGGTCAAGGCCGCTGCGGTCAACTCCGTCGAGCACGTTTTCGCCCGCTCGAAGGACTTCGGGATGAACTTCCGGACCGAGACGACGAACGCCGGCCTGTCGCTGGCCCTGGGCGTCCAGGAGGTCCGCCCGATCGACCTCGTGTCGGCGTACGGAACGCTCGCCAACGGCGGAAAGCTGATCCCCCACACGACGATCCTGAGCGTGAAGGACGCGGGCGGCAACGACGTCGTCGATCCCTACGTCCCGCCGGAGGGCACGCAGGCGGCCAGCCCCCAGGCGGCGTTCATCGTGACCGACATCCTCGCCGGCAACACGAACCCGGACGTGAACCCGTTCTGGGGCGAGTTCGCGATCGAGAACGCGGACGGCGCGCGGCGCCCCGCCACGCTCAAGACCGGCACGAACAACGACGCCAAGGATCTCAACGCCTACGGCTTCATCGCGCCGCCGACCGCCGACGGCCGCGCCGCCGGCGAGTACGCCCTGGCGGTCGGCGCCTGGAACGGCAACAGCGACAACTCGGTCTCGTCGGGTCCGGTGTTCTCGATCGACGTCACGACCTTCGTCTGGCAGGGCTTCCTGGCCGAGGCGTCCGCAGACCTGGGCGATCAACGACTTCGCCGCCGCCGGACGGCCTCGTCCAGGCGAAGATCGACCCGTGGACCGGCCTGCAGCCGTCCGCGGGCGGCCCATCGGTCGATGAGTGGTTCATCGCCGGCACGGAGCCGAAGAACGCCCTGCCGGAGGGGCTCTGCGGATCGGTGGTCCTGGACCACGTGGGCTTCGAGAAGAACTTCGAGAACTGGATGCGGGCGGACCGCGACTGGCTCGCTCGGGCCCGTCGCGGCCCGGGGACCACGGGCGGCGTCAATGGGACGCCAACGGTCTACTTCTACGATGGCCGGTTCACCCCGTACGGCAAGTCGTGGGGACCGTTCGTCGAGGGTCGCGGCTGCTCCGGGCCGACCCCCGAGCCGACGTGCTTCCCGCTGCCGACGCCCGATGAGAGCGGCGTCATCCCCTCGTTCGAGCTTCCCACGCCCGATCCATCGGCGTCGGACCCGGTAGCGCTCGTCCCCTGTCCGACGCCGGAGCCAACCGCTTCGCCGTCGGCGGAACCAACGCCGACACCGGAGATCACGCCCGAACCGACGCCCGAGCCAACTCCGGAGCCGACGCCGGAACCGACACCGGAACCCACGCCTGAGCCGACGCCGGACCCGTCGGCAGCGGCGGCTTCGCTGGAAGCCGCCCAGCCAAGCCCCTAAACCGCCGGACGGCGGGACGAGGTGAAGGTCGATCTCAACGCCGACGTCGGCGAAAGCGTCGGGCCCTGGCCGATGGGCGACGACGAGCGGCTCATCCCGCTCGTCACGAGCGTCAACGTCGCCTGCGGCGCGCATGCCGGCGATCCGCTCACGATCGATCGGACGGTCCGGGCGGCGGCTGCTCACGGCGTGGCGGTCGGCGCCCATCCGGGCTATCCGGATCTCGTCGGATTCGGGCGGCGGGATCTCGACATGGCGCCGGACGAGCTCGAGGCGTCGCTCGTGTATCAGATCGGCGCGGTCGCGGCCTTTGCCCGGGCGGCCGGGACGCCGCTCCGCCACGTCAAGCCGCACGGCGCGCTCTACAACCTCGCGGCCCGCGAGCCGGTCGGTGGCGGCGACGATCGCCCGGGCCGTCGCCCGGGTATCGCGTGAGCTCGTGCTCGTCGGGCTCGCCGGGTCGGCGCTCCTGACCGCCGCGTCAGATGCCGGGCTCGCGTCGGCCGCCGAGGCCTTCGCGGACCGGGCGTATGAGGCCGACGGGACGCTTCGCTCTCGACGGCAACCCGGGGCACTCCTCGAATCGCCGGAGCTGGCGGCAGCACAGGCCCTCTCGATCGTGCGCGACGGCTGCGTCATGAGCCACGACGGCCAGGTGGTCGAAGTCCGCGCGGACACGATCTGCATCCACGGCGACACGCCCGGTGCCGCCGAGTTCGCCGAGGCGATCCGCGCGGCGCTCTCGGGAGCAGGCGTCACGATCGCAGCGTTCGATTCATGACCGAGCCGGCGCCGACGATCGCGCCCCTCGGCGACAGCGCGCTCCTCGTCACGTTCGGCGACCGGATCGATCCCGGGCTGAACGAGCGGGCTCACGACCTCGCGGCGGCCGTGGAGCGGATGCGAGCCGAGCGACCAGCGGTTCGGGCGGGCGGTCCCGGCCTACGCCAGCGTCCTCGTCCCGTTCGATCCGGTCGCCGTCGAACCGGAGGAGGCCCGGACGATCGTTGCGGGATTGGTCGACGAGGCTCCCCAGGGCGCACGGACGGGAGAAGCCGGCACGCTCGTCGAGATCCCTGTCCGCTACGGCGGCGACGACGGCCCCGACCTCGCCGACGTCGCCGCCCTCAACGACCTGCGCCCGGACGACGTGGTCGAGCTGCATGCCGGAGTGGAGTACCGCGTGTACTTCCTGGGTTCGCTCCGGGCTTCGCCTACATGGGGCCCGTGCCGGCCCAGATCGTGACGCCGCGGCTCGACGCTCCGCGACAGCGCATCGCGGCCGGCAGCGTCGGCATCGCCGGCGAGCAGACCGGCGTCTACCCGTTCGAGCTGCCGGGTGGCTGGCGGATCATCGGCCGGACGGATGTCCCGCTGTGGGACCTCCGGGGCGACTCCCCTGCTCTCCTCCGAGCCGGCGATCGGGTCCGCTTCGTCCCGAGTCCGTGATGCTCGAGGTCCTGGAGGCGGGGGTGCTCAGCTCGATCCAGGACGCCGGTCGGCCCGACTGGACGCACCTCGGGGTCCCGATCGGCGGGGCGTGCGATCCGTGGAGCCTCGCGGTCGCGAACCTCCTGGTCGGCAACGACGCGGGCGCGGCAGCCGTGGAGATGACGCTCGTCGGCGGGACGTTCGCGGTCCGCGCCCCGGTCACGATCGGAGTGGCCGGGGCCGACCTGGGCGGGATCGTTCGGGAATCGGGGCGGCCGCTGGCGCCGGGCCGGACACACCGGCTGGAGGCGGGCTCGACGATCGCCTTTCCCGGAGACGCCGACCCGGCCACCCGGCCCGGTGCCCGGGCGTACCTCGCGCTGCCGGGCGGCGTCGACGTACCGCAGGTCCTCGGTTCGGCGTCGACGGCGCTCGGGGCGGGGTTCGGCGGGGTGGACGGCAGGCGCCTTCGCGCCGGGGACGTCCTGCGAGCGGCGGCCAGCGCGGGCGACCCTCCTCCTGACACCGCCTGGCCCGCGCTTGCTGATGAGCCGCTGGCCGCTGCCGAAACGGAACCCCTTCCGGTTGCTCCCCGGACCCGCGGCCGGGCTGGAGGCGCTCGTCGCGACCGAATGGACGGTCGACGCCGCGAGCGACCGCGTCGGGCTGCGGCTGGAGGGCCCACGCCTGCCGGCGACCGCCTCGGGCGAGCTGCTGTCGCACGGCGTCGTCACGGGCGCGATCCAGCTGCCACCCGGCGGGGCGCCGATCGTCCTCCTCGTCGATCACCAGACCACCGGCGGCTATCCGATCGCCGCCGTCGTCATCACCGCCGACCATCCGCGGCTCGGTCAGCTCCGACCCGGCGCGCGCGTCCGGTTCGCGGCGACGACGATCGACGACGCACGGCTCGCGCTGGCCCAGCAGCGAGAGGCGCTGGCGCGCGGCGTGGCCGCCCTCCGAGCGGGATCCGCTTGGGACGCGCTCTGGCAGTCGGCCGGTGGGTAGGATCGCGGGATGATCCTTCGCCTGTCTGATGTCTCGGTGCGGCGCGCTGGCCGGACGCTCCTCGGGCCGATTGACTGGTCGATCGGCTCGGGCGATCGGTGGGTCGTCATCGGACCGAACGGTTCGGGCAAGACGACGCTCGTCCATGTCGCGAGCACGTACCTGTGGCCGACGAGCGGCACCGTCGAGGTCCTCGGCGAGACGATCGGACACGTAGATGCCCGCGAGCTGCGGCGCCGGGTCGGCTACGCGGGGGCCGGCCTCGAAGCCGCGATCGACCCGGGCCTGACCGCGCTCGAGGTCGTCGTGACCGCCCGGCATGCGGCCCTCGGTCCGTGGTGGCACACGTACAGCGACGACGACCGTGCGCGGGCCCGCGACATGCTGGCCGCGATCGGCGTCGGCGACCTGGCTGGAGCAGGACCTTCGGCCAGCTCTCGACGGGCGAACGGCGGCGGGTCCAGATCGCGCGTGCCCTCATGCCGGCGCCCGAGCTGCTCATCCTCGACGAGCCCGGCGCAAGCCTCGATCTAGGCGCCCGCGAGGCCCTCGTTCGGGACCTTGGCCGTCTGGCCGCAGCGCCGACGCCCCGCGCCGTCGTCCTCGTCACGCATCACGTCGAGGAGATCCCGGCCGGCTTCGGCCACGCGCTCGTACTCTCGGCCGGGCAAGTCGTCGCAGCCGGCCCGATCGTCGACACCCTGACCGGGCCCGTGATCAGCGAGGCGTTCGGCCTGCCGATCAGCGTCGAGCGCACGAACGGCCGATTTCGTGCCTGGATGGACGAAGGCCGGGGGTGACGTCCGTCATGCGAACGTCGTCGAGCGGGTGGACGATGTCCCCATGACACCAGCCGGCCGGCCTGCCTGGCACCCTGCGATCGCCGGTGCCGTCGCGACGCTTGCCGCCCTCGGGCTTTCCGAGCTCGTGGCGGGGCTGCTGACGGCCCAGTCGCTGGTGGCCGCCGTCGGCGGCGCGGTGATCGACCTCCAGCCCGCCGGCGCCAAGGATTTCGTCGTGGCCCTCTTCGGCCAGAACGACAAGCTCGCTCTCGAGCTGTTCATCGTGGCCGTCGCGGTCCTCGTGGGGGCGGCGCTGGGGCTCGTTGCGCGGCGGTCATTCATGGTCGGCGCAGGCGGGTTCGCGCTCTTCGCCGCGATCGGCTTCCTCGCCACGCTCGCGGACCCGTCGTCGGCCGCCGCTCCGGCGGCCATCGTGGCGGGCGTCGCCGCCATCGCCGGAATCCAGGTTCTGTCGTGGCTGCTCGGTCCGTCGGCGCTGCCGCTGGACGATCCCCCAGCGCGAGCGCCTCCATGCCCGACTGGTCGCGCCGCGGCTTCCTGCTCCGGAGCGGCTCGGTCGCCGCCGGGGCCGTCGTCGCCGGGCTCGGTGGCCGCAGCCTGCTCGAGGCGTCCCGATCGATCCCTGCGGCGGCCGCTGCCGAGATCCCGCCGGCCGGTGAGATCGCCTCGCTGCCGGGAGGCTCCTCGCTGCCGATCGAGGGGCTGACGCCCGTCGTCGTGCCGAACAACGACTTCTACCGGATCGACACGGCCATCCTCACGCCGAGCGTCGACCTCCCGTCGTGGAGCCTCCGGATCCACGGGCTCGTCGACCGGGAGACCCGCCTGACCTTCGCGGAGCTCGTCGAGCTGCCGCTGATCGAGCAGTACGTGACGATCGCCTGCGTCTCCAACGAGGTCGGCGGCAATCTCGTCGGCAACGCGAAGTGGACCGGCGTCCGCCTTCGCGACGTCCTGGAGATCGCGGGCGTCCAGGCGAGCGCCACGCAGCTCGTCGGCCGATCGGTCGACGGCTGGACAGCCGGGATGCCGACGAGCTGGGTGATGGATCCGGCTCGCGAGCCGATGATCGCGGTCAAGATGAATGACGAGGTGTTGCCGCGCTTCCACGGCTTCCCGGCGCGGCTGATCGTGCCGGGTCTCTTCGGCTACGTGTCGGCCACGAAGTGGCTCTCGGAGCTCGAACTCACGACGTGGGAATCGTTCGACGGCTACTGGGTCCCGCTCGGCTGGGCCAAGGAAGGGCCGATCCTGACCCAGGCACGGATCGACGTGCCACGGAACGGCGGCTCCGTGCCGGCCGGCCGCGTCGTGATCGCCGGCGTCGCGTGGGCGCCGGATCGTGGCATCTCGAAGGTCGAGGTCGCGATCGACGGGGAGTGGCGGGACTGCACGCTCGCGACGCCGATCTCGGACGCGACCTGGATCCAGTGGACACACGCCTGGGACGCCGCGGCCGCGGGCCCGGGCGACCACCGGATCGAGGTCCGGGCAACCGACGGCAACGGCGAGGTCCAGTCGGCCAACGTCACTCCGCCGGCCCCCGATGGCGCCCGCGGCCACCACGCGATCACGGTCCGCATCGGCTGACCGGGCGCGCCAGCGGACGCCCCGGCGGCGATAACGGGGTAGATTTGTTGCCATGCCCCGACGACTGTTCTACTTCGACCCACCCGACCGTTTTGTTGCCGGCACCGTCGGCGAGCCCGGCCAGCGAACCTTCTTCCTCCAGGCACGCAAGGCGAGCCAGGTGGTGAGCGTCGTTCTCGAGAAGGTCCAGGTCCAGGTCCTGGCCGAACGCCTCGATCAGCTGCTCGATGAGCTCGAGGAGCGCGGCGTCACCGAGGCGACCGCCGACGAGGCGGGCACCGACACCGGGCCGCTCGACGAGCCCCTCGTCGAGGCCTTCCGGGCGACGACCTTGACGCTGGGCTGGGACGCCGATGCCGGGCTCGTCCTCGTCGAGGCACGGGCGGAGCCGATCGAGGTCGAAATCGAGGCCGCGGACGATGACGACGACGATCCGGATTCGGACGAGGAAGAAGACGACGAGGAAGACGAGGGCAGCGTCGAGCTCGACGCGTCGCTCGCTGCTTCGATCCTGGCCGCGTTCGAGACGTCGGACGACGAGGACGGCCCGGACGTCCTCCGCGTCCGAGTAACGGCTGCGACTGCCCGATCTTTCGTGCGGCGGGCGGCCGAGGTGATCGCGTCAGGGCGACCCCCGTGCCCGCTGTGCGGCCAGCCACTCGACAAGCAGGGGCATATCTGCCCTAGGCGCAACGGCCATTACGTCAACTAGGCCGACGATCCGCGTACCGGCCTGACGTGATCGACACCGCGGTCGCCCTGGACGTCCTGCGCGACGGCGACATGCAGCTAGTCGGGCGGTTGCTTGGGTCGACGAACCACGCGATGCTCGGCCGGGTGACGAGGGTCTGCCCGCCGCCCGAACCGTCGCAGACCGTGGAGGCCGTCTACAAGCCGATCGCCGGCGAGCGGCCGCTCGACGACTTCCCCGACGGGACCCTCGCCCGGCGCGAGGTCGCCGCCTTCCTGGTCTCGGAGGCGAGCGGCTGGGGCATCGTCCCGCCGACCGTGCTGCGGGACGGGCCGTTCGGCGAAGGCGCCGTCCAGCTCTGGATCGACGTCGACACCGGCGGTGGACGTCGTGGCGATGGTGATCGGCGACGACCGGCGGCTGCGGCGGATCGCCGCGTTCGACGCCGCGGTGAACAACACCGACCGAAAGGGCGGGCATCTGCTGCCGATCGACGGCGGCGCGCACATCTACGGCGTCGACCACGGCGTCACGTTCTCGACCTATCCCGAAGCTCCGGACGGTGCTCTGGGGCTGGCGCGGGACGGCGTTCGAGGCCGACGAACGCGACGGCCTGCAGCGCATCGCGGACGGGCTGCGGGGCTGACCTCGCCCGGCAGCTGGCGCCGCTCCTGTCGCGGGCCGAGATCGCGGCCACGCGGCGGCGGGTCGACGAGCTACTCGAGGCCGGCCGCTTTCCGTATCCGCGAAGCGACTGGCCGGCGATCCCCTGGCCGCCGTTCTAGGCCGTCGCTGTCCGCGTGGTCCGGCTAGCGGACCAACGGACGACCGGCGACGACGATTCGCCCAGAAACCGGCTCCTTGTTCGCCTCTTGGTCCGGCTGGCGGACCATCCGAAGGTGGAGGACCTGGAATCAGGCGCAGTCTGGGGACCCGTTCGCCGGTTGGTCCGGCTCGCGGACCACGGGACTGATCGGGTAGCGCTGATGCTCAGGCGCCCTCGGGTGGCCGCATCCGGCGCCGGGTCGTCACGTCGACCCGGCCGTCCGACCCCTCCTGCGCAGGGTGTTCGACCAGCGCGATCAGCCGGCTCGCCATGAACCGGCCGGTCCGGACCGGCGTGCCGCCGCGCGTCACCTCGGTCACCTCGACGACGCCGCGGGCGGTGGTCACCTCGAGCCGCCGGCCGTTCTTCGTGGCCGCGATCATGAACGTCTGAACGCCCTGGCCCGTGTCAACCACGACTTCGACGCGATCACCTCTCATGGGGTGACGATATCACCGGCTATCCGCCGCGCTGGATCCTCGTGTAGGTGAGGTGGAAGTCGATCGCCCAGTCGGACCCGTTTTCCGAGTTCTCCCACCGCCCCTTGATCGTGTTCCCGTCCTCGCTGAACTCGCCGATCCAGCGCTGCCAGAAGTCCGACCGCGGCCCGCTCGGCGCCCGCTCCAATGTCCAGGATCGGCCGTCGAGGGTCATCTCGTAGACGCGCGAGACGCCCCGCGAGTCGAAGTAGTGCATGCGTATCCCTCGCCCTCGTCGCGGCGCCCGATGACCGCGAGGGTGTTGGGAAACTCCTCCCGCTCGGTCGTCGAGCGCTGAATGAGGAACCCGCCGCCCTCGATCCACTCGTAGCCGGTCCAGCCGCTGATCTCCATCGGCTCGTCGAGCGTCATCGTTCCCGCGACGTTCCACTCGCCGACGAATGCATCCAGGGCCTTAAGCGCATCAGGTGAATCGGCCATCGTTCCTCTCTCCGGTCGCTTCTATGCCGCTCGCTCGTAGACGACGACCTGCCAGAACGTGTTCGTGCGCCGGAACAAGGGCGCGAAGCCGGCCGCCCGGACGATCGCATCGACCGCCGCGGTCGAGTGGACGTGGGCCCGGACCTGCTGGCGGGCCAGTCGGGCGAACGCGTTCATGATCCGGCTGCCGGCCCGGATCCACCACAGGTCGCGCGGGTACACGAGGCCGTACCGGCGTCGCGAGTGGGCGACGGACAGTCTGCACGAGCGCCTCCATGTCGGGATAGCAGCAGACGACCCGGTCGAGGACGACGATGTCGGCGGGCTCGATCGTCGGGGGCGAGGGCCACGAAGTCGCCGACCTCGTGCCTGACCCGATCCGCCATGCCCCGCCGCTCTGACTCCGCTCGGGCGACCGCGACGAAGGCCGGCGACCCGTCGACGTCCGTTGCCGCGCTCGCACCGCTCGCCAGCAACTCGAGATGGACCGCCCCCACCCCGGCCCCGATGTCGAGGACCGTCATGCCCGTCGATGCCGCCGGCTCGGAGCCCGTCGATCAGCCAGGCCGTGGTTCCGGGCGGGCCGGACCGGCGATAGGACCGGAGGCTTCGCCGCGCCGCCGCCTCGCCGAACTCGTTGCCGCTGCAGGCGCAGGAGGGATCGCAGCCGGGCGGTCCGGCCATCGTCAGGCGCGGACCTCCTGGCGCATGAACCGGACGTAGGCGATCGCGAAGCACGCGACGGTCAGGGCGACGAGCGCGACGACCTGTGGCCAGACGATGATGAAGCTCTGATCGAGCGACGTCAGCGACGGGATCTGCTGCTGGGCCTGGATGTAGCCATCGATCGTGGCCGGCGTCGAGATGTCGCGCGACATCGCCTGGGGACTGAGCAGGACGAGGGACGCCTCACGGTAGAGCGTGTCGGGCAGCAGGCGGCTGACGACCTCCTGCACCTGGTTGTTTGCGAGCCGCTGCGCGTCGGTTCCGCTGATCGGGGCGAGGAAGCCACCGACGAGCGACGTGATCAGCCCGCCGAAGATCGTGACGAGGATCCAGACGCCGAACCCGATCAGGGCCGAGGTGGCCGCCTGGCGGACGACGACCGACAGGAGCATCCCGAAGGCGAGCCAGAGCGAGACATACACGAAGGTCACGATGACCCAGAGCGCGAGCCGCAGGATCTCGCTCGGGGCCGGCAGGATCCCGAGGCGGATGATGCCGAACGCGGCGATCAGGCCGACGACCGAGACGAGGACGATGCCGATGACCGCCAGTCCGGCGGCGAACTTGCCGTTGATGACGTCGTCGCGGTGGATCGGCTGGGAGAGGAGGCGGGGCAGCGTCCCGCGGGCCCGCTCGCCGTTCACCGCGTCGAACGCGAACGCGATCCCGAGCAGCGGCGCGACGATCCCGAGGAATCCCGCGACCGACGGCAGCGTGATCTGGTCGGTGACATCGGGGGCGTACCAGAACAGCGCGATGAAGATCGCCGGCGTGCCGCTGTTCGCCTGGGCCGCGGATCGGATCGTGTCCGCGACGAAGTAGAGCGGGATGGCGGCAACGAGGCCCAGGACGAAGAGCAGGATGATGAAGCGCGCGGACAGCAGGTGGTCCGCGAACTCCTTCCGGGCGACGACCATCCAGCCGGCCCGGGCTACGGACCGCTCGGCTCGCTGAGGTGCAGGCGCGGCGGTCGCGGTCAATGGACTGCTCCCGTGGTCTCACCACCCGTGCTCCGCGCCACCGCCTGCCGGTAGATCTCCTCGAGGGACGGCACGATTGGCCGCATCGAGACGAGGTGGAGCCCTTCGGCCGCCGCCACCGACAGGATCGCCTGGCGCACCGCACCCCCGGCCGATGGCGGCCGGACCGTGACCAGCCACGGGTCCTCGGGCCTGGGTCCGGGCTTGACGTCCTCGACACCGTCGATCGCGTGAAGGAGTCCCCGCGCCCGCTCGTCATCGGCGGCGTTCTCGAACTCGAAGCCAGCCTCGATGTGGGCAGCGCCGTCGCCGAACCGCTCCGCGAGCTGGGCGATCGTGCCGTTGCCGATCAACCGGCCGGAGGAAAAGATGCCGATCCGATCGCAGACCGACTGGACCTGGTTGAGCAGGTGGCTCGACAGGAGGACGGCCAGGCCGCGCTCCTCGACGAGGCGCCGGAGCAGCAGAAGAACTTCGGTGACGCCGAGCGGATCGATCGCCGTGGTGGGCTCATCGAGGATGAGCACGTCCGGATCCTTGACAAGCGCATCGGCGATGCCGAGCCGCTGGAGCATGCCCCGCGAGTACGTGTCGGTCAGGTCGTTCGCCCGGTCGGTCAGGCCGACCTGCTCGAGGACCTCGTCGATCGTGGTCTCGGCGAGCTCGTCCGGGATCCGGTTGAGCCGAGCCGTGTAGCGCAGGTTCTCGCGGCCGGTCAGGTCGGAATAGAAGCCGACGCTGTCCGGCATGTAGCCGACCCGGCGCTTCACCTCGAGCGGATGTCGGGCGGGGTCGAGGCCGACGACCCATGCTTCCCCGTCGCTCGGCTCGGTCAGACCGAGGAGCATGAGGATCGTCGTCGTCTTGCCGGCCCCGTTCTGGCCGAGCAGCCCGAAGATCTCGCCCGAGTGAATCTCGAGATCGAGATGGTCGACCGCGACGAGGTCGCCGTAGCGCTTCGTCAGCTTCCGCGTCCGGATCCGGACCGAGCCGTCGTCGACGAACTCAGCCGTCGGCGCGCCGGCAGCGGCCGCGCCTTTGCGCGGAACGATGCGGCGCTTGGGCGCCAGGCGAGGGCCGGATGTCATCGCCGCCCGTACGTCCGGAAGACGTAGAACAGTCCAACGAGGATCGCCGCGATGAGGCCGATCCCGACGAGAGCCCAGATCGGCGACGTCTCGACCGTGAAGCGCACGGCAGCCGTTCCGTCGGCCTGATCGCTCGCACCCGCGAAGCTGATCTGGTAGTCACCGGCGATCGCGTCGCCCGACGGCTTGATCGTCGCCGTGATCGTGGCGGCCTCGCCCGGCGCGATCGATTCGACCGTCGGCGGTTCGAACGTCACCTCCCAGCGCGGTCGGCGGCGTGGCCGTGAGCTTGACATTCGTGATCGGGGCCGTGCCGGTGTTCGTGATGATGAAGTCCTGCGGCGTCGTGCCGCCCGCCGAGCCATGCGCCGAGAGGAGCTGGCCGGGAGTCGTGACCGTCATCGAGTAGGACCCGGTCAGCGTGACCCCGAAGTCGCCCGGGATCGTCTGCTCACCTGCCTTGACCTCCACGTGAACCTGGTAGTCGCCGGCCGGTGCGTTCTCGGGCGGGGTTGCCGTCACGTTGATGCTCGTCGTGCCTCCGGCTTCGACAACCGTCGACGCCGCCTGCTCCTGGCCGGCGATCTCCGCCTTGACCTCCCAGTCGGCGTGATCCGTGACGGACGCCGTCGCGGATACCGTCACGTCCTGGGCGGTCTCGTTGTTGAGCGTCAGGGCGAACGGGAAATTGCCGTTCGACGGACCGGTGAGGGTCGGCGTGTTCGTCGTGATCGTGATGTCGCCGGCAGCCCCCGCGTCGACGCGGATGCCAATCGGCAGCACGTCGCGCGTGCTGCCGAGCGAGGCGTTGACGCGGAGCGTCTGGGTCGAGGCGGTCGCGTCGCCCGGGACAGAGATGTCGAGGCGGGCCGTGGCGTCGATACCGGGACCTGCACTGACACCATCGACGACGAACCCGCCGCCGTGAAGTGTTGCGGTCCAGCCCGTCGGCACCGAATCCACGCTCAGCGCGACGTCCCCGGCGCGCGTCGACGTGACTTTGAGGTCGAAGCTGACCTTGGAGCCGGGCGCCACGGCGACGGCCGGATACGCGGTCGTGACCTCGAGCCCATCGTCGGCGGAAGCCGTTGGCGCCAATCCCCCGAGGAGCAGTGTTCCGACGGCGAACACCGTCGTCGCGCGGATGAAGCCGGCACGCGGGATCCGCGCGGCAAAGGATGTCGGCAAGGGACCCTCCTGGTCTCTCGGATGTGCTAATCGGACGGGGTGGAGTCTGCCAAGGATGACGGGATTCGCGCAACTTACGTTCAATTCGGGCTCGATTGCGATTTCGCAATCGACCTCAGTCGCGCAACTCCTCGGCAAGCAAGTCCATGAGGAGTCCATCCTGCCACGTCCCGTCGGGAAAGTGCTGGTGGCGGCGCAGGGGCCCGACTCTCCGGAACCCGACCTTCTCGTAGGCCCGGATCGCCTGCTCGTTGGCCGCCGCCGGATCGATCGTGAGGCGGTGGTGGCCGCGCTCCTCGATCAGGAACCTCGCCAGCGTCCGGATCGCGTCCGGCCCCAGGCCCTCGCCATGGTGCGCCGGTTCGAGGAACAGGTCGATCCCCGCGCGCCGAAACTCCGGGTCTTGCTCTTCGTGGGACTGGATCGCTCCGATGATCCGGCCGTCGAGCAGGATCGCGTAGACATCGACGTCCTGGTCGTGGCCGGTCAGTTCCGCCTCGACCCGATCGAGGTCGAAGGCCGGCCACCAGCGGGCGACTTCCGGCGTCGCCAGGATCGCGGCGAGGGCAGGCGCGTCCGCGTCGGTTGTCGGGCGGAGGACCACTCGCCGGCCGTTCAGTTCCATCCTCGGAGGGTAGCGCGGACGCGAAGACATACGCCCGGCGTCACCTGGCAAACCTTCGGCTGCGGCATCCGCCGAATGGGTCGTTTGACGAATTGGCCTGTGTAGACCATGATTCATGGGTCCGCAGAAGCGAACCGCCGGTCGAGCCCAACACGCTCCCGCCATCGCTCCGGGCATGGAAACCACGAACCGCTCCGGTCCTTTCTATTCGGTGGACCGTGGAGCAGAACCAGTCGCGACGCCGTGTCGAGCGCCATTTGCGCCCGCGGGACGCGCGACAAGAAGGAACAGAATGCATCCGAGAACCACGACCACGTCGGTCGCGGGCCGGTCCGTCGCAATGCGCCGTCTTCGGCGCCGAGCCGCTACCTCCGCCCGACCCTACTGCAGCACGAACGGCTGCACCAGCTATCTCACGGTCGACTCCGCGACCGGAGTCGCTCACTGCGAGATCTGCGGCTACACCCGCCGGCTCAACTAACCGCCAGCGCTTGGCGCCGCCGCAGGGCTGTCCGCCCCGCAATCTGGCCAAATATTCGCCCACCGACTGTTAGGCCAGCTTCGATCCTTCAAACCGCCGGCATCGCGGCGTTGATTAGCCCTTGGCAGCTACCCAGCCGCCGACTGGGGCCAGGGTGATGCCAAGACCGGTCGCGAATTTGGCCTTACAGTCCCCCCACGGATATTTGGCCAGATAGGCGCGGGGCCTGGGGAGCGTCGCGTCGCGCGGCTCGGGATCGCGAACACGAGGATATACCGGCCGGTGCATCATCGGCCGATGGCGACCTCCCCCACCCGAACGATTGACCGCGACCGCCTCACATCCCTGAGCCAGACTGAAAACGCGCGATTCCGGGCCTCCCATCCGCGCTCGGCGGAGCTGTACGAGCAGGCCCGCCACTCCCTCCTCGACGGCGTCCCGATGAACTGGATGGTCGAGTGGGCCTCTCCCTTTCCCCTTTTCGTCGACGAAGCGTCGGGCGCCCGCTTCCGCTGCGTCGATGGCCACGAATACGTCGATTTCTGCCTCGGCGACACGGGCGCGATGGCCGGCCACGGCCCCGCTCCCGACGATCGCCGCCGTCGAGCGCCAGATGCGCCGCGGCATCACCCACATGCTGCCGACCGAGGACGCGATCGCCGCGGGCGAGGAGCTCGGGCGCCGGTTCGGGCTGCCGTACTGGCAGTTCACGATGACCGCCACCGATGCCAATCGGTTCTCGATCCGCCTTGCCCGCCAGGCCACCAGCCGATCGAAGATCGTCGTCCACGACCATTGCTACCACGGCTCGGTCGACGAGACGTTCGCCACGCTCGACGCGGAGGGCCGGGTCGTCGCTAGCGACGGCAGCGTCGGCCCGCCCGTCGACCCCGCCCTGACAACACGGGTCGTGCCGTTCAACGACGTCGCGGCGCTCGAGCGAGCGCTCGCCGACGAGGATGTCGCGGCCGTGCTCGTCGAGCCTGCACTGACGAACATCGGCATCGTCCTGCCGGAGCCCGGCTACCACGAGGCGCTCCGGGAGATCACCCGGCGCACGGGCACGATCCTCATCATCGACGAGACCCACACGATCTGCGCCGGACCGGGAGGGATGACCGCGCGGGACAACCTCGAGCCCGACATGCTCGTGATCGGCAAGACGATCGGTGGCGGGATCCCGGCGGGCACGTATGGGATGACGGAGTCGATCGCCGAGCGGGTCCGAGCGACGATGCCCGAGCGGACCGACGTCGGCGGTGTCGGCGGGACGCTCGCCGGCTATGCCCTGTCGCTGGCGGCGATTCGGGCGACCCTCGGCGAGGTCCTGACCGATGAGGCGTTCGATCGGATGATCCCGCTCGCTGAGCGGTGGGAAGCGGGCGTCAACGAGGTAATCGCCTCGCGCGGCGTGCCGTGGCACGTGACCCGTCTCGGTGCCCGGGCCGAGTACCACTTCATGCCGACGCCGCCGCGCGACGGGGCAGAGCAGGCGGCCCACGGCGACCCGGCGCTCGAGCGTTTCCTGCACCTCTTCGTCATGAACCGCGGCGTGCTGATGACGCCGTTCCACAACATGGCCCTGATGAGCCCGGTGACGACGGCCGCCGACGTCGATCGGCACACGGAGGTCTTCGCCGAAGCGGTCGACGCCCTCGTCGGCTGAGTCAAGCGGCGGGGTGGCCGTTTCCCGGCCGTGACAGGCAACGTGACGCGATAGGTCGGTATCGTTGACGCGTGCAGACGATCGACGGCCGCCAGGTCTACGCGGCCACGGATCTCGTCGCCTATCTCGCGTGCGAGCATCTGACGCAGCTCGAGCGGGCCGCGCTGGCGGGCCTCGTGAAGCGCCCGATGCGCGACGATCCGGAGCTCGACATCATCCGCAAGCGCGGGTTCGAGCACGAGAAGCGCTACCTCGCTGACCTCACGGCCGATGGCCGGACAGCCGTCACGGTCGAGCTTGACGGTTCGATCGAGGACCGCGGCGACCAGCTTCGAGCCGCCGCCGCCGAAACGGTCGCGGCAATGGCCTCCGGCGCTGACGTCATCTACCAGGCAACCTTCTTCGACGGGACCTGGCGAGGCCACGCGGACTTCCTGTTGCGGGTGGACGACCCCGCGAGGCCCTCCCGGTTCGGTCCGTACCACTACGAAGTTGCGGACACGAAGCTGGCCCGGCACGTCAAGGCGAGCGCGGTGCTGCAGATCTGCACCTACATCGACCTCCTCGAGGCCGATCCAGGGAGTCCGGCCGGAGTGGCTGTACGTCGCGCTGGGCGGAAGCGCGCGAGCGGTCGAGCGCCTCCGGGTCGACGACTACATGGCCTACTACCGCTCCGCCCGCGATCGATTCGTCCGGGCCATGACGAACGAGGTCGCCGCCGTCTATCCGCCGGCCGATACCTACCCGGAGCCGGTCGATCACTGCGACGTCTGTCGCTGGGCGGCAGAGTGTGTCGCTCGGCGGCGCGCGGACGACCACCTGAGCCTCGTGGCCGGCATCTCCGCCCGCCAGCGGCGAGCGCTGACCGCCCACGGAACGACGACGCTGGCGGATCTGGGCCGGCTCGAGCTGCCCATCGTCCCCGCGCTTGAAGGTACCGGCGAGGGCGCCCTGGCGAGGGTCCGCGAACAGGCACGCATCCAGCTCGAGGGACGGGTCGAAGGTCGCCCGAAGTACGAGTTGCTGTTGCCTGGGCCAGGCGAGCCAGCCGAAATCGAGCGTGGCCTGGCGATGCTGCCGCCGCCCTCGCCGAACGACCTCTTCTTCGACATCGAAGGCGATCCCTATGCGTTCGACGATGGCCTCGACTACCTGTTCGGCGTGTTGGAGGCGAACGGGACGTTCCACGCGTTCTGGGCCCGCGACGAGAACGGGGAGTTCACGCTCGCCGCCGAGCAGCGGGCGTTCGAACAGCTGATGGACTTCATCGGTGAGCGGCTGGCGGCCGATCCCACCCTCCACGTCTACCACTACGCGCCGTACGAACCGACCGCCCTCAAGCGGCTGATGGGCCGGTACGGCACCCGCGAGGACAAGGTCGACGACCTTCTGCGGGGCGGCGTGCTTGTCGACCTGTTGCGCGCGGTTCGCCAGTCCCTTCGCGCCTCGGTGGAGAGCTATTCGATCAAGAAGATGGAGCAGTTCTACGGCTTCGTGCGAGAGATCGATCTGCGGGATGCCGGTTCGAGCATCGTTGCCTTCGAGCAGTGGCTGGAGCTTGGCGAAGGCGAGCGGCCGTCGTCGGACCACCTTGATCGGATCGAGGCCTACAACCGCGACGATGTCGTGAGCAACCAGCGGCTCCAGGGGTGGCTGGAGGAGCTCCGCCACGAGTTGGAGGACCTGACAGGCCAGCCCGTGCCGCGGCCCGTGCCGCGGGTCGACTCGCTCCCGGCCGACCTGACGGAAGCGCAGGCCCGCGTCCAGGCCCTCGTCGATCGGCTCGCCGGATCCGATGTCGTGCCAGTCGACCCTGCCGATCGCTCGCCCGAGGAGCATGCCCGCTGGCTCCTCGGCCAGCTCCTCGGCTGGCACCGGCGCGAGGACAAGTCGATGTGGTGGGAATTCCATCACCTGATGGAGCTCACGCCGGAGCAGCTCGTCGAAGCAGACGGCCCCATCGGCATGCTCGAGCCCGTCGGGCCGCTCGACGAGCCGAAGAACGACAAGCAGACGTGGCGCTACGCGTTCCCGCCGCAGGACTTCGACCTCGGCCGCGGCGAGGTCTATGACCCCCTTCAGAAGCAGGAGCGGCCGAACGACAGTCCGTTCAGCTGGTCAGTCGGAGAAGCGGTCGCCGACGCAGCGGCCGGGACGGTAGACGTCCGGCGGCCGCTGGACAAGCCCCATCCGCGCTCGATCGTGCCGCTCAACTGGGTCCGCACGCGGGAGCTGCAGGCATCGCTCGTCGAGATCGGCGAATGGGTCCTCGACAATGGCATCGATGCCGACGGTCCGTACATGGCGGCGCGGGACCTGCTGCGGGGACTGCCCGCCGCGCGTCGGACAGGCGCCGGGCGAAGATCTCGGCCGGCCGGGCGAGAGCGATCTCGAGGCCGCCCGCCGGCTCGCCCTGACGCTCGATCGGACGACGCTCCCGATCCAGGGGCCGCCGGGGTCGGGCAAGACCTTCAGCGGTGCCCGCATGATCCTGACCCTGCTCGCGGACGGCAAGCGCGTCGGCATCACCGGGACGAGCCACAAGGTCATCGGCAACCTGCTCAAGGCGGTCCTCGAAGCGGCCGCTGAGGAGCCCAGGGTTCCGGTCTTGATCGTCCAGAAGGGCGAGAAGGAGCAGGTCCTCGACGACGAGCGGGTGACTCGGGGCAAGGATGCGAACGACGTCCGCGCCCGGCTCGATGACGGTCGGGCCAACCTTGCGGCCGGGACGCCCTGGCTGTGGGCGTCCTCGAAGATGGTCGACGCCGTCGACGTCCTGTTCGTCGACGAGGCCGGTCAGATTTCACTGGCGAACGTCGTCGCGATCTCGCGGGCGACGGATAGCCTCGTGCTCCTCGGCGACCCGCAACAGCTCGATCAGCCGATGCAGGGGACCCATCCGCCGGGAGCGGACCGATCGGCGCTGGCCCACGTCCTCGCGGGCCAGGCGACCATGCCACCCGACCGGGGCCTGTTCCTCGAAACGACCTGGCGGTTGCATCCGGACCTCTGCGCGTTCACCTCCGAGGTGTTCTACGACGACCGGCTCGAGCCCGAGCCCCACCTGATCGTGCAGCGGCTCGATGCGCCCGCGATGGCGATCGGCGACGGGGTTGGGCCGCGTCTCCTCGAGGTCCCGACGGTCGGCGCGGACAACGAGTCGCCGGAGGAGGCGGACGAAGTCGCGCGCGTCGCGCGGTCGATCGTCGAGGCCGGCGCACGCTGGGTGAACGAGAAGGGCGAGCTTCGTCCGGTGACCTGGGACGAGGTTCTGATCGTCGCGCCCTACAACGCCCAGGTTGGCGCGATCAAGCGGCGGCTTCCGCCGGCGGCTCGTGTCGGGACGGTCGACAAGTTCCAGGGCCAGGAAGCCCCGATCAGCATCTACTCGCTGACGACGTCCAACCCGGAGCTGGCGCCACGGGGCATGGACTTCCTCTATTCACGCAACCGGTTGAACGTCGCGACATCGCGGGCGCGGTGCATCACGATCGTCGCCGCCTCGCCGGATCTGCTCCGGGTTCGGGCCAGGACGCCGGCCCAGATGCGGCTCGCCAATGCGCTCTGTCGATATGTCGAGATGGCGGCGGCGCGACCAGAGGCCGCGGCGCCGCCGGCGGAATTGCCCGCGGACCCGACGGGCCCGCGTGAGGTGCTGACGCTCGGCCTCTGAGGGTCGGCGCGCTGGTATGCTCGTTGCGACTGCAACAAGGACCGCCGCGTGCCCGAACAGAGCCTCGCGACCTCGCTTCTGCCGACGAACGATCCGGGCATGCTCGCGTGGCGCACCTTCCTGACCGCGCACGCGACCGTCGTTCGCCGCCTCGAGGCCGAGCTCGAGGAGCAGGAGTCGCTCGCGCTCTCGGATTTCGACGTGCTGATCCAGCTCCACTTCGCCGGCGGCACGCTCCGGATGCGCGACCTCGCTGAGAGCGTCCTGCTGTCCAGGAGCGGGATGACCCGACGGGTGGACCGCCTCGAAGCGGAAGGCTTCGTCTCGCGCGTCGCCTGCGAGACCGATCGCCGCGGATCCTTTGCCCATCTCACGGACGCCGGCCGCGAGCGCCTGCAGAAAGCCCTGCCGGTCCACCTCCAGGGCATCGCCGATCACTTCCTGACGCCGCTCGGTGCCGAGGAGCTCGCCTCGATCCGGACGACCCTCGCGAAGCTCGTCCCGCCCGACCGCCGGCCCGGATGACCGTCGCGCCGGGCGAGGGCGCACGGGTCCGCCAGCGACAACGAGCGCTCCGCACGCTCGTCGCCGGCGTCGCTCTTGGTTCGACCGGACACATCGCGGCGTCCACGGTCGCGTCCATCGCCGCCGACGAGATCGCCGGGACCTCCGCGCTGAGCGGCGCTCCCGGCGCCGCGGTCGTTCTCGGCGCCGCGGCGGGAGCGACGATTCTCTCCTGGATCATGGCGCGACGGGGCAGGCGCGCCGGCGTCACGCTCGGCTACGCGATCGGTGTCGTGGGGGCCGCGCTGGCGATCGGCGGGATCGTCGACCGGTCAATGCCGCTCCTGATGGTTGGAACGGTGCTCGTCGGGTTCGGCAACAGCTCGAACCAGCTCTCGCGCTACGTCGCGGCCGACATGTACCCGGAGCACCGACGGGCGTCCGCGATCGGCACGGTGGTCTGGGCGGCCACCGTCGGCGCCGTGCTCGGACCGAATCTCATCGGACCCGCCGGCGTCCTCGCCGAGGCGATCGGACTCCCGACGCTTGCTGGCGCCTATCTCGTGCCGATCGCCTTCGTCGGGATCGCGTCGGCGCTGTCGTTCGCGTTCCTGCGGCCGGATCCGTACGAGCTCGCCGAGCCGTCCGAGACGACGCCCGATCCGGACGCGCCAGCGGCGACGATTCCCGATCTCCTCCGGCGGCCCGGCGTCGCGGCGGCGCTGGTCGCCCTCGTCGCCGGCCAGACGGTGATGGTCCTGATCATGACGATGACGCCGGTCCACATGACCGCCCATGGCCACGGCGTCGAGACCGTCGGGCTGGTCATCAGCGGTCACACGTTCGGGATGTTCGCGCTTGCCCCGCTGTCGGGCCGGCTGACCGGCCGATTCGGGACGGGCCGGGTGATCGTGGCGGGCCTGCTGGTCCTGGCCGGCGCATCGGTCCTGGCCGCCGTGGCTCCGCCCGACGGTGGCGCGGTGCTGTTCCTCGCCCTGTTCCTGCTCGGCTTCGGATGGAATCTCGGGTTCGTCGCCGGGAGCACGATGCTGACCCAGGGCGTCGAGGTCGCCGCAGCGCACGCGCCTCCAGGGCCTGGCCGATTCCCTCATCTGGAGCATGTCGGCGGCCGCGAGCCTTGGCTCGGGCGTCGTCCTCGCCGCGGCGAGCTACACGGCCCTTGCCCTGCTCGGCGTGGCGCTGACAGTTGTCCCGCTGTGGCTGTTCGTCACCCGAAACCGCAGCGTGGCGCGGACCGCGTCCTAGTCCGGCGCAGCGCCGCCCAGCTCGCGAACGACCCACGCGGCGAGGACGCGGGCGCAGTCGGCGACTTCGGCGAGCGATACGTGCTCGTCGGCGCTGTGGGCGAACGTGATGTCGCCGGGGCCGAAGATCACGGTCGGCGTGGCGCCCTCGTTGACGAGGAGGCGCATGTCGGCGCCGTACGGCTCGCCGAGGAGCGCGGGCCGGCGGCCGAGCGTCGCCTCCACCGCGGCCGCGACAGAGAGACCGGCAGCGGATGGTCCGCCGGCACCCGCGACGACGAGAACCGGCCGCCGGTGATCTCCAGGCCGACCGGATGGTCGCGCAGGAAGGGATCGGCGGCGCAGGCCGCGTCGATGGCCGCCCGCAGGTCCGCCTCCGCGTCCCGCCATGTTTGCCCCAGCTTCACGCCGTAGCGACCCTCGGCCACGACCCGATCCAGGACCGTCGAGGCCCACTCCCCTCCCTCGACCTTGCCGATGATCGTCGGGTACGGCAGGCCGAGGGCCGTCATGAGCGGATCGGTCTCGGCGGCATTGCGCGCGGCTTCGTCCGCCTCGAGGGCGCGGATCAGCGTGTAGAGGTTGTCGAGCGCCGACACGCCTTCGCGACGAACGGATGCGTGGGCCGCCCGGCCCGGGACCGTGAGGCGGAACGTGATCGCGCCGGCGTGGGCGATGACGACGTCGAGGCCCGTCGGCTCGGTGATCACCGCGGCGTCGCCGGTGCAGCCCGCCCGGATCGCGGCGAGCATGCCCTGGCCGCCGTCCTCCTCGGACGGGACGGAGACCGCGAGCACCTCGCCGTCGAGGCGATCCGCAACGCCAGACGCGACGAGCGCCCGCAGCGCCGCGACGATCGAGACGACGCCGCCCTTCATGTCGCACGCCCCGCGGCCGTACATCGCGCCGTCCCGGATCTCGCCGCCCCACGGATCGGCGGTCCATGTCGCGGGATCTCCCGGCGGCACGACGTCGACGTGCCCGACGAGCAGGAGCCGCCGCCCGCCCGGCCGGCCGATCCGACCGATCACGACCGGCAGCGACGTTCGCGGCATCTCGGCGCCAGGGAAGTCCGGGTCCGTCGGCAAACGTCGCAGGATCGGTCTCGATCCACGCCGTCTCCAGCCCGATCTCGATGAACAGCCGCTCCATCTCGACCTGGACCGCCTCCTCCGACCCGGTGATCGAGGGGATCCGGATGAGCGTCCGGAGGTCCGCCTCGATCCGCTCGACGTCGATGGCGCCCGCCGCGACCGTCATCCGCGCAGGATCGGTCGGGTCAGGCAGGTCGGGCCGCCCGAACCGTTCTCGCCGACCTCGCCGAGCGGGATCGCGTGGACCTCGCAGCCGGCGGCTTCCAGCGCCCGCCGCGTGACGTCATTGCCCTCGGCCACGATCACGACCCCCGGCCGAACCGCCAGGACGTTGCAGCCGAGCGTCGGGTACTCCTCCTCCGGCACCTCGACGAGCCGCACCCCGAGCTCCCCGAGCAGCTCCCACAGCCCGACCGGCAGGAGCGGCAGGAAGACGACCGCAAGATCGTCGGCGACCGGCGAGACGACCGACAGGAGATGGACGAGCTCGGCGGGACCTCGCCAGTACGGCACGTCGAAGATCCGCACGTCGCCGCCGACGATCGCCGCCAGCTGGCGCGCGCCGGCGTCGTTCGTCCGGAGCGTTCGCCCGATGCACAGCAGGTCCGGCCGGAGCCAGAACGTGTCGCCGCCCTCGATCGTCCCCGGCGCCTCGATCCGGCCGGCCGTCGGGATCCCCGCGGCGCGGGTCCACGCCTCGACGATCGCTGGCTCGCCCTCGCGGTTCGGCTTGCCGGGCCGGAGCGGGATCGCGCCGCGCTCGGCGACGAGCAGCGGGTCGAAGGTGTAGACGAGGTCCGGATCGTCCGTCTCGTCCTCGAGGCCATAGACGTTCACCCCGAGTCGATCGAGGGTCTCGACGAGGCCGTCGTGCTCGCGCCGGGCCTCCTCCAGGTCGACCGGCCGGAGGAAGCCGTGGGCCGGGTCGTCGAATGCGCTTCCGAAGGCAGGACCCGGCCGTTTGACGAGGACGTCCCGCAGGTCGGCCGTCATGCTCTGGGCGCCGTAGCGCCGCTCGGTCATCGTCACCGCCGCAGAATACCCTCGGCGGGCGAGCTTCCCTTCGACCGCCTTGCGGCGGAGGCGTAGGCTAGCCCCGATGAGCGCGTACGCCGCGACCGCTCGGATCGAGCGAGTCAGCCCCCGCATCGCGATCGGCCAGCCCCGATACGGCGCCGCCAAGGACGTGGGTCGCGGAAGCCGGACGTCACCGCTGACATCGCCGCCGTCGACGACGACGACCCGCTCGTCGACCGACTGACGGCCATCCGTGAGCGCTGGTCGCAGTTGACGTTCTACCTCTTCAACGCCGAGAGCTGGCGCTGATCGTCGCCACGCGCCGACGGCTCGGCATCGGCCTCCTCCTCGCCTCGCTGCTGATCGGAACCGCCGCGCCCGCCGCCAGGGCCGTCATCTTCGACCCGACGGCGATCAACATCGGCCTGCGGCCGGTCGGCTCCGGTTTCGACAATCCGATCCTCGTCACGAACGCGGGCGACGGATCCGGGCGGTTGTTCGTCGTCGAGCAGACGGGCTACGTCCGGAATCTCAAGTCGGGGCCGGCCGGGACGCCGATCTTCCTCGACGTCCACACGCGGACCGATTGCTGCGGCGAACGGGGCCTCCTCGGCCTCGCGTTTCACCCGAGCTTCGAGACGAACGGCAAGCTCTACGTCAACTACACCCGCGCGTCCGACGGCGCCACGATCATCGACGAATACCGGGTCACCTCCAACCCGAACAACGTCGACGAGAGCGCGACCCGCCGCCAGATTCTCTCGATCAGCCAGCCGTACTCGAATCACAACGGCGGCGGCATCGCTTTTGGACCGGACGGCTACCTCTACATCGGGATGGGCGACGGCGGTGACGCGAACGACCCGGAGGAACGGGCCCAGAACGTCAATACCCTCCTCGGCAAGATGCTCCGGATCGACGTCAACGGCACCTCGACCGGCAAGCAGTACCGCGTCCCGTCGACCAACCCGTACGTCGGCAAGCCGGGTCTCGACGAGATCTGGGCGATCGGGCTTCGCAATCCGTGGCGGTGGTCGTTCGATCGGATCACCGGTGACCTCTGGATCGGCGACGTGGGCCAGGGTGACTGGGAGGAGGTCGACCGATCGACCAAGGCATCCGGCGGCGGGCGCGGGCTGAACTACGGCTGGGACGTCATGGAGGGCTCTCATTGCTTCGAGCCGATGACCAACTGCTCGAAGGCCGGCAAGACGCTGCCCCTGACCGAGTACGCCCATGCGGTCGACGGCGACAACAATTGCTCGATCACCGGCGGCTATGTCTACCGCGGCATCCGCTACGCGCTCCTTCGCGGCGGCTACTTCTACGCCGACTACTGCAGTGGCCGGATCTGGACGGTCCGAGCGCCGCCGCCGGTGGGCCGGTGGCGGGGACGCAGCTCCTCGACACGGACCTGAACATCACGTCGTTCGGCGAGAGCGAGGGCGGCGAGCTCTACGTCGTCGCCCAGAACGGCGACATCCGCCAGCTGATCGAGCTGACCCGCTACCCAGGCAGCGGATCGCGCTGACCCTCGGCCTAGGGCGTGACCGGCCCGAACCGGGCGGGGTCGAGCGCCGCCGGGATCGCGGGAGCGGCGCCCAGCACGAGCTCGGCGATCAGCCGGGCGGTCGCAGGACCCGTTGAGATGCCCCACGGCCCGTTGCCCGCCGCCACGTACAGGCGGTCGATGCCCGGGACCGCGCCGACCAGCGGGCGGCCATCGAGCGACACGGGCCGGGCGCAACTGCGCAGGCCCACGACCGGCGCGCTCGCGATCGCCGGTACGTAGCGCGAGCCCGCGCTCGCGGAGGGCAGCTCGCGAAGGCCTCCGGCCGCGGCTCGTCGGGCAGGAACGTCGACCCGAGGGCGCTCGCGCCGTCCGCCGTGACGAGGCTGAAACCGAGACCGCCTTCGACCGTCGCCCGCTCGCTCGGCTCGGAGGCCGGCTCGATCTCGATGTCGATCGCCTCGAGGACGTGGCCGGGCGGTTCGGCAAGGTCGACCTGGGCGACGACGCCCCAACTGCTGCGGATCGGTCGCCACTCGCCGGAGGGATCGACGAGTGCCGGCGTCCACGGACCGGCCGCCACCACCACGGCGCCCGCCGGCTCGACGCGCCCATCAACCTCCACGCCGACCGCCTCTCCACCGCTCAGCGCCAGGGCCACATCAGCCCCGATCCGGACCGTCGCGCCACGCGCCTCGGCGACCTTGGCGAAGGCGCGAGTCGCTGACGCGGGCGCGACCGGATAGCCGATCTCGAGACGGCACGCGACGAGGTCCGGCGCGAGCGCCGGCTCGAGGTCGCACAGGCTCTGGCCGGCGACGATCTCCGGGCGCGCGTCGGGATACGTCTCGGTCCAGGCGGCGGCGATCTCGGCGGCCGCAGCCGCCACATCGGCCGTCCCGATCAACAGGAGACCCGCCGGCTCGTTCGGGAGCCGGAACTCGCCCGAAGACGCCCACGCGAGGTCGCGATAGATCGCGAGCGACCTCTTGTAGAGCGAGACGAGCACCGGATCGAACGGGTGCTGGATCACGCCCGAGTTGCGGCCGGATGCGGCGGCCGCGATTCCCGTGACCGTTCGTAGAGCGTGACGCGAGCGCCCGCGGCGGCGAGGATGGCCGCCGCTGCGGCGCCAACGATCCCGCCGCCGACGATCGCGACGTCAGGCGCGCCATGGCGGCCGGTCACGCGACCGCCACGCCCTCCGCGATGCGGGCGAGGGCGCCGACGACCCGGTCTACCTCGTCGGCGGTGTTGTAGTGGGTCAGCCCGATCCGGACGACGCCGCCACGCTCGGTCAGGCCGAGGCGCTCGATGAGCCCCGTGGCGTAGAAGTCGCCGTCCCAGGTCGCGATCCCCTCGCGGCCCAGTGCCTCCGAGATCGCCCGCGGCGCGTGGCCGTCGATGGTGAGGGCCGCCGTCGGCGTCCGGTCGTCGAAGCGCGCCCGATCGGTGATGCCGTAGAGCCGCGCGCCGGGGATCGCCTCGAGGCCGTCGGCGAGCCGCCGGTAGAGGTCCATCTCGTAGGCCCGGATCGCGGTCATCGCCGCGTGGACGCCGCGGCCGCGTCCCGCAGCCGGGTCCGCGCCGCCATATCGCACGCCGACATCCGCGAGGTACTCGACCGCCGCCACGACGCCCGCCAATCCCTCGTGGTTCATCGTCCCGGTCTCGAACCGGTCGTGGGCGGGCGTCAGCTTGTAGCTCGGCAGCGAGTCCAGGATCGCGCCCTTGCCGTAGAGGACGCCGGCATGCGGACCGAAGAACTTGTACGTCGAGCAGGCGAGGAAATCCGTGTCGACCGCCGCGACGTCGATCGGCAGGTGCGGGGCCGCGTGAACCGCGTCGACGTACGTCCAGGCCCCGGCCGCGTGGACGCGGCGGACGATCTCGGCGACCGGATTGATCGTGCCGACGGCGTTCGACGCCCAACCCACCGCGACGAGCTTCGTTCGCGGGCCGAGTAGAGCATCCAGATCCGCCAGGTCGAGCGTGCAGTCGTCGAGCCGCGGCTCCCAGACCCGGACCGTGAGCCCGCGGTCCGCCGCGGCGCCCAGCCACGGATCGATGTTGCCGTGGTGGTCGAGCCCCGTTACGACGATCTCATCGCCCGGGGCCATCGTCGCCGTGATCGATCGGCTGATGTGGAACGTCAGCGTCGTCATGTTCGGGCCGAACTTGATCTCGGAGGCATCGGCCGCGCCGAGCATGTCGGCCATTGCCTGATGGGCATCCGCCACGATGACGTCGCTCCGTTGGCTCGTCAGGAAGGCACCGTCGGTGTTGGCATTCGCGTCGCGGTAGTAGCGAGCGACGGCGTCGATGACCGAATCCGGGACCTGGGTCCCGCCCGGCCCATCGAAGAGGGCGACGGGCTGGCCGTCCTGCTCGATCGACAGGGCCGGGAAGCGCCGGCGGAGCGCGGCAACGTCGAAGTCGGTCATGAGATCCTCGGCTGGAACTGGGTCAGCCGATGCTAGCCGAGTCGGCGCCGCCGAGTGCGCCGCGGCGCAACCGAGCCGGCGCCGCGGCGCAACCGAGCCGCGGGGGTCATTGCGTTGTCAACTATCGGTTCGGTATCATTGGGTCCGATGACGACACCGCGAATCGCCCGCTCCCTGTCGCCACGAGACCCGCGCATCGGGACGTGGCGCACCTTCCTGACGGCCCATGCCCGCCTCGAGCGGATGCTCGACGACGACCTCCGAGCCGAGCACGACCTCTCCCTGGCCGAGTACGACGCGCTCCTCCAGCTCGCCGAGGCTCCTGGACGACGCCTCCGGATGCATCAGCTCGCCGACCGGGTCCTGCTGAGTCGGAGCGGCGTCACCCGGCTGATCGATCGCCTCGTCAATGACGGGTCTGTCGAGCGCGACGCATGCCAGACGGACGCCCGCGGCGCGGAGGCGGTGCTCACGGTCGCGGGCCTGGCGCGGTTGCGGACCGCCGCGCCCGACGCATCTCCGTGGGATCGCCGATCACTTCCTCGACGCGATCGACCCGTCGGATCTCGAGGCCGTCGGCCAGGCGATGCGCGACATCCTCGCCGGCCTGGACCCCGACGTCGCCCTGGAGGATCGCCCGACGGGCTCATGACCGGCACCGTTCGGGTCGGGACCAGCGGGTTCGCGTATCCGAAGTGGGCGCCGCGGTTCTATCCCGCCGGCCTCCGCGGGGACGCGCTCCTCCGTCACTACGCCTCGCGCCTGTCGGCCTGCGAGCTGAACAACACCTACTACCAGTCGCCCACCCCGGCCAAGGTCGCCGCGTGGCTGGAGGCCACGCCGCCCGACTTCCGTTTCGCGGTCAAGGCCCAGCGGGGCGGCTCCTACCGCTCGCTGCTCGTCGACCCGGTCGCGAGCGTCCCGTGGCTGACGGATCCGCTCCGGGAGTTCGGCGAGCGGCTCGGGACCGTCCTGTTCCGCGTGCCCGACAACGTCCGGCGCGATGACGACCGGCTCGCCGCATTCCTCGCGGCCTGGCCGCCGGACATGCCGCTCACCGTCGAGTTCCAGGACCCGACGTGGCACGTCGACGAGGTGTTCGCGCGGCTCCGCGAAGCGGGCGCGGCCGTCTGCACGACCGAGCTGCCGGAGGATCAGCCGAGCCGCCCACGATCCGCCGCACCGGCTCCTTCCTCTACCTCCGGCTCCGCCGCCACGACTACAGCCCGGCGGAACTGGCCGCTTGGGCAGCGCGGATCGAGCCATTCGTCACGGATGGCATCGACGCTTTCGTGTTCTTCCGCCACGACGACGTGGGCCGGGGCGCGGAACTCGCCCTCGAGTTCGCCGGCGCTGACTCGCGGTTAGGCCTGGCCTCGCGATCCTTCGGCCGGACCGAAGGCGACGAACAGCGTGAGGTCTTCGGTGATGTCGTGGAACCGATGCGGGACATTCGCGGCGACGAAGACGACCGTCCCCGCCCGAACGTCGCGGACCTCGTCGCCGACGGTGATCCGACCGGCCCCGGAGACGACGTAGTAGACCTCGTCCTCGCCATGCGGCCGCTGGAGATCCGGCTGGCCGACCGCCAGGACATACAGGCCGACGCTCAGGTCCGGAACGGAAATGAACTCGAGGTAGGGTCGCCCGGAGTCCTTCCGGCGAGCCGCCAGATCGGCGAGTTCGTGAGCGTCCATTGACGCAGCCTAGCAGCCGGGAACCGACCGGGGCGGGTGGACGTAGGATGACGAGATGATCCTTCGTTCCCGCCGGTCCTTGCGGCTGCCCGCCTCGCTCGTCCTCGCGGTCGTGGTCGCGGGCTGCGCCGGGCCCGGGCCGACGCCGAGCACTGGTTCACGTTCGCCCGGTCCGTCCGCGTGCAACGCCAAGCGGGCCCAGTGGCTCGCCCGGCCCCGCTGTGTCATTCGCGCCCGGCGCCTCGTTCGACCCGGCTCGCGTCGGCCTCACGCTCGAGCCGGTCGTCGGCGGGCTGAGCGACCCGCTCGGGGTCACCCACGCGGGCGACGGCAGCGGCCGGCTCTTCGTCGTCGAGCAGGGCGGCAGGATCCGAATCGTCCGCGACGGGACCCTCGTCGAGGAGCCGTTCCTCGACATCTCGGAGCGGATCTCCGCCGGCGGCGAGCGCGGGCTGCTCGGCCTCGCGTTCCATCCCGAGCTTCCCGACCGACCCGAGGTTCTTCGTCAACTACACCGACCCGAACGGCGACACGCGCGTCTCCTCGTTCACGGTCGACCCCGCGAACCCGGATCGGGCCGATCCCGGATCGGAGGTCAGGCTCGTCTCGATCGGCCAGCCGTATGCCAACCACAACGGCGGGGCGCTCGCCTTCGGGCCCGACGGGTTCCTCTACATCGCAACCGGCGACGGCGGTAGCGGCGGCGACCCGCACGGCAACGGGCAGTCCCTCGAGACGCTCCTCGGCAAGATCCTCCGGATCGACGTCGACCAGCCCGAAGGCAATCGGGCGTACCGGATCCCGTCCGACAACCCGTTCGCCGGTCAGGCCGGAGCGCTGCCGGAGATCTTCGTGTTCGGCATGCGGAATCCGTGGCGGATGAGCTTCGACCGGGCGAACGGCGACCTCTGGATCGGCGACGTGGGCCAGGGCGCCTGGGAGGAGATCGATGTCGTCAGGGCCGGGACGTCGGGCCAGAACTTCGGCTGGAACCGGATGGAAGGCGCTCATTGCTTCCGGCCTTCCGACGGCTGCGAGGAGCCGTCGCTCGTCCTGCCGGTCACGGAGTACTCGCGCGACCTGGGCAGCACGGTGATCGGCGGCGTTGTCTACCGCGGGTCCGCGCAGCCGGCCCTCGTGGGCGGCTACGTCTTCGCCGACTACGGCTCCGGGAACGTCTGGCTCATCGACGCAGCAACGGACGGACCGACCGAACCTGTTCTTGCCCTCGAGAGTGGAGCGACGATCAGCTCGTTCGGCGAGGACGAGGCGGGCGAGGTCTACGCGACCGACCTCGCGTCCGGCGAATTGCTCAGGGTCGTCGCGGTCCCCCGCTGACCCGGGCGTGCGCCCCGGCCGTCCTAGCCGCCGGTCCCGGCCGCCTCAATCAGGAACGTGACGACGACCGAGATGACGACGTCCTGCGTCCCGGCCTCGATCGGCGTGTCCGAGGCGGCCTTGAGGGCCATCCCCTCGATCCCGCCTCGCTCGAACATGGGCGCCGGACGGGAGCCCTCGACGATCCCGACGACCGGCCCGAGCCTGACGTCCGCGGCCGCCGCCAGCGTCGTCGCCCGACGCCGCGCATCTTCGACCGCGGCTCGCCGAGCGGCGTCTTCGGCCGGGGCCGGATCGTCGAGCCGGAACTCGAGTCCGTCGAGGCTCGACGCGCCGGCCGCGAGCCCGGCATCGATGACCTGCCCGGCCGAGCGCAGTTCACGGACCGTCACCTCGACCGTGTTCGTGAGCTGGTAGCCGGTCACCCGCGGGCCCCGCTCCGAGGAGTAGTCGGTGATCGGGCCGAGGCCGACGAGCGAGGTGCGGATGTCGCGCCGCTCGACGCCCGCGGCGGCGATGGCCTCGAGGACGGCGGTCATGGTTGCGGCCGCCGCCTCGCGGGCGTCGGTCGCAGTCGGCCGGGTGATCGCCACTCCGAGACGGACCGTCGCGACGTCGGGCTCGACGGTCAGCCGCCCGAGCCCCGGCGCGACGATCGTTCGGTCGGCCGGGGATCGGCTGAGATCCGCCGTCAAGAGCCGGTGACCTGGGGGGCTGTCCGGGTCGGTGGCACGCGTGGCGGCAGCGGCCGGAGGTAGAGCGCCAGCGTCGCGACAACGTAGCCGACATGAACCAGCAAAGTGAGCACCTCCGGCGACGCCGAGTAGCCGAAGATCGCCCGCAGGAACGCGCCGACTCCATCATCGTGCGACAGCACGCCGCTGATGTCGAAGGCCGTCTGCGTCCATGGTCCCGAACCGAGCGCGCCGATCTCGATGAACTCGTGGATCGCGTGGCTGAGCAGCCCGGCGGCGATGAAGATCAGGCCGATGCCCGTCCAGCGGAAGAACGACGCGAGGTTGACCCGCCGGCTGCCCCGGTAGAAGCCGTAGCCGATCAGGGTCGCGATGGCGAGACCGACAATGGCGCCGACGATAACTGAGCCCGCGTTCGTCTCGGCCGACGTCGCCTGGCCGACGAGGAACAGCGACGTCTCGACTCCCTCGCGGATCACGGCGGTGAACGCCAGGAGGGCGAGGCCCCAAGCGCCGCCCGAATCGAGGACCCGGTCGACCGCCGCCTGGAGGTCGCCCTTCACGCTCGCCGCCTGTCGCCGCATCCAGAACAGCATCCATGTGACGACCGCCGCGGCCAGGAGCATCGCGCTGCCCTCGAAGATCTGCTCGTACGGCTCCTGGAAGCGAACCGACGGTGTTGAACAGCACGAGGCCGAGGGCGACACTGGCGAGGATGGCGATCCCGGTTCCGAGCCAGATCTTGCCGATGTGTTCGGCGTTGCCCGTCCTGACGAGATAGGCGATGACGATGCTGACGATGAGCGCCGCCTCCACGCCTTCGCGAAGTCCGGTGAGCAACCCGCTCGAGAACGAACCGAAATCCATGGCGATGTGAACTCCCTGCAGCCCGATGGACGACCCTGGCGGCGCGAATCGTAGCGGCTGTTCCGGGCATTGGTCAAGCGCCCTTGAGTTGAACGCTAAGGGCGGGTTGAGTTGCCCCTGTCGTCACGAGATTGCAAGTCCGGTGGAACGAACCCCGAGACGCTGCGTGACGCCCTCGGGGCGATGATCCGTCGGTGTACGAGCGTGTGAGCCCGGTCAGCGCGCGCCCCGAGCGGCGGCGTTCGTCGTCCGGCGGCCGACGTCGATCGGCCGCGTTTCACCGCATCGGCCAACCGAGGCACGCCCCGACTCCATCGCGGATCCCGCGCCTCTTCGCCGTCCTCCTCCTGACCCTTCTGATTGTCGTATCCACGATCGCTGGGTCGGTCGGATTGGCGGCCGTGGCGGCCGTCACCGTGCTCTCCGATGATCTGCCTGACCCCTCGACCCTCGGCTCGCTGACGTTCTCCCAGCCGACGATCATCTACGACCGAACCGGCGAGGTGCCGCTGGGGACGTTCCAGCGCGAGAAGCGACGGGTCGTCGGCTACGACGCCGTGCCCCATCTCATTCTCGACGCGACCACCACGGCCGAGGACCGCACGTTCTGGCGGAACGGCGGCTACGACCCCGCGGCAATCCTGTCGGCCGCCGCCGAGCACGCCAACGGCGGAGAGCGAGCGCGGCGCGTCCACGATCACGCAGCAGCTCGTTCGAGCCCGGCTGCTGCCTGACAGCGCCACCGCTGCCGGTGCCAACCGCTATGTACGCAAGGCGAAGGAGGTCATCCAGTCGGCGCGCCTGACCGCGGAGTTCCCGGGCGAGGCCGGGAAGGAACAGATCGTCACCGCCTACCTCAACGAGATCTTCTACGGGCATGGCGCCTACGGCATCGCGGCAGCGGCCGAGATCTACTTCGGCGTCAAGGACCTTCGGGACCTGACCCCGGCCCAGGCTGCATTGCTCGCCGGGTTGCCGAAGTCGCCCTCGACGCTGGATCCGTACAACTTCGTCGAACCCGACGCCGAAGGCCGGCTCGTCGTCCCCTCCGATGCCCCGGCGGTGATTCGCCGTGACTGGATCCTCAACAATCTCTCGAGCTCGCGCTGGACGACCCTGTCGCCGGCTGCATTGAAGAGCGCCCTGGCCGAACCGGTCGTGTTGGTCGGTGATGTACCCCTCTCGTTGCGCGCGCCGCACTTCACGTGGCAGGTCCGGCGACAGCTCGACGACATCCTCGAAGGGCCGGGCGCCTGTCGAGTCGGGCGGCTACACGGTGATCACGACGCTTGACTGGACCATCCAGAGCCAGGCCGAACGCTGGCTCGGATCGGCGGTCATCGCCCCCAACCTGCCGCCGTCGGAGTCCAAGTCACTCCTCGACGCGTACAAGATCGGCAAGGGCGATCGTGCCTGGATCAACGCGCTGCGCGGCAAGGACCTCCACAACGCGTCCCTCACCACGATCGACTACAAGACCGGTGACGTGCTCGCCTACGCGGCAGCGCGGCCTACTACCGCGATGCGATGGCCAGCCGGAAGTTCGACCCGAAGTACGACGTCGCGGGTGGCGGGGCGAGGCAGCCGGGATCGGCCTGGAAGCCGATCGTCTACGCGACGGCCTTCGACAACCACGCCCTGACGCCGGGCAGTCTCCTGCTCGACATCACGACCGAGTTCAATCGCGGCGAGAACTGGGCGCCGCGTGACGCCGATCAGCTCGATCGCGGCCCGGTCCTCGTCCGGCGGGCTCTCCAGTACTCGCTCAACATCCCGGCGATTCGGGCGCTCCAGCGGGTCGGTAGTGAGGCCGTCGCGGACAAGGCGGAGGCGCTCGGCATCCGCTTCACGGGCGGGCGCGAGGCGTTCCTCCAGTCCGGGCTGGCCGGCGCGATCGGGACCGTCGAGGTTCGGCCGTTCGACCTGACCTCGGCCTACGGGGCACTCGCCAACGAGGGCTACCGCGTGCCGACGCGGATGGTCCTCGAGGTCCACGACCCGACCGGCGCGATCGTCTACAAGGCGCCCGGCCCGACCGCGCCGCGGACGATCAGCGCCGAGGCGGCCTATCTCGTGACTGACATCCTCGCCGGCAACACGGATCCGAAGCAGAACCCGATCTGGTCCGCCGCCCTCGAGATTCGCAACGGCCCGAACGGCGAGCACCGCCCCGTTGCGGTGAAGACCGGAACGGCCAACGACGCCCGCGACCTCGCGACGTATGGCTACCTCGCGCCGCCGGCCGATCCGCACGGCGCCGGGCCTCGTCGTCGGCATCTGGATGGGCAACAGCGATCACTCGATGCCGAACTCGAGCAAGCCCGCGACCTCACTGACGGCCGCAGCCCCGCTCTGGCGGGCGTTCGTCCGCGACGTGACCGCGGGGACGCCCATCGCGGACTTCCCGCGACCCGGCGGGGTGATCAGCGCCACGATCGACGGCTGGTCCGGCGGCCGACCGAGCGGCTGGACCCGCGACACGATCAAGGAGTACTTCATCGACGGAACCCAGCCCGGAGCCCGCCACGCAGTCGATATCGACGGGCTTCTCTACAGCCGGGCGTGCGGCGGCTGGCGGGTCGATCCGCTGAAGGCGGAGCTCGGGCCCGAAGGAGTGGGATGCCGACGTCGCCAATTGGCTCTACCGGGCCCGGCGCGGCGTTGGCGTTGGGGGCCAGCACGATAGCCGGACGGCCTACTTCTGGGGCGAGCGGTCGTGGGGCGGCTCACTGATCGGGGCGTGCGCCAAGCCGAAGCCGGTGCCTGAGCCGCCAAAGGAAAAGCCACCCAAGGAAAAGCCCCCGAAACCGGGCCCGGGGGATCCGCCAGGCCAGCCGCAGCCCTGAAGGTGATCGGTCTCGCTGCCTGGATCGGGAGGGGCGCAGCGCTCGCGGTGGGCGTCGCGCTCGTCGTTGGCGTCCTCGCGTTCGCCTGGGCCGCCGGACCCGTGCTCGTCCTCATGTTCGTCGCCGTGATCCTGGCGGCCGGGCTCCAGCCGATCATCTCGTGGCTGCGGGGTCACCTTCCCATCGGCCGTGGGGCCGCGATCCTCCTCGTGTACGGCGTCTTTCTCCTGAGCGTCATCGGGATCGTCGTCGTCATCCTGCCGTCGGCCATCGCCCAGTTCCAGGCCACCCTGGCTTCGCTCCCGCCCCTCTTCGAGAGCGCGCGGCAATGGGCCGAGGACCTCAGGCCCGCGGCGCTCGCGCGGAGCCTCACCGCGGTCATCGATGCGGCGGCCCGGGTCTTCCGTCCGGCCGCCCTCGTTCCGGAAGGAGATGAGTTCGTCGGGGTCGGGGTGACGGTCGCCGGCGCGATCGTGTCGATCCTGACAGTCCTGACGGTCGTCTACTTCTGGCTCACTGAGCACGCCCGCCTCCAGCGCTACGTGCTCGCGTTCGTTCCGCGGCATCGCCGAACGCGCGCCCGGGACATCTGGAACCAGGCCGAGACCCGTCTTGGCATGTGGGTCCGCGGCCAGCTCATCCTCATGGCGGCGACCGGCCTCGCGATCGCGGTCGCCTATGGCCTCCTGGGCGTGCCGGCGGCGCTCCTGCTCGGGGTCATCGCGGCGCTGGCCGCGGCGGTCCCGATCGTGGGACCGCTACTCGGCGCGATCCCGGCCGTCATCGTCGCCGCGACGGTCTCGCCGGAGCTCGCCCTCGCGGTCGCCGGCGTCACGCTCGTGCTCCAGTTCATCCAGGGCAATGTCCTCGTGCCGATCGTCATGCGCAATACGGTCGGCATCTCGCCGTTCCTGGTGATTCTCAGCGTGCTGGTGGGGGCCACGGTCGGTGGCTTCGTTGGGGCCCTGTTCGCCGTGCCGATCGCGGCGACGGCGGAAATCCTGCTCGAGGGTCTCCAGGCGCGCGAGGTGCCGATCGCCCAGGACCCGACAGCGTCATCGGAAGGCGAGGAGAGCCTGCGCGGGACAGGCGAGTCCTCGGACGCCTTCAACAGCCCGGCGGAGCCGGACGGACCTCGTCAGCGGCGTGGTCGCCGCTCTGTCGAGGTCGCCCCGGATGCTGAGTGAAGCTGTAACGCTTCTGCAATCCTGATCCCGCGACACGCCGCGGGCGCGATATCTGCCCGATGCGCTACTGAAACGCGCCGCCCCGCCAGCGGCAGGGTTCAAGACGAGGGGTTCCTTGGTCGAGCATCTGTCGGATCGACAGGCTACGACCGTCCTCACCAGCCGGCTCGCGGAGATTCTCGACGCGGTCGACTCGGGCGTGACGGTCCTGGACGCGGATCTTCGGGTGGTCTATGCCAACCAGGCGGCCGCCGATCTGTGCGGCTGGGCGACGCCCGAGGAAATGCTCGCGGCCTCCCCCAGCGAGACGATCGCTCGCTTCGAGCTCCTCGATGAGGCCGGCAACCCGGTCTCGCCGGCGGTCCTTCCGGGGCGCCGCGTGCTGGCCGGCGAGGATCCCGACCCGCTGATCCTCCGGTTCAAGGTCCGGGCAACCGGCGAGGAGCGGTGGTCGATCGTACGCGCCCGCCCGATCGAGATCGGGTCGGGGCAGCGGCTGGCGGTCACGACGTTCAACGATCTGACGGCGCAGGTCCAGGAGGGCCAGGCCAGCCAGGCGAGTGAGCGGCGCTACCGCGAGATCGTCGAAGCCCTGCCGGTCTTTGCCTGGTTCGCGGACCCCGACGGGGCGATGATCGCGGCGAACGCGCGCTGGCTCGAATACTCCGGCGCGATGGCCGAGTCGGGCTCCCTCGAGAACGTCGAGCAGGTCCACGAGGATGAGCGGCCGGAGCTCGCCTACGCGCTGGCGTGCGGCGCACGAGGCGATCGCACCACTGGAGGCGACGGTCCGCCTCCGCCGCCACGACGGCGAGTTCCGCTGGCACATCCTGCGCATCGTTCCGCTGCGGGGCGAGGCCGGCACCCTCCAGGGCTGGATCGGCACGGCGACGGACATCGACGACGAGCGTCGCGCGTCGCTCGCGCTCCTCGAGGCGGAGCGCCAGTTCCGGGATCTGACCGACAACGCCCCGATGCTTGTCTGGATGGCCGGTCTCGACCGCGACCACACGTTCTTCAATCGGGGCTGGCTGGAGTTCACCGGCCGAACGCTCGAGGACGAGATCGGCGACGGTTGGGTCAGCGCGGTCCATCCGGCCGACGTGGAGCGACGCCGCGCGACGCTCGATGAGGCGTTCGCGCGGCAGGACCGGTTCGAGGTCGAATACCGCCTGCGCCGGCACGACGGGGTCTATCGCTGGGTCCTCGACATCGGAGCGCCGCGCCGAGGCCTCGATGGGGAGTTCCTCGGGTTCGTGGGCTCGTGCGTCGACATCGAGGAGCGCAAGCGGGCGAGCGACATCGCCCGACTCGTCGCCGACGCCGGGCTCCGCCTCGACGAGACACGCGACCTCGACGAGACGATCCAGGCTGCCGCCTCGCTGCCGATCCCCGATCTCGCCGACTTCTGCATCATCGACCTGGTCGAGCCCGACGGGAGCCTGCGGCGGGTCGCCGCGGTGGCCAAGGACGCGGCCCACCAGGCCATCCTCGACGGGATTCGCGACTTCCCGACCGCCCGCGGATTCGCCCCGACCGGCGGCCCGGGCCGTCGGCGAGCGGCGGCCGATCCTCCTGACCGATCTCCACGACCCCGAGATCCTCGCCCGCCACACGGCCGACAACCAGGCGCTGGCCGGATCATCCAGGCGATGGAAGCGCGGAGCGCAATCGTCCAGCCGCTGATCGCCCGCGGCGAGACGATCGGCGCGATGTTCTTCGTCGTCGGGCCCGATCGGGAGTACGGCCCGGCGGAGATCGAGATCACGACCGAGCTTGCGCGTCGCGTCGCACTGGCCATCTCGAACGGCCAGGTCCATTCGGCCGAGCAGGCCGCCCGGCGCGTCGGCTGAGGCCTCGGCGGAGCGGATCACGCGGCTGCAGCGCGTCACGCGCGGCCTGGCGGCAGCGATGACGCGTGACGCCGTCGCCTCGCTCGTCGTCCGCGAGGGGCGGGCGGCGCTCGGGGCGAGCGGCGCCCTGGTCGCCCTGAGCCAGGACGACGCGCTGTTCATCGTCGCGAGCGACGGCTACGACGACGAGATGATTGCGTCGTACGCGGACACGCCGATGTCCTCCTCCACGCCGCTGGCGCGCGCGGCGAGCGAATCGGTCCCGATCTGGCTTCCGGACATTCAAGGCGGCGGAGACCGACGACGATCAGACCCGGAGCGCGTTCAGCAAGACCACCAACCGCTCGCTCTGCGCCGTTCCGCTCGCTCGCCGACGGCATCACGTTCGGCGTCATCGGACTGTCATTCGCGGAACCCCGGCCATTCGACGCGGACGACCGGGCGCTCATCGGCGCCTACGCCGACCTCTGCGCGCAGGCCCTCGCCCGGGTCGCGCTGACGAGCATCCGCGAGCGACTGGTCACCGATCTCGAGTCGCAGCGGGCCCGCCTCGAGGCCCTCCTCCAGCAGCTGCCGGAAGGCCTGATGATCGCCGAGGCACCGAGCGGCCGGATCGTCCTCGCCAACGACCGGCTCGAGGAGATCCTGCGCATGCCGGCCAGCGAGATCCACCACATCGCGGGCGGCGAGGCATACCAGGGCTTCGACGTCGAGGGCCGGCAGCTGCTGCCGGAGGATTGGCCACTCGCCCGCGCGGTCCGGGGCGAAACCGTTCCCTACACCGAGATCGAGCTGGTTCGCGCGGACGGGACCCGGACGTGGGTCGCGAAGCGGGCCGGTCCCGTGTTCGATCGCGAAGGTCGAGTGGTCGCCGGCGTGGCCACGATCATCGACATCGCCGAAGCGCGCCGGGCCCGCGAGAACCGTCTGTTCCTCGCGAATGCCACCGAGGTCCTCGGGTCGTCGCTCGACTACGAGGAGACGATCCGCCGGGTCGCCGAGCTCGCAGTCCCGAGGATCGGCGACTGGTGCGCGGTCGACATCCTCGACGAAACAGGCGTTCCGCGTCGTATCGCTGCCGCTCACCCCGACCCGGAGATGATCGTGTTCGCCCGCGAACTGCAGGACCGCTACCCGTCGGACCCTGACTCACCGCGAGGGCTCCAGTTCGTCCTGCGGACCGGTCAGTCCGACATGATGTCGGACGTGCCGCCGGAGATGATCGATGCCGCGGCGAAGGATGCTGATCATCTCAAGCTCCTCAGGGCGCTCGGACTCCAGTCGTACATGTGCGTCCCGATCGTCGCGGGCGGCCAGATCCTCGGCGCGATGACCTTCGTCGGGGCCGAATCCGGGCGGCGCTACACGGCCGACGACCTGGCCTTCGCGGAAGCCCTTGCGGCGCGTGCCGCGTCGGCGATCTCGAACGCCCGCTCGTTCCGGGAGGCGCTGCGCTACAAGCGCGTCCTCGACGCGACGCTCGACACCGTCGTCATGTTCGATCCGGTGACGCTGCGTCTGTCGTACGCGAACCGCGGCGCCATCGACCAGCTCGGCTACAGCGAGGCCGAGCTCCTGGCAAACGGACGCGACGGCGCTCATCGAGGACCTCGACGCGATCGGGATCCGGGGCCTCGTCGCGCCGCTCGTCAGCGGCACCCTCGATGCGCACACCACGACGCTCTCGTTCCGCCACCGGGATGGGCGCTCGATCCCCGTGGAGGTGCTGCTGCAGCACGTCGCGCCGCCCGGCGAAGACGGCCGGATCGTGGCCGTGGCTCGCGACATCGCCGACCGGATCGAGGCCCAGGCGAACCTCCGGCGCGTCGCGGAGTCCGAGCATTCCCGCGCAGCCGAACTCAACGCGGTCATCCGGGCGATGGGCGACGGCATCTTCGTGTGCACCGGCGACGGGCAGATCCGCCTCTCCAACCCGGCCGCCGAGAATGTCTTCGCCGACGTCGACGAGCAGACGTATGACGACATCCTCGCCCAGCTCGAGGATCCGGACGGAGCGGCGCCCGACGCTGGGCACGAGCGGCGGCCCGATCGAGCTGCGGGCTCGCGGCACCGACGACCGCTGGATCGAGCTGAGCACCTACCCGGTGACCAGGGGCCAGGGCGAGGAGGGCGACCAGAACGAAACGATCGTGATGCTCCGCGACGTCACCGCGAACCGCCAGCGGCAGGCGATCCGGGACACGTTCATCGGGGTCCTGTCACACGAACTGCGGACGCCGGTCACGACGATCTTCGCCGGGCTCGAAGGTGCTTGCCCGCGACGACGATCATCTGCCCGCCGGAGACCCGCCAGGAGATCTTCTCCGACATCGTCGTCGAGTCGGAGCGGCTGCATCGCCTCGTCGAGGACGTCATCGCCATGACCCGCTTCGGCGAGGACGAGGGCGAGGTCGGGACGGAACCCGTCCTGATCCAGCGGCTCCTGCCCGTCGTGATCCGATCCGAGGAGACTGCGCTGGCCGGGCGTCACGTTCGTCCTCGACGTGCCGCCGGGCGTCCCGACGGTGGTGGCCGACCCGACGTATGTCGAGCAGGTCATCCGCAACCTGCTCTCGAACGCCGCGAAGTACGGCGGGATCGGGACGACCGTCCGGATCTCGGTCGAACCTCGACGAGAAGGAGATCATCGTCACGATCGGCGACGATGGGCCCGGCTTCCCCGACGGACGAGGCGGAGCGGCTCTTCGAGCTCTTCTTCCGCTCGGCCCGAACCTCGGCATCGGCGGCCGGCGCCGGGATCGGGCTGTTCGTCTGCGCCCGCCTGATCAAGGCGATGGGTGGCCGGATCTGGGCCCAGTCGCGGCCGGACCGGCGGGTGCCGACTTCTCGTTCTCCCTCCGGATCATGGACGAGGAGCTCTGAGCGCGAGGCCCTCCGTCAGATCCAGCCGCGCCAGCGGGACAAGCCGAGGATGGCGATTGCCAGTGTCGCCATCGCCCCGGTCGACGACCCAGAAATTGGTCGCGTTCGTCGAAGAACGGCAACTTGAAGTTCATGCCCATGATCCCCGCCAGGACGATCGCCGGCAGCGCGATCGCCGAGACGAGCGTGAGGGTCTTCATCACGTCGTTCGAGCGCTGGGCGCTCCGGCCAAGGTAGATGTCGAACGAACCGACGAGCAGCTCGCGGGTCTTGTCCACGCCGTCGATCGCCCGCTCCAGGCGGTCGATCGTCCCGGGCCAGGCCCGGACGAGATCCTCGTGAACCTCGAAGTCCGGGCGGACGATCGGCGACAGCGCGTCGCGGTTCGGCGTCGAGCGCCCGGCGAACGATCGCGATCCGGTGCCGCAGCGCGACCACTGCTGCCAGGAAATCGCCGCCGCCCCGCAGCTGGAGCGCGACCTGGTCGAGCGCCTCGATGTCGCGCTCGATGCGGTCGATCTCGGTGAAGTAGGTGAAGAGGACCGCGTCGACGAGACGCGGTCATGAAGGCACCCGCGTCGAGCTCGCCGAGTCCGCTTTCGTCCTCGAGCTGGTCCTTGAACTCCTCGATGGCGGTCAGGCGGTCCGTCGTGCACGGTGACGACGAGGTTGCGGCCGACGAGCACGTCGAGCTCGCGCCTGCCGACGCTCGTCGCCGTCACGCTCGAGCGCACCGAGCGTGATCAGGATCCGGTCGGGAAACCGGAGGAGCCGAGGCCGGCCGCGGTCCGCGCTGAGCTGGCGGGTCAGGCGCGGCTGGAGCTCGAGGGCATCGGCGAGGGTCTGGCAGGTCCGCATCGGCTGCGCTCGTCCAGGTCGATCCACAGGAGGCGCCGATCGTTGACGCGCCCGACCTCCTCGCGCGTCAACTCGACGTCGCGATCCTGCCCCGCGCGCGTCGTACAGCCGCGCGCGGAGGGTCATCGGATGAAGGCGAGAATCCCCGCGACGACGAGCGCCACGAACGCCATCGCGTATTCGATGACCCGCATCGACCCATCTTCGAGGTCCGACTCGGTCCGCCTGGGTTGCCTGGATGGCCTGGTGCCGGATCATCTGGGGCTCCGTTCCGTCGGTGCTGTCTGGCCGACGCCGCGCCGGTGTGGTGGAGCGGCGTCGATGTCAGCCGAGCATGGCGTGCGGCCCGCTCCCATCCGCACGCGTCCAGCTGGCCGTCCCCTATCACACTCGTTTCACGGCAATGCGACCGGTGCGTCGGCGCACCTGTGAGGCGGCTGCAACGCCAGTCGCGGATGAGGCGGCACGGGCGTCGCCGCGACCTGCGTAGTGTCGGTGGTGGCCCCCAGCGGCCAGCACCAGGACCCCAGACCGACCAGCGCCGGCACCCCGTCGGCTGACGCAGCGGAGGAGTTTCCATGTTCAAACGACTGTTGCTCGCACTCGCAATGATCGGCGCCCTAGCGGCGTGCAATACACCCGCCGGATCGGCGAACCCGACCACGAACCTGTCGACCCCTGCAGCGAGCCCGGCCGCCCCGGACGCGAGTCCATCCGACTCGGTGCCCGAGTCGATGGAGCCGAGCATGGAGCCGAGCGCATCGCCGTCGGCCTCCTGATACGCGAAGTACGTCGCACGAACGACCCCCGGGCCAAGCGGCCCGGGGGTCGTTTCCCTGTGCCTCGTCAGACGCGCAGCCGGCCCGTCATGACGATCGAGCGGAGGAACAACAGATGCTCGATCTGGCGGACCGTCCAGCCGCTCTTGACGGCCGGCAGACCGTTCAGATGCGCCGTCAGGTTCGACGCCTCGGCCACCGACAGGCCGCACAGCTGAAGGCGCCGCGATTGTGCTGCGGCCGGCAGCTTGCGACAGGCGCGCTCCCGCAGGCGGGGTGGCGAACGTTCAACCATGGCCTCCACGATGGAACGACCCGTGCGCCCGAAGTGAGGATGGAATTCTCCGCTCGTGATCATGCGTGGAAGGCCGTTCGCGGCGTCGTGGGGCTCGGCTTTACCTCCGCTGACAGGCCGTTGATACGCGAATCGCCGTCGGCGTTGCCGAGTCGGAGGCCGCCGGGCGCGAGAGTGCTGATGTCACCCGCCAAGGGTGGCAAGCAAGCGCAAATCAAGGGATGGAGGTTTCCGAATGGGAATCATTGCATGGCTCGTGCTCGGCGCGATTGCCGGCTACCTCGCCGGTTTCCTCGTCAAGGGTGACGAGGGACTCGGTGTCATCGGGCACATCGTGCTCGGCATCGTCGGCGCGCTCGTCGGCGGTTTCCTGGCCAGCGTCCTCTTCAACAAGGACGCGATCAATGGCGCGCTCGACATCGGCTCGATCGTCGTCGCCACGATCGGCGCGATCCTGACGGTCGTCGTCGTGAGCGCGGTGACCGGCCGCTCCCGCTCGGGCCGCGGCGCAATCTGACCCCACTGCCGGCGAGGACCGGCACGTTAGCCCAGGTGAACGCCCACCGACGCTCGGTGGGCGTTCCGATTCAAGCGAAGGAGATCGATCGCATGTCCGAGATCATCGAAACCGTCGACGTCAATGTCCCGGTCCGGACCGCCTACGACCAGTGGACCCAGTTCGAGACCTTCCCGAAGTTCATGGAAGGCGTCGAGAGGGTCGAGCAGCTCGACGACACGACGCTCCGCTGGACGGCGGAGATCGCCGGCCAGAAGCGCACCTGGAAGGCCAGGATCACCGAGCAGACCCCGGACCAGCGGATCGCCTGGACCTCGACCGAGGGCGCCAGGAACGCGGGCGTGGTCACCTTCCATCGCCTCGACGACAGCGAGACCCGCGTCACGCTCCAGCTCGACGTCGATCCCGAGGGTCCGGTCGAGAACATCGGCGACGCCCTCGGGTTCGTCCAGCGGCGTGCCAAGGGCGACATGGAGCGCTTCAAGGAGTTCATCGAGTCGCGCGGGTCCGAGACCGGCGCCTGGCGCGGGACCGTGAAGCAGTCGACGCGCAACTGATCATCGGTCGGACCTCAACTCGGACCCGGTGGACCGAGATTTCGGTCCGCCGGGTCTTCTCGTGCCACCTGACTGCCGCCCGTCTGCAACGCCCCCGCCGCCGGCGACGGCACGGTCAAGCGCCGTCGCCGCTAGGCTCAGCAAATGACTGACATCTACATCGACCCGTCGGTGGCGGGCATGCCCGACGCCGCCGACCACCTGACTCACCTCGTCGACTCCGGTCACGACCTGTTCCTCGTCGGCGACGCGCCAGCGCCGGTCGCGGCGGCCCTGCCCGACGCGGCCATCGCGGCCGCCATGCCCGATCGCGTCGCGGCGGGGTCGTGGTACGTCAGCTCCGACCCGGCGATGTGCGGCGACCGGCTGACCGGGCCTCCAGACGCTGCTTGGTCGGGCCTCGCCTCGCGCCGTCCCCTCGACCAGGTCCACGGTGCGATGCGGAGGCTCGGGACCTCGCCTCGGCCGTCCTCGAGATCCTCCGCCGCGACGTGATGGGCTGACGGCCCCGACAAGCACGTTCGCGCCGGAACACGGCTGCAAGCCTGTGGCCAACGGCGTCACATCGCCGACACCGGCCGCCACGCAGACTACTGGTGGGCTCCCGACCACTGGGGGTCCGGGAGCCCGTTTACGTTCCTGGGCTTCCGGCCTCCGTGGTTGGGGCCCTTTTCCTATCCAGACATCCCCGAACTGATCGAATCACCGGCGCGTCGCAATGCCGTTGTAATGCGCATCGGGTCGGACGGAAGATGAAATATGTCGGGGCCGATCTTAGTCTTCGGGTGTTCCCGGCACACCACGGGTGCGCTCGGGCCGAATACAGTCCATATCCTCGAGTGGGAGCGCTTGTGACGGGGCGTTTCCCACCCCGATCCTCGCGGACGCCCGGAGCCCCCTCCTCCGGGCGTTCCGCGCGTCCAGGGCCCGAAAGGGCGGCCGCCTAGGCCCGGCAAGACCGACCGGACATGGTGACGCGGCCGAGGGGCCCGAAAAGCCGGAACGAACGGCCGCGTCGGAGCGGCGGGAGTTCCTGGTCGGGTTCGGGGTCAGCTCGAGCGGCGGCGTGTTGGTTCGGCCGCTGTAACGATCAAGCAACGTGAAACCCATCGCGGTCGCCGGGATCAACGCGAGGGCCACGAGGATCCGGTTCGCGCCTCCGACGAGCATGCCAATTGCCAGGCCGAGCGAGAGGGACGCGCCGACCGCGAGCATCTCGTCGGAGCCGGCCTCCATCCGCCGGGCCGCCTCTTCGACCGCGCCGCGCGTCGTCGCGGCTGCCTCAGGCAGCCGCGCAGCGACCGCGTTGGCCCGGTCGGCGACCTCCGTTGCGACGTCGCGCGTGGTGGCCGCGATGTCTTTTGCGGTCGACTCTTTTTCCGAGCTCGGGCGGGTTGTCGTCTGGTTTGCTGCCATGGACCTTCCTCCTGATGAAATTCGATCGTATGCCGTGACGGTACGGGCGGCATCGCAGCATGCGTTCGTGCGCCCGTCCCATGGCAGTTGCAGGGACGTGTCAGCCGCGCGACTGCAAGCGTGCTGTCATCCCCTGCTCCGCAGCGTCACCCGGCGCGCAACAACCCAGCGAGTAGGTTCGGAGGCAACGGGACGAGCCTCGTCCCACCGAAAATCCGGGAGGACCGACATGGGCTACGAGGACGCCAAGGCAGACGTCAAGAAGACGATGCGTGAGGCCGACGAGAAGGCCAAGGAGACGTGGCGCCGCGCCGATGGCGAGGAGAGCCTCGCCGACAAGACCGCCAATCTCGGCGACGACATCCGCAACGAGCTCGGCAACGCCGGCGACAACATTCGTCGCGGCGCCGAAGAGCTCCACGAGGACGTCGAGGACAAGCCCGTCTGAACAACCGCATCGCACGCTCAAATCCGAACCGCCCGCCGGACCTCCGGCGGGCGGTTTCTTCGTTGTAAGCCTGGAACGGGGATCAGGTCGGGCGCTGCCTCGTCAGCGAACCGGCGTTGGAGCGGTTTCGCGCTCAGCGCTCACCCGTCGCCGGGCCATCCGCTCGCCGAGCTCCTCGAGCTCGGCCTCGTCGAAGACCTGGCGAGCCTTCTTGAACATCTCGCCCTCTTCCTCTTCGATGTGGTGCTCGATGTTCTCCTGCATCACCTTGGCCTTGGCGCCCCACGTCTCGTGGTCGAAGGGGAGCGCTGACAGCTCGCTCATGAGCGTGTCGACGACGTTGTGCTCCTCGTAGCCCTCGAGAACGATGTCCTTGGCCTTCGGGTGCTTCTTCAGAGCCGGATAGAAGATCTCTTCCTCGATGATCTCGTGGACGGTCAGCTCTGCCTTGATCCGGGTGAAGAGCTCCTCGCGGGTCTTGACCCCGCGCTCGGTCGTCGTCTCGAGCTCGCTCAGGAGCTTCTTCACCGCCCGGTGATCGTCGGTGAGCATCGCGATTGCGTTCATTCCGGTCCTCCATGTGTGGCGGGCCGGCGAGCGCCGGTTCCCGCTCCAGTTCACGGCAGCGGGAGTGGCGGGGACGCTACGGCGGGTTCAGCGGGATGACACGTGCGTTGCACGGCGGGCGTCGCGGGCATCGGAGGGACCCTCGGCTGCGATGCGCCCTTAACGGCCTCGGTCCGAACCGCGGTCCGGATCGCACCACCCGTGGACGATGCTCTGAGCGGGACGTGGAAAGGAGACCGGCGCTCCAGATGGAAGATCGAAGGCCCCTTGCCGGTCCACGCCATCGACCCGGCCGCGTCGCCGCACGCTCCGCTGTCGCCCCCGCTGCCCAGGCCGGTGGCCCGCCGCCGGAGCTGCGGGCCGTCATCGACGCCATGCCCGAGGCCGTCCTCGTCTGCGACCCCCGCGATCAGGTGCGCATCGTCAATCCTGCCGCGGATCGGCTGTTCGCGGGCCGGCCGGTACGGGATGCCGGCGATCTCCTGTCGCGGTTCGAACAACTACCCGGCAGCCAGGCCCGCGACGAGCCGATGATGCTCCGTCCACGGGCCCTCCCAAACCGCTGGTTCGAGCTGCGGACGTTTCCCGTGGAGCGTGTTGACCTCGACACTGAACCCACCGAGACGGGCGGCAAGATCATCGTCCTGCGTGATGTGACTGCGGCCCGCGAGGACCGGGCGGAGCGGCGGGCCTTCCTCTCGATCCTGTCGCACGAGCTCCGGACGCCGATCACGACGATCTACGCGGGCAGCCGTGTCCTTGCCCGTCGCGACGCGGCGAAGGCCCGCGGCTCCCAGGAGATCGCGCGGGACATCAGCGCGGAGGCGGCCCGACTCTACGACGTCGTCGAGGACCTGCTCGTCCTGACTCGTGCGGAACAGCACCTCCTGGAGCTCTCGGACGAGCCGATTCTCCTGCAGCGCGTGGTCGAGGGTGCAATCAGGGTCGCCGGCGGCCGGTCCCCGGACGTCCCGATCGTCACCGCCGGCGCAACGGAACCAGCGGCCGTCGCCGGCGACGCGGTCTACGTCGAGCAGGTCGTCCGGAACCTCGTCACGGCCGCGTCACGATTTGCTCAGGCGGGAGCACCGGTCGAGATCCGTCTCGTCGAGGGAGAGGATGAGGTGTCGCTGATCGTCCTCGATCGCGGACCGAATCTCACCCCGGAGGAGCTCGACACGAGCTTTGCCTTGACCGACGACACGGCCGCTCGGGCCTCAGGCGTCGGCATCGGGCTGTTCGTGTGCCGTCGCCTCGTCGAGGCGATGCACGGTCGGGTCTGGGTCTCGCCCCGCGAGGGCGGCGGCGCCGAGTTCGGGTTCGCGCTGCCGCGCTACGAACCCGAGTAGTCCGCCCGCTCAGCCCGCTCAGCCGCGGCGGCGCAGCCGCTCAGCGAGCGCCAGAGCCACATCCGCCGCCGTCAGGACGAAGCCGCCGGCGGCGATGGCCGCGGGCAGCCAATCGGGCAGCGCATCGGCTTGCGGCCGCCGCCCGTTCCCATCCGGCGCCAACGTCGTTGGCCCGCCGCCGGGGAATGACGCCCCGGGCCGCGAACCGGCGAGCAGATCGCGCTCGACCTGGAGCCGTTCCCGGTAGAGGATCTCCCATTCTTCGTGGGGGACCGCGAGGATCGCCAGGGCCTCGTCGATCGAGCGCAGTTCGGCGGCCACGTCGACCGGCCCGCTCTGGCCGTCGCTGGCAGACGCGGCACCGGGCTCGCCGCCAGCCGATCGCGCAGCCGCCAACCGTTCCAGTCGCGCCTCGATCTCCTGGGCCTCGGCGGTCGTCGTCATCCACGCGGCGGTGGCGACGAGCCGGCTCGCGATCGCCGCTCGAGCCCGGGCAACCCTCAGCTTGTCCCCGGAGATCGCGATGTCCGAGGGGTACAAGCCCACCTCGAGACCAGCTCCGGCGAGCTGGACGAGGCGTTCCGGGACGAGCGATCGGACACCGGGCCCGGCGATCGATCCGAGGAGGCGTCCCGGAACCGCCAGCACGGCCGGGGCAGGTCGCCGATCGACCGCGAGTCCGGCGTCGTCGAGAGCTCGTTCCAGGTCGGCGACGACTCGCTCGTAGCCGCCGGGGCGAATGACGACGGCCACGTGGGCGTCGGTCCAGCGGAGTGCCAGGTGGTGGACGAAGCGGGCGATCCCGACGAGCGCGAGGAGGACCAGCGTGACCGCGAGCGCGGCACTGAGTGGATAGCCGCGCAGGACCTGGGCGATGAGGCCGGCGCCCTTCGGTCGATTGGCCGGCTCCACGACGAAGATCGAGGCGATGCCGACGACCGCCGGCACCACCAGCGCCCCGATCAGCATCCCGAGCCGGAGCATGTCCTCCGAGACGATGCCGGGCGCGGGGATCGCGGCGACGAGGAACGCCCCGACGTACGGCAGCACCACACCGATCGCCAGGGCGGCCCAGACGACGGAGCCGAAGGTGATGAGCGCGAGCACGATCTGGCGATTGCCGGGTACCCGCCCGAACAGGAGCGTCGACGCCCAGCCGAGCGTCGTCGTCAGGACCTTGCCGGCGAACCGACCGACGAACCCGAGGAGGCCAGCCAGGATCGCCATCGCCTAGCCCGCCTTCCGGACGCGCGCGGCATCGTCGCGCAGTCGCTGTCGGAGGAGGTCGGCGACGGCGCGCTCCTCGGCGGGCGTCGTACCGCCGGGCGGTTCATCGGAGTCCTCGACGGCGCGGACCAGCGCGCTGCCCAATCGACCGTCGAGGTAGGCCTCGACGACGATCGGGTGGACGTACGCCTGGCGGCAGACGGCAACGGTGTTGCCGAGCAGATCGGCCGTCTCGCGCATCGCGCCCAGGACCTTCCGGCGTCCTTCCGCATCGCTCGTCGGCGCTGCCAATGCACGCAGCGCCCGGAACGCGAGGACGGTGCCGGCCCACGTCCGGAAGTCCTTCGCCGTGACGTCAGGCGCGATGTCGCGGAGATAGTCGTTCACGTCGTCGGAGCGGACGTCGACGACCTCACCGTCCTCGTCGACGTACTGGAACAGCTCCTGGCCGGGCAGGTCGCGACAGCGGCGGACGACGGCCGCGAGGCGGCGATCGCGCAGGCTCACCTCGTGCTGCTGGCCCGACTTGCCGCGGAAGCGGAAGCGGAGCGAGGAGCCGCGGACCGTCGCATGACGGTTGCGCAGCGTCGTCAGCCCGAACGAGCGGTTGAGGCGGGCATACTCATCGTTGCCGACCCGGATGAGCGTCAATTCGAGCAACCGGACGACGGCCGCGAGGACCTTCTCGCGCGACATCTGCGGTCGGGCGAGGTCCTTGTCGACGCGCTTCCGGATCGCCGGCAGGACCTTGGCGAAGGCAAGGAGCCGCTCGTATTTCGCCGCGTCACGTCGGCGGCGGTAGCGGGCGTGGTACTTGTACTGCTTGCGGCCACGGGCGTCCCGACCGGTCGCCTGGAGGTGGCCGGTCGGGATCGCGCAGATCCAGACGTCGGTCCAGGCCGGCGGGATCGCGAGCTTGCGGATCCGCTCGAGCGTTTCGGTGTCGCGAACGGGGCGGCCCTTCGGGCCCCGATACGAGAAGCCCCGACCCGAGCGCCGGCGGCTTATGCCCGGGTCCCGGTCGGTGGAATGGCGCAGTCCGGGAGCGGTGGTTGACGACTCAGTCACCCGCCGAGGATGGGCGCGCGGACGTGTCGCAGCAAGTGGTCGGCGCGGCCGCCGAGTCGCAGACGTCTTGCAGCGGTTCGCTACGTTCGTCACGCTGACGTAGCGTCGACGAGCCCGCGGCGAGGACCGATTGGATGACCGGCCACCGATACTCCGGCCGCCGGGCGTGCGCCCGGACCTCCCGCGGCCCGGTTGTCAGCACGCACAGGAGCGGCACTCCATGAGCGACGAGCGTCCCGGCGAAGAATCCCGACGCGCCCAGCCGTCCGAGCTGCGTGGCGAGACCGCGCCCGAAGACGCGGAGGCGGCCGCCGGTCCGGCCGTTCCCGAGGACGCGGAGGTCCCGCCGCCCGTGGACGGGGTCGCGCCGTCAGATGGCCAGGCTCCGCCGGAGGCAGCCACAGCGCTGGACGACCAGGCGCGCGCACCGATGGGCGATGTGCCTGGCCCCGACGACGTCGTCTTTGCCCGTGGCGTCTCCCGCGCGTTCGACGACCGGATCGTCGTCCATGACATCGACCTCGTCGTCAAACGGGGCACGATCCTCGGCGTCATCGGGCCGTCCGGCTCAGGCAAGACGACGACGATCCGGATGATCACCGGCGCCCTTCAGCCGACGAGTGGCGAGATCAGCGTCCTCGGCGAGCGGCCTACCCACTTCCGACGATCGACCCGGGAGCGCATTGGCTACATGCCCCAGCTGTTCACGCTCTATCCGGACCTGACCGGACGGGAGAACGTCGACTTCGTAGCGAGCCTGTTCGGTCTCCTCTGGCCGCGTCGGCGCCGACGGATCAAGCAGGTCCTGAAGCTGCTCGACCTGTGGGACGCGCGAAACCGCCGGGCGAGCAAGCTGTCCGGTGGCATGCAGCGACGGCTGGAGCTGGCGTGTGCGCTCGTCCACGATCCGGCTCTCCTCATCCTGGACGAGCCGACGGCAGGCATCGATCCCCTCCTCCGGGTGACTATCTGGGAGGAGCTCCACCGCCTGCGGGATGAGGGACGGACGCTGCTTGTCACGACCCAGTACGTCAACGAGGCCGAGGAGTGCGACCAGGTTGCGCTCATCGTGGAAGGGCGCCTCATCGCGGTCGCCCCACCGGAGGAGCTGCGACGAACGGCGCTCGGTGGCGACGCGATCGAGATCGAGACTGCCCAGCTATTCGACGCCACGATCCTCGACACCGTGCCCGGCGTTTACCACGTCCAGCAGATTGGCCCTCGGGAGATGCGGATCCGGGTCGAGGATGCGGCGACAGGCCTGCCGACCGTCGTCGACGCCGTCGGCGAGGCGGGCGGCGAGGTCGTGTCGGCCCGGGAGCTGCGGCTCAGCTTCGACGAGATCTTTGCCGAGCTCGTTGCGCGGGCCAATGAGAACGGCGACCAATCCGATGCGCCGGGCGCCCGGGAGAGCGTGGCATGAGGGTCCTCAAGACGCTGACCCGAATCCTGGCGTTCGTCGGCAAGGAGCTCGTCGAGGTCGTCCGGCGGCCGGGAGCGCTCCTCAGCCTGATCCTGGGACCGTTCCTGATCATGGCGATCTTCGGCATCGGTTATAGCGGCTATCGTCGGCCGCTGACGACGGTGATCGTCCTGCCGGAAGGCACGGAGCTCCCCACCGACGTCCAGTCGTATTCCGAGATCTCGGGGTCGGGTCTGGAGATCGTCGAGGTCACCACGGACGAGGCGGCGGCCGACGCTCGACTCCGCGACGGAGCTATCGACGTCGTGCTCGTAGCCCCGACCGACGTCGAGAAGAGCTTTCGCGCAGGCCAGCAGTCGGTCATCAAGGTCCGGGTGAATGCCGTCGATCCCGTCGACCAGAACTACGCCGTCTTTCTCGGCCGGGGACTCGAGAGCGAGATCAACAGGATCATCGTCGAGCGGGTCGTCGAAGAGGGCCAGACCTACGCCCTCAGCCGGGGCGCCGAGGAGGCCGCCCAGATCCCGCCCGAGGTCGTCGCCGCCCCGACGAAGGCCGAGGTCGAGAACATCGCGCCATCGACGCCTGGCGTGGTCCAGTTCTTCGGAACTGCCGTGCTGGCACTCATCCTCCAGCACATGGCGGCCACCCTCGTTGCCCTGTCGGTCGTTCGCGAGCGGACGACCGGACTCTTCGAGCTCTTCCGGGTCTCGCCGATCACCACGCTGGAGTTGATCGTCGGCAAACTCCTGGCGTTCGGTCTCTTCAGTGCCGCGATCGCGATGGGGACGCTGCTGCTCCTCGTCGGCGCGTTCGGAGTGCCGATGCTCGGCGATCCGGCCCTGCTCGCGGGGATCGTCGGGCTGCTCGTGCTTGCGTCGCTGGGCCTCGGGATGCTGATCGCCGCCGTGTCGGACTCCGAACGTCAGGCGGTCCAGCTATCACTGCTCGTCCTGCTCGCGTCGGTGTTCTTCTCGGGCTTCGTCCTGGGCACCGACGAATTCACGGAGCCGGTTCGCTCCCTGACGGGCATCCTGCCGGTCACCCACGGGATCCGGCTCATCGGCGACGTGATGCTCCGCGGAGGAGTGACCGAGACATGGCCAATCGCTGTGCTCGGGGGGCTGGCGGTGGCGTTCATCGGGACCTCGTGGGTGCTGCTCCGCCGGGCGATGCGGACCGCCTGAGGACGCTAGGTGACGGACCCGGAACGCCGGCTGGCCATGTCGACGACCCGGCCGTTGGTCGTGCCAGGCCCGACGGCGTCGCCGGTCTCTTCGTACTCGTCGCCATCACCGGGTTCGGTGGCATTGTCCGTCTCGAGCACGCGACGGTACAGGGCCTCGTAGTCATCGGCCATCCTCGTCGCCGAGAAGCGATCGAGGACCGACGTGCGAATCGCCTTCCGGTCGAGATCGGCAACCTTCGGCACCAGGAATGCCAGCTGGGTGACGTCGTCGCCGAAGAAGCCATCGACGCCGTCGCGGATGATCTCCGCAAGGCCGCCGACGCGCCGGGCGAGGATTGGTGTGCCACAGGCAAGCGATTCGATCGCAACGAGCCCGAACGGCTCCGGCCAGGAGCCCGGCATCAGGACCGCGTAGCTCGACGCAAGGAGTCGATCACGGTCGCGGCCGGACAGCTCGCCGAGGAACTCGACGCTGGAGCCAGCGGCCTTGAGGGCCGGCTGGAAGACGTCGTCGTTGTATGCCCGTTCCGTCGGCGTCGTGCCGATCTTGGCGGCGATCCGCAAGTGGCGACCGCTCAGCTTGGCGATCTCCATCGCCTCGACGATCCCCTTCTCGGGGTTAACCCGCCCGACGAAACAGAGATCGTCGGATGTCCGGCGCCGCTCGAATGGAGCGCGCGAGAGGTCAAGCCCGTTGTGGACGACGGTCCAGTCGAGATCGGGATGGGCCCGCGCCTGGGACTCGCTGATCGCCACGAGCTGTACGTCGGTCGGAGCGCCAAGCACGTCCGTCGCCCACGGCAGATCGAGGCGGCCGTGGAATGTCGCCACCACGGGCACTCGCGCAGCCCGTCCCAGGATCATGCTCGACCACTCGAGATGGCTGTGAATGAGATCGAACTCGTCCTGCGTGGTCGAGGACCGTCAGCATCGTCGACAGGATGAACCCGCTCGGATCGTCGCCAAAGCCGGCCGGGCGGAGCGACTCCGGCACGGTCGGGACGAGGCGGCCGGGCACGTCGGAGTCGCCCGACGCGAACGTCGTGACCTCGTGACCACGGCGGACGAGCTCGATGACGAGCTCGTGGACGACGCGCTCGGTGCCGCCGTACATCTCGGGCGGGACGCGCTCGATCGGCGGAGCGACCTGGGCGATTCGCAGGGATCGGGTCATTGAGTTGACCTTCGGGACTGATCACAGTAACAGCCGACCGGACCCGTGTCGCCACGGGTCCGGCCGGCTGGGATGCGCAGCGGGCGCCGCCGTCGTGGCGACGCCCGCGTAGGAGCTAGATGTTCCGGGGGTCGACGTAGTCGGCCGTGCCGGTCTCTTCCTCGGTCTCTTCCTCGGCCTGGTCGCCGACGCCGGCGCCACCGGCCGCGCCAACCGCGCCACCGACGACCGCACCGGGAGGTCCGGCGACCGCGCCACCGATGGCCGCACCGGCCAGTCCGCCGGCCACGCCACCGGCACCCGCGCCGGCCTCGTCGTCGCCTTCAGCCGCCTCACCGGCGACCGCGCCGCCGAGGGCGCCGATCGCGCCGCCGACGACCGCGCCGGGAGGGCCACCGACGGCCATGCCGACCGCCGCGCCGCCGAGAGCCCCGGCGCCGGCCCCGATGGCCTCGCCGCCGCCCTCTTCGTTCTCGACGGCGGTGCCGTCGGTCCGGGTCGTGTCGTCGGTCCGCATCATGTCGCGGTTCCAGTTCTCATCGTGGACGTGGCCCGGCTCGCCGTGGCCCGGATCGTGGTCGTGTCCCATGTCCATTACTCCTTTGTCGAAATGGTTGCGCCGACATTCGGCCGGCTGTCACCGACGCAACCAACGCCGGCCACATGACGGTACGAAGCGGGCCCCCGCAGCCAAACGTCAGGAGATCCGATGTGTGTTTCAGGCGCGTGACGGCCCGCAGAGTCAGACGCATGCCTCGGTCGATGCCGTTCGTCGCATCACCCGGTCCGGTATGCAAAGAACGGCATCGCCAGGAGACGCGCAATTCTCCCGGCGGAAGCGGGCGGCGTGGGCGCCTACAGCGCGACTGGGTCGAGCTTCTCCGGGTCGATGCCGAGCTCGCGGATCGCGTCAGCGGCCTTGTCCGCGGGGATCGCCCCGCACCGGGCGAGCTCGACGACCGTCGCCGCGGCGATGTGCGGCGGATCGATCTCGAACAGCGACCGCAGATCCTCCCGCGTCCCGCTCCGGCCGAAGCCGTCCGTGCCGAGCGCGACGTAGTACGGCGGCAACCAGCGCGAGACCATGTCGGGAAGCGCCTTCAGCCAGTCGGTGACGGCGACGATGGGACCGCCGTCCGGTCCGAGGACGGTCGCGACGTAGGGCACCCGCGGCGTCTCGGTCGGGTGGAGTCGATTCCAGCGCTCGGCGGCAAGCGCGTCGCGGCGCAGAAGCGGGAAGGACGGCGCGGAGTAGACCTCCGCCGCGATCCCGAACTTCTCGGCGAGCAGCTCCTGGGCGGCGACCGCCTGCTGGAGGATCGAGCCCGACCCGACGAGCCGCGCGCCCTGCGCCTTGCGGCCGAGGTCGGGGGCCTCGCGGAGCCGATAGATGCCCCGGATCAGCCCTTCGTCGATACCTTCCGGCTTCTTGGGCTGCGGGTAATTCTCGTTGTGGAGCGTGACGTAGTAGAAGACGTCCTCGCCCTTGACGTACATCCGATCGATCCCGTCGCGGACGATCGCCGCCAGCTCGTAGGCGTAGGCCGGGTCGTAGGCGCGGACGTTCGGGACGGTCGACGCGAGGATGTGCGAGTGGCCGTCGTCGTGCTGGAGGCCCTCGCCCGCGAGCGTCGTCCGGCCGGCGGTGGCGCCCATCATGAATCCGCGTCCGCGGGCATCCGCCAGCGCCCAGATCTGGTCGCCCGTCCGCTGGAACCCGAACATCGAGTAGAAGATGTAGAACGGGATCATCGGGTGGCTGTGGGTCGCGTACGACGTCGCCGCGGCCTGGAGGCTGGCCATCGAGCCCGCCTCGGTGATGCCCTCCTCGAGCACCTGGCCGTCGACCGCCTCGCGGTAGGAGAGCAGCAGCTCCGAATCGACCGGGTCGTAGCGCTGGCCAAGGGCGGCGTAGATGCCGACCTCCTTGAAGAGCGGGTCCATGCCGAACGTCCGGGCCTCGTCCGGGATGATCGGTACGATCCGGGACCCGAGCTCCTTGTCGCGGAGGAGGTTCCGGAGGATCCGGGTGAAGACCATCGTCGTCGAGACGGCCGTTTCGGAGCCGGCGGCGAACTCCTTGTCGACGGCCTCAGACGGTGACGGCAGCGGCTTGGAGCGAACGATCCGCTTCGGGATCTCGCCGCCCAGCGCCCGGCGCCGTTCGCGGAGGTACTGGACCTCCTCGGAGTCGGGTCCCGGGTGGTAGTACGGGGCGTCCTTGATCTTGGAATCCGGGATCGGCAGCTGGATCCGGTCGCGGAAGATCTTCAGCTCCGCCTCGGACAGCTTCTTCGCCTGGTGGGTGATGTTGCGGGCCTCGACGCCGGGCCCGAGCGTCCAGCCCTTGACCGTCTTGGCGAGGATCACGGTCGGCGCGCCCGTCGACTCCGTGGCGGCCTTGTAGGCCGCGTAGACCTTGCGATAGTCGTGGCCGCCGCGGCGGAGCCTGGCGAGGTCGTCGTCGGAGAGGTGCTCGACGAGCTTGCGCAGGCGCGGGTCCGGCCCGAAGAAGTGCTCGCGGATGTAGGCGCCGCCGGCGACCGAGAACTTCTGGAACTCGCCGTCGAGCGTCTCGTTCATCTGCTGGACGAGGAGCCCGTCGACGTCGCGGGCGAGGAGCTCGTCCCACTCCCGGGCCCAGATCACCTTGATGACGTTCCAGCCCGCGCCACGGAAGGTCGACTCGAGCTCCTGGATGATCTTGCCGTTGCCCCGGACCGGTCCGTCGAGGCGCTGGAGGTTGCAGTTGACGACGAATGTGAGGTTGTCGAGACCCTCGCGGGAGGCGAGGCTCAGCGCCCCGAGCGACTCGGGTTCGTCCGTCTCGCCGTCGCCGAGGAACGCCCAGACCCGGGAGCCGGACGTGTCGAGCTGGCCGCGGTTCTGGAGGTAGCGGTTGAAGCGCGCCTGGTAGATCGCGCTGATCGGCCCGATCCCCATCGAGACCGTCGGGTACTCCCAGAAGTCCGGCATCAGCCGCGGGTGGGGGTACGACGGCAGTCCCTCGCCCGGGACCGTCTCGCGGCGGAAGTGATCGAGCTGGTCCTCCGTCAAGCGGCCCTCGAGGAACGCCCGGGCGTAGATCCCGGGCGCTGCGTGGCCCTGGTAGAAGATCTGGTCGCCCGCCTGGTCGTTGTCCTTGCCCCGGAAGAAGTGGTTGAACCCGACCTCGTACAGGCTGGCCGCTGAGGCGTACGTCGCGAGGTGCCCGCCGATCCCCGAGAAGCGGCTGTTTGCCCGCAGGACCATCGCGACGGCGTTCCAGCGGACGATCCGCCGGATCCGGAGCTCGAGCTGCTCGTCGCCGGGGAAGAACGGCTCCTGCTCGGGGCTGATCGTGTTGATGTAGCGGGTCTGGGTCAGCGGGGGCAGCCCGACGTGGAGCTGCCGCGCGCGCTTGAGCAGCTTGTAAACGAGAAACCGCGCGCGACTCTCGCCTTCCTGCTCGACCAGCTGGTCGAACGAGGCGAGCCATTCCGAGGTCTCGTCCGGATCGATGTCCGGTAGCTGATGCTTGAATTCGTCGAAGTACATCGGGGCCTCGTGTCGGGCTGTGTCGGTCAGGCGGGCTCGAGCCGAAGGGTCGTGTCGAGGAGGTCCGGCCTGATCATGCTCTTCGCCGCCGGATCGCCGGCGTACTTGCGCAGGAAGCCGGCGCTCGTCCGCTCGATCGCATCCGGATCCGTCGCCGGGATCGCCGTCGCCGGCAGGCGCTTGCCGCCGGCATGGATTGCGACTGCGGGATTGGCCTCGACGTCACGGAACCAGCGAGAGCCCGCGCCGCGCGCACGTCCGAACGAAGACCTCGCCATCGTCGACGACGACCCAGATGACCGTCCGCCTGGCCGCCTTCTCGGGCGCCTGGGTCTCGATCTCGATCTCCTCCGCGCGCGTCGAGCAGATCGAGATCCTCCGTCGAGAAGCTCATGCGGCCAGCGTAGCCGATCGCGTCCGGAGGCGGCGCGAACCGACTGGGAGCAGGCCGGGCGCGTGCGTGATCCGGCCGAATTGATATGCCCCTGCAACGGTTTTGCAATGTCGGACCGGATTGGGCGCGACGGCGGGGCACCGACGATTGGTGCCAGGTCGCCCACGGGCGAGATGAGCTTCAGTGCCGACGACACTCGGCCACCAAATGGAGATACACACCATGTCTCACGATCACGACACAGTCGTCGTCGATAAGGGCGGCGGCTCCGGGATGGGTGCCATCCTCGCCGTCATCGGCATCGTCGTTCTGCTCGCGGCGGTCTGGTACTTCGCCCTCGGGCCGGGTGCCGCGCCGTCGACCACCAACAACACGAACAACAACACGGTGAACCCGCCGGCCGTCTCCGCACCCCCGGCGTCCGTAGCGCATGAGCACGCAGGTGCGGTCTGGAGGCACTTGCATCCCGGCAGTCGCATCGAGTCACTATCAGTGCCCTGAACAGGAGAGGTGTGGCGTGGGTACACAGCCATTGGTGCTCGTCGCGGATGACGAGCCGCGGATCACGAAGCTGGTTTCTATCGCGCTGAGCGAAGAGGGCTTCCGGGTCGTGACCGCGACAGGCGGCGAGGACGCCCTCGCCAAGGCCGAGGAGGTCCGCCCCGACATCGTCCTCCTCGACATCGTCATGCCGGACCTCGACGGGATCGAGGTCATGCGGCAGCTGCGCGAGCAGCGGCCGGTGCCGGTGATCCTGCTTGACGGCCAAGGGCGCGACCGCCGACAAGGCGAAGGGCCTCGACCTCGGCGCCGACGACTACATCGCGAAGCCCTTCCACCCCGATGAGCTCGCGGCCCGCGTCCGTGCCGTCATCCGCCGCTCGTCCGGCGTCGAGCCCGGCGCCGGCGTCCTCGCCTTCGACGACATCGAGATCGACCTCGAGCGGCGGATGGTCCGGCGCAACGGCGAGCTCGTCCAGCTGTCCCGGACCGAATGGCTGCTGCTCCAGCACCTCGCGACCCATCCGGGCAAGGTCGTCCTCCACACCGAGCTCCTGACGAAGGTCTGGGGACCGGAGTACCGGGACGACCTCCAGTACCTCCGCGTCTGGATCAGTCGGGTCCGCCGGAAGCTCGGCGCGAAGCCGGGCGAGCCGGGCCGGATCAAGACGTTCCAGGGCATCGGCTACCTGCTCGACGTCGAGGGGCCCGGGCCAGGCGAGCGGCGGCGGCGATACCGCGGAATCCGCGGAGTCCGACGCCAGAAGCCCCCGCACGCAAGCGCATCAGAGCGCCCGCTGGACGAGGCCGCCCCGGTCGGCTGATTTCGCGGGCACCGACAACCGACACCAACTTGCAAGGCGCCCGAACGGGCGCCTTGTTCGTTTCAAGCGGGCCTCGGCCCCAAGCTGGAGGTCCGCCAAACGGCGGACGCGCCTGCTCAATCGGCAGACGCTCGGATGGGAGGCATCAACAATGACGTACGACGAACGAACGGTGGTCCACCGGGACGAGACTGACGCGCCCCTGCCACCGCCCCCACAACCGATCACAGCACGGCGGTCACCAGCCGGACCGTCGAGATGCGCCCGAGCGGCGGCACGGTCGCCGGCCGGGTCGTCGTCTTCATCTTCGGCATCATCCAGGCGTTCATCCTCCTGCGGATCGTCCTGCTCCTGATGGACGCCCGCGAGGGCAACGACCTGGTGTCGTTCATCCTCAACACGAGCCAGATCTTCGTCGCGCCCTTCGAGGGCATCCTGCGAACCGAAGCGCTCACGAGCGGCCGGCTCGGTGTTCGACCTCGCGGCAGTCCTCGCCCTCGTCGGCTGGACGATCCTCGAGGCGATCATCCTCGCGGCTGTCGGCGTCTTCCGGCGCGAGCCGGCCTGACCCCACCCTCCCTCCTCGAGGCGGCGGCACCCACGCGGGGCCGCCGCCTCACTCTGTCCGCCACCTGCGGTAGCGTTATCGGGTGCAGCGCTATGACTCCCGGACCGCATTGATCGTCGTCGACGTCCAGAACGACTTTGCCGATCCGGCCGGCGGGCTGTCCGTCGGCGGTGGCGACGCTGTCGTGCCGACGATCAACGGCGAGATCGCGGCCGCGGGGGCGGCCGGCGGCTTCGTCGCCTACACCCAGGACTGGCATCCGCCGTCGACTCCCCACTTCGCGAAGGACGGCGGCATCTGGCCCGTCCACTGCGTCGCCGGGACGTGGGGCGCGGAGCTCCATCCGGCCCTTGCCGAGGTTGCGGGGGCGCGCGTCCGAAAGGGTGTCAACGGCGAAGACGGCTACTCCGGCTTCATGACGCGGGACCCGGCGACCGGCGAAACGACGCCGACGGAGCTCGAGGGCCTCCTCCGGCGCGCGAGCATCGGGCGGGTCGTCGTCTGCGGCCTCGCGACGGACTACTGCGTCAAGGCGACCGCGACCGATGCGGCGGGCCTCGGCTTCGAGACCTACCTGTTGAGCGATGCCGTCCGCGCAGTGGACCTCAGCCCGGGCGACGGCGAGCGGGCGGTCGATGAGATGCGGGCCGCCGGCGTGACCGTCTGGCAAACGCGGATGCGCTGAGACGTGCAGCTCCACCTCGTCGACGCCACCTACGAGCTCTTCCGGGCGCATTACGCGCCGCGGCCCGACGTCCGCGGGACGAACGGCACGATCCTGTCGGGCGTGTCAGGGCTGTGCGACCAGCTCCTCTACCTCCTCCGCGAGGAGGGCGCCACCCACGTCGGCGCGGCGACGGACCGCGTCATCGAGTCGTTTCGCAACGACCTCTACCCGGGCTACAAGTCGAGCGCCGGCATGCCGCCGGAGCTCCTCGGCCAGTTCCCGATCGCCGAAGCGGCCATCGAGGCGCTCGGGATCGTCCTCTGGCCGATGGTCGAGTGGGAGGCCGACGACGCGATCGCGGCGGCGGCCGACCGGTTCGCCGCGGACCCGGCCGTCGAGCGAATCCTCGTGTGCACCCCGGACAAGGACATGGCCCAGCTGGTCGATGATTCGCGGGTCGTCCTGTGGGACCGGCGACGCGGCCTGACCTACGACGACGCGGGCGTCCGGGCGAAGTGGGGCGTCGCACCGAAATCGATCCCCGACTGGCTGGCGCTCGTCGGTGATTCGTCCGACGGCTTTCCGGGGCTGCCCGGCTGGGGCGCCAAATCTGCCGCCGCGGTGCTCACGGTCTACGGATCCCTCGAAGAGATCCCGCCGCGGGCCAGCCATTGGGAGGTGCCGAGCCTCCGCGGCGCGCCGGTCCTCGCGGCCACGCTCCGCGACCACTGGGCGGAGGCGCAGCTGTACCGCGACCTCGCCAGGCTGCGAACGTCGGCGGACGGCGTACCGATCGCCCAGAAGTCCGCGGACGACCTGCGCTGGGACGGCGCACCGCGCGATCGCTGGGAGGCGTTCTGCGACGAGTGGGGTTTGACACGGCTCCGCTCGCGGCCCCATCGCTGGCTCGGGCGAGTAGCGGGCCTCGCCGGCCGTCACCTCAGCGAATCAGCTCGAGAATCCTCGCGTGATGGGCGGCGGGTGCGGCCGCGGCGCTGACAGCCCTCGCCGCCCGCGTGATGTCGAACCAGGCGCCGCCGTCGATGCTCGTCACCGTCGCTCCCGCTCGTTCCGCGATGAGGCCCGCCGCCGCGATGTCCCAGTTCGACATCCCGCCCTGCTGGATGAACGCGTCGAACCGGCCGTTCGCGACATAGGCGAGAGCCAGCGCCGACGAGCCCATCGACCGCGAGATTCGGATCTCCTTCCGGACGGCCCTCGCCCGCGTCGCCGCGGCGCGGCCCGACAGCGACATCTGGATCACGAAATCGGTCAGCTTGTCCTTGTCCGAGGCGCTGATCGCGCGACCGTTCAGCGTCGCCGGGCCGTCGGCCGTGGCCGCGAACAGCTCGTTCCGAGTCGGGTCGAGCACGACACCCGCAGCGGGCCGGCCGTCCACCGCCAGCCCCAGCGACACGCAGAAGAACGGGATGCCGTTGGCGTAGTTGATCGTCCCATCGATCGGGTCGATGATCCAGACTCGGCCCGTCCCGCTCGTCGGGGCTTCGCCGGCCCCCGTCGCGTGTTCGCCCGACTCCTCGGCGAGGATCGCGTCGCCCGGAAAGCGCTCCCGGATCGCCTTGATGATCAGCTCCTCGCTGAGGTGATCGACCTCCGTAACGATGTCGCGGGCACTCTTGTAGTCGACCCGCTCGACACGCTCGTACCGATCCATGATCAGCCGGCCGGCCGTAACGACGATGGCGGTGGCGAAGGCGAGATCGTCGGCGAACTCGCTCACGGCGCGGCGCAGTCGACCGCGAGCGGACGGACCGTCGTCCCGAATTCCAGCACCCGGTGGTCGAACTCGATGGTCGCTCCCGGAGCGATCCGCGTCGTCAGGACGAAGGCGGATCGGCCGCTGCCGCGCGCCGCCGGGTCGATGATCCGGCAGGTCGTCGTGCCGGCATTCGATCCCTGGTTCGTGACCCGCAGGGAGACGACCAGGCCGCCATCGGCCGACCGGACGTCAACCATTTCGGCCTGGAAAGGGCCGATTCCGGCGACGGCGAGGCGGGCGAGGATCGCGAGGCCCACGATCGCGAGCCCGACCGCCACGAAGATCGTGCCGTGGACCTGCGAGCTCGCGGAGTCCTTCAGCCCGAGCGGATTGCAGCGCTCGCACAGGCCGACATCGAGGGCGACCGGGGCACCGCAGCGCGCGCAGGGGTGGGTCGGAGCGGCCGGCGGATCCTGCGCGATTGGGCTGGACGTCGGGGTCGTCATCGCACGGCCATCGTGCCACGAACGTGGCCGCGGGGCGTCGGGGCGCGGTTGCGTTCGCCCGGCCTACCACCGATCGGCGGCGCGGACGAGGGCGTCCACGTCGGCGGTCGTCCGAGCCGTGAGAAGGACGTCGTCGGCGCCCGCATCCAGCCAGCGCGCCAGCTCGTCCCGCGGGGCGACGAGGAGCGGGTCGGCGGCGAGCGGGTCGGCGCCCCGTTTTCGCCGTCCACCGAACCCCAGGACGACTCGTTGTTCGGAACGCTCACGGCCCGCGGTCGCGAGGGCTTCACGGTAGCGTGGCTCGAGATCGAGGAACGTGTCCGCCTCCGCGGCCCAGCCGTCGCCGATCTCCGCGGCGATCCGGATGCCGGCCGGCGTGCCGGCCCCGATCAGGATCGGCGGCGGCGGTTCGGGGATCGGATAGGCGTGAGCCTCGAGGAGCGGGTAGAAGCGGCCGCCGAGCGAGACCGGGCCGCCGGACCAGAGCGCCCGAAGCACAGCGACGGCCTCGCGGAGGCGGAGCGCCCGCTCCTGCGATGGCGGAAAGGCGATTCCGTATGCCTCGTGCTCGGCCGGATGCCCGCCGATCCCGATCCCGACGACGAGCCGCCCGTTGCTCGCAGCCTGGAGCATCGCGGCCATCCTGGCGAGGACCGCGGGGTGGCGGTTCATGACGTTCGTTACGAACGTCCCGACGGTGACCCGCTCGGTGACCATCGCCGCCGCCGTCAACGTCGTCCAGGCCTCCAGGACCGGATCGGTCTTCACCCCTCGACTGACGAAGTGGTCCCACGACCAGACGCCGGCATAACCGGCCGCATCGAGGCGCCGGGCGCTATCGAGCCACCAGCCGATATCGACCCCGATCGTGCCCAGGACCACCCCGATCGGCAGGCGTTCGATCACCGGCTCGTTCCTCGCGGCCAATGCGGCTCCGGCCACCGGCAACTGGCCAAACTTGCACCCAGGGAACGTAAGCCGCGGTCGGCCGCCGCCATTCGGCCCGCTGATGCGCGTCTAGGCATCAAAGCGGGCCTGGAGCGGCCGGAAACCGCGTGCGAAGGCCGAATTCCACCCGACGTCTCCGCCAACGTTCTCCCGGCGCAAATCTGGCGAGATCGGGTGCCGAGAAGAGTGACGATCGCGCCACTCCCCTACAGCCCGGTCCGGAACAGGCGGATGTCCTCCGGAGCCGTCACGTGACCATCGCCACGAGTGAACTCGAGGGCCGCGAGGGCGCCCAGCGAGTCCAGATCGGCCGGGAAGCGCCCGATCATGTCCAGGACGACCTTCTGGATCCGCTCGGCGTTCTGGGCGAAGACCTCGAGGACGGATCGGGCGTCGACCGCCTCCGTGCCCTCGTGGACGCCGGCGTCATAGTCGGTGATCAGGGCGATGTTCACGACCGCCATCCCGAGCTCGCGGCAGAGCCACGCCTCGGGAAACTGGGTCATGTTGATGACCTCCCAGCCGGCGTCGCTGAACCACTTCGATTCGGCCTTCGTCGAGAAGCGCGGGCCCTCGATCACGACGACCGTGCCCGCCGTCGTGGACCTCGATCCCGTGCTCCCGGCAGACGTCGACCGCGATCCGGCGCAGCACCGGGTCGTATGTCTCGGCCGACGACAGGTGGGTCACGATCGGGCCGTCGTAGAACGTCTGCGGCCGGCCGCTCGTCCGGTCGACGAACTGATCGCAGACGACGAAGTCGCCCGGCTTCACCGCGAGCTGGAGCGAGCCGGCGGCGCACGGCGAGATGACCGCCTTGACCCCGAGCGAGCGCATCGCCCAGACGTTGGCCCGGTAGTTGATCTTGTGGGGCGGAATCGTGTGGCGCCGACCATGTCGCGGCAGGAACGCGACGCGGCGCTGACCGACCGTCGCCAGGAAGAACGAGTCGGACGGGGGCCCGTACGGCGTATCGACCTTGATCTCGCGGACATCGTCGAGGAGCGAGTAGAACCCGGAACCGCCGAACACGCCGATCTCCGCAAGATCTACCACGCTTGTGCCTCCTGCTCGTCGAGAATGCCGCCGCTCGCCCGCGATTCTAGCCGGGACCGATACGATGACGATCCACAGAGAGGGTACGTCCCATGACCGAACCGGCCGACCCGAGCCCGCCCGAGCGTGGCGTCGACTGGCGCCCGCCGCGCAGCCGCGAGTCGAACGTCCCGTCCATGGTCGTCGGGATCATCCTGCTCGGCATCGGTGTCTGGTACCTGCTCGACCACACGCTCGGCATCGTCATGCCGCGGATCGACTGGAGCGATATCTGGCCGATCTTCCTGATCGCGATCGGCGGGATCATGCTCGTTCGATCGGCTCGCCGACGGGCCTGATGACGGCCGACGCGGACGCTGGACAGGGCCTGTCGGAGACCCTCCAGCTCGCCGATTGGCGGCGGCAGATCGCCGACCTCTACGCCGAGGTTCGGGTGCTCTCGGCGACCGACGTGGAGTCCGCCCTCGAGCTCTGGCGGACGACCCGGGAGCGCCTCTTCCGCGAGCATCCGCAGTCGCCGGTGCCGGCCGACAAGCGGCCGGGGTTCTGGGCTCGGCACTATCCGGCCGATCCCGCGCTCCGCTTCGAGGTCGCGGTGGCGCCTGACGACGCTCCCCGCGAGCCGTCGTCGAGTGGCCTCGCCGGCGCTGGGTGGCGGTCTCGGGATCGCGATGGACCTGCCGGTCAGCGCCGGCGGCACGATGTCGTTCAGCCGGATCGGCCATGTCGAGGTGCCGTTCACCGCAGGCACGAGGCGGCTCGGGGTCTACTGGATGGCCGGCTACGCGGGCGGCATCTTCCTGCCGTTCCGGGACGCGACGAGCGGCAGCGAGACCTATGCGGCCGGCCGCTACCTGCTCGACTCGGCTAAGTCAGCCGATCTCGGCGGCGACCCGGCGCGTGGAACCCTCGTCCTCGACTTCAACTTTGCGTTCCAGCCGTCGTGCGCGTTCGACCCGAAGTGGGCCTGCCCGCTGGCCCCGCCGGAGAACCGCCTCGACATCCCCATCCGCGCCGGAGAGCGTCTCGCGTGACTATGGTCCCATCTGCGGAGAGGACCCTTGGCGCCTCCGATCGAGGGGTCGCGAGGGGGCACAATGGCCTATGCGGGCTCTCAGACCCGTGTTCGGACGCAACCTGCCGGCGACAAGCTTGGATCCCATGCGTTTCTTTTCAGCCCCTAAGCCCACCGAAGACCAACGGCTGCTGTGGTCGCGCGACATCCGTTTCGCGCATCGGCTCGCCCAGGCGATCGAGGGTGGTCGGGTCCTCGAACTCGAATCGGGGACCGTCCTGATCGGCCCGGCATCGGAGCTCACCGACGCCCTGGCCGCAGAGATCGCTGCCCTGGTCCACTCGCCGGCCTACGGCCTCGTCAACCTCGACGACTCGCTGCCCGAAGGCGACCGCCACATCGCCGCGATGTCCGAGGCAGTCCTGCTGTCCGGGCTGGCCGATCGGATCGGGATGGCCCAGTCGACGCAGTCCATCCAGACCAAGACCCTCGACTATTTCTTCAGCCTTCGGAACGTCCACCGAGTTGCGTTCCAGCCGATCATCGAGCTGTCGACGGGCGCTCTCTACGAGTACGAGTGCCTGTTCCGGCCGACCATGCCGATGCTGCCGCAGTCGATCACCTCGATCGTTCACGCGGCGATTGACACGGGTCGCTCGATCGAGCTGGACGCGTTCATCGTCAAACTCATTCTTGCCCGAGCCGGCGAGCTCGAGCAGACGCGCCGCGAGACCGGGCTGCCATCCCTACGGCTGGCGATCAACTTCACGCCGGCCAGCCTTCTCGACAGCCATTTCGAGGCGAAGGCCCTGGCCGCCATGGTCACCGCCGTGGGCCTCTCGCCGCGCCACGTCACCCTCGAATGCACGGAGCAACAGGCGGTTGCCGACGTCGTTCCGCTGGTGAAGCAGGTCAAGGCCCTACGCCGGCTCGGATTCGGGTTCGCGATCGATGACGCCGGGGCCGGCTATGCGAGCTTCACGCTCATCGCCGCGCTCCACCCGTCGATCATCAAGATCGACCGCGAGATCGCCCACGGCATCGCCCGCGACGACGCCAAGCAGGCCCTCGTCGAGGCGTTCGTCTCGTTCGGCCGTCGGATCGGTGCACGGCTCCTAGCCGAAGGCATCGAGAAGCGGAGCGACCTCGCGATGCTGACAAGCCTCGGGGTCGAGCTCGGCCAGGGCTACCTCATCGGCAAGCCGGCCTTCCTGCCTGCCCCGCCGCGCCGGATCGAGACGCTGCGCCTGGACGCTGCCCGCCGCACTGTCAGTCGCAAGGTCGCCGCCGCCGTCCCGAAGCCGCGGCCACGGACGGTCATCGCGAAGTAGTTCCCGACGTTCGCGGTCACTTCACGATCGAGACGATCACGAGACCCACGATCACTGACGGGACGATCAGCAGCCAGAGCTTGAGATAGCGATCCCATGGCCCCCTCGAGGGATTGATCTCGATCGGATCGAGCTCCGACTCCTGGGGCGATCTGCCGGTTTCCTGGAACGCCCAGTTCGCGTACTCGCGGTGTTCGGCCCGGGCGGGTAACGGCAGGCGGCCGGACTTCAACGCATCGCCGACCAGGCGCCGATTTAGCTTCCGGCTCGCGCCGCAGTTGCCGCAGATGAGCTGGTGGCTGAACCAGACCGGGACGATCGGGATGAAGAAGATCTCGATCCAGTTGACGAGCCGCACGATCGCGTGCGGGCCCATCATCAAACAGGTCGCGCAGAGGTCATTCTTCGTGGCCAGGATGATCGGCCGCCGGAGCCAGCCGTAGATGACCATCGCGGGAGCGTACAACGCGACTTCGCCGCGGAGATCGCTCCCCTCCCGGTACCTGGCCAGATTTGCGCCCCGAGAACGTTAGCCGAGAACCGAGGCCAAACTCAGGCACAAGAGAGGCGTCGCCGAGGCCGATCCGTGCCTGCAATCTCGGTCGTAGATCTCTTCCACGCCCCTTTCGGCCCTCGGAGCTCCGCCAACGTTCCTCCGGTGCAAATCTGGCCAGATACGGCGGGCCGAAGCCGGCGACACGGCGCCTCGCGTACCATCTGGCAATGACCCCCGCGCTGACCTCCCTACCCGATCATGTGCGCCGCTTCCTGTCGCAGCCGCGCTACGCGGCCGTCGCGACGATCGACGAAGACGGCGCTCCGCGGCAGGCAGTCGTCTGGTTCCTGCTCGACGGCGACACGATCGTCGTCAACAGCCTCGACGGCCGTCGCTGGCCGACGAACCTGCGGCGCGACCCGCGGGTCTCGATTGCCATCACCGACGCGACGCGCACCAATCCTGGGTCGGGCTGATCGGCACCGTCGAGGTCGTCGACGACCAGGCGCAGGCCCAGGCCGATATCGCCGCGATGGCCCGCCGCTACCACACGGCGCGGATCCGGCGGAGGCGGAGGCCGTGATCGCCGAATCGCTTCAGCAAGCAGCGGCGGGTGAGCTTCCGGCTCCGCCCGACGAACATGCACGACCACGTCGAGGACTGACGCGCATGGCGACGACGATGAAGTTCGGGGCCCAGCTCTGGTCGCAGCACACGAGCTGGCCGGAGTTCCGCGACAGCGCCCTCGCGGCCGAAGCGAACGGCTGGGATTCGGTCTGGACGTGGGATCACCTCCTCGCGATCTTCGGGCCGTGGGAGCAACCGATTCTCGAGGGCTGGTCGACGCTGACGGCCGTGGCTGCCGTCACGAGCCGCGTCCGGCTCGGGCTCATGGTCGGCGCCAATACGTTCCGCAACCCGGGCCTCACGGCCAAGCTGGCGACGACGCTCGACAACGTGAGCGGCGGGCGGGCGGTGCTCGGGATCGGCGGCGCCTGGTTCGAGCGCGAGCACGAGGCGTTCGGCATCCCGGAGTGGGGCTCCGGCTTCGGCGAGCGCCTGGATCGGCTGGATGAATCGGTCATGCTCATGCGCCGCCTGCTCGACGGCGAGCGGGTGACGCACGAGGGCCGCTTCTATCAGATGACCGATGCGCTCTGCGAGCCCCGCCCGATCCAGGCCAAGCTGCCGATCCTCATCGGCGGGTCCGGCCCGCGCAAGACGCTGCGGACGACGGCTCTCCGCGGCGACGCCTGGAACACGTCGGGGACGATCGACGAGGTGCAGGCGAAGCTCGCGATCCTCGACGGCCACTGCGCCGACGTCGGGCGCGACCGCTCCGAGATCGAGCTCACGATCAGCTTCCCGATGGTCATCCGCGACGACCCGGCCGACGCCCAGGCCGCGTACGACGAGCTGCTCGCGGCCAACGGCGCCAAGGACATGGGCGAGACGGCGACCCTTCTCGGCTCGCCGGCGACGGTCGCCGACGGGCTCCGGCCGTATCGGGACCTGGGCTTCCGGACGGTCATCGTGCGGCTGCCCGCGCCGCACGACCGCGAGACGCTCGAACGGATCGGCGAGGTCGGCGCGCTCCTCGCGGATGGCTGAGCCTGGCCGCAGCGCCGGCACCGCGGTGGCCCGGTCGTCGCGCTCGCCGGCGGGGTCGGAGGAGCCAAGCTCGCCCACGGCTTGCAGGCCCACCTCGGCGATCGGTTGACCGTTGTCGTCAACACCGGCGACGACCTCGAGCTCCACGGCCTGCTCGTCATGCCCGACCACGACACCGTCATGTACACCCTCGCCGGGATCGCGAACCGGGAGCTCGGCTGGGGCATCGAGGGCGAGACGTTCGCCGCGGCCGAGATGCTCGGCCGATACGGGCAGCCGACCTGGTTCCGCCTCGGCGATCGCGACCTCGCGACGCACATCACCCGGACGGCTCGGCTTCGGGCCGGTGTCGGCTTGACGGAGGTCTGTCTCGGACTCCAGCGCTCGCTCGGCGTTCGCGGCCGCCATCTTGCCGATGAGCGACGACCCGGTCCGAACCGATGTCCGAACCGACGACGGCTGGCTCGAGTTCCAGGACTACTTCGTCGGCCGCCACCAGGAGCCCGACGTCCACGAGGTGCGCTTCCGCGGCGCCGACCGGGCCACCGCCGCGCCGGGGGTCGTCGGCGCCCTCGACGCCGCCGTGGCGATCGTGATCGCGCCATCGAACCCGATCGTTTCGGTTGGGCCGATCCTCGCCATCGACGCGATCCGGGCGGCGCTCGACCGTGCCCGGGAGCGCGGCGTCCGGATCGTCGCCGTGTCCGGGATCGTCGGCGGCAAGGCGCTCAAGGGCCCGGCCGACAGGATGCTCGCGTCGCTCGGTCACGAGTCGAGCGCCCTCGGCGTGGCCCGCATCTACGCCGACTTGGCCACGGACTTCGTCCTGGATGCGGTCGACGCAGAGCTCGCGCCGTCGATCGAATCCCTCGGCCTTCGCGCCCACGTCACCGACACGATCATGACCGACGACGCCGCTCGTGCCCGCCTCGCCGCTGAGTGCCTTGCCTGGGCCGCGGAGCGCTGAGCGCCGACACCCCGCCGCCGGCGAATCACTCAGCCTGCCTGCTGATGCCGTTGGTTGCATATCCCGTGATGGCGGGGAACGCCGATCTCGAAGTGATGCGACCAACGGCATCGCGGGAGAACGCGAGTGAATGCTGGTAGAAGCGGTGACTTGACGACGCCAGCGCGCATGTCTCACATTCCCGCCATGCACCCCGCCGGAACAGCCGATGACGCGCGGCCAGCAGCAGTCCCCGACGAGGGACGGCTCGGCCTGACGACGCGCGCCCGGGTGGGCGCCGCCACGAACGGAACGAACGCCCTCGGACAACCCCGAGGGTGTTTTCTTATGCCCAGGAGATCGCCATGGACCCGCTGCTCTTCGCCCGAGGCCTCGTCCTCGGTTTCACGATCGCCGCCGCCGTCGGCCCGATCAGCCTGCTCACGATCCGCCGGACGCTCGCCCACGGCCGGACCTACGGCCTGGCGTCCGGGCCTCGGCGTCGCGCTGGCCGATGCGACGTACGGCGGGATCGCCGCATTCGGGCTCACGGCGGTGACGTCGATCCTCGTCGGCGGGCGGGTCGTGCTGGGGATCGTCGGCGGCCTGTTCCTGCTCGTGCTCGCGTGGCGGACCATGACCAGCCGGCCCGACGCGGTCGCCGTGGCCGACGACCGGCCCGGCCTCGTCGGCGCCTTCGTTTCGATCTTCGGCCTGACGATGACGAACCCGATGACGATCCTGTCGTTCGCGGCGATCTTCGCCGGACTCGGCGTCGTCGGTCGGGGCGGCGCCGACGCCGCGCTGCTGACGCTCGGCGTGTTCTGCGGTTCGGCCAGCTGGTGGCTGATCCTCACCTGGGTCGTGTCGGCGCTCCGGACGCGGGTCACCGTCGGCGCGCTGACGTGGGTGAACCGGGTGTCGGGCGTCGTCCTCCTCGGCTGTCGCGATCTGGTCGATCGTGGGCGCCGTCTTCTTCTGACGGGCGCGGCGGGTAGCATTCCGGCGATGGACGCAGCATCGACGACCGATCCCGGCGCGGATGCGCCGCGCGTCGTCGCGATCGTCCCGGTCGGGGCGCTCGAAGGGGCGAAGTCGCGCTTGGGCGAGACGCTCGACGCGGAGGAGCGGCGGGACCTCGTCGGCCGGATGCTGGAGCGGACGGTCCGCGCTGCGCTCGCCACGCCCGGAATCGCCGAAACGCTCGTCGTCAGCCCCGATCGGGAGGCGCTCGCGGCGGCGGCACGGCTCGGGGCGCGGACGCTCCTCCAGCGGAGCCAGGGGCTGAACCGCGGGCTGCGCGAGGCGCGCGACGACGCACTTGCCGGCGGCGCCGACGCGGTCGTCGTCGTGCCGATCGACATCCCGCTCGTCTCGTCGGAGGCCCTTGCGGAGCTCATCGCGCCCCTCTCGGTCATCGCTGAGCGGCCGCTCGTCGTCCTCGCGCCGGACCGCCACGGCCGAGGCACGAACGCGCTCGTCCTCGCGCCGCCGGATGCGATCGAGTTCGGGTTCGGTGGCGATAGCCGGGCGGCCCACGCCGCCTGCGCCGACGAGTCGGGGGCTCGCTATGTCGAGCTCGACGGTCCGCTGTCGCTCGATATCGATACGCCGGACGATCTCCTCCTCGTCGAGTCCCTCGCGACCGGGGCGGCCGATGCCCGCTGACGCCGGCCGGGGCCCGGTCGACGGCCGGGTCGAGGTCGTCGCCCTCGACGGGATCCCCGAAGTCGCCGTCGGCGACGACCTGGCGGCGCTTCTTGGCGACGCGCTGGAACGGCTGGGAGACCTGTTGCCGCTTCGGGCCGACGACGTCCTCGTCGTGACCCAGAAGATCGTCTCCAAGGCCGAGGGCGCCGTCGTCGACCTGACGACCGTCGAACCGCGCCCGGAGGCCATCGAGTTCGCCGCGAAATGGGACCGCGATCCGCGCCAGGTCGAGGTCGTGCTTCGGGAGGCCCGCCGCGTCGTCCGGATGGAGAACGGGGTTCTCATCACAGAGACGCCGCACGGCTTCGTCTGCGCGAACGGCGGCGTCGACGCGTCGAACGTCGGGCCGGGCAGCGGCCAGATCGTGACGCTCCTGCCTCGCGATCCGGATGCATCGGCCACCGGGATCCGCCGCGCGATCGAAGCCAGGTTCGGCGTCGATCTCCCGGTCATCGTCAGCGACTCGTTCGGCCGGCCGTGGCGCTGGGGGATCGTCGACATCGCCATCGGCGTGTCGGGGATGCTGCCGCTCGAGGACCTCCGGGGCGTCGCCGATCACGACGGCCGGGTCATGCGCTCGACCGTCCGCGCGGTCGCCGACGAGATCGCGAGCGCCGCCGAGCTGGCGTTCGGCAAGACGACGGCCCGCCCCGCGGCCCTCGTCCGCGGCGCCAGCCCGACCCGCGGCGAGGCAAGGATCCGCGACGCGCTCATCCCCGCCGAGAACGACCTCTTCCGCTGAAGGCCGGGCGGCCAGTTGGCTAGACGCGACGTCGTCAGTGGGCGACCCGTCGGTGTCCGAATCGACGCGATAGAGCGGCGAGCGACACCGCAAGCGCAAGCAGCAGCCCAACGACGGCGGCAGCACCGGAGCTGCCCGCCTGAGCGGCGTCCCCGATCACGACATCCGTCGGCGGAACCGTCGGTCCTCCGCCGCCACCGCCGCCCGGAGGTGGCGTCGGCGTCGGCGCACCCTGGATGATGTTGTTGAAGACGCTGGCGGAGCAGATGACCAGGGCTCCGCCGCCGTTGGCCGAGCCGTTGCACTGGTTGACCCTGACGGGCGCGACCGGGGATCGGGAGCCGCGGGCGATGCACCTCAACCCGACAAGGGTCCCGCCATTGGCGGAGCCATTGCACTGGGTGATGGTGGCGTTGGTCGTGCTGGCCGGGAATGGATCGCATTCGGTCGTGATGCCGCCGCCCGAACCGTTGCACTGATTCTTCGTGTTGATCGTCGCGTTCGAGTTGAGACCGACGAAGTTGTTGTTGACCAGGACGCTGCAGCGCAACGTGCCGCCGCCGCCGTTGATCGAGTCATTGCACTGGGTGACCTGGGTGACGGGCGACGTCAAGTTCGATGTCGTCGTCGTGCAGGCCGCCTGCGGATCGCCGGCGGCGCCATGGCACTCGCGGACGGTGACTGTGGCTGATCCACCGGTCGGGGTGATCGTATTGACGACGGTGACCCGGCAGATGAGGCCGAGGCCTGGCGTATTGTCCTGGCCGTTGCCGCAGGTCGTGGTCGGGGCGATCACCGCCGCGGATGCCGGGGACGGCGCGACCAGGCTCGTGCCTGCGAACAGCGCGAAGACGAAGAAGCTGGCGACGAGGAAGGTAAGCGGGCGACGCATCGGGGACACCTGTAAGGACGAGCGTCGCCGCCAAGCGATGTCAGCCACGGAGCCCGTTCAGCGACTATGTGCGCGGGGTGCACGACGGTCTAGCGGGTAATCCCGCCCAACGCGCATTTGCAACGTCGCGAGAACCGCCGTTCCCATTGCCGCCGTATCGTTGAGCGATGGCACTCCACGACTACCTCGCCGGCGAGGTCGGCGAGGACTGGGCCGACGGGATCATCAGCCGACGGGAGGCGTTGCGCCGGCTCGCGCTGCTCGGGCTGTCGGTCGGATCGGCGGTCGCGCTCCTCGAGGCATGCGCGCCGGCCGGCGGACCGGCGACCGTGCGACCGACGGGCGGGAGCGTCGGACCGTCCGCCGCGCCGACCTCTGCGTCGCCCGGCGCGCCGGCGTCGGCCTCGCCCGGGCCCCCGGCCGACGGCGAGGCGATCACGTTCCCGGGGCCCACGGTCGAGCTCCAGGGATTCTTCGTCGCCGCCGGCGGCGCCGACAGGGCGCGATGCTCGTCATCCACGAGAACCGCGGCCTCAACGACCACATCCGGTCGGTGGCGTCGCGGCTCGCGGCCGACGGCTACTCCGCGCTCGCGATCGACCTCCTGTCCGAGGAGGGCGGCAGCGACGCGCTCGCCCAGGGCGACGTCCAGGCGGCCCTCTCGCGAGCGTCGACGGAGCGGCTCGTCGGCGACATGAAGGCCGGCCTCGACGAGCTAGAGCGACGGACGCCGGGCGCGAAGCTCGGTGCGATCGGCTTCTGCTTCGGCGGCGGCATGGTCTGGGCGCTGCTCGACGCCGGCGATCCGCGCCTCGCCGCCGCGATCCCGTTCTACGGCCCTGCCCCCGCGGCGCCGGACTTCTCTGGCAACACGGCCGCCGTCCTCGGGGTCTACGCCGAGCAGGACGCGCGCGTCAACGCGTCGCGCGAGACGGCGGAGGCGGCGCTCACGGCCGCCGGACTCGAGCACGAGATCAAGGTCTATCCCGGCGTCGATCACGCGTTCTTCAACGACACGGGTGCCCGCTACAACGCCGAGCAGGCCGCCGCCGCCTACGCCGACGTCCTGGCCTGGCTCGGGCGGTACCTCGCCTGACGCATCCCCCGTCGCGGCGCTATCTGGCCAGAGTTGCGCCCGGGGAACGTTGGCGGAGTTGGAGCGGGGCTCGGACGGCGATCGGCGGCGTCAACCCTGGTCGTCGTGCGTGGGTGGTCGATCTCAGGCCCGAATTCGGGAGTCCGAGCTCCGCTTACGTTCTCCCGGTGCAAGTTTGGCTAGATGCGCGGGCGCCGGCGAGGGCCCGACGGCTTCGCGGGCAGCCGCGTGATCCAGTACGCCGTGTCGGGCGTGACCGGCGTCCCGAAGCGCGCGTTGACCGCATAGACGCTGCCGGCGACCCATGCCGCCGTCGTCGGGACGGCCAGCGTATTCGAGGTCAGGAATCCCATTCGCAGGGCCACGGCGAGCCGGGGCCCGAGCGCGAAAACTGCGACGCGATTGAGCTGGTTCTGGACGACGTAGAGCGTCCCGCCGTGGACCTCGAGCCCGTCGCCGAACCTCACGTCCACGCCTTCGCCAAGCCGGATCTCGGTGGCGTCGCCCGTCGCGGGATCGACCCGGAACAGCTGACCCGTGAAGGAATTGACGACGATCAGCCAGCCACGCGCCGCGACGATGCCGTTGGCGTTGAACTGGCCCGCGACCAGCTCGAAGTCACCGCCCAGCGGGAGCGTCGTCGTCTCGGACGGATCGGGCAGTGCGCCGTTGTCCCCGAGCGGAATGACATTGAGATGGGCGAAGCGCGAATCCGTCACGTAGACCGCGTTGTCGGTGACAACGAGGTCGTTCAGGAACCCGGCCGGCGAGAACGTGTAGATCGCAAGCGGCGACCCGGAGGACGCGTCGTAGACCCGGACCTGGCCGGTCGGGCCGCCGGCGACCCACAGTCGGTTGGCGCCAGCCTCGAACTCGACACCGACGGCGGGGCCTCCGGCCGGCGCCACCAGCGGTGACGTCGAACCTGTCCGCACATCGGCCTTCAGGACCGAGCCGGTCGCGAGCGAGCCGACGTACACGGTCGTCCCGTTGCCGGCGGTGATGCCTTCCGGCGCCCAGCCGTTCGGCAGGTCGATCACGCTCGGGAAGGGCCGCGCGGCACTCGCCGGCGCGACGAACAGGGTCACGACCATGGCGAGGGCGAGGACGGCGCTGAGGCGTCGCTTCATCGGGGAATCCTCCTTCGTCTCGGCTGGGGTTCGAGCTGGGGTGGAGGCGGCTGGGGCGGCTGGGTCGCGGAGTAAGCGACGGCCAGCCGGTGCTCCTGAATGGTACGACTCAACCCCGACGGGCGGTTTTCCGCGCCTCCGTCGCCCACAGGACGATGGCCGCGCCGGCGGCCGTGACTGCGGCCGAGACCGCGAACATGCCCGGGATCGTGAGCGCCGCGGCGAGCTGGCCCCCGACCACCGCTCCGAGGATCGAGCCGATGCTGAACGCGGTCCCCGAGAAGAGCCCCTGGGCGGTCGCCTGGACGCTCGGCGGGACCGCCCGCGAGACGTAGGTGACGGTCCCGACGTAGAACAGGGCGAAGCCGATCCCGCCGAGCGGCGCGATGACCACGAACAGGAGCGGGTCCGACGTCAGCGCCCACAGGCCCGCCCGAACGGCGAACGCGAGGCCGCCGAGGACCAGCAATCGCTCCGCCCCGACGCGGCGGACGAGGAGCGGGAAGGCCAGCATCAGCGGGACCTCGACGAGCGCGCCCGGGGTCCAGACGAGGCCGACGAGGGCGCTGCTCGCGCCGAGCTGGACGAGGTGGACCGATAGGAACGTGTGGACCGCCGAAACCGCGATCCAGAGCAGAACCGAACCGATGAAGAACAGCAGCAACGTCGGATCCCGAACCAGCTCGGACAAGGCCTGACGCGAAGCTGGACGAGATTCTCCGTGTTGCCAGATCTCCCCGGTCCCGACCGCCGAGCAGCAGATACGCGACGACGCCGGTGAGAAACAGCCCCGGGACGTAGACGAGGAACATGCCCTGGGGTCCCGTCTGGCCGATGAGGATCCCGACGCCGAGCGCCCCGATCGTGAACGCCAGCGACCCAAACGCCCGCGCCCGTCCGTATCGGTCGCGGTTCTTGCCGACGATCTGGATCGTGCGGCTGTCGAGCATCGGGCCGAGACCGGCCGAACCCGCCGCCAGGATCGCGACGGCGATCCCGACGAGGAGCGGCTCGCGGGTCACCGCCAGCCATGTCCCGGCGGCCGCCGACCAGAGGCCGGCGACGGCGAGCGGGCCGCGGACGTCGCGGGTCCGGTCGACGAGCGCGCCCCAGGCCGGTGCCGCGACCACCGCGACCCCGGCGTTCAGCGCGGCCAGCAGCCCGATCGCCGGCAGGTCCAGACCGATCGATCGGAAGTAGACCGCGATGTACGGGAAGTAGGCAGCGACCGCCCCGAACAACAGGAAGTAGACGACGGCGGGCCGAACGATCGACGCGGGGACAGGGGGTGACTGGGTATCGGACACGGGCCCGCGCATCGTAGCGGTGCGGGAAGTTATCCACGCAGAATGTGGAAAGTAAGGTAGATGTAATGTTGAAAGCCCAGGGTCGCCACGGACGCGAGCGCCGGGCTGCGCGCGATTGCAAGCCTTTCGGCCGGGCGACAACGCACCCCGTGATCGGAGGTCGGGTACACATCCCGTCATGACTGACGTCCCCCGCGCCGACCGGAAGGTCGAAGCGACAGCCGAGCGACGGTTCGATGCGGCTCTCGCCGCGGTGACGACCGCCGCGAAGGCGGTCACGATCGTGTGCGCCGTCGACGCGCTGCTCAACGCTGACTCGCCGCGGCTCCGGGGCAAGGCGATCCGGACCCGCGCCTTTGGCTACACGGCAGCGCTCTTCATCGTGCCCGTCGTCTGGCGCCTCCTCCCCGATCGCGGCCGCTATCCGCACGAGCTCGACCTCGCGGTGACGACGCCGCTCCTGCTCGATGCCGCGGGCAACGCCCTGGGCCTGTACGAGAAGGCCCACATCGACGACGTCGTCCACCTTGCCAACGCCGCGATCGTCAGCGGCGTCGCCGGCGCGCTCTTCGCTCCACGCGTCGACGAGCGCTGGCAGGCGGCGCTGGCGGGCGCCGGCGTCGCGATCGCGGCCGAGACCGCGTGGGAGGTGGCCGAGTACGGCGCCTGGCGCCTGGGCGCGGACGGCATGAACCTGACCTACGAGGACTCGATGGAGGACATCGCGGAGTCATGGCTCGGCGCGGTGCTCGGTGCGCTCTTCACGCTCACCCGGATGCCGCGCTCCAAATCTGCCCGGGAGCGTGCCGGCTGGCGCGAATCGCTTGGCGTCGGGAGTAGCGGAAACGGCTGAAGAGCCGGCGGCCGGGCTCCGAATCGCGTACCTCGGCCACGCGACGTTGCTCATCGAACTCGACGGGGTGCGCCTCCTCACCGATCCCGTCCTCGGTGATCGGCTCGGGCCGCTCCGCCGCCATGGGCCGACGCCCGACCCGGGCGCGCTCGGCGCGCTCGACGCCGTCCTCGTCTCGCACGCCCATCCCGATCACTTCGATCCGGGCTCGATCCGCCGGCTCGGCGGCGCGGCCCCGCTCCTCGTCCCGCTCGGGCTCGGCCGCGCGGCGGCCCGACTGGGACGGCCGGTTGAGGAGGTCGGCGTCGGTGACTCGGTCCGTGTCGGGCGGGTCAAGGTCACCGCGGTGCCCGCGCTTCACCTGCGCTGGCCACTCCGACCGCACGCCCTGACGATCGGCTTCCTAATCGAAGGCTCCAGTGGGATCTATTTCGCCGGCGACACCAGGTTCTATTCGTCGATGGCGGACCTCGCCGGGCGGGTTGACGTCGCCCTGCTGCCGGTCGGCCGTTGGGGGCCCCATCCGGGACCCGATCGCCTCGGTCCGGCCAGCGCTGCGCGGGCGGCGGTCGCGGTCGGGGCAAGCGTCGCGATCCCGATCCACTGGGGCACGTTCTATCCGGCCGGCTTCTGGCGCATCTGGCCGCGGCCGCTGCGTGAACCGGCGGCACACTTCGCGGCGGAGCTCGCCGGGACGAACGAGGTCGAAGTCAGGGTCCTGGAGCCCGGCGAGGTAACAGAGATCGCGGGACGGCCGCGCTAGGGCTCAGCTTCGGCGAGTCGCGCAGTCCTCGCCGGCGCCACGTGCCGCGGTCCAGAGGGCCCGCCGGGCGGTCTCGAGCCGATCCAGCGCCGCGAACGCCGACGTCTCGACCTCCCGGGCGACGCTCGTCCGGACCTCGCGCGCGACGCCCCGGGCCCAGCGCCGGCCGACCCAGCCAGCGTGGAGCCCGAGAAGCCTCGCAATCAGGTAGCCGGCCGCCAGCGCACCCACAAGCACCACGAACGGGACCGGCAACTGCCCTAGAACCGGCACGATGACCGAGTCGACGGGGAACTTGACGAACACCCACAGCACCACCCAGACCGCGGCGAACACGAGGGCCAGGGTGGCAAGGGTCTGCAGGAGGCCGATGACCGTCCAGAGCCGGCTCGACGGCACGGTCGCGGCGCGCGCGGCAATCGCCCGGTCGACCGCTCGGCCAAGATTCGCGCCGAGTGCCCCGGGCTCAACGCTTGTGGCGAGCGTCCCACGAGTGGCCGGCGGCGCATCCCTGAGCGGGACGCTGACGGCCGTGCGGAGGAGCTCGAGTGCGGGCGCCAGCGAACCGCGCTCGCGCCACCGGCTGAGGAAGGCCCCCGGATCCGCGACGCGGGCCTGGCGCCCCGACCAGCGGTAGATCCGCGAGGTGATCGCTCCGACCGGGCCCGCGCCCCGGGCACGGGCCCGGGCGCGCGTCGCGGCTACCGCCTGGCGCTCCGCTGCGGGCAGATCGACGACCCGGAGGAGCTCCCCGGTGACGCGATCGATGGTCTCGCGCCGCGCCGATCCATCGACGAACGGCCTGGCTCGCATCGTGGGGTCGATTCCGGCGGCGCGGGCGAGCGCGGCGACGGCCGCCGCGATCGAGGTCACGAGGCGGGCCCGAACGACACGTTTCGCCTCGACCGCGCCCGCCAGCCACTCGCGCAGCTGCTCCACGCCGACAAGTCCACTTCGGGCCGAGGCAAGCAGCACCCTCACCCGTGGCCCGCGGCCGCCCCCGCCGGCCATCCGCGCCAGGTCGCGTTCGAGGTCGCGTCGGATGCGATCGGCGTCATCGGCCGAGAGGCGATCGGTCTTGTTGAGGACGACCACCTGGCGATCGAGCCGCGGCAGCCATTCGGCGAGGAAGTCATCGTGGAGGATCGCATCGTGGTACTTCTCCGGGTCCGTGACCCAGACGACCGCATCGACGCGCGGGAGGATCGCCTCGACTCGCTCGCGGTGCTCCCGCTCGATCGAGTCGAGGTCCGGCAGATCCAGGATCGCGACGTCACCCGGCCCCTCCTCGTCGTGGTCACGAACCTCGTCATCCGAGACGCCGAGCCAGCCGAGCAGGCCAGCCAGCTCCGAACGGCTCGAGCGAGGCACCCAGGCGATCGGGTGGGCGGTCGTCGGCCGGCGGGCGGACGCGTCGCTCACCGACGTCCCGGCGAGGGCATTGAGCAGGCTCGACTTGCCGACGCCCGTTCCGCCAACGAGGGCGAGAACGTACGCGTCGGCCGGGAACCCGAGCCGGCCGCCGATCTCGCTTTGGACGGCATCGGCCTCGGAGGTTGCGACTCCCAGCGTCGCCGCGGCCGTGATGGCGTCGTCGAGCCGCTTGAGGCAGGCACCGATGCCTCGGTCCTGGATCGACGGTCCGGCCCAGTCCGGGAGTACGGGAACGACGCTCCGGCCAGGCGCGGGCGGTTCCGCGACGGTCATCGGGACGTGGGCGCCGTCGCGTCGATGGCGGCGTCCACCGCGGCCTCGGCGGCGCCGGAGGCCTCGCCAGACCGGCCGAACATCGCGAGGGCGTCCTGCGGCACGACGGCCGGCAGCTCCCGCAACTCGTCGGCGGCCGACGCGCAGATCCGAGGCAAGCGCATCGAGCTCCTCCGGCGCCGGCGCCAGCGCGTCGAAGCGCTGCCGCTCCTCGGCGAACGTCGCCGCCAGGGCAGCGTCCAGGCGTTGCCGCGCTCGCCCGATGAGCTCGACCATCGCCGCCTCGCCGAACAGCGCGCCGAGCAGCTTCTGGTTCAGGAACGCGGTCGCCGCCGCTACCCCGACCTCGGTGCCGGTGAGGCCGGCGGTGTGAACGAACGTCGCGAGCATCACCCCGACGCCGATCGCGTTCACGCCGATCGATGCGCCTTTCGCGAGCCGTCGCTTGCCCTCGCCGGTCTCGCCGATGTCCGTGGCGATCGATGCGATCCACTCGTCGAGTCGGACCCGGAGGCGATCGTCGAAGCCCGCCGATGGGCCCCACAGCGTCGGATCGGCGGCGACGGCGTCGGCGACGGCCCGCTCCTCCGACCAGGCGGACGCAGTTCGCCGCGCCGCCTCAGCAACGTGAAGGCGGGCGACGCCCAGCAGGTCGTCGGTCGTGGCCTGCCGAACCTCCGTGACCGGCGCGTGGGATGGCCGGAAGACGCTGGCGATCGCACCCCGGATCGCCCCGATTCCCTTCGAGAAGATCCGCGTGACGTCATCAGCGCCGACGTAGTCCTGCCAGTGGCGGAGGGCCTCTTCGCGGAGGAACGTGCCGCGCGCCAGCGCCTCGCGGACCGCCGCCAGGCCTCGGTCGTACTGCGTCGCCGCGACCCGGTGAAGTGCGGCCGCGTCGATCGCCTCGTGGGCGGCATCGTCGGCGATCTGATCGACGAGGGGCCCGAGCCCCGCGAGCGAGCCCGCCAGAGCCCGCGCCGCCAGCTCGACCCGCGCCTCGCGGTTCGACCGGAGGTGCTCGATCCGGGCCATCACCGCCGCGACCGCTTCAGGCAGGAGCGCTTCGCCGGCCGAATCGATCTCGCCTTCGTTCACCCCGATCACTTCGAGGGCCCCGCCCTGGTCGTCGGCCTCGTCCGGTCTGCCGGACAGCCCCGCCTCGGCGAAGAGGCGGCCGACGTCAGCGAGGACGACGCGCCGGTCTTCGGCCTCCGGGCGGGAGGCGGTTGACGACGACGATCAGTGGCAGGCCCCGCTCCCGAACGCGGCCGAGGACGAGCCACGGGACCCGATCGGCGTAGCGGGTCGCCGTCGTGACGAACACGCACAGGTCGGCAGCCTCGACGAGCCGATCGGCGAGCTCGCGGTTCGCGTGTTCGACGCTGTCGACGTCTGGCGCATCAACGAGAGCGAGGCCCTCGGCGATCCCTTCGTCGGTGATGAACCGGAGCCGATGAGGCTCGATCCCTGCCAGCGTCCCGTCGCGCACGGCCGGCGCGTCGCCCGGGTTGGCGAGCACGATGGCCGATCGCGTCGTCGGCCGGAGCACGCCGGTGGGGCTCGCCGCTCGGCCGGCGATCGTATTGAAGAGCGTGCTCTTGCCGGCCCCGGTCGGCCCGAGCAGGAGTACGACGACCGGCGCGTCCAGGCTCCGAGCACGCACGCGGAGGTGCCCCGCGAGGTGGTCGCGGAGCCGCGAGGCCCGGGTTCGGGCGGAATCGGATGCCGGCCGAGTCGCGGAACGGCGTCCGGCCAGCGTTTCAAGGCGGTCGACGAGCTCCCGCAGGCTCGCCGCCGGCACGGCAACCCCCGGCTGGGCGCGGTCGTTCACCGTCACAGGTTGGCCCGTTCGTGCAGCCGATGCACCGTTCCGACCGCTCCCGCTCTATCGGTTCCGTTGCAGACCACCGACGCCACTCGTGTGTCGGTCATTTGACGTACCAAGCATGGACATCCGTCGACAAGTTCCTCCAGGGGCTCGGAATCGATGAAGAAATCGCCCGATGACCGCCTCGTACGTGGTGAGCCCGGCAATTCGACGCCGGAGAACCGTGAAGGGCACCCGATGGTGCCGATGAAAGTAGGAACATCACGATGACAACGAGAACCTTGGATCGCCGAAACCGGTCCGCCCAGATTATCCCCCTCGCGGCCGTTGCGGCAGGGGTTGCCCTCGCAGCCGTTGTGGCATTCGCCGCCTCGGGCGGCGGCCGTGGTGACGGCAACGGCGGGGTTGGCGCTCCACCGGCGACCGCCGGGCCATCTGCCACGCCCGTGCCGACCCAGGTTGCACCGCCCGATCCGACGCCGGTCGCGACGCCGGTTGTAACCCCCGCGCCGACCGACGACGGCTCCGACGCCATGCCGATCAGGGTCGACCTCGAGACCGTGGCGGGCGGCGATGTCTACGTCGACATCGTCGACACGACCGGTTTCCTCGTCGGCGCCAAGTCCGGATCGCCCGCCGAAGGCCAATCGGTTGGTCAGTACGTGCTCGAGGTCGAGAACCTCGATGCGACGACGCTCAGGCTGTCATGGGTCGATTACCCGATCGAGAACGCGCTTGCCCTGTACATCGACGAGCACGAGGGCGCCATCCGCTTCCTCCTTATCCAGCCCGGGCCAACGGGTCCGACGGACACGATCGCCCTGGATCGCGAGCTCATCCTCTCGTTCTCGCAGCCGATCTCGGCCGACCAGGTCGAGGCATTCCTCCAGGAGGGCCTCGACACTCCCGGCTGACTCCGGGCCAACCCGCGCCGGGGTCACGGACAATTTGTCGTGTCCCCGGCGATGCCGTTCTTCGCATCACCCGACGAAGCCGATGCCCGAAGTGCCCGAGCGATGCAACCAACGGCATCGGGGACCGAGAGTCTTGACGTTTTCGCGGGCGCGAGCCCTAAGCCTCGGCCGCGGCGGCGGCCAAGAAATGCGGCAGGAGCGTCGCCCAGCCGCCGTGATTCCGGTCGCGCCAGCTCTCACCCTCGGCGCCCAGCGCCTCCCAGCCCCGGTGCTCGATCTCGACCCTGGTCGTCGCATCGCCGCGGTCGATGAACTGGATCTCGACTTCGGTCGCGTCGGCGCGGTCGCGTCGCAGATGCCACAGGTAGCCGAGCCGTGTCGGCGGCTCCCAGATCGTCACTTCGCCCCAGTCGTGCTCGGTGCCGCCGGTCGTCCGCTCGAAGATCCGGCCGCCGGGCCGCCCCTCCAGGACGACGGTCGTGTCGAGCTCGCCCGACGCGGTGTGATCGGCCGGCCACCACTGGCCGATCCGGGCCGTCCAGACCTCGAATGCGTGGTCGGCCGGGCAGGCGACCTCGAAGCTGAGGCGGATCGGCTCGATCACCGAGGCTTCGACTTCCGGGTCGTGTTCGACGCGATCAGCGCGAAACGCGCGGCCGCGTCGCCCCAGACCTGCTCGAGATACGCTCGGACGGCCTCGATCCCCTCGTCGTGCAATCGATAGATGCGCCGCGTGCCGACGGGTTCTTCGCGGACGAGGCCCGCCCGTTTGAGCAGCCTGAGGTGGCGCGACACCGCCGGTCGGCTGATCGGCAGGGCGTCGGCAAGCTCCTGGACCGACCGGCCGCCCGAGCCGAGCAGCTCGACGATGGCCCGGCGGTTCGGATCCCCGAGCGCTTCGAACGGATCGCCCGCGGGCGATGCCGCCCCGGGCCCTGCCACGCTACTTCGCTCGCATCCGGTTGTTCTTCGCGTCGTGGGTCAGCTCGACGAGTCCGAGGGCTTCGAGGAGCGGCGGCATGTAGACGCCGAACCGGCCCCGGAGGCCCTTCTTCAGGCCATACCAGCCGCCGAGCGGGTTGTCGGCCGAACGGCCCCAGGCTTCGACGGTCCCCTCCGGCGCCGGCTTCTGCTCGTCGGCGCCACCCAGCGGCACCCAGTCGCCCGCCTGCCTTGAGCATCGCGTGAAGGTCGTCGATCGCCCGCGCGTCGTAGAGCAGCCTCGTCCCGCCGACCTGGCACACGATCGCCGGCGGGTCGGCCGCGTCGTCACGCCACATCTGGTACTCCGAGGTCCCGGGTGGTGTCTTGAGGACCCACGGATCGTCCTTCGTGCCGCTGCCGCTGTAGTTCGCCATTCGTTCGCCTCCCCGGCCGGTTTCCACCTTTGCTTGGTAACGATTTGGCTACGGTAGCAGCCGGGTGCGGCGGAGGGCAAGCCCTCCAAATTCGGGCATCATTGGCCCGATGACCGACGTCGCCGACCAGCTCCGAATCGTCGACAACCCGGAGCGCCACCGCTATGAGGCCGTACTCGATGGCGGCGTTGTCGGCATCTCCCAGTACACCCTCAGGGACGATGTGATCACGTTCCTCCACACGGAGGTCGATCAGACCGTGGAGGGGAAGGGACTCGGGAGCCGCCTCGCGGCCGGCGCCCTGGACGATGTGCGGCGACGCGGCCTCCGGGTCGTGGCCAGATGTCCGTTCATCGCGGCCTACATCAAGCGCCACCGCGACTACGCGGATCTGCTGGCCGAGTGAGCGTCCCTTGGCGCCCGCCCCATCCCGGTCCCCGTATCTGGCCAGATATTCACCCCACGACTGTTAGCGCAGGTCCGAGCCGGCTTCGCGACGAATCTCGGCGGGAATTAGCCTCTAGCGACTACCAGAAGCTCCGCAGCGTCCGGAATCGGGCCGTGCAGTTCGCCTAACAGTCTCCGGGCGAATATTTGGCCAGTTGCGAGGCCGGCGCGGCGGTGCAGCGGCCGCTGGCCCATCACTCCCCGCTCGGCCGCGCCTCGTGGATTTCCCGTGCGGCGCGGATGCCGGACTCCAGCGCTCCCTGGATCCAGGCATGGTGGAGGGAGCAGTGCTCGCCGGCGAAATAGACCCGACCCTCCGGCGCGATGATGTCGGCCTGGAGCTGGGTCTGCTGCTCCGGTGCGAACAGGGCGAACGCGCCGCTCGCCCAGCGGTCGTTGTACCAGGCGTGCGACGCCCCGACCTCGTACACGTCGCGGACCCTGGGATGGATCTGGACGACGTCGTCGAGGGCCTCCTCGAGACGCGTCTCCTCGTCCATCGCTCCCCACCGGGCCGCGTCCTGCGACCACGTGTAGCTCGCGAGGAGGACGCCGCGCGAGGTCGTCGGGTCCGGCGTCGGGTAGTTGAGGCGGCGGATCGGCAGGTCGGTCACGGTCGCGCCGCCGAAGATCCCGTCATCGGCCTCCCAGACCCGCTCGGCGACCTGGAACAGGATCTTCGTCGAGGCCGAGTAGTTGAGCTGCCGGATCGCCCGCTGCTTCTCGCGTGAGAACGGCTTCAGCACGTCGACGTGGCGGAGGACCGAGAACGGGATCGCGCAGATCGGCGTAGTCGCCGGTCACCGAGAAGCGGCCGGCCTCGGTCTTGTAGTGGATCGTCACCGAGTCCGGATCCTGGTCGATCGCCCGGACCTCGGCGCCGAACCGGATCCGATCGCCGAGCTGGGCGTAGAACGAGTTCGGCAGAAGATCCATCCCGCCGACGATCTCCTGCATGTCGACGAACGCCTTGCCGAGGTCCTCGCGCAGCTCCTCGATGACGGCGTTGTTCATGTCCGACTCGACGAAGTTCAGGACGCCGTACATCTCGATCGCGCCCTCGGAGAAGCCCTTGTAGACGAGGAACTCGCGGAGCGAGTACTGGTCGTACTGGCGGACGATCTCGGCCCAGCCTGCCTCGCCCTCCTCCTCGAGCAGCTGCCGGAGATCCCTCGTCGCCGCCTCCCAGAGCTCGCCAACGGACCGGCCGCGCTCGTGCTCCGCCAGCTCGAACGGGAGGCGTTCCGGCTGGTGGCCGGCTTCCTCGGCGGTCATCCGCTGGCCACCGATGTGGACGAGCGCCTTGGGGTTGCCCATGACGAACGGCCGGAGCTTCAGGCCGAAGAGGTCGCAGTACTCGAGCGTCAGGTCGTGGACGCGCGGGATCCGCATCGCCCCGGCCTCGGCGTAGAGGCCCGGCGCGAACGAGCGCATCGTGTAGACCCGGCCGCCGACCCGGTTCTGGGCCTCGAGGACGATCGGGTCGTGGCCCTGGCGGGCGAGCTCGAACGCCGCGACGAGACCAGCCATTCCCGCGCCGATGACGATCACCCGCTTCGACGTCTGCGCCCGCGGCTCGAGGCCGAACTGCGGAGTCGCGAGGTCGTCGGGCGCTACCGGGGTCGCCTCCGGTTCGGGCAGGCCGGTTGCGGGGTCGGTGCCCGCCAGATCGTCGGTCACTTCGTCCTCCCTTCGAGGATTTGGCCAGTTGTGGGGCACGACGAGGCTGTCAGCCCGGTCGCCACGCGCTGTCGATCGGGGCGCCGAGCACCTTCTCGGTGGCTTCGTGGAGGAGATCGTCCGTGAACGAGCGCCAGCGCACCGGCGTGACCTCGATTGCGACATCGTCCACGGGCCCCCACGCCCGATCGATGGCGTCGAGGGCATCGTCCTTCACGTACTTCCCGCGCAGCCGATGGTTGATCGCCTGCGCCTCCGAGCCTTCGATGACCCGGGCCGTCCCTTCCGCCGCGACCATCAGGTTGCGTCCGGTCGATGCCGAACCCTGGACGAGCAGCGTCGCCTGCGGCCGGCTGAGGAGGTTGCGGGCCTTTCGGGTGACCGAGGACGTCTCGAAGTAGAGCTTGCCGTCCTCGTGGAGAAAGATCACGTAGGCGAGGTGGACCGAGCCGTCCTCGTTGAGCGTCCCGACGGTCGCCGTGACCCGCTGGGCCAGAACTTCGGCGATCTCGTCGGCGGTCGGGTGGGAGTTGTAGATCCGTTTGGCATCGGTCATGGGATGCCCGAAGTATGGAGTCAGTCGGGCGCGCCGCCGTCAGTCCTGGAAGCGAATGTCGCGCGTTGCCTCCGGGGCGAGGAACGCCAGCAGCCGCTCAGCCTCGTCGGCCACGGCCTCGCGCTGGCCCGGTTCGTACGGCCGGGCGGGCATGACAACGAGCGTCGCCTTGTGGCCGTCACGGTCCACCCGCCAGCCCGAGTGGACGAACCCGTCGACGAGGACGGAGCCACGAAGGAAGATCTGGTCGAACTGGCCGCCGGCGACCGCCCACTCTGAAGGGTCGCCGATGATCCGGCTGCGATCCTTGTGCGACAGGACGAGGTTGTCGTAGGTCGGCAGGAAGCGCGGCGGGGCGGGCGTGTCGGGGTCGGGCAGCGGACCGTCCGGCACGTCGAACAGCTCCTTGCCGTTCTCGTCGCGGAACGTCCGGAGCTGCGGTCGGAGCTTCTCGACGATCGGGCCGAGGCGCGTCAGCCAGCACCACGCCTGGATGTCCATCACGCTCGCCGGGCCGTAGGCCGCGAGGTAGCGCAGGATCATCGCGTCCGGTGTGGTGTCCGTGCCGACGGATCGCCCGAGCCAGTTCTCGGCCGTCGCCAGGATCGGCTGTCCGCTCTTGCCCCAGATGCCGCGTGGCGGGAGCTGGACGAGCGGCAGCAGGTAGCGGACCGCGTGGCCGAGCGACGCTGGCATCGCGGTCCGGCCACCGCTCCTGCGAGCGCCTTGCCGAGCTCGTTGCCGCTCCGGGGCCTCTCGTCGAGCAGCTCCCGGCCCGGCTTCGACGACCTCATGAAGCTCGAGCCCGACGAGATTGCGACCGAACGGGCTGCCCGTCGTGAAGCCGCGCTGCTGGACGATCTGGAGGACCGGCCGCAGGGCAAGCCAGTCGTCGGCCGTCAGGAGGTGGATGGTCGTCCGCATCATCGCGACGGCGCGAACGGCCCGCCGATCCGTCAGCAGGTTCGCGAGCTCGTCCGCCCGGAAGCCCTCGAGCCGCGACCAGAGCGCGGTGTACGGATCGAACGGCTCCTGGGCCTGGAGGGCGATCGAGGTGCTCGATCGCGTCCTCGGCCGGCATCTGGGCCCGGCGAAGGAGGAGTTGCCGTTCGAGGAGGGCCCGGTTCAGGGCACGTCGGCCCAGCACCGGAGCGTCGGAGACGGCTCGCCTCGTCGTCGTCATGAGTCCGATCGTATCGTCAATACATGACGCATTCTGTCCGGTATCCGCGCGTATCGTGGCGCCCATGACCACCCAACAAACCGCGCCCAGCCCCCGCCGCCAACTCAAGATCGGCCACCGCGTGACGACGATGCACCTCGCGCTGCCAGCCTCCCTGGCACGCGCGGGGGTCATCGTCCTCCACCCCTGGTGGGGCCTGAATGACGACGTGATCGGCTTTGCCGACCGCCTCGCCGAGGCGGGATTCGCGGTCGCGGCTCCGGACCTCTTCGCGGGCCAGATCGCGACGACGATCCCCGAAGCCGAGGGCCTGTCGGATTCGGTCGATGAGGACGTGGCCGATGCGTTCGTCCTCGCGGCCGTCGACGAGCTCGGGTCGGTGATCGGCGACCCGGCGGCCCGCATCGGCGTGGTCGGTTTCTCGTTTGGGGCGGCCTGGGCGCTCTGGCTCCCGGCCCAGCGCCCGGAGGTCGCGGCGACCGTCATCTACTACGGCACGACCGAAGGGCCGAGCCTGACCCGGGCCCGGACGCCGGTGCTGGGGCACTTCGCCGAGACTGATCCGTACGAGACGGACGAGGGCCTCGCCGCGTTCGAGAAGACGCTCCGAACCGCCAACCGAGACGTCGAGCTGCACCGCTACCCGGGCACGGGCCACTGGTTCGCGGAGCCCTCGAAGGATGCGTTCGTGTCGGACGCCGCGGAGCTCGCCTTCGACCGAACGGTCGCCTTCCTGCAGCGCCACCTGCTCGACGACGAGGCGCTAGCCCCCCGACCGTCGTCCAACGAAGATCGTCCGCGCCTCTGGGTCGGTCATCGAACGCGCCTCGAACCCAGCGCTCGTGAGCAGGTCGAGCCAGATCTGGCGAGGAAAGAGCCCTTCCTCATGGCGGTCATGGCGAACCTCGACCGTGCCGTCGGCGTGCCGCATGAGCACGGCGTAGTCGACCTGATAGGTCGAATCGTCGGGATCGGGATCGGTCGTCCACTCGAGGTAGCGCAGGGCGCGATCCGACCGGCCGTTGGCGATTCCGGGACCGTCGTGCCCGCCGTGATCGGTGCCTTCGACGAACGTCTCGCGTGATGTGGTCCGGCAGGAACACAGCAGCGCCGCCCGGTCGTAGATGCTCGAAGGCCGTCGTCATCGCCGCCCGCAGGTCCGTCTCGGTGGTCATGTAGCAGATCGCGTCGTGGACGAGAACCGCGTCGAATGTCCGCCCGAGACGGAGCGTCCGCATGTCGCCGGGGAGGTGCTCGCACTCCGGGTTGAGGGACGCGCTCAGCGCCAGCATCTGCGGGGAGAGGTCCGTGAGCGTCAGCCGCAGGTCGCGCTTCAGGTGCGACGCCGTGTTGCCGCCGCCCGACCCGAGTTCCAGGAGCGTCTCGACGGGGCCGTCTGCGTGCTCCCTCAATGCCGCCAGGATGAACGCCGCCTCGTCGGAGTATTCCTCCGGCGCCGTGAGCAGGTGGAACCATGGCGCGAGGTCGCCGTACATGGCCGGCAGGCTCATTGGGTCGATTCTCGCGCGTATCGCTCCATACGCCCCCACCACGCCACGAGCGGGATGAGCAGCATCGGGATCTCGAGGGCGGAGTAGAGCGGGCCGCCGCCGCGCGAGTTGACGACGGACGCAACCCAGTCGACCCACATCGACCCGAATGGCAGGCTCGAGCGCCACCAACCCGGCCAGCGCCAACCACCAGCTCCGCCGCTTCGCGCCGAACAGGGCGAACGGGGCGAGGCTCGGCTTCAGCAGGACGAAGACCGACGGCCAGTACCAGAGCGTCCCGAGTGCCAGCGCCGCGACGCACCAGATCACCGGGTTGCCGGTCCAGGTCTTGAGCAGGGTCGTCGGCCAGGCGACGCAGAGGGCGAGGAGCGGCCAGACCTCGGGTCGCGGTCGAAGGCGCCAGACGGCCCACGCGGTCGCGCCCAGCGGGATCGCCCACCAGAGGGCCACGCGAGCACCGCCGGCAGCGACGGCGAACGGCACGAACAGCACCAAGCCCGACCGGGGGATACAGCACGTCGCCGGCCCGGATCTCGTACGGCCCGGCGAGCTGGTACGGCTCGAAGTACGGGCCGCCGGCCAGCCAGCGGGCGGCGACGTCGCGGTAGAGGAGGAAGTCAACCCCGAAGGGCTGCTCGAGCGGATCGGGAATCAGCATCACGAACGCGAGCGGAATCGCGAAGACCGCCACCGACAACGCGATGGCGGTCCGGCGCGAATGCGGCAGGCCGATCCTCACCGGCCGATTGTCGCCGGTTGCGCCTCAGCCGGGTCGGGCGTGAGGAGCCCGCCGCTACCCCAGTCAGGGCTCGATCTGGAGTGATTCGACGATCGCTCGGAGCTCGGCTTGACGCTGGGGCGATGTCCCCGCGTAGTCCGTGCTCTGGACCACGACCCGCACTCCATCGACGTCGATGACCCAGAGGTGCCACCGACTGCCGGGTCCCTGAGCGTAGATCCCGGGTTCCCACGGGAAGTAGGACGTCGGACAGGCGGAGATGTCGGACGGGACCTGCAGGTCGACGTACTTCCCGGAGTACCCCGCAAGCGTGACATCCACCGGAGTCGTGACGTCGAGTTTCGGATGATCAACGAGCGCGTTTGTGAAGTCCTCGACGGTCGGGCCGACCGGGATGTTCGGCGGCGGCTCGTCGCCACAGGGCTCGGCATACATCCCGCCGCCACGGGAGAAGATCAGACCAGCCCCGCCTGGCGCCGCCTTTCCCCCGTCGGCCAGGTAGATCGAATGGACCGTGCCTCCCATCCAGCCGTCGGGGACCGTCAACGTGAAGCGGATCGTGTCGTCCGCGGCCGTTTCGCTACATCCAGCCTGCCCATTGCAGACCCCCGTGCCACCGGGGCCGAAGGGCGTTTCAGTGTATCGGCCCGCCGGCAGCAGCTGCTCCATCGGGATGTCCCTGATTGTCTCGGACGCCGTCGGCGTCGGTGTCGGCGCCGGCGTCGAACTCGTCGGCGCGGACGATCGCTCGGCAGCCGCCCCGGAGCAGCCAGCCGCGACGGACACGAGCCCGATCGTCACCAACCACCGAGTGCCGGTCTGAATACAAGCGCCCATCTTCATCGGTCGGTCTCCACTGCGATCCTGGGACTGCACGTCATCGATCTGCTGCACTCATAGATGCCGGCCGGCTCTGCGGGGTTGGTCACCGCTTTCCGCACGGCGGACCCAACCCCGAGGCCCTGCCTGGCATCTGGACAGCCGACAGCACCGACTGCCGGCGACATCGCGGCGACACGCGAGCGCTAGGATCGACGGCCCGAGGGTGGAGTGAATGCCCTGACGACAGCAGCGAACGCGGCGACGTCGGCCGATGACGCGCTCGTTCAGCGCGCGCGGACAGGCGACGCGGCCGCGTTCGAGTTGCTCGTCGATACCCGGATCGATCGCTGCTACCGGCTCGCGTGGTCGATCCTGCTGAACGACGCCGACGCGGCCGATGCGACCCAGGATGCGCTCGTCTCCGCCTGGAAACAGCTACCGCGCCTCCGGGACTCGGCGGCCTTCGACGGCTGGCTCAACCGGATCGTCGCGAACGCCGCGTTGATGGCGCGCCGGCATCGTGTCCGGCTTCGCGAGGTTTCGGTTCGAGCCGGCCTACGCGGGTGACGAGACGCCGCAGCCCGAACCGCCGCCAGGACCCGCGAGGCCCGCACGCCGATGGACGACGTGGTCGACAACGACGCGATCGCCCGCGCCTTCGACCGCCTCCGCCCGCAGGACCGGATCATCCTGGTTCTCCACCACGTCGAGGAGCGGCCGGTCGCGGAGATCGCGCGGTCGCTCGGGATCCCGGTCGGGACGGCCAAGTGGCGGCTGCACGCCGCCCGCAACGCGCTCGAAAAGGCGATGGAGGCCGAGGCATGAACGGCCGACACCCGACCCTGACCGACGCGCAGATCGCCCAGGCCCTCCGGGCCCATCTGCCGGAACGCGCCGCAGCGGGTCTGCGGGAGCGGGTCCTGGAGAGCGCCGCAACCACGGCCCAGCAGCGAGCGATGCCGTCGTTCCTGGCGGTCTTGACCGACGCCGATCCCGTCGGCGCGGCGACGGAGCCTGCTGCTCGCAGCAGCGCTCCTGATCGCGCTCACGCTGGCCTTGGCCGCCGGCGTCGGCGCCTGGCTCGACTCGCAGCGGCGAGAACCAGACTTCCTCTCGCTGGCGCCACCAACCGACGTCCAGGCGTTCGTGCTCTCAAGCTACGATCGAATGCCGCAGCTGCCGCCGATGGCCATCACTACGCTAGAGAACGGACAGACCAAGGGCCGCATTTACGTCCACGGATCGGGAGCCATCCGATTCGAAACATACTCCGCGGCCGATGAGACCGAGCCCGATACGTACAAGATTCTCACTGGGGACAGCCTCGGTCAGTTGGTTGCCGTTGGGTCGGAGAAGCGCTGGGTCGAGCAGGATGAGGCCATCTCCGAGGATCCACGGGTGTTCATCCTCGCCGAGATCGGCTCCGGCGCGGTCTACCTCGGCGGACCAGGCTGCGAGATGACCCGGAACGGAGAGGAACCTGGCAATGGAACCTCAGCCACGGGCTGGCGATATGTCGGCCTTGAGTACGTTGCCGGGCGCCCGGCTCACCACGTCGCCTGCGAGGGCGACCTGTGGCTCGATGTCGAGACGCGGCTGATCCTGCGCAGTCGAGGGCCGCTTATCGAGTTCGGGGTCGGTGAACCTCTTCAGGGTTCCCTGCGCACGATCGAGGTGACCGAGATCGAATTCGGCGAGCAGCCCGCGGAACTCTTCGACCTCGTGCCGCCGAACGGAGTCGCGCGCATGCCAGGCGAGGCCTATGCCGAGTACCAATGCTCACTCGACCCGGTCTGTTCGGCGACGCCTCCGCCGCCTACTCCTCGGCCGAGCGCGGCGCCCTGCCCGCCGGCGCCGAGCGATCCGCCCGTGGCGGATGCCGGGCTGGTCTGGAACGAATCGAGCCTTGAGAAGGACTGGCCGGCGCCAGTTCGGGCCGAGACCGTCGAGGGTCGGGTCGTGCGGGTGAAAACCGATGGGGAATACGATGATCCGCTCTGCGATATCGCGCCCGCTGCCTTCCGGTGGCTTGATATCTCGAACGTCCGCCTGGGGCAACTCTCACCGGGTCCTGGCACCGTGGTGGCGGTCCACGTGGCCGAGGACATTCCGGGGCCAGTCGTCGATCCCAGCCGGCAGTGGATCGCGTACGGACTGGTCCTGGACACCGACGGCGATGGCGTACCGGACGTGAGGCTTGGCATCGACAACATTCCCTTGGCCCCGGGTGCCGAGCCGGGCCACCGTGCCTGGCGCACGGACCTCCATACCGGGAGGACGATGGCAGCGGCCGGAGCTCCGTATGGTGCTGTCGGGGACGTCTACCTCGATACGTTCTACCCCGGAGAGGGAGCCTCAAACGTCGCGATATTCGGAGTGGCTCTTCGCCCGGATGAGCCGTTGTTCCGCTTCTACGCGTGGGCCTCTCTGATAGAGGACGGTCGGGTGGTGGCGACGGACTATGCCCCCGACGTCGGGTGGCTGGACGCGCCCGACGCAATTCCCTGAGAGATCCGGGTCGAGTGGTCTGAGCCACCCGACCCGGTATCGCGTCAGGGCTCGATCGTGGATCGAGTCCACGATCGCCTGGAGCTCGGTGCGACGCTGTTCCGAGGTCCCGGCGTAGTCCATGCTCTGAACTACGACGCGAACGCCATCGACGTCGAGGACCCACAGGTGCCAGCGATGGCCCGGGCCCTGGGCATAGATGCCGGGTTCCCATGGTCGGTAGATCGGGCCGGCCCCTGGATTGCCTGGCTCTAGTTCGCAGTTGGAGATGTCCGCCGGAACCTGAAGGTCGAAGTACTTCCCGGAGTACCCGCCAAGCGTGACGTCGACGGGCGCGGTCGTGTCGAGGATGGGATGCTCCGCGACCGCGTCGACGAAGTCGGCAACGGTCGGCCCGACCGGGACATCCGTGTCGATGTACTTGCACGGATCGCTCAGCAACCAGCCGCCGCGCGCGAAGCCCAGGGCCGCACCGCTGGGCGGCTTGTTCTCCTCCAGCCAGACCGCCGTATCGATTCCCGACCATCCGTCCGGGACGGTGATCGTGACGCGAATGGTGTTGTCGGCGTCGGTTTCGGAGCATCCGGCCTGGGGAGGCAGGTGACACATGCCCACCCCTGACGAGAACGGTGCAACCGTATACGAGCCCGCCTGCAGCGGGCCCTCTGGGAATCTCGCGGGCACGTTGCTGGCCGATGGCGACGCTACCGGAGACGGCGGCGCCGAACTCGGCGACGTCGCGGGACTCGGCGACGGCGGGATCGACCCCGGTGCCGCTGTCACTCGGCAATAGGCGAATTCCGACGAATGCGACCAACGCCACGGCGGCAGCCGCGACGGCGAATTTGGCGAAGCTGTTCATCTGTCCGAACCTCCGCACCGGCCACCACGGACGGCGCTGGGGGGTCGCGGGGAGCTGGTCGAGCACGGTGTCCAGGACGCGGTCCGGGAGCGCCGCGACGCCCTCCTCCAGCCACGACCGAACGATGCGGTTGACGTCGCGTTCGGTGCTCATTGGGCAACCTCCCGCGTCGCTGGCCGGGCATCGGCCTCGAGGGCCGCGCGCAGGCCGCGCATCGCGTGATGTAGACGGGAACGGACCGTCCCGACGGGGACGCCGAGCACCTCGGCGACCTCGTCGAGCGGCAGGTCGAGGTAGTGATGGAGAACCACCACTGCCCGATGGTCGATGGAAAGTCGCCGGAAGCCGCGCTCGAGCTGGTCGCGATCGACGACCGAGCTCAGGCCCTCCGATACCTCCGGCTCATCGGCCGGAAGGAGTCGGACGTTCGGCGCCCAGCGGCGGGTCCGGCGTCCCTCGGCGTAGCAGGCGCGCACGAGGAGCCGGTACGACCAGGCGTCAAAGCGCGCCGGGTCGCGGAGCTGGGGAAGGTCTCGCCAGATGGTCAACAGCGCCTGCTGGCTCGCATCCTCGGCAAGATCGGTGTCGCGCAGGATCCTGAACGCCACCGCGTGGAGTCGGTCGCCCGCGGCGACGGCGAGGCTCGCGAAGGCCTCTTCGTCACCGTGTTGCGCCCGTCCGATCAGGTCGGCATCCACGCATCTTCCGCCGTCTTGGCGCCCGGTTGATCCGGGCGTTCATACGGTATGGGCGAGGGGAAGAGGGGGGCGACTCAATCTTTGAGCGGCCGCGGCGGCGGCTGTGCCGGAAGGAACAGCGACGCGGCGGCGACGCCGAGCGCGACCGCGGCCAGGATTCCGAACCCGGTCGAGACGCCGGCCGACGTCACCGTTCCGCCGAGAACGGCGCCGGCCAGCGTTGCGCCGAGCGCCCCACCGATGTACCGGCCGGTCAGATAGGTCCCGGCGGCCATCCCGACCCGCTCCGGCTCGATCATCTCGAGGGCCGCGGTCTGGCGCGGCGAACCGGACATCCCCATCCCGAACCCGACGATCGCGAGCAGCAGGCCAAGCACGAGGGCCGACGCCTCCGGTGCCACGAGCCACAGCGCGCCCAGCCCGGCAACGCTCGCGAGCATGCCCAGGACGGCCGGCCGACGGCGACCGACGGCGTCGGAGACGCGGCCACCGATCGGGGCCGCGATGGCGCCGAGCGCCGAGATGCCGAGCAGCACGAAGCCGCTGGTCTGGGCATCGCCGCCCTGGAGCCGCTCGACGAGGAGCGGCACGAGCACGAGCGTGGCATGCAGGATCACCGTCGCCCCGAACACGCCGACGACCGCCGCCGTGAAGGATCGGGAGGCGAACAGTCGTGGGTCGACGGCCGGATGGTCCGTGCGCCGCTCGACGAGGACGAACGCGACCAGCAGCGCCGGCGCCGCAAGGACCGCGACCGCCTCCGGCCCACCGTTCTCCAGGCCGCGGAGCCCCAGCAGCAACGCGATGAGGAAGGCGGCCAGGAGACCCAGACCGGGAATGTCGATCCGGCGGGGAGTGGCGCGCGCGTCGACCCGTCGCGGCGGAGCGAGTGCCCCCGACAGCGAACGCCGCGAGCAGCGCGACCGGCACCGCGACGACGAACAACGACCGCCAGCCGAGGCCGCCGACGAGCAGCCCGCCGACGAGCGGCCCGACGGCGGCGCTCGTCGATACGAGCATGTCGAACAGCCCGAACGCCGACCCTCGTCGATCCGGCGGAGCCATCGCGCGGAGCAGCGCCACGGAGCTGGTCGAGACGAGCGCCCCACTGACGGCCTGAAGCACCCGCGACAGCGCGAGGATCTCGAACGAAACGGCCGTCGCCGCGAGCGCCGAGGCCAGGGCGAACGCGCCGACCCCGGCCAGGAAGACGCGGCGATGCCCGAACCGATCGCCGAGGCTGCCGCTCGCCGGCAACGCGATCGCGACTGCGCCCAGGTAGAGCGTCACGAGCGACGCGACCGTGGCCGCGCCGACGTCGAACTCGCCTCATGACGCTCGGCAGCGCGACGGCGAGCATCGTCGAATTGAGGGGCACGAGAATCGCCCCGGACGCGAGGCCCAGCATTGCCCCGGTCATCAGCCGGGGCTGGGTCGGTGCCGCTTGGCTCACAAGAGCCGAACGTAGCCGGTCGTTCCGTCCAGCTCGAGCATTTGGCCGTCGGTGATGCGGGTGGTTGCATCGCCCGTCCCGACGACGGCCGGGAGATCGAACTCGCGGGCGACAACCGCCGCATGCGACAGGACGCCGCCCGTGTTCGTGACGAGGCCGCCGGCGATGGTGAAGAGGGGCACCCACGACGGGTTCGACGATGGCGCCACGATGATGTCACCCGGCCGAACTCGCTCGAAGTCGTCCGGGCCGAGGACGATCCGGGCCGGTCCGCTGACGATCCCAGCGGACGCGCCGGTTCCCCGGACGATCGCCTCGTCCTCCTTCGCGAAGCGCTCCCCGCTGAATCGACCAGATGGCTCCTCTGTCGACGGCTTGCCGACCTTGGCGGGTGGCTTGACCCTCCGCCAGCGGGCGTGCTCGGCCTTGCGATCCGCCACAAGCGCCCGCCGATCCTCTGAAGAACGGAGCAGCTCAGGCACCTCCGACCGGCGGAGATAGAGGACGTCCTCGGGCCGCTCGATGGCGCCCTCGCGCACGAGGCGCTTCCCGACCCGCATGGCAAACGTCCGCAGCCTCGCCTGCGCCATCCGGTCGATCCAGTAGTTGTGGGTCTCGGTGATCCGGCCGATCTTGCGGGCGAGCGCCAGCAGGCGTTCGAACTCCGCGAGCTTCTCCGGCTGGTCGGCCAGCCTCGCCCGGAAGGCGTCTGCCAGCTCGTCTGCCTCGCCAGCGAGCCGCTCCGCCCGGTGGGCGGCAGGCTCGACGGGATGCTCAAGCCGCTTCGCGAGCTCGGCGAGGAGCATCGCGGGCTCTTCGCCCCAGGAGGCGAGGCCGAGGTCGTCGAAGCCCTGGCCGAGATGCCCATGCTCCTCGAGAAACGCGCGGAGCTCCGACACGAACGCCGGCCCGCCGGGCAGGCTCGCCAGCTCATCGACGCGGGGCGCCGCCCTCCCACCGATCGCCGCGGACAACTCCGGCGATGCGGCCGCCAGTTCGGTCAGGCGGCCCAATCCGATATCGACCGAGACGAGCTCGTCGATCGTCCCCTGGATCAGCCGCATCGCCTCCCCGGGCGGCGCCTCATCGACTACCGATTCGTAGAGGTCAGCCAGGTCGTCCATGACTTGGTACGGCCCGGTGATCGCATAGAAATGGATCGACCAGGCTCGCTGCACCGAGTTCCAGGCGCTATCCCATGCCTCCGCCAGTTCATCGGCAGGCAGTTCGTCGACCGCGATGTCGGCGATCCGGGCGTAGAGCCGGCGGAGTTCCGGGACCGCCCGCTCCCAGTAGTCCATGGCGTGCGGCGTGTGCTCCTGCTTGACGCCGGTGTAGCGCTCGAACATGGCCGCCCGGTCGGCCTCCGGGACGAGCGGCTGCCACGAGAAGTACAGGTAGCCGTTGATCACCTTGGCCTTCATGTCGATCGGCAGGTCGAGCTGCTTGTAGCGGTAGGCGAAGCCGCCGGCGATCAGATGGCCGTAGTCCCAGGCGAGCGGAGCGAGACAGAACGGGGAGTGCATGTCGTCGTGCTCCCATGTCCGCTCGAGTTCGCTCGGGTCGGCCCAGTCGACCGGAAAGTCAGCGGCGGTCACGTTCGTTCCTCAGGCGGTGGTGATCGGGCGGGCCTGGAGCAGGTACCAGCGGTCGCGGGCGAACGCTGCCTCGATGTCGACGGCCGCTCCGAATGCGCGCTCGACTTCCAGGGCGAGCGAGACGAGGTCGCGCAGCACCGGCTCGGCGAGGGCAGGCCCGCTCGCAGGATCGGCGACGAGCGTCACGCCACCGTCTGTGGCGACGAGCCGCTCCCCGATGTCCCCCGGTGAGAACTCCACGACCTCGCCGCTTGCCTTGTCGATAACGATCGTGTCCGGCGTCGCCACGCCCGACACCATTGGCTCGCCGAGACCGCGCAGGGCGTTGATGACGAGCTGGTCGTCCCGACCGGAGACCGGATTCCGGGTGAACAGGACGGCAGCAGCGTCCGCCGGGACCAGGGCCTGGACGACGACCGCCATCGACGCGCCGTCGAGCGGCAGTGACCGCCGCCGGCGATACGCCATCGCCGCCGGACTCCAGAGCGAGCTCCAGCATCGGCGGACCGCAGGCTCGACATCGTCGGCGCTGAGCCCGAGCTCCGTGTCGTGCAGACCGGCGAACGAAGCGGCTTTGCCGTCCTCACCGATGGCCGAGGAGCGGACGGCCAGGGATGTCTCGCCCGCGGCGGTCAACCGGTCGAGTGCGATACGGAGTGCCTCGAAAACCAGTGGCGGCGTCGGCGTGTCCCGAACGAGGTTGATGACCGTCGCGCGTGCGGCTTCATCCGGCAGCGCCGCGAGCGCATCGTTCAGCGGCGCGGCCGCACCGATCGCGGCGACGTGCGCGCCGAACGCCGACGTCGTCAGGCAGAACCCGGGCGGGACCAGGAAGCCGAGGCGGGCGAGGCGGTCCAGCGACGCGGCCTTGCCCCCGACCGAATCGAGGGAGGCCTGGATCTCGCCCAACCATTGGATCGGGTCGGGGGACGCGGTGACGGACACATTCATGCTCGGATCGCGCGCTCCCGCGGCTCGGACCGGAAGAGTCGCGCCAGTGTAGCAACCGCCGAACGCGACGAAACCGCCGGCCCGAATTGGACCGGCGGCAGGTAGAGCGTGTTGCGTGGCGACCGTTACGCGGCGGGGCCGCGGTCGATGCGCTGAATGAGCTTGACGACCGTCACCGCTCCCCGCATTTCCCTCCCCGGATCTGGCCAAATATGCGTCCGGAGACTGTTAGCGCAGTTGTACACCGCCTAGGTGGCGGAATTCGGACGAAATTAGCCGCGTCAGGCTAACCCTATGGCAAAGATGCGCCGATTTGGGTCGCCTACTTGCGCTAACAGTCCCCCGACGAAAATATGGCCAGGTAGGGAGGGGCCGGCGCGAGCGCGCGGTCAGCGGCGAATACCGCCCACCATCGCGAGGGCTTCCTTGGCCTTCGTCGGGTTGTCCGTGACGAACGCGACCGAGACGTCGTTGCCCGTCATGCCCGTCGGGAAGATCGCCTCGATGTTCACGCCTGCCTCGGCCAGCCGACGGGCCGCCTTCGCGAGCGTGCCGGGAACGTGGCCCATGCTCGTCTCGGTTGCCTCCAACTCCTTGAATGAGAACTTCTTTTCCTGGAGCACGGCCCGCGTGGTGGCGTCGTCGGCGGTCACGATCGCGACGCGGCCGCCGTCCGAGCAGCTCGTCCCGCTGACACCGAGGAGATTGACCCCCTTCGCGGCGATTGCCTCGGCCACCGTTGCGAGCGCGCCGGGCTTGTTCTCCAGGTCGACCAGGAACGCGTTCATAGTTCCTCCTTTGAACGGCGTTCCGGCCCGTCCGAGTCGCGGGTGCCGACTCGTGGGCGGGTCGGGAGACTCTCGATTCTACGCCGCGTGTCCACGCTGAACCCAAGGGCGCGAGCACGCCGTATCGTTCACTGATGGACCAGGAGCAGCCCACTCCGGAGCCGGAGCCCACGCTCGAGGACGCGGCGGAGGCCGCGGCACCCACCGGCGACGCGGCGCCGTCCCGTTCGCGCGGTCGCCTCCGGATCGCGGTTGTCCTTACGCTCCTCGCCGCGGTCGCGCTCCTCGCGGCGCTCCAGCTGAGCGGCGTGGCCAACCTCCTTGGCGGCCCGTCCAACGCAACCGCCCCGACGCGTATCGCCGTCGTCGACGCGGCGGGGACCCTCACGACGATGGACGACCGCGGCGGCAGCGTTGTCCCCCACCCCGTCGACGGCGTCAGCTTCGTGTTCCCGGCCTGGTCGCCGGACGGCACGCGGGTCGCGGCGATCGGCGGCGCGAGCGACAACGGCGGGGTCTACGTCTTCCAGGCCCGCGGCGAAGGTTTCGCCGACCCGGCGGCCGCGACCGCGCCCCAGGTCCTCTATCGGAGCCCCGATCGCCCACCCTTCTACCTCTACTGGACACCCGACAGCCGCCAGGTCACGTTCCTGACGACCGAACCCGCGGGACTCGCTCTGCGCGTGGCACCGGCCGACGCCAGCGCCGAGGCCACGGTCGTCCGCGAGGGCGCGCCGCTCTACTGGGACTGGATCGAACCCGCCCGCGTCCTCATGAACGTCGGGGCTGGCGGCCCCGATGCGTTTCTCGGGGAAGTCGGGCTCGACGGATCGGCGGGAACGCCGGCGGCGGCTGCACCTGGCATCTTCCGGTCGCCAGTCGTGACCCATGACGGCACCCATCGCGCATACGTGATCGCGGCCGGCGGCTCGGAGTCGATCGTCATCGAGTCGCGGGACGGCGCCGACCGGCGCGAGATCCCGATCCCGGGCATGGCGGCGATCGGCTTTGCGCCGACGGGTGCGAGCCTGGCGTTCATCGCCCCCGAAGCACCGGGCCCGCCCGTCGGGCTACCCATCGGGCCGCTGCGCATCGTCGACGTGGCATCCGGATCCGTCCGGACGCTCCTCGAGGGGCCGGTCGTCGCTTTCTTCTGGTCGCCGGACGGTCGGACGATTGCGACCCTTCGCCTGCCGGGGCCCGATGACGACGAGCTCGCATCGCTGGCCGGTGCGGCGCCGGCTCCCGCCTTCCGGCCCGCGGCGACTGACTCCGGTTACGCCCTCCGTCTCGCATTCGTCGACGTCGCGAGTGGAACGATCCGCGCGTCCCGCGAGGTTCGCGTGTCGGAGCTGTTCGGGCTCCAGCTCCTCCCGTTCTTCGATCAGTACGCGCTCAGTCATCGGTTCTGGGCGCCGGACAGCTCGTCGATCCTGTTGCCGCTGGTCCGCGACGACGGGGTCGTCGGAATCGTCGTGTTGCCGGCAGACGGCTCCGATGAGCGTCGGATCGCCGATGGCGAGATGGGATTCTTCAGCCCGTGATGTAGCCTCGACGCATTCGCAGCTGACTCAGGGAGGCGCCGTCCAATGCTCGATCAGACACCGCTCTTCGCGAACGTCCCGGTCAAGGACTACGAGCGCGCCAAGAGCTGGTACCAGGAGAAGCTCGGCCTGACCCCATCAATGGAAATGGGCGGCGGCGGCGGCGTTTACTCTCCGGGCGGGGTCATGTTCCTCCTGTACCAGACCGAGTTTGCGGGCACCGGCAAGCACACGATCGGAACCTTCGTCGTCGGCGACATCGATCAGGCGATGACCGACCTGCGCTCCCGGGGCGTGGTCTTCGAGGACTACGCATTGGGCGACAAGGGTCCGAACACCGTGAACGGCGTCGATCGCGACGCGAGCGGCATGGCGGCGGCGTGGTTCAAAGACAGCGAAGACAACATCCTCGCACTGACGCAGTTGGCGCCGGGCATGGAGATTCCGGGCGGCTGACCGCGGGCAGAGGGGACGGGACTGGGGTGGCCGCCGGCGCCTAACTTGACAGTGTGACGTCACACTGATATGTTTCGCGCATGGCTCCTACAGATGCCCCTCGCTACTCCCTGACCGAACTGGCGGACCTCGCCGGCGTCACGCCGCGGACCGTCCGCTACTACATGTCGCAGGGCCTGCTCCCATCCGTGGGTACCTCCGGGCCGGGCGCGAAATACGACGACGCCCACCTTGTGCGGCTGCGGCTCGTTCGGAAGCTCCAGCGGGAGCATCTGCCGCTCGCGGAGATCCGGCAGCGGCTGGCCGGGCTCGACGACGCGACGATCGCCAACCTTGCCGACGAGTCGACCGCGTCGGCGGATCCCCAAGACTCGGCGCTCGACTACATCCGGCGCGTCCTCGGGCCGCCGCCGGCGGGTCTGATGCGTTGGCCAGGCATCGGAGAGCGGCCAGCGGCTTCGTATTCATTGGCCGCGGAACCAATGACCGCCGAACCTCCGCCGGCAGCGCGAGCGCCGATCACCCTCGGCGTCGAACCCGCACCCGGCCGGACCTTCGAACGCTCCCAGTGGGAACGCATCCCACTCGCCCCCGACATCGAACTCCACGTTCGCCGGCCGCTTCCGCGGCCGCTCGCCAAGCAGGTCGATCGGATCGTATCGATCGCCCGAGATCTCCTCGAGGAGGACCCGTCATGACCACCCAACCCGCCATCACCGCCCGCGCCGATCGGCGCCTCATCCGGCCACATGGTCGGAGCAAGCGCTTCGTCCTCGTCCAGGTCACGGCGCCGGCCGCGACTCGCGAACGCGAGCGGCTGCCCGTCAATCTCGGCTTCGTGCTCGATCGGTCGGGCTCGATGTCGGGCGAGAAGATCGAGCTCGCGAAGCGAACGATTTCGGCCGCTCTCGAACACCTGGACGGGCGCGATCGGTTCAGCATCGTCGTCTACGACGATGTCGTCGATCTCGTCGTCGAGAGCACGCCCGGTTCCGCGGAGGCGCGGCGAAACGCGATGGCCCGGCTCGACGCGATCGACGCCCGCGGCAGCACGAACCTGTCCGAAGGCTGGTTCCGCGGCGCCGAGCAGGTCGCGAGCCACCTCGCAGCCGACGGCGTCAATCGCTGCCTCGTCCTGACCGACGGGCTCGCCAACAAGGGCCTGACCGATCCGATCGAGTTGGCGAAGCATGCCGCGGAGCTTCGCGCCCGCGGCGTGTCGACGACGACGTTCGGCGTCGGCGCCGACTTCGACGAGGCCCTCCTCCAGGGCATGGCCGACGCCGGCGGCGGTCACTTCTACTTCGTTCGCGACGCGGCGACGATTCGCGACCACATCACCAGCGAGGTCGGGGAGACGCTCGAGATCGTCGCTCGCGACGTGGAGCTGGAAGTCGTCGCGGCCGAGGACGTCGGGGTCGAGGCGATCTCGCCTCATCCGGCCCGACCACGCGGCAGCCGGACGGTCATCGGGCTCGGCGACCTCGTCGCGGAGCAGGTCCTCGATGTCGTTCTTCGCATCACCTTCCCGTACGGGGAGATCGGGCGCGAGACGGGTGTCATCATCGGGCTGAGCGATCGTGACGGCGCCTTCGACGCCGATGGCCGGGCGTCGGCGTCGGATTCACGGCTTTCCTGGGCCTACGCCGATGATGCGGCGAACGATGCCCAGCCACGCGACACCGAAGTCGACCGGGCCGTCGCGACGCAGTTCGCCGCGCGTGCCCGCCAGGAGGCCGTCCGCCTCAACCGTGCCGGCGACTACGTGAGCGCCCGCCGCATCCTCGACGCGACAGGGCACCGGATCCGGGCCTACGCCGGCCGCGACCCGGAGCTGCGTGGCCTCGTCGGTGAGCTCGCCGCGGAAGGCGACACGTTCGCCGCACCGATGCCCGCGATGGCCCTCAAGGAAGCACACTTCGCGAGCGCCAACATGGCCCGGACCCGCGACTCGCAGGGACGTTCGCTGAAGCGCCGCGGCTGAGAAGCGCGGCGCGCCGCTACTACGCGTCGGGCGGAGCCGCCAGGCGCTGCATCAGGTTGCCGATCGTGGCAAGCGCGGCGCCAAAGCTGAGGACCATCCCGACCGCGAACAGCCACCACATCGAGCCCAGCTGACCTGCGGTCGCCAGGTCCGTCGCCGATAGCGCCACGGCCTGGCGTCCGGCCAGCGGCACGACGATCGGGGAGGCGATCGTCAGGCCGAGGAAGATCGTTCCGGCGACCGCGAAGGCGAAGATGAGCGCGAACTGAGCGAAGACCGTCGCGATCTTGGTAGCGAGCCGAGGCGCGCGGCGATGGCCGAACCTCGGGATGGCCATCGTAGGTGCGAACACGGCTGACTCCAGTCAACTGATCGAGCGTGAACGTCTGTGCGTTCATCACCGCGATCGTCGATGACAGCCTCTCTCCCGACCATCGTCATCCGGCCGATTCGGCCCGGGACAGGCGTCGGGGCACGGGTAAGGGCAGACCCTTATCGGGCGCGGATCCGTACCCCGCGTTCGCTCGCTCAGCCCGCGATTGCGGTTTCGGCGCCGTCCGCCCACGCCTGCGGGACGACTCGCGCGATCCGGCGACGGTCGAGGCGATCGGTCAGCAGCAACGCGCAGATCTGCGCCAGCGGGGCCGGCCGGCCGATGAAGTAGCCCTGACCACGATCGCAGCCGAGCTCGGCGAGCCGCTCGAGCTGGGCCTGCGTTTCGATCCCCTCGCCCGTTACTTCGAGATCGAGGGCGTGGGCGAAACCGATCGCGGCGGTGATGATTGCCTCGTCGGGGCCGGGCCGGCCGAGCCCCGCCACGAACGAGCGGTCGATCTTGACGCCGTCGACGACGAAGCGCTTGAGATAGTCCAGCGCCGAGTAGCCCGTCCCGAAGTCGTCGATGACGACGCCCACGCCGAGGGACCGGATGGCCGCAATGGTCTCGCTGGCGCTCTCGAGGCCCAGGACCATCGCGGTCTCGGTGATCTCCAGCCGGAGCGCGCGTCCGTCAAGGCCGGACTCCGCGAGCATCATGGCGATTGCCTCGACCAGGCCCGTGTCCCCCAGTTGGCGAGCCGACAGGTTGACGCTCATGACCGGACGTGCAGCCATCCCGAGTTCCTGCTCGAGCGCGCGCAGGTCGCCGAGTGCTTGGGCCAGGACGAACCGGCCGAGGGTCACGATGAGTCCGCACTCCTCGGCGACCGGGATGAACTCGGCCGGGCCGATATTCCGTCCGGAAGGATGGTCCCAGCGCAGCAGTGCTTCGAGCTCGATGATCCGGCCGGTCGTCATGTCGACGATCGGCTGATACTCGAGACGGAATTCCTTCGCTTCGATCGCGTGACGGAGCTCGCCCTCGAGCTCGAGGCGTGCCTGGAGGTCGGCGATCATCGCCGGGTCGTAGATCGCGGTCAGGCCGTTGCCGGCCCGCTTGGCGGCATACATCGCGGCGTCGGCGCGGGCGAGAACGTCGTCGGCACTCGTTGCGTCGACAAGCGGGGCGATGCCGATGCTTGCGGTCAGTCGCATATTTCGACCACTCACGAGGAACGGCACGCAGAGCGCGTCCGTGATGGCTGCGGCGACCCGGCCCGCAGCACCGTCGTCAGTCAGTCCCTCAAGGATGACAACGAACTCGTCGCCACCGGGGCGTGCGGTGGCATCGGTCGTCGCCGCCCCCGCGATGCGATGGGCGACACGCTCGAGGAGCTCATCGCCGGCGAGGTGGCCCAGCGTGTCGTTGATGCGCTTGAACTCGTCGATGTCGATATACAGAACCGCCGCCTTCGCGCGGTCGGCGAGTGGTCCATCCAGGACGGCCTGCAGGCGGTTCAGTACGCCTCGGCGATTGGACAAGCCGGTGAGTGAATCGTGGGTGGCCTGATGGGCCAGGGCGGACGTCGCCTCGGTCGCCTCGCGGAGCGAGCGCCGGAGCCGGCCGCTGAATGCGGCGAGGAGGATGAGAAAGACCCCGACGCAGGCCATGAGCCCAAGCACGTTGAAGGTCACGAAGAACCAGCTAGGTAGGGACACGGTCCGCGGCGCCAATGACTGGACCGCCGTGGCACCGGCGGAGCTGAGGCTGGCAAGGATCATCAATCCTGCCAAGGGACGGCCCTCGAGGAACAGGAGGGCGAAGCCGACACCGAGCAACGGGACGACCGGGTACACGGTGAAGATGGGCTGAACAGCCGCAAGGATGATCGGCAGGATCAGCATCGAAACGGTCAGCACGACGGCGGCGGGCCGGACCCGGCCTTGCCCGAGCAAGCGCCAGGAGATGGCGAAGCTGGTGGCCGCGGCGACAAGGACGACCCCAGTGCCGGCCATCGCGGCGTCCGCAAACACGATCGAAGCGCCGAAGCAGCCGGCTGCGAAGACCAGCGCGGCGGGCACGAGAACGCCGATCGCTCGGCGGAGATGGCCGCCCGTACCCAGCTCAAACGCGGCCGGGGCGTGGTAGGCCAGGGACATGCCCTGATCGTGGGTCAGCCTCGCACTCGCCGCCATAGCACGGTGAGCCAGACCCGCGGCGTCGAAGGTCCACGCGGCACTAGCCCAACCGACGTAGGCCGCGCAGAGGTAGCGGGGCCATCCGCTAGCCGCTTGGTCCGGCTGGCGGAGCAAGGGGCGGTGGAAGCGCCCGCTGAGGCCTGATTTGGACCCCTCGTTCGCTGCTTGGTCCGGCTGGCGGAGCAAGGGGCGGAGGAAGCGCCCGCTGAGGCCTGATTCGGACCCCTCGTTCGCTGCTTGGTCCGGCTGGCGGAGCAAGGGGCGGAGGAAGCCCGCCCTAGGCCTCGAGGCTCTCCAGCGGCTCCATCACCAGCGGCAGGCGGACGGTGAAGGTCGTGTCGCCGACCTCGCTCTCGACGGTGATCACGCCGCCGTGCTGCTCCACGATGTGCCGCGTTCCCGCGAGGCCGATGCCGCTGCCGCTGACGGTGCCCGCCGTGTTCGACGCCCGGTAGTACGGCTCGAAGACGCGGTCGAGCTCCAGGGGCGGAATGCCGATCCCGTTGTCCCGGACGACGAGGATCGCCCACGCCTGTTGGTCGCGTTCCTCCTGCGAGACATGGATCGAGATCTCGCCGCCCTTCGGGCTGTACTTGACGGCATTCGAGATGAGGTTGCCGACGATCCGCTCGACCCGGGCCTCGTCCCAATCGCCGAGAACGCGAGGCGCGTCGGAGTCGAAGTCGATCGTGTGGCGCGGGCTGATCTTCTGGTACTCCGTGGCAAGCCGGCGAACGATCTTGATGAGGTCCGCCGGGCCGACGTCGAGCTCCAGTTCGTGGCCCATCCGCAGGCGGGTGAGATCGAGCAGCTCGTCGACCAGTCGAACCAGCTGGGCCGTGCTCTCGTCGATGACCTCGAGGCCCTCGGAGATCTGGGCCGCGGACCCGTCGCGATCGGCTCGCGCGAGAGCGCGCTGGAGGAGGTTGGCGTTGCCCTTGATGATCGTCGCCGGCGTCTTGAGATCGTGCGAGATCGCGGCCAGGAACTCGTCTTTCTGGCGGTCGAGATCGCGCAGCGGGCTGATGTCCTGGAACACCGCCACGCCACCGGCAGGGTGGCCCTGGCCATCGCTCAGCGGGGCGCTGTTCACGAGGATCGGCACATCCTGGCCGGTGATCCCGTTGGTGATGATGAGCTGCTCGCCGCGCACGACCTCGCTGTGGAAGACGGCTCGGGCCAGTGGGTGATCCGCAGGCAGGTACGCCGCCCCATCGATCCGCCGGGCGCCGAGTGCCGCGTCGGCCTCGAGCGTCACGGTCTCCGGCACCACGCCCATGATCTCGGCGGCCGCGGCGTTGCTCAGATAGACGCGACCGTTCGCATCCGCGATGAGGATCGCCTCGGGCATGACGTCGACGACCTGGCGCAGGCGGGCCAGCCCGTACTCCGCCTCGGCCCGGGCGGCTTGCTCCTGGACGAGGTCCTCGGCCCGCATGTTCGCGGTGATCGTGCTCAGGACGATCCCGATGCTCTCGGCCGAGCTGGTCGAGGAACGCGAGGTGGATCTCGCTGAGATCCTCGACCGACGCGAGCTCGATGACCGCCCGAGTCTCGTCCTCGAACAGGATCGGCAGGAGGACGATCGATCGCGGCGTCGCGCCGCCGAGCGCGGAGTTGATCGTTGCGTAGTCCGGCGGCACGTCACGCAGCACGATCCTGCGCCGGTCCTCGGCGCATTGGCCGAGGAGGCCCTCGCCGAACTTGATCCGGGCGGCCGGCTCCGGCTTCAGCTGGCGCGGATAGGTCGCGAGAAGGCCGAGCCTGGATGGCTCCCCGTCGAGGTCGGCAAGGTAGAAGACGCCGCGCTGGACGCCGACGAGCGGGGCGAGCTCGGCGAGGATCATCCGAGCGACCGTCTTCAGGTCGCGCTGGCCCTGGAGCATCTGCCCGAACCGGGCGATGTTCGTCTTGAGCCAGTCGACTTCATGGTTCCGTCGCGTCGTCTCGCGCAAGTTGCGAATCATCTCGTTGACGTGGTCCTTGAGGAGCTCGACCTCGCCCTTGGCGTCGACCTGGACCGATCGCGACAGGTCGCCGCGAGTCACCGCCGTCGCGACCTCGCCGATGGCCCGCACCTGTGTCGTGAGATTCGCAGCGAGCTGGTTGACCGAGTCGGTCAGATCCTTCCAGGTCCCCCCGACGCCGCGGACGTCGGCCTGGCCGCCGAGCTGGCCCTCGGTGCCGACCTCGCGGGCAACGCGGGTCACCTCCGACGCGAAGGCGTTGAGCTGGTCGACCATCGTGTTGATCGTGTCCTTGAGCTCGAGAATCTCGCCCCGGACGTCGACGGTGATCTTCTTGCTCAGGTCGCCCCGGGCGACGGCCGTTGTGACGTCGGCGATGTTGCGAACCTGGGTGGTCAGGTTGTCGGCCATCGAGTTGACGTTGTCGGTCAGGTCCTTCCAGGTGCCGGCCACGCCGCGGACGTCCGCCTGGCCGCCGAGCTTGCCTTCGGTGCCCACCTCGCGAGCGACGCGGGTGACCTCGGAGGCGAAGGCGTTGAGCTGGTCGACCATCGTGTTGATCGTGTTCTTCTGCTCGAGGAATTCGCCCCGGACGTCGACGGTGATCTTCTTGCTCAAGTCGCCCCGGGCGACGGCGGTCGTGACGTCGCCGATGTTGCGGGCCCGGGCGGTGAGGTTGCGGGACATCGTGTTGACGTTGTCGGTGAGGTCCTTCCAGGTGCCGGCGACGCCGCGAACGTCGGCCTGGCCGCCGAGCTTGCCCTCGGTGCCGACCTCGTGGGCGACGCGGGTCACCTCGGACGCGAGCGAGTTGAGCTCGTCGACCATTCGGTTGATCGTGTTCTTGAGCTCGAGGATCTCGCCTCGGACGTCGACCGTGATCTTCTTGCTGAGGTCGCCGCGGGCGACGGCGGTCGTCACCTCGGCGATGTTCCGGACCTGGGCCGTGAGATTGGCCGCCATCGAGTTGACCGAGTCGGTGAGGTCCTCGCCAGGTGCCGCTGACGCCGCCGACGTCGGCCTGGCCGCCGAGCTTGCCCTCCGTGCCAACCTCGCGCGCGACCCGCGTCACCTCGGAGGCGAAGGCATTGAGCTGATCGACCATCGTGTTGATCGTGTCGGCCAGGCGCTTGTACTCGCCCTTGAGAGGCCGGCCGTCGATCTCCGACGACATCCGTTGCGAGAGATCGCCTCGGGCGACCGCGTCGAGGACACGGCTGACCTCCAGCATCGGGGCGGTCAGGTCGAGAACGAGTTGGTTGACCGCCGCCTCGTTGCGCGCCCAGCTTCCAGCAGGCCCGATCGACACCCGGTGACTGATCCGTCCCTCCTGCCCGACCGCACGGCTGATCCGTCGGAGCTCCTGGGCGGTGCGCTGGTTCAGCTCGGCGATGTCGTTGAACGCCTCGGCAACGGAGCCATCGATGCCAGCCTTGCCTTCCGGCAGGCGCACCCGAAAGTCGCCGTTCCGAAGGGATCGGAGCGCGGCGAGAAGCGCCGACGCATCCAGGCCGTCAGGCTGCTGGTCGGCGTCTGTGTGGGTCGGAAGGTCGTGGTGCTGGAGTCGAATTGGACGCACGTGCTTCTGCCCCTTGGGGTGGGATCGAATGTAAGCGCTGCGTCTCTTGGTCGACCTTGCAAACTCGTTGCTGCCCGCACCGATTCCCTATCAACGTCCCAGCGGTGCACGCCCGCACCGAGGGCGCTACGACCTCTTGCGCTCGTACACTTTCCGGGCGAGCGTAATGACAATTTCCGGCGCTGGGCGCGTCGGGCGATTCCCATCCCGGCCGGAAACACACCGCAACGCTCTCCGCACGAGCGTATGAGCAAGATCCAAGGGCTGACCGGGCGATTTCGGCAAACAACTCGCCGATAACGCTCACCTAACGACCGTATGCGTTCGACCGGAGCGGATCCGTGACCACCCACGCCCGCACCCTGGGCGCACCCGCGGCTACGGCACGACCTCGAGGACGGCGACGGACTGCGGGCCTTCGCCCTCGGGATCGCCCACGAAGAACGCGTACTTCCCTGGGGTCAGCGTCTCTTTGAAGACGTTGCCGCAGTAGCCCATCAGGCCGCGATCCTCGGCTCGTTGGTCGGCCGAACAGCCGAAGTCGTCGAAGCCGCCAATCGCGGTCCCCTCGGTGTCGCCGTGCGCGAGTCGGTCGAGGTCCTCGTCGCTCATGGGACCCGGAGTCTCCGCGGCGGTTCGCATGCGTTGCGCGAACCCGACGCCCGACCCGGGCGTGTCGAGGACGATGTAGAGATCCCCGGCGTGGACGGTGGCCGGGTCGAGGCGGACCTCGGATTCGGTCACCGAGACGTGCACCTGCTGACCGCCGGGCGGGATCGTCGCCTGGCCTCGTCCACAGGCCGCGACGGCACCAGCAAGCAGTCCCCAGAGGACCACCAGCGTCGCGCTTCGAACCAGTCTCATCGGCCGTTCCTTCATGTGTGACTGGTGGACGCCCGCCCGACCGAACCGTTACGGGCTACTCTTTTCAGACCGGTGTGGACGGCGAACCTGAAGGAGAGCACGCAATGGCAGTCGCACGTGTCACCGAGATCAGCTCCACCTCGACGAAGAGCTTCGAGGACGCCGTTCAGCAGGGCGTTGCCCGCGCGACGAAGACGCTCCGCAACGTCCGCAGCGCCTGGATCAAGGAGCAGCGCGTCGAGATCACCGGCGAGAAGATCTCGCAGTACCAGGTCAACATGATGGTGACGTTCGTCCTCGACGACTGACGCCCACGACATGGCCTCGTACAAGCTCAACAAACGGGCGGTGACGCACGCCCGGAAGCTGATCGACGCCCGCCAGTACGTCCTCGACAGCGACTGGGGCGAGGTCGCGCCGACCGCGGCCGACGAGAACGCGTTCCTGAAGTCGCATTCCTGGGAGGAATACGCCGAGTGGTACCTCGGCCTGACCGACGGCGCCTCGGACGAGACGAAGGCCCGCCACGCGTTTGTCTATGGGGACTTCAAGCGGGTCCACCGGACGGGGCTCATCGCCTGCGTGTATCGGGCGTCCGAATGGCGGCACAAGGCGATCGAGCTCGCCGCCCACAACCTCCTCCAGTACCTCGACAAGAAGAGCGGCTGACCCCGCGCAGCCGGCGGCCAGCGGGCGGCTGGAACGCCCCTCGTTCCAGGGCCCCCGGCCGGCCGCTTCCCGCCCGTCAGGCTGGTAGCAGGCGGCGACGCACAGGGCGCTGCCGGCGGCGATCAGCACGATCCCGAGCGGGCGCGACATCGCCCGGCCCCAGGTCGCGTTCTTCTCGATCGCCATGATCGCCCCGAGCAGGAACATCCAGGCGAGGCTGCCGACGCCGACTGCGAACATCATGAGCATCAGCGACCAGCAGCAGCCGACGCAGAACAGCCCGTGGCGAACGCCGAGCATGAACGCCTCGCGCCGTTCGCGGTTGCCTCGCCAGTGGTTCAGCACGAAGCCCAACGGCGAACGGCACTGGTCGAGGCAGTGGTACTTCAGCGGCGCGAACTGGTAGAGGCCGGCGACCAGGATCGTGCCGGCACCGATCAGGCCGGTATGGGCGCCCAGCCAGCCGACAGACTCGACGGCTTCGTGGACCAACCGGTCGAAGGAGTGCAACGCCAGCCCGACGAGAGACCAGGTGACGATGTAGCCCGCTGCCAGCATGAGGACGAGAAGGCCAGGCTGGTTGCGCCGCCGGACCAGCGCCTGGAACGTGACCAGGAGGGGCCACGTCGTCGGGAGCATCATCGCCACGGTCATGAGCGTCCAGCCGACGACGAACAGGAGCGTCTCAGCTGTCCCCGCTCCGTGCTCGAGCGTCGTGTGGCTCAGATAGCCGGACCAGGGCGAGGCGCCCCACAGAACGAGTGCCGTCCAGCCGGCCGCGACCACGGCCGCGAGCGAGCCGAGGAGGATTGCGCGGTCGCGGCCAGGAACGCGGCCGGCGTGGACGGACAACATCGTTCGGTCTCCGATCTGGGGCTATGCCGCGAACTCGAAGTGACCCTGGAGCGCGTTGTTACCGCGCAGATCGACGCTCGGCAGGCCGTACGGCGCGCCGTCGCGGGTGAAGTGGTCGGCCTTGGCCACGTAGACGGGCGAGCCGGGGATCGTGCTGAACGCGGTCTCGCCCAGCGTCGTGAGGCCACCGGTTGCACCCGAGTACGGCGTGAGCTGGGCATCGGCCGCGGAGCCGATCACCAGGCGGCCCTTGCCCTCGTCGACCGTGAACGTGATCGGCACCCGCTCGACGGACACGACCTCCCCGATGAGCGCGGCGAAATCGGCGATCGCTCCGCCGAGCTGGCCCGTGAAGACCTTGAGGATTGCGCCGTGCTGCTCGTCGGTCGCTGAGTCGGAGACGAAGACCGCCGCCTTCCAGGACGCCGGCACGAGGACGTTGCCGGGGATGTGGACCGACATCGCGAGTGTCTGGCCGGAGACGTCGACGCCTTCGATCTCGCCCGTGTCGATGTGCCAGGCCATTGCCGAGTCGCATGTGCCACCGTCCGGGTCCTCGCCGATCCAGCAAGGACAGAGGACGTTGCACGAGCACACCTCGAGCAGCTTGCCCTCGATCTTGTACGCCATGTCGGTACCTCCCTGACTCTGGGTTCCCGGCCGCCGGGTTAGGTCCCGGCGTGTCCGAGGCTGATCCGGCCGACGAGCTTTCGAAGGGTCCAGCGGCGCCAGACCGATGTCTCCTGCTCGTCAGAGCCCGCGAATGAGCGGCCGGCCATGGCCAGCCGCGCGTTGGCCGCCTGCTCGTGGCGTTCGGCCATCTGGAGCTTCGTGAAGTCGTATCGCGTGATCGGGTCCATGACGATTGCCCTCCTCGTTCCCCCGCGGTCTGGTCGGGTGCATCTGAGGAGGAAGGTAGGGACCGGGGCAGCCGGCGACTTCCGTGTCGACACGCGAAGTGGGAAACCGATTTCGGCCTTGGTGACGGCGGGCATGGCGGCCGACACGTAGTCGGCTGGCGGAGGTCTAGTTGGGACCCGCCTTCAGGCCCGACTTGACCGCGTACGCCGCCGCGGCGGCACGCGATGACCGCCCCTCGAGACCGAGCTTGAGGTAGATGTTCGAGACGTGGCGTTCGACCGTCCGCGGGCTGAGGACCAGCCGATCCGCGATCTCCTGGTTGCTGATCCCCTCCCCGATCAGGGCCAGGATCTCCCGTTCCCGCTCCGACAGCCCGGACGCGTCGGGCGCCGACGTCGATGGCGGCTGCGGCGCCGGGGTCCGCTCGCCGAGCAGGGCCTCTGCGGATGCGATCGCGTCAGCGAGCATCGCGTCGCCGTCCGGCAGCACGTTCGCGAGCAGCGCCTGCGTCCGGGACGAGCTCGAATGGGACGCCGAGGCGGGCGAAGCCCTCGATGGCCCGGCGGAGCTGATCGATCGCCCGCTCGGTGTCGCCGTCGGCGACGGCGACCATGCCCTCGGCGCGGTCGCACACCGGGCCCAGGATCGCGAGCGACGCACTCCGGCGCCGTGCCTCCGGCAGGAACGCCCGCAGCCGATCCCAGTCGCCGAGCGCGTGCAGGGCCTCGATGAGGGCGACCGTCTCGTGCTCGTTCTCCTCGAGACTGGCGAGCCGTCCGCTATCGATGATCCGTTGCGCCGCCGCGGCGCCCTCCTCGGCCTCGCCGAGTGCGACGAGGATGCGCGCGTGCAGGGCCTCCGGCCAACCCGGCTCGTCGGGAGTCAGCTGAACCTCGCCGACCAGCTCCCGCGCGCGCTCGAACTCGCCGAGGTGGGCCGCCATCAGCGCGCCGATCAGCGCACCGCCCCGCATGAACGGACAGATGAAGACGTCCGTGCCGCGGACGGCGGCGATGTGCTCATCGACGAGGGCCGCCGTTTCTCCCCACTCGCCGAGGTGGTAGAGGCACCACAGCATCATCGCCGTCCCGTGCGCGTGTTCGTGCGGGCTCAACGTCCGCCCGACCTCGAGCGTTTTCCGGGCGACGGCCAGCGCGTCGGCGTAGGCACCCGCGACATCGGCGAGCCCGAGCGTCACGTACACCGCCGTCAGCGCCCGCTGGAAGGCTGAGTCCACGACGTCGAGATACGGGACGAGCCCGCGATAGACCGCAGCACACTCGTCGTAACGGCCCGCGGCGAACTCGAGCTGAGCGGACACGCGGCCCGCAAAGACGATGAGATCAGTGACGCCGAGCTGCCGCGCGCCCTCGAGCGCAGCGTTCACGGCCTTGATGCGATCCGCAACGAAAGTCGGGTCCGACAGGAGGGCGCTGCCCGACCGGATACCGGCGGCGCCCCTGCGTCGCCAGCAGCCACAGGCGAGTCTCGGCGTCCTCGGCGAGGGCCAGTCCCGAGTCGACGAATTCGTCGATTTCGGCCTGGTTCGGGCGGACAGCAAAGGAGCCCCAGCGCACGGCCATCGTGCGCCCGGCTGCAAGCCGAATTCTGCGCTCGCTCGTCGGCCGGCAACGGCACCCGGTCGGCCGCCTCGATCGCCCGGCGGTATGCGTCGATCGCGGCCGGGCCCTCGAGGCCGGACTCGTGATCCTGGCCCAGCGCGGTCAGGACGCGCGCACGCTCCGCGTCCGACGTCGCGTGCCGCAGGGCCGCCTCGTGGAGCTCGATTGCCTTGTCGAGGGCGAAGCGCTGGTGGGCGCTCGAGCCTGCGAGGAGCAGGTAGCGAACGGCGCTCGCCCGAACCCGCTCGTGGTCGGCTGCGTCCGGCCAGGCGGCCCCGTCGGACGTCCTGCTCGATCGCGAGCCGGAAGTGCTCGCCGATCAGCCCCGCCAGCTCCGCCTTCGGATCGTCCGCGATCCCTTCCAGCCACGTCCCGACGGACGCGTGCGAGCGCGCTCGATGCGTGGCCGTCATCGTTCCGTACGCGGCGTCGCGGAGGAGGGCGTGCTTGAAGCTCAGCTCGACCTCGCCGGACAGGCTCGACGTCGGACGAGTGAACACGAGACCACGTTCGGCGAGGCGTCGCAACGAGTCGCCGATGTCGGCTGCGCCCAGTGCCGCTCGAATCGGCCCCTCCCAGAAGACTCGTCCCACGACCGCGGCCTCCTGGAGGACGCGGCGCTCGGCGAGCGGCAGTGCCTCGATTCGCGCCACGAGCACGGCCTGGATCGAGTCCGGGATCGCGGCGTTGCTCGCTTCCGACAGGTGGCGAACCGCCTCTTCCAGGAAGTAGGGGTTGCCCTCGGCCCGTGCGACGAGGTTCGCCCGTACCTCAGGCGTGAGCGCGCCCGTCGGGAGTAGCGCATTCACCAAGCCGGCAGCATCGTTGACGCGCAGCGACGGGACCACGACGCTGACCAAATCGTGGTCCGACAGGAAGGCCGGCTCCCGACCCAGGAACGCCGGTCGGGCGGTCCCGACGAACAGGATCGGACCGTCGAGCATCGAGGCGATCGTCGGTAAGGCCGAGATCAGCGCGGATCCAGCCCAGTGGAGATCCTCGATGACGAGGATCGCGCCGCCCCGCCGCGAGTGCGCGGTGAGGAATCGGCCCCACGCCCGGGTGATCGCCGCCGGGACGATCCGCGGATCGGCGCGCTCGAGGGGATTGCCGGGGATGACGATGCCCGCGGACGTTGCCAGGGCGCTGGACGGTCTCCTCCGATCTCCGCGCTCGGTCAGCCCGAGCGGCGCGAGGATCCTGGTCGAGCCCGTCGCGGAGGCGCTGCTCCGCGTCCTCCGGCGCGATCGTCGAGCCCGATGCCGCAGGCGCGTCGGAGGACCTCGCCCAGCGCCCAGTAGCTCGTGGCCCGCCCGCTTGCGAGGCAGCGGCCCTGGAGGATCGCCGCGGCCGATGCTCGCTCGCGAGCCGCGGACAGGAACTCCCGAACGAGCCGGCTCTTGCCGATCCCGGCCGCGCCGTCGACGAGGACGAAGCGTGGCTTCCCTTCGCGGAACGCATCGTCGAGGGCGCCGACCAACACCTGGAGCTCGGCCGTGCGCCCGACGAACGGCGCCTCAAGCGCGGGCTGGCCCACGACCGGTTCGGGCATCGGCGACCGTGACTGACTGCTCATCGCGGCTGAGTCTATCGCCCGGGTTGCGCCGCCACGTCGCGCGGTGTCTAAACTGGCCCGTCCGGCCGATTGCTGGCACGCACCGCTGCCGCCCAGACTTCCGATGGCCGGGCGTCGCCCGACGCCGACCGGTCTGCTGCTCCTCGAGCGGAGCGCGATCTTGGCGTCGGGCTCCGGGCACGCCGCGCTACCGGCGCTCTACCGGGCATGCGCCGCCTGCCCAGCGCCCCATCGGCTGCTACCTCGGCTGCGCGATCGGCGACGCCGGCGACGGTCGCGCGACTCATGGGCCGGCGACCCGGGGCAAGAAAGCCCGCGCTACTGTCAGACCTGCTTCGTCCTGCTGGAGAACGAGCGCGGCGGCGCTCAGTTGAGTGCAGCCTGCTATTCGCCGACGTCCGCGGCTCGACGGCGCTCGCGGAGCGATGAGCGCCGGCGAGTTCGTCAGCTCATGGGCCGGCTTCGACTACTGGCGGCACGGACGGACGCCCACGCGCGACCTCGACAAGTTCGTCGAGCGTCGAGGCGCGCGATCTTCATCCCGGCCCGTGCGAGGCCACGCTCCTCGAGCCTGTCGAGCTAGGCGAAGGGGATCGGGACGCCCGAGGCCCGTGGTGACGTCGGCGACGAGGCGTCGTTCGTTTTTGCGGACGAGAGCATCGGCACGGTCGTCGTCGCGCGAGGAAAGGCGACGCGGTCGGTCGGGCCGTCCAGGTGTATCGCCGAGGACGACGCGGCGCGTACGGCGAGCTCGAGGCTGACGCAGGCGACGGCACCTCGTCGAGGCCATCCTCGCCGAGTCGCTCACGCCGTAATCCAACGACACCCCGCTCGAACTGCGAGAGATTAGACCGACCCCAGCGGCGCCACCCAGCGGGTCGGCTGGCCGGTAACGGCCGCGATCCGATCGTAGTCCGCGTCATAGTGGACGATCGGCAGGCCGTGGCGCTCCCCGACCGCGGCGATGATCAAGTCGGGTAGCCGAACGCTTCGCTGGTGGCCTGGCCCGGACTTGGCTAGCGACCGATGGACCTCGAGGGCACGGTCCCAGTCCTCGGGTGTGGTGCGGACCAGCCGGCTGGCGCGAAGGCCGCGTTCGAACCGGTCGTACTCCTCGGCATTTCGGGCGCCGTTCAGGTACTCGAGCAACACCGGCTCACTGAGGGCCAGCTCGTCGGCGGCGACCGCATCAGCGAGGATCTCGCCGACGGCTCGGACACGAGCAGCGAGGATCAGCGCGCTCGTGTCGAACAGCTCGATCACTCCGGCTCCGACTCGTAGGCCGCTTTGGACTCCGCAAAGCGGTGCGACCGCATAGCGTCGAGATCGGCCAAATCCAGAGCCGGCCGAAAGTCGAGGATTGCCAGGCGTTGCCGGCGCCGCACGACATCCCGCAAGGCCTCGTGAATCGTGTCGGTCGTCCGCGTCGTCCCGAGCGCGTCCGCCGCCTGCTGGACGAGCTCGGTGTCGAGGTCGATCGTCGTATGCTTCCGCATCCGGCGATGATATGCATTCGACTAAGGACCGTCAATGCAGTCGTGATACAAATGACTGCATATTCGGTCTCGGACGCCGTTGGCGGTCAGCCCCGGATGTCCTCGATGGCGATCGACGAGTAGACGAGCTCGTCGCCCACGCGGCTCTCGAACTTCAGGGGCATCCCGGGGGCCAACCGCGCGAACCAGAAGGTGCTGACCGACTCGCCGTCCCGGCGCGTGTACTTGAGGCACGCGAAGCGCCCGGCCGGGATGTCGATCTCCTCCTCGGAGATCTCCACCAGGGCGGCCGGCATCGAGGCGTGCTCTTGGAGCTCGAGCCACGTCGAGCGGGCCCGCTCCGGTTCGGTCAGGCGGTCGCCGTCGGGCGTCTCCGTCCAGGACTCCTGCTCGGCCCCGTCGGCGTCGCCCGA
>CAWBHP010000003.1:0-12025 GCA_963788685.1 uncultured Chloroflexia bacterium | reverse complement strand
CTCGCCACCCGCGAGGCCGGATTCGTCTCGAACGCCTGGAGGCTGAGCGAGTGGCGGCCGCCCAGCGAGTCGGAGACGACGACGGCCTGGCCGTCGGCGGCGACCTGGCGGCCGGTTCGGTCCTTGATCGCGAAGCGGCCGTCGCGCAGGCGGCGGATGCGGATGTCCGCTCGCTTCTTGTCGGCGACGATCCCGGTGACGGTGCCAGTGCCGGGAGCACGGACGAACGCGATCCCGAGGGGCGACCCGTGGCCGATGTTCGCGGTGTGCACCACGTCCACCACCGCGACGACGTAGCCGTGCACCCGACCGCGCTCCAGCGCGATGAACGAGGCGACCAGCCCGAGAAGCAGCAGCACCCCGAGGCCGCCGAGGATCGGCACGGCCATCGAGTTGCACTGGAAAATCGAACCACACGGCCTGATGAGGTCTGACAGCGGCGACGCGTCGCTCACGCCGACCGGGTTCGCAGCAAACGCGCGGCAGCGGTAATCGACGCCATTCGCCAGCCCCCCGATCTGGACCGGGGTGTCCGCTGACACGTCGGTCGACGACCGGCCACGTCGCCCCGTTGTCGCCGGAGCATTCGACGCGGTAGCTCGACACCACCCCGGCTGCGGCGTCGGCCGGGACGCGGACCATGATCGCGCGGTCCAACGCCTGGACCGTCGGCTTGGCCGGTGCCGCCGGGCGGCCGAATGGCGTGACCGACGCGCCCGCGGGCCTCCACGGGCCAACCCCGTCCGCGGTGACGACCGCGACCTCGCAGTTGTACGTGGTTCCGTTGGCCACGCCGTCGATGGTCGTTTTCGGCTCGAGCGACTCGCCTTCGTCTGATTCGATCCAGTCCCCGTCGCCGGCCCGGCAGCGCACGCGGTAGTCGACGATCGGCGCGGCCGTCGTCGCAGCGGGACTCCAGGCCACCTCGATCACCCCATCGCGGGCCGTGAGCCGGATGCCCTGGACGCCCGGTAGCCCGGCACCCGTCAGCGGCGGCGTCGCACTGGGCGCCAGTCCGGTGGTGAACGTGCACGTGGCGTCCTGGAGCGCGAACGCGACGGCGTTGCCGGCCTCCTCGGCCGACTCGAACACGACCGCCGGCCAGTCGAAGGACACCTCGCCGGCGCACGACGGCATGTCACGGATGACCCGCAGGCCCTCGAGGCCGGCCGCGAGCGCATCGCGACCCGACGGATCAAGGCCCATGCCGACCGGCAGCAGCGCGAACGGTGACCGCGCACCGAACAGGTCATTGCGAGCCACGAGGACCTGGCTGGCGGGGACGCCCGCGACGTCGTGCTTGCCGTCGGTGATCAGGATGACCGTCGGCCGGGCGGCTCGCCGCGGCAGATGGGCGTTGGCCTGCTCCATCGCCGCCACGTAGTTCGTATCGATGCCGATCGTGTTCGTGAGGGCGGGCGTGAGGCCCGCCCGATACGCGGTGGCGACCGTCCGGAGGCACTCGGCGAAGCGCCCGACCATCTCCTCGCTCTTGAGGAGCTGCAGGTCGACGCAGCCTGGGAGGTCGGCCGCTTTCGACGCGAACTGGATGATCGAGACCCTGGCGTCACCGGCGGTGAGGTCGGCCGACGTCGCGTCGATGCGATTCGCGATCCGCTCGAGGGCGGCCCCGAACCGGTTGCGGTTCGCCTCGTCCTGCAGGATCGACGCCGAGAAGTCCAGGACGAGGATCACGTTGGACCGCTCCGCCGCCTGCGCCGCCCGGGCGCCGGGCACGGCGAAACCAGCTGCGAGCAGGATCCCTATGAGAATTGCGGCGACGGTCGGTGCCCCCGGACCGAGGCGTCTCAAATAGCAACCCCTGTTGATTCCGCCGGGCAGTGCCTACCCGAAAGCGGATGTCGCGAAGCCCCGGCCCCTGTCACCGATTGGGATCGGATCCCAGCCGAGGCTTCGCCCCACCGACGATGACGTGCGCGAACGGTACCTTCAATACCAAACGAAAGTACTAGGTGCGAAGCGGCACCGCTTTGCGGAGGACGTCAGGCGCGGTGTCTACCCGCCGACTACTCGAATTGGATGGAGTCGATGATCGCCTGGATCTCCAGCCCGAGGTTCCGGCTAGCACCCTTGTAGGTCTCGGCCTCGATCCACAGGCTGGCACCGTCGACGTCGATGATCCAGATCGCGTTCGTCTGGCCGAGGGCGGTGGCCCAGCGGAAATCGCCGTTGGTGTCGTACCACATGTAGTACGAGCCCGCGGGGCAGCCGATGTCCTCGCGGACCTCGATCACCACGTGCTTCGCAGGGCGCCCTCCGACCGTGACGTCTACCGGGGCGGTCATGACGTCGACCCCGGGTAGGGCGGCCACGGCCGCGGCGAGCTCGGCTGCGGAGGTTGCGGCCGGGGCCGGCGTTTGTCCGCACGGATCGGCGGCGACGCCTTCGACGCTCCAGAACGGGAGCCAGGCCGCGCCAGGATCGGTCAAGCCCACGGGGCCGCCTCCCCTTTGGAGCCACCCGGAGTCTTGTGCGCACGACGGGCAACTGAGGCCGCTGCTGTACCAGCCGTCCGGCACCTGAAGGCTGAACACGATGTCGGCCTCGGTCAGCGTGTGCCGGCCGGGGGCGAGGGCACCCGCCGGCGGGAAGGCGATGGACGACGCCGAGGGCTGGGGCGGCGCCGTCGGCGAGGGCGAGCGGGCGACGGCGAAGGCGTCGGGTCGTCCCCCGGCCCGACCCCGCCCGGCAGCAGGTTGATGCCCACGACCGCGGCAACCACGACGGCTGCGATCGCGGTCGCCAGCTTGGCAACGGAATTCATGTCGGCGATCCTCCGCGCCGGCCACCAGGACCGGCGCTGTGGGGTCGCGTCCAGCAGGGCGAGGACGTTGTCGAGGACGCGGTCCGCTGACTCGTGCTCGTCCGTGCGAAGCCACGACCGAACGATGCGCGCCGTGTCGCGATCGGTGCTCATTTGGCAACCTCCCGCGTCGGTGGCCGCGCGTCGGCATCGATGGCCGCGCGCAACCCGCGCATCGCGTGATGAAGTCGGGAATGGGCCGTCCCGACCGGGATGCCGAGGAGTTCGGCGACCCGGTCGAGCGGCAGGTCGAGGTAGTGGTGCAGGACCACCACCGCGCGATGATCGATGGAGAGGCGGCGGAAGCCGCGTTCGATCTCGTCGCGGTCGACGACCGAGCTCAGGTCGTCATCCGCGCCTTGTTCGCCCGCTGGCAACAGCCGCAGACTGGGTGCCCAACGACGCTCCCTCCGGCTCTCGGCGTAGCAGGCGCGCACGACGAGCCGGTACGACCAGGATTCGAAGCGATCCGGGTCGCGGAGCTGGGGGAGGTCGCGCCAGGCCGCGAGCAGCGCCTGCTGCGTTGCGTCCTCGGCGAGGTCGTAGTCGCGCAGGATCCTGCGGGCCACGGCCAGGAGCCGGTCGGCGATCCCGGCGGCAAGGACGGCGTACGCATCCTTGTCACCGCGCTGGGCCCGGATCACGAGATCGGCATCCATGACCTTCCGCCTGACGCGCATCGGTCCGTCCGATGCTGTCAACCGATAAGGGGATGCAGGTTGCCCGGTCTTGTCAATATTCCTTGCCGCGCCCGGCCCGCGGCCGCTTCCATCTAGCCAAAGTTGCATGGGGAGAACGTAAGCGGAGCTTGGGCCGCGGATCCGACTCGGATCGGGCCGTAAGCGACCGCGGCCACGCACGGCGACCTGTGTCGCCGCGGCCGGATCGGGCTCAAACCGCCGCGCGACCTCCGCCAACGTTTCGCCGGGCGCATTCTGGCCAGATATGCACCCACAGACTCTTGGGCCGAGTAATCGGCCGATCCGTGCTCAGTCCGGACATGCGTATCGGTCGATCCGGATTCGTGCCCACGCTCAACATTCGGGGCTGGTGGCGATCAGGGACGGGCTCGCGGCCAGGGTTTGGTGGCCTAACAGTCCGGCCATGGATATTGGCCAGCTGGGCCCGGCTTGTGCTACATTGTGCTACATGAGCGAAGGCGATCCGCCGCGAGTCGGTGTCCGCGAACTGCGCCAGAACCTCTCGATCTACCTCGACCGCGTCAAGGACGGCGAGTCGCTCGAGGTCACCGAGAGGGGCAATGTCGTCGCGCGGCTCAGTCCGAGCGGCACAGGGTCGTCGACCTACGAACAGATGGTCGCTGACGGTCGGATCAGCTCGGGGAAGGGAGGCCTCGCCGGCCTCGGGCCGCCCCCGTCGGCACGCGGACGACCCCTGTCGGACGTCCTGCGTGAGCTCCGCGACGAAGAAGTCGGCTGAGATGCCCGCGGTCTACCTGGATGCGTCGGCCATCGTCAAGCTCATCGTCGACGAGCCCGAGAGCGCGGCTCTGATCGCATCCCTCGATCCGGGCGCCAGGCACGTCACGAGCCGGATCGCGACGGTGGAGGTGATGCGCGCGGCGGCCCGTCATGGTGGCGTGGACGTCAGTCGGGTCTTCGCGGTGCTTGATGCGCTGGACATGATCGAGCTGACCGAGGACGTCGCGACCCGAGCGGGATCGATCGCCCCGACCGACCTCCGTGCTCTCGACGCCATTCACCTCGCCTCGGCGATCGGCATTCGGCGCGAGCTCACGAGCTTCATCGCCTACGACGAGCGGCTCGTCGCTGCGGCCCGGGTCCACGCGCTCCCGGTCGCGTCGCCCGTCTGAGCTCGCCCAAGCCCCGGATAGTTTCGGCCAAGCGGAACGATCTGAAGAATCTGCGCGATCGGCGCAGCGATTCTGAATGCCTCCATGGGCTTCCAAAGCCGACTGAGCCGCCGGCTCGCATTGCGTGCGGCGCCCGGCGCCAACGAACCGAAATCCGGGGCGCTCCGATGTGAGCCCAGATAGGTCCAGCGAGGCTTGGCGGACCGGGCGACGGACGCGGCGACCTAGCGCTTCGGCGCCACGATCACCCAGCGGCCGTACCACTCGTCGCGGGCCCGGACCCAGCCGGCCGTGTAGGCGTCGTCGTACGGGCTGTCGGTCTCGTAGTAGGGCTGGAAGCGGATCCGGTTGTTCGTCGTCGACCCGAGCGTCGTGTACAGGATCCGCTTGTTGACGACGGCCGACGCCTGGAGCGGATCGGTCAGGAAGACGGCGGTGATCGTGAAGTCGTTGAGGTAGTTCCCAGCCGCGTCGACGGCGAACGGATCGCCGACCAGGCCTTCGTAGCCCGTGAGCATGTGGGCGTGGGTCCCGCGCCAGGCAGCGATCCCGACCGGCTTGCGGTAGCGGATCATCGACCGGACGGCTGCCTTCATGGCTCGCGCGTAGGTGCCGAACGCGTAGTCCTCGTAGATCCGGGCACTCTCGCCCAGGTACGCGCTGCCCCAACCGTAGTAGTTCAGGGCGTTGCGCCAGCCGTGCGGATCGGAGCCATTGCCGCCGGCCAGCGTGTCGTGGGTCCGCTCCCAGGCGAGGATCGAGTCGCGCGGCGCCGATCCGAGCCGGACCTCCCATCGGAAGCCCTCCCCGCCGGTGCCCGCGAGGCTGATGAAGTTGAGCATGTCCATGACCGACGTCGCGGTGCAGGCGTAGTAGTTCGGGTCCTGGTATCGGAAGCCTGCGGCGTTGAACAGGTTCAGCGAGGCCGGGATGCGTGATGCGCTCGCCCGGGCCGGGTGGATCCTGTTCGCGGTCGGCCGGCGGCTGATCCTTCGGGTGCTTCTTGGGCTTCGGCTCCGGCTTCGTCGGGGGCGTCGGCTTGCTGTCGTCGTTCGTCGTGACCCCGACGGGGCCGAAGGCGTCCGGGCCGGGCCCGGCGAGGCCGGACGGCTCGCTGCCCAGGGCGGTCCCCGCGACCGCGACCGCGAGCGCCAAGGCCAGCGCGGCGGCAGCGAGCGGAGCGGTCAAGACGCGGCGTCGACGGGGAGTCATCGGGCTGCCGCCGATCGGGCGGGCTGATCCTCGCGACCGCTCGAACGGACGAGCCAGAGGCCCATCCATCCAACCGCGATGGCAACCGGGATCTGGAACGGGGAGACCTGGGCGAGAATTCCCACGAAGCCGGCAAGGATCATGAGGATCGCGGCGCCGCGGGGAGCGATGCCGGCGCGGAACGTCGCGATGCCGAACATCACCCAGCCCGCCGCAAAGATCACGGCGGTGAGCGCCGCGCCGAGGAGGATCGAGTCGCTGGGGGCGGTGCGCAGGAGTTCGGGCGCCTGCTGGCGCAGCATCGGACCGACGAACGCCTCGTACCACCAGTTGCCGGCGATGAGCAGGGTGCCGAGGGACGCCGTCAGGTAACCGATGAGCCCGAGCTTGCCGGTGGCGGAAGCCTGCCTGGCATAGAGCCCGGTGAGGGCGACGAGCAGAGCGAACATGGCCACCAGCGCCAGGCCCATTCGAAGGGACTGGGTGGCGATCCAGAACGACTCGGGCATCGTCAGCGGCAGAACGAGCTGCGAGACCTGGCTGACGATGATGAGCCCGGCCGCGACGAGGCTTGCGATCCCTGCCTGGCGGGCGGTGAAGGGGCTAGTCATTGGGTTCGGCCTCCTGGCCTGCGGTTGGTCCAAGCCGGCGGCTCAGGCCTGCGTCCGACCGTAGGTGCGGCCGGTTTCGAGGGCATCGGGGTCCGCCCTGAGGGCAATGTCCGGGCGGACCCTGCGAACTCGGCCGCGCGGTCAGTCGACCGTGCGATCGAGGATCTCGACCGAGACGTCGTCGGCCGAGACCGGCGCGTCGAACGTCAGGATCAGGACCCGATCCTCGCCCATCGCGTCGGTGTTGGCGTACGGCCCGGGCTGGACGATCGTGAGGACGTAGGCGCCGGCTTCGCCGCTGATCCCGAGGTCGGCGACGTCGTCGCCGGGCAGGCCGACCCACGTCACGCGGATCGACGTCGCATCGACGTTCTCGACGATCGAGTCATGCCAGCGGACGGACATGCCGTCACCGGGCTTCCCCGACTCGGCATCGACGAGGTCACCGACCTGGTCGTGGATGAGGATCGAGACGTCGTGGCCGGACGCGTTGTCGAGGTCGACCGAACCCGGCACGGACGGCGGCGTCGGCGTGGGCGTCGGGCGTGGGTGTCGGGGTCTTCGCGGGAGCAACCGACGGGCTGGCGACCGGCGGGGCGGCTGTCACGCTGTTGATTCGGAGCAGAGCCACCGAGGCGGCGACGACGAGCCATGGATCGAGCGCGAGGCCGATGGTCGAGGCCTGGCTGCGGCGGGTTGAACGAGGGGCGTTCATCGGGCGATCCTGTAAGTACCTGGGCCTCGTGGAGTCTCCACGGTGGGCTCAGGACAAGAAGAGCCGATGGCGGGGTCCGCGACCACGGCGCGACGTCGCATTCCGGGCATGGACGATCGACGGATCCTGCGCCGGGTCGAACGTCCTGACACGTCGAATTGACACGCCAATTTGCACACGTCCAGAATGCGTGTGATGGAAGCCCGCACGAAACGGACCTACCGACTCAGCGCCCGCACGCAGGCGCGCGTAAAGGAGCTCTCGGGGCGCTATGGGGTCGCCGGCTCGCAGGACGCCGTTGTGGAGGTCGCGGTCGATCGGCTCTATCGTGAAGTCGAGGCGGAGGCAGAGGGAGTTCGCTGGGCCGAGGCCGCCACGGATCCAGCGTTCCGGACCGAGATCGCCGCCATCGCGCGGCTGTTCGACGACGCCGAGACCTGGCCCGATTGATGGCCGGCGCGCTCCGCTGGTCCGTCGTCATCGTCGATCTTGACCCGGCCGTCGGGCATGAGCAGGCCGGTCAGCGTCGGGCGCTCGTCGTGTCGTACGAGCCGTTCCATCGGTCGGGGATGGCCGCCGTGTGCCCCATCACGAGCCGCCCGCCGAAGTACCCGGGTGAGGTTCCGATCGCGGCGGGACAGGCGGGCCAGACCCGGGACGGCCTGGTGCTCGTCCACCAGGTCCGAACGATCGACCTGCATCGGATCACGGCGTTCGAGATCGGCGGCGTGCCGCAGGTCATGTCCGATCCCGGCCTCCGCCGCGCCGTTCGCGGGGCCCTAGCTCACCATTTCGGGCTCGATGTTCCGTCGGCCGCCGACGGCGCGGCCTAGCGCAGGGGCGGCATCCTCCAGGTCCCGGCGCGGTTCGGGACGACCACCCGCCGCTCGCTGGCGGCCGGCCCGCGCGCCGTGGCCGCGGAGTTCGGGCCGATCGACGGGATGAACGTCGGCGGGACCCGGACCTGCGTCGCCTGCTCGAACGCGTACGCAAGCCCGATCAGCGTCGGCTCGTCCCAGCGACCGCCGATGAACGACACGCCGACCGGCAGCGGGCCGACGAAGCCGGCCGCAACCGTGATGCTGGCGTAGCCGCTGATCGCGGCCGGGCTGGACGACGACACGAAGCCTTCGAAACTGTCGCCATTGACCGGGTCGGTGACCCAGGCCGGGTTGTTCGTCGGCGCCACGATGGCGTCCAGGTTGTTCGTCGCCATCACCGAGTCGATGAGCGCCTGGGTGCCGGGGGTCGTGTCGGCACGGGCGGTAACGCAGGCAGGATCGGACCGGCCGCCGGTCGCCACGGCGAGGTCGAAGATCGCGCTGTTCCACGGCCCTTCGAGCTCGGGATGGGCGTTGTTGAAGTCCGTCAGGCCCTGGAGCGTCTTCGGATATCCGGCAGCCGTGTACGTCTGCAGGTAGGTCGCCATGTCCGTCTTGAACTCGCACAGCAGCGCGGCGAACTCCGCGTTGAAGACGTCGACGCTTAGGTCCAGGCTGACGGGATCGATCATCGTCGCTCCGAGGCCGTCGAGCGTCTCGACCGTATCTTCGAAGATCGCGACCGTCGCCGCATCCGCGGTCGCCGGGTCGTAGGAACGCCAGACGCCGATCCGGGCACCTTCGAGCGCGTCGGCGTCGAGGAACTGGGTGTAGTCGCGGAACGCGTGGCCGGCCTGGGCGGCGGTCGCCGCGTCTTTCGGATCGATGCCTGTCATCGCCCCCAGGAGCACGGCAGCGTCGGTCACGTTGCGGGCCATCGGGCCGGCGGTGTCCTGGTCGGCCGAGATCGGGATGACGCCGGCGCGGCTCAGATAGCCCGAGCGTCGGCTTGATGCCGACGATCCGCATTGCGCCCGACGGGCAGACGATCGAGCCGTCGGTCTCGGTGCCGACGCCCACGGTGGCGAGATCGGCCGAGACGGCGACGCCGGTCCCGGAGCTCGAGCCGCAGGGATTGCGATCGAGCACGTAGGCCATGTTCGTCTGGCCGCCGATGCCGCTCCAGCCACTCGACGAGGGGATCGACCGGAAGTTCGCCCACTCGGAGAGGTTGGCCTTCGCAATGATGATCGCCCCGGCCGCCTTCATCTTCTTGATGATGAACGCGTCCGATGGGGTCGAGCCCGCCAGGGCCCACGAGCCGCCCGTGTTCGGCATGCCGGTCGTGTTGACGTTGTCCTTGACGATCACCGGGATGCCGAGGAGCGGTAGGTTGAGGTCGACGCCGCGCCTGCGAATCCGGTCTGCCCGACGCGCGTCCCGGAGGGCCGTCGGGCTTACCGTGATCACCGCGTTCAGCTTCGGGTTGAGCGCGGCGATTCGGCGGAGGTAGAAGCGGGTCAGCTGCTGCGACGTCAGCTTGTGGGCGTCCATCGCCGCCTGGAGCTCCGGGATCGTGGCCGCGTCGATGTCGATGCCCCGGACGGTCGTCGGGCCTGGCTTCGCCGCCAGCCCGATCGAGGCCGAGAGGCCCGACACCCCGAGCAGGAGCGCCATCAGGGTTGCCAGGACCAGGGAACGTCGAACCGGGCTGCTCATCGCGGTGACCTCCACGGGAGTCAGGTGGGGCGCCGACGGGGGCGTCTGGGGGTTCACTTCAATGAAACGCCGGGTGTCAAGGTTTGGTTTTGTGCGCGGGGGTGCCTGCGCCATAGACTGCGCCTTATGGGCACGACCCTCGCGACCTCAGCCCTGGGGATCGAACACCCGATTGTCCAGGCTGGCATGGCTCGCCGCTTCTCCAACGCTGCGCTCGTCGCCGCCGTCAGCAATGCCGGCGGTCTTGGAGTCCTAGGCTGCCTGAACCGCCCGACCGACGAAGCCGTCGCGGAGATCGGGCGAATCCGGGCCGAGACGGATCGGCCGTTCGGGGTCAATTTCGTCGTCGCCCACATCGACTGGGAAGGTATTCGAAGCCTGCCTTGCAGAGCGAGTGCCGGTCTTCACGTTCTTCCGTGGCGAGCCGGAGCTCGTGGTCGAGCGGGCTCGGAGTCCGGTGCGCTGACGATCTACCAGGTCACGACAGTCGCCGAAGCCGAAGCGGCCGTTCGGGCGGGCGTCGACATGCTTGTCGCCCAGGGTAGCGAGGCCGGCGGGCATGTCGGGCCGACCGCCCTCTCGGAGATCCTGCCGGCAGGTCGTCCGAGTTGCCGGCGGGCGCCCCGTGCTCGCCGCCGGCGGCATCGTCGACGGAGCGGACGTCGCGGCTGCGCTCAGCCTCGGCGCCGACGGGGCGTGGATTGGGACTCGCTTCCTCGCTACGCCGGAGTCGCCCGCCCACCCAGCCCACAAGCAGGCGATCGTCGACGCACAGCCGGGTGCGACTGTCCGCACCCCAATATGGGACCTCATCTGGGGCAGGCCTTGGCCTGGGGTGGAGGTTCGCGCCATCCGGAACTCCATCGGGGATCGCTGGAGTGGACGCGAAGAAGAGATCGAAGCGCGTCGCGATGAGATAAAGGAAGGGATCGCGCGGGCGGAACGCGACGGTGACGCCGACGAAATGGACCTCTTGGCTGGCGAGGGTTCGGGGCGCATCCGATCGATCGAGCCGGCCGCCGATCTCGTCCGCACGATTGCGGCCGACGCCGAGCGGGTCCTGCCAAGTTGTGAGCCCGATTCGATGCTTCGTGGGCTGTCCGAAGGGTGGCCGCGGGGCGGTGTGCCATAGGGTCGCCGGATGAATACGCACGACGTCGCTCCTCGCAGCACGACCATCGACCGAACCGGGATCCGGCGCGAGGGCCGGCCCGCGACCCACCGATTCGGCGCCGCCGCCGCGGCCGCTGGCGTTGCCCTGGCGATCGCGCTCGCCGCGCTGCTCGCCGGGCGCCTCCGGGCTCCCCACCGTCCCCGCGTCTCTGGCCGTGCCGAGTGTCGACGTCTCCGCTGGCGCCAGCCTGGCGACCGGAGCGGCGATCGCGGCCCTCGACCAGATCGATGCCGCCATCGCCGCGAACCAGTCGTCCGACGCCTTGACGGCGGACGATGCGAAGGCCCTTCAGGACCTCTCCACCGGGATCCGGACCGCGGTCGTATCCGGCGACACGACCGCCGCGCGGACGGCCGTCGAGAATCTCAGCACCAAGGCGGACGAGTTCGCCGAACAGCTCAACACGCCGACCGGCGCGCAGCTCAAGGCCGCGATCGAGGCGCTCAAGGCCGCCCTAGCCGCGAGCTGACGGGCGACGGCGTCTCAGGCGGATGGAGTCCACTCCGGGCATCCCTCGACCAGAATCGCCTCGTCGGCGCCGGGCCAGTTAGGCATCGTCAGCCCGATCGCCGCCAGCGGTTCGAACCCGAGGGCGCGGAACTGGAAGTCGGTCCCCAACGGGATCGAGATGCAGGTCCCGGCGTCCAGGTCCACGATCTCCGAGCGGTCACCCTGCTTGCGCCACATCTGGCCGCGTCCGCCGACGATGTACCAGATCTCCTCAATGGTTCGGTGGCGGGTGGCCTTCGAGGTCAAACCCGGACCGAGCTCGAAGTGGGCCATCCCGCCCGCCGTCCCGAGGAGCAGCACCCGAACGTCTGAGCCATCCGGGGCCACCTCGGTCGGCGTGGCTGGCAAGCGCATCGTCGCGAAGTCGACCATCGCTGTTCTCCGTTCCTGGGCGGGGGCCCGTTCACAGCGATCCTAGGCTGGAAGCGGGCGACCCGTAGACTCAGCGAACATGACGACCGATCCGCATCAACTCCGCCCGGACCATCTGCCGACGCCCTTCACGGCCGATGAGATTCGGGTTGGCTGCCCGCCGGGGCGGACCGTCCGAGCGCTCGTGATCCGGGCCGGGAGCGAGCCGTACGTCCGAGTCACCCGATTCATGT
>CAWBHP010000002.1:0-209759 GCA_963788685.1 uncultured Chloroflexia bacterium | reverse complement strand
TAACCAGCATCTCGGCGGACGAAGAATGGTCCGCCCGGATGGGCGAGCAGGATCTCGAGCCGGCCGCCTCGCCGGCGATAGAGCAGGATCCCGGCGCTCGTCCTCGTGGCCATGTCCACCTCGACCCCGACTGCGATGCCCCTGCAACCCCACCCCGCTGGCGGCCGGTCGGGCTGTGACGCCGCGCCGACGACGATCTCATGAACCGACCGTCAAGGAGATGCAGCATGCCTGAATCTCCCGAGTCAAACTCCCGGAATTCAAGTGGCCCGACGGCCTGCGCGACATGAGCCGCGACGACATCGTCAACGCCGCTCGCGACGTTCGAATGCCCGACGTTCGAATGCCGAAGAGGAGCGACCTGCCCGACATCGACTTCTCGAAGATCGAGCTCCCGAAGCAGATCAGCGATCGGCTGCCGAACCGCAAGCGCACGAACCCGCTCCTGCCGATCGCCGGATTCGTGGCCATCGGTGCCGCGATCGCGGCGGCATGGTGGCTGATCACCTCGCCGGTGACGGGTCCCCGGATCCGGCACGCCGTCAACGACCTCAAGGCGCGGATGAACGGCGAGACCAATGACATCGTCCGCTATGACGACGACAAGGATCTCGGCAGCCTCCTCGCGGACTCGCCGACCGCCAGCCGCTCGTCGATGACCGCCGATCCGTACACGAGTTCGGACGGCATGACCGACCTCGGCGACGGCGTCCCCGTCGGGCCAGGGGAGATGCCCCAGGGCGCTCCCTCCCGCTGACCAACCCGATCTCCCTGACGTACGCCGCGCCGGCTCCAGCCGGCGCGGCGTCTCGCTGTGCGCACGTGACCCCCGGAGTACCGCCGGGTCGTTGACGGTTCGCGGGTTAATTCCGATAATGGCACTCGGGATTACAGAAATCGAGCGCCGCGTCGAGTGGGCGCCCCGCAACCGGAGAACCAATGACCGCGACTCGCGAGCTCGTCACCGACCGCCGCGAAGAATTCGCCTTCCACGACGACATCGTCTACCTCGCCGAGACGAAGCGCGGGCTGACCCGCGAGACGGTCGAGGAGATCAGCCGCTTCAAGAACGAGCCGGACTGGATGCTCCAGTTCCGCCTGCGCGCCTACGAGCACTTCCTCAAGCGGCCGATGCCGAACTGGGGCGGCGACCTCGTCGAAGATCGACTTCGACAAGATCGTCTACTACCGCAAGCCGTCCGAGCGCGAAGAGAAGTCGTGGGACGACGTCCCGGAGCAGATCAAGGCGACGTTCGAGCGGCTCGGCATCCCCGAGGCGGAGCGCAAGTTCCTGGCCGGCGTCGGCGCCCAGTACGACAGCGAGGTCGTCTACCACTCGGTCAAGGAAGAGCTGACCAAGATCGGCGTCGTCTTCATGGGCACCGACCAGGCGCTCATCGAGTACCCGGAGATCTTCCGCAAGCACTTCGGGACGGTCGTCCCGCCGGAGGACAACAAGTTCGCGGCGCTCAACAGCGCGGTCTGGTCGGGCGGCTCGTTCGTCTACGTCCCGAAGGGCGTCGAGGTCCCGCTGCCGCTCCAGGCCTACTTCCGGATCAACGGCGAGAACACGGGCCAGTTCGAGCGGACGCTGATCGTCGTCGACGAGGGCGCGAAGGTCCACTACATCGAGGGCTGCACCGCCCCGATCTACGCCACCGACTCGCTCCACGTGGCGGTCGTCGAGGTCATCGCGCTGCCCGGCTCGAAGGTCCGCTACACGACGATCCAGAACTGGTCGAACGACGTCTACAACCTCGTCACCAAGCGCGCCCACGCCCACGAGAACTCGACCGTCGAGTGGATCGACGCGAACACCGGCTCGCGGCTGACGATGAAGTACCCGGCGATCTACCTGCGCGGCGAGAACGCCACGGCCGACATCATCAGCGTCGCGGTCGCCGGCAAGGGCCAGCACCAGGACACCGGCGCCAAGGCCGTCCACCTCGCCCCGAACACCAAGAGCCGGATCGTCTCCAAGTCCGTGTCGAAGGACGGCGGCCGGGCGACGTACCGCGGCCAGCTCAAGGTCGCCCGGGCGCGACCAACGTCGTCGCGAGCGTCCGCTGCGACGCGCTGATGCTCGACGACATCAGCCGCAGCGACACGTACCCGTACATCGACATCCAGGAAGACGACACGACGATGACCCACGAGGCCACCGTCGGCAAGATCAGCGCCGACCAGGTCTTCTACCTGATGAGCCGCGGCCTGACCGAGAACGAGGCCCAGAACCTCATCGTCCAGGGCTTCCTCGAGGTGTTCACCAAGGAGCTCCCGATGGAGTACGCGATCGAGTTCAACCGTCTCGTGAAGCTCGAGATGGAGGGGTCGCTCGGGTGACTGACGCGTCGCCCGACCGCGGGCGACGACCGCGCGCGCCCGCGCGCCGCGGCGTCCCGCCGATCTCACCTTCACCCTCGACGAAGCAACTGTCGAAGCCTTCGCTGCCGGCGAGCCCGACTGGCTGGCCGCCGACCGCCGGGCCGCGCTCGAGCTCTTCGCCTCGCTGCCGAGCGAGGGCAACCAGCTGTACACGCCGTACATCGACCTGCGCGGCGCCGAGCTGGAGGACGTCCGGCTCTACGAGACGCCCGCGGTGGACGCGGACGGCGCCGCGGCCGACGAGCTGCCCGACGGCATCGCCGGCCTCGCCGAGCTCCGCGAGGACCGCGTCGAGGCGCTCGCTCGTCGACGACGCGTCCCGCGCGGCCGGCGTCCGCGTCGAGACGCTCGGCGGCCTGCTCGCCGCTGACCCCGACGCCGCCCGGCGACTCCTCGGCGACGCGCTCCGCGCTGCCCGCCGACGACCGCTTCGCCCAGCTGACGCGCGCGGGCTGGAACCAGGGCGTCGCGATCCGCGTGCCCGCCGGCGTCCGCCTGGAGCAGCCGATCGTCGTCCGCTGGTCGGCCGGCGCGCCCGGCCGGGGCGCTCCTCACCCGGACGATCGTCGAGCTCGGCGACGGCGCGGCCGCGTCGATCGTCGAGGAGCTCGGCGCGTCCGACGAGGCCGCCGATGCCGCATCAGGCGGCGGCCAGGCCCTCTTCAGCGGCACGATCGAGGTCCGCCTCGGCCGCGACGCCGAGCTGCGCGATCGCGAGCATCCAGGACTTCGGACCGGACCAGGTCGTGTTCCAGCACCGCCACGCCGTCATCGGCGAGGGCGCCGACCTCCACTGGGCGCTCGCCCAGCTCGGCGGCCGGCTCGTCCGCTGCCGCGTCGACAACCGCCTCGAAGGCGACCGGAGCACGGTCGAGCAGGTCGAGATCGTGTTCGGCGCGGACGAGCAGCTGTTCGACCTGACCTCGTACACCCGCCACGTCGGCCGCGACACGACCGGCAACCTGCTCTCGAAGGGCGTGCTCCTCGACGCGGCCCGGAGCTACATGAAGGGCATGATCACGATCGAGAAGACCGCGCGCGGCACCGACAGCTTCCTCGGCGAGTTCGGGATGAACCTCTCGAAGCAGGCCCGCGCCGTCGCGATCCCGAGCCTCGAGATCGACCAGCCCGACTGCCGCCGCGCGGCCCACTCGAGCTCGGTCGGCCCGATCGACGAGACCCAGCTGTTCTACCTCGAGAGCCGCGGCATCCCGCCCGACGAGGCGCGCAAGTTCATCGTCCTCGGCTTCCTCGAGCCGGTCGTCGCCCGCGTCCCGCTCGACTCCGAGCGCGGACCGGCTCCGCGAGCTGCTCGAGGCGAAGTGGGACGCCGGGCTCGACGGCGCGGCCGCCGCGTGATCCCACCAGAACCTTCGCCGCGGCGACGCGGGAAGCCGGCATGAGGCGGATCGACCTGCTCGGCGTCGACGAGGTCGCCGACGGCGAGATGAAGATGGTCTGGGTCGACGGCACCGACCAGGTCCTCGTCATCAACAACGGCGGCGAGTTCACCGCCATCCAGGGCGTCTGCACCCACGAGTACTTCGAGCTCGACAAGGGCTTCCTGACCGCGGGCACGCTCACCTGCGCGCTCCACCTGTCGCGCTTCGACCTGGCCGACGGCGAGCCGCTCGACCCGCCGGCCGAGCTGCCGCTCGAGGTCTACCCGGTCGTCGTCGAGGACGGCCGGGTGATCATCGAGGTCCCCGACGGCCCGCTCTACCGATCAACGAGGAGTAGCGGCGAACCGAGCCGCGAACGTGCCTAGGGGACGAGCTCCAGGCGCTTCTCCGTGGCGGCCTCGACGGCACTGCGGGAGAAGGGCAGCGGCACGGTCTGGCCGGCCGCCCACTCGTCGATGAGATCGCCGTAGTGGGCGTCGAACGGGTTGCCGCTCTGGCCGGTCGTCTGGACGATCCGCGCGCCGTCCAGGTCGCCCATGTCGATCGTGAAGCGGTACGACGGCAGGTTGGTGACCTCGAAGACACCCAGCGATCCCGACCGGCTCGTAGTCGGGGTCGTTCGGGTCCGGGTAGGCCCGGCTCGGGCGGTAGTAGTTGTTGTCGACCGCGCCGGCAGCCCCGGCGACCGGGATGCGCGCCCTTGTTGAAGTACCACTCGAGCGGCCCGATGCCGCTCGTCCCGAGCGTCTGCTCCCGGAACGTCGCCTGGTGGAGGCGCCCCCACGTCCAGTCCTTCGGGTCGCCGAGGCTGGTCCGCAGGTCCGCCCCGGCTGCATCGAGGGCGGCCGCGACCACATCGGGTGCCGTCTCCTTCCGGCCCGCCGTCTTGACGTTGTCCCACCAGTCCGACGTCGGGTCGTCCAGCAGACCGATCATCGCCTGCCACGACGCGCCGCCACCCACGTACTCGCGGGCCAGCGGGCCCAGCTCGTCGTCGAACAGCGCCCGCAGCAGGTGGTACTCGGTCGCGAAGTAGGCCGCGGCCCCGTCGCTGTCGACGGTCGCCAGGCCGTCCCACGTCCCGATCCGCTCGAGGACCACGCGGCCGTCCGGGCGTCGCCGGCTGGATGCCCTCGAAGTGCGGCTTGACGAGGTCGGCCCGAAGCACCCGAACATCCATCTGGATCTCGGCCATCTCGGCCGCCGAGACGCCGCCGCTGCTCTCGGCTGCCAGGTCCAGCAGCTCGATGATCCGCTTCGCGCGGTAGCCGGGATCCCACTCGGATGCGACGAAGTGTGGATAGCCTTCGTCGACCGGCGCGTTGTTCGCGGTGACGATCAGCCCGCCCGGCGGGTCGAGCTGCCAGGGCAGGTCCTCGAACGGGATTCGGTCCTGTCCATTCGTGCTTGCCGTCGCTTCCGGACCGGATCGCGGTCGCCGCGATCCGTCGGGATCGGCTCGGATCGGGACATAGCCCGGGAAGACATAGCCGATGTGGCCGTCGACGTCGGCGTAGACGAAGTTCTGGGCCGGCGAGCCGTAGCGTCGCGAACGCGGCCCGGAACTCCTCGAAGGTTCCGACCGTGTTGATCGCGAAGATCGACTCGAGCGTGCCGTCGACCGCGGCGGTCGCCGTCCAGGCGAGGGCCAGCGGCGGGGCCGTCCTCGAGGCGTGGATCGACGTCGTTGAGGATCGGTCCGTGGCGCGTTTCGCGGACCTCGATGACGACGTCCTCGCCGCCCGCGACCTTGATCGTCTCCTCGCGGACCGTGAACGGGACCGACTCCCCGCGGAACAGGTAGTTGTCCGGGTTGGCCGGGTCGACCTTCTCGACGAACAGGTCCTGCACGTCCGGATCGACGTTCGTCGCGCCCCACGCGATGCGCGCGTTGTGGCCGAGGACGATCCCGGGAACGCCCGGGAACGAGACGCCGACGACGTCGTACGGGCAGGCCTTGGTGACCTTCCGACAGTGGAGCCCGTTCATGAACCAGACCGACGGCATCGAGATCCCGAGGTGGGGGTCGTTGGCGAGGAGCGCGCCGCCGCTCGAGCTCTTCGACGGCGCCGACGACCCAGTTGTTCGAACCGACCTGGTGGTCGCTCGCGATCCCTTCGCCGCCGTCGAGCCCGGCCAGGCGCAGGAACCCATCGTCAATCGATGCGACGTCCCGCCACGCGGCGGCCTCGGCGGCGGTGATGAGGGGGCGTCGGCCTCGCCGTCGGCCTCGCCCGCACCGCGTCGCGGAGTTGCCCGACGGCCGACCCGCCGTGGCCGCGGCCGCGGCCGACGGCGTGATCACCGGCATGTCCGCCCGATAGGCCGGGAACAGGGCGTCGGTCAGGGCCGGATCGCCGAGCCTCGCGTCGGCCAGCATGCGGAAGACCTCGGTCTCGAAGTTGCCGCCGAGCTGCCAGCCCTGGACCTTCTGCCAGGCCACCGAGTCGAGCGCGGTCCACGGTTCCACGAGATAGCCGCCGACGCCGCCCGCCCCGCTCTGGAGCGCCGTCACGACGAACGCCAGTCCCTGGTTGCCCTGACCGTGGCTGTCGATGTACGCGTTCACCCCATCCGTGTACGCATCGACGGCGGCCCGGGCCGGCTTCGAGAGGGCCTCGAGGTCCCGTTGGGCGGCCTGGCGCCAGCCGAGCGTCCGGATGAAGCGATCCTGGTCGAGGGTGCTCTTGCCGAAGAGCTCGGACAGACGGCCGGCCGAGATGTGGCGCCAGACCTCCATCTGCCACAGCCGCTCCTGGGCATGGACGTAGCCCTGGGCGAGGAACAGGTCATGGGGGTCCTCGCCGAGGATCCGGACGATGCCCGCCTCGTCCCGAAGGACCGTGACCGACGAGTTGAGACCGTCGACCTCGATCGCGCCTTCGGTCTGCGGCAGCGCCCGGAACGTCACGACCCCAAGGATCCCGGTGAGCGCGCCCGCGACGATGACGAGCACGACGATCAGGATCCGGACGAGCCGGCCGACGATGCCCACCGCGTCAGTCTGCCGGACGGAGCGGCGCTGCGTCAGCCAGGACGGTTCCAAGGCCGGCCTCGGCCGCCCGCCGGACGATGGCGTCGGCGAAGATGAGGTCGGCCAGACCGACGCCGAGATGGGTCACGACGACTCGGCCCGCGTCGGCCGGGCGATGCCGCCGGCGATCGCCTCGCCGAGGGTCGCGGTCGGGTCCGGGTAGCCGTCGAAGAGCCCGGCGTCGCGATTGGCGAGGAACTGCTCGCGCTGATCGACGAGGAAGAGCGCGGCGTCGCGGGCGACCTCGGCGGCGCAGTACGTCGCGTAGTCGACGGGTACGACGAGGGCGTCGGGGGTCAGCCAGTCGTTCGTCATCACCTGCCGGACCGGTCCGAACGCCGCGGCCGTGACGACGACGTCCGCCGCCTCGATCGCCTCGCGGGCCGTCGAAACCACCTCGGCGGCCCCGATGCCGGGCGTCGCACGGGCTTCCGCGGCGAGGGCCTCCGCCCGGTCGGGATGTCGGTCGAAGAGCAGCAGCCGCGCCCCGTCGAGCACCCGCCCGAGCACCGCCAGGTGGCTGCGGCCCTGCGTCCCGGCGCCGACCAGTGCCACGACCGGCGATCGACCATGGAGGCGCGGTGCAAATCGCGAGATCGCGACGCCGGAGACGGCCGCCGTCCGTTCGGCCGTGATCGGTCCGGCGTCGAGGATCGCGGTCGGGATGCCGGTCGCCGGGTCGGCCAGCAGGACGAGGCCGTGCAGGGCGTCAAGACCCTGCGAGCGGTTTGCTGGAAATCCGGCGATCCACTTCATCCCGACGAGGTCGTCGCCGCCGTCCGGATCGGCCCCCCGGAGATGGGCCGGCATCGCGTGCCCGAACGACCCTTCGGGCCGCGGATGGACGGCGATCTTCGGCGGCAGCTCGGCGTCGGCGACGAGGGCGACCATCGTCCGCTCGGCGAGGGCCAGGCGCTCATCGAGGGGCGGCATTGCGGCCGTCACCTCCCGAGCCGAGAGGTAACGGAGAACTGGCCGATCGGGTGCGGACATCACGTCGAGTCTAGCGGCGGGTACGATGAGGTTATGTCCCCCGAGACGCTCCAGAGCCTCGAGAATCTCAAGCTGGAGCGTGACGCGGTCCTCCTCTACGACGCCCTGGCCACGATCGAGAAGGAACCCAGCCGGGCGGCCGCGTTCCGCCGGATCGCCGCCAACGAGCGGCGTCACGCCGACATCTGGGCCCGCAAGCTCGAGGAGCGCGGCGCCGAGGTGCCGCCGGCCCCGACCCGCCCGCGGCTGCGCGTCGCGGTGATCCTGCTGCTCGCCCGCCTGTTCGGGACCCGCGCCGTCTCCGATCTCGTGACCGCCCTCGAGGGTGACGAGGAGGACATCTACGACAGCCAGTCCTCGCCCGAGGTCGCGGACATCGCCGCCGACGAGCGGGAGCACGCCGAGATCTGGCGGCAGCTGAAGACCAACGAAAAGACCCTCAGCCCGACCGAGGACATCGCCGCCCGCGAGCGGTGGCACCGGTCGGGCCGGTCCGGGCTGCTCCGGGCCATGATCTTCGGGGTCAGCGACGGGCTCGTCAGCAACCTCGCGCTCGTGATGGGGGTCGCCGGGGCGGCCGGCCACGAGGGCCGCTTCATCCTGCTCGCCGGGATCGCCGGCCTCGTCGCCGGCGCGTTCAGCATGGCCGCCGGCGAGTACATCTCGATGCAGTCGCAACGCGAGCTGTTCGAGCGCCAGATCGAGCTCGAGCGGGCGGAGCTCGAGGCGATGCCAGAAGAGGAGCAAGCGGAGATGGCGGCGCTCTACCGGGCGAAGGGTTTCCTGCCGCAGGAGGCGGAGGCGATCGCGGCCCGGCTGTTCGAGAACCCGGAACGGGCGCTCGACACGCTCGTCCGCGAGGAGCTGGGGCTCGATCCCGACGAGCTCGGCTCCCCGGTGGGAGCGGCGACCGGCTCCTTCGTCGCCTTCGCGTTCGGGGCAGCCGTGCCGGTTCTGCCGTACGTCTTCGCGAGCGGCCCCGGCGCCTTCACGGCGAGCCTCGTTCTCAGCCTTGCCGCGCTGTTTGCCGTCGGCGCGGGTGTGAGCCTGCTCACCGGGCGCGGCACCCTCTTCTCGGGGGCACGCCAGGTCGTGATCGGCGCGGTGGCGGCCGCCGTCACCTTCGTGGTCGGGTCGGTCGTCGGCGTCGCGGTGACCTGAGGTGGCCGACTCGGCCGAGCGCCTCCGGGCCGCCGGGCTCGAGCCCGTCACCTGGTCGAACGGCCCGAATGATCGATACGCGTCGCACGACCACGGCTACGACAAGGTCATCGTCGTCGCCTCGGGCTCGATCGCATTCGGGCTCCCGGATCGGTCGGAGGTCGTCGAGCTTCTTGTCGGCGACCGGCTCGACCTGCCGGCCGGGACGTCGCACAACGCGGTCGTCGGCGGCGACGGGGTCAGCTGTCTCGAGGCGCATCTCCCGCGCAGGAAGCCTGGCGGCGGTCGCCCGGCAGAGCGGCCGGCACCTGGTGACGTTGCCGTTGCCGGGGAATCGACAAGGCCCCGGGGTCACCGGGGCCTCGTGGGTTAGGCTTATCGAGACGTTCGGACTACCGAATGCCGTAGCGCATCCAGAGTCGGACGTCGTCTCGAGGATCGGCACGACGTGGATCCTCATTGCCCAGCAAGATGCTGAGGATTGAGAACAGCGCCAGGAAACCGAAACCGATTGCAATCATCGAGGCACCTCCGCTGCGTGGTCGCCGGGGACGTGAGGTCCGTCGCTGATTTGCGATGATCGACAACCGAGTAGATGGCTATTCTACCTAACAGACGGAGCATGGTCAATCGATCTGCCTTATGAAGTGGTACTAGATGCCCGGCGCTGATCGACTCAGTACGAATGACGCCCGGATCCTCGAGATCCTCCAGCGGGATGGCCGGCGGCCCTACGCAGACCTCGGGCAAGAGGTCGGCATGAGCGGCCCGTCCGCCCATGAGCGCGTCAAGAAGCTGGAGGCACGGGGAGCGATCCGGGGCTACGCGGCGATCGTCGATCCGGCCGCCGTGGGCCTGGGCATCCTCGCCTTCTCCTGGATCACCCAGGCACCCGGCACGGCCGCCACGGATCTCACGGACGACCTCGCGGCGATCCCCGAGATCGAGGAGTGCCATCACATCACCGGCGAGGCGGACTACCTGATCAAGGTTCGTGCTCGGGACACCCGCGACCTCGAGCGGATCCTTCGGCAGGTCCAGGCCACCCGCCATGTCTTCACGACCGAAACCGACGTCGTCTTCTCGAGCGGCTTCGAACGGCGCCCCCTGCGGCTCCCGATCGAAACCGACGGGGCCGATGGGACGTAATCGATGACAGGCGACCGTCACGCCCCCGGCGAGGAAGCCGCCCTCGTTCGCGAGGTAGCGGCTGGTTCGCAGGACGCGCTGGCCGCCCTGTACGACCGGCACGTCGACGCGGTCTTCGCGGCGGCGATCCGATTGACATCCGATCGGCAGGTCGCCGAAGAAGTAGTGCAGGAGACCTTTCTCGCGCTCTGGAACCGAGCGGAGCTGTTCAACCCGGGGACTGGTTCCCTCGCGGCATGGCTCCACACGATCGCCCGCAACCGGACGGTCGACCGCCTCCGGGCGGCCGGCCGACGCCCAAATCTGGTCCCGATGTCCTCGGCGAGCGGTAGTGACGAGAACGACACGGCGGCCCTCGAGCGGATCGTCGCCGCGGGCAGCGTGCTCGGCGGGGCCGATCTCGGGCCGGGCCCGGAGGGCGAGCTGGCGGCATCGGAGCTCAGGGACGTGATCAGGACCGCCCTGGCCGAGCTGCCGGACAACGAACGGACCGCCCTCGTTCTCGCGTACAGCGCGGAGATGACGCAATCGGAGATCGCCGAGCGGCTCGGCTGGCCACTCGGAACGGTGAAGACGCGGACGCGGCGAGCCCTGCTGCGCCTGCGCGAAGTGCTTGCCGAGGAGCTCGGCCCTGGGGCGGGGTTGGCGTCGGTTGGGGTTCCCGCCGGCGATCATCGGGAACGGTGACGGGAGACGATGGAACACGCTGAGGCGCGCGAGCTCCTCGAAATCGCGGCAATCGAGCCGGGCGGCTTCGACCGATTGGCAGCGGGCGACACGCCCGAGGCGGCGGCCCTTGCAGGCCATGTCGCCGGCTGCATCGAGTGCGCGGCGGAATTGGAGCGCCTGCGCCGCGCCTCGGCCGTCATCCGGGAAGCCGTCCGAACGGCGCCGCCGCCCGACCTTCGCGAGCGGACCCTGGCCTACGTCGCCGCCGTCGGGCGGCCGCGCGGCTTCGACGCGCCGCGGGCCGAGCCCGAACACGCCGCCGATCCGGGCCATCGTCGCGTGGCTCCGGGCCGCCGGCTGTGGGCCGCCTCGATCGCGGCCGCGGTGCTGGTGGCGATCGTCGGGACGTCGCTATTCGTTGCCCAATCGCGCGATTCGGTGATCGAGACGCAGGCAGGGCAGATCGCCGCCCTGGCCAAGGTCGCTACCTGGAGCCATCGGATCGATGGTGAGCCGGACGCGGAGTACGTCGTGCTCGAGGGCACGGGCAGCGGGGGCTCGGGCGCAGATGGAACCCTCGCCTTTTCGCCCGGCACCAAGGAACTCGTGGTTCTCGCGCAGGGACTCCCGGAACCGGCGGCCGGGATGCAGTACCGTTGCTGGGTCGAGACCGACGGTGGCCGGAGGCGGATCGGGCAGATGTTCTTTGGGGGTGACATCGCGTACTGGGTCGGCCCCGTGGAGGAGCTCGCGGAGGTCCGTCCCGGATCGCGGTTCGGGGTCTCGCTCGTGCCCGCGGAGGGGGAATCATTGGCGGGCGATCCCGTCCTGCTGGGCGAGCTCTAGATGGCGTTCGCGCCGCCCACCCGGGCCGACGGCGACGCTCGCGTGGCCGACGCCGAATCTGAGGCTCGGCGCGGCCCGGACGACGACGAACACGGCCCACGGGCGAAGGCCCCCGGACGCGATGCTGCGACGGCCGACGTCGCTGCGATATTCGACGAGATTGCACCGGTCTACGACCGACTCGGCTCGATCCTCTCGCTGGGCCTTGAGCGGCGCTGGCGGCGCGCCGTGGTCGAGACCTCGGCCATTCGGCCAGGCGACGCCGCGATCGATGTCGCCGCGGGAACCGGCAAGCTGGCCGCGGTCCTGGCCGATCGGGTCGGGCCGTTCGGGCGGGTCGTGGCCGTCGACCTGTCGCCGCAGATGGTCCAGCGTGGCACCGCCAACACCCGCGACCTCGTCCAGCTCGAGTTCATGCTCGGCGACGCCCTCGCGCTGCCGTTCGAGGACGCCCGATTCGACGCCGCAACGATCGCCTTCGGGCTGGGTACGTTGCCGGATCTGACGGCCGGCCTGCGGGAGTTGCGGCGCGTCGTTCGGCCGGGCGGCCGTGTCGTCTGCCTCGAACCGACGATGCCCTGGCCGCGCTGGTGGGGCCGGATCTACCATCGGACCGCCCGCCGGCTGGCGCCGCTCGCCGTGTCGGTGGCGGGGCGGCGCGAAGCCTATCGCCGCCTCGCGACGCTCGTCCAGAATGTCCCCGATGCCGAAACGCTCGCCGACCTGATGCGGGCCGCGGGCCTGGTCGAGGTCGGCCACCGGCGCCTCGGCCTGGGGGCCGTCGCACTCCACGTCGGGACCGCACCAGAGGGCTGAGCCTTCGCGTCCGGTCAGCCGTCCTCGTTGACCCGGCGCTGGTCGATGGGGTCCGGGGCCACTGAGTCGGGCGGCGCGACCCGGTCCGGCGCGATGCGCTCCGGTTCCATCGGTTCGTCCGGCGGGGGCGCGGCCAGGTATTCGCGGTGAAGGCGCAGGATCTCCTCGATGCGCTCGGGCGCGATCGGCCGGCCGGCGCCCGAGACGAGGGCGGAGATCCAGCGGGCCTCGCCGCGCTGCTCGGACTCAGCCACGTCGATGTCGCGCCGAACCGATTCCGACATCACCAGCCACGTCAGTGCCGCCCCGACGACCAGGCCGACGATGAGCAGCCACCAGTTGAACTCGGCGTTCATCGGGCGGCCGCCGAGACGGGACGGTGGGAGAAGGTCATGCGCGGGCCAGTATAGGCAGTGACGCGCGGCGGGTCCGACGGGCGGCCCGTACACTCGGCCCCACATGATCGACGTCACCCCGAACCCGGTCGCGTTCACGATCGGGTCGTTCCCGGTCCTCTGGTACGGCATCTGCTACGCGGTCGGGCTGGCCGCCGTCTACGTCGTTCTCGTCCGCGAGGCTCGCCGGCGCGGCCAGAACCCGGAGCTCGTCGGGAACGCGATGGTGATCGTGGCGATCGCCGCCCTCATCGGCGGACGCCTCTATCACGTCATCGACCAATGGGCGCTCTACCAGGCCGACCCGATCACGGCGATCCTACCGATCACCCGGCAGGCGGACGGCGGGTATGCCTTCGCCGGTTTTTCCGGCCTCGGCGTCCCCGGCGGCATCCTGACCGGGACAATCACCGGCTGGTATCTCACCCGGCGCTGGAAGGTCGACTTCGCGACGTGGGCCGACATCGTGGCGCCCGGCCTGTTCGTCATGCAGGCGATCGGGCGCCTCGGGAACTTCTTCAACCAGGAGCTGTACGGGCCGCCGACGTCGCTGCCGTGGGGCATCGCGATCGACTGCGCTCACCGCGTCGCCGCCTACCCGTGCGAGACGTTTCCGCTGGCCACGACCCACTTTCACCCGCTCTTCCTGTACGAATCGCTGTCGGGGCTCGTCGGCGCCGCCGTCCTGCTGTGGCTGGCCCGCCGCCGCACCTCGCGCCTCGTTCCCGGCGACCTCCTCCTGATCTTCTTCGTCTGGTACGGCACGACCCGCTTCGTGCTCGAGTTCATGCGCAGCGGCAACTGGACGTTCTTCGGCATCCCGACGGCCCAGATCGTCTCGGCCGCGTTTGTCATCGTCGGGCTGGTGTTCCTCTGGTACCGGCACGGCCGCGGCCGACCGGCGCCGACCGAGGACGACGTGACGCCCGCTGGGCAGGCCGAGCCGGACGACGAGGAGTCGAATCCCGACCGAGCTGCGGCGAGCCTGGGACGCCGGCCGCCTGAGTGGACACCGAGGGCAGCGCCGAACCTACGGGGCGACGACGCAGGCCCCCGCCGGGACGGATCTCGCCCCAGGCGCTGGCCGACGCCCGAGGCGGCGCGTTGGAGGGTCTCCAGTGGCTCGGACGGACGCCGGAGGCGCGGGCATCGATCTTCTACCGGCTGGTACGGCTGTTCGCGCGCTTCGTGATCTTCGGCCTACTGCGGTTCCGGATCGCGACATCCGGCCAGGAGCACCTGCCGGCCGGCGGCTACCTGATCGTCGGCGCCGCCCACCGCGGCTGGATGGATCCGTTCGTCGTGGTCCACGCGCTGCCGACCGAGCCGCGGGTCTGGTTCCTCGGGAGCGGCCCCTCGACGTTCACGTCGCGCTGGCGCGAGTGGCTCGTCCACCGCCTGGGCGGCCTGCTGCCCGTCTGGCGCGGCGGCATCGGTATCGAGCAGCACGTGGCGTCGGCGCGGGCGGTGACGGGCAACGGTGCCGTGTTCGCCCAGATGCCCGAGGGCACCGTCAGCGGGCCGCCGGGCCGGATCGGTCCGTTCCGGGTTGGCTGGGCGCTGATCGCGCTGCGGACCGGCGCGCCGATCGTGCCGCTCGCCATCGCCGGAACGGAGGAGCTCTACCTCGGCAAGCGGATGGCCTCGCGGATCCTGCCGGCCACGTCGATCCGGGGCCTGCTCGGCGGTGCGTGGGATGGGGTCGTTCCGGCCGAAGGGTCGCGCGAAGAGCTGGACCTTGCCCGCCGGCTGACCGATGCCCTCGCCGCCCTCCTCGGGCCGGTCGTCGAAGAGCTCCATCCCGGTACCGTCGATCCACCGTCCCACCCCCGGCGCCTCCGGCGCCGGCTCACGTGGCTGCTGCTCCGCGCCGGCCGGCTCGATCGGGACGGGTGACGCCGACGCCGGAGTAGGCTGTTCGGGTGGGCGGTCCATTCTTCGGACGGGGCGCGGAGCTCGAGTCGATCGCACGCGTCGCCGCGATCGCGAAGGGCCGGCGCGGGACCTCCGCCATCCTGGTCGTCGGCGAGGCTGGGCAGGGCAAGAGCAGGATCCTCGCCGAGGCCCGTCGCGGGCTCGGGATCGATCACATCTTCCGCATCGACGGATTCGAGGCGGAGCGGGCGGTCCCACTGGCGGCCGCTCGGGACCTCCTCCGAGGCGTGGCGGGGGCCGGCGAGCCGTTGCTCGGGGACCTGGAGTCCGGACCGGCAGCGGTCGAGGATCGGTCCATGGAGCCGATCCGGGTCTTCGAGGCCGCGCATCAAGCGCTCGAGCGGCTCTCGCCTGCCGCGATCCTCGTAGACGACGTGCAGTGGGTCGACGAGCTCTCGCTAGCCCTCTGTCACTACCTCGTGCGGGCGGCTGATGCGGCCGCACGGCCTCTCCTGCTCCTGGCGGCTGGTCGACCTTCATCGCCCGTGGCGGCGCTCCAGTCGTCTCTCGAACGTCTCCTGCCGGCGGATCGCCTTGTTGTCATCGAGCTCGGGCCGATCGCCCATGACGATGGGGTAGCCCTAGCCCAGTCCCTGCGGCCGGACCTCCCGTCCGCCGATGCCGCCGCCGTCTGGGCGACTGCTGGTGGATCGCCGTTCTGGATCCAGGCCCTCAGCACAGCGGGCAACGAGGCGGGCTCCCCAAGCGATCTCGTCGCCCGGCGAGCGCAGGGCCTCGGGGAGGAAACGATCGACCTCGTCGGCGTGCTATCGATTGCCGGCCGCCCGGTAGCCGCGGCTGAGCTGACAGCTCTCGCAGGTCAGGATCAGCGTCAGGTGGCCGACGGCCTCCGCGAACTGGCCGAACGGGGCCTCGTTCATCGGTCCAGCGGGTTTGTAAGCCTCGCCCACGACCTCATCCGCGAGGCCGTCGCCCGCAGCATCCCGAACACGACGCGGCGCGACATCCACCGACGCATCGCGGCCCACCTCGAGGAAGGAGCCGGCGACGATGTCCAGCAGCTCCGCAGTGCCCTCGAGCATCGGCGTGAAGGCGGATTGCCCCTCGTAGAGCTTGCCAGCCGGATCGCCCGCTCGCCTCGGCGCCGATGGCTGGGTGTTGAAGGAATGCGGGAGTTATCGGCGATCTCGGACGCTACTCCACCATCCGACGATGGCGTCGAGGAACTTCAGGCGGAGGTTGCGACGCTCGCGTCTGAGCTCAACGAACACGCATTCGCGTTCGAGCGGTGGGCAGCCCTTGCAGCCGGAGCGCTGGACCGGAAGGCGCGAGCCAGGGCGGCCCTTGCTGCTGCCAAGGAGGCGTTCCTCCTAGGGCGTCGAGACGATGCACACGCATGGATTGCCCGAGCTCGCAAGGACGCCGGTGACGACGTCGGGATGCGAATCGGCCTCGAGGCCCTCGAAGCGTGGGTAATCACCTTCCTCGACCGACATCCGACCGAGGGGTGGGCTGTGTCCGCCGGCGCGCTTCGCCTCGCCCGGGACCTCGCGATCGCTGCGGGCGGTATGGAGCTGCTCGAACCGAACGATCGTCGCGCGTACATCGAGGCGATCCGGGCAGGCTGGCTGGCCGCGCTCCAGGGCGATCGAGTCGGCGACATGCGGGAGCTGAGCGACGAGCTGTCCGCGGCCGGTCGAGGGTTCGATGAAACCGCGCAGGTCGAAGCGTTGACGCTGAGCGCAATCACCTCCCGGGCTGAGCTCCGCTTCCGCGAAGCCGAAGCCACGTTCCGGCGGGGATGGACGCTCGCGCGAGAGCGGGTCCTACCGGCACTCGCGATCGATGCCGGCCATTGGCTGGCCCTGTCCCTACACGATCTTGGCGACCTGCCCGAAGCCGCATCCGTCGCGGGCGAAGTCGCTGCGCTCGTCGCGCGAGTTGGCGACTACTCGCGCGTGCGCTCACGCTCTCGGACGGCTGGTCACGCAATTGCCCTCACGACCGGTTCCTGGCGTGGTGGCGTGGACGGCCTCATCGCGACCGCGGCGGGCGAGCACGATCCACACGCTCGCCTGTCATTTCACCAGGAGGTGGCGGTACTTCTCGCCCGTGTCGGCGGAGAAGTGCACCGCGACGAAGTCATCTGCCCAGATTGCCGAAGGACGCGCCTTTGCCGAGGAGGCGGGGTGCCCCCGCTGCCGCCTTGAGCTCGAGCTCATGTCCGCAGAGGCTCTCGTCCGGATCAACCGGCTGGACGAGGCGCTATCTACGCTGGCTCAATGGGAGATTGAACGACCGCACCCGAACCCACACGACTCCTTCAATCGCCGCTGGGTTGACGCTCTTGTTGCCGGGGCGACAACGGGACCTGCCGCCGGCGCGGAGGCGCTTCAGGCGTTCGTTGAGCTCGCCGAAGGCATCGACAGCGTCGTTGACGCACTCTGGGCCCGCCTTGACGTCGCCCACGCCTTGGCCCGCATCGATCGCGGACGTGGCGCCGAAGCCTTCCGTGAGGTGGCGGCGAGAGCACAGGCGATCGGCGCCCACACGCATCGACTGATCGCCGAGCAGGAGCTGCGGACGCTCGGGGTGCGCACGTGGCGTCGCGGGCCAGCAGGCACAGATTCGGGCACGTTGGCGACTGCTGACGGATCGAGAGAAGGAGGTGGCTACGCTCCTCGCGTCGGGCAACAGCAACCCCGAGATCGCGGCTGAACTGTTCCTGTCCAGGAAGACCGTGGAGCGCCACGTCTCGAACGTGCTGGCCAAGCTCGGCGCGCGCAATCGGACCGAGGTGGCCGCGCTCGTCGGACCCCGCGAGGAGCCGCGCCGGTCGTAGGCGGTCCCGCACGATGAGGGACCTCACCGATGAACGGGCGACCCGTCGAACCTACCGTCGAGGCTGGAAACGGATCGTGGAGATTGCTCCCCGACGTTTCCCCGGCTGATCGGCCGGCCCGCTCGATAGGAGACAACGAATGTCGACGAACGCCTCGACTCTTCACCGCGGAACCGTCCAGTCCGCGCGCGCGGGCATCGCCGCGCTGGTCGCAGGGATCCTCCTCGCTGGTGCCGCGCTGGTCGCCCTCAACGCCGGCCCGGCGGCCTCCGGCGCCAACCAGGCGCCCGTCACGGACGCCCAGGTCCAGAAGGCACTGATCGACGTTCGCGCCGGCGAGCGCGCGTCGGGCGGGGCCGCCGGGAGCGTCCCGAGCGCAGAGTTCTGGGCCGAGTTCCGGGCAGCCGAGCGCGAGATGCGCTAACGACCGCGAAGCAGCGGTGGGCGACCTCCAACCGGAGGTCGCCCACCGCATTTCTGTGTCCGGGGGCGGGTGACTGGCCAGGTGCCCGCCTATACTCGGCCGCGATGCCATACGCCGAATCGATCCTCGACCTCGTCGGTCGAACTCCGCTCGTGCGCCTCACCCGCGTCACGCGTGACCTCGGACCCGCTGAGCGTCAGCCGCTGATCCTCGGGAAGCTCGAGATGCTCAATCCGGGCGGCTCCGTCAAGGACCGGATCGGCCTGCCGATGATCGAGGCCGCCGAGCGGGACGGCAAGCTGAGGCCCGGTGGCACGATCATCGAGCCGACGTCCGGCAACACGGGTCACGGGCTCGCCATCGCTGCGGCGCTCAAGGGCTACCGCTGCATCTTCGTCATGGCCGACAAGCAATCGTCGGAGAAGCAGGCGCTCCTCCGGGCCTACGGCGCGGAGGTCGTCCTCTGCCCGACGAACGTGGCCCCGGAGTCGCCCGAGTCGTACTACTCGGTCGCCGCCCGGCTGGCTCGCGACATTCCGGGCGCGTTCAAGCCGGACCAGTACTGGAACCCCGAGAACACCACTGCCCACGAGCGGACGACTGGCCCCGAGATCTGGGACCAGACGGAGGGCCGGATCACCCATCTCATCGCCAGCGTCGGGACCGGCGGAACGATCTCCGGGACGGCGCATTACCTGCGGGAGATGAAGCCGTCGATCCGGATCGTCGGGGCCGACCCAGAGGGCAGCGTCCTCAGCGGCGACACGGCCCGGCCCTACCTCCAGGAGGGAATCGGCGAGGACTTCTTCCCGGGCACGTACGATCCCGCCGTCGTCGACCGATGGGTCCGGGTGTCCGATCGCGATGCCTTTGCGATGGCCCGGCGAGTGACCCGCGAGGAGGGGATTCTCGCCGGGGAGTCGACGGGAACGGCCGTCATCGCGGCGCTCGACGAGGCCCGCCGGCACATGGCCGAGGACCCCACCGCGGCCGCCGACGCGATGATGGTCGTGATCCTGCCGGACGGCGGCCGGAACTACATGTCGAAGCTCTACAACGACGAGTGGATGCGAGCGAACGGCCTGCTGGCGACGACCGGTGCGATCATCCGGATCGAGGAGCTCCTGGCCGGTCGCCAACACGAACCCGATCGCCCGGCGCTCGTCCTCGCCCGGACGACCGAGAGCGTCGGCCAGGCGATCGAGACCCTCCAGGAGTACGGCATCAGCCAGATGCCGGTCTCGGAGGACGCCGAGGGCGACGCCGTCGTCGGCATCGTCGGCTCGATCAACGAGAAGGGCCTCCTCGACCGGGCGTTCCGCGATCCGTCGGTCGTCGAACGGACGGTCGGCGAGGTGATGGATGCCCCGCTGCCGCTCATGGACGCTTCCGCGACGCTGGACGACGCGTTCGGGCTGCTGTCGGGCGGCGCGTCGGCGCTCGTCGCCGTTCGCGGCGAGAAGCCCGCAGGCGTCGTGACGAAGCTCGACCTCCTCGAGTATCTCGCCCACCTGCCGCCGCGCCGCGACTGACGACGCGAGCGGCGGTTCGGACGAGTCAGACGGAGTCGGCTGTCTTCTGAGCGGAACGCCGAAGCGAGCCGAGCCGGAGACGCGGCGCCTTCGCCAGAGAGGCGTGCAACAGCGGAGACCCGCGGCGACTCCTCGGGGAGTGGCAGGGCGTCCGGGCGGGCATACATCGCGCGGCGTTCGGCGTCTCGCCGTGCCTCGCCGTCGCGCGCGGCGTCGAAGGCTTCGAAGATCACTGGATGGAAGCGCATCGCTGGTTCCCTCGAGCATGTCGGGCATCGGCGGCCCGTTGCTTCGCAGCCTCGCAGGGGAACGGTGGCCTGCCATCGGGCAGACCTCTTATCGATGACCCGGCCTGCACCTCAATCTGCCCCGGCGTCCACCGGAGTGCACCGGAGTACCTCGCCTCAGACCCAGGGCAGCCTGACGGGTAGAAGCGCGTTGAGGATCAGGCCCGAGGACGAGCAGGCCGCCGGCACGCCGGGTGTGGATGAACGCGGCGCCGACGAACCAGAGCGGCCAGCCGACGTAGCTGTGGGGCGGCGACTCCGGACGCGGCTCCGAAAAGGTGCGCAGCACGGTCAGGAGCCGGGGGATCCCGAGGACGACGAGCCCGACCCACGGCCCGATCCAGCCGAGGACGACCGCGCCGAGGACGATCGGATAGAACGCGATCATCAGGACCGCGGGCGACGAGCCGCGCCCGCCGCTCGCCGAGGATCACCGGCAGCGTCCGGACGCCCTTCCGGGTGTCGGCCTCGATCTTGTCGATGTGCTTCCCGAACAGGACCGTCGTGACGAGGATCGCGTAGGGCAGCGAGGCGACCCAGACCCAGCCGGGGATCGCGCCCGTCGCGACGAAGAACGTGCCGACGACCATGAGCGGGCCCCAGACGAGGAACACGCCGGGCTCGCCGAGGCCGATGTGCTTGAGCCGGATCGGCGGCGCGACGTAGAAGACCGAGATGAAGAGCCCGGCGAGCGCAAACGCGATGACGAGCGGCCCGCGCGCCGCGGTCAGGACCAGCATGATCCCGAGGTCGATCGCGTTGACGAGCAGGATCGCCGCCGCCGAGCTGACGCTTCGTCACCCAGCCCGACAGGATCGGGTGGGGAGCGTAGAGGGCGCGGACGTAGTCGTCGGTGTCGACGCCGCCCTCGAGGTCGAAGTAGTCGTTGATCATGTTGTTCGCGGCGTGCGCGACGACCAGCCCGACGATCGCCAGGAGCGAGCAGTCCCCAGTCGACGCTGACCTCGCCGGTCAGCCGCGCCGCGCCGATCGCGAGGAGCCCGCCGATCAGCCCCGACGTCGCGGTCATCGAGAAGACGGCCGCCCGGGTGATCACGAGCCACTTGCTGACGGCGTCCGGATGGGTCATCCCGGCCGGCAGGTTGGCCGTGTTGAGCACGTACCGCCACGTCGCGAGTCGGGCCCGCAAGCCGGGTGCCGGGACGGTCGCAGCCGGGGCGGTGGGGGAGGGAGTCGTGGCCATGATCCGGGGTCCTCGCGGTGGTGGAAACGTGCGGTCTGACTGTAGCAGATTTGCTGTCGAACGCTGATTTGCCGGAGACGCCGCGGCGGATCAGCGATGATGCTCGGATGCAGGATCCGGAGCCGCAGTTCGACACCCTCGCCGTCCACGCCGGCGCCGAGCCCGACGAGCTGACAGGCGCGGTCTCGCCGCCGATCTACCAGACGTCGACCTACGCCCAGGATGGTGTCGGGCGGCCGCGGGGCGGCTACGAGTACGCTCGCTCGCAGAACCCCACCCGCGAACGGCTCGAGCGGGCCGTCGCGGCGCTCGAGGGCGGCGCCCACGGGATCGCCTTCGCCAGCGGATCGGCCGCGACGGCGGCCATCGCCCAGCTCGCGCCGCCCGGCGACGAGATCGTCGTCGGCGACGACGTGTATGGCGGCACGTTCCGCTACTTCGAGCGGGTCCACCGCCCGTCCGGCGTCGACGCCCGCTACGCGGACCTCGCGGCCGGCCCCGATACGCTCTGGGAGGAGCTGACCGCGCGGACGCGGCTCGTCTGGTTCGAGTCGCCGACCAACCCGTACCTGAAGCTCATCGACATCGCGGCGGTCGCGGCGACCGTCCGCGAGCGGGCGGCCCAGGCGGGCGACGTCGGCCCCTTGATCGTCGTCGACAACACGTTCGCCTCGCCCGCCATCCAGCGCCCGCTGGGCCTCGGCGCGGACATCGTCTTCCACTCGGCGACGAAGTACCTCGCCGGCCACTCGGACACGGTCCTGCGGCGTGGCGGTCACGAATGACGACGCGATCGCCGAGCGGCTGCGCTTCCTCCAGAACGCGATGGGCGCCGTGCCCGGGCCGCTCGACTGCTTCCTCGTCCTGCGCGGCCTGCGGACGCTCCACCTCCGGGTCGAACGCCATTCGGCCAACGCGCTGGCCGTGGCCCAGTTCCTTGCCGGCCGGGATGACGTCGATCGGGTCATCTACCCGGGCCTCGCGGAGGGGGCGCATGCCCATCCCGGCGCGGGGATCGCCGCCCGCCAGATGCGATCCGGCGGGGGCATGGTCTCGTTCATCCCAGCAGCCCGCGGCGGTGGTTCGGCCGGCAAGCGCGCGATCGCCATCTGCGAGGCGACCCGGCTGTTCACGCTCGCCGAATCGCTCGGTGGCGTGGAGTCGCTGATCGAGCTGCCGGCCGTGATGACCCACCTCTCGGTCGCCGGCTCGCCCCTCGAGGTCGATGAGGCGCTCATCCGCCTGTCGGTCGGGATCGAGGCCGCGGACGACCTGATCGCGGACCTGCGGCGAGCCCTGGACACCGCCTGACCCGTCGTTGGTCCGGCCGATGGTCCGCTGACCGGACCAAGCGGCGGGCGGCGCCCGACGGCCCGATTCGGGCCCTTCGTTCGCCCCTTGGTCCGCCAGACCGGACCAAGCGGCGGGCGGCGCCCCGATTCGGCGGCGAGTCGGCCCGCTCGTTCGCCCCTTGGTCCCCCAGCCGGACCAAACGCCCGTCCACCGCACGGTCGTAAGGCGCCGCGCCGCTCGCTAAGCCACAAATAAGGTCCGGGCCGCCGCACGTCGGCCAGATCGTCCGATGCCCGACCCCTGCGCCCTGGACGACGATCCCTCCCATGAACGAGCGCGCTCGGCCAGCCAGGTCGGGGCACCACAGGAGGGCAATCGCCATGCATCCATTGATGGCCTACGAAGTGGCCAAGCTCCGGATGGCGGAGCGTCACGAAGAGGCGTCGCGCGAACGGCTGGCCAACCTGGCCCGCGCGACGGGAAGCGACCAGGAGCAGGAGGCATCGGTCTGGCGGCGCTGGACCCTCCGCCGGCTCGTCGGCCGCATCACCCTGGCCACGGCCCGGGCCTGAATCAATCGCGCCGGCGGACTTCGGTCCGCCGGCGCATCCGTTTCCACGCACGCCGAACAGGAGGACACGATGCATCCGCTCACCGCTTACCACCTCGGCGGAATCAGGGTTTCCGACCTTCGGGCCGAGGCCGATCGGGATCGGCTCGCCAGGGCCGCGCAGCCGCGCCGACTCGACTCCGACCGAGACGAGGTTCAGCCGGTGCGCTGGGCGCTTCGCCGGCTGTTCGCGAAGCTTCACCTGGCAGGCTCGGGCGCCTGAATCGCGCTGTTCGGCGGGACGCTCGGCCATGGGGCGCCGGGCTCCCGCCGGGCAACGCCAGGCGGTCGCGCGCGGGCCGAAAGTACGCCATGCACGTGCAACCTTCGGCCGCCAAGGTTGCGGGACGGATACGACGGCGGTGGAGTACCCTCTAGGCAATACGACTGCGGAAGCCGACTCCTCGGGCGTCCATCACGGACACCAAGGTACGCGCGGCCGGTCGATCTACCGAGATCGCCCGCGCCCAGGAGTCCGAGTTCATGACCCAGTCCACCCGAACGGCAATGCCGCCCGTTCGAGCGCCCGAAGCGCTCGGTCGATCCCTCCAGACGAACCTGTCCATCGCAGCCCTCTACGAGGTCGCGATCCGCGACGCCGAGGGCCTCATCGCCGCTGATGGCCCGCTCGTCGTTCGGACGGGCAAGCACACCGGCCGCTCACCGAAGGACAAGTTCGTGGTCCGCGAGGCCTCGTCACAGGGCAAGATCTGGTGGGGCGAGGTCAACCAGCCGATCACCGAGGAGCACTACAGCCGGCTGCGGGCGCGGCTCGTCGACTACGTCGCGGAGCGGGATCTCTTCGCCCAGGATTGCTTCATCGGGGCCCACCCGGATCACCGGCGCTCGCTGCGGGTCTACACCGAGACCGCCTGGGCCAGCATCTTCGCCCGCAACCTCTTCCGACGGCCGGCGGCTGAGGATCTCGCCGCGTTCCGACCCAACTTCACGATCATCAACGTGCCGTCGTTCAAGGCCGACCCGACGACCGAGGGCACCCGGAGCGAGACCGCGATTCTCGTCCACCTCGGCCGGATGGAGGTCATCATCGTCGGCACCGAATACGCCGGCGAGATCAAGAAGTCGGCCTTCACGGTCATGAACTACCTGATGCCCGACGAGGGCGTGCTGCCGATGCACTCGGCGGTCAACGTCGGTGCCGAGGGCGACTCCGTCGTCTTCTTCGGCCTGTCGGGCACGGGCAAGACGACCCTCTCGGCCGATCCGGAACGGAGCCTCATCGGCGACGACGAGCACGGCTGGGGCGACGACGGCGTCTTCAACTTCGAGGGCGGCTGCTACGCGAAGACGATCCGCCTCAGCCCGATGTACGAGCCGGACATCTTCCAGACGACGAAGCGGTTCGGGACGATCCTGGAGAACGTCGAGCTCGATCCGGTCACCCGCCAGCTCGACCTGGACTCCGACCGGATCACCGAGAACACCCGGGGCGCCTACCCGCTCGAGTTCATCGGCAACGCCGACCCGACCGGGATCGCCGGCCAGCCGCGGAACGTGGTCCTGCTGACGGCCGATGCGTTCGGGGTCCTGCCGCCGATCGCCCGGCTGACCCACGACCAGGCTGCCTACCACTTCATCAGCGGCTACACGGCGAAGCTCGCCGGAACCGAGATCGGGATCCAGGAGCCGAAGGCGACGTTCTCGGCCTGCTTCGGGGCGCCGTTCATGCCTCGCCACCCGGGCGAGTACGCGGCCATGCTGATCGAGCGACTCGCCAAGTGGGACGTCCCGGTCTGGCTCGTCAACACCGGCTGGACGGGCGGGCCGTACGGCACGGGCGAGCGGATGAACATCGACCACACCCGGCGGATGGTTCGGGCGGCCCTCAACGGCCTGCTGGACGGCGTGCCGACCCGGACCGACCCGATCTTCAACGTCGAGGTCCCGACTTCGTGCCCGGACGTCCCCGCCGAGGTCCTCGACCCGCGCGCCACGTGGCAGGACAAGGCCGCGTACGACGCCCAGGCCCACAAGCTCGCCCGGATGTTCGCCGAGAACTTCGCCGCCTACGCCGATGGCGTGCCGCCGTCCGTCCGCCAGGCGGGCCCGACCGTGATCGAGAACGGCGGACCGGATCTCGAGCTGGCCGAACCCGGCGAGGGTTGAGGGCCGGGCCTTGTCCTAGCTGCGCCGGGCGCTGAGGGTCTCGAACGCGCCCGCCCCGAAGAGGGCGACGACGCCGACCCCGACGATGACCATGTTTCCGGCCACGAACAGGCCGAGTGCGACAAGGAGCACGCCCACGAAGAGGAGTGCGGCGACTGAGTACATGTCCTGGGACTCCAACGAGTAGTTGACCGCTCTCATGGTCGGCGCCTCGGGGCGCGTCCGCCACGGACGGATGGCCGCCCGGGCATCGACAAACGTCGTCTCCGCGCAGGCGCCGCGACCCGCCGCAGGACCAGCCGTAGAATGACCGGCACCCGAAACGACCCGAAAGGAGCTCCCTCCGCATGCCCCGCAACAAGGTCACCGTCATCGGCGCCGGCAACGTCGGCGCCACGACTGCCCAGCGAATCGCCGAGGCGGGGCTAGCCGACGTCGTCCTCGTCGATATCGTCGAGGGCCTGCCCCAGGGCAAGGGCCTCGACCTGGCCGAGGCGGCGCCGGTCGTCGGCCACGACGCGCGAGTCGTCGGGACGAACGACTACGCCGATACGGCGGGCTCGGACATCGTCGTCGTCACATCCGGCCTCGCCCGCCAGCCCGGGATGAGCCGGGACGACCTCCTGGCGAAGAATGCGGGGATCGTCCGGGCGGTCGTCGAACAGGCGGCGAAGCATTCGCCCGACGCCATCCTGATCATCGTCACGAATCCCCTCGACGCGATGTGCCACGTGGCGATGACGGCCTCCGGCTTTCCGCGCGAGCGGGTCCTGGGGATGGCCGGCGTGCTCGACTCGGCCCGGTTTCGGACGTTCATCGCCCAGGAGCTCGGCGTGTCGGTCGAGGACACCCACGCGTTCGTGCTCGGCGGGCACGGCGACACGATGGTCCCGCTCTCCCGCTACTCGACGGTCGCCGGCGTGCCGATCACCGAGCTGCTCCCGCCCGACCGGGTCAAGGCGCTCGAGGAGCGGACGGCGAATGGTGGCGCGGAGGTCGTCGCGCTGCTCAAGACCGGTTCTGCGTTCTATGCCCCGGCGGCCTCGACCTTCGAGATGGTCGAGGCGATCCTCCTCGATCGGAAGCGGGTCCTGCCGTGCGCCGTGCTGCTCAAGGGCGAGTTCGGGGCCAACGATGTGTTCGTCGGCGTGCCGGTCGTGCTCGGTGCGGGCGGGATGGAGCGGATCTTCGAGATCAAGCTCAGCGCCGACGAGCAGGCCGCGTTCGACGCATCCGCCGCGGCCGTGCAGGAGCTCGTCGACAAGCTCGGCTGACGCGCGTTCTGGCCATTATGCGCCGGGGGCTACTAGGCCAGTTGGATTGACCGTAACGAGCGTTTTCGCGGGCTTCGGGAGAATTAGCCGCTACGGCTACGTCCGTCGTCATCTGGAGGGGCTGACCGGGCGTTACCTTGCCCAGCATTCCTGGGGCGAATATTTGGCCAGTTCGTTCTCAGCGGGAAACGCCCCATCGGAGGGCGGCACGGCGCGATCGGTGACCCGGGGCACCGGATTCGTGCTCGACCACGGTCGGTTGCAACGCCGTTTCGGGGCGTTCGTACTACAGTCTCGGTCCGGGCTCACCGGGAGAGAGCCCAAGCCGTCCGATCACGGGAGGATCGTTCATCGTGCATCGATTCAGGAGCGCCATCGCGTTCGCGGCGATCGCCGCGCTCATCGCCGCTGCGCCCGTGGGCGCCGCAGGACCACCGGCAAGCCGGGACGCGACCGCCTCGACGACCGCCCTCGACAAGACGTCGGCGATCGTCGTCCTCAAGGCGCAGGCCGCTCGCGACCTACGACGGCCACATCAAGGGCTACGAGAAGACCAAGCCCGCCCAAAGGCAAGGCTCAACCCGAATAGCGCCGCCGTCGAAGAAGTACGTCGGCTATCTGAAGACCGAGCACTCCGCCTTCGCGAAGTGGCTCGCAACAACGTGCCCGAGCGCGAAGATCACGTCGCACTACTTACGTCGACGCTCAACGCCGTCGCGGTGAAGCTGAACGGCCCGGCGCTCGGCAAGCTGCGCCAACACGCCGCCGTCTCAGTCGGTCGAGTACAACGACCCTCTACCAGCCCGACATGAGCGAGAGCTACAAGCTCATCAACGCAGCGGGCGCCTGGGCATCGGCTGGCGGCCGCGCGAACGCGGGACGCGGCATCAAGGTCGGGATCATCGACTCCGGCGTCGACTACCGCCACCCGTTCTTCGATCCTGACCGGCTTCAGCTACCCGGCCGGCTTCCCGAAGTGCGACGCAGCGAACACGGCCGGCGGCGACGTGCAAGAACGTCAGCCCCAAGGTGATCGTCGCCAAGGTCTTCTACAACAAGCTCAACCAGACCGACTACGACGCGCTGCCCATCGCCGACGTCGGCAGCCACGGCACCCACGTCGCGGGCACGGTGGCCGGCGTGACCGGCAAGACCGCCGTCGTCCAGGGCGTCGTCGATCGACGACATGTCCGGCGTCGCGCCCGGCGCGTGGCTCGGCAACTACAACGTCTTCCCCGGCGAGGTCGTGGATGCCCGCAGCGAGGACATCCTCAACGCGGTCGAGGTCGGCGGTCAACGACGGCATGGACGTCCTGAACCTGTCGCTCGGCGGCGGATATCACGGCAACAACGACCTGCTCGCCAAGGGCCTCGACAACGCGGTCGCCGCGGGCGTCGTCGTGGTCACCTCGGCCGGAAACGAGGGCCCCGGCGGCTTCACGATCGGCTCGCCGGGCCGGGCCCGCGACATCATCACCGTCGGTGCCAGCACCAACGTCCACTTCGTCGGCCAGCCGATCACCTACGACGCGGCGGGACCGCCCGAGGTGCGGTCGGCGACTTCGATCCGCTGCCGGCCGGAACGTTCGGGCTCTTCGACGCTGCGAGCAACGGCTGCACGCATCGCGTCACCCAGACGCGGCCGCCGGCAAGCTCGCTCTCATCGACCGCGGCGTCTGCTGCCTTCAGCGAGAAGATCGCCAACGCCAAGGCCGCCGGAGCGGCCGGCGTCATCGTCGTCAACAACGTCGCCGGCGACCCGACCGCGATGGCCCGGACCGTCGGCTTCGACGACGACATCCCGGCGGTCATGATCGGCAAGGACGATGGCGCCGCCCTCCGGGCCTCCGGCGCGACCACGGTCACCGTGGCCGCGGGCTTTGCCGAGTTCATCACCGACAACGGCGACATCCTCGCCGGCTTCTCAGCAGCCAGGGACCGACCTTCGTCGACTTCGCGATCAAACCCGATCTCACGTCCGTTGGCGTCAATGTCCTCAGCTCCGAGGCCTGCGACACGACGGTGCCTGCGGCAACGATGGCGACTGGGCGTTCTACACCGGCACGTCGATGTCCTCGCCGCATGTCGCCGGCTCGGCAGCGGTCCTCAAGGCGCTCCACCCGTCCTGGACGCCGGCACAGGTCAAGTCGGCCCTCGCCAACACCGCGGACCTCGGTCGTCAAGAATGCGTTCGACGCCTCGACGGGCGTCGGGCCGCAGGCACAGGGCGGCGGCCGCGAGGACCTGACCGAGGCCGCCAATGCCGGCACGACGTTCTGGCCGACCTCGGCCAGCTTCGGCAAGATCAGCGGCAGCCGGACCAATCCGACGCCGCTGACCATCCAGCTGCGCAACCTGACCGGCACCGCGCAGACCTACGCGGTCGGCGAGCTCCGATGGAATCCCGCCGCCGGCGAGTTGGGTGCCGTCTATAACGGTGGGACCACCGTCTCCGGCGACAGTCGGCTATCGACGCCGACGTCGATCACCGTTCCCGCCAACGGCACGGCTAACCTGACGATCAGCGTGAACGCGAATGTCGCCAAGACGATCGTCCAGGGTTGGTTGACGTTCAACGCCGGTGGTGGCGACTACGAGTACCAGGTCGCCTACTGGGCCATGGTGCCGTAACCAGCTCCAGGCACGCACTGGGAGACCCCGGCCATCGGCCGGGGTCTTCTGATTCATGGGTGTGGCGCGGGAGCCTGGCGCTGGCATGGTGCGCCCCGTCACCGGGATGTTCGTCGCAGTGCGGCCCCGCGTTGACCGTCATCGTCGCCCGGTAGTACCGTCGCCCCAGCGAGCGCTGCGCATCGGGAGAGGCGGCGCCGCAGGGTGCAGGGCACGATCCCCAGGGGTGCCGTGACCGCTGCCTGCTTCCACTGATCGCGATATGACGGAGGGTCAGGGATCGCCTGACACATGGAGGATCGATGAACGGCAGGTTCCTGAAGCGGTTCGCCGCGCTACTCGCGCTGGCCGCCCTCGTGATGACGACTGTCGCTCCGGCCGCGACCATGGCGGCCAAGCCGCCGGCCCGCGGTAAGCCCGAGATCCACACGAACCGCGACAAGGCCAAGGAAAAGATCCATCCGCGGCTCCTGGCCCAGGTCAACGCCGGGAAGAACCCGAACGTGTTCGTCTTCGCGACCGTCGTCGGCAATCCCGCCGCCGCGAAAAAGCTCCTGACCAACAGCCGCGTCGCAACCGCGCCGAACGGCAAGGCATCGATCGTCGTCGGTCGGACGAAGGTCCAGCAGCTGACGAAGCTCGCCAGCCTCAAGGGCGTCGTCGCCGTCAGCCCGGTCGAGTTGAAGAAGACCGGCAGCCCCCTCGGCAGCCCGGACCCCGACGTCACCCGGAACGTCACCAACGCCGCCCTCAAGGGTGCCTTCAAGCAGCTCCGCGGCCGCGAGGTCCCCTATTCGGACGCCCCGCCGCTCAAGGCCTCGAATTTCGAGGAGCTCGAGGAGCTCGCCCTCCTCGACGCCAAGACGCACCGCTTCGCCGAGGCCTGGCAGGCCGGCTACACCGGCGCGGGATCGGTCGTGTCCGTCCTCGACGGCGGCACCGACTTCGGGCACCCGGACCTGATCGGGACCTGGCAGACGCGGGCGACGACCGGCTGGCCGAACGCGTTCGACCCGTTCGGGACGCTCGTCCTCCTCGTCCAGCCCGGCAACGTCGACCTCGGCCTCACCTGGTACACCAAGACCGAGGCGAAGAACACGTTCACGCAGTCCGTCCAGGACAAGAAAAAGGGCATCGCCAGGGTCGACTACGACGTCCGGATCGGCCCGTCGCGCAACTTCGCTGCGCCCGATGCCACGGTCACCCGCACCTACGCCTTCCCGGCTGGCGTGGTCGAAGTCGGGGACGGTCCGCCTCGGTGGCCACCCCGACGACCATCTCCTCGGCCTGTTCGGCGAACGCGCCGCCTTCATCGTCGTCGACCCGACCACGGCGGGCGTCTACGACACGGTCTACGTCGACCTCGACAACGACCATTCCTTCGTCGACGAGAAGCCGGTCACCCGCGAATCGCCGGTGTCCTACCGCGACATGAACGGCGACGGCGTGACGGACGTCTCAGGCGGCCTCCTCTACTACATCTCGAACGGAACCGGTGCCAGCGGTGCCGCGCTGCCGGGCGGCCCGTCCTCGTTCGGGCTCGTCGTCAAGGACGCGCCTGGTGCGCTCCTGGCCTGGACGGGTGACTTCGATCCCGCGATCGGCGGCCACGGCACGCTGACCGCGTCGAACGTCGTTGGCCAGGGCGTGATCAACGGCCTTGCCCCGACCTTCGCCGACGTCCCCGGCGGGACCCCGCCCGGGATGGTCATCGGCGGCGCCCCGCACGCCAAGCTCGCCCCGATGGGCGACATCTACTTCTCGTTCGACTTCTCGACCCAGTTCGCCTACTTCCTGACGCAGGCCCAGCCGGCCCACTCGGCGATCGACATCACGTCGAACTCGTACGGCAACTCGGCGGCCGACAACGACGGCTTCGACGCCCTCAGCCAGGAAGCCGATCTCTGGAATACGACCTTTCGGGGTCCGGACCCTGATGATCGGATCGACCGGCAATGGCGCTCCGGGCTACGGCACGACGAACGCCCCTTCGCCGGTGACCGGCATGAGCGTCGGCGCCTCCACCCAGTTCGGCGGAACCGGCTGGGATTCGATCAAGAACCACAGCCAGATCCGCGACAACGACATCATCGCCTGGTCCGACCGCGGCCCCGGCGCGACCGGCGCGAACGCGGTCGACGTCGTCGCCGACGGCGCCTATTCGAGCCGGCGACGCGACGCTCAATGACGTTCTCAACGGCAACATCGCCTGGACGACGTGGGGCGGCACGAGCCGCTCGACGCCGGTCGCGGCCGGGCGCCGCCGCGCTTGTCTACCAAGCCTGGCGGCAGGCGAACGGGGCCACCACCCCGGCCGGCTTCGCCCTCCACGCCCGGGACATCATCAAGTCCTCTGCCAAGGATCTCGGCTATGACTCCTGGACCCAGGGAGCCGGGTCGGTCGACGCCCTTGGCGCCGTCCACCTCGCGACCGGGGCCGTCGGAGCCGTGGCCACGCCGAGCGAGTGGCGGCCCGGCGACTACCGCGGCGACGAGTTCGACGTCTTCCCGAGCGTCCTAGCCGCGGGCGAGAGCGACAGCCAGACGTTCGACCTCGACGGCAGCGGGACCTACCAGCTCTCCGATCGGTTCCTCTCAAAGGTGGCGAGCGAGTCCCTGTCGCTGACGACCGCCCCGATCTCGCAGGAGAGCGCCAACAACTTCAACGTGCCGGACTACCTGATCGACATCAGCGACATGGTCGCCGCCCATCCGGGTGCCGACATGATCGCGATCAGCGCGAACTTCCCCTATAGCGAGTTCGATCCGAACGGTGACTACGCCTACGACCAGCGCTGGCGGCTGCTCGCCTACGACTGGACCGACATCAACGGCGACGGGAACCTGTGGACCGACAAGGACCGTGACGGCGCGGTCGATCACAAGGACTTCAACAAGAGCTCCAATATCGACGGCAACCCCGACGTGAAGTGGAATTCGACCGAGATCGACCAGTACGAGTACGTCCGATTCTCGTACAACGGGCCCGCGACGAGCGGTCTCCGGATCCACGTCGGCGACCCGGCTGAGCGCTCGACCGACGGCCTGTTCATCGGCTTCAGCCACGCCGAGAAGTCGGCGGCGATCCCCGTCACCCACTTCTCGATCACCGTCGACTTCTACGACAACCAGGACTGGGGCTGGCTCACGACGCCGGCCTCGGCCAGCGGCTCGTTCGACGCGACGCTCGCGGTCCCGGCCGGCACACCCGCCGGGATGTACGAAGGCGCCATCGTGGCCAGCAAGGGCGGCCATGACACGGCCATCCCGGTTTCGCTCACGGTCGCGGTCGACGCGCCCCAGGACAGCGACGGGAACTTCACGGGCAGCATGACCTTCGGCGGGGCGGACGTCGCCGCCGCCCAGTCGAACCTGCCCTACAACAACGGCTCGGTCTTCGGCGCGACCGACTGGAACTGGCGCGCCGAATCGGGCGACTGGCGCTTCTTCTACTTCGACGTCCCGGAGGAGCCGACAGCCGGCAGCCTCTTCCTGATCGAGACCACCTGGGACGACGACGCCCCATACACCGATCTCGACACCCTGATCATGGGCCGCGGCGAGAACCACTATCAGCTGGCGGCTGACGGGGCCTTCGGGGCGCCGTACATCCTCGACACCGTCGGCGGCAGCCCGAACACCAACGTTGGCGGGGGCATCTGGGCCTTCGATACCGCCGTCCGGCGGGGCCGCGGACATCGTCACCGGCACCGCCCAGGAGGGCCTCCACGCGGTGGCGCTCCACCAGGTCGGCTGGAACGGCAGCAAGTTCAACGTTCCATTCGAGACGACCGTCGGGAGTGCGACCGTCAACCCGGCGACCGTCTCGATCAGCAGCCCCCTGGACACGGGCAGCTTCGACGTGACGTTCGAGGCCGGCATCGATCTTGACGGCCTCGTCGCCGAAGCGTTCGGCCTGAGCCAGCCGGTCACGACCATCGAGACGGCCCACCAGGACGATCCCGGCAATCCCGCATCGGCCAGCGTGAAGAAGCCGTTCACGCTCGCGCACGCCGCGCGGGTGACCGTCACGACCGCCCTGACCGACGACCTCGACCTGTTCATCGTGTTCGACGCGAACAACGACGGAGCATTCAGCGCGTCGGAGATCATCGCCTCGTCGGCCGGCGCCGACGGCAACGAATCCGTGACGCTCATCGCACCCCAGGACGGCAACTACCAGGCCTGGGTGCAGGGCTTCGCGGTCGCCGGCACGCCCACGTTCCCGCTCACGATCGACGCGGTCCAGGGGACCGACCTGACGGTCACCGGCATCCCGGCCGGAGCCGTCCCAGCCGGGACTCCGGTCACGATCCACGTCGCCTTCTCCAAGGCAATGGTGGCGGGCCAGGACTACTTCGGGGAGCTCCAGCTCGGACCGCCGACTGCACCGAACGCGCTGTCGGTCCCGATCAAGATCCATCGCCAGTAGGGCTTACCTCCCCGCAGGGACGGACGACCCCCGGCGCCACCGCCGGGGGTCGTTTCGTGCCCGCGAGCGAGCGTGACTGGTGCTCAGTCGCACCACAAAGCCCGCCGCGGCAAGGAGCCCGATCACGGTCCTCACCTTGCAAATGCATAACGTTAATTGACCCGGGTACAGCAGCAGTCGTATCGTCGGGCCCACGCTTCGCCGGCCAGGGGAATGGTCGGCGCACCAACGCCGTCGGCCGTGGGAGTGGCCGGCGCCCCCCAGTGGTCTGCCCCAGAGAGAATCTGTCTCGCCGCATGGCCGATTTCATCGTGTCCGCACGCCCGCGACAGCTCCGGACGGGGCATCAGGAGGATCAGGCATTGCCTGAAGGGAGGCTCATGGTTCGACGTCTCGCCGTACTGGTTACGGCGGCTCTCCTCATCTCAGCGGTCCTGCCCGGCTCACTGGCCGCGGCGGATCCGAAGGGGACCAAGCTCTCGAAAGAGGATCACGCACAGATCGCCAAGGCTGCTGCCTCGGGCGCAAAGACGGTCACCGTGTTGATCGCCGCCCAGGCAGGTGCCAACAGGACTGTGGTCACGGGCCTCGCCGGTCTCGGTGGCAAGGTCCAGTATCGCGAGGACGATATCGACTACATCCGGGCGACGGTCCCGGCCGACAAGGTGGAGGCCGCCGCGGCGCTCAAGGGCGTCCAGGCGCTCGAGGTCGACGCGGTCATCCCGCTGCCGGACCCGCGGCCAGACGACGGGACCGACGGGCAGGTCGGGCCGACGCCGCAACCGCCGCCGAGCGCCGCCACCCCGCGCAACAACCCCTACATGCCGATCCGCGACACCGGCGCCGCGGCGTTCACTGGCGGCCCACCCCACGTGGGACGGCCGCGGTGTGACGGTCGGCATCCTCGACTCGGGGATCACGCTCGACCACCCGGCGCTCGCGACGACCACGGTCGGCACGCCGAAGATCATCGACTGGGTCACCTACACGGATCCGTTCACCGACAACGACCCGACGTGGGTTCCCGTGACCTCACAGGTGACGGGCCCGACCTTCACGGTTGGCACCGCGCCGAACACCGTCACCTATACGGCCCCATCGGGCGGCTCGTTCCGGTTCGGCCTCTTCAACGAGCGCGACCCGCGGCTCGGCGGCGAGGTCGGCAGCGACGTCAACCGCGACGGCAACCCGGCGGGTTCGAGCGGAACCTTCGGCGTCCTGTGGGACGGCGGCTCGCAGGTCTGGGTCGACGCCGACCAGGACCTCAGCTTCGCCGACGAGGCCGCGATGACCAACTACAAGGTCAATCGCGACGTCGGCTACTTCGGCACGGACAACCCGGCGACCCCGGTCGCCGAGCGCATGCCGTTCGTCGTCCAGATCGACGGCAAGAACAAGGTCGTCAACATCGGCATCGTGTCGGGCCAGCACGGCTCGCACGTCGCCGGCATCATCGCGGCGAACGGCCTGTTCGGCGGCGCGATGAGCGGCGCTGCGCCGGGCGCCCAGCTGGTGTCCGTTCGCGTCTGCCTGTTCATCACGGGCTGCACCGCGCACGCCCTCGTCGAGGGCATGATCTATGCAGCGAAGACCGCCAATGTCGACGTGATCAACATGTCGATCGGCGGCCTGCCGTCCCTCAACGACGGCAACAACACGCGAGCGGTCCTCTACGACCGGCTCATCGAGCAGTACAAGGTCCAGATGTTCATCTCGGCCGGCAACAGCGGACCCGGCGAGAACACCGTCGGCGACCCGTCCGTCGCGACGAAGGTCATGAGCGTCGGCGCGCTACATCACCGACGCGACCTGGGAGTCGAACTACGGCTCGACGGCGCCGGCCCCCGGCACCGACAACCATGCATCCCTTCAGCTCGCGCGGCCCGCGCGAGGACGGCGGCTTCAAGCCGAACGCCATCGCCCCGGGCGCGGCGATCTCGCTCGACCCCGCTGTGGCAGCCGGGCGGCCCGGTGGCCGGCGTCTACACGCTGCCGCCCGGCTACTCGATGCTCAACGGCACGTCGATGGCGTCGCCGCAGGCCGCCGGCGTCGGGGCGCTCCTCGTGAGCGCGGCCGAACAGGCCGGCGTCCAGCACCAGCCGGCGCAGCTGCGCCAGGCGCTCAACTCGTCGGCCCGGTTCATCGCCGGCTACGGCGCATTCGAGCAGGGCAACGGCCTCATCGACGTCGGGGCCGCCTGGGCGCTCCTGGCGACGAACAGTCAAGACCGTCGACATCATTCGTCGGTCGCCGGTCAACACCGCGCTCTCGAGCGTTCCTTGCCACGCCGAACGTCGGCGTCGGCATCCACGACCGCGAGGGCGTGAACGCCGGCGACGAGCCTACACCCGGACGTACACGTTCCGGCGCACGTCGGGCGGCGGCGGGACCAAGACCTACAACCTGTCGTGGGTCGGCAACGACGGCACGTTCTCGATCGGCGCGACGTCGATCGCACTGCCGTTGAACAGCCCGGTAACGCTGACCGTCACGGTCAATCCGACGCGTCGGCGTCCAATCGGCGATCCTGAACCTCGACGACCCGTCAATCCCGGGCATCGAGTACCAGACGCTGAACACGGTGATCGCTCCGCACGTGTTCACCGCAGGCGGCAACTTCCAGCACGACCATCACCGGCTCCGTGGCGCGCAACCAGGCGTTCCACTACTTCTTCCGGGTGCCGGCGGGCACTCCCGCCTTCAAGGTCGACTTCTCGGGTCCCAGCGCGACGCCGGGGACCGGCCAGGCCCGCTTCCTCCGGTTCCACCCGTTCGGCGTGAACATCGACGACAACTCGAGCACTGTCTGCTACTCGCCGCCGGTCGTGCCTGGCGGTGCTGCCCCGGCGGCAGCCCGACTCAGCCGAACGCAGACCAACCCGCAGGCCGGCGTCTGGGAGGTCACCGTCGAAGCGCGGCGGACGTCCGACGCGGAGTTCACGCCGTTCACGCTGACGGCGTCGATCCTCGGGGCGACGCGTCAGTCCGAACCCGGACATCATCCCGAACGCGACGATCGGCGTGCCCGTGGCCCGCTCGTACACGATGACCAACCTCTTCGGCGCGTTCACCGGACGGGCCGTCGGGACGACGCTGGGCAGCGCCTCGGCGCGGCGCTCCGACGATCGCCAACCTTGAGCAGCAGCAGTACCCGGTCGTCGTCACGGCGGGCTCGACGTCGCTTCCGGGCGACGATCGGCAGCCCATCCGATCCGGCCGCCGACCTCGACCTGTTCGTGTTCAACTGCACGAGCCGGGACCTGCGTCCTCGCCGGCCAGAGCGCCGACGGCGACTCGGAGGAATCGGTGACCATCGCCAACCCGGCCGCCGGCAACTGGCTGGTGCTCGTCGATGGCTTCGCGGTTCCGGCGGGATCGACGACGTACAACTACGTCGACGTGTTCGTGAACCCCGCGTTCGGGTCGGTCAGCGTGACCGACGCGAACGCCCTGCGGCCGTCCGGCTCGTCGTGGACTGTCCCCGGCATCGGTGACCGCCAACGCGGTACCGGCCGCCGGTCGCGTCCTCCTGGGCAACGTCCAGGTCCGGACCGACGCGAACGTCCTCGTCGGCAGCGGCGACGTCATCGTCGAGACCGTCACCCCGTAGGCGGTCAGCTCAGCCACGTAACGGAGGCCCCCGGCACCGCCGGGGGCCTCTTCATTTGGTCGGCGATGTCGCTGCGATCAGGCGGTCGGGGCGAGGATCCGGGCGATGGCCGGTCGGTCGTACTTCCGGCCGGCGCGATCGGCGGAACGTTCGATCGTCCGGGCGATGGCCGCGCGGTACGTCTCGTCGGTCTCGGGGAGGGGCTGGACGGCGAGCTCAGCCCGGAGGATGTCGCACAACCGGCGGTACTGGCGCACGACCTGGGAGCGCGAACCGACCATCCCGTAGGCGGCGATGAGGACGCTGTGGGCCTCCTCCCGGAGCGGATCCCGGGCGAGGAGGAGAGTGGCGGCCTGGCGGGCGCCCTTGACGTCGCCGGCGGCCAGCCGGGCGTCCGCGACGGACGCGAGCGCGTCCTCGTACAGATCGGAAACCCGTTCCCGATCGGCCGCGAAGCACTCGTGGCCCAGGCCTTCAGCGAGGTCGCCGCGGTAGAGGGCGAGCGCACGGCCGGCGCCCTCGGGACCGTCCGCGACGAGCGTTTCGAATGCCATCACGTCGAGGTCGAGCCGCACTTCGCGGCGCAGGCCCAGCGTGTCCTGGCCGACTTCCAGCAGCAGCTCCGGGTCCACGCCGGCGGAGGCGAGCCCGGTCCGGACGAGCCAGAGCGCCTGGCGCAGCGACGATGCGGAGGGTCCGTCGAAGTCCGGCCACAGATCCGCGGCGATCGCGTCGCGGAGACGCGGTCGCGGACGAAGGGCGAGGAGCGCGAAGAGCGCCTGAGCGTGGCGGCCAGCGAGTCGGACACGGCCGCCGCAAGCCTCGACCTCGAACCGGCCGAGGAGGTGGACCGTCAGTTTCGGCGCGGTGGCGGAAACGGCTTTGTCCATATCGTCCCTCAGAGCCGACCGGACGACCGGCCCGTCCCCCCAATGGACCGGACGTCCGCGTCGGCGGTCGATCGAGGTCCCCCCAGGGCCTCGATCACCCCCAGGCTTTCCCCCCGGCACGCCCCCAGGCATGCCCCGGTCGCCCAGTCCCCAGAGAAGGGCGCCCGTTGGCCGAATCATCGCCGCGCGTCACGAGCACTGGCGAGCGCACGTCCGACACGCTCGATGTCGGCCAATTGACAGGCAGGGATCGAACGTTTTGCCCGCGGCGCGCATCCGCTCGTAACCGATCGCTACACTGGCGACCGTGCCGACCGCCGTCATCGCGTTCGACTTTGAGACCTCGGGCGGATGGCGTCGACGGAGCTCCGCCTCCGGCCTCGGTGGGCGTGAGCCAGTTCTATGGCTGAGTTGTCGATGACCGCAGTGATCGCCTTCGACTTCGATCCGTTCCTTCATCTGGGCGACGGCGTCGTCCGCTGGGAGACGCTTGGCATTGCCGCGGCGATCTTCGTCGCCCTCATCCTGGCCGGCATCGGCGCCCGGACGATGGAGCTCCGGACCGACGATCTGCTGTTCGTCGTTCTCGGGATCGTCCCGGGAGCGGTGATCGGGGGGCGACTCGGCTACGTCCTGCTCTACCCCGCGTTCTTCGCGGCCCGGCCGGTGGCAATTCTGGATCCGGGCGTGGGCAGCCTCGAACTCGGGCTGGCGGTCGTCGGCGGGGCGCTAACCGGCGGCATCGTCGCCGCGCTCCTCGATGGGAGCGTCGGACGCTGGTTCCACATCGCAGCCCTGCCGGTCCTCGTCGCGATCGGCGTTGGCAAGCTCGCAACGGTGCTCGGCGGCCGTGGGCAGGGGGTTCCGTCCGACGCGCCGTGGGCGACGGCGTACGTGGGACCCGGGCCTTGGGGCTCGCTCGCGCCCGAGGTTCCGTCAGTGCCTGCCCAGGCGCTCGAGGGGCTCGCGACGCTCCTCGTACTCGTCCTCGTGATGGGCGTGCTCGCCGTGCCGGGCCTGCGCCGCCCGGATGGTCGGGCGTTCCTCGTAGCGGTCGGCCTCTGGGCGCTCTTCCGGGCCATCGTCGCCTCGACGTGGCGCGACCCGGTCGTCGCGGGGCCGTTCCGCGTGGAACAGGTCATCGATCTCGCCATTTTTGTCGGGTGCGTTGCCGGGGTCGTCCTGCTCGTGCTCAGGGAACGCCCGGCGCCGCAGGAGACGGCAACGGGGTAATCTGTCGGTCCTGCCTCGGCGCAGAGAGCGGCCCGCAGGGTTTCCGAGCAGGACGAGAGACGAGGTCAGCGATGACGCAGGTGGCAGAGCCGGGGGCGACTCGTTCTGAAGCGGCGGCGGCGACGGAGCGTGTCCACCACTGGATCGGCGGTCGAGCCGTCGCCGGCACGTCCGGCCGGAGCGGTCCGGTCTATGACCCGGCGACCGGGCGCCATGCCCGCGAGGTCGACTTCGCATCGAAGGAAGAGGTCGACGCGGCCGTCCACGCAGCCTCGGCGGCGTTCCCGGCGTGGCGGGCGACGTCGCTCTCGAAGCGGACCGAAGTGCTCTTCCGGATCCGCAACCTGGTCGACCAGCATCGGGCGGATATCGCCGGATTCCTGACCGCGGAGCACGGCAAGGTCCCGTCGGACGCCCTCGGCGAGGTCGCCCGCGGCCTCGAGAACCTCGAGTTTGCGACGGGCATCCCGCACCTCCTGAAGGGCGGCTTCAGCGAGCAGGTCTCCAGCGGGGTCGACGTCTACCAGATCCGCCAGCCGCTCGGCGTCGTGGCGGGGATCACGCCGTTCAACTTCCCGGCCATGGTCCCGATGTGGATGTTCGGCAACGCGATTGCCTGCGGCAACACGTTCGTGCTCAAGCCCTCGGAGAAGGATCCGTCGGCCTCGGTCTTCATCGCCGAGCTCCTGAAAGAGGCGGGTCTTCCGGACGGGGTCTTCAACGTCGTGCACGGCGACAAGGTCGCGGTCGACGCGATCCTCGAGCACCCGACGATCCGGGCCGTCTCCTTCGTCGGATCGACCCCGATCGCCCGGTACATCTACGAGACCGGCACGAAGAACGGCAAGCGGGTCCAGGCCCTCGGCGGCGCCAAGAACCACATGGTCGTCCTGCCCGATGCCGACATCGAGATGGCAGCGGACGCCGCGGTTTCGGCGGCATACGGCAGCGCCGGCGAGCGCTGCATGGCGATCAGCGTCGTCGTGGCCGTCGGCGGTTCGGCCGATCCGCTCGTCGAGGCGATCAAGAGCCGGCTGCCGAAGATCAAGGTCGGCCCCGGGTCAGACTCGTCCTCCGAGATGGGCCCGCTCGTCACCCGCGAGCACCGCGACAAGGTCGCCTCGTACATCGAGAAGGGCAAGGAGCAGGGCGCCGAGGTCGTCGCCGACGGGCGCGATCACCCGCTGGCGGCCGGCGACGGGTTCTTCCTGGGCGTCTCGCTGATCGACCGCGTCACGCCGAACATGGATTCGTACAAGAACGAGATCTTCGGCCCGGTCCTCGAGGTCGTCCGCGTCCCGACCTACACCGATGCCGTCAAGCTCGTGAACGACAACCCGTACGGCAACGGCACGGCGATCTTCACCCGCGACGGCGGCGCCGCACGCCAGTTCCAGTTCGAGGTCGAGGCCGGGATGGTCGGGATCAACGTGCCGATCCCGGTTCCGGTGGCGTACTACAGCTTCGGCGGCTGGAAGAACTCGCTCTTCGGCGACGTCCACATGTACGGGCCGGAAGGAATCCAGTTCTACACCCGGGCCAAGGTCGTCACATCCCGCTGGCCTGACCCGGGCACCTCGAAAGTCGATCTCGGCTTTCCGCGGACGCGATAAGCCGGTAGGGAGGTCGCGATGGTCGACGATTCGGATCTGTTCGAGCGGATCAACGCCCTCTCACGCGAGGAAGAGGAGCTCTACGGCCGGGCGGCCGACGGGAGCGGCATCGACGCCGACGAACGTCGACGGCTCGACGAGATCAAGGTCCAGCTCGACCAGACCTACGACCTGCTCCACCAGCGGCAGGGCCGACGGGACGCCGGGCAGGACCCGTCCGGGGCGACCCCTCGACCAATCGACGTCGTCGAGGGCTACGAGCAGTAGCCGGCCGCTGACCAGGGTTCACCCGGACCAGGTAGGCGATGCGCACCCGCCGATGACGGACCGTCCCTGTATCGGAGGGCCGTGGAACGGTCTGGTGCGGTCAAGTTCGGTCTTGCAAGGTCTAGTCGGTACTGGTACTTTTGCGACCTGTTCGGTGGGGGCCATGGGCCCAGCGCGCGCCTCCGTTACAGCGTCCTCGCACTCCCCGGGTCCGCCTGACCTCTCCGAACCTCAGATCCGCTAGGCCGACGCCTGTGTGGGGGGAGGAGCCCGTCTTGCGGGGTCTTCGCAGCCGACAACGAATTGTCCGCTTCCTCGCCCCAGTTCAGGTCGCCCTGCTGGTGGCGTCGCTGCTCGGGTTCGGAACGGGGGTACGTCCCGTCCTGGCAGCCGGCAACGCTGCCGTCCAGCTCAACGGGACCTCGCAGTACGCCGCGCTCGGTACGGCCGCCAACCTCCGGACGGCGACGTTCACCCTCGAGCTGTGGTTCAAGAGGGCGGCGGGCGGGGCCACCCAGAGCACCGGGACGGGCGGGGTCGTGGCCTATCCCCTCATCACGAAGGGGCGGGCCGAAGCGGAGTCGGCAGCTGCCGACGTCAACTACTTCTTCGGTATCAATGCCGCCGGCAACCTGGTGGCCGATTTCGAGGAGGCGGCGACTGGACTGGCGCCCAGCGCCAACCATCCGATCACCGGGACGGGCGTCGTCTCAGCCGCCGACACCGCCTGGCACCACGCAGCCGCCACCTACGACGGCACGACCTGGCGGCTCTATCTCGACGGCAACGCCGATGGCTCCGTCGTCGTCGGTCAGCCGGCCAACGCCGCGACGAACGTCATCACCGCCGTGGGCACCTCCCTCAACACGAGCGCGACGCAGACGCCGGGCGGCTTCTTCTCGGGCGTCGTCGACGAGGTCCGGATCTGGAACACCGCCCGCAGCCAGGCCGACATCCAGGCCAGCAAGGACATCGAGATCGCCGCCCAGGCCGGCCTGATCGGGCTCTGGCACCTCAACGCCGGCAGCGGCACGACCGCCGCCGACAGCTCGGGCAACAACATCACCGGCACGCTACAGCCGGCGGCGGCCCCGCCGAGTTGGGGAACGGGCTTCACCGAGACCACTGCTGCCGTCCAGCTCAACGGGACCTCGCAGTACGCCGCGCTCGGTACGGCCGCCAACCTCCGGACGGCGACGTTCACCCTCGAGCTGTGGTTCAAGCGGGCGGCGGGCGGGGCCACCCAGAGCACCGGGACGGGCGGGGTCGTGGCCTATCCCGCTCATCACGAAGGGGCGGGCCGAAGCGGAGTCGGCAGACTGCCGACGTCAACTACTTCTTCGGTATCAATGCCGCCGGCAACCTGGTGGCCGATTTCGAGGAGGCGGCGACTGGACTGGCGCCCAGCGCCAACCATCCGATCACCGGGACGGGCGTCGTCTCAGCCGCCGACACCGCCTGGCACCACGCCGCCGCCACCTACGACGGCACGACCTGGCGGCTCTATCTCGACGGCAACGCCGATGGCTCCGTCGTCGTCGGTCAGCCGGCCAACGCCGCGACGAACGTCATCACCGCCGTCGGCACCTCCCTCAACACGAGCGCGACGCAGACGCCGGGCGGCTTCTTCTCGGGCGTCGTCGACGAGGTCCGGATCTGGAACACCGCCCGCAGCCAGGCCGACATCCAGGCCAGCAAGGACATCGAGATCGCCGCCCAGGCCGGCCTGATCGGGCTCTGGCACCTCAACGCCGGCAGCGGCACGACCGCCGCCGACAGCTCGGGCAACAACATCACCGGCACGCTACAGCCGGCGGCGGCCCCGCCGAGTTGGACATACCAATTCGACCCGCCACCACCACCTAGCCTTCCGCCCAATGCCCCGGTCCTCTCGGCGCCCGCCAACGGCGCGACCGGCATCGTGACGCCGCCGACCCTCGACGTCGTGGCCTCCGATCCGAACGCCGACCCGCTCAGCGTCCAGTTCTTTGGCCGTCCGCTCGCGAGCGGCACCTTCGCCTCGATCGGCACCGACTCCGGCGTGACTTCGGGCGATCACGCGACGATCGCGTGGCCCGGACTCGGTGGCGGGCAGACGTACGAGTGGTTCGCCACCGTCAATGACGGCACGACCACCACGACCGGCCCGACATGGAGCTTCCACACTGCCGCGGGCGCCGGGACGCCGTTCGTCGGTACCGGAGACATCGCGACTTGCGCGAACGACGCCGGCACCGACGACGACAGGCGCACGGCCGAGATCGTGGCCGGCATCGATGGGACGATCTTCACGACTGGCGACAACGTCTACCCGAATGGCACGGCGACCGAGTTCACGAACTGCTACGAGCCGGTCTGGGGACCGTTCAAGTCCCGGACCCGGCCCGTACCCGGCAACCACGACTGGAACACCGCCAATCTCGCCGGGTACAAGGGCTACTTCGGCGCCAACGCGACCGATGCCAACGGCCAGAGCTACTACAGCTACGACCTCGACACGAACTGGCACGTCGTCAACCTCGACTCCGAGTGCGACAAGGTTCCCGGCGGCTGCGGGGTCGGGTCGGCGCAGGAGGTCTGGCTGAAGGCAGATCTGGCCGCCCCAGCCAACGCCGGCAAGAACGTCATCGCGATCTGGCACAAGCCGCGGTTCAGCTCGGGCATCACCAACCTCACCGACGTCCAGCCCCTGGTCGATGCCCTCTACGCCGCTGGGCGTCGACATCGCGCTGGTCGGTCACGACCATATCTACGAGCGGTTCCAGCCTCTCGATCCCGTCAGGCACGCACGACCCGGCGTTCGGGATTCGGCATTTCACGATCGGGACGGGCGGCGAGGCGCACCACGGGGCGGGAACGCCGCTGCCAACGAGCCAGGCGCTGGACGACAACACGTTCGGCATCATGAAGTTCACCCTCCGGTCAACGGACTACGACTGGGTCTTCCTGCCGATCGCCGGCAGCACGTTCACGGACTCGGGCACCGGGACCGTGCACGGCGCCCCGCCCGGGCCTGGCGCGAACGGTCTCCAGCTCGGCACAGGGGGCGCCTACGTCACCTTCGGCGACCCCGCCAAGCTCGACCTGGCCCAGTTCACGATCGAGACCTGGTTCAACCGGACCGATGATGGCGTCGCCAATACAACGGGCACCGCCGGCATCCCTTCCTTCATTCCCCTCGTCACCCACGGCGGACCGCAGGGCGAGGGATCGGACATCGACGCCAACTGGTTGCTGGGAATCGACGACGCCACGGACGTACTGGCCATCGATTCCGAGGAAGGCCCGGGCGGCCCGGGACCCCTCGGCCAGAACCATCCGGTCCGCGGGACGACAGCCATCACGATGGACACGTGGCACCACGCCGCCGCGACGTACGACGGCACGACCTGGCGCATCTACCTCGACGGCCAGCTCGAGGCGACACAGGCCACCCCGGCGCCGCGCTCCGACACGAGCCAGCATGCGGCTTTGGGCGCGATGCTCAACTCAAGTGGAACGCCCGGCAACAGCGCCCGATTCCACGGCATCCTCGACGAGGCCCGCGTCTGGAACGGCGCTCGCAGCCTCGCCCAGATCCGGGCGACAATCAACCTCGAGCTGACGACCGGGTCTGGCCTCGTCGCCCGCTGGGGCATGAGCGAGTCGTTCGGGACCGCAGTCGCCGATTCGATTACCGCACCCGCCGCCGCCAACGGCACGATCGTCGGCAGCGGCGCCAGTCGGGTCGAAAACGCGCCGTTCAACATTGTCTTCGACACCACGCCCCCAGCCCCGCCCACCGGCCTGGTCGCGACGCCCGGCGACGCCACCGTCAACCTTGCCTGGGCGGCAAACGGCGAGCCCGATCTCGCGGGCTACCGCGTCTACCGAGCGACCGCTCCTGGCGTCCCGACGACGGGCACCCCGCTCAACGGGGCCACACTCCTGACGTCGCCGGCCTTCGCCGACGACACGGCGGTCAACGGCACGCCCTACTACTACGTGGTCGTCGCCGTGGACAGCTCTGGCAACCCGTCCACGGCCTCGAACGAGGCCACCGCGACGCCGAGCAGCGACGCCGCCCCGGCTGCACCGACCGGGCTGGCGGCCGCCCCCGGCGACGACACTGTCAGCCTGACCTGGAACCCCAATGCTGAGGCCGACCTGGCCGGATACAACATCTATCGCGGCCTGACGACTCCCAATCCCACCACCGACACGCCGCTCAATGGCTCGACGCTCCTCACGACCGCGTCCTACACGGATCCGACGGCCGCCAACGGCGGGACGTACCACTACGTCGTCACGGCAGTTGACCTGACCGACCTCGAGTCGGCCGCCTCAGCAGAGGCCGTGGCGACGCCATTCGAGCCGACGCCCCACGCGCTCGACTTCGACGGCATCGACGACCACGTCACGTTCGGACCAGCGCCGGCCCTCGGCCTGACCACGTTCACGATCGAGGGCTGGGTCCGCCGCGACGGCATCGGGACGGGAACATCGACCGGTTCCGGCGGTCTGGCGGACGCGGTGCCGCTCATCACGAAGGGCCGATCGCAGGACGACGAGCCCGCCAACAACGTGAACTGGTTCCTCGGTATCGATGAGGCGACCGGCGTGCTGGTGGCCGACTTCGAGGACGATGCGGGCGGCATCGCCCACCCGATCATGGGCTCGTCACCGATCGACGTCGGCCGCTGGTACCACGTCGCCGCGACATACGACGGCACCAGCTGGCGGCTCTACGTCAACGGCGGGCTCGACGCCAGCGAGGTCGAAATCGGCCACCCCCGAGGACGCCAGTACCCAGCACGCCGCCCTGGCGACCGCCATGAATACGACGGGGTCGCTGACGGCCGCTTCAACGGCGTGCTCGACGAGGTCAGGATCTGGAACGTCGCCCGTAGCCAGGCGTTGATCCAGGCGGCGATGGGCAACGAGCTCGAGCCACAGTCCGGCCTCGTGGCGCGCTGGGCGATGAACGAGGGCAGCGGCACGACGGTCATCAACTCGCGTCCCGGGCGGCTCCGATGGCGCCACCTCGGGAGATCCAGCGTGGGTCGCCGGCACGCCGTTCGTGTCCGATGCCAACCGACCGCCGGCTCAGCCGACGTCACCATCGCCGGCCGACGGCGCCACCGGTGTCTCGACGTCGCCGACCGTCAGCGTCAACGTCTCCGACCCCGATGGCGACCCGCTGACCACGAGCTTCTTCGGCCGGGCGGCGCCGACGGCGCCGGGCGAGGACTTCACGATCGTCGTCATCCCGGACACGCAGCACTACACGGACAACGCAGGGCGAGCGCCGACCTTCACCCAGCAGACGCAGTGGATCGTCGACAACACTGATGACCTCAACATCGTGATGGTCAGCCACCTTGGCGACATCACTGAGAACTTCGACACGCTCGAGGTCGAGTGGCAGCGCGCCGACGCATCAATGGATGTCCTGGATACGGCAGGGATCCCGAACAACCTGGCTCCCGGTAACCACGACATGGGGGCCGGCGAGACGTTCAACTTCTACGACGAGCTACTTCCCGCCGTCTCGCTACAACCTGCCGGGCAACCCGTGGTACGGCGGCTGGCTGGGCGAAGAGACCGGCCAGACCCAGCGCCTAAACAAGGACAACTACGAGCTCTTCAGCGCCGGCGGCATCGACTTCCTCCTGATCCACCTCGAGATCGACTGGCCGTCGTACGCCGTCGACCTGGGCGAACGAGATCATCGATCGCTACCCGAGTCGGACGGTGATTCTCAGCACGCACGCCTTCCTGAACACCTCGAACAACCGTCCGACGGGGACGATCACGGGTCGCGCGAACGGCAGATCAGCGGCACAGGTCTGGACGGAACTCATCTCGCCGAACTGCAACGTCCGGTTCGTCGTCAACGGCCACTACCCGGGCGAGGGCCGAGCGACGACCACCAACTCCTGCGGCCAACCAGTTCACCAGATCCTCACCGACTACCAGAGCCGCTCCAACGGCGGCGACGGCTGGCTCCGCTACTACACGTTTAAGCCATCGGAGAACAAGGTCTACGCGTTCACGTACTCGCCGAAGCTCGGCACGTTCGAGAACGACGCGACCAGCCAGTTCGTCCTCGACCATCAGATGGGCGGCTCCGGTGCGTTCACCCTGATCGGGGCGACGACGACCCCCTCCGGTAGCACGGCATCGGTGTCCTGGCCGGGGCGCGCGCAAGGAACCGCGTACGAGTGGTACGCAACCGTCTCCGACGGCCCGCTCACGACGATCGGCCCGACGTCGTCCTTCACGACCGCCGTCAACGGCCCGCCGACGTTCAACCAGGACCTGCCCAACCGGACCGATGCCGAGGGCGCCGTGATCAGCCTGTCGGCGGCGGCGACCGATCCCGACGGCGACACCCTCGTGTACGGCGCGACGAACCTCCCGCCGGGCCTCACGATCAACACCTCGAGCGGCCTGATCAGCGGCACGATCGCCTTCAGCGCGGCGCCCGGGCCGTACGCCGTCAGCGTCACCGTCCGCGACACGCCGGGCCTGCCGAACGACGCGACCGACACGTTCAACTGGACGGTCACCGACGTGACCCCGCCCGCCGGGATCACGTTCCGCTCGGCCGCCTACGGCTCGAACAACGCGATCACCACGTCGCTGACCCTCGCCCGGCCGGCGCTCGCTCGTGGCCGGCGACCTGCTCCTCGCCGCGGTCACCATCCGGGGCACCTCGACGATCACCCCGCCGGCCGGCTGGACCCTCGTCCGGGACGACGTCAACGCCAGCAACCTCCGCCAGGCGACGTACTGGAAGAGCGCGACCGGGAGCGAGCCCGCGACCTGGACCTGGACGTTCTCCGGGCCGCGCCTCGCCGCCGGCGGCATCCACGCCTACAGCGGCGTCCACGCCACGACCCCGATCGACATCCACGGCGGCCAGGCCAACCCGTCGGGCACGAGCCTGACCGCGCCGGGCGTGACGACGACCGTCGCCAGCACCCGCCTCGTCGCCTTCTACAGCATGACGACGAACGCCACGATCACGCCGCCGCCGGGCATGACCGAGCGGGGCGAGCAGATCGGGACCGATCCCACCCGGCTGACCGTCATCGAGGGCAGCGACGCCCTCCAGGCGGCCGCCGGCCCGACCGGCACCCGGGTCGCCACCGCCTCGCTCGCCGGCCTCAGCATCGGCCAGCTGATCGCCCTCCGGCCGGCCGCCGGCGGTCCACCGCCCAACGGCCCGCCGACGTTCAACCAGGACCTGCCCAACCGGACCGATGCCGAGGGCGCCGTGATCAGCCTGTCGGCGGCGGCGACCGATCCCGACGGCGACACCCTCGTGTACGGCGCGACGAACCTCCCGCCGGGCCTCACGATCAACACCTCGAGCGGCCTGATCAGCGGCACGATCGGCTCGACGGCCGCGCCCGGGCCGTACGCCGTCAGCGTCACCGTCCGCGACACGCCGGGCCTGCCCGACGACGCGACGGACACGTTCAGCTGGACGGTCACCGAGCCACCGCCCAACGGCCCGCCGACGTTCAACCAGGACCTGCCCAACCGGACCGATGCCGAGGGCGCCGTGATCAGCCTGTCGGCGGCGGCGACCGATCCCGACGGCGACACCCTCGTGTACGGCGCGACGAACCTCCCGCCGGGCCTCACGATCAACACCTCGAGCGGCCTGATCAGCGGCACGATCGGCTCGACGGCCGCGCCCGGGCCGTACGCCGTCAGCGTCACCGTCCGCGACACGCCGGGCCTGCCCGACGACGCGACGGACACGTTCAGCTGGACGGTCACCGAGCCACCGCCCAACGGCCCGCCGACGTTCAACCAGGACCTGCCCAACCGGACCGATGCCGAGGGCGCCGTGATCAGCCTGTCGGCGGCGGCGACCGATCCCGACGGCGACACCCTCGTGTACGGCGCGACGAACCTCCCGCCGGGCCTCACGATCAACACCTCGAGCGGCCTGATCAGCGGCACGATCGCCTTCAGCGCGGCGCCCGGGCCGTACGCCGTCAGCGTCACCGTCCGCGACACGCCGGGCCTGCCGAACGACGCGACCGACACGTTCAGCTGGACGGTCACCGACGTGACCCCGCCCGCCGGGATCACGTTCCGCTCGGCCGCGTACGGCTCGAACAACGCGATCACCACGTCGCTGACCCTCGCCCGGCCGGCGCTCGCTCGTGGCCGGCGACCTGCTCCTCGCCGCGGTCACCATCCGGGGCACCTCGACGATCACCCCGCCGGCCGGCTGGACCCTCGTCCGGGATGACGTCAACGCCAGCAACCTCCGCCAGGCGACGTACTGGAAGAGCGCGACCGGGAGCGAGCCCGCGACCTGGACCTGGACGTTCTCCGGGCCGCGCCTCGCCGCCGGCGGCATCCACGCCTACAGCGGCGTCCACGCCACGACCCCGATCGACATCCACGGCGGCCAGGCCAACCCGTCGGGCACGAGCCTGACCGCGCCGGGCGTGACGACGACCGTCGCCAGCACCCGCCTCGTCGCCTTCTTCAGCATGACGACGAACGCCACGATCACGCCGCCGCCGGGCATGACCGAGCGGGGCGAGCAGATCGGGACCGATCCCACCCGGCTCACCGTCATCGAGGGCAGCGACGCCCTCCAGGCGGCGGCCGGCCCGACCGGCACCCGGGTCGCCACCGCCTCGCTCGCCGGCCTCAGCATCGGCCAGCTGATCGCCCTCCGGCCGGCCGCCGGCGGTCCACCGCCCAACGGCCCGCCGACGTTCAACCAGGACCTGCCCAACCGGACCGATGCCGAGGGCGCCGTGATCAGCCTGTCGGCGGCGGCGACCGATCCCGACGGCGACACCCTCGTGTACGGCGCGACGAACCTCCCGCCGGGCCTCACGATCAACACCTCGAGCGGCCTGATCAGCGGCACGATCGGCTCGACGGCCGCGCCCGGGCCGTACGCCGTCAGCGTCACCGTCCGCGACACGCCGGGCCTGCCCGACGACGCGACCGACACGTTCAGCTGGACGGTCACCGAGCCACCGCCCAACGGCCCGCCGACGTTCAACCAGGACCTGCCCAACCGGACCGATGCCGAGGGCGCCGTGATCAGCCTGTCGGCGGCGGCGACCGATCCCGACGGCGACACCCTCGTGTACGGCGCGACGAACCTCCCGCCGGGCCTCACGATCAACACCTCGAGCGGCCTGATCAGCGGCACGATCGCCTTCAGCGCGGCGCCCGGGCCGTACGCCGTCAGCGTCACCGTCCGCGACACGCCGGGCCTGCCCGACGACGCGACCGACACGTTCAGCTGGACGGTCACCGACGTGACCCCGCCCGCCGGGATCACGTTCCGCTCGGCCGCGTACGGCTCGAACAACGCGATCACCACGTCGCTGACCCTCGCCCGGCCGGCCTCGCTCGTGGCCGGCGACCTGCTCCTCGCCGCGGTCACCATCCGGGGCACCTCGACGATCACCCCGCCGGCCGGCTGGACCCTCGTCCGGGATGACGTCAACGCCAGCAACCTCCGCCAGGCGACGTACTGGAAGAGCGCGACCGGGTCCGAGCCCGCGACCTGGACCTGGACGTTCTCCGGGCCGCGCCTCGCCGCCGGCGGCATCCACGCCTACAGCGGCGTCCACGCCACGACCCCGATCGACATCCACGGCGGCCAGGCCAACCCGTCGGGCACGAGCCTGACCGCGCCGGGCGTGACGACGACCGTCGCCAGCACCCGCCTCGTCGCCTTCTTCAGCATGACGACGAACGCCACGATCACGCCGCCGCTCGGGGATGACCGAGCGGGGCGAGCAGATCGGGACCGATCCCACCCGGCTCACCGTCATCGAGGGCAGCGACGCCCTCCAGGCGGCGGTCGGCCCGACCGGCACCCGGGTCGCCACCGCCTCGCTCGCCGGCCTCAGCATCGGCCAGCTGATCGCCCTCCGGCCGGCTCCCTAGCGTTCAGGCGCCCCTGGGTCGGTTCGCACGATCGCGATGCAATTGATTCGCGGATGACCCTGATGACATGGGCATTGGTGGCGTCAGGCAGGCGACACTGCATGATCGGCTCCGCGTGTGATCGGACCCGACTGTAGCGTGAGGCGTACTGTCATGGGTCTCCTCAGCTGGATTCTCCTCGGCCTGATTGCCGGGGTCATCGCGAACTTCCTGATGGGTGGCGGCGTCGGGCTGCTCGGCTCGATCGTCCTCGGGATCGTCGGCGCGGTCGTCGGCGGTTATCTCGCGTCGCTCATGGGCGTCGGCGACGTCACGGGTCTCAATATCGGCAGCATCGTCATCTCGGTGATCGGTGCGTGCATCGTCCTCTTCGTCGTCCGAGGACTCCGGGGCGGACGAGCAGTCCGCGTCTGACTCACGACGCCGCTCGGCCCGCCGGGCGGCCCTCAGGCCATCCGTGCGAAGTCGGCTGTCGCCCGCTTCAGGAACTTGCCGTGGCCCTTTCGCCCGGTGAACTCGCCATCGCGGACGATCACCGAACCACGCGACAGGACCACGTCCGACCTGCCCTGGACCGTGCGGCCCTCGTAGCACGAGTAGTCGACGTTCATGTGATGCGTCTTGGCGCTGATCGTCCGCGTCGCGGCCGGGTCGTAAACGACAAGGTCGGCATCTGACCCGACCGCGACGGCGCCCTTCCGCGGATACAGTCCGAACAGCTTCGCCGGCGCGGTGGCGATGATCTCGACCCACCGTTCTCGGCTGATGCGTCCGCCGACGACGCCGCCATCGTGGAGCAGGTCGACACGATCCTCAACCCCGGGCAGGCCATTCGGGACCTTCCGGAAGTCGCCCTTGCCGAGGTCCTTCTGCCCCTCGAAGTCGAACGGGCAATGGTCCGTCGACACGACCTGCAGGTCGTCCTTGACCAAGCCCGTCCACAGCTCGTCCCAGTGATCCTTCGGCCGGAGCGGGGGCGAGCACACGAACTTGGCGCCCTCGAAGCCGTTGCCCATGTCGTCGAGGCTCAGGAAGAGGTACTGGGGACACGTCTCAGCGAAGGCCATTGTGCCCCGATCCCGGGCCGACCGCACCTCGTTGAGGGCGTCACGGGCCGAGAGATGGACGATGTACACGGGGACGTGGGCCGCCTCGGCGAGCCGGATCACGCGGTTCGTCGCCTCACCCTCGAAGATCGGGTAGCGCGCCACGCCGTGGTAGTAGGGATCGGTGTGGCCGGCCGCGACCTCGTCCTCCGCCACGACGTCGATCGCCATCCCGTTTTCGGCGTGCATCATGATCAGGCCGCCGTTCGTGGCCGTCCGCTGCATCGCCCGGAAGATCGCTCCGTCATCGCTGTAGAACACACCTGGATATGCGGTGAACAGCTTGAAGTCCGGGACGCCCTCCGCGACGAGCTGGTCCATCTCCTTGAGCGTCGCGTCGTTGACGTCGCTCATGATCATGTGGAAGCCGTAGTCGGCGACCGCGTTGCCCTCTGCCTTCGCGTGCCAGGCGTCGAGGCCTTCGCGGAGCGATGCGCCGCGTGACTGGACCGCGAAATCGACGATCGTCGTAGTCCCGCCGAACGCCGCCGCCCGGGTGCCCGTCTCGAAGGTGTCCTTGGCGGACGTCCCACCGAACGGCAGTTCCATGTGGGTGTGGACGTCGATCGCGCCCGGCATGACGTACTTGCCGGATGCATCGATCGTCTCGTCGACGGTCGTTCCGTTCGCGGCCAGATTCGCGCCGATCGCCACGATCGTTTCGGCGTCGATCAACACGTCCGCCGGCGTGGAGCCCTCTGCGGTGACGATCGTGCCGTTGGTGATCAGCGTTCGCATCGTTCCTCCACGCGATCCATCCGAACCTGAGGACTCGGAGGATAACGAATTGAGGACGTTGCGAGGGCGGGGCGGCGGGGTGGAAGTTGCCGGGCTAGAAGCCGACGACCGGTCGCGTGCCGAACACGACGGCCAGAGCAGCGATCGCAACTCCGAGGATGAGGACGTCGAGGACCATCTTCAGCCTGCGGCGCCGCCGGACGGCGGTCCCGTCCATATCCCAGAACGGATCGTGGCCGTGGCGAAAGGGCAGATGCGGGCTTGACACGCGGCTCCTCCGGTAGCGATGCGTCTACGCACCAGTGTCCTCCGGAGGGGGGTCACGTTGTCCAGTAGCGAATGGGTCCCGACGATGGGACCGGACCCCGGACTCTCGCCGGGTCGCCGGGGCGCTTGCCCGTCGGGAGCCTTAGGCTCGCCGGCGCAATCGCCTCCGACGCCGGTCGCCGATCGTTCCGGCCGCAAGTCCTGCCGCGGCGGCCGCGACGACCATCACCACGAGGGCTGCCGCGAACGCGGTTGGCCGACCAGTGGCGGCAGGTTCGGTCGAAGTCGGCGGAACGGTAACTTCCGCACCACCAGGAACGTTCGGAACGTTCGGGTCGCCCGGGTTACCCGGCCCCGGACCCGGACCGCCTGGGCCGGGAGGGCTTGGCGGTCGCGGCGTGACGACCGGCACGGCGGGAGGGGCAGGCGGACGCGGAGTGGGTGTCGGCGGGGCGAGGGCGAACGGCGGAAGCTCGCCGACGATCGCGCTGGGCTGGATGCTTCGATCCTGATTCTTGTTGCCGGCACCATCGAGCTGGAGGGTGCGCATGTGCCACGGGGCGCCCGATACCTGTCCAGCACCATCGGATGCACCGCCGGCGGATCGGTTCCAGTAGGCCGACTGGGCGAGATGGCCACCCCACGCGAGGAGCACAGCCGAGCCGGTCGAGCGGAAGCGCACCAGGAAGTTGGCGGAGCTGTTGCCGTTCGGGGACCCGGAGTGAGTCGGTCCGCTGATCGAGATGATCGATCCGCCCCAGATCGTCAAGCGGCGCGGCGCCGCGGAATAGATCTCCGCTCCCCGGACGGTCAGTCCGTCCGCCCTGTACCCGTCCGACGGGAACGCGCCGCTCGACGCCGCCGGCAGCTTCGGGCACATCGATGAGATCCCGCCGCCGGCCCCGCCGCAGATCTTGCCCTTGGCGTTCGTGACGTCCCACGTCGCGAGGAAGTCGTAGGCCTTGTGGCCGCCTGCCGTGAAGTCGTAGTTGATGTTGATCGAATGCTGGCCGGCCTTGAGACCCTCGACGGCGAGCCGGAACGGGACGATGCCGCCTTCCGGGTAGCGCGAGTTGTTGCCGTTCAGGTTGCCGTTCTGCCAGGCCTTGTCGGTGCTCGCCCATTGGTCCAGGTTCACGCTGCCACCAGCGGCCTGGACTGGCACGACACCCCAGATCGCGATCAGCAGGCTGGCCGCGACGACCAGAATCCCCAGGCTGACGCCCGTTTTCTTGTGGCGACGTCGGTCGAACGCAGGTTCCATGGCGTGTGACACCCCGGCGATATCCCAGAGCAGTGCTCTCAGGTGCGAGTGTCCGCCCGCCAAGGGTCCTGTTGTCGACTAGCACGAGAGTCAGGCCCGCCAAACCGAACCGCCCTACAGGGCACTGGATCGTCGTTCCGGCCGCGTTTTCCGGTGCCGCGAGACACCGAACGCGCGCGCTCAGCCGGCCCGGCCTGCCGCTACCTCGCGCATCGCGGGAATGATCTCGCGCCCGTACACCTCGAGAATCGCCTCCTCGTCGCCGTTCATCAGGTAGATGTTGAACTGGTCGACGCCCGCGTCGGCGAGCTCGTGGAGCTTCGCGATGTGGTCCTCGACCGAGCCCAGGACGCAGAACCTGTCGGTCACCTCGTCGCCGACGAAACCGGCGTTGGACGATCCGACCTCGGCGTGGTGGAGGTAGTCGTAGCCGGTCCGGTCCCGGACGTACCCGGTCAGGGACTCAGGGAGTTGCTCCCGCGGGTATTTGTTGACGAGGTCGACGACGTGGTTGGAGACGAGGGCGGGAAACCAGCGCGTCCGCTCCCTGCACAGCGCCAAGTCGCCGACATGGGCCGGGGCAGCCGCTTGGACCTTCACAGAGCCGGCGGGTCGCCCCGCGGCGGCCTCTGCTGCGCGGACCTGGCCGACGAACCAGCGGATCAGGTCAGGGTCAGCGAGCTGGAGGATGACGCCGTCGGCGATCCGGCCCGTCATCGCCAGGGCCATCGGGCCGTAGCCTGCGACCCAAACCGGGAGCGTCCAGTTGCCGGTCCACGGCAGGTTCAGTTCGGCGCCCTCGTACCGGACGGTCCGCCCCTCAACGAGGTCCTTGATCGCGACGATCGCCTCCTCGAGGGTCGCCATCGTCGTCGGCGCCTTGCCGAGGACCCGGCGCGCGGAATTGCCGCGTCCGATCCCCAGATCCATCCGGCCGCCGCTGAGCTCGTCGAGTACGGCCAGGGCGGACGCGGTCACCGACGGCTCCCGAGTCGCCGGGTTCGTCACGCATGTCCCGAAGCGCATCCGCTCGGTGGCTTGGGCCATGAGTGTCAGCAGGATGTACGGCTCGCGCCACAGAACGTGCGAATCGAAGATCCAGCCGTACTCGAAACCGGCGTCCTCGGCCTGCCGGGTGAGCGCCACGGTGCGCTCGATCGTGTTCTCGGGCTTCAGCGTGAAACCAAACTGCATCGTGGCTCCCCTCGTGAAGCCGCGAGGGTACACGACCCGTGCCTACAGCGATAAGGGCTGTCCCCGATGATTCACGCGGCTGTGGGGTCCAGTCTTGAAACATGGCCGTCACAAGGAGGACCCATCTGATGAAGGCTCAGCCTCAGCCGCAGGCGTCTGCCGCGGAATCCAGTTCGAAGATCACGAGACCCGCCGCGTCCAATGGCGCCGTCTGGTTTGTGAGTCTATGCCTGACCCTGGCCGGCGTGGCGGCGCTGGTCTCCGCCTCGGCGCCCGGACTGGTGCCGTTCGCTTTGGCGCTCGGCCCGGCCCTGATCGCCGTGAGTCTCGCTTGGCGGGCAGGCGGCGGGGAGCTCGACGGGCTCCGCCGGTCATTGACGCTCCGGCCCGCGGATCGGCGCTGGTACCTCGTCCTGCTCCTGCCGGTGGGCTGGGCTCTGGCGGTCGTGGTCACGGCCGTCGTTCTAGGCGAACCGATCGACGGACTGTTCGCTACGTTCGGTCCCATCGCGTTGGTCGTCCTGCTGGTAGTCCTGATCCCGGCCTTCGCCGAAGAGCTGGGCTGGCGGGGCTACGCCCTACCGAGGCTGATGACGGTCATGTCGCCGCTCGCTGCCAGCCTTGTCCTGGCCGTCCCGTGGACGGTCATGCACCTCGTTCTGCTCCTTCCCGGCGGCGTGAATGAGGGCGCCGAGCTGTGGCCATCGGTGCTCAGCCTGTTCGCGTACTCAGTCGTGCTCACCTGGGTGTACGTCGGGACCGGCGGTAGTGTTCTTCTCGCAGCGCTCGTCCATGCGGGCCTCAACGGCGTCGTGCCGCTCATGGCGGGCGTGGACGCCGATCTCTCGTGGGCTCTCCGCGCCGTCGTCGCGGCCGTCATCGCTCTGGCCGTGGTCGCATTCGGCGGGTTCCGCCGCTCGAGCACGGGAGAGCCGGCGGTCGTCCAGCCGGCGAGCCGGTCATGAGCGCGCCGGTCATTTCCGGATCACCGGCCCGCATGCACCTCGGTCGTATCCTCGCCGGGGCCGCAGTGATGTTCGTCGTCCTGCAGGGCGGGCTCACCCTGCTGATCCCGCGGTTCGACCAGACCTCGAGCGCCTTGATCGTCGCCACTGCGATGTTCGGGGTGGCGGCAGTGATCGAACGGCTCGCCTTCGGGCGGGATGTACGCCGGGGACTCCTTGCGCTCGGCTTCGGGCGTCCTCGACCCGGCGCGCTCGCCGCCGCCACGATCATCGGTGTAGCCATGCTCGCATTCTTCCCGTTGTACTCGGCCGCGACAGGCACGCCGCTGAGCCTGAAGGCAGACTGGCTTTGGGTGCTCCTCGGCGCCATCGCTCTCAACGGCCTAGCGGAGGAGGCGCTCTTCCGAGGCTTCGTCTTCGGTCACCTGCGACAGGCCGGGCACTCGTTCCTTCGTGCAGGGCTCATCTCCATGGCGATCTTCGGTGCCGTCCACCTGTTCCTCTTCGCGTCCAACCCGTTCATCGTGGCACTCCTCGCGACCCTGCTCGCGATCTCGGCGGCCTTCCCGTTCGCGTTCCTCTATGAACGGGCGGGCCGAACGATCTGGGCCGGGGTGATCCTGCACGTTGCGGCCCACGCGTTCCGGCTGTTCGACGTCAGTGACGACCAGATGCTGACGGTCGGCTCCGCCTGGATCCTGCTGCAGTTCGGTGCCGTATTCCTTGTCTACGCCTTCCGGAACAACCTGCTCCGCGCGCCCAGACCGAGCGGCAGCAGCCAGACAGGACCTTCGATGTCTCCGAGCGATACAGGTTCCTGACGGCTAGATCTAAAGCCCACAGGCGTGCGGTCGCTGCACCGGCTCGCCGACGCTTTACCATCAGGTAGCGAGCGTGCCCTCGAGCGTGCCGTTCGGCGTGACAAGAACGAGAACAGCGGCTCGACCGTCCTCCTCCGAACGGTCGAACCGCGCCAGTATGTCTATACCCGCCGAAGGTGCGAAAGGTTCAGTCGCCTTCGAGCCAGGCGTCGAATGCGTAGATGTCGCCGATCATCAGCCAGATCTCGGAGATCCGGTCGTCGTCGATGTGATAGATCCGAATCGCCTGCCACTCGTACGGCGTGCCATTGCGAGCCGCGGCATGGGTCGCCAGCTCGACCACGTGGGCCTCCGAGGCGACCACGTCGTGACTGTCGAGGCTTGGCGGCCGCCCGCCCAGCAGCCGACTGAACGCCCCGAACAGACCCAGCACCTCCGCCCGGCCGCGGTACGTTCCCGCGATCGCGCTCCGACCGGGGAAGTAATAGACGACGTCGTCGCTGAGCAGCTCGCCGATCACCGCAGAGTCAGCCCGCTGGAGCGCATCGACCATCCGCCGAACGACGGCCTCCTTCGCCGCCGCCATCTCGAGGCTGGCCTGGCTCCGCAGCGCCATTCGCCTGGTCACCCCCTAAGGCGCTACGAGGTCGCCGTACGCGTCCGGCCGCCGATCCCGGTAGAACTGCCAGGTCTGGCGAACCTCCTGGATCTTGTCGAGATCCATGTCGCGGATGATCAGCTCCTCGTCGTGGGCCGATCCGAGGTCGCCGATGAACTGGCCGCGCGGGTCGCAGAAGTAGCTCTGGCCGTAGAAGTCGTCGTCGCCGTAGTCCTTCTCGATCCCGACGCGGTTGATCGTGCCGACGAAATAGCCGTTGGCGACGGCGTGGCTGACCTGCTCGATCCGCCACAGGTATTCCGACAGCCCGCGCGACGTGGCCGACGGGATCATCACGATCTCCGCGCCGTTCAGGCCGAGGGCCCGGGCCCCTTCCGGGAAGTGGCGGTCGTAGCAGATGTAGACGCCGACCTTGCCGACGGCGGTCTCGAAGACCGGGTAGCCCGTGTTGCCCGGCCGGAAGTAGAACTTCTCGTAGAAGCCCTTCACGTGCGGGATGTGCGTCTTGCGGTACTTGCCGAGGTACGTCCCGTCGGCGTCGATGACCGCGGCGGTGTTGTAGTAGATGCCCGACGCCTTGCCGTCCTCCTCGTACATCGGGACGACGAGGACCATCCCCGTCTGCTTGGCGAGGTCCTGCATCCGCTTGGTCGTCGGGCCGTCCGGGATCAGCTCCGTGTAGCTGTAGTACTGGGGATCCTGGACCTGGCAGAAGTAGGGGCCGTAGAAGAGCTCCTGGAAGAGCATGATCTGCGCGCCCTGCTTGGCCGCCTCGTGGGCGGCCTTCTCGTGCTTCTGGATCATCGACTCCTTGTCGCCGGTCCAGCTCGCCTGCAGGAGCGCTCCTCGGACGTCGCGTGGCATCGGTCGTTCGCCCTCCACGTCTGTGTATTCGGTACGACGGATGGTCGGAAGAACGCGAAGCGTACACCGGCCGACGGTGCCCTTCAGTGGTCCGCCTGGCGCGCTGCAACGCGGCTGGCATGACGATGGCCGAATTCGCCGGCCATGCATGCCGCCGACGGCAGCCGACGATGTCGGCGATGGCGATCGGCACCGACCGGACGCGCGCGAACGACGCCGGTCAGCCCGAGGGGCTTGGACCGGCGGTCGGTCGCGTCATTGGCGAGGCAGCCGAGGCGGCGACGACCGATGTCCGGCCGCCGGCGCCGGTCGCCGCGGTCGTCGTCCCGCCCCGGGCGGCCCTCATCCGCAGCCGGCTTCCGACGCTCGTCGCGCTCGCGGGCCTCGTCGGGTTCGGCGCGCTCTTCGTCCTCGTCCGCCGCAACAGGACCGCGGCATTCGACGCTGCACTGACGCTTCGCATCCAGGCATCCCGCAACCGCGCCCTCGACGGGCTTGATGACCGCCGCGTCGTGGCCCGGCTTTCCGCCCCAGAGCCGGATCATCCCGCCGACGATCATCGCCGCGCTGGCGGCGTCGGGCCTGCGGATCGAGGCCCTGTTCCAGGCGCTGGCATGGGGGACCGCGCTGGTCTCCGAGGTCATCAAGCGGTTCATGGGTCGCGCTCGGCCGGTCGCCGGCACGGACCTGCGGGTCGTCGCCGCGCCGCTCGGCGGGTCGAGCTTCCCGAGCGGGCACGTCCTGACGTTCGTCGGGACGTATGGCTTCCTCGCCTTCCTCGCCGCCACGCTCATTCGCCCGTCGCCCTCCGGCGCCTGATCGTCGCGCTTCCTCGCGGGACTCATCGCGCTCGTCGGCCCGAGCCGCATCCAGAAGGGCCACCACTGGCCGACCGACGTGACCGCGTCGTACCTGCTCGGCACGAGCTATCTCGTCGGGGTCGTCGGCTCTCTATCGGCGCTTCAAGGCGCGCCGCGTCGCCGCCAGCCACGATGACCGAGGGCCATGCCCGGTCCGGCTGCGCGGCCCGATCCGCGTCATCGTCAACGCCCTGGCGGGCTCGAAGGGCGGCTTGCCGACGAACACGACGACGACGGCCGACGTCGGCGCCGCCCTGCACCAAGTCGGAATCGATGCAGAGGTCCTTGAAAGCGCCTCCGCCACGGTGGCAAGCCGCCTTGCGGCCGAGGCCGTCCGAAAGCGGTATGGCCGCGGTCGTCGCGGTCGGCGGCGATGGCACGATCGGCGTCGTCGCGTCCGAGCTCCTGGGGTCGTCGACGGCGCTGGGCGTCCTGCCCGGAGGCTCGATCATGAACATCCCGCGGATGCTCGGCGTCCCGCGCGACCTCGCCGGGGCGGCGACAGTGCTCGCGACCGGCGTCGTCCGGACGATCGACGTCGGCGAAGCCCGCGGTCAACCGTTCTTCGAGAGCGCCTCGGTCGGGATGAACGCGGCGATGTTCAAGGAGGCGCAGCGGTTCGAGTCAGGCGACCGGATGTCGATCTTGCGGGCGTTCTGGGTGGCGTTCCGCTATCGCCCGGCAAGGATGCAGATCGAGCTCGACGACGGGATCATCCGAACAAGGGCGCTGACCGTGACGGTCTCGAATGGGCCGTACACCGGCACCGGCATGACGGTCGCGCCCGACGCCCAGCTCGACGACGGCTGCCTGGACATCCGGGTCTTCGAGCACTTCTCGAAGTGGGAACTGGTCAGGCACTTTGCGTCGATCGCCTTCGGGCGGCGGCGGTACGTGCCGCACATCTCAACGCATCGCTCGCGGTTCGTCCGGATCTCGAGCCGCCACCCGCTGCCGGCGAGGGCGGACTCGCGCGACCTCGGTTCCACGCCGGTGGAGTTCCGCGTCCTGCCCAGCGCGCTGCGCGTGATCGTTCCGCCGGACGGGCTGCCAACGGGCGCTCCGGCGAGCTGAGGCGTCCCGCCAGGGTCAGCGGTCTTGGCCGGCCTCTCGGATCAGGTCATCCTCGTCTGCGTTGCCTTCGCGATGGCCTTCTGGGGTCGTCTCAACGCCGCTCGTGTCGCCCACCTGGGTCGAGTGCGCGGCGATTCGCTCGTCGTCCGGACGGACGCCGCCCGGGATGGTCTCGGCCTGCCGTTCGGGCTTGCGGCCGACGTATGCGCCGGGCTCGTCCGGGTGGGCCAATGGATCCTTTGTCTCGTCGGTCATGGTCGGTTTCCTCGCAGATGCGTCGATCCACTCTAGGCCGCAGCCGTTGTCGCCCGGCACCCTCCCGACCGCCAGGCCTTGCGTGACCCTTGCAGCCCCGGGGCGTCGTCTGCTCGACGAGTGCGGTACTCTCGCGGTCATTCTTGGGCGCCGAGGACCCGGCCAGACCACGCCTGCCGCAGCACGAGCCGGCGAGGCCGAAGAGGTGGACGATGGGCATCAGCACCGCAGCCGGCCAGATGACGAGCGAAGAGATCGTCGAGCTCTCTCGCCGGCACACATTCTTCTCCTGGTCGGCCCAGGGCGCGATCGATCCGATCGCCATCGACCGGGCCGAAGGCGTCTACCTCTACACGCCCGAAGGCAAGCGGATCCTCGACTTCAACAGCCAGCTGATGTCGGTCAACATCGGCCACGGCGACCGCCGCGTGATCGACGCGATCACCGAGCAGGCGACCAAGCTCCAGTACGTCCAGCCCGCCTTCGCCACGGAGCCGCGGGCACGCCTCGGGGCGAAGCTCGCCGAGATCCTGCCGGGCGATCTCGACAAGGTCTTCCTGACCCTCGGCGGCGCCGAAGCGATCGAGAACGCGATCAAGCTCGCCCGCGCGTACACCGGCCGCCACAAGATCCTCGCCCGCTACCGCGCGTACCACGGCGCGACGCTCGGGGCGATGACGCTGACCGGCGATCCGCGGCGCTGGGCGAACGAGCCCGGGATCGTCGGCGTCGTCCGCTACCCGGACACCCACCGCTGGGGCGAGAAGGAGCCGCGGCCGGCCGCCGAGAGCCTCCAGGGCCTCGAGGACGTCATCCGGTACGAGGGCGCCCACACGATTGCAGCGGTGTTCCTCGAGACGATCGTCGGGACGAACGGCATCCTCATCCCGCCCGACGGCTACATCCAGGGCGTCCGCGAGATCTGCACCCGCAACGACATCCTCATGGTCGCCGACGAGGTCATGGCCGGCTTCGGACGGACGGGGCGCTGGTTCGCGATCGACAACTGGGACACCGCGCCGGACCTCATGACGATGGCCAAGGGGCTCGACGAGCTCGTACCTGCCGCTCGGCGCGGTGGCGATGAACCACAAGATCGCGAAGCATTTCGAGACGAACTTCTACTACGGCGGCCTGACGTACAGCAGCCATGCCGTGAGCTGCGCGGCCGCCCTCGCCAACATCTCGGTCTACGAGGAGGACGGGCTGCTCGAGAACTCGCGCCGGCTCGGCGAGGTCATGCGTCGCCATCACGAGGCGCTCTACGCGAAGCATCCATCGGTCGGCGCTCATCGCAACCTGGGTCTCTTCGGGATCATCGACCTCGTCCGGTCGCGCGAGCCGTTCACGCCGATGACGCCGTTCAACGGCACGTCGGACGAGATGAAGGCGGTCGGCAAGTTCCTCCGCGAGAACGACCTCTACACGATGATCGCCAACAACTCGATCCACACGAACCCGCCGCTGTGCATCACCGAGGAGCAGCTCGGCGAGGGCTTCGAGATCATCGATCGAGCGCTCGACATCGCCGACCAGGCGGTGAGCTAGGCGGTGACGGGCGCGACCGCCGCCCGCGGCCCGCTCGGACGGGCAGAGCGCTCGTCCGCGGAAGGGCGCGGCCGTCGCCGGTCGGTCGTGACGTACCTCATCGTGCTCGCGATCATCTTCTTCGTCTGGGAGGGCCTCAAGTTCCTGGGCGGCGTTCCGTGGCGCGAGCCGGGGGCACCGCCGGGCTCGCCCGTCCTGTGGAATCCCCCGTTCCGCTGGCCGATCGCGAACGACCTGAAGCTGCCCCACATCTGGACGATCCTGTTGAGCTTCGGGGCAGCGTGGCAGCCGGCCGTCTCGAGCGAGAACCTCGGTCAGTACCTGTTCGGAGCGGCGCTCTACACCTGGCGCGAGGCCGCGATCGGCTTCGTCCTCGGGGCGCTGCTGGGTCTCGCCCTGGCGACGATCTTCGTCCACGTCCGGCTGCTCGAGCGGGCGCTCGTCCCGTACGTCATCGCCAGCCAGACCATCCCGATCATCGCCCTCGCCCCGCTGATCGTGTTCGCGGTCGGCCAGGGCGTCTTCGCGGTCGTCATCATCGCGACGTACCTCACGTTCTTCCCGGTGACGATCGCGATGATCCGGGGTCTTCGCTCGGTCGATCCGCGGGCGATCGAGTTGATGCGCTCGTACGCGGCGTCCCGCGCCGAGATCTACTGGAAGGTCCGCCTCCCGGCGTCGCTGCCGTACCTGTTCACGGCCCTCAAGATCTCGGCGACCGCGAGCATCGTGGGGGCGATCATCGGCGAGGACACGGGCGGCATCCAGCAGGGCCTCGGCCGGGTCATCACCACGTTCAACCAGTACTACGCGACGGGCCCCGAGAAGCTCTGGGCGGCCATCATCGTCGCCTCGATCCTCGGGGTCGCATTCTTCCTGGTCATCCGCGCGGCGGAGATCGTCGTCCTCCGCGGTCGGCCCGGCGCCGCGGCCGGTTGAACCCATCGAAGCGAGGAGCAGCGCACCACGATGACAACCGAGCAGCACGGTGACCGCCGACGGCGGGCAGGTCGTCCGACTCAGCGGCGTCGACAAGGTCTTCGCGCGGGGCGGCCAGCCGGTGACGACCGCACTCGAGGGGATCGATCTGACGATCCAGCGGGGCGAGTTCGTCTCGCTCATCGGGCCGTCGGGCTGCGGCAAGTCGACGCTGCTCCGCTTGATCGGCGACCTCGTCGCGCCCACCCGGGGCGAGGTCATCGTCAACGGCAAGACCGCCGAACGGGCCCGTCGCGACCGTGACTACGGCATGGTCTTCCAGGCCCCGGTCCTGTTCGAGTGGCGGACGGTCGAGGACAACGTCAAGCTCCCGCTCGAGATCCTCGGCCGATCCGCCGCAGGATCGGGCGACGCGGGCGCGCGAGATGCTCGACCTCGTCGAGCTCGGGGAGTTCGCGAAGCACTATCCCTACCAGCTGTCGGGCGGCATGCAGCAGCGCGTGGCGATCGCCCGCGCGCTCTCGTTCGAGCCGGCGATCCTCCTCATGGACGAGCCGTTCGGTGCGCTCGACGAGATGACCCGGGAACGGATGAACTCCGAGGTCCTGCGGATCTGGGAGCGAACCGGGACGACGATCGTCTTCGTGACGCACTCGATCCCGGAGGCGGTCTTCCTGTCATCACGGGTGGTCGTCATGAGCGCCCGGCCCGGCCGGATCACCGATGTCGTGACGATCGACCTGCCCCGGCCGCGCGGCGAGGAGACGCGGGAGAGCCCGCGCTACTTCGAGCTGGTGACCGCCGTTCGCGAGGGCCTGCGGGCGGGCGGCGGCCTCGAGATCGACGAACCGGGCCTCGCCTCGCCCGAGCGGACCCTGGCAGAGGGCGCCGTCGGATGAGCTCGACCGCCGGTGCCGCGGGCCAGGTCGCGCGCGCCGGGCCGCGCCCGGGCGCGGCCTGGGCGCGACGGCTCCGCTACTACCTGCCGGCCGTCGCCGTCTTCCTGGGCGGCATCATCGGCTGGGAGGTCGCGGTGACGGCACTCGGCCTCCAGGGGTTCGTCCTGCCGCGCCCTTCGGCGATCGTCGCCGCGCTGATCGAGAACCTCAACTCGCCGCGGTTCGGGCTGCTGCCGTCGGCGCGGGCGACGCTCATCGAGGCCCTCGGCGGGCTGGCGATCGGGACGGCGACCGGGTTGCTCGTCGCCCTCGCGACCGCGCGCTGGGCGACGGCTCGGGGGCTGCTGCTCCCTGTCGCGGTCGCCGCGAACGCCGTTCCGATCATCGCGTTCGCGCCGATCCTGAACAACTGGTTCGGGCTGGAGAACCCGCTGGCGAAGATGATGATGGCCGCGGTCCTCGTCTTCTTCCCGGTGATGGCGAACGTGACGCGCGGCCTCGTCCAGGTCGATCCGGCCGCCCTCGAGCTGATGCGCTCGACCGCTGCGAGCGAGTGGCAGATCCTGCGGAAGGTCCGGATTCCGAACGCGCTGCCGTACTTCTTCACGGCGATGAAGCTGGCGACGACGCTGAGCCTGATCGGCGCGATCGTGGGCGAGTACTTCGGCGGGGCGTCGCTCGTCCTGGGCCGGATCATCGTCCAGAGCTCGAGCGCCCTTCGGTTCGACATCACCTGGGCGGCGATCCTCCTGGCCGCCGCGACCGGGATCGTGTTCTACCTCGCCGTCGTCGCCGTGGAGCGAGTCGTGATTCCGTGGCATGCATCGATGCGGGCGACAGAGACTGCATAATGCGAGCGGCATGACCCCCGCGCCGTGTTGGAGGAGCTCCTCGACCCCTTCGAGGAGAAGCAGGCAGGAGTGGTGAAATCGATGAAGACCAGGTCCCTACTCGCCCTTGCGGCGAGCGCGTCGGTCGCGTTCGCCGCCTGTACGTCGGGCGCTAGCCCGTCGCCGTCGGCGTCATCGGCGCCCCCCTCGGCCGCCGCATCGGCCCCGACGACCAGCGCGCCGCCGGCGTCCTCGGCGGCGGAGGCCGCATCGGTCCGCCTCCAGCTGCAGTGGACGCCACAGGCTCAGTTCGCCGGCTACTTCGCCGCGGACAAGCAGGGCTTCTACGCGGCCGAGAACCTCACGGTGCAGTTCCTGCCCGGCGGCCCGACGATCGCGCCGCACACCGTCGGCTCAGCGTCGAACGGCCCGGAATTCACGATCAGCTGGGTGCCGAAGGTCCTCGAGGCCCGCGAGGCTGGCTCCGACCTCGTCGACATCGCCCAGGTCTTCCAGCGGTCCGGCACCCTGTCGGTCACCTGGAAGGACAGCGGCATCACCGACCCGTGCGGTTTCGCCGGCAAGAAGGTCGGCGTCTGGGACTTCGGCAACGAGTACGAGGTCACGGCCGGTGCCCTGGCCTGCGGTCTCACCCCCGGCCTCGAGGCCGGCGGCGACCCGGCCAAGACGTACCAGAAGGTGATCCAGAACTTCGACATGGTCGCGTTCCTGAATCGCGAGATCGACGTCGCCGAGGCGATGATCTACAACGAGTACGCCCAGGTCCTCGAGGCGACGAACCCCGAGACGGGCGACCTCTACAAGCCCGAAGACCTCAACGTCATCGACTGGAACGTCGAGCGCTCGGCGATGCTCCAGGACGCGCTCTTCGCCCGCAAGGCGTGGCTTGACGAGGGCAACAACCGCGATATCGCGGTCCGCTTCGTCCGGGCGTCGCTCCGGGGCTGGATCTACTGCCGCGACCACCAGGAGCTCTGCATCCAGTACACGGTCGAGGCCGGCAGCCAGCTGCCCGCCGGGCACCAGCGCTGGATGATGAACGAGATCGGCGCGCTGGTCTGGCCGTCCCCCGAAGGCATCGGGATGATGGACCCGACCCTCTGGGCCCAGACCGTCAAGATCGCCAAGGACGCCGGGCATCATCAAGGCCGACCCGTCGATCGACGCCTACACGAACGACATCGTCGAGGAGGCCCTCACGGGCATCACCGATGATGCCAAGGGCACAGGCTTCACGAAGGGCACGGTGCCGGTAACGCCCGGCGGGGCGTAGCCGCCGGTTCCGTCCAAGCTCAGTTCGGAGGGCCGGCCCGCGAGGGCCGGCCCTCAACGTTGGGTCGCGGCTCGCTAGGGTGATGCGATGGGCGGGGCGACGATCGGGACGTCCTGGCCGAAGTTCGAGAAGTCGTACCGAATCCTGGCCGTGACCGGGCCCTTCTGAGCGCCGAAACTGCCCGTGCCGGCGAATTCCAGGATCGCGGTCAACGGAACGCCGTCGTAGGTGATGTACACGTCGAAGCTGGAGCTGGTGACCGTCAGTTCGCTCAGCGCGTTGCCACTCAACGTCTGGCCGTTCAGGCCTTCCGGGTCCTCGACGCGGAAGTGCTGGGTCTTGACGCCGCCGACGTCGACGATATCGATCGGTTTGAGCCCATCGACGGCGAGGCCACCCAGCGGATTGGAGTAGGCCTCGCCTGCGGGCACGGTCTGCCAATCGCGGTTCGCGAGCCGGAGATAGACGGTGCCGTCCAGGAGGACGATCGACATCCGGATGGAGACGCCCGGTCCCCGCAGATCGATCGTGCCCTTCTCATCGCCGTTCGAGCGCGTCCGACACGATCGCCGCCTGGAGGGTCACGTCGCCGACGGTCATCAGCATGTCGCCGGCCAGATGAAATGACTGCTCCGTCTGGACGAAGGCCCGGAACGCGTCAAGCGCGGCTCCAGCGTCGGCATTCGGACGGGCCGAGGTGCTGGGCGGTGGGGGCGCTGATGGCGTCGCCGCGACGGCCGCGGTCGGGGAGGCTGTCGGAGCGGCCGGCGCCGATCCGCCACACGCCCCGAGGATGCCGACGATGAGCCCTGCCGAGATGAGCCAGCGGGCCCGAAGAGCGGCGTGGCGGCTCGTCTCGTGGGGCAAAGCGTCCTCCGGTCTGCGTGGCGACTCTAGCCTCCGTCGCGCCTTCTAGCAAAGCCTTCCAGGAGTACGGCCGTACCGCCAACCGAGGTAACCGTGAGGCCGCCGATGGTCCGGGGTTGCGGCCCGCCGTAGACTGGGGACATCGCCTTCGCCCCACGAGGAGGCTCACACCGGCGGCTGGATGCCCCAGCATCCGCCGACGCTCACAGATCCGTGAGCTTCGGGCCAACGGCCCGCTTCGCCGCCGGGCGCCGCTCATTCGCGACGCAATCGGTCGCCGAAAGGAGTTCCGATGCCCGCCCGCTACCGTCGTCTCGCCATCGGTCTGCCGGTGCTGCTCGCCCTGGCCCTCGTCACCGGCGGCGCCCCGGCGCCGGTCGCCGCGGCGTCGTCGGTCACCTATGACACCTACTTCTGGAGCTCGTACGAGCGCCAGGTGAACAGCCGGACCTGCACGGCAGCATCGACGGCGATGATGATGAACATCCTCAACGGGCGGGACATGAACCTCGACCAGGTAGCGATCCTGCGCTACTCGCAGCCGCGCGATGCGCTCAACGATTCGGTCCAGCGCGGGACCGACCCGCTCGGCTGGGCGAAGGCGGCGACGTACTTCTCGCGGTACACCGCCCGACCGACGACCTACAAGTGGGAGGCCTACACGACGGAGGCGGCGGCACTCAAACGCGCGGCGTACCAGATCGCGCGATATGGCAAGGCGGTCGGACTCCTCGTCCAGCACGGACGCCACGCTGTGGTGATGACCGGCTTCACGACCACGAGGCATCCCCTCAAAGGTTCGTTCAAGGTGACCGCGATCTACTACAGCGACCCGCTCGGCACGCGTCACTCGTACGTCTCGGCGGCGTTCTCGCCGATGAACAGCTATCGCGAGCTGGACGCGACATCGGCCTATGACGCCGAGTGGTACGGCAAATACGTGATCATCGTTCCACGCGATTAACCCAGGGGCTGAGAGGGCGCGTGCGCGGCGGCGTCGAGAGACGTCGCCGCGCCGCGACAAATCACGGCCCCCCGCCAGCCGCAACATCTCTTCCCTTCAGGCGTCCAAACTGGGCACTCCCGGACCCTCTGAGCGAGAAGGAATGAGATGCGGCGTCACGGGTCGATAGCCACTGGGGCGATTGCGTCGCTCCTCCTGATCGGCTGCGGCGCTTCGTCATCAGGAGCGTCGCCAGACGCCAACGCGACGATCTCGATCGTGTCGAACGCTCCGTCGCCTGCGAGTTTCGCGGCGCCGACGACGTCCGACCCGACGTCCACTATCCCGGCCCCGACACCCACCGCGGAGCCGCTCGCGACGGTCGATGAAGTCGACTGTGACGGGGACGTGACCGGGGGCGACCTGGACTACGGCCCGGAGGCGACGGGCGGCGATCCCGACCTCGTCGCGGCAACGCGGGTCCTTCGTGGCGTTCGCTGGTCGGACGTGCTGGCCGTCGAGGGAGACCGAAGCGGTGTCGTCCGGGATGGCCGAACGGTCTTCGTCGGGAGCTGGTTCAGGTCGAAATCGGGCGGCTGGCTCATCCACCAATACGACGCATGCCGCGACGCTGACGTCGGGCTCGGCCGCCCTCGCGGGCTAGTGCGTGACGCGATGGCCGAGGTGGTCGTGGACGGTGGGGTCCGCGTGCGCAGCCTCCCGACCGTCGACGCAATGTCGATCAAGTACGAACCGCTCCTGAGCCGCGGCGAGTCGTTGTTCGTTGTCGACGGCCCGGTTACCGCCGACGGGTACGACTGGTACCTGGTTCAAGCGCTCCAGGGCATCGATCGCGGCCCCTTCGGATGGGTCGCGGCGGCGAGCCGGGAGGGGGAGACGTGGATCGACGATCTGGAGGAGGTCCGATTGTCCCCGCATCCCGGAGGACGCGCGGGATCTCGGCACGCTCTCCGAGGAACTGCTTCTGCATTGCTTCGGCGGGTCAGAGCTCTCGATTGAACTCGAGGCGAACGTGTTCTGCCTCCCCGCGGACGCCGTCGCTACCGTCGAGCCGGCATGGTTCGCCGTCGACTGCGGCGTGCTCAGCGGCGACGCCTGTGGCGCTTGCGGGATACCGATCGCCGCAGATCCGCAGTTCGGCTTCGACCTGCCCAAGGAGGATCTCGCGAAGTGGGCGCTCAGTGGCCATTTCGACGATCCGGCGGCGGCATCCTGTCGACCATCCGCCGTGCCCGGACCCGACGGCCCGTCACTCGAGCTCATCGTTCACCGTTGCCGGACCACCTTCGTCCTGACCTCGCTCACCAGACTCGGCGACGCTGGATAAGCCTGGACGGACTCGGGCGCGCCAGTTCCGAAATTGAAGGCTTGACGCATTGTTCGGACCCTGCTACCTTGCGATAACAAGGTACTTGGGAGCACATGGATCCAGCAAAGCTCGGCCCGCTTCGCAACGGCCTCCTCGAATTCCTCATCCTCGACATCGTGTCGTCCGGCGAGGTCTATGTCGCGGACATCCTGGAGCGCCTGGCCGAAACCGACTTCGCCACCCGGGAGGGGACCCTCTACCCGTTGCTCAGCAGAATGCGACGCGATGGCCTCCTCGACTACGACTGGCGCGAGTCGACGGCGGGACCGCCGCGCAAGTACTACCGCCTGACCGGGCTCGGACGGGAGCATCTCGCCGAATTCCGGGCCTACTGGGCATCACTGACCGAACTCATCGACGAACTGGGGAAATAGACCATGGACAAGACGATCGGCATCGGCCTGACTGGGCATCCCAATCGTTACCAATTGACCGAGGACGCCTACGACCGGCTCACGCGCTACCTCGATCGAGCCGCCGCGCGCCTGCGCGACGACCCGGACCATGCGGAGGTCCTGGGCGACCTGGAGCGCTCGGTCGGCGACAAGCTGGCGACGCTGCTCGGATCCGACGATCGCGTTGTGACCACCGCCGACATCGACGCGGTCCTCGAGGAGATCGGCGCAGTCGAAACCGGCCAGGACCCGGAGTCCCACGAGAGCGCTGAAGGCGCTGCGGGCGCTAGACAGCCTCGCAAGCGGCGCCTGCAGCGGATCCGTGAGGGAAAGGAGATCGCGGGGGTTTGCGCCGGCCTCGCCGCCTACGCCGAGCTGGACGTCGACTGGGTGCGAACCTTCTTCGTCCTGGGCACCCTTGTCACGGCCGGCATCCTCGGCCTGGTCTACATCGCGCTCGCGTTCATCCTGCCGATCGCCGAGAAGCAGGAGGCGTAGGAACGATCCCGCGGCCTCAACCGGACTTCCTCAGTCGGACTTGCCCGTCCCGAACTGGCGGTCGCCCGCGTCGCCGAGGCCGGGCATGATGTAGCCCTTGTCGTTGAGCTGGCGGTCGAGTGCCGCGCAGTAGATGTGGACGTCGGGGTGGGCCTCCATGACCGTCTGGACGCCCTCGGGCGCGGCGATCAGGTTGACGAGCTTGATCCGTACCGGCTCGGTCGCGCCCCAGCGCTTCAGGACTTCGATCGCCGCGCTCGCCGAGCCGCCCGTCGCGAGCATCGGATCGAGGATCAGGCAGAGATCGACCGACGCGGAGTCGGGCAGCTTGTTGTAGTACTCGACCGGCCGCAGCGTCCGCTCGTCGCGGAACAGGCCGAGATGCCAGACCTGGGCGGTCGGCATGAGCTCGAGCATCGCGTCGACCATCCCGAGGCCCGCTCGGAGGATCGGCACGAAGCCAACGCGCTCGCCGAGCTCGGCCGCCTCCATCTCCTCGATCGGGGTCCGGATCGTCAGCGGCCGCACCCGCGCGTCGGCCAGCGCCTCGTACCCGAGGAGCCACGACAGCTCGCGGACGACCTCTCGGAACTTCTTCGGCTCCGTGGCCTCATCGCGCAGGATCGCGAGCTTGTGGAGGACCGCCGGGTGCTGGGACACGTGCAGCGTCGAGGGCGCGGACAACGGCGAGATCTCCGCTTCAGGGCCGGCGGCTGAAGCCGCACGAGCGTCGCGGGCATCGTAGCAAGGCACGGTCGCCGGCGCCTGACGACGGGCCTCGTCAGGCAAGCATTTCAGGTCCGAATTCGGGTCACTCGAAATCGATATTGACGCGGCTATCGGCGACCGGTAGCGTCGCAGCGCGGCCGGGGTGCGCCAGGCCGGATGGCTCGTCCGGGTGCCCACGGAATGGTTGCTCGGTTGGCCGTCCCGGCCGCTTCGCGTCGCCGGGATGCGCCCCGCCGCGCGTTGGTCCGCCAGCCGGACCAAGCAGCGGCCGGGCGAGCCGTCCTCCGCCCGTTGGTCCGCCAGCCGGACCAAGCAGCGGCCGGGCGAGCCGTCCTCCGCCCGTTGGTCCGCCAGCCGGACCAAGCAGCGGCCGGGCGAGCCGTCCTCCGCCCGTTGGTCCGCCAGCCGGACCAAGCAGCGTCGCCGGGATGCGCCCCGCCGCGGTATTCTCGCGGGATCGTGACCGCTCCCGATCTTCCCGCCCCGCGGGCCGCACCCACCCGCCGCGCAGGACCAACGCGCTCGGTTGCTCGGCGGCCCGCTGCCAGGTCTCGAATCGTGCCGCCGATCCTCGTCCGCCAGATTCGCAACGGCATAGAGGAGAGCGTCCACCGCGGCGACATCGTCGAAGTCGATGTCAACGGGCGGGTCATTCGGGGGCTTGGCGATCCGGACCGCCTCGTCACGCTTCGGAGCTGCGTCAAACCATTCGGCGTCGTGGCCCTGATCGAGGCGGGCGGCATCGACGTGTTCGACCTGGAACCCCCCGAGATCGCGATCATGGCGAGCTCCCACTCCGGCGAGGACCTCCACGTCAGAACGATCCAGGGGATGTACCGCCGGGCGGGCGTAACACAGGCGCTGATCGCAACCGGCACCGAAGGGATGCCCCTCGACCAGCTGACCTCCACGCGCCTGATCCGCGACGGCGAGCAGCCCGGCGCGATCCGCCACATGTGCTCCGGCCAGCATTCGGTGTCGATTCTCCTCTCGAAGCTCAAGGGCTGGGACCCAAGCGATTACTGGCGTGAGGACCACCCTTCCCAGGTCGAGTACCGCGGGGTCGTCGCGCGTGCGTTCGGGACGACGCCGGAGCGGCTTCGAACGGCGATCGACGGCTGTGGCGTCCTGACGTACGCCTTCCCCCTCCGTGAGGTCGCCCGCGCCTACGCCCTGCTGGCGGATCCGTCGGCGCTGGCGGCAAAGGACTCGCGCGCCTCGCTCGCGCCCGCGCTGACGATCGTCCGCGACGCGATGATGGCCAACCCCGAAATGATCGGCGGCACCCGCGACCGGCTCGACACCTCGCTGATGAAGGCGCTGCCCGGCCGAATCGTGAGCAAGAGCGGCATGGAGGCCCTCCGAGGCGTCGCGATCCTGCCCGGCGTCAGGGCGTCCGGCGCCACCTCGGGCGCGACGGGCATGGCGATCAAGATCGAGGATGGCGACGGCTACGACCGCGGCACCTGGGCGGCGTCCGTCGAGGCACTCGTCCAGGCCGGCGTTCTCGACGGCCAGGCCCTCCGGGTGCTCGCCCGGTATCACCGGCCGGCGATCCACGATCCGCATGGCCGCGTCGGCGCCGAGGCGATCCCGAGCTTCGACCTGGCGCCCCTCGGGGAGCTCCTGGGGAGCGGCTGACTCAGGTTGGCTGGTCGCCTGGAGGCCCGCCATCGGTCGGACCTGCGCAGCCGGGCAACCTGAGCCACACTTCGATCGTGGCCAACGAACCAGACCCGTATCGCACGCTCGGCCTGTCGCCGGGCGCATCGGCCGACGACATCCGACGCGCCTACCGCCGCTTGGCGAAGGCAAACCACCCCGACTCGGCCGGGGAGAAGGCCCTTCCCCGCTTTCTTGCCATCCAGGCGGCCTACGAGTCCCTGGAAAGCCTCGCGGGGCCGCGCAGGACCGGGGCGCGCGCCTCGGCTGCCCGTGCCACTCCCCGCGAGCCGTGGCGGCCAGACCCGGAACGCGCTCGGGCGACTCGCGAAGGCAGATCCGCGGGCGCGGACGGAGCCACCGGCCGACGTCGACGTCCGGCCGGCGAGGAGCCGCGCCCCGCGAGCCGTGGCGGCCGGAACCGGCCGTCGAACAAGGCGACGCCCGGCTCGACGACCTACGACGCGGCCGAGGACGAACCGTTCGAGCCGGACTGGTCCGGCGGCACCTGGTACGGCGCGTCGAGCGGGACGTACTGGACCGTCAACCCGAAGGAATACGCGGATCCCCGCAAGCATGGCCCCGAGTACCAGCGCCGGGCCCGAAGGCGAGTCGACGGCACCGCCGCTCTCGACCCGGACGAGGCGGCGAGCGACCACCCGGACGCTCCACCGACGAGCACCGATGCGGGCTGGACCACCGCCGGGGCGGCTGCGGGCGCCGGCGCCGGCGCCGGGGCTGGCACTGCGAACGGCGGCGAGCCCCCGGGCGATCCGCTGGCCGCGGCCGGCCTGGCCGCTGACGGCGCTCTGCTCGGCATCCGCGGCGGCTTCCCGGCCCGAATCGGCCTGGCCCTCGTCGGTTGGCCGCCCATCGGTGTCGGGATCGCGACGATCGCCGGGGAGGTGACCGGCTGCGGTCGCTTTGCCGCGACCTGCGTGGAGCCGTTCGGTGTCGGGACATGGCTGGCGCAGCTCGCCGTGATCGTGGTCCTGCTCGTGCTGCCGTCGCTCGCGGCGCTATCGGCGGTCGGCACGCTCGCGGCCCTGGCAGCATCGATCCCGACCGCGGTCGTCCTGAGCGCCAGCGGCGGATCGCGGGAGCCGGCGGCGAGCGCCACGATCCTCGGGGCGGTTCTCGCGGTTGCGTACGCCGCCGGTGTCGCGTTCGCGCTCGTTCGAAGGCGGCAGCGAGGCCGCGTAGCATGACGACGATGCATCGCCGTCACGAAAGCCACGACCTGTCGGCGGCCGCCCAGGAATACCTGCTGACGCTGCGGGTGATGGCCGGCGACGGCTCCCACGTCAAGGCCGCCCAGGTCGCGCGCCGGATGGGCGTCACCACCCAGGCCGCAAGCGAGATGTTCCGCCGCCTCGGCTCCGACGGCCTCGTCAACCAGTCGGACGGTCGGGAGCTCGTCCTGACGGCCGCCGGCCGAGCGGCCGCGGACGCGATCTTCCGCCGGCACGCCCTCCTCGAGTGGCTGCTCACCGCCGTGGTCGGTCTCGGCTGGGCCGAATCGGACGAGGAGGCCGGACGGCTCCAGGGGGCGATCTCGCCGCGGGTCGAGGCCCGGCTCGACGAGATGCTCGGCCACCCTGAGACGTGCCCTCACGGCAACCCGATCGACGCCGAAACCGCCCGCCGACGCCCGGCTGGCACGCCCCTGAGTCGGGTCGAGGCCGGTCAGCAGGCGACGATCTACCGGATCACCGAGGAGGCCGAGGAAGACGCCGGCCTGCTCTCCTACCTCGAGGCGCGCGCCCTGACGCCCGGCGCCCACGTCACGGTCCTCGCCCGCTCCGAGTCGCTCGACTCGCTGACCCTCGACGGGCCACGCGGCCGGGCGACACTCGGCCTCCGGCCGGCCTCGCTCGTCCACGTCCTCCTCGGCGAGGCCGACCCGAGCCTCTTCCACAAGGTGCCGGCCGGCGTTCGAACCTGAGACCGGGCCGGGCGCGCGGGCGGTGACCCGGGCCGGGACGAACCGCGAACGTACAATCAGCCGATGACCACCGACCGCGTCCGGATCGCGCCCAGCCCGACGGGACCGCTCCATATCGGGACCGCCCGCACGGCGCTGTTCAACTTCCTCCACGCTCGGCACACGGGCGGGACGTTCATCCTCAGGCTCGAGGACACCGACGTCGCCCGCTCGTCGATCGCCTACGAGAAGGACATCCTCGACGGCCTCCACTGGCTCGGGCTGCGCTGGGACGAGGGACCGGAGGTTGCGGGTGACGGCGCCCGCGGGCCGCACGCGCCCTACCGCCAGATGGAGCGGCTGCCGCGCTACGCAGCGGCCGCCGAGCGGCTCGTCGCCGACGACATGGCCTATCCCTGCTACTGCACGCCCGAGGAGCTCGACGCCGAGCGGAAGCGGCTCGAAGCGCTGAAGCTGCCGCCTCGCTACAGCGGCCGCTGCGCCAACCTGACCCCCGAGCAGCGGGCCACCTTCGAGGCCGAGGGCCGCCGGCCGGCGCTCGGTTCCGGGTCGGGGAGGGGATCGTCGTCATCGACGACATCGTCCGCGGCCGGGTCGAGATCGACGTCTCGAACCTGGGTGGCGACTTCGTCATCGTCCGCGCCGACGGGACGCCGCTGTACCACTTCACGGTCGTCGTCGACGACGCCGAGATGGAGATCACCCACGTCATCCGCGGCGAAGACCACCTGTCCAACACCCCGAAGCACGTCCTCCTCTTCCGGGCCCTCGGCCACGAGCCGCCGGCCTTCGCCCACCTGCCGCTCATCCTCAACCCCGATCGGACGAAGATGAGCAAGCGGAAGAGCCAGACCGCGATCGACGACTACCGGGCCGAGGGGTTCATCCCCGAGGCGCTCGTGAACTACCTCGCCCTGCTCGGCTGGTCGACCGGGTCGGAGGAAGAGGTCCTGTCGCTCGATGAGCTCGTGGAGCGCTTCGACCTGACCGAGGTCAACAAGGCCGGCGCGGTCTTCGATCGGGAGCGGCTCGAGTGGCTGAACGGCCAGTGGATCCGCCGATTGGACCCGGACGATCTGGTCGAGCGTCTCCGGCCGTTCCTCGAGGAAGAGCTCGCCGCGGGGCGGATCGATCGGCTGCCGGCCGATGGCGAGCTCAAGGCCCTGCTGCCCGTCGTCCAGGAGCGGTTGCCGCGGCTGGGCGCCATCGGCGACCTGGCGGGCTTCCTGTGGCTCGAAGAGCTCGAACTCGACCCGGCGCTCCTCGTCCCCAAGCGCTGGGACGCGGCGACGACCGTCGAGGGGCTCCGCGCCGCGCGCGACACGATCGCCGAGGTGGGTCGGGTGAGCTACGAGGCCGACGAGCTGGAACCGCCGCTGCGAGCCCTCGCCGAGGCGCGCGGCTGGAAGGCCGGCGACCTGTTCATGGCCGATCAGGGTCGCGGTGACCGGCCGAACAGCCACGCCGCCACTGTTCGACACGCTGGTGGCGCTCGGCCACGACCGGACGCTTGACCGGCTCGACAAGGCGGTCGAGGCGCTCGAAGCGGCGCCCGCCCGGCCGACCTCAGGCCGAACCTGACACGTTCTGTCAGGGTCGCCGCGCATCCTCGTACCTGACGCCGAGAGGAGAGTCGCAACGATGGACCGATCCGCCGTGCAGGACTGGCTCGACCGATACGTCGAGGCCTGGAAGAGCTACGACCCAGATCAGATCGCGTCGCTGTTCGCCGAGAACGCGACCTATCGCTACCACCCGTACGATCCCGACGACGAGGTCACTCGCGGTCGAGACGCGATCGTCCGCGACTGGGTCGAGCCCGAGGGCAACGCGAGCACGCGGGACGCGCCGGGCACCTACGACGCTCATTACGAGACATACGCCGTCGATGGCGACCGCGCCGTCGCGTTCGGCACGAGCAGCTACTGGACGGATGCGAGCCGATCGAAGCTCGACCGGATCTACTACAACGTGTTCCTGCTCCGGTTCGACGACGACGGCCGCTGCGTCGACTTCACGGAGTACTTCCTGAAGATGGGCCCGGACGCCGCGGACTGAGCGGCAGCGTGGCCGCCTGACGTCAGCCCACCCGCTTCAGGAACCCCCGCGGGTTGAGCGAGAGCATGAAGCGCTCCCGGCTGCGGTCGATGACGAAGTCCGACTGCGTCGGGTACCACTCGTCGAGCGCCTCCGTCGGTCCCGGACCGTGCTCAGGCAGGACCGGATGCCCGCCGAGATTCGCGTCGTCGACGATCAGGTAGCAGCCGGGTGAGACGAACTCGGGGTAGATCTTCAGTTCGGCGGCGACCTGTGTCGCGGAGTGGTCGGAGTCGAGAATGACCATCGTCCGCTTGCCGGCCGCCGCGGCCCGGACCTGGGCGACGACCGCGTCGTCGAGCGTGGAGCCCGCGACGTACCGGATCCGGGGATGCACCGGCCGGTGCTTCATGGCCGTGATATCGATCGTCATCACCTGCCCCGGGCCACCGCGCAGGTCGAACAGCGAGGCGAGATACAGGGCGCCTCCGCCGTAGCGCGTTCCGCACTCGACGATGAGCTCGGGCTTGGTCTCGAAGATCAGCTCCTGGTAGGTCCAGATATCGAACGGGCATTTGAGGATCCGGTGGCCGAACCACGACAGCAGCACCGTCTGGCGGCCTTCGACGCGCTGGTCGTAATAGAGCTTGTGAAACGCATCGACGATCGCCTGCTCGTCGTCGGTCAGCGGTGACACCTCCGTCGGCGTCACGTGCGCTCCCGGCCGGATTCGGTAGGGCTCGGGTCGGAGGTACGCGAGTAGACGCCGGCGCAACCGGCCAAGAAGACGACGCATGGGGACTCCAGCAGGGGCCGACAGGGACGCGAGAAGTATAGGCTGGGCGGCTGGTCAGTCGGACCGGCGGGCGGTCGGTCGTTCCCGCCCGGTCAGTCGACCCGTCGCAGGTAGCCCCGCGGATTCAGGGTCAACATGAACCGCTCCCGATCGCGATCGACGGCGAACTCCGGCGCGCCGGGCAGGAAGGCTTCCACCGCTTCCATCGGCCCCGGGCCGTGGTCGGAGACGACCGGGTGGCCGTTGACGTTCGTGTCCTCGACGATGAGGTAGCAGCCCGGGCTGACGAGCTCGCGATAGGCCTCCAGCTCCGCGCCGACGTGGGCCGCGGAGTGGTCGGAGTCGAGGATGACCATCGTTCGGCGGCCCGCCGCCCGTCGTCGGACCTCGGCGAGGATCCCGGGGTCGACCGACGAGCCGATCAGCCGGCTGATGCGGGGATGCATTCGGGCTGACCCGGCCGGGCTTCGATGTCGATCGTCACGACCTCGCCACGCCCGAGCAGGTCGAAGAGCGAGGCGAGGTAGAGCGAGCTGCCGCCGTACGCTGTCCCGCACTCAACGACGAGGTCCGGCTTCGTTTCCGTGAGGATTTCCTGGTACATCCACATGTCCATCGGGCTCTTCATCGTCCGGTAGCCGAACCAGGCGAGGTCCATCGAGCCCTGGCGGGCGAGCCACGCGTCGTAATAGGCGATGTGGAAGGCGTCGGTCGCGCTGGCTTCCGCCAGGGTCAACGGGACGGTCCGGACCGGCGGTCGATACGAACCGCTGCGGAGCGGTGCCGGCGGCTGGAGGAATGCGCGAAGTCGCCGGCCGAGTGAGCGACGCAGGCGACCGAGGCGTCGACGCACTGAACGCTCCCGGAGGTGGGCTGGTTGGGCGCGGCCAGTATATCGAGCCTTGATCGATCCTCCGGTCGCATGCTCGCAGCGGCCACGTGAACGAGCCGTTAACACGACTCGCTATCCTGATGTGGGAATGGCACGAACGATCCTCGTCGTCGACGACGAGACGACCCTGCGCGAGACGCTCGTCGACGCGCTCGAGGCGGAGGGATTCCGGGTCGTCGCGGCGGCCGACGGGCGGGAGGCGCTGGCCCTCTTTCGTGCCGAGCGGCCTGACCTGATCCTCCTCGATGTCATGCTGCCCGAGCTGTCCGGCGTCGAGGTCTGCCGGATCATCCGCGCGGAATCGAGCGTTCCGATCGTCATGCTGACGGCCAAGGACTCCGAGCTCGACAAAGTGGTCGGGCTCGAGCTCGGCGCCGACGACTACGTCACCAAGCCGTTCAGCCTCCGGGAGCTGTCCGCCCGGATCCGTGCGCTCTTCCGGCGGTCGGAACAGGCGGTCGCGCTGGAGGCGCCACCCGGCGTCGTCGATCTCGACAGGGTCCAGGTCGACCTCGCCGGGCATCGCCTGCTCCGCGACGGCGAGACGCTGCCGATCAAGCCCAAGGCGTTCGAGCTGCTCACGTTCCTCATCCGCCACCCTGGCCAGGTCTTCACCCGCGACCAGCTCCTCGAGCGCGTCTGGGGCTACGACTACGCCGGCGAGACCCGGACGGTCGACGTCCACATCCACTGGCTGCGCAGCCAGGTCGAACCGGATCCATCGGCGCCGCGGTTCATCCACACCGTACGCGGCGTCGGTTACGTGTTCCGTCGGCCGGCCTGAGCGCACCGTCGCCCGGAGCGTTGACGCTCCGATGACACGGCGTTCACGTCACCGATCGATCCTCTCGCCATGGCAATGCTGACGCGCAACCTGTTTCCGGTTGTGGAGCGGCGTCGGCGGCCGACCCACCGAGAGTCTCCAGGGCGGTACGCCCGCCACCTCGCGGCCGGTTTCGGCCGACCGGGCGCTGGCCGTCGTGGCCAGCGCGACCGTTCGTCGGGCGCGACGACCCGATCGGCGCCCGGCAAGGTGGACGCTGCCCGTCTTCGCCCGCGAGGTTGACTTGATCCGCCTCCACCTCGCCCCGATCCAGAGCCGGCGCGGGCTTGCCGCATCGTTCGGCCGCGAGGCGTTCCACGGGGACATCGATCCGGGCATCGCCGACGGCGAGACTGTCGGGCCCGTCACCGTGGCCTACGCGATTCGCTGGCTCGAGCTCGGGGATGGCGCCGCTCGGCCGCCGTGGACGACCTGGCTCGATGAGATGCGCGGCGCGAGGCCGGGCTAGAGGAACACGTCGAGGACGAAGTACGCCGCCGCTGCTGCGAGCCCGGACGCCGGGATCGTCAGGATCCAGGCGATGATGATGTTGCCGGCCACGCCCCATCGAACCGCGGAGAGATCGATCGCTCGCGCCGACTCCCATGATCGCGCTCGAGATGACGTGGGTGGTCGAGACCGGCATCCCGAAGTGCGAGGCCGTGAAGATGATCGTGGCCGCGGTCGTCTCGGCCGCGAAGCCGTGGACCGGATCGAGCTTGACGACCCGCTGACCCATCGTCCGGATGATCCGCCAGCCGCCGGCCGCGGTGCCGAGCGAGATCGCCGTGGCCGCCAGGAGGATCACCCAGAGCGGGATGTCGGCAGTCGGGATGACGCCGGCCGCGAGCAGCGCGAGGGTCATGATTCCCATCGTCTTCTGCGCGTCGTTCGAGCCGTGGCTGAACGCCATGTACGCCGCCGAGAGGACCTGGAGTCGACGGAACCGCTCGTTCAGCCGCCGCGGGTTCGCGTGCCGGAAGACATTCAGCAGGACGACCATGAACAGGAAGCCGATCATGATGCCCAGGACCGGCGAGAGGACGAGGGGAACGAGCACCTTGTCGCGAACGCCATCGACCTTGATGGCCTCCGTCCCGACGGAAACGATCACCGCTCCCAGCAGGCCGCCGATGAGCGCGTGGCTCGACGAGCTCGGGATCCCGAGCCGCCAGGTGAGCAGGTTCCAGGCGATCGCACCGACGAGGGCCGCGGCCACGATCGTCTGGCCGGCCGCCCCGTCGGGGGTCGTCGCCAGGCCCGAGGCGATCGTGTTGGCGACGGCTGTGCCGGTCAGCGCGCCGACGAAGTTCGCGGTCGCCGACATGAGGATCGCGTGCTCCGGCTTGAGCGCCCGCGTTGACACGGAGGTCGCGATCGAGTTGGCCGTGTCGTGGAAGCCGTTGATGTAGTCGAAGAGGACGGCCAAGCCGAGGACCACGAGCAGCAACGGGGTCAGGTTGTCCGGCACGGCCGAAAGGCTAGCAGGCGACGCGGCGGCTATCCTTCCCGCCATGCGTCTTAGCCAGCTCTTCTTCACGTCGCTGCGCGACGACCCGTCCGACGCCGAGATGCCCTCTCACCGGCTCCTCGTCCGGGCCGGCTACGTCCGCCAGCTCGGGTCGGGGATCTACTCGCTGCTGCCGCTCGGGTTCCGGGTCAACAAGCGCGTCGAGCAGATCATCCGCGAGGAGATGGATCGGATCGGCAGCCAGGAGCTCGAGATGCCCGTCGTCCATCCGGCCGATATCTGGAAGGCGAGCGGCCGTTACCAGGCGATCGGGCCGGAGCTGACGCGGTTCAAGGATCGCAACGAGCGCGACATGGTCCTCGCGATGACCCACGAGGAGGTCATCGGGCTGCTCCTCGCGGACATCGTCAAGTCCTACCGCCAGCTGCCGGTGATGCTCTACCACTTCCAGACGAAGTGGCGCGACGAGCCACGGGCCCGGGGCGGCCTCATCCGCGTCCGCGAGTTCGTCATGAAGGACGCCTACAGCTGCGACCGCGACGAGGCCGGCCTCGACGTGAGCTACGAGGCGCAGAAGGGCGCCTACATCCGGATCTTCGAGCGGCTCGGGCTCGAGACGAAGATCGTCGCGAGCGACGTCGGGATCATGGGCGGCAGCCAGGCCCACGAGTTCATGGTCCTCAACCCCGCCGGCGAGGACGTCCTCGTCCTGTGCGACGCGTGCGGGTACGCGGCAAACCGCCAGGTCGCGCGGACGCCCCGCGCCGAGCCCGCCGCCGAGGAGGCCCTGCCGCGGGAGGAGGTCGCGACGCCCGGGACGACCACGATCGCGACGCTCGCGGCGTTCCTCGGGATCGGTGAGGATCGGACGGCGAAGGCCGCCTTCTTCGTCGCCGGCGACGGCCGCCTCGTCACGGCGATCGTGCGCGGCGACCACGAGGTGAACGAGACGAAGCTCGCCAATGCGGCCGGCGCCACGACCGGGCCTGCGGCCCGCCACGGTCGACGAGATCAAGGCCGCCGGCATGGAGCCGGGCTATGGTTCGCCGATCGGCGCGCACGACACGGTCGTCGTCGTCGACGAGCTGGTCGCCCGTTCGCCGAACCTCGTCGCCGGCGCGAACCGGGAGGGCTTCCACTTCCGCAACGTGAACGTCGGACGCGACTTCGCGGCCGACGTCATCGCCGACATCACGAACGTCCAGGAAGGCGATCCGTGTCCCGTCTGCGGCTCGCCGGTCAGGCTGGAAAACGGGATCGAGGTCGGCAACATTTTCAAGCTCGGCACGAAGTTCACCGATGCGGCCGGGGCGACCTACCTCGGCGAGGACGGCCGCGAGCACCCGATCGTCATGGGCTCGTACGGGATCGGTGTCGGACGGAACGTCGCCTGCATCGTCGAAGCGCATCACGACGACAAGGGCATCATCTGGCCCGAGGAGGTCGCGCCTTATGCCGCGCACCTCGTCGCGATCGGCGCGAATCGCGACGCGCAGGTCGCCGAGGTCGCGGAGCGGCTCCATCAGCTCTCGCTCGACGTCGGGCCGCGAGATTCTCTACGACGATCGGGACGAGTCGCCGGGCGTCAAGTTCACCGATGCGGAGCTGCTCGGGATGCCCTGGATCCTGACCGTTTCACCCCGCTCCATCGCCGCCGGAGGCGTCGAGGTGACGGAACGCGCGACCGGCGAGCGGGCCACCCGATCGATCGACGAGGTCGAGGCGCTCATCCGGGGCGAGGGTCTCGTCCCCGCCTGACCGGCACGCGCGACAGTACGATTGACGGCGTCATGCCACCCCGCCCGATGTTGCCGCGCGACGACCTGTACGCACGCCTCGAGCTCCCGGTCAATTGCAGCCCCGAGGCGATCGAGATCGCCTGGCGAGCGCTCCTGAAGCGCCACCACCCGGACGTCGCGGGGGCCGACGCCGACGACGTCGCCAAGCGGATCAACGTCGCCCACGACTGGCTGTCGGATCCGGCCCTGCGCGAGCGCTACGATCGCGAGCGGCACGCGGGCGGTCGTCGTGACGGCGGGCCGACGGATCTACGCGGCCGAGCCGGGAGAGCTGTGCGCTCCGCACCGACGCGGCCGAGCCGGCCCGTCGCACCCAAGCCCCGCCGGCCTGCGGACCCGGAGGAGGCGCTCGCGCGCCACCTCTCCCGGATCGGGCGACTCTCGCGGGACGAGCTGGACCGGCTGGCCCTGGCCGAGTCTCCGCCGATCGCGTTCGTTGCGACGATCGCCCGCTTCCTCTCGCCCGATCGGCTGGCCGCCGTCGAGGCGGTCGAGCGCCGGGTCGCTGCGGTCCTTCCGCCCTCCTCGCGCTGGGACGCGCCGACGCGTGACGCGATCGTCGCCTACGCCCACGAGCTCATCCTCGGCCCGTTCCTTGACGAGCATCTCTCCGAGCCGTTCCGGGAGCGAGTTCGGGAACGGCTCGCCCGCGGCTGGGAGGCGGCCGTGGACCAGCCGCGCTACGGCCCGAATACCGCCGCCGTCTCCGCCGCCCTCGAGCGTCTCCGGGCGATGCCGCCGGGCCGTCGCGCTCAGCTCGTCGTCGAGGCCGCGGGGCTTCGGGCGACCTCGCCGGCGGGCCTCCGCGCCGACCTGCCCGTGGCCGGCCGGCCTATCCGCCCATGACGACGACGCACTGCGCGTCTCTTCCACCCTCGCTCAGCGCGACGCCGAGGCGATCGTCGGCGATCCCGCGCCTGCGATCGCCCGTCGCTCGCTCGCCCGGGCCATGCACGGCCTCGTCCTCCGTCACGCGTTCAAGCCGGCCGAACTCGACCGCCTGCTCGGGCCGTGGCGGGAGGTCCTCCTCGAGCGGCCCGTGTCCGTCCGTCCGAAGGCCCGGACGGGCGCCTAGCCCCGAAATCGGCCGTCTGTTCGCGTTGGATCGTTGCGTCGAGTACAATCCGGTTCTCGTGTTCGATGGGCGCTCCGGTCAGCGCCCCGGTCCAAACCGCTGATCCCGATCCAACCATCGCCCTGACCGGGCCCCGCGCAACGTCGCGGGAGGGCCCTCAGGAGCTGATGCTTCCATGTCCTTCGATACCCTCGGGCTCGCGCCCGAGCTCCTCCGCGCCGTCGCGGACCAGGGCTACACCGAGCCCACGCCCGTCCAGGCAGAGGCAATCCCGCTCGTTCTCGCCGGCCGCGACCTGCTCGCCGGCGCCCAGACCGGCACCGGCAAGACGGCCGCGTTCGTCCTGCCGATCCTCCAGCGGCTCAACGACAGCCACGCTGTCGGCGCCGCCGCGCCTTCGCGCGACCCTCGCAACGCGACCCGGCCCCCGGTCCGCGTCCTCGTCCTGACCCCAACCCGCGAGCTCGCGCTCCAGGTCGAGGAGAGCTTCCGGACGTACGGCGCGCATCGCCGCGTCCGATCGGCCGCGATCTACGGTGGCGTCGGCTTCGAGCCGCAGGTCCGCGCCCTCCGCGCCGGCCCGTCGATCGTCGTCGCCACCCCCGGCCGGCTGCTCGACCACGCCGGCCAGCGGACGATCGACCTGTCGCAGGTCGAGGTGCTCGTCCTCGACGAGGCCGACCGGATGCTCGACATGGGCTTCATCCGCGACATCCGCAAGATCCTCGATCTCCTCCCCGGGAAGCGCCAGAACCTGCTCTTCTCGGCGACGTTCTCCGACGAGATCCGGCGCCTCGCCGGCGGTCTCCTCGACCGCCCGGCCACGGTCCAGGTGACGCCCCGGAACAGCGCGATCGCGCTCGTGTCGCAGCTCGTCCTGCCGGTCGACCGCGAGCGGAAGCGCGAGCTGCTGACCCACCTCGTCCGAACCGGACGCGTCGAGCAGGCGCTCGTCTTCACCCGAACCAAGCACGGCGCGAACCGTCTCGCCGAGCAGCTCGCCCGCGACGGCATCGCCGCGACCGCGATCCACGGCAACAAGAGCCAGGGCCAGCGGGTCCGGGCGCTCGACGACTTCAAGGCGGGCCGCGCCTCGATCCTCGTCGCAACCGAGGTTGCCTCGCGCGGCCTCGACATCGAGGAGCTGCCGCACGTCGTCAACTTCGAGCTGCCGATGGTCGCCGAGGACTACGTCCACCGGATCGGCCGGACAGGGCGGGCCGGATCGACCGGCGACGCCATCTCCCTCGTCTGCGTCGACGAGTGGCCGCTCCTCCGCGAGATCGAGTCGCTCCTCGGCCATCGCGTGCCGACCGAGGTCATCCCGGGCTTCGAACCTGATCAACGGATCAGGCCGGAGCCGATCCGCCAGCGCTCGCACGGCGGCCAGGCTCGCCCGATGGGCGGCCGGGACAGCCGCGGCGGCCGACCGAACTTCGCCGCGGGGCGTCCGAATCTCGGCCCAGGCCGGACCGATCCCGGTCGCGCGCGGCCGCAGCGGGACGCTCATCGTCCGGGCGCGCCGATCGTGCGCGCCGGGGCCCCCACGCATCCGGGTCACGGCGGGCCGCGCCGCGGTCCCGCACAGGTCGGCATCGGCAACGCGCCGGCAGGCTTTCGACCGGGCCGACCCCAGCCGGGCCGCCCGCCGCAGGGCCGACCGCAGCAGGGCCGACCGCCGCAGGGCCGACCGCCGCAGGGCCGACCGGCCGCAGTCGGCCTTCGGCAGCGGGCAACGGAACGGGTCAGCATCGTCCGGATCGTCCGAGCTTCATGCCGGGCGAGCGCCTCTCCCGCCACCGCGACGGCTGATCGGCAAACGATCGCGTCTTCGCCGGCTGCCATACTGCGGCCGGGCCGGCCATGGTGGCCGGGGCACGAGGGAAGCCGTGGACGCCCGGATCCTGCTCGTCGAGGATGACCCGTCGATCCGTGAGATAACCGCGATTGGCCTGCGCAACGCGGGCTTCACCGTCACGACGGCGTCCGATGGGCGCGAGGGCCTCGAGCGGTTCGGGGCGGAGCCGTTCGACCTCATCCTGCTCGACGTCATGCTCCCGCGCATGGACGGCCTCGAGGTCTGCCGGGCGATCCGCCGGACGTCGACGATCCCGATCGTCATGCTCACCGCGCGGGCCGACACGATCGATGTCGTCGTCGGTCTCGAGGCGGGCGCCGACGACTACGTCAAGAAGCCGTTCGAGGTCCCCGAGCTCGTCGCCCGCGTCCGGGCCGCGCTCCGGCGGGCGGGCCGGCTCCCCGAGGAAGGCGATCGGCTCCATCTCGGCCCCGTCACGATCGACGTCGCCGGTCGGACGGCCGAGCGTGACGGGCACGACATCCCGCTGACCCGGACGGAGTTCGACCTCCTCACCGAGCTGACCCGCCACGCCGGGCAGGTCCTGAGCCGCGACGTCCTGCTCGACCGGATCTGGGGCTACGACTATCTCGGCGACTCGCGCCTCGTCGATGTCGCGATCCAGCGACTGCGGGCAAAGATCGAAGCCGATTCCGCGACGCCGGAGCTCATCGTCACCGTCCGCGGAGCCGGCTACAAGGCCGTCCGCTGAGGCGGCCTGGACACGTGATGCGTGGCGTCCGGGCGCGGCTGACGCCGACGCTCGTCGCGCTCGTGGTCCTGACCGCGGCCGTCCTGGGCATCGCCTCGTACGTGTTCGTCGACGTCTCGCTCCACGATCAGGTCAAGGACGACGCCGCGATCCAGGCCGGCTTCGACCTGTCGGACCTCATCTCCATCGCAACTCGCGCGAGCCCACGCGCGCGGCGTTCGACGCGAGCGGGCTGAGCGAGACGATCGGCCGCCGGGACGTCGACCTCGTCGCCGACTTCGGCGACATCGAGCCGGACTTCACCGATGTCCTCACCGCCGGACTTCGTCGCCGCGCTCGGGCGCAGCGGAGATCGCGTACCAGTGGACGTCGCTCTGGCGGGGAACCGAAGCTCATCGTCGGCGGCGTCCTGCCCGGCAGCGACGCGAAGTTCTACTTCGTCCACGACGTTGGCGGGCTCGAGTCCGCGCTGGGGCTGCTTCGTCTCGGGCTCGGCGGCGGCGCGCTCATCCTGGCGCTCATCGCGCTCCTGGCCGCTCGGTGGATCGCCCGCGGCGTGCTCGCCCCGGTCGAGGCCGCCTCGCGGGCCGCCGAGCGGATCGAGCTCGGCGACTTCTCGGCGCGCGTCCCGGTGACGTCGGGCGACGAGTTCGGCTCGTGGGCGGAGCGGTTCAACCGGATGGCCGCCGCCCTCGAGGACACGATCGGGCGGCTGAAGGCCGCGCAATCGCAGAACCGCCAGTTCGTCGCGGACGTCTCGCACGAGCTCCGGACGCCACTGGCAGCGCTCGTCGCCGAAGCCTCGATCCTGCGCGATGACCTCGACTCCCTGCCCGCTGGAACGCGCCGCGCCGGGCGAGCTGCTCGTCGGCGATGTCGCCCGCCTTCGGACGCTCGTCGACGACCTGATGGAGGTCTCCCGCTTCGACGCCGAGGCCGAACAGTTCGCCGCGCAGCCCGTCGACCTCGGCCGGGTGCTCGAGACCGTCGTCGCGCAACCGGCTGCCGGAGGCCCGGCTGACGCTTCCGCCGGAACCGATCGATCGTCGAGACGGATCCGCGCCGGCTGGAGCGCATCGTCGGCAACCTCCTCGACAACGCCCGCGAGCACGCGCCCGGCACGCCGGTCGACGTGTCGCCTGGAGGCGACCGATGGCGCGATCGTCATCGCGGTCGAGGACCGCGGCCCCGGTGTCGCCGCCGACCGCCTCGAGCGGATCTTCGACCGCTTCTACAAGGCCGATCCTTCACGCCACGGCGGCAGCAGCGGGCTCGGGCTCGCGATCGCGGCCGAGCACGCGGCGCTGCTGGGCGGCGAGCTCCGGGCCATGAACCGCGATGGCGGCGGACTTCAGGATTGAGCTGCGCCTGCCTGTGACCGGATCGTTACGCGGCGGCGACCTGGCCGCTATCGCCGCAGACGATGGTTCGACTCCGAACCCCAACCCCCAGGAGTCGCCGCCGATGAAGCCGTTGACCTCGATTGCCGCACTGAGCGCGCTCACCATCCTGTTCGCCGCGTGCGCGACGAGCGGCTCGGCCGGGACAGTCCCGCCTCTCGGCGCGACGCCGGAGCCGTCGGTCGCCCAGGGATCGCCGGACCTGACGCCGGAGCCGTCGAGCCTCCCATCCGGATCGCCGGCGCCATCCGCCGACCCCTCCGCCTCGACGCCCCCGAGTCAGACCCCTCCCGAGGGGACGACCGTGATCCGAGCGTACTTCTACTTCGAGAGCGTTCCCGGTAGCTCTGGCCTCGTCCCGATCCTCCGCGAGGTCCCGGCCACGAAGGCCGTTGCGACAGCCGCCATGGCGGCACTCCTCGAGGGGCCGAACGTGACGCGAAAGCGGTGCGATGAGCTCGGCGATTCCTGCGAGAACGAGGCTGCTCGGGCTCACGATCAAAGACGGGGTCGCGACCGTTGACCTCTCGAGTGAATTCGAATCGGGTGGCTGGCAGCGCATCGGCCACCATCCGCCTCGGCCAGGTCGTCTACACGCTGACCCAGTTCCCGACCGTCACTTCGGTCCTGTTCCAGATCGATGGACGCACCGTCACCGTCTTCGGCAGCGAAGGCATCGTCCTCGACGGGCCCGTCGCTCGGGCCGACTACGATCGACCTGCTTCCGACGATCTTCGTTGACCGGCCCGGCGTACGGGGCGGCGCTCGGCAACCCCGGACGCGTGACCGGCTCGGCCCAGGGACTCTTCGAGGCGACGTTCCGGGTCATGCTGCGCGACGCGAGCGGTCACCCGATCGTCGACCAGCAGGCGATGGCAGCTTGCTGCTGCGAGAGCGGGGCCTTCGATCTCACGCTCAGCTACGACGTCCCGAAGGCGCAGTGGGGCGAGCTCAGCGTCTTCAATCTCTCGGCCAAGGACGGCAACCCGGAGAACATGCGCATGTACCCGGTCTGGCTCACCCCTCGCTAACCGTCTCTCCGCGGCGGCCGGGGCCACTCGGCGAATCGAACCCGGCACACACGGCCCTCGCGAACCCCGCGAGGGCCGTCGGCTGTCAGGCGTGCTTGATCGTGATCCGCTCGATGATATTGGCGACGTCCTCTGCCTGATCGATCGTCGCCTCGAGGAGGCCGTAGACATCCTTCCACTTGACGAGGTCGACGGGATCGGTATCGCCGTGGAACAGGTCGGCGATGGCCGCCCGGACGATTCGGTCGCCCTCGTTCTCGAGGCGGTGGACCTCGATCCAGTAGCGGTCGAGGCCCTTGAAACCCTTGAGGTGGGCGAGCGCGTCGTGGAGCAGCTCGGTCTGCTTGACGATGATCGACGCCTGCTCGACGGCGATGGCCGTGGGCGCCTCGATCCGGTAGAGGACGAACGTGTCGGCCGTCTCCTCGATGAAGTCGAGGAGGTCGTCGAGCGCGCTGATCAGCGCGTAAATGTCCTCGCGGTCAAAGGGCGTAACGAACGTCGCCTCGAGCCGATGGCCGATGTCGTGGCTGATCTCGTCACCACGGTGCTCCGTCCCCCGGATCTCCATGGCTCGATCCTCCGGCTCGTCGTACGTCCGAAGCATCGCCTCCAGCTGGCGCGCGCCGGCGAGGACGTTCGCGGCGTCCTCGACGAATAGGTCGAAGAACCGTTCCTCGCGTGGGATAAGGCGCAGGCGCACGTGGCTCCTCCGGGAATGGCCGGCGATGGCTCGGAAGCCGGCGCGGAAGGATCGTCGATCAGCCGATCATCGATAGCGTAACGCGGGCAACCGGCCTGTGCGATCCTCGGGCGGTGGACTGGCCCGTTGTCGCCTTCATCGGAGCCATGGCGATCCTCCTCGCGATCGCCATTGGGCTGGTTCTGGCACGCGGCCGGGAGCTTGAGACGATTCGCGAGCTGACCGCTAAGGACGACGCGGGCGACGATCTCGCGACGCGCGTCCGTCACGTTCAGGAGCGGCTCACCGCGAGCGAGTTCGAGCTCGACCAGCAGACGCGAAACGCGTCGTACCTGGCTGACCTCATGGGCGTCGGGATCTTGCGACTCGACGACTCTCTGCGCGTCGAGCTCGCGAACGCGGCCGCCCACGTCCTTCTCGGCCGAGCACCGGGATCGATCACCGGCCGCTCGGCAATGGAGGCGTTTGTCGACACGCGCTTCGAGCAGCTCCTTGCCACAGCCCGCGACGGTGGCTCTGCCTCCGGCGAGTTTCGCGTCCGGGGACAGGATGGCCCCGTTCTCGTCGTGCGGGCTCGGCGATCGCCCGTTCGGGGGGTCTGGGCGGTCCTCGAGGATGTTTCGGAGCTGCGCCGCCTGCAACAGATCCGGGCCGAGTTCATCGACAACCTCTCCCACGAGTTGCGGACGCCGCTGACCACGATCAGCCTCCTCGCGGAGACGCTTGGTCGCGACGCCGACGCGGCGGGCGATGCCGTTCCGGCGAAGATGCGCGACCGGATCGCCAAGATCGAGGTCGAAACCGGTCATCTCGTCCAGATGGTCACCGAGCTGCTGGATCTCGCAAGGATCGAGAGTGGCGGTCCGCTCGTCCTGCTCGACGACATAGAGATCGGGCGGGTCGTCGGTGAATCGGTCGAGCGCCTCCGACTGTTCGCGGAACGCCAGGGACTGCGGCTCGTCGTGGACGTCCCGGACCAACTGCCGCTCCTCCGAGGCGACGACGCGCGGATCGGCCAGGTCGTCGTCAATCTCGTGCATAACGCCCTCAAATTCGGCGGCGAACACGGCGATGTCACGGTCCGCGTGCGCGAGACGGACGGCGAGGTCATCACCTCGGTCGAGGACCACGGATCGGGCATCCCGAAGGCGGACCAGGCCCGGATCTTCGAGCGGTTCTACAAGGTCGACCGGGCACGGGTCCGGGGTGGCGGAACGGGGCTCGGCCTCTCGATCGCCCGCCACGTGCTCGAGCAGCACGGCGGCCGGATCTGGGTCGAGTCCGAGGAGGGCGAGGGCTCGACGTTTTCGTTCGCGCTGCCGATTCCGGCCGGCTCGAACCCGTCAGACTGAGCGGATGGAGCGGCTCCACGTGGCGACCCTCAACATCCTCAACCTCGCCGACCGATGGCCCGAGCGACTGCCGCTGATCCTTGCCGACATGAGTGCCCTCCAGCCGGACGTGCTCGGGCTCCAGGAGTGCGTCTATCGTCGATGCAGCAGGACCGCCTGATCGGGGCCGCGGGCGAGGGCCGGTATGCGGCGCTGCGCGGCTGGGCGGGCCGGCCGGAGTACGGGAACTCGCTGCTCGTCCGGGAGTCGCTGGCGACCTCGGACGCGGCGCGCCTGGAGCTCGGGCTCAACCGGGCCGCGAACCGGGCGACGATCCGGGTGCAGGGTGGTGCCTCCGTCACGGTCGCCGTCACCCATCTCCACCATCTGGAGCCCGACGAGGGCCTTCGCGACGAGCAGGCGCGGCAGCTGGTCGAATGGATGGATGCCGCGCCGCCGGGCGACGCGCAGATCGTCATGGGCGACTTCAACGCCCATCCCGCCGAGCCGACGTACTCGCGCATGACCGCTGCGGGCTTCAGGTCGTCGTACGCGGAGGCGAACGGCGCGGAGCCCGCGGTGACCTGGCCGTCCGGCCTCCAGGCGCCGGCGATGGACACCGACGGCAGCCCCAGGTGCCTCGATTACATCTGGATCCGCGGCGCGGTGGCGGCGGAGTCGGCCCGCCTCGCGTTCGACCGCCCGGATCCGGAGGACCCGACGCTCTACCCATCGGACCACCTGGGCATCTCGGCCCACCTGGCGATCGGGTAGGCGAAACCATGGCTCTGCGTCTGGCACATCGCGGCGACTCCCGTCGGGCGCCGGAGAACACGCTCGCCGCGTTCCTTGCCGCCATCGCCGTGCCGGGCTGCGACGGCCTCGAGTTCGACGTCCGCGCGTCGGCCGACGGCGTCCCCGTCGTGATCCATGACGAGACCCTGAAGCGGGTCCAGGGCGTCGACAAGCGGGTCGATGAACTCTCGGCGGAGGCCCTCGAGCGGCACGGCGTCCCGAGCCTTGCCGACGTGCTCGCCGCGGTTCCGCGCCGCGCGTTCCTCGACGTCGAGCTGAAGCTGTACCCGGGGCGCGGCGCGGTCGACGCCCTGACGGCCGGCCGCGGGCCGGGCCTCGAGCGAGCGGTCATCTCGTCGTTCGAGGCAGACGCACTCGAACGGGTCGGACGGCTCGCGCCGTTGTGGCCGCGCTGGCTCAACGCGATGGACCTGTCCGAGGCGACGATCGGTCGGGCGGTCGATCTCGGCTGCCGCGGGATATCGGTCGACTGGCGCGCCATCGAACCGAAGGCCGTGGCACGCGTCCGGGCCGCCGAGCTCGATCTCGCCGCCTGGACCGTTCGCAACCGCCCGACCTACGGCCGGCTCGAACGTCTCGGCGTCAACGCGATCTGCGCCGAAGGCCCGGCCCTCGACGGCCGCGCCGGCCGCTGAGAGAGGAGGCAGCGATGACCACGAAGAGCGCGCGGATCTCGTCGTCGTCGGGGCGGGCACCGTCGGCGGCTGGGCGTCGTACTTTGCCAAGGCGGATGGGCTCGGACGGGTCGTCGTCCTCGAGAAGGGCGCTCGCGGGCCAGGGCGCCAGCTCGCGGGCGGCCGGGATCGTCCGGGCCCAGGGCGGGACGCCGGCGACCGTCGCTCTCGGGCGCTGGACGATCGATTTCTACAACGGCCAGCGGGCGGCGATCGGGACCGACTCGGGCTTCCGGGAGCAGGGCTACCTCATTCTCGCGGTGACCGAAGAAGACGAGCGTGCCGGCCGGGAGCGGGCCGAGATGCAGCGCCGCGAGGGGCTCGAGGTCCGCTGGCTGTCGGCGGCCGAAGCCGCGGCGCTCATCCCGAGCCTCGCCGCGGCGGGCCACCGCGGTGGCAGCTTCATCGAAACCGACGGCTTCATCGACCCGCCCCGCAACGTCCGGGCGTACTCGCTCGCGATGCAGGCGGCGGGGGTCGAACTCCGTGAGCGAACCGCCTTCACCGGCCTCCGCCTCGAGCCGACCGCCGCGGGGACATCGCGCGTCGTGGGCGTCGAGACGTCCGCCGGACCGATCGCCACGGAGCGGGTGATCCTGACCGGCGGGCCGTCACTCCGAGCCGTAGGCAAGATCGCCGGACTCCGGATCCCGGCCGGAGCGGCCCGCCACACGGTCTGCGTGCTCGAGCCTCACGCGGCGTTCGACGTCGAGCGGATGCCGATGGTCTTCGACATCGGCGAGGGCCTGTACTGGCGGCTCGAGGAAGGCGGCCTCCTGTTCGGCTGGAGCGACCCGGACGAGGCGCCGGGCGAGGCGCGCTCGATCAACTGGCCGATGTACGAGAAGGCCCGCGAGCGACTGGGCGCCCTCGTACCCGTGACGCGCGGACTCGGAATTCGCAAGATCTGGGCGGCGACGATCGACTACACGCCCGACCACCTGCCGATCGTCGGGCCCGCGCTGACGCCGGACGGCGAGAGGATCGACGGCGTCACGATCGCCTCGCCGGGCGGTCACGGGATGATGTGGGGCCCCGGCGTCGCGCGCGTGGCCGCGGACCTGGCGGTGCGTGGCTCGACTGACCTGGTCGACGTGACCGACCTTGGGCTCGATCGGTTCGACGAGCACGGCCGGAGCCGCCTCGCCACGGACCCGATCGCGCTGCCGTTTCCCCTCAGCGCCGACGAGGACGAGGCGCCCGTCTCGATCGGCTGATCAGGCGGCGCGGGGATCGCGGCTGGCCGCCGAGGGCGACCTCAGGCCGCGAACAGTCGAACAGCGGACGGCGGCGCTTTCGGGCGTCAATCCCGCGCAGCTGCGGCGGCTCGCTCGGTCTCGACGGCGATGAAGAGGTAGTACGCGGCGACGGGGTCATTGTGGCTTGTCCTCGGCGGTAGGGCGATCACGGATGCTCCGTGAGCCCAACGTAGCCTCGCGTGCTCCGGGACGACTGACGAGCGCCTGTTCGCGATCGACAAATGTCGACTCCGATCAGCAGCAACCGTCGGCGGGGAAACCGACACCCGAGCCGACCACCTGGAGCGGTCGGGGCAGGTCGGGCATCGCCGGGATGGTGTCGGCCGTCGGGGCGATGGCCGGCTTCGTCGCCCGGATGATCGCGGCATAGAGCCCGTCGGCCACGGCATGGGTCGGGACGACCTCGACGTCGGTCAGGCCGACGGCCGCCAGGCCCACGCGGTACTCATCGAACGAGAGCGCCCCGGCGATGCAGCTCACGAAGCTGCCACGCTCCGCGCGCTCGGCCGGCGTCAGCCCGTCGTCGGCGACGACGTCGCTCACGCCGACCCGGCCTCCCGGCCGGAGGACGCGGGCGATCTCGCGGAAGACGGCGGCCTTGTCGGCGGCCAGGTTGATGACGCAGTTGCTGATGACGACGTCGATCGTAGAAGAGGGGAGCGGGACCGATTCGATCGTGCCCCGCACGAACTCGACGTTCGTCACTCCAGCTTCGGCCGCGTTGCGGACGGCGAGCTCGAGCATCTCGTCGGTCATGTCCAGGCCGAACGCTCGTCCAGTCGGGCCAACGCGTCGGGCCGACAGGATCACGTCGATGCCGCCGCCGGATCCGAGATCGAGGACGCGCTCGCCCTCGCGGAGCTCGGCGACCGCCGTTGGATTGCCGCACCCGAGACTCGCCAGGAGGGCAGCGTCCGGAAGGGACGCACGATCGGCGTCCGCGTAGAGGTGGTCGCCGTAGACCGCGGTCCCGTCAGGGCCGCAGCACGATGCCTGGGCTTCGGAATCGGTGCGGCGGGCCGTTGCGGCCCGGGCGGCCTCCCCGTACCGCGCGCGGACTTCGTCGTGGATCGCGTCCTGGTCGAGCGTCATCTGATCGGCCTCCGGTCTGTGTTCTTTGGTTCAGGCGGGGCAGCAGGCGGGTTCGACGGGCGTCGGCGTCGGCCTGATGGCTGCGACCGCGGCTGTCAGGCGGCTGACGAGGCCCGGCGACGTCGACTGCGACGCCTTGAGCGCCCGCAGGTGCGCGAGATTGCGATCTCGGGCGGCGTCTGTGGACTTCAGGCCGCCGGCGATCATCCAGGCGGCGATGTTGCGTTTCCATGGTTCGGTTCTCCGTGTCGTTCACTTGCTGTCCGCAGCCTACCGGTCATATTGATACTTGTCAATATAGATGTTTGTCGATATGATGCGCTCATGGCACGATCGAAAACGACCCTCATCGACCCCGACGTCCGCTTCTTCCAGGCGCTGGCCGACCCGACCCGGTTGGCGATCGTCCGCGAGCTGGCGGGAGCGCCGGAGGTCTGCGCCTGCGACTTCACGAGCTGCTGCGATGTCCGCCAGCCGACGGTCTCGCACCACCTCAAGGTCCTCCGCGAAGCGGGCGTGGTCGAAACCGAGCGGCGGGGCACCTGGATCTACTACCGCCTCGCGCCGGCCGCGGCCGAACGGCTGCGGTCCATGGCGGCGGAGCTGAGTGGTGCCCCTCAGCTCATCCCGGTGTCCGCGCTTCGGCGTCCCGCGCCCGACGCGACTGCGACGCGGCCCCAGGCCTGAGACGGCGCGCTCAGCGCGCGTGTTTACCGCCGAGCAGATCCGGCGAAACCAGCCACCGCAGGCTGCCTGAACCCGCGACAAGTGGCCGGTCCGCGTCGAGCCGAGCGAATGCGCCCTTTCGCAGGGAGAGGTTGGGTGCTCCGATCAGGGCCGCCGCAACCTCGCTGAAGTCCGGATCGTGACCGACGAGGACGGGTTTCACCGGCTCGCCCGCGTCGAAGAGGATGGCTTCGATCGTGACCAGGTCGAAGTCCCGGGCGAGGCGTTCGTCCTCGCGGACCTCGCAGTCGAGGGCTTCCGCGACGATCTCAGCGGTCCGCGCGGCCCGGATCTTCGGTGAGGTGATGAAGATGTCGGGCTTGAAGCCGACATCGGCGAGGAACCGTCCAATGCGCTCGGCCTGCTGCTCGCCCTTGGCCGAGAGCGGCCTCGCGGCGTCCGGGCCGGTCCAGCCCTCGGGGTCGCCGGCGTGCGCGTGGCGAAGCAGGTGGAGCTGGACGGTGTCGCGGTCGGCCATTCGTCGATCTACGCCGCGAAAGCCGCTCGATGCGTGCCGCGAACGACGGTCGGCGCATCATCGTCGCGTCGCGGAACGCGGCAGCCGCTCCTCATCGGAGCCCGTCGACCGCGGCCGGGTCCGCGATAGCCCCAGTGGGTCCGCATTGCCGGTCCCGGAAAGTCCGGACAGACCTCGCGAGCGTCGTCGCAGACCGTGATCACGTGATCGAACTCCTGGCCGACGAACTCGCACACAGATTTCGAGCGAGCCCAGGAGTGATCGACTCCCGCTTCGTCGAGAACCAGCTCCGTCAACGGATTGACGACGCCAGGCGCGGTGCCCGCCGACTCCGCCTGGACGCGGCCGCCGCCGAGGTGCCGAAGGAGTGCCTCCGCAAGGATGCTCCGGGCGGAGTTGCCCGTGCACACGACGAGGACACGGATCCGTGCCGTCAGGGGTTCAGATCCTCGATCTCGCCCGAGGCCAGGAAGACGACGTCCTCGGCGATGTTCGTCACCCGGTCGCCGATCCGCTCGATGTAATGCGCGGCGAACAGGATCCGTGTCCCGCGCTCGACGTTGCCGGGATCGGCCCGCATGAGATCGACGACCTCGTCGAAGGTCTTGTGGTAGAGGTTGTCGATCTCGTCGTCGCGAGCCGCGACCGCGCGGGCAGCGTTGACGTCGACGTCGACGAGCGCCCGCAGGATGTCGCCGACGAGCGTCGCCGCGAGCTCGCCCATGGCCGGCAGGTCGATATACCGCTTGAGTGGCGGGAACGGCGCCAGCTTGCGGACCTGCTTGGCGACCGATCCGGCGTGGTCGCCCATCCGCTCGAGCTCGTACGAGACGTGGTCGAGCGACAGCAGGAACCGCAGATCGCGAGCGACCGGGGACTGGGTGGCGATCGCCCGGGTGATGAGGGTCGACACCTCGCGCTGCTTCTCATTGATCTGGCGATCGTTGACGATGACCGCCGTCGCGGCGGCGGCGTCGTGCTCGATGAGCGCCTTGATCGCCGCCCGGATCGCGTCCTCGACAAGCGAGCCCATCCGGAGGACGTGGTCCTTGATCTGCGCCATGTCGTGGTCGAGGACGGGCCGGGCAGGGTGGTCGGTGGGGTTCGCAGCCACGACGCCCAGTAGCTCGTTCTCGGCCGCATCCATGATCTGCGAGATCTGGCGCGTCACGGCCTCCTTGGTCGGCTCTTCGTTTGCGGTCATGTGTCCTCCCCGGGTCAGCCGAACCGGCCCGAAACGTAATCCTCGGTCAGCTGGTTCTTGGGATTGGTGAAGATGTCGATCGTCCGAGCCTGCTCCACGACGTAGCCCGCCCGGTCGTCGCCCATCGTCATGAACACCGTCGTGTCGGACGCCCGCGCGGCCTGCTGCATGTTGTGGGTGACGATGACGATCGTGTAGTCGCGCTTGAGCTCAGCCATCAACTCCTCGATCTGGAGCGTCGAGCGCGGGTCGAGCGCCGAACACGGCTCGTCCATGAGGATGACCTCGGGATTGACCGCGATCGTCCGGGCGATGCAGAGGCGCTGCTGCTGGCCGCCGGAGAGGGCCATGCCCGACTGCTTCATCTTGTCCTTCACGTCGTCCCAGAGCGCGGCCCGTCGGAGGCTGCGCTCGACGAGCTCGTCCATGTTCCCCTTGTAGCCGTTGATGCGCGGACCGAAGGCGACGTTGTCATACAGGGACTTCGGGAACGGGTTCGGCTTCTGGAAGACCATGCCAACGCGGCGGCGGACGGCGACCGGATCGACCGACTTCGCGAACAGGTCCTGGCCGTCGAGCAGGATCTTGCCCTCGGAGCGGTAGGACGGGATGAGGTCGTTCATCCGGTTGATCGTTCGCAGCAGCGTCGACTTGCCGCAACCGGACGGGACCGATCAGCGCGGTGATCGCGTTCTTGGCGACCTTGATGTCGACGTTGCGAACCGCGCGGAACGATCCGTAGTAGCAGGACACGTCCTGCAGCTCGACGACGTACTCGGTCTTTTCCGTGGCCGGAGGCGTCTCGTCGCGGCGCGGCGTCGTTGCGATCCGGATCGCCGGGCCGCCGCCGTCGACGGCCGGGTCCGCGGGCGGCGCCTCGGAGAGCATGTTCACCGGGTTCTCCTCTACCACTGGATGTGTCTCGAAAGGCGGGCCCGGACGATGAGCGCCAGGCCGTTGAGCAGGAGCATCAGGATCAGGATCACGATGATCGCGGCCGACGAGATGCTCGCGAAATCGTCCTGGGGGCGCTTCGCCCAGTCGAAGATCTGCAACGGAAGGACCGTGTAGCCCGCGGAGAACGGGCTCGGCAGGAAGGTGACGAAGCCGAGGCCTCCGATGAGAATGAGCGGCGCGGCCTCGCCGATCGCCCGAGCCATGGCCAGGATGATCCCGGTCATGATCCCCGGCGCCGCCGCCGGGAAGACGGACCGCCGGACCATCTGCCAGCGTGTCGCCCCGAGGGCGTATGCGCCTTCTCGCTGGGCGCTGGGGACCGCCCTGATCGCCTCGATCGAGGCAATGATCACGATCGGCAGGATCAGCAGCGTGAGCGTCAGGGAGGCCGCCATGACCGTCGGCCCGAGGTGGAGCAGCCGGACGAACACCGCGAGCCCGAGGATGCCGTAGATGATCGACGGCACGCCGGCGAGGTTGCTGATGTTCGTCTGGAGGAGCCGGTTGAGGCGGTTGTCGCGGGCGTATTCGGTGAAGTAGATCGCCGCGGCGACTCCGATGGGGAAGGTGAGCAGCCCGACGATGAGGCCGATCTCCAGGGATCCGACGAGGGCCGGCAACACCCCCGCCTGGGCGGGCCGGCGGGACGGGACTCCCGTGAGGAACTGGAAGTCGAGCCAGGGCAGGCCCCGCGACAGGACGTCGAAGAGGAGGATCGCCAGGGCCAGCAGCAGGATCCCGATCGCCGCCAGGCAGGCGCCATAGAAGAGCGTGCCGGTCAGCTTTCGGCGGGCGAGGGCCGGTTCGAACGGGGTTGCGACCGGGGCGAGCGGCGGCGTCGCGGTGGGCGCAGCAGCCGTCATCAGTAGACCGTCCTGAACCTGCGGACCACCCATCCGCTGATCAGGTTGAGCACCAGGGTGATCACGAACAGTGCCGCCCCGACGGCGAAGAGCGACTTGAACTGGATCGAGCCCTGGGCCGTCTCGCCGATCGCGATCTGGGCGATGAAGCTGGTCATCGTCTGGACGCTCTCGGTCGGGTCGAACGTGAGCTGCGGCTTGTCGCCAACGGCCAGCGAGACGGCCATCGTCTCGCCGATCGCGCGGCTCATCGCGAGGATGATCGAGGCCATGATCCCGGACACCGCGGCCGGCAGGACGACCTTTCGGACGACCTCGAACTTCGTGGCGCCCATCGCGTAGGCGCCCTCGCGCATGCCGCGCGGCACCGCGCGCATGGCATCCTCCGAGATCGAGGCAATGAGCGGCGTCACCAGCAGTCCGACCACGATGCCACCCGACAGCGCCGAGAAGGTCCCGATGTTCGACTTGCCGAGGAGCGGTTGGAGGATCTGCGGTGCGAGGAAGTTGATGGCGAAGAAGCCGAAGACGATCGTCGGGATGCCGGCGATCGTCTCGAGCATCGGCTTGACGATCGTCCGGACCCGGGGAGAGGCGTAATCGGCGAGGAGGATCGCCGACAGCAGGCCGAGCGGCACGGCCACGACCATCGCGATACCGGCGACCAGCAGTGTTCCCGACACGAGCGGCAGGATCCCGAAGGCGTAGGGCCGGATCGCCGCCGACCACTTCGTCCCGGTGAGGAAGTCGATCGGGCTCACCTCGAAGAAGAACTCGAAGGTCTGCGCCGCGAGAACGAGGATGATGCCCGCCGTCGTCAGGACGCCGAGAACCGCCGACAGGAAGAGCGCGCTCTCAATGATTCGCTCGGACAGCGGACGACGCCTGGTGAGGACGATGGGCGGCGCAGTCATTCGATCTGCGAATCTCCTTGCCGGTCGGCTGCGCCTATTGTCGCGGAGCCGCACCAGAAATGGGGAGGCGCACCGGCTCGATCCGAGTTTCGAGCCGGTGCGCGCTGGAGGAGGAGAGAAGAGCCTCAGTGCCGGTCTGTCACCCGCCGACCGCGGCCGCCCACTCGTCCTTCTCCTTCTGGAGGAGGTCTGCGGGGAGGGCCACATATCCGACTTCGGCGGACAGGGTGTTCGTGTTCTCGAGATAGAAATCGACGAACGCCTTGAGCTCCGGTCGCGCCTTCGCCTTGCTGACGTCCGGATAGATGAACAGCGGGCGGCTGAGCGGCGCGTAGCTGTTGTCGTTGATCGTGGTCTCGGTCGGTGCGATGCAGCCATCGCCGCCATCGACCTCGAGGGCCTTGACCTTGTCCTCGTTCTCGACGAAGTAGGCGTAGCCGAAGAATGCGATCGCGTTGACGTCACCGGCGACTCCGGTCACGAGGACGTTGTCGTCCTCCGACGGCGTGGCCCACTGGGTTGCCGCGTCGACCTCGCCGTTGATCACCTCGGTGAAGTAGTCGAACGTGCCGGAGTCCGCGCCGGGCATGAAGCGGTTGATGGGATCGGCGGGGAAGCCTGCCCGCACGTCGGCCCACGTCAGGTTCTGCGGGGAGTCCGGGCCATAGATCTTGGCGAGTTCCTCGACCGTGAGGCAGGTCGCGAACGTGTTCGCCGGGTTGACGACCACGGTCAGGCCGTCGATCGCCACCTGGAGCTCGACGTACTCGATGTTGTTCGTCTCGCAGGCCACGCCCTCGCCCTCGTCGTCCGGCTTGATCGGCCGTGAGGCGTCGTTGATGTCGGTGTCGCCGACGCAGAAGAGCTTGAAGCCGCCGCCCGTCCCGGAGAACGCGGCCGTGACCTTCACGCCGCCGTTGGCGGCCTGGAAGTCCTCGGCGACGGCCTCGGTGATCGGGTAGACGGTGCTCGATCCGTCGATCGCCACGCTGCCCGTGAGGGCCGCCGCCGACGGCTCGGTCGACGTTGCGGGCGCGCTCGCGGCGGACGATGGGGCCGGCGCGCTGAGGGTGGCACTTGCACCAGGGCCGCTACAGGCGCCGATCGCGAAGATCGACGCGAAGGCGAGCGCCGCAAGGCGCTTCGAACCGGAAATCGACACTAAAGGTTCTCCTCTCGGCCGCGCTCGGGCGCGGGCTTGCAACCTGACTCCGCATTGAACGTTCGGCGGAGGGGTTCAACACGCGGTTGGTGCCGTGTTAAGCCTTTGTTAACGCGGCTTCGAGGAGCCCTGGGGGCTATGATCGGGCGCATTCGTTCGATATCCCAGAGGGAGATCCGATGGCAAAAGCAGTGTTGGAGGCGATGACGCCAGTCGCCGCAGTCCTCCGCCATGTCGAGTGGCTCGAGTTCGCGCTCGCGGCGGCACGCGACGAGGAGACCCGCCGACGGGAGCGGCTCGCGCGGGCGACCGACAAGAACCGGGAGAAGCGGACGGTCCGGCTCGCCGAGGTGACTGCCGAGGTTCGCGAACTCGGGGCCCTCGTGCAAGGGCTCAAGAACCTGCAGGCTCGCCCTGCGGCGGCCACGCGGGCGGCGGGCACGCGACGGCGGAGCAAGGCGGCGGCGGCGAAGTCGAGGGCATCCTCGAGGACCGCGGCCAAGCGCCCGGCTGCCGCGGCTGCGGCCACGCGCCCGGCGGCCGTTGCGACCACCACGCCGAAAGCGACCGCAGCGGCGAAGCCGAAGGCAACACGAGCGGCCCGGCCGAAGGCAGCAACCGCCGCGAAACCCAAGGCAGCAACTGCGGCCAAGCCCAAGGCATCAACTCCGGCCAAGGCGAAGGCGGCGGCGAACACGAAGCCCAGGACGAGCTCTGCGAAGCCGGCGGCGACACGAGCCAAGCCGGCGGCGACCGGCCAAGCCGGCGGCGACACGAGCGGCCAAGCCGGCGACGCGCCGTCGCGCACCCAGGCCATCAACCTCGTCCTGAACGAGGGCTGAGTGGCGCCGGGTTCGAAACGCATCGGCGCCGCAGTCGACCTCGGTTCGACGTCCGTCCACCTGCTGGTCGCGGGCGTCGCCGACCATCGCATCGAGCCGCTGGCTGACGAGTCCGTGTTCCTTGGCCTCGGCGAGGCGGTCGAGGCGCAGGGCATGCTGGGCAATGCCGGCCGCCAGGCACTCGTCGACGTCCTCGCCCGGTACGCGTCCGTTGCCCTCGACGGCGGCGCGGTTGACACGACGTTCGTGGGGACGGAGCCGCTCCGTCGGCTGGCGGACGCGTCGCGGATCGTCCACGAGGTCGATCAGGGGACGGGCCTTCCGCTTCACGTGCTGAGCCACGAGGAGGAGGCCTTCCTCATGCTGATCGGCGTCACCGAGGGCCGGCCGGTCAAGCACGACCTGCTTGTCGTCGACATCGGGGGAGGGAGCAGCGAGCTCTTGTTCGTCGGGCCGGAGCGGCGGGCCGTGGCGGCGGGGCTGCGGGTCGGGGCAACGGGCCTGACAGGACGTTTCGTCGCGGGCGACCCGCCGAGCTCCGCTGCGCTCGTTGCGCTTCGCGCCGCGGCTGTCGACGCGGTCGCAACCGCGCCCCCGTTCCGTCCTGCCGAGGTCGTCCTCGTCGGGGGACCGGCGTCGAATCTCCTCAAGGTCGTCCCGGACGGGCCGGTAAACCGCCGTCTCGGGCTCGGCGACCTGGAGGCGGCCTTCCGCCTCGTCGCGACCGAGCCGAGCGAGGCGATCGTCGCTCGCCATGGCCTGCGTCCTGCCCGGGCCCGGATCCTGGCCGCGGGAGCCGCGATCGTCGAGGCGATCATGTTGCGATTCGGCGTCACTGAGGTCCGGGTCGCTGACGGAGGCGTCCGCGAAGGTACGGTGCTGGCGGTTGCCCACGCCGGCGCGAGCTGGCGCGACGAGCTGGAGCGGCTGGCCCACGGCTGGGTCAGGTGATCAGAGCCCGGCGACGGTCCTTCCGAGCGCCCGGCGGAACGAGACGCCCGCGACACCCCGCCACGGGCCGCCGACCGTCCGTCGGAGGCGGGCGACTTCCTTCTCGCGGCTGACGAGGTAGCGGGCGATCGCCGCGCTCTCGAGCTGGCTCAGGTCCCCGGCGTTCTCGACGAGGAAGGATCGGGCCATGTGGGCGGTGACGTCGGCATCGTTGAGCAGGCCGAGGTGGTCCTGCAGAGCCGTGACGCGGGCGATGAGCAGCGACGACTCCGGGCCGAGTGCCTCCCGGACGAACTCGAGGGTATAGCGGAGCCACTTGCCGGCGATTCGGAGCTCGTGGAGCGTCTCCACGTCGGCCCAGCGCAGGACCGGCTCATAGGCGCGGACACCCTCGTACGCGGCGAGGATCCGCGACGCAGCGGTGTCGCGGACGCGGTGCGGTTGCGTTGGCGCGACCGGCAGCACGGCGAGGCCCTCGCGTCGGACGAACTCCGTGTAGTCGTCGATCCAGCGCGTGTAGCCGTCGGAGTCGAGCTCGCGGATGAGCAGGCGCCGCGCGTCGTCTCGGTGGTCCCGCCAGCCGCGCAGCAGCGGCTCGAGGGCTCGCTGCTCGGCCCTCGGCAGGTCGGCCCGGTAGGCGTCTGCGGCTTCGAGCAGGACGTCGAGATCGCGCACAGCCCCCAGTCGGGCGGCGACTTCTCGGAGCCGCTTGCGATGGGTCCGCGTCCGGCCGGCCCTGAACGCCTCGCCGAAGACGCGCCACGCCGCGCGCTGGCGGCGGGTCGCGACGCGCATCCCGTGGAGCTCCTCGGCGTCGACACCCTCGCGCGTTCCGGCCTCCCGGGCGAGCATCCGGGCGAGGTGGAAGCGGAGAACCTTGCGGCCCGCCTCGGCAAGGTGGTCCTCGGCGAGGACGCCGGGCGTCTTGCCGACGACCAGGCGAGGAGCGCCGGGCTCCGCCGCCGGCTTCGGATCCGGCTTCGATCGGGGTTTGGGCGCGGGCCGCGCCTCGGCCTCCGGCTCTGCCGCGGGCTGCGCCTCGGCCTCGGCCTCCGGCTCAGCCTCTGCCGCCGGCGCCTCCGGCTCCGGCTCCGGCTTCGGTTCGGCCCTCGCCGGCTCCAGGTCGGGTTCGATCAGCGCGAGGAACGCGGCCGCCCGCTTGCTGCGACGACCCGTTGACGCCTGGATCGCCGACAGCGCCGCCTCGAGCTTCGAGCCCGTCGATAGCGCCAGCCCGGGTCGTCCGCGAGAACCGCGTCGATCTTTTCGAGGGCGGACTCGTCGCCCTCCATCAGCTCCACCTCGAGCTCGACGAAGCGATCGACGACCCGGCTTCGGGCGACCGCATCGACCTCGTCGAGGCTCAACTCGACGATCGTGTCGGCGGACTGCAGCTTCCGCTTCCGGCGGAGCTGACGAATCGTCACGAGCTCGACGAGCGGCGCATCGCCACATTGCTCGAGGATGAGCGAGCGCGCGTCAGACGGCGGCCAGTCGCGCGGGCCGGCAGTCCTGTCGGCGGGACCTTCCAGCTCCTCGCGTCGGTGCGCGCTGCCCTCCCCGGACCGGCGGACGATCGACTTGACCGATACCGTCGTGCCCTTCGCGGTCTGGCGGAGTCGGGCCGCGAAGCCGGCTCGGGCGAGGGCGCCATCACCGGTGTCCAGGTAGCGATCCTCGAGCTGGGTGGAGCGGACCGGCGTGATCGGGTGGAACCCGCCGAGCTCCTCGGCGACGAGGTACCGGTCGCCAGCCGCATCCTCCCTGAGGCGATACTTCAGCTCGATCTCTACGGGACGCGGGAGGGGCACCGAAGAGCTCACGGGCAGCCCGTCATGCGCGCGGGTCGAGCGAGCCCGTACCGGACCCCGGCCGACGCGGCGACGTCGCGATGGTCCCGGCGGCGAGCGCTCGCAGCTTCAGCTCCTCGTGGGTATCGATCGTCCCTGGGGCGCCGTTCAGCTCCTCCGTCCGCTTCCATGCAGCGTCGGCTCCGAGCTGCCACGACCGCCGGTCGTCCGCCAGCATGATCTCGACGAACTCCGCCAGCCGCGCTCGTGCTTCGGGGTCCTCGACCGGCACGACGGCCTCGACCCGCCGGTCGAGGTTGCGATCCATGAGGTCGCCGGAGCCGATGTACCAGTCCGGCTGCCCGCCGTTGGCGAAGCCGAAGATCCGGGAGTGCTCGAGGAATTCCCCGACGATCGACCGAACCGAGATCAGATCCGAAACGCCCGGCACGCCCGGCAGCAGCGAGCAGCCGGCGCGGCTGATCAGGTCGACGCGGACGCCTGACTGCGAGGCGCGATAGAGCGCGTCGATCGACTCCTCGTCGACGATGGCGTTGACCTTGAGCACGATCCGCGCCTCGCGTCCCGCCGCCGCGTGGGCGATCTCCCGGTTGACCAGCTCGAGGAACCGCGTCCGCAGGCTGTGCGGCGCGACGAGGAGCCGGCGGAACTCGCGCTGACGGGACAGCCCGGTCAGGACGTTGAACAGGTCCGTGACGTCCGCCCCAAGCTCGGGCCGGCAGGACAGCAGACCCAGGTCCGTGTACAAGCGGGCGGTCTTCGGGTTGTAGTTGCCGGTGCCGATGTGGACGTAGCGGCGGAGCCCGGAGCCCTCGCGCCGTACGACGAGGGCGACCTTGCTGTGGGTCTTGAGGCCGACCAACCCGTAGACGACGTGCGCGCCGGCCTGCTCGAGCTTCCGGGCCCAGACGATGTTCGCCTCCTCGTCGAAGCGGGCCTTGATCTCGACCAGCACGACGACCTGCTTGCCGCGCTCCGCGGCCCGGATGAGGTCCCGGACGATCGGCGAGTCGCCGGATGTCCGGTAGAGCGTCATCTTGATCGTCAGGACCTCGGGATCCTCGACCGCCTGGCCGATGAACCGCTCGACCGACGCCGTGAAGCTCTCGTACGGGTGGTGGACGAGCAGGTCGCCGGCCCGGATGACCGCGAAGACGTCGGTTGGCTCGTCCTCGTCGGGCGGCACCAGGCGGGGCGGCGTCACCGGCGTCCATGGCGGGCTCTTCAGGTCCGGGCGGTCGATGTCGGCGATCACCCTCAGTCCCGTCAGGTCGAGCATCCCCCGGACTTCGTAACAGTCGTCCTCGCCGAGGCCGATGCCCCGCAGCAGGATCTGGCGCGTCGCCGGCGGCATCGATCGCTCGACCTCGAGGCGGACGGCCTCACCGAAGCGGCGCCGCCGAAGCTCCTCCTCGATCGCCAGGAGGAGATCGTCGGCCTCGTCCTCCTCGAGCGAGAGGTCGGCGTTGCGGGTCACCCGGAAGAGGTGGTGCTCGAGGACCTCCATCCCGGTGAACAGCACGTCGAGGTTTGCCTCGATGATCTGGTCGATCAGGACGAAGTGGTTCGGCTCGATCTCGATGAACCGCGGCAGGATCGGTGGGACCTTCACCCGGGCGAACCGGGTCTCGCCGGTCTCCGGATCGCGCAGCCCGACGGCGATCGACAGGCTCAGGGTCGAGATGTACGGGAAGGGATGACCCGGATCGACGGCGAGCGGGGTCAGCACCGGGTAGATCTCGTCGAGGAACCGCTGGCGGAGCGCCTCGTGGTGCTCGGGGATCGACGCGTAGTCGACGATCTCGATGCCCTCGGCGAGCAGGGACCGCCGGATCTCGACATAGAGCGCGCCGAGGTCGGCGACGAGGTCCAGGACGCGCGCCCGCGCGGCCGAGATCTGTTCAGCGGCGGTACGGCCATCCGGCGACAACGACGCGGACCCGGTGTTGACCTGCTGGCGCAGGCCGGCGACGCGGATCTGGAAGAACTCGTCGAGCATGCCCGCGAAGATCGTCACGAACTTGACCCGCTCGATCAGGGGATTACGCGCGTCGCGGGCCTCGAACAGGACGCGCGCGCTGTACTCCAGCCACGAGAGCTCGCGGTTGATGTAGGGCGTCCGGTCGACGGGCTGCCTGGCCGCCCTGGTTCGCGGCCGTGCCGCGCCGACGTTGCGTTCGTCAACGGCGGTCATCTGGGTCGTCGTCACTCCTGCGTCGGGCCGCCAGTTTGGCCCGCCTGCGATGGCTTCGGGTCGGCGAGGATAGCACGCGCCTGTTGCCGCCCCGAACCCGACGGAAGTCAGCCCTCCGCCACGTACCTCCGCTCGCCGGTCCTCGGGTCGACGTGGACTCGCATCGTGTGCTGGGTCGTCGGATCGACGAATAGCTCGTCTGTCGGGCGAAACCGTGCTTCGATGGCTCCGCGCGGCTCGCCGCCGCCCGGCCCGATCGGCTCGAATGGCTGATCGGCCGCCTCCGAGCGGTAGCGCTCACGCTCCACGACGACCGCGACGACGATCGCCACCCCCGTCACGGTCAGCCACAGAGCGCCGATCCCTCCGCCGAGGCTCGCCGCCCCGAGCCCGGCAAGGGCCAGCAGCGCCGCAGCCACGATGATCACCGCTCGCGCGGTCGCGGACAGCATGGTGGTCTACTCGACCGTCGGCTGCGATGCCGCCGCGTCCGGCTCAACCACGACGGCCGTGCCGTAGGCGACGATCTCGGACATCGTGCCGGCAAGCTCGGAGCTGTCGAAGCGCATCGAGATGACGGCGTTCGCGCCCATCAGCGTCGCGTTCTTGACGAGCCGATCGAGCGCCTGGCGGCGGGTGTCCTCGAGCAGCGACGTGTACTCCTTGATCTCGCCGCCGCCGAGCGAGCGGAGCCCGGCGATGAGGTTGCCGGAGAAGCCGCGGCTGCGGACGACGAGCCCGAAACACTGGCCCTTGGTCTCGGCGACGCGATGGCCGGCGATGAACGGTGTCGTGGCGACGATCATCTCTGGTGCTCCTCGTGGGTACGTCCCTGGCCGCTGCGCTCGCTGGCGATCGCCCGCTCCGCCCCGCACGACGCGCACGGACAGCGATCACGCAACAGGGCGAACGTGTAGTAGCCCGTGTGGTGGCCGTCGCCCCACGACGGCGCGACGGCGTAGTTGCCGACGAGCGTGATGTCGACCATGCGCGTCTGCTCGTCGGTCAGGATCGGCGCCGTGTCGAGCCAGCCGGGCATGCCCGCCTCGCCGCGACAGTAGGCGCACGGGCAGAGCCAGCGCAGCGCCGTGAAGTCGTAGACGGTTCGGTGGCCGTCCTGCCAGTCGATCTCGAGGCTCCGCGCTGCCCGCTCGGCGTGGATGCGGGTGGCGACGGTGGGGGAGGGCGCGAGCGGCGGCGTGGTCACCCGACGATCATCGCACGCCGCCCAAATCCATACCCCCTCGCGGCCGTGCCCAAGTCAGCATTCCCTCCCCGATGCCGTCGGTTGCATCACCTTGCGGCCGAAATATGCGAAGAACGGCATCGCCGGGGGAGGGGTGTAATCCGCCGTGAGCGTTCGCGGCAAAGTCATCACGTCTCCTGGATCGGTCGGACCTCGATGACGAGGCCCGGGCTGTCCGGAAGCTGCCGGGCGAGCTCAATCGCCTCGTCGCGATCGGCGCACTCGACGACGTACAGGCCGCCGAGCTGCTCCTTGGTCTCGGCAAACGGGCCGTCGCTCACGCCGCGCAACCGGTGGCGAAAGACCGCTGCCTCCGCGCTGGGAGCGAGGGCCTCGCCGAAGCGCAGCGCGTCACGCTTGCGGAGCATCGTTGAGAACGCGATGTGACCCTCGACGATCGCCCGCCGCTCGGCCGCGGTCAGGGCTGCCTCGCCCGCTTCGTCGCCATAGAGCAGGAACGCGAACATCATCGGTTTGACCTCCCAACGGGCGGATTGAGGGATCCGCCTCATCGATTCGACGACGAAAACCCTGCCCCGACTTCGACATTTTTCAGCCTGACGGGACCATCGTCCCGGCGCGACCGACTCGGGTCGGGGATATCCTCGCTCCGTGAGCCTGCTCATCGACCATCTCGACAAGCGATTCGGCACGACCGTTGCGCTCGACGGACTCGCCTTCGAAGTCCCCGGCGGCCAGGTGTTCGGCTTCCTCGGAGCGAACGGCGCGGGCAAGACCACGACGATGCGGATCGTCCTCGGCGTCCTCGAGGCCGATCGCGGGACGGTGACGTGGAAGGGAACCGACAGCCGCGTCCTGCCGCGCGCGACGTGGGGCTACCTTCCCGAGGAGCGCGGCCTCTATCCGCGGATGGTCGTCGTCGATCAGCTCGCCTACTTCGCGTCGCTCTACGGCCTCGCCCCGGAGCGTGCTCGCCGCGAGGCGCTCCACTGGCTGGCCCGGTTCCGGGTGCCCGAGCTCGGCTCTCGCCGCGCCGAGGAGCTGTCGAAGGGCAACCAGCAGAAGATCCAGCTGATCGCGGCGATCCTGCACGACCCGCAGGTCCTGCTGATGGACGAGCCGTTCACGGGTCTCGATCCCGTCAACGTCGCGCTGCTGCGCGAGGCGTTCCTCGAGCTGCGCGACCAGGGCAAGACCCTGATCTTCTCGACCCACCAGATGGAGACGGTCGAGGCGCTCTGCGAGTCGATCGCGATCGTCGACCGGGGGCGGGTCGTCGTCGGTGGCGCCGTGCGGGACATCCGGCGGGCGGCCGGTCGGCGCCTCGTGAAGCTCGCGGTCGAAGGCGACCACCGGCTGGCCTGGATCGACGAGGTTCCCGGGGCCCGCATCCTCCGCCCGGGCTTCGACCGGACCGAGATCGAGCTCGACGTGGGCGTCGAGCCGGACGCCCTCCTGGCGGCGGCCATCGGCCGCGGGGTTCGGGTGACCCACTTCGAGGTCGCCGATGCCTCGCTCGAGCAGATCTTCATCGACCACGTCGGCCGTCCGCCCGACGAGGACCTCCACCTCGCCCCCGACGCTGAGCACACCGATCCGAAGCCTGCTCCACGCGGTCGCCTCGGACGAGCCGGCCGCATGAACGGCGAGCGCAGGCGCCGGGCGGGACGAGCCGCTCATGCCGAACGTCGGGATCATTGCCCGGCGCGAGTACGGCGGCCTCGTCCGATCGCGGCTGTTCTTCGTTTCGACGCTCGTCCTGACGGGCCTCGCGATGTTCGTGGCACTCCTGCCGATCGTGGCCAAGCTCGTGGACCGGGAGAGCCGGACGACGGTCGCGGTCGTGGCCTCCGACCCGGAGCTCCTCGATCGGTCGATGGCGGTGCTCCAGGGCCTCCTCGATCAGACCGGCGGCGGGTTCGACCTGGTGCGTCATCGGTGACGCGGAGGAAGCGATCGCGCGCGTGTCGGACCGCGAGCTTCGACGCCGCGATCGTCGCCGTCCGGCGCGAGACCGGCCAGCTCGGGTTCAGCTTCCACCTCGGCGAGACGATGGGCCAGCAGCAGATCACGAACCTGACGGTCGGGGTCTTCGGCGTCGCAGTCGTCGATTACGTCGCCCAGAACCCGGCGTCGAGCTTCCAGCAGCCGGCCGTCGACGTGTTCCGGGCGCTCGGCGGCGGAAACGGCGGCTCGCAGCCGTTCGACGCCTCGGCCTTCGCCAGCCGGCTGATCGTCGGCGCCGTGTTCGGGTTCCTGATCTTCATCACGATCGTGATCTACGGGATGTGGGTCGCCCAGGGCGTCGTCGCCGAGAAGTCGAGCCGGGTCATGGAGCTGCTGATCAGCGCCGCGTCGACCCGCCAGCTCGTGCATCGGCAAGGCCCTCGGCATCGGCCTGGCCGGGGCGACGCAGACGGCGATCGTCCTCGCTCCGGCGCTCCTCGTCCTGATCGTCGAGGACGCCCTGGCCCGGCTCGTCCTCGGTCAGGGCGTCGGGCTCGGTTCGTCGGTCTCGTCGCTGTCGCCGGGCCTGCTTCTCGCGTTCGTCGGCTTCTACGTCCTGGGTTTCGCGCTCTACTCGCTGATCTACGCGGCCGCCGGCTCGCTCGTCAGCCGCCCCGAGGACCTCCAGATCATCGCGCTGCCGCTCAGCATCGTCGCGATCGCCGGCTACGGCATGGGACTGCTGGCGCTGACGGGCGGGATCACCGGGTTCATCCGGATCGCGTCGTACGTCCCGTTCTGGAGCCCGTTCGTGATGCTGACGCGGCTGTCCGTCGGGCGGGTCGAGCCGTGGGAGCTCGTCCTGTCGGTCGCCCTGCTTGTCGCGACCATCGCGATCGTCGGTGTGATCGCGATCCGGATCTACGGGGCCGGCGTCCTGCTGTACGGCCAGCGGCCCGGCCTCCGAGCGTACGTCCAGGCGGCGCGCCGCGGCTGAATCGCGGGCGACTGCTTACTCGTCGAAGAGCAGCGGCAGCCGGCGGATCAGCGCCACGACCGGGGCCGTCGAGGTCGCGGCCTCCGATGGATCCGCCTCCGCGGCCGAACGCCCGCCGACCGGCACAGCCGCCCCCACGGCGATGAACCGCCACAGCCGGCTCCGGACGCCCGCCAGGTAGGGGCTCGAGCGCTGGCGGGCCATGACCCCGGCGATCCCCTGGGTCGCGGCCGCGTCGAAGAGCGCCCGGCCCTCGCCCGCGATCGCGGGCACCGCGACGACCTCGTCGCCCGGCCGCAGGACGCGCCGGAGGGCCTGGCGCCGTCGATCGAGCGGGGCGGACAGGAGCGACCGCCCGTCGAGGTGGAGGAGATCGAACGCGAGGAAGGCGACCGGCCGGCCCGATTCGCCCGCCAGCCGGCGCGTCAGCTCGTCCGCGTCGGCGAGGCCATCGGCATCGACGACGACGAGCTCGCCGTCGAGCACCGCCGATCGCGCGTCGACCCGGACGGCGAGCCCGGCCAGCTCCGGAAGCGCGGCCGTGAGATCGCGCCCGTCGCCGTCGATCAGCCGGACGTCGCCCGCGCCGGGGCTCTCCGCCGGTCCGACGAACGCCAGCGCTCGCAGCCCGCCCCAGGACGGCTCGAACAGGTGGGCCGTCGAGTCGAACGGCTCCGGCAGCGGTCGCGCCAGCATCGGCCGGAGCGTGACCGGAAGATTCGGCAGCGTCGGGACGTCCGGTTCGAGCCGCAACGACAGCTGGTCGCGCATCGTGATCGGATGGTAGCCGCTAGACTCGGCCTCGTCGCCGCGCCCGAAGCCCAACCCGCGCCGGCGCCCCATACCCGGGAGGAAACCTTGGCGCGTACGCTCGCCCCCGACGACCTGTATCGCCTGCGAATCCCGACCGACCCACGGCTGTCGCCCGACGCTTCCGCGGCGCTCGTCACGCTCCAGGCGTGCGCGCCACGCCACGACGGCTATCGCCACGCGGTCTGGCTCGTCCCGCTCGAAGGCACCGCGGGGCCGCGCCAGCTCACGATCGGTGCAAAGCACGACCGGCACGGCCGCTTCTCGCCGGACGGCCGGACGGTCGCGTTCATCAGTGACCGTCGTCTCCAGGTTGAGGACGAGCCGGACCGGCCGAAGGACACGAAGGAGCGCGAGGACGGGAATCAGATCCACCTGCTCTCGCTCGAGGGCGGCGAGGCGCGTCGCCTGACCGACCTGCCGCGCGGCGTGGAGAGCTTCGGCTGGTCGCCCGACGGGCGGCGCTTCGTCGTGACCACCAGCTCGCACGCAGCGTACACGGAAGGAGGACCGTCGGGCCCGCGGCCTCGTTGCCAAGCCGGATCCGACCGCCCCGCCCGAGTCGGACTACCGCTACATCGATCGGCTCGGCTACATGTTCAACGGGTCGGACTTCGTCTACGACTCCATCGCCCACATCTGGATCGTCGACGCGGAGACGGGCGAGGCGCGCCGCCTGACCGACGGACCGAGCCCGGACGAGGATCCGGTCTGGTCGCCGGACGGCACCCGGATCGCCTTCGCGGCGCGGGTCAACCGGAATCACGACCTCGACTACCGATCGGACATCGTGGTCGTCGACGTCGCCAGCGGCCGCCGGACGCGGATCACCGGCGGGAGCCAATCGCTGTTCTTCGCACCGACCTGGCTGCCCGACGGCAAGACGATCGCGGTCCTCGGTGGGCGGATTCCGGAGAACGCCTATCGACTCGACGTCTGGCTCTTCGCCGCGGACGGGTCGGACGCGGCGCCACGCGCTGGCCGGAACCTCTCCGATCGTCACGACCTCATGCCCGGCTCCGGCATGAACAGCGACATCACGCCCGGCGAAGGGGCGCGCCTCATCCCGTCGGCGGACGGCGCCTGGCTGACGTTCCTCGCCCCGATCGACGGGGGCTACCAGATGTGGCGGATCGCGACGGCCGACGGCAAGCTCGAACGGTTGACCGACGGCCGGCAGTACATCTCGTCGTTCGACCAGGTCACCGCGCCCGGAGGCCGGGTTCGAACCGCCTACCTCCGGTCCGCGCCGACGGCGCTGTCCGATCTCTGGGTCCGCGACGGCCTCCGCGGCGAGCCGCGGCGGGCGACTGCGTTCAACGAGGAGGCGCTCGCCGACGTCGAGCTGCGCGAACCGCAGGAGCGCCACGTCACGGTCGAGGGCCGCGACATCCAGGGCTGGTTCATCCCGGGCTCGGACGCGAAGGGCGCGAAGGGCGCGAAGGGTCCGAAGGGCGCGAGGAACGTCCCCCGGCCGCTCGTGACCGAGATCCACGGCGGCCCGCACACGCTCTACGGCTGGTCGCCGGTCCTCGAGTTCCAGATCCTCGCCGCGACCGGGATCGGGGTCTTCTACTCGAACCCGCGCGGCTCCGAGGGCTACGGCCGGGAGTTCAACGAGGCGAACCTGCGCGACTGGGGCCCCGGCCCGATGCGCGACGTCATCGGCGGGATCGAGTCGCTCGTCGCGGACGGCCTGGCCGATCCGGAACGGCTGGGCGTGACCGGCGGCTCGTACGGCGGCTACCTGACGAACTGGATCGTCGCCCACGACCAGCGGTTCCGGGCCGCGATCACCTGCCGCTCCGTCAGCGACATGACGATGCTGTTCCTGACCGGCGACATCAGCGGCGGCGACTGGGCGAAGCTGGAGTTCGGGACGACGCCGTGGGACGACCCGGCGTACTACCGGGAGATCTCGCCGATCACCTACGCCGACCGAATCCGTACGCCGCTGCTGATCCAGCACAGCGAGCGCGACCTGCGGACGACGGTCGGTCAGGCCGAGGCGCTGTTCACGGTCCTTCGCTCGAAGAAGCGGCCCGTCCGGCTCATGCGGGTGCCCGAGGAGACCCACGAGCTCACGCGGTCCGGCACGCCGTACCGTCGGGCCGAGAACCTGGTCCAGGTCCGCGACTGGTTCCGCTACTACCTCGTCGACGGCAAGAAGGGCCTGCCGCCGCTGCCCAGGATCCGCGCCGGGCGGTAGGGCGAGGAACGGCGCCTCAGCCCGAACGGCGCGGCGTCGGCGCCGGGCGCGGGACGGTGAAGACGAGCAGGACGAAACCCACGGCCACGAGCGCCAGCCACGGCGGCGTGCCGCTGCCCGCATCGGCCGGGACGACCGGGCGCGACCGTGTCGGTCGGCGGGATCCGTCGGGTTTCCGCCGCCACTCGCCGCGCGGACGCGGATCGTCCCGGTCATCGATGGGTGGGGCGTGCAGACGTAGCGGTAGGTGCCGGGCTGGGTGAACCGGACCGTCGCCGACTCGCCCTGATCGATGTTGCCGGTGTCGAACGCCCCGCTCGTGGCCGTCGCCGTGTGGCCGACCGCGTCGGAGTTCGTCCACGTGACGCGGTCGCCGACATTGATCGTGATCGACGCCGGGGAGAACTCGAATCCGGAGATCGCGACGGCGCGAGTCGCCGCCAGGGCGACGGTGCCACCGAGTACGAGTGCTGCGGCTGCGGCGACGCACGCCGCGAGGAGCGATCGGGACCGGGGGCGCGTGGGCGAGATCGGCATGACCCGATTGTGCACGTTCCGGACGCGAACAACCGGGCGGTACCGAACCCGCCCGTTGGACATCAGCGAACGGTGGCGAGCCTCCGCAGCGTCGCCGCCATCGCGACAGCCCACGCGAACGACCACGATCACCACGCGCCAGCCAGCCACCAAGCGAGCTTTGGCTGGGTTCCGCGGCGGCGGTGTCCGTCGGAGGCGTCGTCGCCCCGGCCCCGCCTCCCGGCGCCGTCGTTGCGGCAGCCGCCTGAACCGTGACCGTGCCCGTCATCTGCGGGTGAATATTGCAGTGATACGGGAATGTGCCGGCGGTCGCGAAGGTCACCGCGTCCGTGCCGCCGCTGCCTCCGATCGTTCCCGTGTCCCAGGACGCGTCATCGGCGGTCGCGGTATGGGCCTGGGCATCCGAGTTCGTCCACGTCACGGTGTCGCCGACCGAGACCGTGACACTCGCCGGCGAGTACGAGAACCCGGAGATCGCGACCGACTGGTCGGCGGCGAGCGCGGTCCCACCGACGAGGGCGGCGACCACCACGCCTCCGCCAAGGGCCCGGATGATCCGCGTTCGAAGCTGACGATCGGCCATGGTTCCTCTCCTCGTGCTGTCTCCCTGTACCGACCCCTACGTCGGCGCCGCGCGATTCGGTTCCCCGGGCCTGAGCCAAGGCCGGTGTATCCTCACCGTCCCATGGCGGCCACCCGACGCCCCGACACCCTCGCCCGCGAGCGGGCCCACGAGCTCGTCCGCTCGTGGGACGGCCGGCCCGGCGCGCTCGGCAGCCTGCTGGGGCGGGTCAGCAGCGTCGACCAGGTCGGGCGTCGAGGAGCGGGTCGACTGCGCTCAAGAAGCGGTCGATCAAGAAGGCCTCCAAGTTGTGGGCCCTCGACCTCGCGATCCGGATGATGGATCTCACGACGCTCGAGGGAAAGGACACCCCGGGCAAGATCCGGGCGCTCTGCCAGAAGGCGATGACGCCGCAGCCCGGCGACCCGACGATCCCGTCGGTCGCGGCGATCTGCGTCTACCCCGCGCTCGTCGCCGAGGCCAAGGACGCCCTCAAGGGCTCGACCGTCAAGGTCGCATCGGTCGCCACCGGCTTCCCGTCGGGCCAGACGTTCCGTGACATCAAGATCGCCGAGACCCGGGCGGCCGTCGAGGCCGGCGCCGACGAGATCGACATGGTGATCGACCGCGGGGCGTTCCTCAGCGGCGATTACCTGACGGTCTTCGAGGAGATCGTCGACGTCAAGGACGCGACCGGCGATGCCCACCTCAAGGTCATCCTCGAGACCGGCGAGCTCGAAACGTACGACAACGTCCGTCGGGCGTCGGTCCTCGCGATGGCCGCCGGCGCCGACTTCATCAAGACCTCGACCGGCAAGGTCCAGCCGGCGGCGACGCTCCCGGTCACGCTCGTCATGCTCGAGGCGATCCGCGACTTCGAGCGCCAGACCGGCCGCCAGGTCGGGATGAAGCCGGCCGGCGGGATTCGCGACGCGAAGGAGGCGATCCAGTACCTCGTCGTGCTGTACGAGACCCTCGGGCCGCGCTGGATGAGCCCCGACTGGTTCCGCTTCGGCGCCTCGTCGCTCCTCAATGACGTGCTCATGCAGATCGAGAAGGAGCGCACGGGCCGCTACCAGGATCCGGACTACTTCACGCTCGACTGATGGCCGGCGGCGACGCTCCTCCGTGGCCGACGCCTTCCGGACGAGGCAGCCACTGCCTGACATCCCCGGGCCTCGTGTTCCGCCACCTACGCGCACCGGATGACTACGCGCCGATGAATGAGATCGCCAACGCGACGCGAGCGGCGTCTGGCGACGACTACACGACCACCAGCGCACAGATGCAGAACTACTACGAGCACCCGTCGGACTTCGACCCGGCGCGCGACGTGGCCGTCGTCGAGCTCGAGGGTCGGATCGTCGGCTACGTCCGCGGCTGGCATCCACCAGGAGGTCGCGGGCCCACGCGTCTACCAGGTCCTCCCGTTCCTCGATCCGGCCTCGCCGCCCGACCGGGTGCTGCCTCTGATGCTGTCGGCAATGGAGGATCATCTCCGGGACCTGGCCGCCTCGGATCCTCCGGGCGACAAGGTGTTCGAGACGTTCGGCGGCGATTCGGCGCCGGAGCGTGAGGTCATCGTTCAACAGGCCGGGTACGAGGCGATCCGGTACGGCTACTCGATGGTCCGCCCGAACCTCGACGACCTGCCCAACGCGCCCCTCCCGGCGGGCCTCGAGATCCGCGAGGTCCAGCCCGAGCACCTGCGACAGATCTGGGACGCAGCCACCGAGGCATTCCGCGACGAATGGGGTTTCAGCGAGCCGACCGACGACGACTACCAGCGCTACCTGACCGACCCGGTCGAGTCCGACTCGTCGCTCTGGCGGGTGGCCTGGGACGGCGACGAGGTAGCCGGTCAGGTCCGGAGCTACATCAACCCCGTCGAGAACGAGCGCTTCGGCCGGTTGCGGGGCCATACGGAGAGCATCAGCGTCCGCCGGCCGTGGCGCCGGCGCGGGCTCGCCCGGGCGCTGATCGGCGCGAGCTTCCCGCTCCTCCGCGCCCGCGGCATGACGGAGGCCGCTCTCGGCGTCGACACCGAGAATGTCTCAGGCGCGCTCCGCGTCTACGAGGGCTGCGGCTTCGTGCCGGTCAGCCGCACCGCCACCTATCGCAAGACGCTCGCCTAAGGGCGAGACCATCGCTTCAGGCGAATGTCCAGCCCGAGCCCGCGGAGGAGGCTGCGGGCCCGGCTGGACTTGTCATTGGCGTCTCGAGCTAGCACGCGGGGGGGCCCAGGGCCTTGCCGGTCGCGTCCAGGCCGTAGCCGACGGGTAGACCGCCCCCTCGCACGCGGACTTGCCGATCCGGGGCGCGTCCTCGGGCGTCTTCGGCCAGGTATAGGGCGTGATTCCGGCGAAGGGCTCGTCGCCGAGCAACACGTCCGCGAGGCCGGCCGCCTCTGTCCCGGGAAGCCAGGCCGCCACGATCGCGTCCGCCGACGCCAGGTCGTCGAGCACGATCGGCCGACCCGACATGACCACGACGATGAGGGTCGTCACGAGGGGCCGCATCTTGGCCACGAGCGCCACGTCCACGTTCGGCAACGCGAGCGTGGAGGAGTCGCCGGCACCCTCGGCATAGGGTCGCTCAGCCACGACGACAATCCCGACGTCGGCCGTCGTGCCGGCCGGGAATGTGCCGTTCCGCTCGTAGGTGAGGTTCTCGCCGAGCCCGGCGCTCAACGCGCCGCTGAGCGTCGTTCCGGGCGTGATCTCCCCGGATGAACCCTGCCAGGTGATCGTCCAGCCGCCGGACTGGATCCCGATGTCGTCGGCCCCCTCGCCGGCCAGCAGGACCTTCTTGCCCGAGACGGGGATCGGCAGGACGCCGGGGCTCGTCTTGAGGAGCACGGCCGATTTCGCGACCGCCGTCCGGGCGACCGCGCGAGCGGCATCCGACCCCACGTCGGCCACCTTGCCGGCGGCGGGCATCGGCTTCTCGAACAGGCCCATCTCGAACTTCACCCGCAGGATGCGGCTGACCGCGTCGTCGATCCGGTCCTGCTTGATCGTCCCGGCCTGGACGAGTGACTTCATGGTCGTGATGAATCGAACGTGGTCGGTCGGGACCATGACCATGTCGATGCCGGCGTTGATCGACTGCCCGACGGACGCCGGGTAATCGCCCGGCACCACCTGGTCGACCCCGCCCCAGTCGCTGACGACGAAACCGGTGAACCCCAGCTGGCCCTTGAGGATGTCGCTGATCAGGTGGCGGTCGCCGTGAACCTTGCCCGCCTCCGTGCTCGAGTAGGACGTCATGACGATCCGGGCGCCGTTGTCGATGGCCGCCTGGTACGGCGGCAGGAAGAGTTCGAGCAGGGTCGCCTCGTCCATCTCGTCGACGCCCTGGTCGAGCAGGTAGGGGCCCGTCGGGCCGGTCGCCTCGGAGGTGCCGAAGGCCGTCCCGCCGTCGCCGATGAAGTGCTTCGCCGTCGCCGCCGCCGTGTTGTCGGTGCCCAGTCCGGAACCCTGGAGGCCCTTGATGCAGGCCGTGCCGAGACTCGCGACGAGCTCGGTGTTCTCGCCGAAGCCCTCGAACGTGCGGCCCCAGCGAATGTCCTGCGGGACCGCGACGACCGGGCCGAACGTCCAGCGGACCCCGGTGGCGTTCATCTCGAGAGCCGTCGCGCTGCAGACCTGCTCCACGAGCGCCGGGTCGTTCGCGGCACCCAGACCGACGTTCTGCGGGAAGATCGTCGCGCCCTCGACGTTGTTGTGGCCATGGACGGCGTCGACGCCGTACAGGATGGGAATGCCCAGGCGGGTCCCGAGGGCGGCCTGCTGATAGGCGTCGACCATGTCGTACCAGGCCTGCGGCGTATTCGGCGTCGGGAATCCGCCGCCTCCGCTGAGGATCGAGCCGAGACCGAACGCACCCGCGTTCGTCGCGTCGATCGCGTTCTTCTCGATCTGGGTCATCTGGCCGATCTTCTCGTCGAGCGTCATCTGGCCCAGGAGCGCGGCGACCCGCTCATCGACGGACAGGGAGGCGTCCAGCCAGGCCCGCTCTGACGACGGCGACCCGGAGGCCGCCGGGCCTGACGCACCGGGCGAGCCCGACGGGACGGTGCTGCCGCACGCGGCGACCAGGGCTACCAGCGCGACGACGCCGAGGCGACGCATCCCTACTCGTCGCGACATCGGAGGGCATGCTCGATCGCCCAGATCGCCAGCGGCCGCAGGTACATCGCGGCCCGATACTCACCGTTTTCCAGGTACGCCTCCGGGGTCCGGAACCATAGCCCTCGGTCGTAGGTGACGGCGTACGCCCCGTGGGCCGTGCGCCAGCCCTCCTCGCTGAGGCCGCGGCCGATCATGAAGGCCGCCAGTCCGTAGGTCGTGCCGGTCCAGCTCTCCGCGGACTGCTCGGTCGACTCGTCGATCGCACCGTCAGGTCGAGTGCCGTTGACCGCGCCCATGTCACCGCCGCCGAATCCCAGGACGTTCGACTCGTAGATCGTGCGCAACGCCGTCACGACGCGCTCCGGCGCAACGAGGTCGCCGAGTTGGGTCGCGTCGGCGTACCACTGTCCGGCCAGCTGGTCGGCCATGATCGAATCCGACGACGCTTTGCCGCTCGCGTCGAACCGGTAGCAGCGACCGTTCCACAGCTTGGCCTCGAAGGCCGCGCTGCCCCGATCGTGCAACTCCTGGAACCGGGCGACGCCCGCCGTGTCGCCGACCATCCCGCCCAGGCGGATCGCGGCCCGGAGGGCGGCCAGCCACAGCGCCCCGCTGTAGGCGCTCGGCCCCGTCATCGACCACATGTCGTACGTCTGGTCGGGCTGGCCGTCGTGCTCCGGCAGGCCGTCGCCATCCCGGTCGTATTCATCGAGGTAATCCATCGCCTGGACGACGGCCGGCCAGGTATCGCGAGCGAGGTCGGGAGCGGGGACAAGCAGGACGTCGCGCCAGACCTGGAGGACGAACTTGCTGTTGAGGTCCTTCCAGATGTTGATGTCGCGCCAGCTGTACGCGTTCGGCCGCAGGAACGGATCTTCGCCCGGAGCCCCCAGATCGTGCGGCAAGGCGCCCCGCCGCTTCCGCTGCGCGAGGCTGCCCTGCCAGCCGACGGTGACGATCGCAGGGTCGTCGAGGTCGACGGTCGCGGCGAAGTCCCGGACGACGCCGACGTCCAGGTCGGGCCAGAGCAGAAGCAGCGCCCACGACGCGTAGAAGTTGACGTCGAGCGTGTTGTAGAACGGGTAGTCGTAGCACTCCAGGACCGCGAAGTGGCCGAGCGGGTCGTCGGCCGCGTCACCGCCCGGCTCGGCGGCATCGGCGAGGCGAAACGGCTGCCCGTCGGTCCAGACCGTGCCGCCGTCGACCAGGAAGTAGAGCTCGTTGAACAGCGCGCCCTTGTACCAGTCGGGGCGCTCCGGATCGGCGAGGATGGGCGCCTGCCAGGCGTCGATCGCGGACGACCAGTCGGTGCGCTTGGCGAGCGCCTCGGCGCCGATGGCCCAGGCGTTGTCACCGCTGCGGCCGAAGAACCGGGTGTAGCGCTTGTACCAGCACGTGCCGGACCCGAACTCGACGACCGGCAGGTCCCAGGCGAGGACGAACGACACCTGTCTGGTCTCGCCGGGAGCCAGCTCGACGGTCGCGGCGAGGGCTGCGCCGATCGCCTCGCCCGGCTCGCTCGGCCGGTCATCGACGACGTCGCCAAGCCGGCCGTCGGCCGCAAAGTCGGCCCACACGTCCGAGCCGTCGTCGGCCAGAAACCGATCGAAGGTCGACAGCGTGACGCCGGGTTCCTCGCCGGCCAGGATCGCGAAGCTGCCGTTCCATGGTGCGTCGGCGACGTCCGACGGCCCGTTGAGCAGCAACCCCCGCCGCGCCGTCCTTGCGGACCGAGACGTTGCGATGGCCGCCTCGGCGGTCCTGGCCGCGATCCCGGCCGATGTCGTTGAGCCAGCTGAACATCAGCCCGACGGTCACCGGGTCCGGGCCCGGATTCTCGATCTGCCACTCGAAGATGCCGACCGGGATAGCTGCTCTCGCGGTAGTTGCCGGGGATGACCGGGCTGAACTGCCGCTGCGTCAGCCGCACGGGGAGCTCGTCCCAGTCGTACTCGAACCAGGCATTGGGGAACAGACCGTGGTAGGTGCCGGCGCCCTCGGGCAGATCCCAGTTCCAGCTGGGGAGCGTCTCGGGCCGGATCGTCGAAAGGACGTGGGCCGAACTGCGCGCCGCCCCTGGCCACGAACACCGAGAACTGGTCGGCCGGGACCGTCTCGAACCGGTGGCGGCCGACATCGAGATGCCATCTTGCGAAGTCGCCGCGATGGGTCCGCCCGATCGACCCTGCACCCATGCCGCCGAGGGGCACGCCACCCCACGGCCCATCGTCGATCAGCCGCAGATCGACGTCCTGGCGGGCCTGCTCCGGGCCGTCGTATGGCAGCCCGATCGGTCGCCGCCAGGCGTACGGCCCCGGACCCGAGAGGACGGCGGGTCCCTGTCGCACGGTCATCGGCCGCTACTTCTCGACGCCGGAGATCACGACGCCGCGCATGAACACTCGCTGGGCGAAGAAGAAGATCGCCACCGGCACGATGAGGGCCATGAGCGCCGCGGCCTGGGTCAGGTAACCCGTGCCGGAGGCCGCGAACGTCGCATTGAACGCCTGCAGCCCGACCGTCATCGTCGCCAGCTCCGGCTTGCCCGACAGGTACACGAGCGGGGCGAAGAAGTCGTTCCACGTGAAGAAGAAGTGGAACAGGGCCACGGCGATGATCGCCGGCCACGCCTGGGGGATGATCACCGACCACAGGATCTGGAGCGGGCTGGCGCCATCGATCTCGGCGGCCTGGTCCAGCTCTCGAGGGAGCTGGAGGAAGTACTGCCGCAGCAGGAAGACGTTGTAGGCATTGGCAAAGAAGTGGGGCACGATCAGAGGTAACCACGTGCCGGTCCAGCCCAGGGCCCTGAAGCCGATGTACTGCGGAATCAGGAGCACCTGGAACGGCAGGATGATCGTCATGATCAGGAGCAGGAACAGGCCGTTCCGGCCGGGGATCCTGAACCGGGCGAAGCCATAGGCGACGACGACGGCGGAGCTCACCGCACCGATCGTCCCCACGATCGCGACGATGAGGGTGTTCCTCAGCAGCATCGGGAAATTGAGGGTGTCCAGGACGGTCGTGAAGTTGTCGAACTTCGGCGAGATCGACGACCAGGCCTGACTCAGGCCCCGCCAGTTGCCCTGCCACTGGATCTCCTGGCCGGACGCCGGATCGATGAACGTGCTCACGATTCGGCCCGGCTTCAGGAGGGCGAGTTGCTGAGTGCCGCCGTCCGGCATCGGTACGTCATAGAGCGGGTACGCCTGCCCATCCGCCGCCGTGTACATCTGGGGCGAAGCGGGCCACAGCGGCGCATTCAGCGCGAGGATCTGGGAGTTGTCCTTGACCGACGTCAGGATCATGTAGCCGAGCGGCAGCAGGAAGATCATCGCCAGTGAGGCGGTGAACAGCGTCACGCCGAGCTTCGAGATCCCGAGACGGATGCCGCGCGCGCGGTTGGATCGCCTCCGCTCCCGCCCGGCCAGCGGCAGGGGCACCGTGTTCCCGGTCATCGGTCGCCGCCCGCGTAGAACACCCAGCGTGCGGACGTCCGGAACAGGATCAATGCGGCCGCGACGACGATGAACATCATGACCCACGCCAGCGCCGACGCATAACCCATGTTGTTGTAGGCCCAGCCTTCCTTGTACAGGTTCAGGTTGAAGAAGAACGTGGAGCCGCCCGGCCTGCCATTCCCGCCCGGATCGAGCGTGTAGGCCTGGGTGAAGTACTGGGCCACGCCGATGATGCTGATGAGGATGTTGTAGAAGAGGACCGGCGAGATCATCGGCAGGGTGACGTTGCGGAACCGGGCCCAGGGCCCCCCGCCGTCGACCTTGACCGCCTCATACAGCTCGGTCGGGACCGCCTGCAGGCCGGCGAGGAAGATCAGCATCATGTTGCCGACGCCCCAGATGCCGAGAAGCACGAGCCCCGGCAGGGCCCAGGCCGGATCCTGGAACCAGTCCGGCGCCGGCAGCCCGACCGAATGCAGGATCTGCGCCAACCAGCCGGTGCTGCCGTTGAGGAATCCCTGCCAGACGATCGTGCTGGCGACGAGCGGGATCAGCACGGGCATGAAGAAGAACGTCCGGAAGACGGCCTTGCCCGCGAGCAGCTTGTGATGGAGGAGCAGCGCGAGGCCCAGCGCGAGAGCGATCGTCAACGGCACCGACATCAGGGCGAACCGGGCGGTCACGCCCAGTGACTGGCCGACCGCCCCGTTGCTGAGCAGCTCGTTCCACAGCCGCGTGTAGTTGTCCAGCCCGATGAACCGGATCGAGTCCGCTTGAAGGATGTTGAAGTTCGTGAGCGAGAGGGCCAGGGAGGCGAGGATCGGCAAGGCGGTGAACACCACCAGCCCGAACAGCCACGGCGACAGGAACACGATGCCCCACCACATCTCGCGACGGGCGAGGGGAAATTGTCGCGGCGGCGGCACGTAGACCGATGTCCTGTCTTCGACGATCGTCATCGATCCGCTCCGGAATTCACGTCGAATGGCTCGGGCGGCCGGCACATTGTCGGCCGCCCGAGGCGCTTCAGCTCCGAGCGTTGGGGGCCCGCTACGGAGCTTGATCGAAGTCGGTCTGCAGCGTCGTCACCAGGTCAGTGATGGTCTTGTCGACGTCGAGTCCCTCGTCGGTCGAGAGCGTCGTGAAGACCGTCGTGTAGTCGTTCTGGGCCTTGATGTAGTTGGGCATCTCGCCTTCGTGGTTCGGCGACTCCGCGTAGCCCTCCATGTCGATCGCGACCTGCCAGTTGACCGTGTTGCCTGGGAACTGTGCGACGAACGTCGGATCGACGACGTCCTTGAAGAACTGGAGCTGATCGCCGACGGCAGGCGTGCCGCCGTACAGCGCCATGAGGTCCAGGCGCTCGGCCAGATAGGTCATGGCCTCGAAGGCCCGATCCGCGACCGGTGAATCCTTGCTGATGGTGAACGTATCGATGTTGATCGGGGCGGTCGTCTCGCCGGCGCTGTTGGCCGGCATGACCGCGATGTCCCATTTCTTGAATGCCCCTGGCTTGGTCGCGTCGGCCGACATGCAGCAGATGTACCACTGGAACATGTGGCCCATCGCGACGTGGCCGGAGGACAGCGAGTTGCCCTTGGCCAGGAGGTCGGAGTTGCGCTCCGTGTCGTCCGCGATGAAGTGGTCCTTCCAGATCCCGTCGTAGTACCACTTCCAGCCGGCCTTCCACTCATCCGGGAACTGGGCGGTCTTGCCGTCCGCGCCGACGAGCGATCCGGCACCGAACGCGGACGCGAGGCGGCGGCCTTCGGACCACTGGAACTCAAAGCCGAACTGCGTCTGGTTGGCCGGATCGAAGTCAGGCTGGGTCGCATCCTTGCCGTTCTTGTCGACCGACAGGAGCATCGCGATGTTCCGGACGGTGTCCCAGTTCCAGTCAACCTGCGAGCCGTCGGGCATCTCGTACTTGTCGCCCACCTTCTGCGGCGGGTACTTCAGCCCGGCCTCGTCGAAGAGGTCCTTGTTGTAGAAGATGTAGGACGGGTAGACGGCATACGGGATGCCGAGCAGTGCGCCGGTCTGGCCGTCCTTCATGGTCTCGACGAGCTTCTCCGGGTACTGCGTCATGTCGAAGCCGGCGGTCTCGATCAGCGGGGTCATATCGAGGAACTGACCCGCGAAGCCGGCCCGGCCCTTGATGCCGACGGGACCGATCAGGTCGGGCGCGCTGCCCGAGGCGATCTCCGTCTTCAGGATGTCGGTTGCGGTCGAGTTCTGGACGATTTCCAGCGACAGGAGGATCGGCATCTTGCCGTCTGTCCGCTCGTCCTGGATCTTGTTGAAGTCGTTCACGACCGTCTGCTGAAGTGCGATCTGCGCCGGGTTGGTGCCCGAGCCGAGGCCGACGTACCAGCGGACGACGATGTGGTCCTTGCCGCCGACGTTGATGATCTGGCCCGGCTTGGCGGTCGACGCGACGGCCGAGGGTGAAGCTTCGACCGACGCTGCCGGCCCCGTCGACGCGGCCGAGCTCGGGCCGACCGACGGCGTCCCGCCGCCGCAAGCGCTGACCGCGAGGGCGACCACCGTAGCAAGGGCCGCCAACCGGGTAAATCTTGTCCTGCCCATTTCCGCTCCTCCTGTTCCTTTCGCGCGCCCTCCGTGGCGCTGGAACCTCGAGCGCCCGGCCCGCGACGGGCTGCGCTCCGGTCGCTCAGTTCTTTCCCGTCGGCAGCCCTCCACTCGATTGCCTGACGATGAGTTCGGTTTCCAGGACGACACGGCGGATGACCTGGTCCCGGGATTCGATCGACTGGAGGAGGACGTTGACGAGTTCGCGACCCATCGCCGCCATTGACTGGTGGACGCTCGACAGCGGGGGTCGAGTGGAGAGGGCGATGATCGAGTCGTCGAAGCCGACGACCGCGACGTCCTCCGGCACTCGCTTGCCGGCCGCGTACAGGGCCGACAGCGCTCCCGCGGCCATCAAGTCCGAGGCAGCGAACACGGCGTCGATGTCGGGGCACCGCTGAAGGAGGATCTCCATCGCGCGCTGGCCACCTTCGCGGGTGAATCCACCGCTCTCCTCCAGGTCGGGATCGAGCGTCCGTCCGGCAGCCGTGAGCGCGTCGCGATAGGCGGCGAGCCGGGTGATGCCCGCGGGCATGTCGGGTGGACCGGTGATCGTGGCGACGGTGTTCCGGCCCAGTTCGAGGAGATGCCGCACGGCGGCGGATGCCCCGCCGTGGTTGTCGTTGTCGACATAGCTCACCCGCGCCCCAGGCGGCGGCTCCCCGCCGACGACGACCGGGACACCCTGCGCCTGGAGGTGATCCGGGAGCGGGTCATCGCCGTGCAGCGAGAACAGGATCACGCCATCGACGTGGCCGCCCGAGCTCAGGTAGCGCTCCGCCCAGCGCTCCTCGTCCGGGGACTGCGACATGACGAGGACCAGGTGCAGCTGCCGTGCGGTCAAGCCGGCGCTGATGCCGCGCAGGACCTCGCCGAAGAACGGGTCGCCGAAGATGCGCCCTGTCGGCTCGGCGATCACGACGCCGATCGAGTCGCTGCGGCGGGTGACGAGGGTCCGGGCGGCGACATTCGGAACGAACCCAAGGCGGTCGATCGTCCGCTCGACCAGCTGCTTGGTCGCGGTGTTCACGCGCGGGTTGCCGTTGACGACCCGCGAGACCGTTGCCTGAGAGACGCCGGCTGCTTTCGCAACCTCGTCCATCGTCACGCCGCGGCCGTTGCCACCTTGCCTGGTCGACATGCGCTGCGCCGGTCCCTCACCATTCGCCGACTCGTCGTTGGTCCGCCGTGAATGCGCATTCACCGTGTGGTTCGCAACAATACATGGCGGTGTCAAGAGAGCGCATTCACACGGTCGCTCGCCGCGCCGCGGGACCGAGAACCCTACGTGGCCAGATATCCACCGAGGGACTATTAGGCCGGATCCAGCCCTTCTGGCGGCCTCTTTCGCTCACGCCGAAGCGGCGTCGAGCACGAATGGGTCGCCGGATCTTGCCAACCGGGTCGGCCTTCGCCCCCGACCTGGCCTAGCAGTCCGTGCGCGAATATTTGGCCAAAGCCAGCGCGGTCAGCCGATCGCCGCGAGGAACCGCATCATCGGCAGACCCGCCGCGAACGAGTCCGCGATGACATCGGGCAGCCCCGGCGACGTCGCATCCGCGTCGGAGAGCCGCCGGCCGAAGACCACGTCCTTCAGCTTCAAGCATGTCGGCCGCCGGGTGGTCGGCTGGATAACCGGCCGGGACACGCTGAAGGGCGTGGCCGTCGGTGCTGAGGTTGCCGAAGGTCTTCTTGAACGCACGATCGCCGACGAGCGCGCCGATCTCATCCGGATCGTCCGCAACACGGCGCCGGAAGGCGTCGATCCAGGGCTTCTCCGGGTGCCAGATGCCGCCCCCGACGTAGATCTCGCCCGGCTGGAGATGGAAGTACCCGCCACTCGAGTGGACGTTCGACGTGTGCGATCGCGCGCCGCCATCGGCCGGCTCGTCTCGCCGACCCACGGAAAGCTGGCCCCGATGTTCGTCTTGTAGGGCGACTTGTCCTTCGAGAAGCGGACGTCGCGGTAGATCCGGAACGGCGACTTCGCTGGGTCCGCCCGGAGCGGGATGCCGCGCGCTTCGAAGCGTTCCGCGAGCGCCGCGATCAGCGCCTCGAGCGGCTCCTTGAGCAGGCTCTCGTACTCGCCCTTGCGGGGCTGGAACCAGGCCCGATCGTTGTTGGACGCGAGATCGGCCAGGAACTGGATCGCCTCCGGCCGGAAGCCGGTGAAGGCGGGCGTCGCGACGGCCATGATCGAGGTCCTCCGGGGGATGGGCGGGGTGTTACTCGGAATCTACCCCTAGCCGCTTATCTGCCGGTTGTGCCGCACATGCGCCCGCAGTCACGTCATGGATCGTTGGACACGTCGCCAGTCGATCTAGCGAATGCCTGCTCTCCGATCGTGAGGGCATCGTTCGATGTCGCAGCCGACATGGTGGTATCCGCCAAGCGGAACGCCGCAGTCGTGGCATTCGGAGGGCGGGAGTCCGCCCGGTATCTCCCGCCACAATGGCTCCTGTCGAGACATAGGGGATCGGTCGCTTCGCCGATCGCCAGCTCGTTCATGCCACCGCGGCACGCAAGTTGGCGCGGCTGATCGGCTGCCGGCAGGAATTGCAATCAGGAAGCCTATCCACCGTCGGTTGCGCCGAATACCAACGCCGCATTGAGCCCGCCGAACCCGAACGAGGTCGACAGGATCCGCCGGTACTCGCCCTCGCGGCCTTCCCGGAGCAGGCACGGCAGGATCGCGGCGATGTCAGGATCGGGCTCCGAGAGGTTGACCGATGCCGGCGCCCAGCCGTCGCGGATCGCGAGCGCGCAGATCGCCGCCTCGATCGCCCCGGACGCCCCGAGCGGGTGACCGTAAAGCGCCTTCGTCCCGCTGACCGGCACGCTCGCCGCTCGCTCGCCCAAGCGCCAGCGCGATCGCCCGCGCCTCGGCGATGTCGCCGATCGGCGTCGACGAGGCGTGGGCGCTGACGTAGTCGATCTCGTCGGCTGGCACGCGAGCGTCCGCGAGGGCGATCGTCGCCGCGCGGGCCGCCTCCCGGCCGTCGGCTCGCGGCTGGACCATGTGGTAGGCGTCCGAGGTCGCGCCGTAGCCCATGACCTCGGCGTAGGGCTCCGCGCCGCGAGCGCGGACGACCTCGTCGGATTCGAGCACGAGCAGGGCCGCGCCCTCGCCCATGACGAAGCCGTCGCGTCGGGCATCGAACGGCCGGCAGGCATGGGCGGGATCGTCGTTCGAGCCGGACGACAGGGCCCGGATGATGTCGAAGGCACCGAAGGCGAGCGAGCTGAGCGGGATCTCGACGCCGCCGGCGATCGCCGCATCGATCTCGCCGGCCCGGATCGCCCCGAGCGCCTCGCCGATCGCCACGGCCCCAGATGCGCACGAGTTCGCCGTCGAGAGGATCGGCCCGCGGACGCCGAGCGCGATCCCGAGGTTGGCCGGCGCCGCGCCGCCGAAGACCGCCAGGGCGAGGTTCGGCGCGACCTGGCGGATGCCCTTCTCCATGTAGCGCTCGTGCTGCTCCTCGGCGTAGGCGATGCCACCGAGCGCGCTCCCGAGATAGATGCCGATCCGCTCCGGCGACGCCGCGCCGTCTTCACCGGGCCGCAGCGCTGCGTCCTCCAGGGCGAGCTGCCCGGTCACGAGCCCGAACTGGCTGAACCGATCGAGCTGGCGGGCGGTCTTCGCCGGCATCCAGGCGAGCGGATCGAAGTCGTCGACCTGGGCGGCGACCTGCGAGCGGAACTGGGAGGGGTCGAAGCGGTCGATCCGCTTGACCGGCGAGCGCGCCGCACGGAGGCCGCTCCTGAGACCGGCCACGCCCGGTGCCCGACGGGCGTGATGACGCCGATGCCGGTGATCCAGACGCGGGTTCGGTCGCTGCTCATACCGATGACTTCGCCGCCGCGCGGCCATCGGACTCATCGGCCACGAGGGCCTCGGCGATCGCCTTGAACGTCGCGAGCGTCCGCGAGGCGATCGGCCGGGTGAACGCGCGATCGACGAACGCCGCCCAGCCCGGCATTCGGGGCCGGAAGTCGTGGTCGATCGAGACCCGGCAGCCGCCGTCCGCGGGCTCGATCCGCCAGGTGACGTCCATCCCGTTCGTCGCGCCGCCGAGGTGGACGAAGCGGAGCCGCAGTGACTCCGGCTCGCTCCACGTCCGCGACCGCCAGGCGACCGGCAGGCCGAGCCCGAGAACCGGCACGAGCGACCGGCGGGCCACCATCTCCGCGGTCAGGCGCCCGTCGTCGTCGCGCCCGACCGGCCGAACCCGGACGTAGTGCGGGAGGAGCCTCGGCCAGCGCTCGACGTCGCGGGCGAGGCGGAACACGAGACCCGGCGGTGCGGCCACATCGATCGATAGCGTGCTCTTCAACGCGCCACGTCCGGGAACGCGAGCGTGATCCCGAATTCCGCGATCTCGACCAGGCGCAATGCTTTCGAGCTCCGCCCGCGAGACCCAGGCGCTGGTATCGGTCGTGCCTTCGATCTCGTCGCGCAGCTCGCCGCCGACGATCCGCATCCGGTAGATGATCCCCAGGAAGTGGAGGTCGCCGCCGCGGGCGAAGGTCGAGTTGCGGTAGACGTGGGAGAAGATCCCGGCGATGCCCGTGATCTCCCCGATCAGCCCCGTCTCCTCCTCCAGCTCGCGGACCGCCGCGGCGTCCGGGTGCTCGCCGAAGTCGATGCCACCGCCGGGCAATGTCCACGCCCCGACGTCGACCTCGAGGGCCGACAGGCGGGCCAGCAGGATGCGCCCCTCGTCGTCGAGGCAGAGCGAATAGCTCCCGATGCGGGTTCGCCGGTTGGGCGGGACGGGCTCCGTGACGGCGGGGTCGGTCACGCGCGGCTCACGGCCGGAGCAGAGACGCGATGAACCGCGGATCCAGGGCGCGCGACGCCGGAACGAGATCGCCCATCACGAGGCCCATCGTCTCACGGACGCGCGGCCGCCCCGCGAGCCGGCGAGCGGCGTAGTCGAAGAGGGCGGGCCGAGCGAGGAACGCCTGGACCAGCAGGCTCAGGACGTCCTTCGATCGAAACCTGGCGGTCATCGCCCGGTCGTAGCCCGCGAGCCCGTCCGGGTCGCCGTCGAGGTGGCGCTCGATGGCGGCGGCCGCGAGCCGGGCCGAGACGAGCGCTCGATGGAGGCCTTCGCCGGTGAACGGGTCGAGGAATCCGGCCGCGTCACCGACGAGCAGCCAACCCGGACCGTGGCGCCGCGCGACGCGGTGACCGAGCGGCGCGGCTCCCTCGATCGGGTCGCAGCGCTCGGCCGCCCGCCAGTCGACGGGATCGTCGCCCGCGGGCGGGATGGCCGCGAGGACGGATTCGACCGTCTGCTCGGCGCCGTCTGCACGCAGCCGGGCCGCCCACGACCGACCGAGCACGATGCCGACGTTGACCCGCCCGCCAGGGACCGGAGCAAGACCGACGTACCCGTCGCGGAACAGGATCATCCGCGCGTCTCGAGGGGCCGTCGGCCCGGGATCGGCGACGTGGAATGTCAGTCCGACCCGATCCGCGAGGCGAGGGGAGCGCGCGACGCCAAACGCCCGGGCCACCGTCGAGCGGATCCCGTCGGCTCCGACGACGACGCGGGCCTCGAGTTCGGTCTCGCCGGCGGCGCCGCGCACGACGATCCGGCCGGGTTCGACGCCCGTGACGGCCGCGCCAAGCCGGACGTCCGCTCCCGCGCGACGGGCGAGGGCGAGCAGTTCCGGGTCGAGCGTGGCCCGGTCGAAGCTGACCGCCGGGACGGCGAGCGTGCCATCGTCCCCGTAGGTGAGCCGAACCCGCGTCCCGGTCGCCGTCTCGACGCGCATCGCCGGCGCCGCCCGAACCACCGCGGCCAGCGTCGCTCGCGTCGAGGCCGGCCTCACGAAGCTCCTCGACCGAAGCCGGCGAGCTGAAGACGCCGCAGGCCCGCCATCGATAGCCGGCCGATCGCTCGAGGAGCACCACCGCCAGTCCACGCCGCGCCAAGCGCGCTGCCAGGACGGCCCCGGCCGGGCCGCCGCCCACGATCGCGACGTCGACGGTCACGCCCGGATCGCCGCGAACGCGTAGCGGTGGCCGACGAACCCGCCGAACTCGCCGACCGGGCGCAGCCCCGCCCGGGCAAGCAGCTCTCGCATCTCGCGCGCCGTGTACGCTCGGCGAACGGACAACGGGGCATCGCGCCGGGTGTAGCGGTTCATCGTGAACAGATGAGCGATGAGCCAGGCGCCCAGCCAGTGCCCTCGCCCGCGGGCCAGGTCGTTGACGACGATCCCGAGGCGGGCGACGCGGGCCATCTCCGCGAGCAGGGCGACGGCCTCGTCGGGCGCGAAGTGATGGACGACGAGGGACGCGTGGGCGATGTCGAACGCCCGATCGGGATGGGGGAGCGACCGCCCGTCCGACACGTCGAGGGCGAGGCCCGGAACGCGCGAAATCGCGGGTCGCGCCGCGCGCGCCGCGTCGATGACCTCGGGGCGTGCGTCGACCGCGACGACCTCAAGCGCCCGGCCTCGGCGCCGGGCCTCGGCCAGGAGCGCGACCGGGATGTCCGCGCCGCCGGTGCCAACGTCGATGATCGAAATCGGGCTGGCGTCCATGTGCGTTGGGGCCGCATTCAGCAGCCGATCCACCGCGAGTCGGCTCAGCCGCACGCCGCCCAGGGCGCGGTTGAGCCGGCGCAGGTCGCGCAGGTTGCCGGCCAGCGCCGCCGGATCGTCGAGCGGCCCGTCGAGAAGCTCCTCGGCGTTGGTCAGGCGGTCCATGGCGGGAGAGGCTACACCGGGGCCGGACTCGACGACCGTGTGCGCATCGAGATGACACCGGCGATCCTACCGCGCTATAACGCTCGGATGATCGTCGTCGGCGGGGAGAGCCTGATCGACCTGATCGTCTACCCCGGCGGGCGGCTCGCCGCGATCTCCGGCGGCGGACCGTTCAACACCGCCCGGACGATCGGGCGTCTCGGGGGCTCGGCGGTCTATCTCGGCCGGCTGTCCACCGACCGGTTCGGTCGGGGGCTGCTCGACCAGCTGGTGCTCGACGGGGTCGATTGCCGCCACGTTCAACGAACGGACGAGCCGACGACGCTGGCGGTCGCCGAGCTCGACGATTCCGGTGCGGCGACCTATCGCTTCTACCTCGAGGGCACGTCGGCGCCGGGCCTCGCCGGTGACGGGCTGGCCGACGGGCTGCTCGATGGCACAAGAGCGCTCCACGTCGGGACGCTCGGGCTCGTGCTCGAGCCGATGGGGACTACGCTCGAGTCACTTGTTCGGGGCGCCTCCGACGACGTCGTCGTAATGATCGATCCCAACTGTCGCCCGTCGGCCACGCCGGATCCGGCGGCGTTCCGAGCGCGCGTCCAGCGGCTGGCCGTCCGGGCAGACGTCATCAAGGTCAGTGGCGACGATCTGGCGTTCCTCAACCCGGGCGTGGACCCGGACCTGGCCGCCCGGGCGCTGCTCGAGACCGGGCCGTCGGTGATCCTGGTTACGGACGGCGGGCGGGCGGTTCGCGTCGTCGTCCGCGGGGCGACGCTTGACTTGCCGGTTCCTCGTGTCGACATCGTCGATACGGTCGGAGCAGGCGACGCATTCGGCGGCGCGTTTCTCAGCTCCTGGATCGAGCGAGGGCTGGGGCGGGCCGACCTCGTCCATCTCGAGCGCCTTCGCCCGTCCGTCGAGTTCGCGATCAAGGTGGCCAGCGAGACGTGCCGGCGAGCCGGCGCGGAGCCACCAACCGCGGCGGAGATGGTCGGAGCGGCCTGACCAGTTCGCTGCGAGGGGCTGTTACCCTCGGCGCGGATGACTCATCGGACCGCGCGTCGCCGGCTTGCCCTCGCCCTTGTCGGTCTCCTGGCCCTGGCCGGTGCCAGCGTCCCGGCGCTCGCGGCGACTTCCACGTTCTATCGGACCCTGAGCCTCGGCGACCGCGGCACTGACGTGGCCACGATCCAGCAGCTGATCCGCGAGTACCAGACGACGGACCAGCCGCCAGCAGGCGGACGGACGGTGATCGTCCGCGGCATCGACCCGCTCGTCGTACCGATCGACGGAATCCTCGGTGCGACCACCGTGGGCGGGGTTCGAGCGATCCAGGCCTCGCGCGGGCTCGCCGAGACAGGCGTCGTTGACGCAGCCACATGGGAGGCGCTGGTGATCCCGATCGGGCCGGGCGCGACCGGTGACGCGGTCTTTGCGGTACAGCGGCTGCTCCGCGAGAAGGTGGCGGCCGCGGTTCCGACCGATGGCGTCTACGGAGCCGTGACGGCGGCCGCGGTCAGGGCCTTCCAGGCACACATGGGACTGACCCAGACCGGGTCGGTCAACGCGGCCACGTGGCGGGCGCTCGTCTGGCATTTCGAGCTGCCGCGATTCTCGCCATCGGGGCTGTGCGATTACTCGAGCGGCAACGGCGCCGCCAACTGGGGCACCGCCACGATGACCTCGACCCTGGAGGCTGCCGGTGGCGCGATGGTGGCCGGTGGGTTCGGTCGTGTCGCGGTCGGCGACGTGTCTCTCGAGCATGGTGGCGACATCCCGGGCCATGTCAGGCACGAGGTCGGGCTCGAGGCTGACCTCCGGCCGATGCGCAAGGCCAACGACCAGTGCTCATTCGGGACGAACTGGAGAACGACGGCATACGACCGAGCGGCGACGCGGTCCCTCGTCCAGGCGATCCGGGCGGCCACGCCGGGCCATGTGAAGGTCATCCTGTTCAACGACCCGGTGCTCATCTCCGAGGGGCTGACAACCCATCAGTCGGGGCACGACGACCATCTCCACGTGATGCTCTGCGAGGCGTGGTTCAGCGATCCGCTCTATCGCTGCTGAAAGGCGGAATCGGCCGAGGCGCCGCCGCTAGTTCAACGCGCACTCATGGCAATGCCAGCGTCTCGGTAACGTCGCTCGTGAACAAGCCGGGCCTGCGGCCGCCCAGGACCACGTAGGCCGTCCCATCCACGACCGCGGCGCCCACGCCGTGGCGGGCGATCCCGAGATCCGGCAGCCGACGACCGTCCCGTCGGCGGCGATGCATTCGACCTCCGCATTCGTGCCGCCGGGCGATTCGCCGCCAGCGAGACACGCGCCCAGCGACGGCCACCAGAAGGCACCGACTCCGCCGCGCGGCGTCGGAAGATCGCCCACGGCCGTGACCTCGTTGCCCTCGACACGATCCACGGTTCCGAGATTGTTGCCGAGCCCGCCGACCCGGCCTCCGAGGATGAATGTAGATCCCAGCCCGTCGGACGTTGCCGCGAGGTGCTCTCTGGCTTTCGACAGGCGCCCGATCTGCGTCCACGCGCCGTCGGCCAGGGCGAAGACTTCGCCAGCGACACTGCCGGGCTGGACGCCGCCGGCAAATACGATCCGACCGCCATCGAAGGCGGCGGCGCCCGCCGCCCGGGGCGCTGGCAGCGGGACGTCGTCGGTCCAGGCGCCTGCCTCCTCGACGAGCCGGCGAACGGCGGCCGTCGGGCCATCGGCCTCGTACCCGCCGAGGAGAACCAGGCCGGCGCCGTCCGAGACGAGCGCCGCGTGGTGAACGGCCTGGGGTAGACGCGGCCCGTCCGTCCAGCTTCGCGTCGCCGGGTCGTAGGCGAAGACCTCGTCGCTGGAGCTGCCGTCCGAGCGCAGGCCCCCGGCCGCCCAGATCCGCCCGTTGTGGGCGGCGACGGCCACCTCCGTCAGCGCGACTGGCGCGGGCTCGATCGTGGTCCACATTCCTTCGAAGGCCAGTGACGGCCGGGGCGTGAAGGGCCGGACGCCGGCCACGACGACGGCGAGAGTGATGATCCCCGCGACCGCGGCAACAACCAGGGCGATCCGGAGGATCTGCAGGTTTCGAGCGGTCATGGCTCGCTCCTCTCTCGCGGGCACGCCAGCCGGGCTTGCGGCCCCTCGGTGACATAATGGCCACGATGGCCACCGAGACAAAGCCCTCAGGCGGCGGATCAAGCGCGATCAGCCGATCCGGCAACGGCACGCCCTCGAGCTGGGGGCTGGGCGACGGCGCGGCGATTCCCTGGGAATACGCCCCGGCGCCCGAGTCGCGCGACGTCGTCACGCTCAAGGACACGTACGGCCTCTTCATCGGCGGCCGCGAGGTCCCCTCATCGGACGGCGAGACCTTCGTCAGCGTGAACCCCGCGACGGAGGAACCCCTCGCCAAGGTCGCCCGCGGCACGGCCGCCGACATGGACAAGGCGGTTCGGACGGCGCGGCGAGCGTTCCAGCGGTCGTGGGGCAAGCTCCCCGGTCGAGAGCGGGCGAAGTACCTGTTCCGGATCGCGCGGATCCTCCAGGAGCGAAGCCGCGAGTTCGCCGTCCTCGAATCCATGGACTCCGGCAAGCCGATCAAGGAGTCGCGCGACGTCGACGTCCCGCTGGCGGCGGCCCACTTCTGGTACTACGCCGGCTGGGCCGACAAGCTCGACTACGCCTTCCCCGGCCGGGTTGCCCGGCCACTCGGCGTGGCCGCCCAGATCATCCCGTGGAACTTCCCGTTGCTCATGCTCGCCTGGAAGATCGCGCCCGCCCTGGCTGCCGGCAACACCGTGGTCCTGAAGCCCGCCTCGACGACGCCGCTCAGCGCGCTCCTCTTCGCCGACGTCTGTCGCCAGGCGGACCTGCCGCCGGGCGTCGTCAACATCGTCCCGGGCCCGGGCGAGATCGGCATGGCCCTCATCACCAATCCCGGCGTCGACAAGGTCGCGTTCACGGGCTCGACCGACATCGGCCGGAAGATCTTCAAGGGCGTCGCCGGCTCCGACAAGGCGCTGACCCTCGAGCTCGGTGGCAAGGCGGCGAACATCGTCTTCGACGACGCGCCGCTCGACCAGGCGGTCGAGGGCATCGTCAACGGCATCTACTTCAACCAGGGCGAGGTCTGCTGCGCCGGTTCGCGGTTGCTCGCCCAGGAATCGATCGTCGAGCCGCTGATCGAGAAGCTCAAGGACCGCCTGGCGACGATCCGGGTCGGCGACCCGCTCGACAAGAACACCGACGTCGGGGCGATCAACTCCAAGGCCCAGCTCGAGAAGATCACGGAGCTCGTCGCGGCCGGCCGGGCCGAGGGCGCGGAGATGTACCAGCCGGCCTGCGATCTGCCCGATCGCGGCTACTTCTTCCGGCCGACGCTGTTCACGAATGTGGCACAGTCCCACGAATCGCCCGCGAGGAGATCTTCGGGCCCGTTCTATCGGTCCTGACGTTCCGAACGCCCGACGAGGCGATCGAGAAGGCGAACAACACGGCGTACGGCCTGTCGGCCGGCGTCTGGACCGACAAGGGCAGCCGAATCCTCAGCATGGTCCGCCGACTGAAGGCGGGCGTCGTCTGGGCCAACACCTTCAACCGGTTCGACCCGACCTCGCCGTTCGGTGGCTACAAGGAGTCCGGCTTCGGCCGCGAAGGCGGCATGCACGGCCTCCACGCCTACGTCCGGCTCGAGGATCGCTGAGGTGGCGGCGCCGAAGAGGGCCTCGAAGCGCGCAATCGTGAAAGCGGAGCCAACCGCCGCGCGGATCGACGTCCGCAAGACGTACAAGCTCTACATCGGCGGGGCGTTCCCGCGATCTGAATCCGGGCGGAGCTACGTGGTCACGGGCGCCGACGGAACGCCGCTCGCCAATGCCTGCCGGGCTTCCCGCAAGGACCTCCGCGACGCCGTCCGCGCCGCGCGCAAAGCCGCCGAGGGCTGGGCCGACAAGACCGCGATGAACCGGGGCCAGGTGCTCTACCGCGTCGCGGAGCTGATGGAGGGCCGGCGCGACCAGTTCGTCGCGGAAGTCGCGGCGGCGGAGGGAATGCGCGACGCGGCCGCTCGAACGGCCGTCGATCGAGCGATCGACCGATGGGTCTGGTACGCGGGCTGGGCCGACAAGATCGGCCAGGTCCTCGGCAGCGCGAATCCCGTCGCCGCGCCGTACTTCAACTTCACGATCCCCGAGCCGACCGGCGTCGTCGGCCTGGTCGCGCCGGAGCAGTCGTCGCTCCTCGGGCTCGTGTCGCGCCTCGCCCCGCCGATCGTGACCGGCAACGCCGTCGTCGTCATCGCCTCGGAAAGCCGGCCGTTGCCGGCGATCACCCTCACCGAGGTCCTCGCCACCTCCGACGTCCCGGGTGGCGTCGTCAACGTCCTGACCGGGCTGAAGCGGGAGCTCGTGCCGATCATGGCCGCCCACGCCGACATCGATGCGATCGATGTCTGGGGCGTCCCGGATGAGCTCCGGACGGACACGGAGCTCGCGGCCGCCGAGGACATCAAGCGCATCTCGCGGCGCCCCGCCGGCGTGTCGGACGCCCGTTTCAACTGGCTGGACGACCGCGCCGCCGAGCGACCGGAATGGATTGCCGCCTTCCTCGAGATGAAGACGGTCTGGCACCCGATCGGGGTCTAGCATGGCGGCGGGTATGGTCGAGGGACGCTCCGGCACAGGCGGGTCGGCGGCTGGGCGGCGGCGTGTCGAGCGGCGGGTCTACATCCGGGCCACGCCGCGCCAGGTCTGGGCGACGCTCCACGACCCTGACGAGCTTCATGCGCTGTTCGCCGAGCTGACCGTCGGCCCGGCCGATCCCTCGTGGCCGGCCGCCGGCTCGTCGAGGACCGGCGAAGCGCACCTCGGCTTGCTGCGGACCGCCGTCCGGATCGAGAGCGTCGAGGCGCGGCCGTTGACCGCGTTCGGGATCGTGGTCGCCGCGGCGAGTTTCGCGATCGAGTGGAGCTGGCGGATGGAGCCGCTCGCGGGCGGGACGCGGGTGATCCACGAGGGCTCATTCGAAACGACCGACCGATGGGCCGGGGTCCTCGTCCGGCTCGGCCGGGAATCGGTCGATGCAATCGCGGAGGCCCATCTCCGGGCGTTGAAGGAGCGGGCCGAGGTACCGGCGGGGGAGGCGGCCGGACCGGCCGCGTGACCCACCAGCCACCGGTCCCGTTCGCGGGATTGCGTCGGAATGCCGTACCGCTCTTCGGCGGCTTGCTCCTGCTCATCGCCCTGGCGCTCGTCCCGGACCTGACGCCGCCCTCGAGCGAACCGCCGCCGGTCGTGCTTGTCCACGCCCGGATCGTCGAGTTGCTCGACACGGGCGGACTGGTCGGCGCGCCTGACGCGCGGGTCGTCGTCGTCGACGGCGCGGAAGCCGGAACCATGCTCGACGCGTATCTCCAGGGACCCTCGGGGCAGCAGGAGGTGCCGCGCTACGACATCGGCGATGAGGTCATCGTCAACATCTCGCAACAGGGCGAGGACGCGAACTACGTCGCGGTCGCCGATCGCTTTCGGGTGCCGGCGCTCGCTGCGCTCCTCGGCCTGTTCGCCGTAGCCGTGACGCTGGTGGGTGGCTGGCGCGGCGTTCGCTCGCTGATCGCCCTGGCCCTGACGCTCGCCGTGATCATCCGGATCGTCGTGCCGCTCCTCCTGGCAGGCTGGAATCCGGTGCTCCTGGCGGTCGGTTCGGCCACGCTCGTCACGCTCGCCACCTTGCTCCTGACGGAAGGCGCCCGCCCGACGACGATCGCCGCCGCGGCCGGCACCTTCATCTGCCTCGCTTTGACCGCGACGCTGGTGTTCGTCTTCAACGCCCTTGCCCGGTTCACCGAGCTCCAGGGCTCGGGCGATCTCGTCTACCTCCAGACGGTGGGCCGACCGGAGCTCGACCTGGGCGGGCTCCTCCTTGCGGCGGTGATCTTCGGGGCGCTCGGCATCCTCGACGACGTGACGATCACCCAGGCGGCGACGGTCCACGAGCTGTACGAGGCCGATCCGCGGGTCGAGCGCGGGGTGCTGTTCCGGCGGGCGATGAACGTCGGCCGGTCGCACATCTCGGCGACCGTCAACACGCTCGTCCTCGCGTATGTCGGCGCGTCGCTGCCGCTCATCGTCCTCTTCAACGCGGGCCAGCAGGACCCGTTCCTGACGGTGAGCGGCGAGATCGTCGCCGTCGAGGTCGTCAAGGCGCTCGTCGGCAGCATCGGCATCGTCGCGGCCGTCCCGGCGACCACCGCGATCGCGGTGATGCTCGTCGGACGGCAGATGTTCTTCGAGCGGGCAGGACGGTCGCCAGGCTGGGAATGAGGCGACATATCTGAATGTTCAGTATTGACTGAACGTTCTGACAGGTATAGCCTCCGGCAATGGCACACGACCAGAGCGCGTTCGTCGAGGAGATGGGCCAGTACCTCGCCTTGTACGGCATGACGCCGATGGCGGGTCGAATGTGGGGTTGGCTCCTCATATGTGAGCCGCCCGAACAGACGGCCGCGGAGATCGCCGAAGCGCTCCAGGCCAGCCGCGGTGCGATCAGCGGGACGGCCCGCATCCTCACCAGCGCCGGGATGGTCCGGCGGACAACTCGCCCAGGCGATCGACGGGAGTACTTCAGCGCACCGCCGGAGGCACTCGACTCGATGCTGACCAGCGCCAGCGCCACGTATCGCCGCCTCCGCGAGATCGCCGAGCGCGGGCTTGCCGGGATGAAGGATGAGTCGCCGACTGGCCGCGCCCGCCTCGAGGAGTTCCGTGACGTCATCGCCTTCATCGAACGTGAATTGCCGCTCGTGATCGACCGATTCTTCAGCGAACGGGCCGGGTCGGCCGGCAGGAAGGACATTCCGTGACCGCGATCATCCAGGCCGAGAAGCTCACCAAGTCGTACGGGTCTCATCGAGGCGTCATCGACATCGACCTCGAGGTCCGCGAAGGCGAGGCGTTCGGGTTCCTCGGGCCCGAACGGGGCGGGCAAAACGACGACGATCCGCGTGCTCCTCGACCACATCCGGCCGACCAGCGGCCGAGCCCTCGTTTTCGGGATCGAGACGACCGTCGACCCGGTCGCGATCCACCGCCGCGTCGGCTACCTGCCGGGCGAGTTCACGCTCTACGACAAGCTCACCGGGGGCCAGACGATCGAGTACTTCGCGAACCTACGGGGCGGCGTCGATCCCGTCTACCAGGCCGAGCTCATCGGCCGCCTCGACATCGACCCGAGCCGCAAGTTCAAGGAGCTCTCGAAGGGCAACAAGCAGAAGATCGGGCTGATCGTCGCCCTCCAGCACCGGCCGGACCTGCTGATCCTCGACGAGCCGACATCGGGCCTGGACCCGCTCGTCCAGCAGACGTTCTACGAGGTCATTCGCGAGGCCAAGGCCGAAGGCCGAACGATCTTCCTGTCCAGCCACATCCTCAGCGAGGTCGAGAAGACCTGCGACCGCGTGGCGATCATCCGCGAGGGCCAGCTCGTCAAGGTCGACCGGGTCGAGGCGCTGCGCGACCTCGCCCACCACCAGGTCGAGCTGCGGTTCGTCGGGGATGTGCCGGTCGGCGCCTTCGCCGCCCTGCCCGGCGTGAGCGACGTCACAACCGAGGACAACCTCCTCCGGATGCGCGTCTTCGGCTCGATCGCGCCCGTCGTCCGCGAGGCGGCGAACTACGAGTTGCTGGACTTCGTGAGCCGCGAGCCGTCGCTCGAAGAAACGTTCCTCGCCCAGTACGGACGCGGGACGGTCGAGGCCGCCTGACATGACATCCGAAGTCGGCCGGCGGCCGAGCCCCGCCGCACCCGCGATCAGCGGCGTCCCGCTCCTCTCCCGCATCTACGGATTCGGCAGCGTCTTCGGCAAGACGATGCGCGACTCGCGCCGGGCGATCCTCCTCGTCGGCGTACTGCTCGGCGTCACGCTCATCGGGGTCAGCAACGCGATCGTCTCCCAGTTCGCGACGCCGGCGTCGCGACAGGAGCTCGTCGACATCGTCGACGCGGTACCGCCCATCCTCCAGGGCCTGGCCGGCAAGCCCGTGAACGTCGGCACGCTCGGCGGCTACCTCCAGTACAAGTACGGGGCGTTTTTCCCGCTGATCGCGAGCCTCTGGGCGATCCTCGCGCTGTCGGCGACGCTGGCGGCGGAGGCGCGGCGCGGCAGCCTCGAGTTCGTTGCGGCCACGGCGATGACGCGGCGCCGGATCGCGCTCGAGAAGCTGTTCGGGCACCTCGCCGGCATGGCGATCGCGGTCATGGTGATCTTCCTGTCGCTCGTCCTCGTGGGCCGGACGGTCCAGGGGCTACCGGGGGACGAGATCTCTCTTCAGGCAGCCGCTGGTTACGCGATCTGGCTGGGCCTACTGGCGATCGCTTCCGGCTCGGTCGCCTTCGCCCTGGCGCCGTTCGTCGGCCGTGGCTCGGCCGCCGGTGTCGCCGGCGCGTTCATGTTCGGCGGCTTCATCATCAACGGTTACCAGGCGGCGATCCCGGCCCTGGCCCCGCTGGCGAACCTCAGCTGGTTCGGCTGGACCTCGAACAACATCCCACTCGCCGGCCTCTACGACTGGCCGTCGCTCCTCCCCGTTGCCGTAGTCGCGGTCGTCCTGCTCGTCGTCGGCGTCGAGGCGTTCGCGCGTCGCGACATCGGCGCGACCAATCCGCTGCCGTCGCCCAGCCTCCCGCGGGCCATCGTCGGCTTGCGGGGTCCGACCGGGCGAGCCGTCGGCCAGAACCTGCCGTCGGCGCTCGCCTGGGGCTTCGGGCTCGGGTTGTTCGGACTCGCGATTGCCGGATCCGGCAGGTCGTTCATCGAGGAGCTCGGCAACTCGCCGGACTTCGTCCGGCTCCTGAGCACCGTATTCCCGGGCTTCGACATCGGCTCGGTCGGCGGCTTCCTGCAGCTTCTGTATGTCGAGTTCGGATTCATCCTCGTCGGTCTCGCAGCGGCGACGCTCGTCTCGGTCTGGGCGTCGGACGAGACGTCCGGACGCCTCGAGTTCCTCCTCGCCACGCCGCTCTCGCGGGTGCGCTGGCTGAGGTCGGGCTGGGCGGCGATTCTCGTTGGTGTCCTGGTCGTCACGGTGGTTGCGGCGCTCGGGATCGCGCTCGGGGCGGGGATCGCCGGCAGCGACATCGTGACCCCCGTCGTCGGCTCGCTGGTGCTGGGGCTGTATGCCGCTGCGTTGGCCGGAGTCGGCGTCGCGATCGGCGGCGTGTTCGGGACGAGTTATGCCGGCCCTGCGGTCGCCGTCATCACGGTCGTCAGCTGGTTTGTCGACGTCCTCGGCCCGGCCCTCGGGCTGCCCGAGCCGCTGCGCACGTTCGCGTTGACGGGCCACTACGGGTTCACGATGCTCGGTCAGTGGGACCCGGTCGGGATCGTGGCGTCGATCGTCATTGCGGTGGGAGGCGTTGCCGTCGGCGCCTGGGGGTTCCGGAGGCGCGACCTTCGAAGCTGACCCGGGAGCGATCCGGCGAACGACCGACGCCGCTGAAACCCGCTGGTGTGTGACCCAACCCCCTGTTATCCTCGCCAACTCGCGCTGCCATGGCCGGGGGCTCCCGCCGCTCTGTCCGTTCGTCACCGAGAGGGTCCCCAATGGTCGCCACGTCCGCGCCAAGCCGCATGATTCGTCGCGCCGCGGTGGCGCTCGTTGCCGCAGTCCTGATCGGGCTCATGCCGCAGGCCGTGATGGCCGGGCCGTCCGGGGGAGCTGCGGCCACAGCGATCGCTGCCGATGCCCCGCCTCCCAAGGCCGAGAACCGATCGCCCCACGTTCGTGGTCGAGTCGATCTCCGGAACGTCGACAAGGGACCCATCGGGCCGGCCGAGCAGGGCTCTCAGGACACCGCGCCAGGCGACAATCGTGGCTTTGAGACTGCCCAGGACATCACTGCTATCACTGCCGCCCCTCCGACAGTGTTCGCGACCCAGAATGGGACGCCCAGTCCGACACTCACGAAGCTCGGCGCGCTGCCCGGCGGAGACAGCCTCTACGCGGACGCCGCACCGACGGTCTCCGTTGGGCCGGACCACGTCGTGCGGTCGGATCAGGAGTGGTTCCGGGTCTCGAACCGGACGGGGGGCTCGTCGCAGCTGTACGCCTTCGAGACGTTGCTCCAGCAGCCTGAGGCATTCGACCCGCAGGAAGGCTACATGTGGTACATCCCCAGCATCCGACGGTGGCTGGCTCTGTCGACGAGCATCGGCTACTTCTTCGGCCCCGGAAACCAGATCTGCAATCTGGGGACGCTCGATTTCGCGGTCTCCGACACGGCAAATCCGTCGGCAGGGTGGTCGGTCTTCTACTACGAGTACCCGAATGCCACGGTGCACGATCCGAAGTTCGGCACGTCATCGGACAAGTTCGCGTTCAGCGTCACCCTCAGTGGCGACGCCTTCCCCCCGCCTGTGTGCGGCGAAGCTGCGCCAGATGGGCTCGACCTCACGATCAACGAATGGGCCGATGTCATCGGCCACACCTCGTTCACGAGCGCGTACTACCTCTTCGAAGACACGGGAATGGCCGGCACCAAGTTCCTCGTCCCGAGCATCGGCAACAGTCCCAATACGCCGGACCTGGCCGTTATCGCCCACACATTCGAGTCGTCCGGCGCGGTTCAAAATGATCGGCTAATCGAATTTAGCGGACCGGTGCCCGGGATCGTGGTCAGTACGACGGACCTGACCACCGCTGAACTGATCCCGCTGATCGGTGATCCGCTGCCGGGTCCACCCGCATCATCGGAACAGGTGCTTCGTGCTGCCTCGGCGGTGTTGCACGACGAGCGGCTGGTGACCGTCACAACCCAGGCCTGCACTCCGACTGGTGATTCAGCCCCTCGCAACTGCGTGCGGTTGATCGACATCGATGTGTCGGGCGGCCCCCCGGTGCTGCTCCAGGACTTCTACCTCGCTTTCCTTGGCAAAGACGCCTTCGGGCCGGGACTTGCCTTCTCCGACACCGGAGAGCTCGTGGTCACGTACCAGCGCGCCAGTCCGGATACAGGCGCCTCCGCCTATGTCGTCCGGCAAGCGCCGACGGATGCCGCAAACACTGTGTCCGTTCCTCGCCTGCTGGAGGCAACCCACGGCGACAGCCTGTCTGCGCGACCGGTCCGATTTGTTGGTGCGTCCCCCGATCCGCTCGTCCCGGACGCCGTGTGGGTAACGAACAACGTCGGCACTAGCTCCTCGGATCCATACCTTACGCAGACGGCCCAGGCCCGGACCGCCACCGGTGACACGTTCGTCCCGATCACGCCGCTTCGGGTCCTCGACACGCGGACGGGGACGGGACTTTCGGGTGCGTTCCTGCACAACGTCCCGCGGTCGTTCAACGTCGCCGGTGAAGTGCCGATCCCGGCTAACGCCGTCGCGATCACCGGCAATCTGACCGTCGCCGGCCAGACAAGCGGCGGTTACGTCTCGGTCGGCCCGAGCGTTTCGGCCAACCCGACGAGCTCGACGATCAACTTCCCGGTCGGTGACACCCGGGCCAACAACCTGACCCTGCCGCTCAACGCCAGCGGTGACCTGATGGCCGTCTTCACCGGCAGCGCCGGCAAATCGACCCAGCTGATCCTCGACGTGACCGGCTACTTCCTGGCCGACGACACGGGCGCGACGTACAAGCCGCTCACCGCGGCCCGCGTCCTGGACACGCGGTTCGGGACCGGCCTGTCGGGCAAGTTCTTCATCAACGCACCGCGGAGCTTCCAGGTGACCGGCGGCTCTGTCCCGGCCGCGGCGACCGCGGTGACCGGCAACCTGACGGTCGTCGGCCAGAGCCGGGCGGGTTACGTCTCGCTCACCCCGGACCCGGACGCCGACCCCGACACCTCGACGATCAACTTCCCGCTCGGCGACACGCGGGCGAACGGGGTCACGGTGCCGCTGTCGGTGGACGGCAAGCTCGCCGCGGTCTACAAGGCGAGCGGCGGCTCGACCGACCTGATCTTCGACGTCACCGGCTACTACCTCGACGACCTGACCGGGCTCCGCTTCTACCCGCTCAACCCGGGCCGGATCATGGACACCCGGTTCAACACCCTCACCCAGCTGTTCGGACAGTTCAGCAACTCGGTCCCCCGGACGCTCGTCACCGGCGGCCACTTCGGGGTCCCGGCCAACGCCCTCGCGGTGACCGGCAACCTGACCGTCGTCGGCCAGACGAAGGCGGGCTACGTCTCGATCACCAAGACCCCCGTCGCGAACCCGCCGGTCTCGACGATCAACTTCCCGTTCGCCGACATCCGGGCCAACGGGGTGACCGTGCCGCTCAACGCCGCCAACGACATGGCCCTCGTCTACAAGGGTTCATCCGGCGCCAAGACCCACCTGATCCTGGACCTCACCGGCTACTTCAGGTAACGACGAGGCGGGGCGAGGCGGCAACGGCCCGGTAGCCGCCCGGCGCGCCCGCTAGCATCGGGCCGTGGATCCGCTTGTCTTTGGGCTGATCGCCGGCGCGGCGATCCTGCACGTCGCGTGGAACGTCCTGCTCAAGACCGCAGGCGATCCGTTGCGCGCGGCGGCGATCGGGATGACCTCCGCGGCGGCGATCATCGTGCCCGGCGCGATCGTCGGCTGGTTGCTCATCGGCCGGCCGCCGATCCCGGGCGAGGCGTTCGTTCTCGGCACGGTGTCGGGTGTCCTGGAAGCGGCGTATTTCGCGTTCCTCGCGGCCGCCTACCGCCGCGGCGACCTGTCGGTCGTCTACCCGATCGCCCGCGGTACCGCACCGCTGCTCGCGGTCGCCGTCGGGATCGGGATCCTCGGCGAGCAACTGGGTCCGGCGGGGCTCGCCGGGGTCGGGGCGCTCCTCGTTGGGCTGCTCACGCTCCAGCGACCGTGGCGGTTCCTCCGGGCGGCCGGTCGGGCCGATCGCGATCCGGCAGTCGCGTTCGCCCTGGCGACCGGGGTGATGATTGCCGCCTACTCGGCGGTCGACCGGGTCGGCTCGCGGCTCGTGGAGCCGTGGCTGTATGCCGGCATGATCTGGTTGTCCGGGACCGTATTCCTGTGGATCTGGGTCTGGATCACCGGCCGAAGCGACCGGTTCGCGGCCGCGTCCGGTCCCCTCGACCGGCGACGGGCTGCCTTCGGTGGCTGGATCACGATGGCCGCGTATCTCCTGATCCTTGCCGCGTTCAGCGTCGCTCCGCTCACGGCGGTCGCCCCGCTCCGGGAGTCGGCGATCGTGCTCGCGTCGGGGTGGGGGACGCTACGCCTTGGCGAAGGCGCCGACCGCGGCGACGTGATTCGCCGGATCGGCGCGTCAGCGCTGGTCGTCACCGGGGCAGTCCTGCTGGCGCTCGACGGCTGAGCCGCTGCGGCTCGCGTCGGCTCCGCTCCTCCGCTCGTTGGTCCGCGAGCCGGACCAAGCGGCGAACGAAGCCCGCCCGACGGCCGCTCCTCCGCTCGTTGGTCCGCGAGCCGGACCAAGCGGCGAACGAAGCCAGCCCGACGGCCGCTCCTCCGCTCGTTGGTCCGCGAGCCGGACCAAGCGGCGAACGAAGCCCGCCCGACGGCCGCTCCTCCGCTCGTTGGTCCGCGAGCCGGACCAAGCGGCGAACGAAGCCCGCCCGACGGCCGCTCCTCCGCCCGTTGGTCCGCGAGCCGGACCACGCGGCGAGGCATTCGAAGCCCGCGCCGACGGCCGCTCCTCCGCTCGTGGGTCGCGCGGGCCGGACCATGCATCACGGCTGAGCGGCTGCCCCACCAGTCCTATTCTTTGAACCATCCGCAGGTGGTTCTCGCCAATACGGTTGATCACCGGCGTTGCGGGTGGTCGAGAATCGAGGCGAGGGATCGGTGACGAACGCGGAGTTGGTCGTGCGAGCGGGCGAAGGAGATCGTGACGCGTTCGATCTCCTGATGACCGCGCACATCGACCACCTGTTTCGGATCGCACGCCTCATTCTCCGGGACATTGACCGCGCCGAAGACGCTGTCCAGGAATCCCTCGTCAAATGCTGGCGGGATCTTCCTGGCCTGCGAGATCCGGAACGCTTCGACGCGTGGCTGAACCGCCTCCTCCTGAACTCAGTCACGGATGAGGCGCGACGCCGCGGTCGCTACACGGCGAGCATGACCGTTCTCCAGATCGAGCCCGTTCAGATGGACAGCGCGGCCGCGCTGGCCGATCGGGACGAGCTTGCCCGCGTATTCGGTCGCCTTTCGATCGACCACCGAACGATCGTCGTACTCCACCACTATCTCGGGTTCACCGTCGAAGAAGCCGCATCGACCATCGGGATCCCGGTCGGGACGGCCAAATCGCGGCTTCACTACGCGACTGACGCCCTGCGCGCTGCCCTCGAGGCGGACGCGCGAAGCGAACCGACGAGGAAGGCACTGGCATGAGCACACGACCCGATCCGGACCTCGTGATTGCGTCATGGCTCGAGGACGAAGCCCGCGATGGGGCTTCGGACCGCCTCGTCGCGGCAATCCGCCAACAGCTCGAATCCACCAATCAGCGCCGTGCCTGGTGGCCGGCGTGGAGGTTCCGCCACATGAATGTGCCCATTCGTCTTGCCGTAGCGGCAGCGGCCGTGGTTGCCGTCGCTGCAGCCGGCATCTATCTCGCTCCCAGACAGAGCGGCAGCGGCCCGGGCGGACTGCCGTCGCCGTCGCCGTCGCCGTCGTCGTCACCGTCGCCGACGGCCACGCTCCAACCGCTCGCTGGCAGCCCCCTCGAAGCGGGGCCAGTCATCGCCAGGGGCCTCGGGCCGAGCGAGTCCACCAGCGTCACCTTCACCGTCCCTGAGGGCTGGGAGGGGTTCGCCGGGTCCTGTGTGCTGCCGGTCACCGGGACGATCGCGCCTGATGGGATGGGGATCTGCTTCGGCGAAGTCAACACCGGGCTGTACAGCGACCCATGTCATGGAAGCACAGGGCCCGCGGACGTCCCCGTCGGCCCCACGCGTCGACGAACTGGTGGACGCGCTGACAGCGCAGACGGCCTATGAAGTGTCGAGCCCTACCGATGTCACATTAGGCGGGTACGCGGGCAAGCGGATAGATCTGCAACTGCCCACCGACGTGGCCTCGTGTGATCTGGGAGAGTTCTACCCCTGGAGCCGGCTCGATCTATGCCCAGGGACCCGATAACCGATGGCACCTCTGGATCCTCGACATCGAGGGTGACCGGCTGGTCGTCATCGCCACGGACTTCCCGGGGACCTCCGCGGAGGACCGAGCGGAGCAGCAAGCGATCGTCGATTCGATGCAGATCGAACCCTGATCGCCTCAGCGCGGCTCGGCGGACTCCACGTTCGCCGGGCTGCGCTGGAACAGCGGCTTGGCACCGTATTTCGAGTTCACGAGCGCGACGCCACCGATGACGAGAGCCGTCCCGATCAGCAGCCGGGCGTCGATCGGTTCGCTCAGGACGAGCGCCCCGAGGGCGATGCCGTAGACCGGCAGGAGGTACGCGACCATCGATGTCCGGGTCGCGCCCCACCGGCCGAGGAGCCGGAAGAAGACGAGGTAGGCCAGACCCGACCCGAGGAGGCCGAGCCAGATCACCGAGAACCAGGCCTCCGGCGTGATCGGGGTGGAGAACGGCTTCTCGAAGACCAGCGTCAGGATCGAGACCATGACGAGCGCGAAACCGACCTGGAAGAGGGCCGGGATCATCGGTCGGAGGCCGTGGATGTTGCGCCTCGCGTAGACGGCCCCGATGGCGTACGAGATCGTCGAGCCGATGAGGGCGAGCTCGCCCGCCATGTCACTCCCGGCCAGGTCGCCGGGGTCGAAGCCCACGAGGATGGCCACGCCGACGAACCCGACGGCCAAGCCGGCCAGGCGGTTGATCGTGATGCGCTCGTCGCGCAGGAAGATCGCGGCGATGACGATGACGAACAGCGGGACGGCCGCGTTGAGGATGGCCGCGAGCGCTGAGTCGACCGTCAGCTCCGCCCACGTGATCAGCGAGAACGGGATCGCGATGTTGACCGCGCCCATGACGATGAGGTGGCCGTAGGTCCGCGGATCGCGCGGGAGGGACTCCCGGGCGACGGCCACGACGGTCACCAGCAGCGCGAAGCCGATGAGCAGCCGCAACGTGATGAGCATGAACGGCGGCAGGCCGGCGTCGACGCCGATCTTGATGAACAGGTAGCTGCTGCCCCAGAAGAAGCCGAGCACGACGAAGAGGAGCCAGTCGATTCGGGAGGAGCTGGACACGGTCACCTTGTCATCATAGCGATTGTTGGCCTAGTGGCATGATCCAAGCAGATGCAGACATCTGCTGTCAGGAATCACAACACCCGAATTGCGCCGCCGGTTGCATCGCTCCCCCCCCGTCACCGAATAGCCGGTGAGTCCAGGATCACGTGGATCTTGCCGCCAGCTCGAGCCTTGAAGCGATGCCATGTCGTCCGCCGTTGAGCGGCTCGGTCACGCCGTTGGCGCGCGTGTCACCGACGGGAAGTTGATCGTCGAGACGTCGGTTCACGATCGGTCGTTTGCGTGATCGCGACGTAGCCGCCGTTCGGTCTGGCGTCGACCGTCAGGTTGCCGGTCATCGCGAGGGCGTTCGGCGGGACGCCGAGTGGCCGCCGGGCGAGCATCCGCGAGGTGCCGCGTTGCTGAACTGACGGTGAGCTGGAGTCAGCGGTGTGTACCGGGTGTCCATGATCCGGCCCGGGTTCAAGCGGGTAGAAGCGGAGCCCGGTCGGATCGGTCGATGTAGTAGCCGGTGACGTCGAAGATCAGGTCGGTCGAGCCGCCGCTGCCTTCTTGTACACAGCCGCCATCTTGCCGGTGTCGGACGAGCGGCACCGTCACCCCGTTGGCCCGGTTGTCGCCGAGCGGGAAGTTGATCGTCGAGGTCTCGGCGTCGCGTCGGGGTCGGCGTCAGCGAGACGTAGCCCGCCCGGCTCTGGCCGACGACCGTCAGGTTGCCGGTCACTCGCCGTCGCCTCCGGCCGGGACACCGCCGACACCGCCGACGCCGGTCACCGGAAGTCCGTGGCTCGTTGAAGACGAACTTGCCCGACAGGCCCGTCCCGAACCGGCTGTCGAGGACCCGGGCCGCGGTGATCGGCTTGTACGTCGCGCCGTCGTCGTCGGCCAGGAAGTAGCCGGTCACGTCGAGGATGAGCTGGGTCGATTTGCCGGCGCTGCCGGTGAAGACGGCCATCAGGTCACCGCTGGCGTTGAGCGGCAGGGTCAGGTTGTTGGCCCGGGCGTCACCGACCGGGAAGTTGATCGTCGAGCTCGTCGGGTTGGCCGTGATGGTCGGTCCGACCGAGACGTAGCCCGCGCTCGTCTGGCCGGCGACCGTCAGGTTGCCGGTGATCGCGACGGCGTCGGTCGGGATCTCGCCGCTGAAGGCGCCGCCGACGTTGAACGTCCGCGGGACGTTGTGCTGGAAGACACCCGACAGGCCCGTGCCGTCGCGGGTATCGAGGAGCCGCAGCGGCGTCGATCGGGAAGAACGTGTCGCCGGTGGCGGTCCGGGCCTGGGCCGTCTGCAGCTGGTAGTCATAGGAGCCGGCCGGGCCGCCGGACTGGTTGATGACCCACACGGCATCGGGGACGAGAGGGTCAGCCTGCAGTCCAAGCAGATCGGGGTGGTATACGGCCTGACCCGTGCCTGCGGCCAGCGATAGCAATCGACGAGTGGATATGGTGTTCGGCGCGTCCGTGCTGGACTGCTGAACCACGTACGCCGATGGCTGTCCCCAGTTTCGCTGGAACGTGATGACAAGATCGCCGCTCAGCGTCAAGGCGAGACCCGGTCCGAAGACATCAACCCCCTCTTGGCTGATGAAGAAGTCCTGGCGTCTCGTCGGGGTTGGTCCTGACGTGTCGAGATCGAAGACCCTCGCGCAAGCGCGTTGGGCAAAATCGCCCCGTGGGGTGCACATCTCCAGCAAGGCGGCTACCAATCGGCCGCTTCGGGCAACCACGCTCGCCGGCCACATCCAGGCGTGCGTCGGGCCGTCCGAGCCGAATCCGTACGGTGGAACAGGGAGCTCAACGAGCGTTCCGGTCGCGGTTGGACCGTTCCCGAAAATCCTGAACAGCCAGGTCGATACAACGGGTTCCGGCGGCGTAGAGGCGGAAGCCAGGATCTCGATCGTTGATGACGCAGTAGCAGAACCGACCGCCGGCGTCAGCCACTGGACATCCCCTGCGATCCCGTCCAGAGACTCATCGAACCAGAAATACGCCTCATCGAACGTCCCGCTCATCAGTTCGGTCCAGTTGATCGCTGGCGGCAGTCCACGCCCCGGAACCGCTGGAGCCACAACCCGGAAGCGCACCAATCCGAGCAGTCAGCACGATCTTGTCGGCCGATGAGCCAAAGCCGACATCGGCGACACCCATGTCGTTGTACGTGTAGTAGTAGATGGTCCAGCCGCGGAGCGGATTCGCGCTATCCGAGATAGCGAAGTCCAGATAGCCGTGGCCGCTCGCGCCGCCCCCGCTGAAGCAGTCACTGCTCGTTCCAATCGCGATCCAGCGCCCGTGCGCTGCGTCGTAGAACATTTGACCCTGACGGCTCTCCATGCCTGTCGGGAGCAGAAAGAATGAGCGGTATGGAATTGTCAGGGGCGACCCCACCCGTTCGGTCGGTCACGGTCATCTGTCGCTCGTCGGAGCGGATTACGTGATCTGGACCAACAGCCACGGTTGGATTCGGCACACTCGCGTTGCCGATCGCGACCGGTAGCTTTGCGAGGGTGGGCGGGGCCGTCGAGTTCGTTGACGCGAAGTCGGCCAAGGGCAGGACGGCGGCGGTCCCGGCAGTTTCCTGCACACGCACCGTCGGTTCGATCGAGATCGGCAGCTCGTGGTCCCAACCTCGGGTACCTACACGGTCTACCTGAACGCGGCCGCGCGAGCTGCGCATGTTTGGGCGGCGGAGACGCCCGCAAGGCCACCGGCTTGGACGGCGCCAACGGTTTGGTCGGGTCCAGCGCGAGTGCTCGGGTGGCAGGTGCCATCAGTGATACGAGCACGGCCAACGCAATGACCGCTCCCAAGCGTTGCCTGCGAGCCGCGCCTGAGCGTCGGTCGGCGCTGCTCGACATGGCCCCACTTCCTCAATCCTGCCGCCAGTTGGACTAGGGCACAGTACCAGCGACCGTAACCCAACAGGGGCCGCGCCCGAACGTGCGGCGCACGTTGGCGCCGCTACGATGACCGTCGGAAAGCACGGAGGGACGATGCGGCTCTGGGGCGGGCGGTTCGGGGAGGACAACGACGCGCGGGTGGCGGACTTCACGCGCTCGATCGAGGTCGACGCGGAGCTGGCCATCGACGACCTGCGCGGCTCCATCGCCCACGTCCGGGGGCTCGGCCGGGCGGGGCTCCTGACCGACGACGAGGTCGCCCAGCTCGTCGAGGGCCTCGAAGGCCTGGCGGGTGACGTCGAGGCCGGAACGATCGACTGGGATCCGGCCCTCGAGGATGTGCACCTGAACCTCGAGGCGGCGCTCGCGGAGCGCATCGGTCCTCTCGCCGGCAAGCTCCACACGGGCCGATCACGGAACGACCAGGTCGCGACCGACCTCCGGCTCTGGCTGCGCCGGGCGATCGACCGCCTCGATGGCGCCATCGTCGAGATGGAGCGCGCGCTCGTCGGCCTGGCAGAGCGGGACGGCGAGGCGATCCTGCCCGGGACGACGCACATCCAGCCGGCGCAGCCGGTCCTTCTCGCCCACCACCTCCTCGCGTACGTCGAGATGCTCGAGCGCGATCGGGGCCGATTGGCCGATGCTCGACGCCGGGCGAATGTCAGCCCTCTCGGATCGGGCGCGCTCGCCGGCGCGGGCTACCCGATCGATCGCGGGGCCGTCGCTGCCGAGCTGGAGTTCGACGGGGTGACGGCCAATTCGCTCGACGCGGTGAGCGACCGCGACTTCGTCGTCGAGACGCTCGCCGCGGCGGCCCTCGGGATGGTCCACCTGAGCCGCCTCGCCGAGGAGATCACGTGGTGGTCGAACCCGCGGTTCGGTTTCGTCCGCGTCGCCGACGCGTTCTCGACCGGCAGTTCCATGATGCCGAACAAGCGAAACCCCGACCCGGCGGAGCTCGTCCGCGCCCGGGCCGCCGCCGTGATCGCCGATCTGACCGCCGTCCTGGTCATGCTCAAGGGGTTGCCGCTCGCCTACCAGCGCGACCTCCAGGAGGACAAGCCGCCGCTGTTCGGCGCGGTCGCGACCTGGGAGGCGTCGCTCGGCGTGATGGCCGGACTCATCACGACTCTCACGGTCGACCGCGACCGGATGCGGGCCGCCGCCGGCGAGGGCTACACGACGGCGACCGCGGTGGCCGACGCCCTGGTCCGGCGCGGCGTGCCGTTCCGGGTCGCCCATCACATCGTCGGGTCGCTCGTGGCCCAAGCTGAGGAAGAGGGGATCGGGCTGGATGCTGTGCCGGATTCGATGATTGGCCTGGTGCTGGGTGCCGTCGGCGACGACGGGGCTCGCGCGCTCGCCTCCGAAGCCGGGATCGGCGACGAGCTCAGGGCGGCGGCGTCCGTCGAGGGGGCGCTCGCGACGTGCGACGTGGTCGGGGGAACGGCGCCCGGTCGCGTCTCGGAGGCGCTTGCGGCGGCACGGGCGCGACTCGGGTAGCTCAGCTCCGTTCGGCCCCGTCCGGGCGCCCCCAACTGGCCAAACTTGCGCCGGGAGAATGTTGGCCGAGGTATTTGGTCGGATCTGGCCCCGGGGCTCCGGATTTGATGCGCGCTTGCGCATCGCGACGCTCGAAACCGAGCTTCGGCTGGTTCCCAACGTCGTCGAAGGACCGCTTACGTTCCCCGGGCGCAAGTTTGGCCAAATATCCATGGACGGACTGGTAGGCCAGATGCCTGACCCGGAATCACGTCGGAACGTCCTGCCGGGGAGCGATCTGAACGTGGCGCCGGCCCGTTCTTACCCGATCGCCACCGAATTCGGATGCCGAAGCGGCCTAGTAGTCCCCCGGTGGATAAATGGCCGGGTGGCGACGGGGCCGGGTGGCACGTGGCCGGATCGCGGCGAGGCCACGGAACAGTCAGCGGTTGCGCGGCTCGCTGATCTCGAACAGGTGCCCGTCGGGGTCGCGGAAGAAGGCCCGGATCTCCCAGTCGTATTCGACCGGCGGGGTCAGGAACTCCGCGCCGCGCGACACCAACACCTCGTACGCGGCCCGACAGTCCGGCACGCCGAAGATCATCTCGGACGAGACCGCGTCCGGATCGGCCGGTGGAGCGAATGTGACCGACGGCTTGTCGGCCGTCGGCTCGCCGCCCGTCACGAGCAGCAGCCATTGGCCCTGGAGCTTCATCACGACCGACGTGCCGCCGTACGCGTTCACGAGCGTCGCCCCGAGCACGGACTCGTACCACTGACGCGAGGCCTCGGCGTCGGCTACGACGAGGAGATGGGTCAGCTCGACCTCGGGCGTCGGGAAGTCGGATGCGCTCACAGCTCGGTCGTCGAGGCGACGGCGACGTCCCGGACGAGGTGAGTGTCCTGGGCCCACGCCTTGGCCAGGATCACATGGAACTCGGCATCGGCTTTGCCGTGCGGCAGGCGGATCGTCGGGAGCCAGAGCGCCGGCAGCTCCCCGTTGAAGGCCATCGCCCGCTCGCCCGCCGAACTCGCCTTCGCCCGCCACGACCGACGACCAGAGAGTGATCTCTTCGCTCAGCCCGGACATCGACCGTCGCCTCGACCTTCTGGCGCAGCTCGAGGCGGATCTCCTGGAGCTTCGTCGCTCCCGTCGCGACCGACAGGAGTCCGCCGAACGGCGCCCCGATGCAGAGCGGGACCGGATCGAGCGCGATCGAGCCCCGCGCGTCACCGGAGTCCACGTCGGCCGACGGCCACAACGCGAATTGACCGACGTTGATGACGCCGGCCATCAGCAGCCCCGTCGGCTGGAGGACGACGACGTCCAGCTCGATCGATGCATCGAACCCCGGCACATCGAGCTTGATCTCCACCTGCCAGGTCAGCCGGCTGACGGATCCCTCGAACGTAGCGGGCCCGAGCGGCGGAAGGGGCAACGCGATCGGGAACTCCAGGACCTCGCCGGCGGCGTGGCTCCCCGGCCCGGCGAGCAGGACCGGAAGCCGCTGGAGCTCCACGCGCTCCGTGACCGTTCGGGTGGTCGTGTGGCCCTGGGAGTCGCGGTCGGTCTTCTGCCACTTCCATTGCTCGGTGGCAATGAGGCTGGCGACGATGCCCCGAACCTCCATGCCTTGCTGGAACACGATGCGGACGCCGCCGGCCACCAGCCGACCCGGCAGCAGGGCTCCGCGATCCAGCGTGACCTCGAAATCGGCGCCGCCGTCGGAATGCGTCGCTCGGACGGCCGACGAGCCGCCTTGTGGGCCGATCATGGGCGGAGTGTACGCATCGGCGGGGCGCTACCATCGGGCCAGTTCGTTCCGAGGAACCGATGCTCACGCTCGACACGATCCACGAGGCACCGAAGGCGCTCCTCCACGACCATCTCGACGGCGGGCTGCGGCCGGCGACGATGATCGACCTGGCTGGCGAGTTCGGCTACGACGGGTTGCCGACGACCGATGCCGACGAGCTCGCGGCATGGATGCGCCGCGGCGCCGACCGCAAGTCGCTCGAGCTGTACCTCGAGACGTTCGCCCACACCGTCGGCGTCATGCAGGAACGCGACGCGATCGTCCGGGTCGCCGCGGAGTGCGCCGAGGATCTCGCGGCCGATGGCGTCGTCTACGCCGAGGTTCGCTACGCCCCGGAGCTATCGACCGAGCGCGGCCTGAGCCTCGACGACGTGGTCGAGGCGAACCTCGAGGGCTTCAGTCTCGGGATGGAGCGGGCGGGCGCCGCGGGCAACCCGATCGTCATGAAGGTGATCGTCACGGCGATGCGCCAGGCGGCCCGATCGGTCGAGGTCGCCGAATGCGCGGTCCGTTGGCGCGACGCCGGCGTCGTCGGCTTCGACATCGCCGGGCCGGAAGCCGGCTACCGCCCGACCCGGCACATGGACGCGTTCGAGTACATCCGCCGCGAGAACTTCCACATCACGATCCATGCCGGCGAGTCGTTCGGCCTGCCGTCGATCTGGGAGGCGCTCCAGTTCTGCGGCGCGGAGCGGCTGGGTCACGGCGTCCGGATCGTCGACGACATCCACGTCCGCGACGACGGCTCGGTCGAGCTGGGGCGACTCGCGGCGTTCGTCCGCGACCGGCGGGTGCCGCTCGAGATGTGCCCCACCTCGAACGTCCACACCGGCGCCGCCCCCTCGATCGAGGAGCACCCGATCGACCTCCTCCGGCGCCTCCGGTTCCGGGTCACGCTCAACACCGACAACCGGCTGATGAGCGGCGTCTCGATGTCGTCCGAGTTCGCGGCGCTGGACGAGGCGTTCGGGATTGGCCTGGGCGAGATGGAGTGGCTGACCCTCAACGGCATGAAATCGGCCTTCGCCCCGTTCGACGAGCGGCTCCGGATCATCAACGAGGTCGTCAAGCCGGGCTACGCGCGGCTCCGCTCGCGCGAGTCGCAGGTCGTCGTCGGTTGAGGCATGCCTAGCTGGATCGACTCGATCAAGTCACGGCTGGGACTCCGTGGCAGTCGCCGCGGTCGGGCGGATGTCTACTACGGTCTGCGATCGATGGCACTCGGCGTCGATCCCGAGTCGATTAGCGTCCCCGACGGCGAACAATGGAGTGGCGCCGCTGTCGCGGCGATGGAGCTCGGTCTCGAGAATGGGACCGTGACGATCGTCGCGATCGCCGATGGCACGGTCAGCATGTATGTGAGTAGCGGCGGGGGCGTCATCGGGGCGGGGGAGCATGCGGCGGTCAGGAACGCGGCCGACCATTTCCGGAGGGTCGTCGCGGAGTCGTACGACCTGGTTCCGGTGTCCGGTGAGCTGCCCCTTCCGGTCGCCGGCCAGGTCCGGTTCCACGCCCGGAAGCTCGACGGTGCTTTCTCGGCGGCGGCGCCTGAAGCGCTGCTCCGAACCGGCAGGCATCCCCTGGCGCCAATCTACGCGGCGGGTCAGGACCTCCTAACCGAGATTCGCCTCTCGTCGCCGGGCTGAACCGGCGAGTCGTCGCCTCGCCCAAGCCCCACCCTGCTTTTGGCCAGATTTTCGTGGAGGGACTGTTAGGCCAGATCGATCGGGCTGCGGCTAGTCGCCGAGAGCGGCCGTTAGTCGCCGAGGGCTAACGGATCGGTGAAGTCAGGCTGATTCCGTCGGATTGGGGCCGGAACAGGTGCCAAGTTCTGGCCTAACAGTCCTGGGGTGAAAATTTGGCCAAGTAGGTGGCGCCGACGTCCGGGGCGGCGCGGAGCCCGAGGCGGCTGGCGGGGGACGCGCCTGAACCTCAGTCCGTGTGGAACACCTCGGGGATCGTCTTCCACCATGTGCCCGGCTCGCGATCGGGGAGCGGCTCCTGCATCGCGTCGGTCAGCTTCCACCACTCGATGACGGTCGGGTCGGCGGCCATCGCCGCCATGTCGGCCGCGAAGTCGTCGCCGACGTACTCGAAGTAGGCGAACAGCTGCGTCCCGTGCCGGAAGATCGAGTAGTTGCGGATGTTGGCGGCCCGGATCGCCGCGAGGACGCCGGGCCATGTCTCGGCGTGGAGGCGCTCGTACTCGTCGATCCGATCAGGCTTGACCCCGATGACCTGCCCGAACCGCCTCACCTGCCGGCCCCACTCGGCGCCGTCCGGATACGCGTAACGCGCGAGCGATTCGGGAAGCATCTCGCGCGCTGTACCCGGGCCGGGTCGGCACGACGTAGCGCGCGCCGCGGATGACGACCGGATCGACGAAGTGCTCGTGGAGGTGGTCGACGTACTCGATGACCCGGCCGTCGAGCGACGCCGCTCACGCAGACGTAGTCGACGACCGACAGGTGCTGGACCAGCTCGCACAGCCCGACGCCGCCGGCGTGGGGCAGACCGGCACGCCGAACTCGGCCGCCATCAGCAGCACCGCGAGGACCTCGTTCACCCCGCCGAGGCGGCAGGCGTCGATCTGGCAGATCGAGAGCGCCGCCGGCCTGGAGGAACTGCTTGAACATCACCCGGTTGTGGACGTGCTCGCCGGTCGCGACGCGGATCGGCGCCACGGCGCGGGCGATCGTCGCGTGGCCGAGGATGTCGTCGGGCGAGGTCGGCTCCTCGATCCAGTACGGATCGAACTCGGCCAGCCGCGCCATCCAGGCGATCGCCTCGTCGACGCCCCAGCGCTGGTTGGCGTCCACGGCCATCATCCGGTCGGGCCCGATCTCCTCGCGGACGATCCGCGCCCGGCGCCGGTCGTCCTCGACGTCTGCCCCGACCTTGAGCTTGAACGCGCGTCCAGCCCTCGGCCAGCGCCTCGCGGCAGAGCCGCCGGATCTTGTCATCGGAGTAGCCGAGCCAGCCGACCGACGTCGTGTAGGCGGGATAGCCGTCCCGCCGGAGCTCGGCCTCGCGGGCCGCGCGCGTGGGGGCGAGCGCACGCAGCCGTTCGAGGGCCCGCTCCGGCGGGAGGGCGTCGGAGATGTACCGGAAGTCGATGAGGGCGACGAGCTCCTCGGGCGTCATGTCGACGAGCAGCTTCCAGAGCGGCTTGCCCGCCTGCTTCGCGAAGAGGTCCCAGACCGCGTTGACGACGGCCGCCGTCGCGAGATGGATGACGCCCTTCTCGGGGCCGATCCAGCGCAGCTGGCTGTCGCCGGCGAGCTCGCGCCAGAAACCGCCCATATCGGCGAACACGTCGTCCGTGGAGCGGCCGACGACGAGCGGCTCCAGCGCCCGGACGCCGGCGACCACGACCTCCGTCCCGCGACCGATCGTGAACGTCAGCCCGTGGCCCTCGAGGCCGTCGTCGGCGTCCGTCCGGATGATGACGTAAGCCGCGGAGTAGTCCGGGTCCGGGTTCATCGCGTCGGAGCCGTCGAGGGAGCGCGACGTCGGGAAAGCGGATGTCGAGGACCTCGAGGCCCGTGATCGTCGCCATCGTCAGCCCTTCAACGCCCCGCACCCTAGACCAGCTTGACGCCGTTTGTCAGTACGTAGAGAGCGTAGACGGCGCCGGTCGCACAGATGAAGAGTCGGTTGCGCGCCGGTCCCCCGAAGCAGACGTTGGCGACGGGGTCGGGAGCACGGACGATGCCGATCAGGTCGCCATTGGACGCATAGCAGCGGACGCCGTCGCCGGCGCTCGTCCAGACGTTCCCGACCTCGTCCAGGCGGAGCCCGTCGAACAACCCTGCGGGGCATTCGGCGAATACGTTACCGCCCGTCAACTTCCCCGAGGTCACGTCGAACGATCGAATGTGCGCCGGACCGTCTTCGACGTGCGTTCGACCCGTGTCCGACACGTAGAGCCGACGTTCGTCGGGCGAGAATGCGAGGCCGTTCGGTTGGATGAAGTCGTCGCCAACCACGCGAACCGAGGCGTCCGACGGGTCGACGCGGTACAGGCGCGATTGCCCGATCTCGGACGCGGCTCGTCGTCCCTCGTAGTCGCTGTCGATGCCGTACGTCGGGTCGGTGAACCAGATGGCGCCGTCCGACGCCACGATGACGTCGTTCGGACTGTTGAATTGCTTCCCGTCGATCCGATCGGCCACGACGGTGATCGAACCGTCGTGCTCAGTTCGAGTGACGCGCCTGGTCAGGTGCTCGCACGTGATGAGCCGGCCCTCACGATCCAGCGTGTTGCCGTTCGCGTTCTGCGATGGCGACCGAAAGACCGAGACGTGCCCGGAGGATTCGTCCCAGCGCATGATCCGGTCGCTCGGTACGTCGCTCCAGAGGAGATAGCGGCCTGCCGGTACATACACAGGGCCCTTCCGCCCAACGCGAAGTCGCGTCAAGCAGCTCGAGCTTCGCGCTCTGATTGATCAGCCGCGCGAAACGTCGATCCAGGACCTCGAATGTGTCATCGCTCACGAGACGATCATGATCGGTCGAGGAACAACTCTACGACTGGCACAGCGACATCCGGGCGTTGGACGGGCAGCTTGAGCGTCAGCGTCCCTTCGGGCTGTCCGCCTGGGTGGATCGTGCCGGCGTGCGCGCCCGGCGGCAAGGACATGAGGCCAACCTCCGATGCATCGTTGAGCAGCTGCGCGTACTCGACCTTGCCGGCCAGGCCGGGCAGATGCACGTGTTGGAACGGCCAGGCGAACAGGTGGAGGTAGAGCCGGTCGCCGCGCTGCGTGTAGCGGGCGTCGGGCGGGGGCGTGAACCCGGACGCACCGGCGCCATAGATTGAGCGCCCATGCAGCCTCGTCCACTCACCCACGCCGCCGAGGGACGCGATCGCCCGTGGGTCGAAGTTGCCGCGCGCGGTGGGACCGACGTTGAGCAGCATGTTGCCGTCCTTGGAGACCGCGTCGACGAGCATCCGGACGAGCAGGTCGACCGGCTTGTAGTCGAGGTTGTCGCGGTCGTAGCCCCAGCTCCCGTTGAGGGTCTGGCAGGCCTCCCAGACGATCGGCTTGCCGCCTGACGACATCGGCTCGGACGGCTGGTACTGCTCGGGCGTCACGAAGTCGCCGGGGATGCCGAGCCGATCGTTGACGACGATGCCGGGCTGCAACTCCCGGATCATGGCCAGGAGCTCGGCCGACCCCCAGAAGGCCGGACCCTTGCCGGGCAGGACGGACGACTCGGGGATCGTGCCGTCTTCGTACGAGAAGTCCATGAAGAGGTAGTCGATCTTGCCGTACCGCGTGAGCAGCTCCCGGACCTGGCCGTGGAGGTACTCGCGATACCGGTTCTCGTCCTTGCCTGCGTTCAGCGCAACCACGTCGCTCCGGCTTCGCAGCGGATGGAAGTCGTCGATCGCGAAGTCGGGATGGTGCCAGTCGAGCAGGGAGTGATAGAAGCCGACCTTCAGCCCGGCGTCGCGCACCGCTTCGACGAACGGACCGACGAGGTCCTTGCCGTGCGGGGTGGCCATCACGGTGTAGTCGGTCAGCGCCGAATCCCAGAGGCAGAAGCCCTCGTGATGCTTCGTGGTGAGCACCACATAACGCATCCCGGCGTCCGCGGCGGCTCTCGCCCATTCGCGGGGATCGTAGAGGTCGGGATCGAAGTACCGGACGTACCGCTCGTAGTCGTCCGGGGCGATCTCCTCGCGGCTCATCACCCACTCGTGGCGCGCCGGCAAGGCGTACAGACCCCAGTGGATGAACATCCCGAACCGCGCGTCGAGAAACCAGCCCAGGTCCCCACCGCTTGCGCCTCGATTCATGGATCTCCCTTCACGCGTTCTCAGCGCCCGCCGAATCCGGTGGTGAGGAGCCCGCGCACGAGATTCTTCTGCAGCAGCACGACCAGGACCACCGAGGGCACCATGGCCAGCATGGCCGCCGCCATCATCAGGTGCCACTGCGTGCCCTGCTGGGCCATGAACGAGTTCAGCCCCAGCGGCACGGTGCCTTTCACGTCGATGGTGTCGATGACGATCAGGGGCCAGAGGAAGCTACCCCAATAGGCGATGAACGTGAACATCGCCAGCACCGCGAGCGCGGGCCGCGACAGCGGCAGCATGATCCGGAAGAAGATGTTGAACAGCCCGGCGCCGTCGATCCGCGCCGAATCCACCAGTTCGGCTGGCACCGTGAGGAAGAACTGGCGGAGCAGGAACGTCCCGAACGCAGTGAATGCGAACGGGAGGATCAGCGCCTGGTAGCTGTCCACCCAGCCCAGGGTCTGCATGAGCCAGTACATCGGCACGATCAGCACCTCCTGCGGCACCATCAGCGTGCCGAGGAAGAGCACGAACAGCAGCTCGCGTCCCCGGAACCGCAGCCGGGCGAATGCGAAGGCCGACAGGCTCGACGCGGCAACGACCACGGCAGTCCCGATGATCGCGACCAGGAAGCTGTTGAAGAAGTAGCGCGCGAACGGGGCGAACCGGAACGCCTCGACGTAGTTGTCCCACCGCAACTCCGAGCCTACGAGCGTCGGGGGGGCGGTGAACACCTCGTCCTGCGGCTTGAGCGAGGTCGCAAACGCGAAGATGATCGGGGCGGCGAACAGCAGCGCCACGACCACGAGGAGCGCGTGGGAGATGACGGGCCGCAGCCAGGCCGCGCGGCGGCCGCGCGGCGCGGCGGTGCGGCCGCGAGCCAAGGTCCGTGCTTCAGGCGTCATAGTGCACCCACCGCTTCTGACCCAGGAACTGGACCGCCGTGATCCCCATGATGATCACGAACAGGACCCACCCGGCTGCCGCGGCGAGTCCCATGTGCAGGAACCGCCAGCCCTCGTTGTAGACGAACAACACCAGCGTCTGGGTCGCATTGCCCGGGCCGCCCTTGGTGAGCAGGAAGGGCTGCGCAAACACCTGGAACGACGTGATGAGCGTCAACGTGGTGGCAAAGAAGATCGACGGCGTGATCATCGGCAGGGTCACGTGCCAGAACCGCTGCCGGCCACCGGCACCGTCGATGGCAGCGGCTTCCAGCTGTTCCGGCGGCACCTGGTCGATCGCGTTGAGAAGACCAGGAAGTTGTAGCCGAAGCCCTGCCAGACTGACATGGCGACGATCGCCAGCATCGCCGTGCTCGTGGACCCAATGAAGTTCGGCGCGGGGACGCCGAGCACGCCCAGCGACACGGAGTCCAGCAGTCCACCGGACTGGTACATCAGCCGCCACACCATGGCATTGGCCACGATCGGCGCCATGACCGGGATGAAGAACAGGATCCGGAAGATCGGGCGACCCTTGATCCGTGGGGACACCCACACCGCCAGGCCCAACGACACGATGAGGTTGAGCGGGACGTAGAGCGCCACGAACAGGCACGTGTTGAGCACCACCTGGCGGAAGACCGGGTTCCCCAGAAGGCGCATGTAATTGTCGAGCCCGCGGAAGGTGCGCTCCCCGAAGAGCGGCCAGTCGAACAGGCTCATCACCAGGGCCATCACGGTCGGGAACAGCGTGAACAGGGCGAGGCCGAGCAAGCTCGGCCCAAGGAAGATCAGGGCGTGGCGGCGATCATCCCGCAGCCGTCGTCGGACGTGCGATGGTGGCGAAACCACGGGCGGCGGGGCGGTGGTATCGATCGCCATGGATATGGCCTCAGGCTCGGTGCGGCGGCGACGCCACGAGGCGCCGCCGCCACATCTTGCGCGAGGTCAGTTCCCGGCGGTGCCCTGTTCCTGAACCGTCTTCAGCGTGTCCTCGGGTGTAGCTTCGCCGGTCAGTGCCAGCAACCCGAACCGGTCGAACACGTCAGCGGCCTGGACCCAGTTCGGCGGGGTAAGCAAGGGCACCGAGTGATCGGCCGCGTACTCGAGCGTCTCGCGGGAGCCCTCGATCTTGGCGGCTGTGTACCAGGCATCCGCCACGGCTGGTCGTGCCGGGTATGCCCGGCCGACGGAGGCAAGGCCGGTCAGCGCCTCGTCGCCGGTCATCGAGACGATGGCCTGGAAGGCGGCGTCGGGAGTCGCGCACTGCTTCGAGATCCCGAAACCCGAACCCGCGGTGTAGTGCTTCGAGCCGCCTGGCCCGGCCGGCATCGGCACCATGCCGAGGTCAAACTTCACGGTCCTTGTTACTGATCGCCATCCACGGTCCATCCACATACATCGCGGCTGAGCCATCCTGGAATTGGCTGAGCATGGCGAGATAGCCGTCGTAGCCTGCCACCGAGACAGGCGGTGCGATGCCCGATCGCATCAGGGCGACGTACTGCTTGTAGCCCTCCACGAACGCGGGCGAGGTGACCGCAAACTTGCCCTCCGCATCGAGCACCTCGGCACCCGAGAGGCTCAGCACCCAGGTCACGTATTCCTGGTCAATGGAGGCCGTGGTAAACCCGAACTTGCCACCAGTGGTCAGCGCGGTCGCGGCCGCCTTGAAGTCGTCGAGCGTCCAGTCCGGCTTCGGCTCCGCGATGTTGGCCGCCTTGAAGCGGTCGCGGTTGTAGAAGACGATCAGGGGTCCGAAGTCATACGGCAGGGCCACCTGCTTGCCGCCGTGCTTCGTCCCGTCGAGGATCGACTTGTCGAAGTCCTCGGCCTTCACGCCGTACTTCACCATCAGATCGTCCAGCGGCACCAGCTGGTCGGCATACGCCGCCAGGCGCAGGCTCTGCATGCCGACGATGCACGGCGCCCCGGTATTGCTCAGTTGATTGCCGATCTTTGACCAGTAGTCGGGCCACGGGGTGCCCTGGACCGTGATCTTGAGGCCGGGATGGTCGGCCATTGCCACGCCGACCACCTTCTCCCAGGCCGCCTTGTCCTCGTCGCCAGCGATCCAGAACTGGAACGTCAGATCCGCGCTGACATCTGATGCATCCGGAGCTGACGCCGCCGGGGCCGATGCTTGCGGGGCCGACGCTTGCGGGGCCGATGCTCCTGGGGTGCCGGCGGGCGCGCCGCACGCGGTGGCAAGCAGCGCGGCGGCGACAATGCCCACCACCCCCTTCCACCTACCGAGAGGACGCATGGTGATTACCCTCCTCTTGACATCCGGCGCACATCGTTCAGCATACTGAACAGATGGCGGTATACTGGCCAGTATGCCGAGGGCATCACCAAGAGTCAAGATACCGCACGCGGTTCAGCCGGCTGGCCGGTCGATCGCGAATGGGGAGAGCTGAACGGAGCCCGGACAGATGACTGAAACGGCGCAAACCGCTGAAATCGAAGGCGCAGAAACCGAGTCCCTCGCCCCGGCCGTCACTCGCGCCGGTGCGATCCTCGATCTGCTCGCGGAGAACGCCGGCCAAGCCGTCGGGCCGAGCGAGCTCGCCCGTCGCCTCGGCCTGCCGAAGTCGTCGATTGCCAACATCTGCAATGCCCTTGCCGACATCGGCCTGGTCCGTCGGATCGGAACGGGCTTCGCCCTCGGCCGCAAGTTGGCCGAGCTCGGCGGCGCGTATCTGGCGGCCGTCGATGCAGTTCAGGAGTTCTACGAGGCCTGCCGAATCCTGCCAACCGGCTCCGAGGAGACCGTCCAGCTGGCCGTTCTCGACGGCGTGGAGATGACCTATCTCGCCCGCCATGACGGACAACAGCCGGTCCGCCTGACATCGCAGATCGGGCGGCGCCTGCCGGCGACCGTGACAGCGACCGGCAAGGCCGCTCTCGCCAGCCTCGACCCGCGAGAACTGGAGCGGCGGCTCGCGGGACTCGGCGAACTGCCGGTCCTTACGGCCCGCTCCCATCGCTCGCTCGACTCCCTGCGGGCCGATCTCATCGAGGTCCGCAGCCGCGGCTACGCCATCGACGACGAGGAGACGGTCGAAGGGGTCGTCTGCTTCGGGGTGATGATCCCGGGCCGGCGGCCGGGCGAGGGTCCATATGCGGCGAGCATCACCCTGCTCAAGGTGCGGGCCACCGAGGAGCGCGTGCCGGCGCTCGTCGCCGACCTCCACCTGCTCGCCGATCGTCTGTCGGACCCGCTGCATGCCGCTCCGCCGGCGGTCGGCTCGGGAGCGCGGGCTCAGAGGCCGTAGACATCGACGGCGTTGTCGCCGAAGACGCGGGCCCGCTCCGCTGGGGTCAGGCCAGCCAGCGTCACACGTGCTGCGTCGAGGACCTCGCCGTACGTGGCCGCCACCAGGCAGACCGGCCAGTCGGAGCCGAACAGCAGGCGTCCCGGTCCGAAGACCTCGACCGCGTGGGCGACGAACGGCTCGAGATCCTCCGGTCGCCAGGTCGCCCAATCGGCCTCGGTCACCAGCCCGGAGACCTTGCACCATGACGTTCTCGAGGCCGCCAAACGGCCGGATCAAATCGGCCCACGGTTGGATCGCCCCATCGCGGATCGGTGGCTTGGCGAGGTGGTCGATGACGAAGCGGACGTCCGGCAGCGACCCGGACGCGTGTCGAGGGCCGCCGGCAGCTCGCGCGGCCGGAGTAGAAGTTCGTAGACGAGCCCCGCGGCCCCGACCGCCGCGATGCCGCGGCGGACACTGGATTGCAGGAGCCAATCGGGATCCGGCTCATCGTGGACCTGATGGCGGATCCCGACGAGCGTGTCACCACCGATCCCGGCGCGCAGCCGGGCCACTGCCTCCGCGATATTCGGGTCTTGTAGGTCGACCCAGCCGACGACGCCGGCGACGAACGGCGTACTCGCGGCGGTGGCGAGGAACGATTCCGTCTCGGCGATGCTCGAGAGGGTCTGGACGAGGATCGTCCGGGTCACGCCCGTCTCCGCAAGCAACGGCTCGAGGTCCTCCGGTCCGAACCGCCGGCGGATGACAGCGAGATCGTCGGTCAGCCACGGGTAGTCGGCCTCCGCCGGGTCCCAGAAGTGGTGGTGGGCGTCGACGATCACGGAGGTCTCGTTCACGCCGGCACGGGGGCGTCCGCAGCGAGGAGGCCCTCGTGGCGGAGCTCGGCCCAGAGGTCGGCCGGGATGGGCTCGCGAAAGAGGGCTGGGTACTCCTCGAGGTGATCGATCCGGCGGACCCCCGCAACGACCGACACGACGGCGGGATGGGCGAGCGCGAACTGGACGGCGGCCGCCCTGAGCGGCACACCGTGACGCGCGCAGATCGCGGCCAACCGCCCGGCCCGCTCGACGACGTCCGGCGCCGCCGGGGCGTAGTCGAACCGGCTACCCGGCCCCGGATCGGCGAGGATCCCGCTGTTCATGACACCGCCGACGACCACGCGATATGCCCTTCTCCTCACAGATCGGCAGCAGGTCGGCCAGCGCCGACTGATCGAGGAGGGTGTAGCGACCGGCGAGCAGGAAGACGTCGAAGTCACCCTCCTGGGCGAACCGGGTGAGCATCGCCGACTGGTTCATACCGGCGCCGATCGCCCCCACGACGCCATCAGCGCGGAGCCGCTCGAGGGCCGGGTAGGCCCCGCCGATCGCTGCCTCCCAGTGATCGTCCGGGTCGTGGATGAAGGCGATGTCGATGCGCTCCAATCCGAGCCGTTCGAGGCTCTCCTCCACCGATCGAAGGACGCCGTCGTACGAGTAGTCGAAGACGGGTCTGACCGGACCCGTGCCGACATAGAACGCGTTCTCCTGACCGTCCAGCTCCTGGCGGTCGACATCGGCGCCCTCGGGCAGGGCGTCGGACGGCCGGATGAGCCGGCCGACCTTGGTCGAGATCGCGAACTCTTCGCGGGGGACGCCCGCCAGGCTGGCGCCGATGCGCCGCTCCGAAGCGCCGTAGCCGTAGAGGGGCGCCGTGTCGAAGTAGCGGATGCCGAGTTCCCAGGCACGCCCGACCGCGGCGATGGCATCCGCGTCCGTGACGGCCGAGAAGAGCCCACCGATCGGGGCACCCCCGAATCCGAGCCGGGTCACCGTCACCGCCGTCCGTCCTACGCGGCGACGCTCCGTGGGATCGAACGGCATCCTGCCTCCCTCGGCTGGCGACAGTCCGATGTTGACGCCGCTCGAAGCGTATCGTATCGTCCAGTCTACCGTCCACCGACCAGAATGCTGAACGCCGTAGGGAGTTTCGTGCGTCTCATCAGTTGCCGGACCGACTCCGGAGAGGTCCTCGGCGTCGTCGCCTCCGAGCGATGGCTGCCGGCCGACGAGCTCGTTGCGGGCGGCCCCTCGACGATGACGGAGTTGCTGGACGGAGGTCCACGCCCGCTGGCCGCGCTCGGCGCCGCCGCGGCCGCGGCCGTCGACGACGGACGGATCGCCCGCGACGGCCGGTCGCTCGACGACACGATTCTGCTGTCGCCGGTTCCGCGGCCGGGCAAGATCGTCGCGATCGGTCGCAACTACCGCGAGCACGCAGCGGAGGAGGGCGTCGACCCCCCGCCCGCCCCGCTTGTGTTCGCCAAATGGCCGAGTTCGGTCGTGGGCCACGGCGCCGAGATCCGCTGGGACCCGGGACTGACCCAGCAGGTCGACTACGAGGCCGAGCTCGCCGCGGTCATCGGCCGTCGGGCGCGCCGGGTTTCGGTAGCCGATGCCCTCGACTATGTGCTGGGCTACACCTGCCTCAACGACGTCTCGGCCCGCGACATCCAGTTCGGCGACGGGCAGTGGGTCCGCGGCAAGTCGCTCGACACGTTCTGCCCGATGGGGCCCGTCCTCGTGACGAGCCGACGAGATCCCCGATCCCCAGGCACTCGCGATCCGCTGCACGGTCGAACGGCGAGCTGCTCCAGGACGCGAACACGTCGCAGATGTACTTCGGCGTCGCCGAGATCGTCAGCTACTGCTCGCAGGCGTTCAGCCTGGAGCCGGGCGACGTCATCGCCACCGGCACGCCATCGGGCGTCGGCGTGTTCCGCAAACCGCCCCGCTTCCTGGCCGCAGGCGACGTCGTCGGTGTCGAGATCGATGGGATCGGCCGGCTCGAGAACGTTTGCCGGCACGATGACATGGCTCGGCTCGCGTGAGCGCGCCACTCCACGGGGAGCGGTTCCTCGTCACCGGAGCGCTGGGCTGTATCGGCGCGTGGACGGTCCGGGCGCTCGTCCGCGACGGCGTCCCGGTCGTCGCCTACGACCTCGGCCGCGACCGGCGCCGGCTGGCCCAGATCATGACCGACGACGAGCTGGCGGCCGTCACGTTCGTCGCCGGCGACATCACCGACCTCGCGGCGGTCGAGCGGACGCTCGACGAGCACGGGATCACGAACGTCATCCACCTCGCCGCCCTCCAGGTCCCGTTCTGCCGCGCCGATCCGCCGCTCGGGGCGCTCGTCAACGTCGTCGGGACGGTCAACCTGTTCGAGGCCGTCAAACGGTCGCGCGGGCCGCTGGCGCCGCTCGTCTACACGAGCTCGATCGGGGCGTTCGCGGCGGCCGACGCGAACCCGCAGACGCACCGGCTCGAGGAGACGGCCGAGGGTCATCCGACCACCCATTACGGGGTCTTCAAGCAGGCGAACGAGGGCACGGCCCGGGTCTACGCCCTCGACGACGGGATTGCCAGCATCGGCCTCCGACCGATGACGGTCTACGGCGCTGGCCGCGACCAGGGCCTGACGAGCGGCCCGACGACGGCGATCGCGGCTGCCGTCCTGGGCGTGCCGTACACGATCGCGTTCGGTGGCCGGACGCTGTTCCAGTACGCCGAGGACGTCGCCCGGACGCTCCTCGCCGCGAGCCGGAGCGGGCTGGATGGGGCCCATGTCTTCAACCTCGGCGGCAGCTCGGTCGACATGCCGGCGTGGATCGCGGCGATCGAGCGATCTGTCCCGGAGGCGGCCGGCTCGATTACGTTCGACGCGACTGAGTTGCCCTTCCCATCCGAGATCGAGCACGACGCGCTCGCGGCGCTCGGTCCGCTGCCGGTGACTCCCTACGAGGACGGGATCCAGGCCACCGTCGACGTGTTCCGCCGGCTCGCCGCCGAGGGCCGGCTCGTCGGGACAGAGCAGGGCATGGCGGCCGTGGCGACCCAGCCGCGCTGAGACACGGCTCGGCCGCTTGATCCTCCGATTTTCGGACGATCGATAGCGACCGGCGTCAGCCCGCTGGTAGCTCGATGACGAAGCGGCTGCCGCCGTAGCCGTTCGGCTCCAGCCAGACCCGGCCGCCCATCGCGTCCATCAGCCGGCGAGCCGCAAACAACCCGATGCCCGAACCCCGGCTGCGGCCGCGACCGTCGATCCGCACGAACGGCTCGAAGACGCTCTCCCAGTCCTCGATCGGGACGCCCGGCCCGTCGTCGGTGACGTAGACCTGGACACTGTCGCCGACGCGCGAGGCGCCGATGCTCACTCCATCGGCCGACGGTGCGTACTTCGACTCGTTCTCCAGGAGCTGCTCGAGGACCTGCTTGAACCGCGCCTCGTCACCGATCGCGACGAGTGGCTCCGGCTGGCGATCCCAGCGGACCGGGTGCGGCCGAAGCAGGAATCGCAGGGCGTCGACCGTTTCGTCGACCGCGGCCATCGCGTCGAAGGGCAGGCGCGACAGGCCCGTGAGCCCCTCGCCGCGCACCGACGCGAGGATCGAATCGACGAGGTGATCGAGGCGCGACACCTGGTCGAGGGCGGCGTTCCGCCAGTCGGTCGCGGTCGAGGGCTGGGGCGCCGGCGCGAGACCCGCGGCCGCCTCGCCGAGGAGATCGAGATAGGCCCGCACGACCGAGAGCGGCGTTCGCAGCTCGTGGGTCACGACCGACAGCAGCTCCGCGCGGGCCGCGTCGAGGGCCGTGAGCTGCACCAGTCGCGCCTCGACTTCGGCCTGGAGCCGGCCCTTCTCGACGATCCCGGCGAGCAGCGCCCCGATCGTCCGAAGGAATTCGATCTCCTCGTCGCGGAAGACGCGGTGCTCGCGGGTCTGGACGTTGAGGACGCCGATCACCCGATCGTGCCAGACGAGCGGCACCGACAGCATCGCGGCGAGCCCTTCGATGTCGAAGCCGCGGACCCACGAGAAGCGGGGATCGACCGTGACGTCCTCGACGGCGATCGGCTCGCGGCCCTCGGCGACGCGCCCGGTGATCCCCTGGCCGACGGCGAGGCTGACCCGCCCGACCTGCGTCCGGTCGAGCCCGTTCGTGGCGGCCAGCGTGAGCCGCGGCTGATCGCGGTCGGCGAGGTAGAACGAGCAGACCTCGACCTCCATCGCCGTGGTCGTGCCGTCGACGATCGCCCGCATGAGCTCGTCCCAGTCGCGCGCCTGCGTCGCGAGCTGGGCGATCTCGTGGAGGAACGCGAGCTCCCGAAGGCGGCGTTCGGTCCGCGGAATGTCAGTCGGCATTCGCGGATTATCAGGCAGGCGAGATCCTCGCCGGACGCCCATGAGTCGTCGCTTGGTCCGGCTGGCGGACCAACGAGCGGAGGAGCGCCCCGGAATCGGGTGCCAAAGGCGCCCCGTTCGCCGCTTGGTCCGGCTGGCGGACCAACCAGCGGAGGAGGACCAAGAATCGGCCGCCGAGGGCCTCGCCGTTCGTCCGCTTGGTCCGGCTGGCGGACCAACGGCCGGCCGAGAGCGGACTCAGCCCGCCGGGACGGCCTCCTCGGGGTCGCTCACCTTTGTCGGCAGCGACTCGAGCAGCGGATCGGTCCAGGTCCAGGCGGCGCCGTAGCGCGACCCGACCGCCCCGTGGCGGGCGGCCTCGACCCGGAGCGGCAACCCGAAGATGCTGATGAACCCGACGGCGGCCGCGTGGTCGAACGCGTCGCCCTCGTCGTACGTCGCGAGGTTCTTGTCGTACAGGGAGAGCGGCGAGCGGCGCCCGGTCACGACCGCGGAGCCGTGATCGAGCCGGACGCGGACCTCGCCCGACACGACCCGCTGCGACGACGCGACGTAGCCGCGCAGGTCGCGATGGAGCGCGCTGAACCACAGCCCGTCGTACGTCAGCTGGGCAAGCTCGTTGGCGACGAGCCGGTCGAACCGCAGCGTGTCCTTCGACAGGGTCAGGCTCTCGAGCGCGCGATGGGCGGCGTGGAGCACCGTCGCCGCCGGCGTCTCGTAGATCTCGCGGCTCTTGATCCCGACGAGGCGGTCCTCGACGTGGTCGATCCGGCCGATCCCGTGGGCGCCGGCCAGGGCCGAGATGCGATCGACGAGCTCGACCGGGGGCAGGCGCTCGCCATCGATGGCAACCGGGATGCCGCCCTCGAACTCGATCGTGATCTCGACCGGCGCCGGGGCATCCGACGCGGGCGACCGTCCACTCGTAGGCGTCGGCGGGCGGCGTGACCCACGGATCCTCGAGCACGCCCGTCTCGCACGAGCGTCCCCACAGGTTGACGTCGATCGAGTAGGGCGAGGCCTTCGTGATCGGGATCTCGATCCCGCGCTCGGCCGCGTAGTCGATCTCCTGGTCGCGCGTCAGGCCCATCCCGACCCGCATCGGTGCGACGACCTCGAGGCCCGGGTCCAGCGCATGGACGGCGACGTCGAAGCGGACCTGGTCGTTGCCCTTGCCGGTGCAGCCGTGGGCGACCGCGTCGGCGCCCTCGCGGCGAGCGACCTCGACGAGGAGCTGGGCGATCAGCGGCCGGGCGAGGGCGGTGGCGAGCGGGTAGGCGCCCTGGTAGAGCGCGTTGGCCTGGAGGTGGGGCCAGACGAAGTCGGTGACGAACCGATCGCGCGCGTCCACGACGTAGGCCCGCGACGCCCCGGCGGACATCGCCCGCTTCTCGACGCCGTCGCGGAGCGAGCCGCCGCCGACATCGATCGTGAGGGTGACGACCTCGCAGTCGTACTGCTCGCGCAGCCAGGCGACCGCGACCGACGTATCGAGCCCGCCCGAATAGGCGAGGACGACCTTCTTCATGAACTGGCCTCCACGGGCTCCGGTCGGAGGGCCGACTCGGATCGGATCTCTTCGAAGCGGTCGAGCCACCGCTCGAGCCGTGATCTCGTCGGCGAACAGGACGAGGAGCGTGTTGTCGCCCGCCAGCGTCCCTTCCTGCTCCTGGAGCGTCGAGTCGTCGATCGCCTGGGCGATGACGCTGGCCGTGCCGGGCGAGCCGGTGACGAGGACGACGAGCCCGCTTCGGCCGATCGTGACCGGGATGTCGGCGAGGATCCGGCGGAGCCGCTCGTCGGAGATCCGGCGGCGGCGCCGCGACGTCCTCGGGTCGCGACGTAGCGATGGCCGTCGTCGCGGGCAACCTTGACGAGCCCGAGATCCGCGATGTCGCGGCTGACCGTCGCCTGGGTGACCGCGAATCCGCGCCGCGTCAGGCGCTCGGCGAGCTCCTGCTGGCTGCCGATCGGCTCCGCGCTGATGATGCTCGCGGATCGTCCGCTGCCGTTCTCGCTTCGCTGCCGGTCCTGCGTTCATGCTGCACCCACCGCCCGTCGGCTCGCCGTCAGTCGCGTCCCGAACGTCGGGTCCGCGAGGGCGCGCTCGAGCGCGCGCGTCGGCCGAGGCGTCGGCGATGACCGCCTCGGCGCCATCCCAGGTCAGCGCGGCGAGCGCGGCCCGGATCTTGGGGACCATGCCGCCGGCGATCACGCCGGCCTCGATGAGCGTCTCGGCCTCGGCCACCGTGAGCGTTGTCGAGGCGCCGGCCGTCGGCGTCGCGGACGCCGTCGACGTCGGTCATGAGGACGAGCTGGCGGGCACCGAGGCCGGCCGCGATGCCCGGCGGCGACGTCGTCGGCGTTGACGTTGCAGACGATCCCGTCCTCGTCGCGAGCGAGCGGCGCGACGACCGGGACCTGGCCGCCGACGAGGAGCGCGTCGAGGAGGTCGCGGCGGAGGCCGACGACGTGGGCCACGAGGCCCATGCCCGGCACCCGCTCGGAGATCAGCAGGCCGCCGTCGACGCCCGACAGGCCGACCGCGTCGACGCCGAGGTCCCGCAGCCCGGCGACGAGCTCGCTGTTGACGACGCCCGCGCAGGACCGCGGCCGCGACCTCGAGCGCGGCCTGGTCGGTGACCCGGAGGCCGCCCTCGAATCGGCTCTTGACGCCGAGCCGGTCGAGCCACTCGGTGATCCGCTTGCCGCCGCCGTGGACGAGGACGACCGGCCGCCGCCGCGCCACCGCGGCGACCTCGGCGAGCACCTGGGCCTGGTCGGCGATCGTCGTGCCGCCCAGCTTGACGACGAGCGATCTCGCTCATGTCGTGTACTCCGAGTTCTCGACCACGTAGGCCTCCGTCAGGTCGCAGCCGAACGCCTCGCCAGCGCCGTCGCCCAGCCCGAGATCGAGGCGGATCAGGACCTCCGGGGCCTCCATCGCCGCCCGGGCCGCGGCGCGGTCGAAGGCGAGCGGGCCGCCGTTCGGTCCGTCGAAGACGAGGTGGCCGGCGATCGCGATCCGGAGCCGGGCCGGGTCGACCGTGGCCGCGCGCCCGCCGCGCGCCTCCGCCTCGGCGCGGGACAGGCCGGCCGCCTCGAGGACCGCAGCGTCCGCGAGCTGCGCGTTGCCGGCGGCCCCTGCGACCCGGCCCCAGTTCGGGTCGCGGCCGTGGACCGCGGCCTTGACGAGGCTGCTCGAGACGACGGCCCGGGCGACGGCCCGCGCCTCCGCGTCGTCGACCGCGCCGGAGACCTGGCAGGTGATGAGCGTCGTCGCGCCCTCGCCGTCGGCCGCCTGCTGGCGGGCGAGGTCCCGGGCGACGGCCTCGATCGCGCGGCCCAGCGTCGCGCGCCTGCGCCGTGCCGGCCTCGACCGGCGCGCCGCCCGCGGCACCGGACGCGAGGACGAAGACCGTGTCGTTCGTGCTCGTGTCGCCGTCGACGCTCAGCTGGTTCCACGTCCGCGCCGCCGCCGGCCGGAGGAGCGCCTGGAGGAGCGCCGGCTCGACGGTCGCGTCGGTCAGGAGCACGGCGAGCATCGTCGCCATCCGGGGATGGATCATCCCGACGCCCTTGGCGATGCCGGTGACCCGGATCGAGCGGACCGCCAGCCCGTCGACGTCCGGCAGGGTCAGGGTCAGTCGTCGCGGCCTTCGTCCGGGAGTCGGTCGTGCGGAGGGCCTCGGCCGCGGCCGCGAGCCCGGCGTCGGTCGCGGCGAGCGACGGCGCGAGGCCGGTGATCCCCGGCCCGACGAGGTCGAGCGGCAGGCGCGTCCCGATGATCCCGGTCGAGAGGAGGAGCGTCCGCTCGACCGCGACGCCGAGCGCCGCCGCGAGGACCGCCGCGACCTCCGCCTGGTCCGCGTCGCCCGCGGCGCCGGTCGCGGCGTTGGCGCTGCCGCTCGTCGATACGATCGCCGTCGCGCCCAGCCACCGCTCGCCGCGAGATGGGCCCGCGACAGGCGGACCGGCGCGGCCGCGAAGGCGTTCGGTGTGAAGACGGCGGCCGCGGCCGCGGGCACCGGCCGGCCGGCCTCGTCGCTGAGCGTCGCGATGATCGCCAGGTCCGGCCGGCCCGACGCCTTGATCCCGACGGCGGCGCCGCCGGCGCGGAACCCGGCCGGGATCGCGCGCCCGCCGCTCGACCGGCGGGAGGGCGGTCGGCAGGGCGGGGAGGGCGTCGGAGCGTGACGAGGGTCATCGGTGGGCGCCTCGGTGCCTACGGCGCCAGCGGCAGCTGGTCGAGCCCGGCCGTCTCGGCAGGCCGTGGACGATGTTGAACGCCTGGATCGCCTGGCCGGCCGCGCCCTTGACGAGGTTGTCGAGGACGCCGATCGCGAGGACCCGTCCGGTTCGCGCGTCGTGATGGACGTGGACCCGGACGTGGTTGCTGCCGGTGACGTGCTTGGTCGCCGGCGGCTCGGCGACGACCGTCACGAACGGCTCGTCGCGATAGGCATCGGCGTAGAGGGCGTCGAGCTCCGCCTGGTCGACGGGCCGGGTCGGTCGGACGTGGCAGGCCGACAGGATGCCGCGGGTCATCGGGATGAGGTGGGGCAGGAAGTCGACCGCCTCGGCGCCGGGATTGTCCGCGCCGGTCGAGCCGCCGAGCCAGGCGAGCTCCTGCTCGATCTCGGCGACGTGGCGGTGGCCGGCGACGCCGTACGCCTTCACGCTCTCGTTGACCTCGCCGAACATCATGTCCGGCTTCGGGTCGCGCCCGGCGCCCGAGACGCCGCTCTTGGCGTCGACGACGAGGTCGCCGATGAGCCCGGCCCGGGCGAGCGGGGCGAGGGCGAGCAGGGTGGTCGTCGGGTAGCAGCCCGGCGCGCCGACGATCGCCCGGGCGGCGTGGCGGAGCGCGACCAGCTCGGCCCGATGGAGCTCCGGCAGGCCGTACACCGCGTCGTCGAGGAGCTCCGGCACGGGGTGCTCGAAGCCGTACCAGCGCGGGTAGTCGGCCGGGTTGCGGAGGCGGAAGTCCGGTCCGAGGTCGATGACGGTCGTGCCCGCTGCCGACGAGCTCCGGGACGATCTCGGCGGCCGTGCCGTGGGGCAGGGCGAGGAAGACGGCGTCGACCGACGGCAGGGTCGCGTTGACCTCGAGGCCGGTTCGCACCGAGGTGGGGATGCGTCGCGCCGATCGGTTCGGCGTCGCGGTCGCGGCCCTGGAGCCCGACGATCTCCACGCTGCGGGTGGCGCGACAGGAGCCGGATGAGCTCCGCGCCGACGTAGCCGGTCGCCCCGACGATGCCGACCCGGATCCGCTCGTCCAGGGCGCCGGGGCGGCGGTCCGTCGCGACTCCCGCCTCGACGCTGCCTGCGCTCACGGGCGCACGCGGCCCCTCGCGGGAGGCCGAGCTGGCGCGGGGAGGGAAACGTGGCGGATCGCCGTCATGGCTCAGTGACTATACAACCGCCCTGCATATTCATGCAACCGAACTAGTCGCCGCTGCCCTTGACCGATCCGATGATGCGATCGCCCCGGTCGTCGACGACGCACATGACCTCGCGATCGCCGTTCTCCCATGTCACCTCCGACGGCATGTAGTAGAGGTAGTCGTACTGCGAGTCATCGATAGGCGTGCCGACGTATTCCTCGAACGCTGGATCGCACAGGTCGACCGACGCGTTCTCGAGGTCGCGGTCGCTTGGAAACGCGGCGCCGATCGGATCGTCGAGCTGGAGAATCCCGAAGACCTCGTGGAGGTGAGCCTCGTCGCAGGATCGGATCGCTGCGGCCAGGAGGACGTCCGACTCTTCGTCGTCGATCGGGTCGTAGCAGTCGCCGACGGCAAGGTCGGTCGGATCCTGGTACTCGATAAACGGCGTCGGGGCCTGGGCGGTGGGCGTCGGACGCGCCGTGGGCTCGCTGGACATCGACGCCGCGGCGCTCGGCCCGGCGCCAGAGGCGGCCGGTGACGGCGTGGCCGACGCGCCGCATGCGGCCAGGACGACCGCGAGCCCGGCGACGATCGCGCAGATTCGAACCATGGTTCCCTCCCTCACAACGCCGCCCCGGGCGGGAACGCATCGTGGGGCGCGGCGGCTCCTCCCGCAAGACCTAGTGCTTTAGTAGAACTTCCGCTACAGTGCACCGGACACCCAATCGCGAGAGGGAGCCCGCCACCATGCCCAACGCCGTTCCTGCCGACGCCGCCGCCAGTCTGCCGCCGGCCGGGAAGATCGACCCACGCGGCCACCGGTTCGGGGCGGGGCTGTCGGCACTCCTCCTCATCGCGTCCTTTGCGGCAAATTGGGTCCCTGGCGTGTTCCTGGCCCTGCTCTCGATCGGGACGAGTGCGGCGTTCGGGCTGCGCTATTCGATCTACGGCGCCATCTGGCGGCGGCTGGCGCGAGCGCTCCGACTCCCGAAGGTCGAGCCCGAGCACGAGTACCCGCCGCGGTTTGCCCAGACCCTCGGCAGCGTCGCGCTGATCGTGTCGCTCGTCGCGTTCGGCGTGGGCGCGACGTCGGTCGGCTGGGTCCTCGCCCTCGCCGTCGCCGGGCTGCAGTCGGTCCTCGGTCTCACCGGCTACTGCCTCGGCTGCCGGCTGTACTTCCTTCGCTGGTGGGTGCCGAGCGTCGTCACCTCGATCTGGACCCGCGGCAGCCAGCGCCAGGCGGTCGAGAGCGCGCCGATCCGCTACGGCTGAGGCACGGCGGTATCGTTTCGGCCATGTCCAACGCGTCACTGGGCCTGCCGCCCGACCTCCAGGCTTACCTCGTCGAGCACGGCGTTCGCGAGCCCGACATCCTGAAGCGTCTCCGCGAAGAGACCGCCCTGCTGCCCCAGCACAACATGCAGATCGCGCCCGAGCAGGGCGCGTTCATGGCGATGCTCGTGTCGCTGATCGGCGCTCGGCGCTGCATCGAGCTCGGGACGTTCACCGGCTACAGCTCGCTGTCGGTCGCGCTGGCGCTGCCGGCCGACGGCCGAATCGTCTGTTGCGACCTGTCCGAGGAGTGGACCTCCGTTGCGCGCCGCTACTGGTCGGAGGCGGGGGTCGCCGATCGCGTCGATCTGCGTCTCGGGCCGGCGCTCGAGACGCTCGATGAGCTGATCGCCGGCGGCGCCTCGGGGACGTTCGATTTCGCCTTCATCGATGCGTCGAAGCGCGAGTATCCCGACTATCACGAGCGCATCCTCCGGCTCCTTCGCCAGGGCGGCCTCGCGTTGTACGACAACGTCCTGTGGGAGGGCGGCGTGATCGACGAGTCGATGACCGATGCCGACACGGTCGGCGTCCGCCGGCTCAACGATCGCCTGGTCGGCGACGAGCGGGTCTCGATCAGCATGCTCCCGGTCGCCGATGGTTTGACGCTGGTGCAGAAGCGCTGAGCCCCGCGCCCCGCGCCCGCCGCGCCGCCGCGCCCACCGCGCCGCCGCGCCCACCGCGCCGCCGCGCCCACCGCGCCGCCTATCTGGCCAAATATTCGCCCCCAGACTATTAGCGCAAGTGGAGGCCTCTACAGCGCGCGATTTCGCGCGTCGGAATTAGCCTTCGAGGGCTAACGAACAGCTGCCCAAGCCCGGAATCGGTCGTCGCTTCTCGCCTAACAGTCTCCCCACGCATATTTGGCCAGTTGTGGGCGGGGGGGACCGGTGACCCGAGGCTCCGGCGGCGCGGGCGAGCGGTGCGGGCGCCCGGCGGGGCGATCCGGCGGCGGGCGACACGGCGAGCGCGCGGCCCGGCGGCGCGGCCCCACCACTCAGCGGGGATCCCGCCGCTCAGCCCGGCACGACCTCCGGCCGGCGGTACGGGCCGGTGACGATGACCTCGCCCTCGGCTTCCTTCGGTTCGGCGCCGGTGCAGCGCATCCGGAAGCGGTGATGGACCTCGGTCGCACCCGCCGACACCATCGCGTTGACCGGGCAGTACTTCGTTGCCGACAGCTCGATCGCGCGGCGCACGGCCTGCTCGAGGACGACGGTCCCCTCGACGATGTGGAGGACATCGGCGCGGCTCAGGACCTGCGGGTACTCGTCGCGCTGCTCGGCGCGGACCTCGACCGTGTACGAGTCGACGACCTGGCGCTTCTTCTCGAGGATGCCGATGACGTCCATCGCGCTGCAGGCGGCCAGCGCCACGACCACCGACTCGACCGGCGAGTATTCGTTCGCCGCAGCCTCGTCACCGAAGATCAGCGTTCGGCCGGTCCCGGTCCGAGCAGAGAATCGAAGGTCGCCCTCGTGGCGCAGCTCGGCCGACCGAATCTTCACCGACGGATCGTAGGCGCTCCGGTCAAACGGCCGCGGGTTCGCCCGCCCGCTCCTCGCCGCCCGCCCGCGCCGGATCGCGACAGGAACTGCTCGCGGTACAGCCGAGCGTAGAGTCCGCCCTGGCCGACGAGCTCGGCGTGGGTCCCGCGCTCGACGATCCGGCCCCGCTCGTAGACCAGGATCTGGTCGGCGCGGAGGATCGTCGAGAGGCGGTGGGCGATCGCGATCGTCGTCCGGCCCTCCATCAGCCGCTCCAGCGCAGCCTGGATGAGCCGCTCGCTCACGGTGTCGAGGGCGGAGGTCGCCTCGTCGAGGATGAGGATCCGCGGATCCTTGAGCAGGACCCGCGCGATCGCGACCCGCTGCTTCTCGCCGCCCGACAGCTTGTAGCCGCGCTCGCCGACGACCGTGTCGTAGCCATCGGGGAGCTCCATGATCCGCTCGTGCATCGCCGCGGCGCGCGCCGCGGCCTCGAGCTCCGCGTCGGTCGCGTCCGGCTTGGCGTAGAGCAGGTTGGCCCGGATCGTGTCGTGGAACAGGTAGGTCTCCTGGGTCACGAACCCGATGACGTCGCCGAGGCTCGCCAGCGTCACGGACCGGATGTCGCGGCCATCGATCTCGACCGCCCCGGTATCGACGTCGTAGAGCCGCGGGACGAGATAGGTCGTCGTCGTCTTGCCGGAGCCCGAGGGTCCGACGAGGGCGACGAGCTGACCGGCACTGACCTCGAAGTCGATCTCCTCGAGCCCGAAGGGCTGGATGCAGCTGGATCGCCGGGACGTCGGGCAGTTCCGCGGCCTCGATTCCCGTCTCCTCTGCGACCGCTGCCGTCGCAACGGACGCCGGAACAGCCGCGACCGGGTAGCGGAACGAGACATCCCGGAATCGGACGCTGCCGCGAATGGTCGAGCGGTCGAGCGCGACGGCGTCGGGCGCATCGACGATCTCGGGGTCCATCTCGAGGTACTCGAAGATCCGATCGAACAGGGCCAGCGCGCCCTGGATCTCGACCTGGACGCCGAGCAGCTGGCCGAGCGGGAAGAAGAGCCGGCTCTGGAGCGTCGTGAACGCGACGATGTCGCCGATCGTCGGGGCGGTCGGGTCGCCCTGGATCGCGAGGAAGCCGGCCAGCCAGTACACGAACGCCGGCGTGATCGAGAAGATCGTGCCGATGATCATGAAGAACCAGCGCCCGACCATCGCCTGGCGGACCTGGAGCGTGGCCAGCTCGCGGTTGAGCTTGCTGAACCGGCCGATCGCGGCGCCCTGCTGGCCGAACGTCTTCGACAGCAGCATCCCCGAGACCGACAGGGTCTCCTCGGTGACCGCGGACATCTCGGCAAGCGACTTCTGGGTCTCGCCGCGGACCTCGCGATTGACCTTCCCGACCCGGAACGTCAGGTACATGAAGAACGGCAGGAGGGCGAGGCTGAGGAACGTCAGCCGCCAGTCGATGATCAGCATCGCGATCACGGTGCTGATCGCGATCGCGATGTTCGACGTCAGCGACGCCGCGGTGTCGGTGACGACCGACTGGATGCCGCCGACGTCGTTCGCCAGCCGGCTCTGGATCTCGCCCGTGCGGGTCTCGGTGAAGAAGCGGAGCGGCATCTTCTGGAGGTGGGCGTAGAGCTCGGTCCGGAGGTCGTGCATGACGCTCTGGCCGATGACGTTGTTGAGGTAGCTCTGGCCGACGCCGATCACGCCCGAGATGATCGGCAGCACGATCATCAGTCCGACGAAGAGGTTCAACAGGCCCCAGTCGCGCTCCGGGATCGCGATGTCGATGAGGAGCTTGAGGAGGATCGGGTTGATGAGGCCGATGAAGCTCGTCAGCAGGATCGCGACGAGGACGACGGCGACCTGGGCCTTGTAGGGCTTGAAGAACGCGACGATCCTGCGGAGCGTCCGGCCGCGGCGCTCCTTCGGGACCTTCTCGAAGTCCCCCGAGCCGCCGAATCCGCCCCATGGGCCGCCCATCCCGCCGCCCCGGCCGCCGCCGGTTCGGCCGCGGCCCGACGCCGCACCGCCCGTCGCCGCTCCCGTCCGCCCGAATCCGCTGCCCCTGCCACTCATTCCGAGGGACGCTACCACGATCGGTGCTGAGTTGCATTCTGCAAGCGAGTCCCTCCCAGGCCGGCGCCCCGACCGGCGCCGACTCGGCGACACGCTACGATGCGGCCGATGGGCTCGATGATCGTCTCGCTTCGGCGGCGGGTGCCGAAGCGTCTCCGGAGCGGCGCGCTGCGCCTGCTCGGGCGCCGGCCGGCCGAGACGGAACACGTCGTCGACCTGGCGATCCCGCGGGGGCTCAACGAAGCGCTGGGTGCTGCGCCGCGGACCCTCCGGATCCGGACGCCGGTCGGGACGTACGTCAGCCATCTGCTCGCCGGATCCGGCCTCGCCGGCTACGAGCCGGACACGCTCGCCTGCTTCCTCGCGGCGATCGAGGAGCGCGGATCGGCGCCGGTCTACGACGTCGGGGCGAACATCGGCGTGTTCTCGTGGCTGGCGGCCGCGCTGACGCCGGCGATCGTCGTGGCCTTCGAACCGACGCCCGACCTGGCCGCCCAGATGCGGGCGATCTGCGTCGAGAACGGCCTCGACGTGACGGTCGAGGAAGTGGCGCTGGGCGCAGCTCCCGGCACGGCGGAGCTCCACCTTTCGGACAAGACCGACAGCTCCAACTCGCTTCGCGCGGGGTTCCGGCCGTCTCATCGCTCCGTGTCGGTGCCGGTCGAGACGATCGACGGCTACGCGGCGCGAACCGGCGTGACTCCCGCGGTCCTCAAGGTCGACACGGAATCGACCGAACCCGATGTGTTGCGCGGCGCAGCGGGCGTCCTCGAGGCGGGGCGGCCCTGGATCATCTGCGAGGTCCTCGCCGGCCGGACCGAGGCGGACCTGACGGCGATCCTCGAGCCGCTCGGCTACTGGTGGTACCGGATCGACGGGCCGGGCCCGCTCGAGAGGCGCCACGTCATCGAGGGCGACCCGACGTACGCCCACATGAACTGGCTGTTCGCCCCCGAGGAGCCCAGCCCCGCGTTCTGGCAGGCCTTCGCCGGCTGGCGGAGCTCGCTGGCGGCCCTCGGGAAGTAGCGAACTCCGCGGCCGCGCCCGGCTGGCGCCCGCAACTGGCCAAATATGCGCCGGGAGACTGTTAGCGCACCTATCGCAGCCGTTTCCGCCTCTTGAGAGGGATTTGTTAGCGCCCCGCAGCTGATCGTCGGCCGATAGGGCGCGTAGAGCGGCTTAGACCTGCGCTAATAGTCTCTGGGTCGAAAGTTTGGCCAGATAGGGCCGGGTGAGGCGGCGAGGCGGCCGGTGCGGCGGCCGGGCGAGGCGGCGCGAGGCGGCGGCCTGAGGCTGCGGAGACCGACGATCGTGGAACGGCGGCTGGGCAGGCCCTGGACCAGCAGATCGCCGAGCAGGCCGGCCAGATAGGTCGGCACATGCCGGCCCCAGGCGCGGGCGAGGTGCCCAACGGTCGTCACCCGGACGTCGCCGAAACCTGCCGCGATCAGCCCTCGCTCGAGCTCGCCCGGCGAGTTGCAGGCGCCGACGAGGGGATGAGCGTCGGCGGCCGTCGCCTTGACCAGGCGCTGGAGGCTGCCCCGGAGCCGCGCCGGCATCGCCAGGTAGGCCCACACGAACGGGTGGCGGCGGTTGACCGTGGTGATGACCAGCCTGCCGCCGGGCCGCAGCCAGCCGCGGAGATTGCGGAAGGCAGCCTCCGGGTCGGCGAAATGCTCGACGGTGAAGCTCGAGAGGATGACGTCGAACGTCGCGGCCGGGAACGCCGAGCTGTCCGCGCAGAGGTCGACCGTGGCGAACTCATCGAGGTGGGGTAGCGCGCCGGGCGCCGGCGGATGGATATCGGCGCCGACGAAGCGTGCGATGCGGGGCCGAAATGGCTTCAGCTGCGAGACACGGCCGCAACCGGCGTCGAGGACCGCGAGCCCACCGGGCTGGAAGCCGGCCGAGGCATCAAACGCCGACTCGAGCTCGCGCTTGACGATCTCGGAAGTCGAAGGCCGGATGCCCAGCCGGGGAAGGATCGCGAACCGGCGGCGCTCCCGGGCTGGCACTACCAGGCGGTGGCCGTGGACGTTTCGGCGATGCCCTGCGATTCGAGCCAGCGCTCGGCGTCGATCGCGGCCTTGCAGCCGTCGCCGGCGGCCGTCACCGCCTGGCGGTAGCGGTGGTCGTGGACGTCGCCGGCGATGAACACGCCCTCGACCTTCGAACCGGTCTCGTCGCGGACGACGAGGTAGCCCTTGTCGTCGACCTCGAGCCAGTCCTTGAAGACCTCGGTGTTCGGCCGGTAGCCGATCGCGATGAACAGGCCCTCCATGTCGACGACCTCGGTCTCGCCCGACTCCGTGTCGCGCAGCCGCAGGCCCGACACCTTGGCGTCGCCGAGGACCTCGTCGACCGCGGTGTTCATCCGGATCTCGATCTTCGGGTTCGCCTTCGCCCGATCGACCATGATCTTGCTGGCGCGGAACGCGTCGCGGCGGTGGAGAGGTTGACCTTCGACGCGAAGCGGGTGAGGAACGTCGCCTCCTCGAGGGCCGTGTCGCCGCCGCCGACGACGGCGATCTCCTTGTCGCGGAAGAAGAAGCCGTCGCACGTGGCGCAGGCGCTGACGCCGCGGCCACGGAGTCGCGTCTCGCTGTCGAGCCCGAGCCACAGCGCCGACGCGCCTGTTGCGACGATCACCGATTCGGCCTTGTACTCCGTCCCGCGGGCCCACAGCCGGAACGGACGCGAGGAGAAGTCGACGCGATCGATGTCGACGTCGACGATGTGCGTCCCGAACCGCTCGGCCTGCGCTCGGAAACTGGCCATCAGGTCGGGCCCCTGGATCCCATCGGGGAAGCCCGGGTAGTTCTCGACGTCGCTCGTGATCATGAGCTGGCCGCCCGGCGCCGAGCCCGCGAGGACGATCGGTTCGAGGTTGGCACGGGCCGCGTAGATCGCGGCGGTCAGGCCGGCCGGGCCGGACCCGACGATGATCACCTTGGATTCGGTTCGGCCGTCGGCCGCGTCATCGATCGGAGGCGCGCCTCCGGACGACAGCGGCACCGCGACGGCCGCGGCCTCGCCCGCCCCGCCGGCGTCCGCCGAAAAGTCGATCGAGAAGCCGCCGAACGGATTCGTCTTCGCCTGGTCCGATCCGTTCTTGTCGTCCGTCATGGCGTCAATCGTATCACGTTACCGATACCCCCTGGGGGTATACGACAGCCTCAAATCCTGACAGCGGAATGCAAGCCGATCGGCCGGTGCGCGCGCGCACATGCACCCGACGAGGGCCACGCTTGATCCCCACGCCCACACAAGGAGGACTTCCAATGCCCACCGACTGGGGAGATTCCATCTTCCTCGCCGCGTCGAATGCGTTCAACAGCCTTCTTGGCCGCGCTGCCCGCGATCATCGGCGCGCTGCTCATCCTCGCGATCGGCTGGATCCTGTCCGGCATTCTCGCGCGGCTCGTCAGCGGCCTGCTGTCGCGCTCGGGCGCGGATCGCCTGTTCGCGGAGCACGGCGGTGAGGTGTACGGCGAACGTGCCCAGGCCTTCAAGCCGAGCGTCGTCGGCGGCGAGCTCGTCAAATGGCTCATCCGCATCGTGTTTCTCGTCGCCGCGGCCAATGTCCTGAATCTGCCGCAGGTCAGCCTGCTCCTCAACGAAGTCCTGCTGTGGATCCCGAATCTCATCGTGGCCGCGATCATCCTGCTCGTCGCGCCGCTCATCGCCCGGTTCGTCCGCGGCGTGATCGAGGTCGGAGCCGGCCGAATGGGCTTCACGAATGCGTCGCTCCTCGGGCGCATCGCGGAAGTCGCGATCGTGATCTTCGCCGTGATCGTCGCGGTCGACCAGATCGGGATCGCCGCGGACCTCGTCGATACGCTGTTCCTCGGTGTCGTGGCCGCGCTGGCGCTCGCGTTCGGGCTGGCATTCGGGCTCGGTGGCCGCGATGTCGCGGCAGAGCTGACCCGCCAGTGGTACGAGTCGTCCAAGCGGACGGCCGATCGCGTGGCCGCCGCCACGCAGGACTCCGATACGTCGACCTCAACCCGACCGGCGGCCCGACCCGCTAACGAACCGCGACCGAAGCCCTCGACCGATCCGGCGAGCGCCAGCTGAGGCGCCCGCTACAGGTCCCGTAACTGGGGGATGACGGCCCGGCCAAACGTTTCGAGATTGGCCGGGTCGTCGAGATTCCTGAGACTGAGGATGACGTGCTGAGCGCCCGCGTCGGCGAGCTCCCCGAAGCGGTCGACGACCTGGGCAGGCGACTCGCTCGCCAGGTTGACGCTCTGCAGCGTCGAGCGCTCGATCTCCTCGGGATCGCGACCGATCGCGGCGCAGTGCTCGCGGAGCACCTCGTACTTGTGGTGGATCGCCGCAGGGCCGCCGAATACGTTCGTCGCGTCGGCGTACTGGGCGACCATGCGGAGCGTCTTCCGTTCGCCGCCGCCCCCGATCATGATCGGCGGCCGGGGCCGCGACAGCGACTGCGGGGAGTTGAGGAGCCGGCTGGCCCGGAACTGGCGGCCCGAGAACGCCTCCTCTGAACCGCGTTCGCCGGTCCACATCCCGTGGGCGATCTGGAGTGTCTCCTCGAGCATCTCGAATCGCTCGCCGAGCGGCGGGAACGGGAACCCGAGCGCCTCCGACTCCTCCTGGTTCCAGGCCGCCCCGATCCCCAGCCAGGCGCGGCCGCCGGACAGGACGTCGAGCGTCGTCGCGGCCTTGACCCAGAGCCCCGGCAGCCGGTAGTGGACGCCCCCGACCATGAGCCCGAGTCGCGCGCGCTGCGTCTTCGCGGCGAGGAAGCCCAGCGCCGTCCAGCCCTCGAGCATCGGCTCTTCCGGCCGCCCGACGCTGCGGATCTGGAAGAAATGGTCCATCACCCAGATCGAGTCGAACCCGACCTCGTCCGCCTGGCCCGCGACGCGCCCGAGCGTCGGCCCGATGGCTTCCGGCCCGCCTGGCCACGTGAACGAGGAGATCTGGAGGCCGAATTTCATGGGGTGCTCCGTGTTGTCAGTTGCAAGATGCTACTCGCCAACGCGAGCCAGCGCAGTCTGCAAATACTGCATTTGGCGGATGTGCCGGCCCGCGCCGTACGTGGCATCTTGTTGTCGAGGGGAGCGCCCGAAACGGCGCGAAGGCTGAAGTGAGGGCACTCGCTTCGGTTACCGTCCGCGGGGGATCCGCCCATACCGTCGCCCCTCGCCCGCCGCATTTCCCAATCAGCGGCGGGCGAGCGTTCGTCTTCGAACTTGGGCGGACGGATCCCCACGGCAACACCCTCACCTACCTACCCAGGCGACCACCTCGTCAGTGGTCGCCTTTTCCGTTGCCCTTCCCGTTCCCCTTGCCCTTGTCTTCCTTGGGCTTCTCTTGCGCGGGCGGCGGCGCGGTGGTTGCGGACGGAGTCGGGGCGATCGATGCCGGGCCGTCCGCGGCAGCGGGGCGGGCGCCGTCTCTCGGGGCGATGGCGGCGAGGACAATCGCGGCGACGATCAACGCGAGGAACGCGGCGAGAGGCCCCGGCAACGAGCGGGCGCGAGCTCGCGGAGAGGCGGTCGCCGCGTGCGGCGGGGACGCCTCCGACGCGGCGGCACGCCACATCGGCCCTTGGGCGAACGCGTTGACAGGCGCCACGTGCTCCTGGTCCGGTTCGGCCGCCTCCGCCGAAGCCGGCGCGCCGGTCACCGGCAGTCCGACAATCAGCTCCGTCGGCTCGATTAGCCAAACCGTCCCGCAGCTCGTTGGCGAATGTCGCGACGTCGGCCGGCCGATCGGGCGGTTCCGGGGCGAGGGCGCGCCGGACGGCGTTGTCGAGCGCCGGTGCAACGTTCAGCAGCGGTTCGGCGCCGGCGTCCTGGGCCTCGGCCAGCGCGACGGGCGTCGTCGCGTCGTAGGGCGGGTGGCCGGCAAGCATCTCGTAGGTGACCGCGGCGAGAGAGTGGATGTCGGAGGCGGCGGTGGCCGGCTCACCGCGGAGTTGCTCCGGGGCAAGGTAGCGCAGCGTTCCCATGAGTTGGCCCGTGGCAGTCACCACCGATGCCGCGTCGCCGCCCAGGGCGATGCCAAAGTCGGTCAGTCGGGCTACGCCCCCGTCGTTCGAGTCGAGGAGGATATTGCCGGGCGTGACGTCCCGATGAACGATGCCCGCGGCGTGCGCGGCCGACAGCGCGGCGGCGACGTCGGTGGCCACAGCGACCGCTTCGGCCGGTTCGAACGGCGCACCGGAGGCGAGTCGGTCCGCTAGGGATCTACCCGGCACGAAGTCGAGGATGAGCGCCGCGTCGTCGTCGCCAATCTCGAGGTCGCGGACATGGACGATGTGCGGTTCGTCGAGCGATCGGAGCGCATCGAACTCGCGCTTTAGGCGGGCACGTCCCGCATCGTCGGCAAAGATGATTGGATGGAGGCGCTTGACCGCGACCTCGTCGCCCGACTCGATGTCGGTCGCGCGCCACACTTGGGCCGAGCCACCGGCCCCCGTGGGCTCGATCAACCGGTATCTGCCGAACAGGACAGTCTCACCCATGATCGGAGGGTGCCGGTGTGCGCGCGGCGGACGCGCCCGAATGGCCCCAAGCAACGTTGCAGTCAGCCGACAGCGGTCTCCTCCGAGCAGCCTCTACACTGCCGGGACGATCAAGAACGAAGGGGAACCCGTCCTTGCTCTCCAGCCCCACGCCGGACCAGGTCCGCTCGATCGCGCCTGATCCGGTGGCCGCGCGGGCAGGAGAGGCGCTTGCGAACCGGCGGACGTGGAGCGCCACCGGACGCAACGATCGGGCGGCCTGGGGACTCTGCCAGGGATCCGGCGCGTCGCCCTACCAGACGATCGTCGACTTCGCCGGCCCTGCCTTCAAGTGCTCCTGCCCGAGCCGGAAGTTCCCCTGCAAACACGCGCTCGGGCTGCTGTTCCTGCTTGCGGCCGACGCGTCCGTCTTCCCGAGCGCGGACCCTCCGGCCTGGGCCACGGAATGGCTCGCATCGCGCGAGCAACGTGCTGAGCGGGCGGAGGCACGCGCAGCGGTCAAAGAAGCGGAGCCCGACCCGGCGGCGCGGGCGAAGCGCATCCAGGCGCGGGAGCGCAAGGTCGATGCCGGCCTGCTCGACCTCGACCGCTGGCTTCGGGACCTGGTGCGACGGGGGCTGGCCGCGGCCAAGTCGGAGGGGTATTCCTTCTGGGACCAGGCCGGCGCGAGACTCGTTGACGCGCAGGCCGCCTCGCTCGGGCGCGAGGTCCGGACGCTCGGCGCCGTGGCCAACAGCGGTCCGGGCTGGGCCGACGGCTCGCTCGAGCGCGTCGCCCGGCTCCACCTGATCGTCGAGGCGTACCGGCGGCTCGACTCGCTCCCCGAAGACCTCCGCGCGGACGTCCGATCGCTCGTCGGTTGGACGGTCAAGGAGGACGAGCTGCCAGCCGCTGGCACCGTGGCGGATCGATGGCTCGTCCTCGGCCGAACCGTCTACGCCGATGACCGGTTGACGACCGCCCGGACGTGGCTGATCGGCGAGGGGAGCAACCGTTACGCGCTCCACCTGGCGTTTGGCGCGGGCGGTGCGAATCCGCCGCCGCTGGCAATGCCCGGTTCGTCGTTTCGTGGCGAGCTCGTGTTCTACCCGTCGGCGACGCCGCTGCGGGTCGCGGTCGGCAATATCGGGGAGCCGGGGCCGGTCGTGACGTCGCTGCCGGGCGCTTCGACCATCGCCGCTGCGGCCGACACCTTCGCCGCCCTGCTCGCCCGCAACCCGTTCCTTGCCTCGTGGCCCGTGGCGCTGGCCGACGTCGTCCCGATCGGGCGCGACTCGGAAATGCTCCTCCGCGACGCCAGTGCGGCAACGGTCCGGGCGGCGCCCGACGCGATCGCCGCGCGGCTCCTGGCCCTCGCCGGGGGACATCCCGTGACGGTCTTCGGCATGTGGAGTGGCCGATCAATCCGGGTTCTCGCGGCGCTCGCCGAGGGCCGGCTGATCGACCTCGGGACCGAGGTCGCGGGCGACGGGGCGGGGGACGGGCCGTCAGCCGCGGCGCCGCCGAGGCGTGCGGGCGGAGGCACGGGCGACGGCGATCCGTGGGGCCGGCTCGTCAGTGCCGCGCTTCTGGGCACGGAGCGCTCGGAGCCGCCGGACCTGGAGCTCGCCCTGCCGGTCGCCGCGCTCGCTGCGCAACCCGCGGAGTCCCGGCTCCTCGGCGCGGCCGCGGTCGTGGCCGCGAGCCGTCGCGCGGGCTGGCAGGCGCCGACGGACGAGGGCCCGCTTCCGGCGCCTGCGCCCGCCGACGAGCGGCCTCAGGTCAGCGCTCAAGCCGGGTGGCTCCTCCGCCGCGCCCTCGATGATCGGCCGGAGCTCGTCCCCGAGTGGCTGGGACTTGCTGCGGCGGCCGGCAAGCGACCACCGAACGATGAACTGCCGCGCCTCCTCGCGCTCGCCGGCCGGAACGCGGACGCGCGTGCCGCGCTCACTCCGGTTCTCGGACACCGGGCCGCGTGGCTCGTCGAGCAGATGCCGGAGCTCGCCGGCGGGATGACCGGGTCTGTCGGCGACCCGGCGGCCGCCTGGGATGCCGCGTCGACGGCGGCGGGACGTGCTGCGGTCATCGCCGCGCTGCGCGCGACGGATCCGGTCGTCGCCCGGGAGCTCCTCGCGACGAACTGGGACGCCGCGACGACCGAGGAACGCGCCGTCGCGACGTCGGCGCTGGCGCTGGGCCTGTCCGCGGATGACACGCCGCTGCTGGAGCGCGGCTGGGCCGACAGCCGGGTCGAGGTCCGCTCCGCAGCGATCGACCTGCTGGCCCGGCTGCCGGACTCCGACTTCGCCCGCCTCGCCGACGAAACCGCCCGCCCGACGCTGCAGATCGGCGGCCGCTTCCGCCCCAGCATCCAGGCGACGCCGCCGGCCGCCTGGGACGAGTCGCTCGCCCGGCTCGGTATTCCGAAGAAGCCGCCACAGGGAACGGGCGAGCGAGCGTGGTGGCTCCGCCATCTCCTCGGCCGCGTCGCGCCGGCGCGCTGGGAGGAGTGGCTTGCCGCCGATCCGCCCGCGCTCGTCGACCGGGCGCTTCGGTCCGACGACGCCGGACCCGGTGCTGGAGGGCTGGGTCGAGGCCGCGATCCGGACGCGTGACGGGCGCTGGGCGTCGGCGCTGCTCGCGCACAAGGAGATCGCGTTCGGCCAGGCCGTCCCGAACGTCGACCCGCTCATGCTCCTCGACGCCCTGTCGCCATCGGATCGAGATCCGGTGGCCGTCAAGCTGATCGGATTGGGCGATACGGAGGCAGCGGCGAGGGTCGCCGAGCACTGCCCAGGCCCATGGTCGGCGCTCTTGAGCTGGGCGATCCTCAACGCCCTCGCCCGCGAGGGGCCGGCGATCGGTATCACCAAGGCGTTCGTGGAGCTGGTCCGAATGGCCGTTCGGCGCCTGCCGACTGAACAAGCGGAGCAGCTGGAGACAGTCGTGGCCGGCGACGGCAGCCGGCTCAACACCTACCCGATTTTCCGCGACTACCTCGACTTGATCGACTTCCGAAAGCGCATGAGAGCGGCCTTCGCCGCCGAGGAGGGATCCCGATGACCGCCGCTCCCCAGCCGACCGCCGCCGTCCTGCGCGCCCACGCCGAGCAGGACAACGCCGCCGAGCTCGACGCGCTCGCCCGCCAGGACGACAAGCAGCGCCCGACCGGCTGGCGCCTCTCGCCGTGGGCCGTCGTCAGCTACGTGCTCGGGCGGCAAGCTCGCCGACGGGACCGTCGTCGTCCCGAAGTACATCGGCGACCGCCGGCTGGTCGAGATCGCGGTCGCGACGCTGGCCACGGACCGCGCGCTGCTGCTGCTCGGGCGTTCCGGGCACCGCCAAGACCTGGCTGAGCGAGCACCTCGCCGCGGCGATCAGCGGCGACTCGACGCTCCTCGTCCAGGGCACCGCCGGCACCGGCGAGGACGCGATCCGCTACGGCTGGAACTACGCCCGGCTGCTCGCCGAGGGCCCAGTCGCGCCGCGCTGGTCCCGAGCCCGGTCATGGTCGGCATGGAGCGCGGCGCGCTCGTCCGGGTCGAGGAGCTGACCCGCATCCCGTCGGACGTCCAGGACGCGCTGATCACGGTCCTGTCGGAGAAGACGCTGCCGATCCCGGAGCTGGACGAGGAGGTCCAGGCGGTCAAGGGCTTCAACGTCATCGCCACCGCGAACAACCGCGACCGCGGCGTCAACGAGCTGTCGTCGGCGCTGAAGCGGCGGTTCAACACGGTGATCCTGCCGGTCCCGTCGCGGATCGACGAGGAGGTGGAGATCGTCCGCCAGCGGGTCGAGCAGCTGGGCCGGGCGCTGGAGCTGCCCGCGGAGCCGCCGGCGCTCGAGGAGATCCGGCGGATCGTGACGATCTTCCGGGAGCTGCGATCGGGCGCGACCGAGGACGGCAAGGCCAAGCTGAAGGTGCCCTCGGCGACGCTGTCGACGGCCGAGGCGATCGCGGTCGTCAACCAGGGACTGGCGCTGGCCGCCCACTTCGGCAATGGCAAGCTCGCGCCGCGCGACGTGGCCGCCGGGCTGACCGGCGCGGTCGTCCGCGACCCGATCCAGGACGCCGTCGTCTGGCGCGAGTACCTCGAGACCGTGATGAAGGAACGGGACGGCTGGAAGGACCTCTACAAGGCCTGCCGCGAGGCCGCGGAGTGATGTCGTGGCCGCGCGCGTCCTGCCCTGCCTGGTCCGCCAGCCGGACCAACGGGCGAATCGGGACGGCCGACTGATGCCGCACTTGGGCCCTTCCATCCGCTCAGTGGTCCGCTGGCCGGACCAGACGGGCGGATGAGGCCCGAATCGGGCAGCTGGCGACCCGCCGGTTCGCTGGTTGGTCCGCCAGCCGGACCAAGAGTCGGGTTGGCGGGTCGCTCGCGTGACCACGACCGTCTTCGGGATCCGCCACCACGGGCCCGGCTCGGCGCGGAGCCTGGTCGAGGATCTCGGGCGGCTCGCGCCGGACTGCGTCCTCATCGAGGGGCCGCCCGACGCCGACTGCGCTGATCCCGCTCGCCGCCGACAAGGCGATGCGGCCACCGGTCGCGCTGCTGATCTACGACCCGGACCAGCCGCACGACGGGGCGTTCTTCCCGTTCGCGGTCTTCAGCCCGGAGTGGCAGGCGATCCGGCACGCGCTCGAGGCGGGCGTTCCGGTCCGGTTCATCGACCTCGCCGTCGGGTTCCAGCTCGCGCGCGGGCGCGCGCGAGCGCGAGCGGCTGCTCGCGGAGCTCGCGAAGGAGGGCGTGGCCGAGCCGGAGGCGGGCGACGACACCGAAGCCGCCGAAGCCGGCGACACCGCGGAGGAACCCGCCGAGGGGCCCACCGACCTCGCGGCATCGATCCGCACTGACCCCCTCGGCGAGCTCGCCCGCGCCGCCGGCGAGCCCGACGGCGAGCGCTGGTGGGACCGCCTCGTCGAGTCCCGCCGCACCGCCGCAGACGTCTTCGAGGCCATCCGCGAGGCGATGGTCGCGGTCCGAACGGAGCTCCCCGACGAGGACCCACTCAACGAGTTCCGCGAGGCCGCGATGCGCCGCGAGATCCGCGCCGCGGAGCGCGCGGGCCACGAACGGATCGCCGTCATCTGCGGTGCGTGGCACGTGCCCGCCCTGCTCGATCGGCCGCCCGCGAGCCACGACGATCGCTCCTCAAGCAGCTGCCGCGCCCGGTCAAGACCGCATCGGCCTGGGTGCCGTGGACCTACAGCCGCCTCGCCGCCGAGTCCGGGTACGGCGCCGGGATCGAATCGCCCGGCTGGTACGAGCACCTGTGGAAGGGCCGCGAGCCGCTGTCGGTGACGTGGATGGCGCGCGTCGCCCGCGTCTTCCGCGCCGAGGACCTCGACATCTCGTCGGCCCACCTGATCGAGGCGGCGCGCCTCGCCGACACCCTCGCCGCGATGCGCGGCCGCTCCGTGCCGTCGCTCGAGGAGCTCACCGAGGCCGTCCGCTCGGTGGCCGCATTCGGCTCCGACGTGCCGCTCGCGATCGTCCGCGACCGGCTCGTCGTCGGCCGGGCGATGGGCAAGATCCCGAGCGACGCGCCGGTCGCCCCGCTCGCCGCCGACCTCGCCCGCGAGCAGAAGCGCCTCCGCCTCAAGCCGGACGAGGCGAAGAAGTCGATCGACCTCGACCTCCGCGGCGAGATCGATCTCGGGCGGAGCCACCTCCTGCACCGGCTCCGGATCCTCGGCGTGGCGTGGGGTTCGCCGGAGCGCGCCTACGGCAAGTCCGGCACGTTCCACGAGCTGTGGCAGCTCGCCTGGCGGCCGGAATTCGTCGTCGACCTGATCGCGGCCAGCCGCTACGGCACGACCGTCGCCGCGGCTGCCGCGGCGAAGGCGACGGAGGAGGCGGCCGAAACCGATCGGCTGCCCGTCCTGACCGGGCTCATCGAGGCCGTCCTGCTGGCCGACCTGCCGGACGCCGTCGAGGCCGTCGGTCGCGCGGATCGGCGCGGTCGCCGCCGTGGCCGCGGACGTGCCGTCGCTCATGGAGGCGCTGCCGCCCCTCGCGCGCGTGGTCCGCTACGGCAACGTCCGGGGCACGGACGCCGAGGCGGTCCGGGCGGTCGTCGACGGCTTCATCGCCCGGATCTGCGTCGGGGTCGCGGCGGCCTGCGCGTCGCTCGACGACGACGCGGCCCGCGAGATGCTGCCGCGCATCGACGGCACCGACGCGGCCGTCTCGCTCATCGACGACGCGGACCACCGGGCATCGTGGCAGGCGGCGGTCCGCGGCCTGGCCGACCTCGCCGGATTGCACGGGCTGATCGCCGGTCGGGCGTCGCGGATCCTCCTCGACGGGCGGTCGCTGGCCGCGGACGAGGTGAGCAGCCGGATGAGCCTCGCCCTGTCGCGCGGCGCGGAGCCGTCGGCCGCCGCGGCCTGGGTCGAGGGGTTCCTGCGCGACAGCGGCCTCGTCCTGGTCCACGACGACGCGCTGTTCGGCGTCGTCGACACCTGGCTCGACGGCCTCCAGCCCGACGCCTTCGAGGCGGTGCTGCCGCTCCTTCGCCGGACGGTGTCGACGTTCCCGGCGCCGGAGCGGAAGGCGCTGGGGGAGCGGGCGAAGGGCGTCGCCGCGGGGCGCCGAACCGGCAGCGACGGCGGCTTCGACGAGGAGCGGGCGGCGGCGGTTCTGCCGATCCTGGCCCGGATCCTCGGGCTGGACGGGGCCGACGGGGCCGACGGGACCGACGGGGCGACCGAGCCGGCCGGGCCGGCCGGGGAGCCCGACCGATGACCGAGCCGGCCGACGCCGACGAGCGCCTTCGCCGCTGGCGCCTGGTCCTCGGCGGCGCGGACGCCGACGGCATCGGGCTCGCCCTCCGCGGCGCCGACGCATCGCGCGACCAGGCCCTCGCCGCGCTCTACGACGGCGAGCGGTCGGCCGGGCTGGGTGGCTCGGCGCCGGGCGTCGCCCGCTGGCTCGGCGACATCCGGACGTACTTCCCGACGAGCGTCGTCCAGGTCATGCAGAAGGACGCCATGGAGCGGCTCGACATGAAGCGGATGCTCCTCGAGCCCGAGCTGCTCGCGACCGTCGAGCCGGACGTCCACCTCGTCGGGACGCTGATCGGCCTCGGCCGGGCGATGCCCGGCAAGACCCGCGAAACGGCCCGGGTCGTGATCCAGAAGGTCGTCGACGAGGTCGAGCGGCGGCTCGCGAACGCGCTCCGCCAGGCGATCAGCGGCGCCCTCAACCGCTCCGAGGTGACTCGCCGGCCGCGACCGCGCGACATCAACTGGGACCGGACGATCCGCAAGAACCTGCGCCACTACCAGCCGGAGTACAAGACGATCATCCCGGAGGTGCTGCTGGGTCACGGTCGGCGGACGGCGTCGGCCCGCGAGGTCATCATCGCCGTCGACCAGTCGGGCTCGATGGCCGCATCGGTCGTCTACTCGTCGATCTTCGCGGCGACGATGGCGACGATCAAGTCGATCAAGACCCAGCTCGTCGTGTTCGACACGGCCGTCGTCGACATGACCGATGAGCTCGACGATCCCGTCGAGGTGCTGTTCGGGACGCAGCTCGGCGGCGGCACCGACATCAACGGCGCGGTCGCGCTACTGCCAGACCCTCGTCCGCCGCCCGACGGACACGATCTTCGTGCTGATCTCGGACCTGTACGAGGGCGGCGTCGAGGCCGAGCTGACGAAGCGGATCGGGTCGCTCGTGAACTCCGGCGTCACGGTCGTCGTGCTGCTCGCGCTGTCGGACCAGGGCGCGCCGTCGTACGACCGGCGCCTCGCGGCCAAGCTCTCCGCGATGGGCGCGCCGTCGTTCGCCTGCACGCCGGATCTCTTCCCGGACCTGATGGCCGCGGCCGTCGGCCGGCGCGACGTGACGGCGTGGGCGGCCGAGCGCGGGCTCGTCGTCACCCGCGGTTCGGATGCCTGAGGGGAGCGATTGACAGCGCGCCTATCATGGCGCGGACTCGGAACCGGGCTTGGGGGTAAGAATGGATCGTCGCCGCCTGGCCAGCCTGGTTGCACTCGTCCTCGCCGGCTCGGCGACGATCGCGACGAGCCAGCCGCCGCCGACGCCCGCCGCGACGATCAAGGAGTCGCTCGAGGGGCGGATCGAGCTCTCCCCGGACGCTCCGATGGCCGTCCAGGAATTCCACCTCCGGCTGAACGGCCCGACCATCTCCAAGAACGGCATCCCGACGGTGTTGTTCACCCCGTCGGCGATCCTCGAGAGCGACGAGCAGGGCGCGCAGGTCCGACTCCGGGTGATCGGCATCGGGGCGGCCACTCCGGCTCATGTCGCGTCGTCGTTCCGGAGCGCCCAAGGGCCGGAGTCGCCGCAGCGCGCGTGGTACATCCCCTGTCCGCAGCCGGATTCGTGCGAGGGCCACTTCGGCCTCGTCGCCGAGTGGGTCGATCCCAATTCAACGGCAGCAGCGACCGTCGACTGGCACCTCGACGCCGACATCGGCGTGTGGACGGGCGAGGCCGCCGGCAGTGCCATCGTCGACTTCGCGACCGAAACCGTCGACGCCGTTGACAAGCCGGCGATCGACATCGCCAGCGCACGGGGCGAGGCCGTCCGGATGGACGCAACGCACCGGCTCGCCCAGTGGCGCGTCACGATGCGGCTCGACGACAGCACGCTGGCGGGCCCGCCGGTCTGGCCCACCGTCGTCACGGCGCGCCTGACACCGACCTCGACCGTCGTCACCGCGCCCAAGTCGGGAAACCCGACGCAGCCCTGCGTGCTCATCGACGGGCCGGGCGCCCAGGTCGCGGTCGACCCGCGCACGGGCTGCCCCGGCGGTGTCGAGTTCGAGCCCTTCTCCTTGTGCGTCGACGGCGAGGAGCTGCACCGCCGAGTACGTCGTCGGGCTTTGGTGGATCGACTCGAGGCTCGAATCAGCGGTCGATGCCGGCTGGGATCTCGACGTCCGCTCGATCGGCGTCGACGGTACAGAACACCCCGTCTCCGTCGACGTCGAGCCCGTGACGCCGCTCGCGATGACCGTCGCGACGGCATCGGGCACGCTGACATGGAGCAAGGGCCAGCGCGACGAGTACCGCTACATCGTGAAGGTCCCGGCGCAGTCCACAGGCGACCCGATCCTCGACGACACCCGGCTGCCGACGTACGGGGTCCTGCGGGCCACGTTGACCTCGACCGGGAGCACGCCGCTGCCCGAGGACTTCACGATCAACTTCGGCAGGCACGGCGGCGATCTACGGCTGACGCTCAAGGATGGCGAGATGTCCGCCGGGTTCATCGTCAACGAGGATAATCCGTGCCGCGTCGGCGGCGACCAACCATGCGAGATCCGACGCGACCTTGCGGCCGGCTTCTCCGGGGACAACTTGCCGGACGGCTGGGGGTTCACCGTCACGTGGGAGCTCGAGGTCGGGGTCGGCCTGGTCGATCCCGATGACGGGATCGAGATCATCGACGTCACGCCGACGCCGTCACCACCGTGACGACGTCCCGCCGCCTGGCGAGCCTCGCGGTGATCGTGGTCGCCGGGGCGGCGACGATCGCGACGAGCCCTCCCCGGCCGACGCCACCGCCCGAGGTCAAGTCATCCCTCGCGGGCAAATTCGAACTGTCCCCGGATCAGCAGGTGGCGATCCAGCGGTTCAACATCCATCTCGAAGGAACAGGGCTGAACGCCGGCCGCGGAACGACGGTGACGTTTGCCCCGAACACCGTCGTCAGCCCGCCCGGACCCGCCCAGGTCCGGATCTCGATCGTACGGGGCGACGACAGCGCAAGGCCCGACGCCGCCTCGGCGTTCCGGCGCGTCGACACGCTCCAGGTTCCCGAAGAGGTGAACCTTGCCTGCACGGACCGCACCTGCGACGGGTCGTTCGCCCTGATCGCCGAATGGGATGATCCCGATGCCGCCGCGACGGCCACGATCGACTGGACGCTCGACGTGCGGATCCAGATCTGGTCGGGCGTGGCCGCGGGCGAGCCGGCCCTCACCGTCGTCGCAGCCGCGGATGACGGCGACGCCCCCACGCTCAGTCGGGCGGCCGTCTCGGGCGCGCCGGTCCGACTCGACGTTCGCCAGCGCTTCGCCCAATGGCGGGTCTCGATGCGCCTCGGCAATGGGCCCCTCGAATCGAACCCACGTGGCCCATTGTCGCTCGCGCGCTCCTGACGGCGACGGGCGACGTCGCCAGGGGCCCCGGACGGCACGGCCGTCGACTTGCCGTTCGTGTCGGTCAAAGGTATGGGCGACATGCAGAACGTCGGCACCGACGCGGCCGGTGCGAGTGGGATCGAGTTCGAGCCGTTCTGGGCGTGCGGCCCGGACTTCGAGTGCACGGCAGAGTATCTGGTCGGGCTCCAGTGGGCCGACCCCCGCGAGGACCGTTTCGGTCGAGGCCGGGTTTGAGCTCGACGCCCGGTCGATCGGGGCCGACGGATCGTCGGTGCCTGTCACGGTCTCGGTCGAGCCGGTGCCCCAGATGCCGATGGCGGTCGGGACGGCGAGGGGCTCGCTTGTCGTCAACGCGACGACGCACGAGACGTTCTCCTACCGCGTCGACGGGCCCGATCGCCAACGAGGACGACGGCTCGTGGGACGGCATCCTCCTGCCCAACTACGCCATCTGGCGGGCGACGTTGCGGTCCACCGGGTCGACACCGCTGCCGGCCGGCTTCAACACGTCGTTCGGGGTCACGCAGGGAAACCTCGAGCTGCAAGTCGATGAGTCGGCCACGGTCGGGTTCGTGCCTTTGACGGGGTGCTTATTCGGAGCCAATGTGTGCCTGATCGAGGACATGCTCAGCGCAGGCGTCGACGGGGCGCGGCTGCCGGCGGGCACCGAGGTGACGATCGACTGGGAGCTGGAGATCGGCGTAGGCACGACCGATCCCGATGGCGGGACCTTGGACATCGTCGAGCTCCCGCGCCCGACGCAGATCCCGTGACGGCTCCGAGCCCCGGCGCGGCACGGGCCGCCGGCTAATTGGCCAAACTTTCACCGGGGGACTGTTAGGCCAGTTGTCGCGCAGGCTGCGGCCGCCTCGGCACCAATTCGATGCGCAAGCGCGCATCACAATGGGCCGTGGAGTCTGATTTCGGCCGAATCGGGGGCGTGGATCGGGCCTAATAGTCTCTGGGTGAAAATTTGGCCAACTAGGATGAGGGAGCGATGGACAACGACATCGACGCGCTCCGACGGCAACTCGCCGAGCTCCTCGACGGGGTCGGCGCTCACATGCCGTTCGAGGAGGCCGTCGCCGACTTCCCGGACGAGGGGATCAACCTCGCTGCCCCGAACGTCGACTACACCGCTTGGCACCTCCTCGAGCACCTGCGCCTGACCCAGGCCGACATCCTCGACTACGTCGTGAACCCGAATTACGTCGAGGCGCATTGGCCGGCCGACTACTGGCCGGCCCGCGACGCGACCGCGACCCGGGCGGAGTTCGACGGGACGATCCGCGACTTCCTCGCCGACAAGGCCGCGCTTCGGGCGCTCGTCGTCGACCCGGCACGGGACCTCTTCGCCGTGATCCCCGGCACGCCCGGCCACACGCTCCTGCGCGAGGTCCGCGTCGACGCCGACCACAACGCCTACCACGTCGGCGAGTTTGCGATCATGCGCCAGATCATGGGGACCTGGCCGCCCGGCCACGAGTAACCTTCAGGCGAAGACGGCGGAGACGCCTTCGAGACGTTGATGGAGCAAGTTTCAGGCCTCGGGGAGCCTGGCCATGCCTCAAGACAACGACAAACCAGCGCGCAACGGCCCTTCGGCGTCGACATTCCTTGACGACATCGAGGCGCAGTCGCCGTTCGAACCTGGCGGGCGGCTGCCGCGCAGCACGCGCGCGCTCCTGCTTGGTCTCGATCCGGCGTCGCTCGGTCGGGCGGTCACGATCCTGCTGCGCCATTCGGCTGGCCTCCCGCCGATCGATCGCGCAGCCGCTGCGGAGACGATCGACGCGCTGGTTCGCGGCGGAGACGCCGAGCTCGAGGTGCCGGCGCTTGTCGACCTCTACCGGGACCTCAGCGGCGATCGAACCCGCCGCGCGCTCAGCGCGCTCGTCCTTCGCCTGATTCGCAGCGCAGATCCTGAGGCGGCGGCCCGACTGGAAGAGGAGCTCGACGGCCGAACGATGGCCGAACCGCCAGACCTCGGGGCGGCGCCTGAGCCGACACGAGGGATGGACTTCCCGCCACTGACGGCCGAACCGACCGCGGGCGCCGAGCCGGACGAGGGCGCCGAGCCGCCGCCGACCGCCGCGCCGCCGCCGACGACCGCCGCGCCGCCAGCTGGCGCCGACCCGGCCACCCCAACCGCCCCGCCCCGAACCTACCGCGCCTACGGCCTGCTCGAGTCCGACGAGACCGTGCTCGTCGGCCGCCCGTTCGAGCTGAAGGTCGGCCTGTCGCCGTCGTCGCCACCCGGCGTGGCCGGGCCGCCGCTCGAGCTGCCGAAACCGGGCGACGGCTGCCGACGCCTACCAGCTCGACATCCAGCTGTTCGCCGACGGCTTCGACCTGGCTCCCGACGAGAGCTGGCGCCACAGCCTGCCCGTCTCGGCCGATGACCTCTACCCGTCGGTCGTCGTCCATCTCACCGCCCGCGATCTGCCGACGCCGCAGGCGATTCGGAGCATCACGGCGACGTTCTCGATTGACGGCGAGACCCTCGGAGCGGCGACCCGCCAGATCATCGTGACCACCGATCCCGGCGCGGTCGAGGTCGAGGAACCTGTCACTACGGCGACCGGGACGAACATCACCGCGCCGACGGGCCAGCCACCGGCCGACATTACGATCACGATCAAGCGCGGCCTCGACCAGGGGGCGCTCCAATGGAGCGTTGAATCGCACCTGCCCGGCGTCGGGCTTCCGGACGACGCCCCGGCCGAGAGCGACATCGGTGACGATCCGAAGGAGTTCGCGACCGCGATCATCCGCAAGCTGCACATCCAGGGCGAGAAGCGGGGCTGGGCCCAGCTGCTCCAGGGGATCGGCAAGATCATCCGCGACGAGATGCCAGTGGCCGTCCGCGCTGCGATCGCGGCCGCCAACGCCGCCGTGACCCCGCGCCCGCTCGACATCCTGCTCCTGACCGAGGAGGCGTACATTCCGTGGGAGCTCGCCTGGGTCGACGAGCCGTTCGACCCCGCGGCCCCGCACTACCTCGGTGCCCAGGCCAACGTCGGGCGCTGGATCCTGGACGAGGGCACCACGCCAACCGACCCGCCGCGGCAGGTTCACGCCTCGTCGATGGCCGTCGTCTGGGGCGTCTACACGAGCCCGACGCTCGAGCGCCTCGAGGCGGCCGAGGAGGAGGCGAGGATCATCCAGGACCGCTACAAGGCGGCGTCGATCGACGCGCAGCCGGACCTGGTGTATCCCCTGCTCGGCGGCGCCCCGCCATCGGACATCCTCCACTTCGCCGTCCACGGCCGATACGACCCACAGGGCGCCGGAGAGGGCATCTACCTCGTCAGCGGCCCACCGATCGATCCGTTCCAGATCCGCGGGTCGGACCTATCGACGCGCTCGCCGTTCGTGTTCCTCAACGCCTGCCAGGTGGGAGCCGGCCAGAACCTGCTCGGGAACTATGGCGGGATTGCCCAGGCGTTCCTGAGGATCGGGGCATCGGCCGTCGTGGCGCCGCTCTGGTCCATCGACGACACGATCGCCCAGAAGATCGCTCTCGCCTTCTACCACAGCGCCCTTGCCGGGGACGACGACGCGAACGGCAACGGCGCCGACGGCGACGGACGCGACCATCCGGCGGTCGCCGACCTCCTGCGCCGAGCAAGGGCCGCGGCGGCGCAGTCGCCGACCTACCTCGCGTACCAGTTCTATGGACATCCGTCACTCCGCCTGACATGGAATCCGGCCGCCGCCGCAGGAGGATCCCCACATGGCTGATCTCGATCCGACCGGAGGAACCGTCCAACTTGGCGATCTCGGACTCCGGACTCCAAGCCTGGTCGGGAGCGCCGAGTCGGTCGACAGCCTGGCGGGCGCCGGCCTCCGCGCGGCCGGCGGAACGAGCGTCGCGTTTCAGGCAGCCCTCGACGGGGCGGGGATGGAGACGACCCACGTGGTCGAGCTCCAGGCGGCCGAGCTTCCGGGCGCCGATGGCGGGACCGGGTCGGATCGGGCCGGAGGCGGCGACGCCGGGGCGATCGAGCTCGACGTCCCACAGCCGTCGCGTGGCTTCGAACAGGCGATCCTGTCGGTCGACGAACGCGGCGTCACGACGTGGTCCTTCGCCCCGCCCGCCGAACGCGGACCGGACGTCCGCGGCGGCAGCGGCACCCGGACCTTCACGATCCGACGCACGCCGGGCGCGCCGCCGGAGCCGGGCACCCAGTCCGACCGCTCGATCTTCGGCGAGGCCGGCAAGCACGTCCTCAAGGTCATCGCCTTCCCGGTCGGCCAGGCCCTAGGGCGAGTCGCCAACAGCTACCTCGACCAGTGGGAGGTCGAGCACCAGGGCTACGGCGTCCGCGACTACACGACCGATAACTACACGGCGCCGGCGGCGTACTTCGACGATGACTCGCTGCGCTGGGAGAAGCTGGCCAAGGGCCGGACGCTGCTATTCGTCCACGGCACGTTCAGCCGGGCCCATGGTGCGTTCAACGACCTGCCACTGGCGGCGATGACGAAGTTCCAGGAGATGTACGAGGGGCGGGTCATCGCCTTCGACCACCAGTCGATCAGTCGCTCGCCGATGGAGAACATCGACTGGCTGCTCGAGCGGATCCCGGACGGGCTGACGATCGACTTCGACATCATCTGCCACTCGCGCGGCGGCCTCGTGTCGCGATCGCTCGCCGAGCGGACCGACCCGATGCCCGGGACGCGCCAGATCCGGGTCCATCGAACCGCGCTCGTCGGCGCCGTCAACAACGGCACGATCCTGGCCGATGTCAGCCACTGGAACGACCTCGTCGACACCCTGTCGACGGTCCTGAACACGGTCGGCATCGCGGTCGGCGATACCGTTGATCTCGTCCTGTCGTTCGTCCGGCAGATCGCAGTCGCCGCCTACCCGGAGTTGCGCGGTCTATCCGCCATGGTCCCGTCCGGCGACTTCCTGAAGGAGCTCAACGGCCGTCCGCGCGGCCAGAACGAGTACCTCGCGATCGCCTCGAACTACGAGCCGACCGATCGTCAGCTCAAGTCGTTCTTCAGGGACGTCGTCACGGACAAGTTGTTCGACGGCGGACCGAACGACAGCATGGTCCGCATCGACAGCGTTTGCGGCAGCAGCGTCAAGGGCGCCTTTGCGACGGTCGATGAGCAGCTCCTGCTCGACGAGACGAGGGGCATCGAGCACGCCCGCTACTTCGGGACGCCAGAAGTGAGCGACCGGCTCATCGCCTGGCTCGGGGCGGGACTCGCGGTGCACGCCTGATGCGGGACTACGGGGAGTTCCGCCTGCGCATCGAGCCGGGCACGGAGGCTGGGACGTACCGGGTCGAATGCAGCGGGCTCGGTGGCGACGGGGCCGGCGGCTTCACCCTGCCGTTCACCGACACGGAGCTCGAGAACTTCGTCCTGAAGGTCGGCCGGACGCGGCGGGGGGTCCGAAAGATCGAGTCGCCCGAAATGCAGCTCGCCCGAAAGTTCGGCGGGCAGCTCTTCGGCGCCGTCATGCAGGGCAAGACCGGCGAGCTCTATCGCACCGCCTGGAGCGAGGCGCGGGCCACCGGCCAGGGACTGCGCATCACGCTCTCGCTGACCGACGTTCCGGAGCTGGGCGGGATCCCGTGGGAATACCTCTACGACGATCCGAACTTCCTCTCGATCAACGCCTGGACGCCGGTCGTCCGCTACCTCGACCTGCCGAAGCCTCGCCGGGCGCTGGACGTGGAGCTGCCGCTCCGGATCCTCGGCGTGATCAGCAATCCGCTGGATGCCGAGCCGCTCGACGTCGAGCTCGAGAAGGCCAAGCTCGAGGACGCGCTCAAGCCGCTGAAGGACGCGAACGCGGTCGCGATCGATTGGCTGGAGGAGCCCACCCTGCTGGGGCTGACCAAGAAGGTTCGGCCCGACACCTACCACATCCTCCACTTCATCGGCCACGGCGGTTTCGACGACGCGAACGGCGAAGGCGCCCTGCTCTTCGAGGATGCGGCCGGCCGCGGCCGCGCGGTGAGCGGCGACCAGCTCGCCGCGGTCCTCTACGAAAAGCGCGCGTTGCGGCTCGTGCTGCTCAACTCCTGCGAAGGTGCCCGGAACGCCGTGAAGGACCCGTTCTCGGGAGTCGCCGCGAGCCTCGTCCAGCGCGAGATCCCGGCCGTGATCGGGATGCAGTTCGAGATCACGGATCGCGCGGCGGTCCTGTTCGCGAGCGAGTTCTACGCGATGCTGGCCGAGGGCCAGCCGATCGATTCGGCGATCTCGGAGGCGCGCCTGGCGATCTGGGCGGACTCGAACGACGTCGAGTGGGGGACACCCGTCCTGTTCATGCGCGTCGCCGATGGGCGGCTCTTCAACGTCACCCACGCCGCTACCCTGCCGCGGCCCGCTCCGCAGGACCTCCCGGCGAAGGCCCCGCCGGTCATCGATGAGCCGCCGCCCGCTATCGCCGCGGCGCCGCCGACGGTCGAGCCGCCTCCGATCGCAGACGAGCCGCCGCCCGCCGTCACGCGGGCGCCGCCGCCAGTGGTTGTCGAGCCGCCGCCGCCCGTCGTCAGCGAGCCGCCGCCCCCGGTGGTCGAGCCGCCGCCGCCCGTGGTCGAGCCACCGCCGCCGGTTATCGAGCAGGCGCCGCCCGTCGTCAGCGAGCCACCGCCCCCGGTCGTCGAGCCGCCGCCACCGCCCCCGCCGGTTGTCGCCTGGCCCCCGCCCCTCAAGGACCAGCCCGCCGAAGAGAAGCCGGCCATCGAACCAACGCCCCAACCCCGTCGCCGACGGCCGTGGGGCAAGATCGCCATCGGCGGCGGGGTCGTCCTCGCCGTCCTGACCATCATCGGCCTGCTCCTGCCGGATCCCACTGGGTCGCTCCAGGTGTCCAGCGCGGGCCCGGGCACCGGCATCCTCCTGGTTTCGGGAAGTGGCTTTTCGCCAGGTGAGGCCGTCGACATCTCGATCGATGGTGCTCCGGCCGGTTTCGCGATCGCAGGCCCCGACGGCTCGATCATCGCCCAGGTCGAAGTCGGCACGCTGACCGCCGGGAGGGTCGCCGCGGTTGGTCGCGGGTCGGGCAACCAGGCCGGCAGCGATTTCGCGGTCATCCCCCCGTCGTCTGGTTCCGCGACGCCTGATCCGCACCGGCCCCGTCGCCAGCGACGACGCGGTCCAGATCGGCCCCCTTGGCCCGATCACGCCCGGCATCGTGTTCTACAGCAACGTCGAGGACGGGGCGATCTCCGACGCGGAGCTCTACAACATCAATCCGCTGACCGGCGCGATCGATCAGCTGACGTTCAACAACGTCGATGACCGCTACCCGGCCTGGTCGCCGGACTACACGCAGCTCACGTTCAGCCGCCGGGTCGGCGGGGCGTCGCGCGACGTCTTCATCCACAACCTCGACAACTCCGAGCCGCAGCCCCTCGTGACAGGCGACATCTGGGACTGGAACTCCAACTGGTCCGCGGATCGGGCGTTGATCGCCTACGTCCACGGGGATCCACGGGACATCGAGCCGTCCGCCATCTGGGCCGTCAAGCCGGATGGCACGGGAGCGTACGAGATCGCGAACGGCGAGCGATTGCGCGGCCCGGTGTGGTCCCCGGTCGAGGCGAAGGTGGCGCTCATGGCGGCGGGGATCGGCGGTGAGTTCGACATCTACGTGGTCGGTGCGGACGGCAGCGGCCTGGTGCAATTGACGAACAACCCGGGCCTCGATCGCGACCCGGCGTGGTCGCCGAACGGGACGACCATCGCCTTCGTCCACGACCGGGGCGGATCAGACGCCGACAACGACATTTACCTCCTCGACGTCGCCACGAGAACGGTGATCGCGCAGCTGACGGACGACGATATCGAGGATGGCAACCCGGTCTGGTCGCCGGACGGCACCCAGATCGCATTCGTGAAAGCGACGGATCCGGAGCACTCCCACATCTGGGTCATGAACGCCGACGGAACGAACGCCCACGATCTCATGCCCGCTCGCGACGGCAAGAACATGGACCTGAACTGGCGATAGATCCGGCCGACGAACTACACCTGCCGGCCCCTAACCGCGCCAACCAGTCCAGACACACTGGCCCGATGGGCACCGATGGTCGGTGGCCGAGTACGTAATTCGGATGGCAATGTGGCTGACGAACGCCAGCCATTCGGCAGACCATCGAACCGCGACGCTGGCGGGCCCGCGGCCCTAGCTTTGGCATGACATGACGAGGATCCTCTCCCGCAACAACCGCTACCTCCTGGCGATCGGCGGCCTGGCGGTGGTGGCCGTGCTCACGGTTGCGCTCGCCTATGGCCTGACGGAGTCCGACCGAGTCGAGATCGAGGCCGATGCTGCGGCCATCGACCTGATGCATGACACGGCCGACGAGCTGTACAACGAGGTCACCGACCAGGAGGCGGCCATTCGGACCTACCTGTTGACCGCTGAGCCAGAGGCGCTGCAGGCGCATTACGCGGCGGTTGCGCAGGAGACCGAGATCGCGGAAGCCTTTCGGCTTGCCGCCTCCGAGGTGCCCGCGGTCCAGGCCGAGATCGACGTGCTCGCGGCCTACTCCTTGAACTGGCAAGAGACATTCGCCAACCCTGCGATCGCGGCGGTCAAGGGCGGAGACGCGGCGACCATTGACCGGTTCAGCCGCCTTGCGGCTGCTGGTCACGAGGCCATCGACGACGGCGCGCGCGCCGCTCGGCGAGCAACTCGACATCGCGGACACCGAGCTCGGGCTCCGCGACCAGAACCTTGCCAACTCGCGGATGTCGGCGACGGCCTTCGGGCTCGCGGCCATGCTCATGGCGGCGGCTTCCGCGCTGTGGCTCATCCGCCGCTATGGCAAAGAACTCGAACGCGACGCCCTGCGAGTCGGCATCGTAAACAGTTTCACTGAGGTCGCCTCGTTCGCCTCAGACGACAAGGAGATCGCGGCATCGAACCTCATGGCGCTGGCGATGCTTACGAAACCCGACGCCGCGGTGACGCACATCCTCAACAGGTCCAAGGACCGGGCCGTGCCCGAGGCCATCTTCGGCGATCCGATCGCCGAGACCATGACCCTCGGTGGGCTGGCCCACTGCGCGGGGCTCACCCGAAGCAGCATCTATGTCGCGAACGACGCCTCCACCCCGTTGACTCTCCACTGCCCCGTCTACTCCGTTGATCGGGGAACGCTCGCCTGCATCCCGCTCATCAGCGGCGAGACCGTCGGCGTCGTTCACCTCTACTGGAAGCGGCCGAACGCCCTGCCCTTCGACCTTCGCACGAGCGTAGTCCGCGTGGCCGAGCATGCCGCGCTCGTGATCGGCAACCGGCGCCTCCTCGCGGCCCTCCAGGGCCAGGCAAACACCGATCCTCGAACTGGGCTCGCCAACAGCCGCGCGTTCGATCGAGCCCTCGAAGAGGCCCTCGAATTCCGGACCGGCGAAGACGTGATCAGCGTGCTGATGCTCGACCTCGACCATTTCAAGGACTTCAACGATCGCTTCGGCCACCCGGCCGGCGACGAAGCCCTCCGAGCGTTCGGTGGGGTTCTCCGATCGTGCATGCGCGACGGCGACCTCGCGGCTCGCTACGGTGGCGAGGAGTTCGCCGTATTCCTGCCCGGTGTCGATGAGGCCGCAGCCGCGGCGATCGCGGAGCGCATCCGCGCCCGAACCGAGACGACCGTGATCTCGCTGACGCCCGGCACTACGGCCCGGATCACCGTGTCGATCGGCGTCTCGACCGCGCCAAACCAAGCGTCCGACCGGGTCTCGCTGCTGCGGATCGCGGACGAAGCGCTCTACCGATCCAAGGAAGCGGGGCGCAACCGCGTGACCGCGGGTCGCGAGCCAACCGTCGCGCTGGAACCCGCCGCATAGTCCGCGTCCCAGCCTCAGATTGAACCGTCAGGCCTTGTGCTCCGCCGTAGCTTGTAGGTGACCAGATCGGTCGCCTCGAAACGGAGCGAGGCGTGCAGACGGAGCTCGTCGACCAAGCGCGACGCGGAGACCGCGAGGCCTTCAGCGTGCTGGCGGGCGGCGCCGTCGATCGGTTGTACGGGATCGCTCGATTCATCCTGCGCGACACCGAACTCGCGGAGGATGCCACCCAGGAAGCACTGGTGCGGGCCTGGCGCGATCTGCCCTCGTTGCGCGACGTGGAGCGGTTCGATGCCTGGCTGTACCGGCTGATCGTCCGGGCCTGCGCTGACGTCGGTCGCGACCGACGCCGGTGGCGCGCCGAGATCACCGTCCTGCCGACCGAACCGGCCGAGCCCGATCGCGCGTCGGAGCTCGCCGATCGCGATCAGCTCGAACGGGGACTCCGTCGCCTCAACGTCGGGCAGCGGACGATCCTGACCCTGCACTTCTACATCGGCCTGTCGCCCGGCGAGACGGCCGAAGCACTCGACATCCCGATCGGGACCGCCAAGTCCCGGCTCCACTACGCCATCGAGGCGCTTCGGGCGGCCATCGCGGCCGACGAGCGCTCCTCGGTCGGCGCCCGGCAGGAGGGCCGCATGGCATGAGCGCCAACGACGACCTCGAACGCCGGCTCGCCGACTTCTACGCGGCCGAGACGCCGCCACGGGCCCCCGAGTGGGTGCTCGAGTCGGCCCTCGCTACCATCGACACCACCCAGCAGCGGCGCGTCCGTGCGCGCGCTCCGCGACGCGCGTGGCCCACGAGCCCGGTCGCGCGGCTGGCGACCGCAGCCGCGGTGGCGGTCGCGGTCGGCGGCATCGGGCTCGTTGCCCTCCGCCTCAGTCAGCAGCCGGGCGGTGACCCTGTCACGCCCACACCGACGCCCACCGTCGATCCGTCCACGCTGCGGTGGGCACCTGGTCGTCTCGAACTGGACTGGCCAGTGCCGGTCCGGTCCGAACCACCCAGTGGCGCACCGGTCCTGCGGATGGAGCTTGCACCCGACGCCGTTCTGGAATGAGGGCTACCGGCTATGGGGGCCGTTCGCCTACACCGACCCCGTCGGGGAGGTCGCCGTCGGGGCACCGTCCTGGACGGACATCAAGGCCGTTCGGATCACCCCCGGCATATTCAGCGTGGACCTGGCCGGTGACCTGCCTGGCGTTCCGGATCCAGCCAGCCAATGGATCGCCTACGGCGTGGTCCTGGACACCGACGGCGACGGCGCCGCCGACGAGCGGATCGGGATCGACAACATGCCCAACGGCCAGCACCGAGCCTGGATCACGGACCTGGTCACGGGCGAGACGATGGCGGCGGCTGGCGCGCCATACGGCTTCGTCGAAGGCGAGGCAGGGCGCCGCGCCGGCCTGGATAGCTACTACCCAAGCGAGGGCAACCAACCCGGCAACGCGGCCTCGCTCTGGTACTCCGTGACGAACAATCCGGACTTCCGCTTCTACGCCTGGGCAGCGCTGATCGAGCCCGGCCGGGTCGTCGCCACCGACTACGCCCCGGATGTCGGCTGGCTGCAGGCCGGCGACCAGCCCGAACCGACGCTGATCGGACCGACATGGTCGCTCGAATCGCCGGTCACGGTGAGCGGCGAGGAGATGACCCTGGTGCAGTCGCTCACGTTGACTGCCGACGGGGCCATGACCCTCGATGCCGGCTGCAGCACCGGCACCGCGAACGTGACAGTCGAGCCGGGCGTCCTTCACGTGACCGATATAGCGATGTCCAACGTGGGCTGCAGCAGCGCTGTCGCCGAGCGCACCGCGACCTTCATGGCAGTCCTGTCCGCGGGAGACATCGCCTACACGATCGAACCCGGCGTTCTCGAGCTGCGCGCCGGTTCGTCGGTGCTCAGCTTCCAAGCGAGGTACCCATAGATCATGAATAGAAACGCCAAGCTTGCGGTTGCGGCCGTGGCTGTCGTCGCCATCGGTCTGGTCGGGCTGGCCGTGCTGCGGCCGGGCGCGAGCCCGGGCCCCAGTGCTGCTGGGCCAGGCGGCCCGTCGGCGCCGCCTGTCACGAGCCCATCGCCGTCAGACGCTACGACGCAATCAGCGAGTCCGACGCCATTCGATCCCCCAGCCCTGACCCAGCCATTCGCGTCCGATGTCCACGGGATCTCGATGTCAGGCCCGGCTGGCTGGAGCACACGCAAGGCGACCGAGCCGTGGACGACCGGCATTCCATTCTTCGCGTCAGAATTCGCCGACGTCGTCTACGACGACTCGACCGAGAACTTGAAGTTCATCGGCCTTGCCTCGCAGGCGCTCGCGGGCAGGAGCGCCGACGAGTGGCGCACCCAAGTCTCGTCGAATCCTGACTGGGATCCCCTGTGCACTCCGCAGACGGAGCCGATCACCGT
>CAWBHP010000001.1:0-150408 GCA_963788685.1 uncultured Chloroflexia bacterium | reverse complement strand
TCCATTCCTGACCCGCGGTCCAGGAGTCGCGATCGCGTTTCGGCGGCTAGACTCGGCTCATGGTCGCCTCGGTTCTCGACGACGCGTTCGCGCATCACATCTGGGCGAGCGAACGCCTTGCTCGACGAGTGCACCGCCCTCACCCAAGAGCAGCTACGGGCTCCGATCCCAGGCACGTACGGGTCGATCATCGATACGCTTCGGCACCTCGTCAGATCCGATGGGTGGTATCTGTCGTTCTTTCGTGAGGGATTCGCGCGGACCGACGAGGAGGCGACCCTCGGCGAACTGCGCTCGGCGATCACAGGAAACGGCGCCGCGTGGATGGAGGTGCTTGCCGGTGAGCTCGACCCCGATGCGGACATCGTCGAGTACGACAACGGCTGGGAGGTCCACTCACCGCTCGGCGTTCGCCTGGCGCAGGTCATCCACCACGGCAGCGATCACCGTAGCCACGTCTGCACCCCCCGGCCTGACCGATTCTCGGCCTCACGCCGCCCGAGATCGACGTCTGGGCCTACGCGCGAGCGACTGGCCGCGAGCGCGCGATGAAGTCGCAGGGTCCCGAGGCGACCAACGGCCGTTCCATCTGATGATGCGAATTGGGGTCGGCTCCTGTGCGCGATGGATCACCGTTCATGACCGGCGGCCTGCTTGGTCGTCGAGCGCGCCCGGTCCTGGTTCTGCGGAAGACGGGTGATGAGGGCTCCGATCGGCGACGCCAGGATCCGGAAGAATCCCGGGCGCGGCATTTCGGCCAGCACCGGCGAGGCGCCCAGGATCCCGATCTTGCCGACTCGCGAGGCATGGTCCTGCGCCAGCCGGAGGGCCCACACGCCACCGATCGAGTGGCCGATGACGTGGGTCCGCTCCAGCCCGAGCGCGTCGACGACGCCGCCCATGAGCTTGGGGGCAACGGTCCGGAGCTCGTGCTTCCGCCAGTCGACGGGCGAGCTCAGACCACAGCCGGGCCGGTCGAGCAGGATGCAGCGGTAGCCCGCCAGCTCGCGCACAAGTGGAGCGAGTGCCACCGCAGGCCACAGGCCGCCATGGACGAACACGATCGGCTCACCCGATCCGACCTCCTGGATCCGCAGGCGAACCGCGGGCGACTCGAACTCAACGAACCGCTCGGTCGGTTCAAGTCCGTAGTGGCTCCATACCGCGCGCTCCGCACTTCGATAGCGCTCCGTCCGCTCGTCGGTGGGATCCATTGCGACTGCTCGGCTGGTCATCGCATTCCTCTCGGTCACGGGTGATCAAGCCGGACGCTACCGCCGGGCGCGACCCGGAGAGAAGTACGAATACAGAACCGGTGGACGTCGTCCGACCTCTCGCTCGGCAGCGGGAGTTCGAATGTCGAACTGGTCCCTGCTGGTGGGCGGTGAGAGAATGCGGCCATGGGCTCGAGCGCAAGCGACAACTACTGCGCGTTCACGAAGGCGGTCGAGCGCCTCGGCGACCGATGGAGCCTGCTCATCGTGCGCGAGCTCGTGTTGTTCGGCTCGCAGGGTTTCAACTCTCTGGCCAACGGTCTCCCGGGCCACATCTCTCGTTCGGTGCTGAGCGACAAGCTGCGCAAGCTCGAAGAGATGGGGATCGTCGCCCGGATGCCATCGGCCGGAGGCCGGCCCACGGACTACTTGCTGACCCCAGCCGGTGAGCAGCTCCGGCCGGTGGTTCGAGCCCTGTTGGGCTGGGCCGAGAAGTGGGTGCCCGAGGATCCGGCGATGGCGCAGCGGGATCCGGGGGTCATCGTCTGGTGGCTGGCCCACCGTGTCGACACGGCCGTCGTTCCGGCACACCAGGTGGTGATCGAGATCGCCATGTCGGGCGCGGATGTCCCGCGAGGCTGGCTGCTGCTCGCACGCGATACTGAACCGACGCTCTGTGCCGAGGATCCCCTCCTGAGCGAGGATCGCTACGTGTACGTGGATGCCGACCCGGCCGGGCTGTTCCCGATCGCAAGGGCCCAGCGCAGCTGGACCGAGGCCATCGCCGATGGATCGGTCCGCGTCTACGGCGCACCCGACCTCGTCCGTGCGCTGCCGACGTGGTTCTTGGCCACCGAACCGGTCATCCCCGCCGCCAAGCCGGCTGCTCTCATCGCCGCCGTCACCTGAGCAACCGATCGAGCCCAGGTCGCGTCGCGCTGCCGACTGGTCTATCTAGTGCGGGGGTGGGCCTGTGTGGACCAGGACTACGTTCGTGTAGAAGAAAACGAGAATCGCGAGGGCGACTAGGAAGATCAGGGGCCACCACGCGATGACGGTGCGTCGATTCATCTGTCTACAGCCCTCGCTAAATCAGGAGCTTGGAGTAGCAAGTAATCAAAGACTCGGGGCACCGGTGGTGGTAGCACCCACACCGTAGAACACGACATAAGCAATCACCAGGACAAGAACCACGACCCCAACCCCGATCCACCAGAGGCGCCAACCAACACGCATTGCCTCTCCTCTGACCAATTCAGCCGTCGCCGGGATGGTGCCGGAGTGATCGTGGCGGTCGATCGCTGCTCGGCTCGGAGGCTTCGATGGAACGTCCTGACGCTGGCGGCGAAGTTGTCGTCCTGGTTGGAGCGGGCATCGGCCCGCGTCGGATCGTCGAGAGTTGCTGGGCGGATCATGGGGGGGTCGGTCCTTTGATTTGGCGGGTGATCAGACGCTCGTGTCTGAGCCCCAAGTACCTCACTCAGTACCGGCTTCGCAAGGGTAGAACGAACGATTCGGTACAATCCGTGCTCGTGACCGCGGCGGAGTAGCTCAGTGGTAGAGCAGGGGACTCATAAGCCCTTGGTCGGTGGTTCGAATCCGCCCTCCGCTACCAATCGTCGATCCGTAACCAATCGGTCGACGTATCCATCGACAACCCCACCTGACAGCCGTAAGAGGCCCGTCATGGTCCGGCGGTATACTCGCGCCGGTGGTCGCTGCGCGGCAGCGGCCCAGATCCCCCGGAGGCTTCGTTGAACCCCAAGTTCTTCCGCAACGGCATCGTGATGCTGGCCCTTGTGGTCGTCGCGCTCGCCGTCGCCATCACCCTGGTCGGGCAGTCCACCCCAGCTGTAGCAAAGACCTATACAGAGTTCCTCGATGACGTAAAGAACGGGAGCGTCTCCACCGTCGTCCAGGAAGGCTCGACCCTGACGGTAAAGCCAAAGTCGGCCCCCGAATACACGGTCGTCGTGCCCGGACTCCTCGCCAATCAGGTTCTGCCGGACATGACCGATGCGGCCCAGCAGGGGGGCGTCGCCCGGCCGTCGCTCGGTGCCAAGCAGGCACCTGATACCTCGTGGCTCGGCATCATCATCACCGGCCTGCTGCCGATCCTCATCATCGGTGGATTCATCTTCTTCATGATGAGACAGGCCCAGGGCACGAACAACCAAGCCCTCAGCTTCGGCAAGAGTCGGGCCCGGATGTTCCTCGGGAACAAGACAGTCGTAACGTTCGCCGACGTGGCCGGCGTCGACGAGGCGAAGACAGAGCTCCAGGAAGTGGTCGAGTTCCTGAAGTACCCGGAGAAGTTCAACTCTCTGGGCGCGCGGATCCCGCGTGGCGTGCTGCTCGTCGGGCCTCCTGGCACCGGCAAGACCCTGATGGCGCGCGCCGTCGCCGGTGAGGCCGGCGTGCCGTTCTTCTCCATCTCGGGCTCTGAGTTCGTCGAGATGTTCGTCGGCGTCGGCGCCAGCCGCGTCCGAGACCTCTTCGACCAGGCCAAGCGCAATTCGCCGTGCATCGTCTTCGTCGACGAGATCGACGCGGTCGGGCGCCAGCGCGGCGCCGGGCTCGGCGGATCGCACGACGAGCGCGAGCAGACCCTCAACCAGATCCTCGTCGAGATGGACGGCTTCGACACGAACACCAACGTCATCGTCGTCGCCGCCACCAACCGACCGGACGTCCTCGACCCGGCGCTCCTGCGCCCCGGCCGCTTCGACCGCCAGGTCATCCTCGACCGCCCCGACATGAAGGGCCGGACGGCGATCCTCAAGGTCCACACCAAGGGCAAGCCGCTCGACAAGGCGATCGACGTCGAAGACATCGCCCGCCAGTCGCCGGGCTTCTCCGGCGCGGACCTCGCCAACCTCGTCAACGAGGCGGCGATCCTGTCGGCCCGCCGCAACAAGAAGGTCATCGGGATGTCCGAGTTCCAGGAGGCCTTGGAGCGGATCGTCGCCGGCCCGGAGCGGAAGTCGCCGGGTCATCTCGGACGCCGAGAAGGCGATCATCGCCTACCACGAGGGCGGCCACGCCGTCGTCCAGCGGATCCTGCCGAAGTGCGACCCGGTCCAGAAGGTCACGATCATCAGCCGCGGCATGGCCCTCGGCTACACGATGGCCCTGCCGTCGGAGGATCGCTACCTCCAGAGCAAGACCGAGTTCGAGGACAAGATCGCCGGACTCCTCGGCGGCAACGTCGCGGAGCGGCTCGTCTTCGGCGACACGACGACCGGCGCCAGCAACGACATCGAGAAGGCGACCGATCTCGCCCGCCGGATGGTCACCGAGTTCGGGATGAGCGATCAGCTCGGCCCGCTTTCGTTCGGGAAGCGCGACGAGCTGGTGTTCCTCGGCCGCGAGATCGGCGAGCAGCGGAACTACTCCGACGAGGTCGCCAAGCAGATCGACGAGGAGGTCCGGGCGATCATCGACCACGCCTACGAGCGGGCGACGGACGTCCTGGTCCAGCATCGCGACAAGCTGACGGCCCTCGCCGAGAAGCTCGTCGCGGAGGAGACGGTCGACGCCGAGGAGTTCGAGAAGCTCTTCAGCGACCTGCCGCCGAAGGTCAATACCCACGGCGTCCGACCCCAGATCATCGGCCCGGGCCAGCCGACGCCAGCCCCCGCCCCGAACCCCCAGCCCGCCTGACCGCGGCTCCCACCTCCGAGAACCCATCGAGCGGGCCCCGACAAGGGCCCGCTCGTTCGATTCGGGCGGCGGTTCACCGGGTGCCCGACGCTCACCCGCGACTTATCATCGTGGGATGACGACCGAAACCGCTCCCGACAGCGCCATCGAGGCCTTCCTCGACGATCACCGCGACGCGCGCCTCGAGTCCTACAAGGAGTTCCTCCGGATCCCCAGCATCTCGGCGCTGCCGGAGCATGCCGCCGACTGCCGGCGGCAGCCGACTGGATCGCCGCGGACCTGCGGGCGACGGGCATCGAGCACGTCGAGGTGGCCGAGACCGGCGGCCACCCGTCGTCTACGGCGACTGGCTCCACGCCGACGGCGCCCCGACGGTCCTCGTCTACTGCCATTACGACGTGCAGCCGGTCGACCCGCTCGAGCTCTGGGACTCGCCGCCGTTCGAGCCGGTCGTCGTCGGCGACCGGATGCTCGCCCGCGGCGCGGCCGACGACAAGGGCCAGCTCCATCTCCACCTGCGGGCGACCGAGGCGATCCTCGCGACCCGCGGCGCGCTGCCGGTCAACCTCAAGTTCGTGTTCGAGGGCGAGGAGGAGTCGAGCAGCGATCCACCTCGAGCGCTGGCTCGCGGCCAACAAGGATCGGCTCGAGGCGGACTTCGCGCTGATCAGCGACACGGGCTTCTTCGAGGGCAACCTGCCGGCGATCACCGTCGGGCTGCGCGGGATCATGTACGCCCAGATCGACGTCACCGGCACTGCCGTCGACCTCCACTCGGGCGAGCTACGGCGGCGCCGTCGAGAACCCGGCCAACGCTCTCGCCCGGATCATCGCCGCGCTCAAGGGACCCGACGGGCGGATCCGGATCCCCGGCTTCTACGACGACGTCGTGTCGCTGACCGAGCGGAACGCGCGGCCATCGCGGCGCTCCCCTTCGACGAGGAGGCGTACCGCGAGACCCTCGGCGTGCCGGCGCTCGTCGGCGAGGCCGGGTTCTCCACCCTCGAGCGACGTGGCGCCCGGCCGACGCTCGACGTCAACGGGATCTGGGGCGGCTTCCAGGGCGAGGGCACCAAGACGATCATCCCGGCCCACGCCCACGCCAAGGTCAGCTGCCGGCTCGTCAGCGCCCAGGACCCCGATCGGATCTTCGAGCAGTTCCAGGCGTACGTTGCGGAGATCGCGCCGCCCGGCGTGCGGTGACGACGGTCACGTATCTCGGCGGCGGGCATCCGAGCCTGACCCCGATCGACTCACCCGGCGACCCAGGCCGCGGCCCGGGCGCTCGAGGCGACGTTCGGGCGCGCCCCCGTCTACATCCGCGAAGGCGGCTCGATCCCGGTCTGCGCCAGCTTCGAGCCGATCCTCGGCCTGCCGGTCGTCCTGCTGGGCTTCGATCCGCCCGACCAGCACGCCCACGCCCCGAACGAGTCGATGGACCTGACAACTACGAGCGCGGAATCCGGACCGTCGTCCGGATGTGGGACGAGCTCGCGCACTCGATCGATCGAGCCTCGCGGCCGCCGCCACATAGGACGCTCGGCAGTACCTTCGGACCCCCTGTGGGACCAGTTCGGGCGGCTGTCAGGCGGATTCGCGGTGCTACGATGCACCTGTCATCGCCACCGGGAGGTACTCCTTCGTGACACGAAACCGATCAACCCTGCCGTCGCCCCTGCCCAGGCCTGGCGCCTGGATTCCGATAACGGGCAGCATGGCGCCCCGTTCGGCGCTCGACGTTCTTGTCGATCTCAACGACAAGGTCACGACCGGCAAGGTCGGCGAGTACCAGCCCGTCCCGCTCGGCTTCACCCCCCTCGACAAGACGATCGGCACCGGCCTGCGCGCCGGCGAGCTCATGCTGATCGGTGGCGCACAGGGCACCGGCAAGACGACGATGGCCCTCCAGATGGCCCGGAACATCGCATCCGGCGGCCAGGCCAACGTCCTCTACATCTGCTTCGAGCACGACGAGCAGTACCTCCTCAATCGCCTGATCGCGATGGAGTCGGCGCTCGCCCACCTTCCCCACAAGACCGGTGCGATCAAGATCCAGGACGTCCGCAAGGAGATCCTCGGGACCTGGGTCGCCGAAGGTGGCGGAGCGACGCAGCTCGCCAGCAACCCGCGGCTCCGGCCCTCGCTCGATCGGATCGCCCGCTACGGCGAGAACCTCTTCCTGCTCCGTGGCTCCCAGACGGCGAGCACGATCGACAACATCCGCAAGCTCGTCCAGCAGCACCGGGCCCTGTCGGGCGACCGCCGCCTCGTGGTCTTCGTCGACTACCTCCAGAAGGTGCCGCAGATCCCCGAGCCGAGCAGTGAGACGGAGAAGGTCACCTTCGTCGTGAACGGCCTCAAGGACGTCGCCCTGTCCGAGGAAGTCCCGATGGTCTGCCATCGTCGCCGCCGACAAGGAAGGCCTCAAGGCGTCGCGCCTCCGCAACTACCACCTGCGCGGCAGCTCGGCCATCAACTACGAGGCCGACATCATCCTGATCCTCAACGAGAAGTACCACATCGTCGCCAAGGTCAACATCGAGTTCAACCCGTACCAGGCGCAGCGCTTCCGCGACTGGGTCGTGATCTCGGTCGAGAAGAACCGTGGCGGCCAGGACAACGTGGACCTCGAGTTCGAGAAGCACTTCGAGTTCTCCTGCTTCGACCCGAACGGTCGAACGGTCCAGGAGAAGTTGATCGAGGAACGGCTCTACAACGACTAGGCCGCCCACGCGGCACGCGATCGAATCGCGCCGCCGCCGGGCCGCATCGCTCGTCGTCCTCGTGCTGGCGGCCGTCGCCAGCCTCGGGACCAGCGCCAGCCCCCAGCCGCCGCCGGCATTAACCGACACCCTGACCGGCAGCATCGAGGTCACCGCGGAGAATCCCGTCGCAACCGTGGACGTATCGTTGACGGTGAACGCGGCTCTCCGCTCGGCCCCGTCGAACTCAACCGAGTTGGCGATCGACGCGACCAACACCGGCGGCCTGCATCCGGCAGAGACCAAGACACTTGTCACCATCGAGGCGCTCGACGGCCGGCCCGGGGCAAACACCGCCCCGTTCCCGTCCCTGCGGTCGTTCATCGACGAGGCCTGCGGAGCGGGCGACTGCACGCGTCGGTATCGGATCACCGTGGTCCTCACCGACCCCGATGCCGACCGGGCCACCTTCGATTGGGCGGCGTTGGCAAGCAGCCGTTTCGGGCCCGGCGGCGGGACCGGATCTCCGCCACCCGAAGCGCGGCTCGAGGTGACCGCCGAGCCGGTGGTCCTCGTGCCTGCCGACCGCCTGACGCGGACAACCGTGACCCCGGATCCCGTCCGTGTCGATGCCGCCCACCCCCGAACGACCGTGAGGTACGACTTCACCCGAGGTGTCGATGCGGCGACGTTCGGCGACTCGCCCAAGCTGGTCCTTCGCCTCGAGGGTGACGCCGGCGACCCAAGCCGCGTCGAGCGGCCAGGGACGATCAAGGTCCTGCTGGGCGACGTGCAGGTCGAGTCAACAACGCTTAGGGACAGGCTCCAACTCCTGCCCATCGTGCTGCCCCGAACCTGCGCAGATCCGCGAGGCTGTACAGAGCCGCTCACGGTTCTTTTCGAGTGGGAGGGCGGTGATCCCGCCGACGTCATCGACCAGTCCTGGTCACTCAGCGGGTTCGCGATCGCGGCCAAGGACGGGCCGGCGGCTCAGGTCGACTTCGGCCCGGAGTCGAGGAGCGGGCTGGCAACCGATGCCCCGCACCTGACCGCGACGACCAGTGGCTCCTTCGACATCGGGAAGGACAAGCGCACCTTCCTCGACGCGACGGTGACCCTCGACGCGAGCGAGCTGGCACAAGGCCTGGGTGGCCTCCACGGCGTCCTCCAGGGGATCCTGACGGCCACCTCAACGGGTCAGGGCGCAACCGCCAAGACCCAGGTGAGCATCCTGGTTGGCGAACGCGGCGTCGTCGGACCGCCGGGTGCGCCACTGGCCTTTGCTGGCCGCCTGGTCGCGCTCGACTGCGAGGGCCGCTCGCGCTGCACAGCTGACCTGCCGTTCGGGGCCTCGATGGGGTATGAGGATCCGGTCGATGTCCACGTCGAGTGGACCCTGACAGTCGTCTTCCTGCCCGATCCGCCCGCCCCCATCCCGGCGGAGGTCGAACTCCTGCTCGAGACGGCTCCACGCCCAACGCCCTGAGCCGCCGACTCGGGCCCACCGCCCGCACGTACCACATCCGCGGATTGATATCGTCCACATTCCGTCCACACCCGCACGAAGTTCGTGGATGACTTCGAGGGGCGGCCGGCGAAGTTCGTGGATAAGCGGGTTGTGGCCCGCTGGACCCGACCGTACTGTAGGTCTTGCCCGAAGGGGCCGTCGGAACGGTCAGGCGAGGCGAGGAGCGATCCCCGCAGCGCCGCCGGTCTGATCGGGACCAGGCCGCAAGGTCTGGACCCGGTTGACCGCCGATCCGGGACGAGCCGGCTGCGATCACATCAAGGCTCGTTTGTCTCGGCGTCGCGACCGCTTCCACAAGTTCCTTCGGGCGTTTTCCTGTCCGGCGCGGGTTGAGCCTGCGGCCAGCCGGCGGCGTGCCGCCTACACTGGGCACCTTGACGGTGCGAAAGGTAGGGATGAGCGCGAACTCCGAGCAGTTCCCCGATATCGTCGAGGTCGTCGTCGAGATTCCGCGCGGCAGCCGCAACAAGTACGAGTACGACGAGGCGGCCCACGTCTTCCGACTCGACCGGGTCCTCGCGTCTGCCGTCCACTACAACTTTGACTACGGATTCATCGAGGGCACGCGGGCCGGCGACGGGGATCACACCGACGCCCTCTTGCTGATCGACGAGCCGACGTTCCCGGGCTGCCGGGTCTGGGCCCGGCCGATCGGCGGGCTGGAGATGCGGGACGACAAGGGCTTCGACTTCAAGGTCCTTTGCGTGGCGGTCGGCGATCCGCACCAGGCCCACGTCGAGCGGCTCGAACAGGTCCGCCCGCACCGCCTAGTCGAGATCAAGCACTTCTTTGACACGTACAAGCTGCTCGAGGACAAGGAAGTCGACGTCGTCGGCTGGCGCGAGGCCGAGCGGGCGCGCGAGGTCCTGGCTGCCGACCGGAAGACGTTCCAGGACGAGCAGAACGTGCCCTCGAGCGGAACCGTGTGACCGACCGACCGGGACACGAGACCGCCATCGGGCGCCGGCTGTTCGTCGCCATCCCCATCCCGTCTCCGGTTCGGGACGCCGTCACGGCGCTCGTCGACGGCGTCCGGGGTGCCGGCGACCCGGCCGTCAGGGACGTCCGCTGGGTCCGCCTCGACGGCCTCCACCTGACCGTCCGGTTCCTCGGCCCGACCGAGGAGGAGCACGTCGCCGATGTGGCAGCCGCGGTCGATCAGACGGCGCGCCGGCTCGCACCCTTCGACGTCGTCATCGCGGGGGGCGGGGCATTCCCGTCCGTGGGCCGGCCCAGGGCGTTGTGGCTCGGTGTCGCCGAGGGCGTCGAACGAGTTGGCGGCTGCCGCCGTGGCCTTGGATGACGCGCTGGCCGAGGTCGGCTGGCCGCGCGACGAGCGCCCGTATCGGGCTCACCTGACGCTGGCTCGGTCGGACGGCGTCCGGTCGGGGCCGGAGGTGGCGCGGCGGCTGATCGATGCCGCAGCCGCGGTCCGGGAACCGTTTCGGGCCGAGTCCCTCGTGCTGTTCGAGAGCATCTCCGGGGGCGGGCCGGCACGCTACGTGCCGCTTCACGAGGCGACGCTTGGTTGACGTCCGTAAGGCCCACGGGATGCGCCGCCGAACGTCCGAGAGGCCATTGGGTGCTAGCATTCACGCGTCCGTGAGAGCACGGATCTGCCGACGAATGCCGGCCGGAAAGAGAGGACCAGGGACGTGACCTCCGCCCAGCGCGCGCGGCTAGTGGTCGCCCTCGGCGTCCTTAACCTCGTCCTCGCAACCTTCGCTCTGGCCGTCGGTTTCGGGGCTCCTCGGACCGAACCGGGCGGGCTGGCCGTAACCTCCCCGACGCCCGTCGTAACGGCCCCTCCGTCGGCGACGCCGGCCGTCCCCGGCCCCACGACCACGAGCTCACCGCCCGGATCACCCGGGACATCGACGGCGCCGCCATCGACGCAGCCGTCGGCCAGTGTCAATCCCACGGTCACGCCGCTGCCGAGCGGCCAGGTCGCCATCGGGCCCAGGCCGCCGTCGGCACGTCCCGTGGCCGGCCCGACGAATCCTCCGACCGCGAACCCCAACCCGACGCCGACCCGGCCGCCGACCGCGACGCCAGCGCCTACCCCGCGCGTAACCCCAGCGCCGACGCCGCGCATTACCCCGGCACCAACCCCGCGCGTCACCCCGGCACCGACGCCACGGGCGACCCCGCGCGCCACGCCCCAGCCACGCCGAAGGCCACGCCGAAACCAAAGCCGGTGAAGCCGGTGAAGGCCAAGCCGCCCTGCCCCGGCACCGTGGATGGCCCGCCCGGCAAGGCGAAGGGTGATGGCGGCGATCGGCCATGCGGCAAGGACAAGACCAAGGGCGGCGTGGTCATCGTGCTGCCGCTCGCGTTTGCCGCCGCGGTAGGCGGGATCCGGCGCCGCACCGACGACTCATTGCGCAGGCGGCGCCGCAAGCGGTAGGCTCCCATCCCGGCCGACCATCGGCGCGTAACGAGAGACGAGGGACCTGCCATGGCGCACGTCATGACCCGGCGCACGAAGTTCACCCTCGACGAGGACCGGATCCCGCGCTCCTGGTACAACATCGCCGCCGATCTGCCGGTCCCGCCTCAGCCGTACCTCCACCCGGCGACGCTCCAGCCGATCGGGCCTGACGATCTCGCGCCGCTCTTTCCGATGGCCCTCATCGGCCAGGAGGTGAGCGCGGAGCGCGAGATCGAGATCCCAGAGCCGGTTCGCGAGGCGTATGCGCTGTACCGGCCGAGCCCGCTCTACCGGGCCCATCGACTCGAGGCCGTCCTCGATACGCCGGCCCACATCTACTACAAGTACGAGGGTGTCAGCCCTGCCGGCAGCCACAAGCCGAACACCGCGCTGGCCCAGGCCTACTACAACAAGGAGCAGGGCGTCACCCGGATCGCGACCGAGACCGGGGCCGGGCAATGGGGGAGCGCCATGGCCTTTGCCGGCGCCTACTTCGGGCTCGAGGTCAAGGTCTACATGGTTCGGGCGAGTTACGACCAGAAGCCGTACCGCCGCATCCTCATGGAGACGTACGGCGCGGAGGTCGTGCCCAGCCCGTCGCCGACGACGAACTACGGCCGCAGTGTCCTCGCAGCGACGCCCGACAGCCCCGGCTCACTCGGGATGGCGATCAGCGAAGCGGTCGAGGATGCGGCGACCCGCGAAGACACGAAATACTCGCTCGGTTCGGTCCTGAACCACGTGCTCCTGCACCAGACCGTCATCGGCCAGGAGGCGATCGAGCAGATGGGCATGGCCGGCGAGTCGCCGGACGTCGTGATCGGCTGCACCGGCGGCGGCTCGAACTTCGGTGGGATGGCCTTCCCATTCCTCGGTCGCAACCTCCGGGAGGGCGCCAAGCATCGGATCATCGCCGTCGAGCCTGAGGCGGCGCCCTCGCTGACACGCGGCGTCTACGCCTACGACTACGGCGACACGGCGAAGATGGCCCCGGTCGCCAAGATGCACACGCTCGGGCACGACTTCATCCCCGAACCCATCCATGCCGGCGGCCTCCGCTACCACGGCATGTCGCCGCTCGTGTCGCTGCTCAAGGAACACGGCTACATCGAGGCGCGGAGCGTCCACCAGCGGGCGAGCTTCGGCGCGGGCGTCCAGTTCGCGCGGGCCGAGGGAATCCTGCCGGCCCCGGAGCCGACCCACGCGATCAAGGTCGCAGTCGACGAGGCGCTCGCCGCCAAGGAAGCGGGCGAGGCGCGGGTGATCCTGTTCAACCTCTGCGGCCACGGCCATTTCGACCTGTCGGCGTACGAGCGGTATCTGAACGGATCGCTCGAGGACTTCGAATATCCGGCCGAGCGAGTCGAAGAGGCGCTCAAGAGCCTGCCGAAGGTCTGAGGCGCGCCCAATGCCTAGGCTCGCGTGCTGGTCCTGTGGACGGGTGATCTACACCGTCGCGCCGCTCGAATCGCTCTTCGCGGAGGAGCGCAGGTGTCCGCGCTGCGGGACGTTCCTCAACGGCGAACGACGCGGGGAGGAGCGGCGCTTGATCGCTCGCCGCGAGAACCCGGTGGACGCGCCCGTCCCACCGAAGACCAAGGAGCGTCGCGAGGGCGATCGTCGCCAGGGCCGCCGGCGGAAACCGGCCGATGGAACGTCGCGGTACGTCCCACCGGGGGACCCCACTGGCTGGTCCGACTAAGCGAAGGTCCTGATGGCGCGCCTCGTGCCCACGCCTGTTAGCGAGAAGCGGTCGCGCCCTCGGGCGTCGGCGGGTCCACGAGCCGGTACTTCAGGGCGAATGCGACGGCTTCGAGCTTCGAGTGGACGCGGAGCTTGCCCATGATGTTCTGGACGTGGGTCCGGAGCGTGTTCGGGGCGATGAAGAGGCGCTCGCAGATCTCCGGAGTCGACATGCCCTCGGTCAGCGCCCGGAGGATCTCGAGCTCGCGCGGCGTGAGGGGCTCGACGACCCGCCGTTCGTCGCCGCGCTCCCTGGCGGCTGCGACGCGGCGGGCGATCTCGACGATCACCGAGCGCGGCAGAAGCGTCTCGCCGGCGTGGGCGGCACGGACCGCCGTCACGACGTCCTCCGCCGCCCGATCCTTCGTGAGGTAGCCGTCGGCGCCCGCCTGGATCGACTCCAGGAGCGTTTCGTCGTCGGTGAGGGCGGTCACCATGACGATGCGCGCGGCCGGCCAGCGGGCCTTGATGGCGCGCGTCGCCTCGGCGCCGGTACCGTCCGGCAGGCGGTAGTCCATGAGGACGACGTCGAGTTGCTCGCGGGCCATGATCTTCGCGTCGGCGACCGTTCCCGCGATACCGACGACCTGCATGTCCGGCTCGCGCGAGAGCATCGCTGCGAGTGCGTCCGCCAGCAACTGGTGATCCTCGACGAACAACACCCGGATGGGCTTCGGGTCGGCGCTCACGGCACCCCTCGTGACGGGCAGGTAAATAGTCGCTTGACTTGATTCTAGCACCGCGGAATCCCCGTTCGACTGGCTGCGGCCGCGGGAGCAAGCCAGCCGGCCTCGTCGCCGCCCTGCGATACTCGGCCGATGAGGGTCGCGCTGCTCGGTTTTGGCCTGATCGGGGGATCGATCGCGCGTTCGCTCCGACGCGACGCGGGCGACTGGACGATCGCGGCGTGGAGTCCTTCGGGTGACGGGCCGGGGCGAGCCAAGGCCGAAGACATCGTCGACCTCGCCTGGACGTCTCCCGGCGATGCCGTTCGAGACGCCGATCTCATCGTGCTGGCGGGTCCGCCGCTTGCGACGCTCGAGCTGATCGACGACCTGGGCCGGGGCGGGCTGGCCGGGGCGATCCGGCCAGATGCGGTCGTGACGGACGTCGCCAGCACGAAGCAGGCTGGTCGTCGCGCGGGCAGATGCAGCGAGGCTGCGGTTCGTCGGCGGCCACCCGATGGCCGGCCGCGAGGCGAGCGGTTACGAGGCGTCGACTCCCGACCTGTTCGACGGCCGGCCGTGGGTCGTCGTCCCGGGAGCGCGAGCCAGCCTCGGACGATCGTGAGCGGGTCGAGCGACTGGCTCGAGCCTGCGGCGGGCGCCCTGTCGAGATGACCGCCGTCGAGCACGATGCCGCCGTCGCCGCGATCAGCCACCTGCCGCTCGTCGTGGCGGCGGCGCTCGTCGAGGCGGTCGCGGGTGCCGGCGATGGCGCCGACCGCCCGGATTGGCCGGCCGCTGCCTCTCTCGCCGCGAGCGGCTGGCAAGGGATGACCAGGCTTGCCCGCGGCGACGTTGCGATGGGCGCGGGCATCATCGCAACGAATGCCCAGGCGATTGCGGCCCGGCATCCGCGACCTGCGCGACGCGCTGGACGCGTGGCTTCGGGAGCTCGAACAAGCCGGCGGCCCTGATGCAGCGGCCGTCGCGGAACGGTTGGCCGCCGCGCGGCGGCGCCTGGACGCGGCCGAATGAGCGACGACGAGCTGGTCTTCGTCGTCCCTCGCGGCGCCGTGATGTCCGACGAGGGCTGGTACGGCATCCAGTCAGCCGACCTCGACGCATTCCTCGCAACGGTCGAGCGCGAAGGGCGGTTCGAACCGAGACCGGCCATGGAGGCGGACCCGGGCTTCAAGCAGGTCATCCCGTACCTCGTGCTCCGCGACGGCGATCGCTACTTCCTCATGCGCCGGACCAGGGCCGGCGGCGACGTGCGGCTCCACGACCGCTGGTCGATCGGGGTCGGTGGCCATCTCAACCCGGGCGATGAGGATCTCGACGGCGGTCTGCGGCGGGAATGGTCAGAGGAGCTGGTCGCGGACTTCGTCCCCGACTTCCGCTTCATCGGGCTGCTGAACGACGACACGACGCCGGTCGGCCAGGTCCACCTCGGAGCCGTGTTCGTCGCGGACGCCGCGGGCAGGCCCGTCTCGATCCGCGAGACCGACAAGCTGACTGGAGCGTTCGCAACGCCTGCCGAGGTCGCCGCCGTGGCGGCGGACCTGGAGACCTGGAGCCGCCTCGTCTTCGATGCCCTCGGAGCGCAGGCAGTACGATAAATCGCACGGAAACCCGATGAGCCGCCGACTCGCGAGGACCATCTACGGGTTGCCCCTCCTGCTGGGGCTGTTCGGGCTGTCGGTGGGGTCGCTCCGCGCAGCGGACGCGGGCGATGTCGTCGTCCTGACCGCTGACGGAGTCGTCGACAACGTCATGGCGGGCTACCTCTCGGAGGGGATCGCCAAGGCCGCGGCCGATGACGCCGCAGCCGTGGTGATCCGGCTGAACACGCCCGGTGGCGGGCTCCAGGCGACCTACGGGATCGTCGGGACGCTGCTCGAGGCCGATGTGCCGACGATCGTCTGGGTCGCTCCGGCCGGCGGGCGGGCGGCGAGTGCCGGGACATTCATCACGCTCGCGTCCCACGTCGCGCTCATGGCCCCCGGCACGAACATCGGGGCGGCATCGCCGATCATGGCCGGCGGTGAGGACATCCCGGAGACCCTGCGCGACAAGGTCTTCAACGACACGATCGCGAAGATCCGGGCGATCGCCGAGGAACGCGGCCGCAACGTTGAGTGGGCGGTCTCGACCGTCGAGGACGCCGTCTCGGCGCCAGCCAGCGAGGCGGTCCAGGTGGGCGCCGTCGATGGCATCGCCGCGTCACTCGACGACGTGCTGGCCTTTGCGAACGGGCGCGAAGTCACGGTCGACGGTCAGCCGGTCACGCTGAACCTCGCCGGTGCGGCGACCGAGGATCTCGCGATGAACCCCTTCCAGGCATTCCTCCACCTGCTCTCGGACCCGAACATCGCGGCCCTGCTGTTCAGCATCGGTTCGTTGGGCCTGATCTACGAGCTGATGAGCCCCAACTTCGTCACCGGGATCCTCGGCGGCATCGCGATCATCCTCGCCTTCATCGGCTCCGACAGCCTGCCCCTCAATGTCGCCGGGCTATTGCTCATCGGGCTCGCGATGGTCCTGTTCGCCCTCGAGTTCAACATGACGAGCCACGGCCTCCTCACCGTCGGCGGGATCGTCTGCTTCGCGCTGGGCATGTCCGCCCTCTACACCACACCAGGCGACCCATTCGGCCCGATCGTTCAGGTCGCGACGCCGCTCGTCGTCGTCATGACCGCGACCTTCGGAATCCTCATGGGCCTCGTAACCGTGGCCGCCATCAGGACGCGCAAGATGCCCATGCCCGGTCTCGCGGGAGTCGGCGTCCAATCGGGCGCGCACGGCGTGGTCAGGCGGCCGCTCGAGCCGCTTGGCTCCGTCCATATCGCCGGCGAGGAGTGGTCGGCGCGTTCAGCCGACGACCGGCCGATCGAGCGGGGCACTCCTGTCAAGGTCGTCGCCGTCGACGGGCTGACGGTGCTCGTCGAACCGGATCCACTCGCATCCCAGGCCTGAATCAATCGGAGGATCCATGGAACTGCCGGTAGGCGCAGCGATCGCCGCGTTCGTCATCGTCGTCATCCTCGTGATCGTCTACCTGTCGATCAGAGTCGTTCAGCAGTACGAGAAGATGGTCGTGTTCCGGCTCGGCCGGACGAACGAGTCGATGGTCCGCGACCCGGGACTGCGCTTCCTCGTCCCGATCATCGATCGACCGGTCAAGGTCGACGTCCGCGAGCAGTTCATCGAGGTCCCCAGCCAGACGACGATCACGAGGGACAACGCGCCGATCAACGTCGACTTCCTCATCTACTGGCGGATCAGCGACCCGCTCAAGAGCGTCGTCAACGTCGTCAACTTCCCGGGCGCGCTCCAGGGCGTCGCGACGACGACGCTGCGCGCCGTCATCGGCGACATCCTCCTCGACGAGGTCCTGTCCAAGCGCGAGCAGATCAACGAGGTCCTGCGGGTCAAGCTCGACGAGGTGACCGAGCGCTGGGGCGGCAAGGTCACGACGGTCGAGATCCGGGAGATCACTCCGCCGCGCGACGTCCAGGACGCGATGAACCGGCAGCTTTCCGCCGAGCGGACGCGACGCGCCGTCATCACTGAGTCCGAGGGCTCGCGCCAGGCGGCGATCAACGTCGCCGAAGGCCAGAAGCAGGCGGAGATCCTCAAGGCGGAGGGCGATCGGCAGGCCGCGATCCTGCGGGCCGAGGGCTTCAGCGAGGCGCTGACCAGGATCTACGGGGCGGCTTCGGGGATCGACGCGAAGACGATGGCGCTCCAGTACCTCGAGGCGCTCAAGGCCCTTGGCTCCAGCCCCGCGACGAAGTTCGTGATCCCGACCGAATTCACCCGGCTGCTCGAACCGATCGCCGGCTTCGTCGAGCGGGGCATGGCACCCGACGACGGCAGCCGTCCTGCGGCGGAGCGTTGATCCGCCGCTTGGCGGTGTTCGCGGGCCTGGCCGCCCTGCCGGCGGCGGTAGCCCGGCTCATCATCGGGCGCGGCGCGGGCCGGCTGCTCGACGCCCCGCGGACGACCGAGGCCGAGGCGGGGCTCGGTCCGGAGCTCGACGCGCTCGGTGGCGAGGTCGTCCGGCTCCGATCGCGTGATGGCCTGCGTCTGACCGGGCGCTGGCTGCCGGCCGATCGACCGAAACGCGGGCGCGAAGGCGTGGAGGCCCGACCCGCACGAGGCGATCCTGCTGCTCCACGGCTGGTCCGGCTCGGTGGCGCCGGATCTCGTCGAGTACGGGCCGTTCCTGCGGCGGACGGCCGGGCGTCCTCGGCCTCGACTTCCGCGGCCACGGCGAGTCGGACGACGGGCCGACGACCTTCGGGTTGCTCGAGGTCGAGGACGTGGCGGGCGCACTGGCCTGGCTCGGCGAACGGGGCATCACGAGCGTCGCGCTGTTCGGGACGTCGATGGGCGGCATCACGGCGCTCGCCTCGATCGTGGTCCTCGGCGACGGGTCGTTGCCCTCCGCCGACCTCGACCCGGATGCACCCGCCCACGACGTCGCCGCGCCGCGACCGGTGATCGTGGCAGCCATCGCCGATTCCGTGCCCCCGGAGGTGACCGTCGGGGTCGCGAACAGGATGCGGGTCCCGTTCCGCGGCTTCGTTGCTGGGCGGATATTCGAGGCGGCCGGGCGACGGGTCGGCGGCGACATCCGGGCGACCGAGCCGATCCGGATCATCGGCTTGACGGAGTCGGTCCCGATCCTTCTCATCCACGGCACCGACGACACCACGGTGCCCCTGAAGGACGGCCGTCGCCTCGCCGCTGAGGCTGGCGCGAACGTCGAACATTGGGAAGTCGCGAGCGCAGCCCACAGCGCCGGTCACGCGACATCGCCGGCGGCATACGAGGAACGGGTAGAGGCCTTCCTGCGCCGGGCGTTCGCCGAGGCGCGGGGTGGCGTGCCTATAATCGCGTCGCCGGTGCCCGACAATGCTCCTGAACGGGGGAGCCAGGAAGGAGATTGATGGCGGCAAAGATCCTCGTCGTCGACGACGACCCGAATGTCCAGCGACTGCTTCAGTACACCCTGAAGCAGGAGGGCTACGACGTCGTCATCGCGTCGGACGGGGCCGAGGGATTCCGCCTGTGGGGCGCCGAGGCCCCCGACCTGATCCTCCTCGACGTCATGCTCCCGAAGCTCGACGGCTACCAGGTCGCGACGAAGATCCGGACCGAAGAGGGCACGACCGCCCACGTCCCGATCATCATGCTGACCGCCGAGCGCGAGGTCGAGCAGAAGGTCCGCGGCCTCCGAGCCGGCGCCGACGACTACCTGATCAAGCCGTTCCACCCGGCCGAGCTCATGGCTCGGATCAAGAGCCTCCTCGCCCGGTTCGCGCCGCGCGATGCGCTCGTCGGCCGGCCGCCGCTCGGTCGGGTCATGGTCCTGTACGGCGCCAAGGGTGGAGTGGGGACGACGACGATCGCGATCAATGCGGCGATCGCCCTCCATCGCGAGCTCGGCCGGAAGGTCTGCCTCGTCGACGGCAACCTCCAGTTCGGCGACCACCGGGTCTTCCTCGACCTCGGGCTCGACAAGAAGTCGATCGTCGACATCGTCACGGCCCCCTCGATCGACCAGGACCTGATCCGGCAGGTCCTCGTCAAGCACGATTCGGGCGTCGATCTGCTGCTGGCGCCGCCGTCTCCGGAGACCGCCGAGCTCGTCACGCCGGAGCACCTGCCGGCCATCATCGACCAGCTGCGCGGCCTGTACGACTACATCCTCATCGACATCGACAAGCGGCTCGACGACGTCAACCTCGGGATCCTCGAGGTCGCCGACACGATGTTCGTGGTCATGACCGCCGACCTGTCGTGCCTCAAGAACGTCCGGCTCGTCCTCGAGACGATCGGCCATCTCGGCTACGAGTCGGGCAAGGTCCAGCTCGTCCTCAACCGCTCGAACGCGTTCACCGGCATCAACGTGAAGAATGCCGAGGGCGCGCTGAAGCGGACGATCGACCACCAGGTCGTCAACGAGTACCGCGGCGCGATCAGCGCGCTGAACAGCGGCGCGCCGTTCATGTTCACGAAGGCCGATTCGCTCCTGGGGCGCTCCCTGCTCGACTTCGCCCGGGTCATCGACAAGCAGCCGGCGGCGGCCCAGGCGGCGGCGGTCGGGCGCTAGGCGATTCTTGCCCGCGGTGAGCGGCGGCTAATCAGCGGTTGAGCCGCAGGAGAGCGGCCGTCCGGCTACGGTCCGGGTGTGCTCGCGACCCTCCTGTCCGCAACCGTCGTCGGTCTCGACGGCCGCGTCATCCGGGTCGAGGTCGACGTCGCCGGCGGGTTGCCGGGGTTCACGATCGTCGGGCTCGCAGACGCGGCGCTCCAGGAGGCGCGCGAGCGGGTCCGGGGCGCGATCAGGAACGCGGGGTTCGTCCATCCGCCTCGCCGGATCACGGTCAACCTGGCGCCCGCCGAGCAGCGCAAGGCCGGCGCGTCGCTGGACCTCGCGATCGCGATGGGCATCCTGCTCGGGTCGGAGCAGGTCCGCGCGGCCCCTGGTCGGATCGGGCTGATCGGCGAGCTGTCGCTCGGCGGCGAGGTTCGAGCGGTGCCCGGAATCCTGCCGATGGCCGCCGCGCTCGCTCGGCGGGGACTGCGGCGGGTGGTCGTCCCGGACGTGGTCGAGGACGAAGCCGCGGCTCGCCGCCGGGATCGAGGCGATCGGTGTCGCGACGCTTCGCGATGCGGTCGAGGTGGTCCGGCGTCGTTCGGGACGGCGGACGGTGACGCTGCCGCCGCGCGTGGATCTGGGCGTGGATGCGGCCGCGCCGGCCGCACCGCCGGCGATCGTCCCGGCGCCGACCGCCGGCACGGGCTCTCCCCTCGACGTCGCGGACCTCGCCGAGGTGCGCGGCCAGATGGAGGCGCGACGCGGGCTCGAGATCGCGCTCGCGGGCGGTCACGGGTTGTTGCTCGTAGGCCCGCCGGGATCGGGCAAGACGCTGCTCGCCCGGACGATTCCCGGCTTGCTGCCGCCGCTCGGCGATGCCGAGGCGCTGGCCGCGACGATCGTCGCCTCCGTCGCGGGGGACTCGCCCCGCGAGCTCGTCCGCCAGGCACCCGTCCGGGCGCCGCACCACACCCTGTCCTACGCGGCGATGGTCGGGGGCGGGCCGCGGATGTCGCCCGGCGAAGTCACGCTCGCGGACCACGGCGTGCTGTTCCTGGACGAATTGCCGGAGTTCTCCCGGGACGTCCTCGAGGCCCTCCGCCAGCCGCTCGAGGAGGGCCGCGTGTCGGTGGCGCGGGTCGGTCGCGCGACGACGTTTCCGGCCCGGTTCCAGTTCGTCGCCGCGATGAATCCGTGTCCGTGCGGCCTGGCCGGCGACGAGTCCGGCCGGTGCCGCTGCGGCCCGGAGGTCCCGGAGCGCTACACGGGACGGGTCTCGGGGCCCCTCCGCGACCGAATCGACCTCTGGATCACGATGCCGAAGGTGGCGCCCGCGGCAATCATGGCCGGCGAGGAGCCCGAGAGCTCGGCCGTCGTCGCCGAGCGCATTGCCGAGGCCCGGAGCGTCCAGCGAGGCCGCGGCAGCGGACGCCTGAACGGACGGATCTCCGGGCGCGAGCTGCGCTCGATCTGCCGGCTCAGCCCGGTGGCCTCTCGACGGGCGATCGAGTTGGCGGATCTCGAGGGCCTCAGCGGCCGGGGCACGGAGCGACTGCTCCGCGTCGCCCGGACGATCGCCGACCTGGCCGGCGCAGCCGGCGGTCCTCGGCGGGCACCTGGAGGAGGCCGCCCGCTTCCGATCGCCGGCCGCCCGGCTCGGCGCCCGCGAGGCGAGCTGAGTGCTGGGCGTCGGGGCCTCCGGGCCGGTCGGGGACGACGGCCGCGCAGGCGGCGACCCGGCCGCGTCTCAGCGAGCGCGAGGCATGGGCCGTGCTCGTGTCCGTGAACGGACTGGGGCCGGTCGGCTTCGGAGCGCTCCTCAGGCGGTTCGGAACAGGACAGGCCATCCTCGAGCGGGTCGTCCGGCCGGGTGGCGTCGCCGCGCTGGTCGCGGGCGGCGTCAACGAGGGCCGCGAGTCATTCGGACATGCCGTTGCCGAAGCCATCGCCGATGTGGCCCGGAACCCGGCGCCGGTGCTGCACCGGATCTACGACGGCCGGTGTCGAAATCCTGACCCTCGATGACGAGGCGTATCCGGGCCGGCTGCGGACGATCGAGATGCCGCCGCACGTCCTATTCGTCACCGGCGACGTGGCAGCCCTCTCCGCGGAGCACGCGGTCGCCGTCGTCGGGACGCGCCGGCCGACGGAGGCCGGGCGGCTGACCGCGGCTCGGATCGGCGCGGCAATCGCGAAGACCGGGGCCAGCGTCGTCTCGGGCCTCGCGGTCGGCATCGACGGGGCGGCCCAGGCGGCGGTCACGGCCGAGGACGGCATCACCGTCGCCGTGCTGGGATCCGGGCACGGACGGCTTTACCCGCGGGCTCACGCGAACCTCGCCCGATCGATCGTGGCCCACGGCGGCGCCGTCGTCTCGGAACAAGTGCCCGACGCAACTGCCACAGCGAGTGCCTTCCCGCGCCGGAATCGACTGATCAGCGGGCTGTCCGACGCGACGATCGTGGTCGAGGCGGCCGAGAAGAGTGGTGCCCTCATCACCGCGGCGTGGGCCCTCGAGCAGGGCCGCGAGTGCTTCATCGTTCCCGGACCGATCGGGGAACCACGCTCGGCAGGTTGTCTCGCTCTGGCTGCGAAACTACGCCGAGGAGGTCCGGATCGTGGCCGGCATCCCTGAGCTGATCGAGGACCTCGGGCTGCTCGAGACGGAGGCCCCGGCTCGGCTCGCGGGCCGGCCGTCGCTCGAGGCAGAGCTCATCGAGCTCGGCGGGACGGCGCGGAGCGTCGCGATCGAGTTGGTTCGGGGCCGCGGTACGCTCGACGAACTCGTCGCGGCGACGGGTCATCCGGTCGCGACCACCCTCGGCGCGCTGACGCTGCTCGAGCTTCGGGGCCTCGCGACGAGTGCCTACGGCCGCTATCGGCCGGCCGGTCGCCTCGCAAACGCCGATCCTCCGAAACCTTCGGCGGCCTGAACCGCCCCTTCCGACGGTTGCCCGGCGGCAATCCGCCGTGCTAGTCTGCCGCGGGCCGCCCGTGCTCACCCCGAGCGGTCAGACAGCCCTATGTGGTGTCGTCCCCCAGCGAACCAGGCCAGGAGACTGTCTATTGCGAAAGCTCGCCGCCGCGCTGCTGGCCGTGCCCGTCCTCGCCTTGATCTATCTTCCTGTCCTCGTCCGACGCACAATCGCGGCGCGAATCGCCGTGGCGCTCGGGGTTGGGAGCCTGATCGCGATCGGCGCCTTCGGACTGGTTACGCCCAAGAGCACGGTGGCGACGCCGCCGCTTCCGGCGATCGTGCCGCTGACGAACGCCGCGTTCACGTCGACGATCGCCGCCGATACCGGCCTCGACGCGCCCGTTTCGATCTCCTTCAGCGCGCCGATGGACCAGAAGAGCGTCGCCGCATCGCTCGACATTGACCCGGCCGCCTCGGTCGAGCTCACATGGGACGCGACCGGCACGCGGGTGACGATCGTGCCGACCCGCGGCTGGGCGCCGGCCACGTACCACACGATCACGGTCCGCCCCGGCGCGCTTGGCGCTAGCGGTCGACCGATGGCGGTCCCGGCTCGGGCGGTCTTCCTGACGCGCGCCGCTACGGTTGGTCGGATCGAGGCCACGGCGATGGCCGGCGCGGACGCGACCGTGTCCTCGGCGTTCCGGATCAGCTTCGATCAGCCGGTCGAGCTCGGCGCCGTTCGGGCAGCATTGACGTTCAGCCCGGCGATGACCGGTACGCTCGAGGTCGCCCAGGCTCCGGTCGGCGCATCGGCCTTCGTCTTCACCCCGTCGACCCCCCTTGCGCCCGCCACGCCGTACACAGTGAGCCTCGTCGGGATGGTGGATGCCGCCGGCGCGCCGCTCGCCGCGAGCCCGACCCTGGCCATTTCGACAACCGCGGCGCCGCGAGTGGTCCGGTTCCGGCCGGTCCACGGGACGGCGAACGTCGACCGATCCGCCATCCTGTCGGTCCGCTTCACCCAGCCGATGGAGCGCAAGAGCACGAAGGCCGCCTTCACGGCGTCGATCGGCGGCAAGGCGATCGCCGGATCCGTTTCGTTCGCGGAGAACGACAGCGTCCTCGTCTTCAAGCCGGCCGAGGCGCTGCCGTATGGCGCCTCGATCGAGATGCTGGTCAAGGACACGGCCTTCTCGGCGGCCGGGACGCAGCTCGAGGCCTCCAGCAGCGTCCGGATCACCGTTGAGGCGAAGCCGACGCCTGCCTCGCCGAAGGTGGTTTCGATCTCGGGTGGTGGCGCGGTCGGTGGCGGCAGCTGGGGCGCCGTCGAGACGTACTACCTCGGCCTGATGAACTGCACCCGGACCGGCGGATTGGTCACCTCGTCCGGGACCTGCAGCAGCCCGGGTGGCCGGAGCGTGGCGGCCCTCAAGCTCGACGCGGGGATCTCGACCAACGTCGCACGGCCGTACGCGAAGAAGCTCGCCACCGCCGGGGCCTGCACCCACTTCTCCGGCGGCAACCCGGGCGACCGGCTCCGCGCGGCCGGCTACACGAGCTACATCTGGGCCGAGAATCTCGGCTGCCGCTCCGGAAACCCCAAGTCGGCGGTCCTCGGCTCGCATCTCTACTTCCAGAGCGAGCGCTCGTGGAGTCCGCAGGGCGGCCACTACGTGAACCTGATGAACTCGAAGTACGACCGCGTCGGGATCGGCGTCTGGGTATCGGGCGGCCGGGTCCGCCTCGTCGTGGACTTCTACCACCCGCGATGATCGTCGGCCCGGCGCGATGATCAAGAACGCCGTCATCCACCTGCTGAACGAGCAGCCGGTCCTGGCCGACCTGTTCCAGATGCCGCAGGCCCTCGACCAGGGGCTGTTGTGCACGAACCTGCGGACGATGGACGGCAAGCGGCCGGTCTTCGTCGAGCGCAGCGAAGGCGTCTTCTACTTCCCGTATCTGCACGTTCGGTTTCTCGAGATCCCGCCGGCCTCAACGGCATTGGCCGGGATCGATACACCCGCATCGGACGCTGCAGCCGCCGACGCCGCAGCTACCGCCGCCGCGGCCGCCGAGGCCGCCGAGGCCGATAGGGACCTCGAGCTGGACGAGGACTTCCTCCGCCGCATCCGCGACGTCTAGCGCCTCATTCATGCTGCTGGTCCGGCTGGCGGACCACGAAAGGCGCGGGAATGCGCCGCCAATCGGCCGTCAACTGGCGGTGCAGGAGCCGGTGCTACACTCCCGGCCGTGCCAAAGAACCTCGTAATCGTCGAGTCGCCTGCCAAGGCGCGGACCATAGAACGCTACCTGGGCGAGGACTATCGGGTCCTCGCTTCTTACGGTCATGTCCGCGACCTGCCGGAAAACCCCGGCAAGGGCAAGTTCGGCGTCGACGTCGACAACGATTTCGCCCCGGAGTACGTGATCTCGGACGATCGCAAGAAGCAGGTCGCCGAGATCACGAAGGCCGCCAAGTCGGCGGACATGGTCTTCCTCGCCACTGACCTTGACCGCGAGGGCGAGGCCATCGCCTGGCACGTCGTCGAGGCCGCCCACGTACCCGCGTCGAAGACGCAGCGCGTCACGTTCAGCGAGATCACCGAGAGCGCGATCCGGGAGGCCTTCGCCCACCCGCGCCAGATCGATACGAATCTCGTCGACGCTCAGCAGACTCGCCGGATCGTGGATCGCCTCGTCGGCTACACGCTCAGCCCGCTGCTGGCGCGCAAGGTCCGGGCGGGCCTGTCGGCCGGCCGGGTCCAGTCGGTCGCCGTCCGGCTCGTCGTCGAGCGCGAGCGGGAGATCGACGCCTTCACGGCCCGCGAGTACTGGACGCTGGAGGCAAGCCTCGCGACCGCGGACGGCACGACCTTCCCGGCGGAGGTCGTCCGGATCGACGGGGCGGCGCTCGATGTCGGCGACGGCGAAACGGCGGAGCGTCACGCCGCGGCCCTGCGGGAGCTCAAGCCGCTCGTCACGAAGGTCGGGACGCGGAAGCAGACCCGCAGCCCGGCCCCGCCGTTCACGACCTCGACGCTCCAGCAGGAGGCCAGCCGCAAGCTCGGCTACAGCCCGAAGCGGACGATGTCGATCGCCCAGCGGCTGTACGAGGGCGCCGACACGCCGGACGGCCACGTCGGGCTCATCACCTACATGCGAACGGACTCGACCGCGATGGCCGGCGTCGCGATGGGCGAGGCGCGCGACGTGATCCGCGGCCGCTTCGGTGAGCCGTACACGATGCCCAAGGGCCGCGTCTACAAGACGAAGGCAAAGGGCGCCCAGGAGGCGCACGAGTCGATCCGCCCAACGAGTTTCAAGCGCGAGCCGGAATCGCTCGAAGGATCGCTCAAGCCCGAGGAGCTCCGCCTCTACCGCCTCATCTGGCAGCGCGCGATCGCCTCCCAGATGGCGGCCAAGGAGATGGAGACGACCTCGATCGAGCTGTCGGCGGGGCCGTACGACCTCCGGGCAAGCGCCACGCGAACACTCTTCGACGGGTTCTCGCGGGTCTACACGGAGGGCCGCGACGACGACGCCGGGCCGAGGACGAAGAGGATCGTCGCCTGCCGCCGCTCGCGGAGGGCGATCCCACGACCGTCACCGACGTGACGCCGACCCAGCACTTCACGGAGCCGCCGCCGCGCTTCACCGAGGCGACGCTGATCAAGGCCCTCGAGGAGCATGGGATCGGCCGCCCCTCGACCTATGCCGCGACGATCTCCACGATCGTCGACCGCGGCTACGTCGTCATCGACGGAGCGGCGCCTCCACCCGGACATCGTGGCGGGCATCGTCACTGACTTCCTCGTCGAGCACTTCGGCGAGTACGTCGACGTCGAGTTCACCGCCCGGATGGAGGAGGAGCTCGACGAGATCGCCGACGGCCAGCGCGAGTGGGTGCCTCTGCTGCGAGCGTTCTTCGGACCGCTCAAGGAGCAGGTCGACGAGCGTCCGCAAGAACGTCAAGCGCAGCGACCTCACCACCGAGCCCAGCGACGAGGTCTGCTCCGAGGGTCACCCGATGGTGATCCGCCTGGGCCGGAACGGCCGATTCCTCGCCTGCTCGCTGTTCCCGGAGCACAAGGAGTCGCGGCCGCTGCCCGGCGATGAGGCCCCGCCGCAGGCCGGCGAGGGCGAGGTCTGCCCGCAGTGCGGCGAGGGGACGCTCGTCGGCAAGAACGGTCGATTCGGGCCGTTCGTCGGCTGCTCGCGCTACCCGGACTGCAACTACATCAAGAAGGAGGGTCCGCCGCCGCCGGATCCGCTGCCCTTCGAGGTGATCTGCCCGAAGAACGGCGACGGCCACCTCGTCGCGCGGCGGGCGCGTCGAACCGGCAACGTCTTCTACGGCTGCTCGGCGTATCCGAAGTGCGACTTCACGACGAACTTCGAACCGGTCGGGGCGGTCCACGACGCGGACGAGGGCCCCGTCGCGCGGAAGGGCGAGACCGGCATCTGCCTCCGCTGCGGCGCCGACGTGCCGTTGCCGGAGGGCGCGGACCTCGTCGGAGCCCGCCTGGCAGGCGGCCCGCCCAACCCTGAGGCGCTGGCGAAGCCGGCTCGTGGCGGCGCTCGCCGCGGCGGCGGACGCGGCGGTGGCACCGGCGGCAGCCGCGGGCGTCCGAGCGGCTCCGGTCGCGCGCGGCGGCACCCGGGCGGCATCCCGCCGGACCCGAACGACCGAGAGCGCCCCGGACGCGTGAGCGGGGCGCCGGCGGCCGAGCCCGCGCTCGAGCGGTTCCTCCGCGGCCTCGCCGCTCGGGACGCGTCGCTTCACACGCAGCGCTCGTATCGCACGGCGATCGGGGCGTACCTCGCCTGGCTGACGTGAGCGCGGCGTCGACTGGCGGGCCCCCGCCCGGACGGATCTCCGCGCGTACCTCGCCCATCTCGGCGCGCGCGGCGCCCGCAGCTCGACGGCGCAGCGGCTGGCGGCGATCCGCTCGTTCCACCGGCACGCCGCCCGCGAGGGCCTGAGCGCCGGTGACCCGTGGGGAGCGATCGCGACGCCGCGCCTCCCGCGACGGCTGCCGCGTGTCCTCGAGGTCGAGCAGGTCGAGCGACTGCTGGCCGTCGTCGACGAGGAGCTGGCCGACGCCGATGCGGCCGCGCCCGCACGAACGGCGCTTCTCACCGCACTCGCCCTCCGCGACCGGGCGCTCGTCGAGACCGCCTACGCGGCTGGTCTCCGGATCAGCGAGCTGGCGGCCGCGGACCTCGCCTCGTTGGAGCTGCGGCGGGGCGAGATCCGGGTGCTCGGCAAGGGCCGCAAGGAGCGGGTCGGGCTGCTGGGCCGGCCGGCGCGCGCCTCGCTCGAGGCCTACCTCGAGGATGGCCGGCCGGTCCTCCTCGCCCTGCCGCCGCGATCGGTGAGCGAGGAGCCTGCGGAGATCTTCCTGAACCACCGCGGGGTGCCGCTCGGCGTCCGCGGCCTGCGCTACCGGCTCGATCTCCTCTGCCGCCGGGCGGGCCTTCCGGAGGGAGTCTCGCCCCACACGCTCCGCCATTCGTTCGCGACCCACCTGCTCGACGGTGGCGCGGACCTGCGGGTCGTCCAGGAGCTGCTCGGTCACGAGAGCCTCGCGACGACGCAGATCTACACGCACGTGTCGCCGACGCGCCTCCGGGCGGCGTACCGCGGCGCCCATCCACGGGCAACGCGCCCATCGGCCGTCTGACCGCGGCGTGACTCGAAGGTGACGCACCGCGCCCTCGCCCAGGCGGGCCTCGTCGTCTCGGGGGCGTTCCTCATCTCCCGGATCCTCGGCTGGATCCGCGTCGCGATCATCGCGATCACGATCGGTGCCGGGCCGGAGCTGGACGCCTTCTTCGCCGCGTTCCGCCTGCCGGACCTGATCTTCCAGCTCGTCGCCGCCGGCGCGCTCTCGTCGGCGCTGATCCCGATCGTCGCCGGCCTCCTGACCAACGAGGAGCACCAGCGGGCCTGGCGGGTGGTCTCGACCGTCACGAACCTCATGCTGGCGGCGCTGGTCGCTGTTCGCGGCGATCATCTTTCTCGCCGCGCCCGCGATCGTTCCCGCGATCACGCCAGGCTTCGATGCGGCGCTGGCCGCGCGAACCGCCGATCTGACGAGGATCATGCTGCTGGGCCCGATCTTCCTCGCCCTCGGGTCGGTCGCGACCAGCCTGCTCAACGCCCAGGGCCGGTTCGCCGCGGCCGCGCTCGCCCCGATCGTCTACAACCTCGCGATCATCGGGGCCGCGGTCCTGCTCGCTCCGTCGATGGGCGTGACGGGGCTCGCCATCGGCGTCGTCGCGGGCTCGATCGGGCACCTGCTCGTCCAGCTGCCGGCAGTCCTCCGGCTCGGATTCAGGTACACGCGGCGCATCGACCTCGCCGATCCCCAGGCGCGCAAGGCACTCGCCCTGATGGCGCCGCGGGCGATCGGCCTCGGGGCGACCCAGATCACGTTCGTCGTCGTCACCTCGATCGCGTCCACGCATGGGGACCGGCGCGATCAGTGCCTTCAACATCGCGTTCACGCTGCTCCAGATCCCGATCGGCGTGATCGGCGTGCCGCTCGGGGTCGTCGTGTTCCCGGCCCTGTCGCGGGAGGCCGCCCTGGGCCGGGCGGAGGAGTTCGCCGCCCTCCTGTCGCGCGCGGTCCGCCTCCTGCTGTTCGTCATGCTGCCGATCACCGGGATCGGGATCGTCCTCCGGCGCGAAGTCGACGGAGCTGCTCTTCGGGTACGGCAAGTTCGATGCCGCGGCGATCGACCTGACGGCGGCAACCCTGTTCACGTTCATGTTCGGGGCGGCGGCCCATGCGCTGATCGCCGTGCTGGCCCGGGCGTTCTACGCGCGCCAGGACACGCGTACGCCGGTTGCGGCGGGGATCATCGCCGTTGTCGTCAACACGACCCTGTCGGTCGTGCTGGTCGGCCGGTTCGGCCTGCCGGGCATCGGCCTGGCCATCGCGATCGGGGCCTGGCTGGAGATGACGATCCTGCTGGTGCTGCTCCGCCGGCGCTTGCCCGACCTGTCGCTCGGGCCGATCTTCCTCGTGGCGATCCGCTCGCTCTTGGCGTCGGTCGTCGCCGCCGCCGTGGCCTTCGCGCTTCGCGGCGGCCTCGCTCTCGTCGGCGACGCCCAGCCCGGCACGATCGAACTGCTCGTTCGATTCGTGCTCGTGGGCGGGGTCGGGCTGGGCGTCTACGCCGTGCTGGCGGCTGCCTTGCGCATCCCGGAGCTGCCCTCTATCGTCGGGGTCATGGCCGACCTGCTCCGACGCCCGCGCCGAGCGTGAGCCAGCCGCCGACCCGACTCGATCCAGACGATCCGACGGCCTGGGACGCGTTCGTCTCGAGCGCCGATCCAGGCTCCTACCTCCAGCTGACGCCGTGGGCCCAGGTCAAGGCCGTCAACGGCTGGTCGGCCGTGAGGCTGGCGACCGACGGCCCGATCGGTGCCCAGGTCCTCGTCAGGCGGCCGCGGCCCCTGCCATGGGCATTCGCGTATGCCCCGCGCGGCCCGGTCGCGACGGACTGGACGCCGGACGGCCTCGCCGCCTTCGCCGAGACCCTCCGCGACCACGCTGCCCGAGCGCGGCCGGCCGGGTCTCCCACGTCCGGATCGATCCCGAGATCGAGTACGACGGGCCGCTCGATCCCGACGGCGCCCTTCGCCGCGCGCTGCGCGCGGCCGACTTCCGGCCCGCCGCCCCGATCCAGCCGAACGCGACGCGAATCATCGACCTGCGGGCCGACGAGGAGGCGCTCTGGGACGCTCTCCGCAAGAAGTGGCGGCAGTACGTCAACAAGGCCCGAAAGGCGGGGATCGTCGTCGTCGATGCCGAGGGCGACCGGCTCGGCGAGTTCTACCGGATCTATCGCGAGACGGCCGATCGGGCGGGCTTCCTCATCCGGACCGAGGCGGCGTATCGGGACGTCTGGGACGCATTCCGGCCGCACGGCCTCGCCCGGCTCCTGTTCGCCCAGACCCCGGCGGGCGAACCGCTGGCGACGCTCTTCCTCGTCCGGAGCGGGCCGCGGGTCGTCGAGCCGTACGGCGGGATGACCCGCGAGGGAGGCGATTCCCGGGCGAACTACCTCCTCAAGTGGGAGGCGATCCGGTCGTCGCGCGAGCAGGGCGCGACGAGCTACGACCTGTGGGGCCTCGCGACGGGCGGGATCGCCCACTTCAAGACCGGGTTCGGTGGGCGCGAGGTCCGCTACATCGGGGCCTGGGATCTCGTGCTCGATCCGCTCGGGCGCCAGGTCTACCAGGGCGCGCAGCGGGCGCGGGTCGAGTGGGCGCGCCGCCGGCACGGCCTCAGCGGCGAGCGAGACGCGGCGGCGTTCGGGGGCGACGGCGGGAGCGACGCGGCTTGACGGTTCGGCCCGCGACCCCGGACGAGCTGCGCCGACTGGGACGAGCGAACGGTCGATCCGCCGGGCGGCCACGTCTACCAGTCCCGGGCCTGGGCGGCCCACCGCGCGGCGAGTGGCTGGACGCCGCATCACCTCATCGTCGATGACACGTTCGCTGTTCTCGCGCTGACGCGGCCGTGGCCGTGCGTCGGCGGCGGCAGCGCGTACATCCCGCGCGGCCCGATCGCCGCGGCGATCGCCAACGTCAGCCGTCGCCTCGCGGCTCGTGGCCGTCACCGATCATCTCGCAGGCGCCGGCATCGACGTCGTGGCCAGCGACGCGGAGATCCCCGCCGAGAGTGGCTACGCAGCCGAGATCCGCTCCGCCGGCTTCCACCCGATCGAGGAGATCCAGCCGTCGCGCCACCGGATCTCGCTGCCGCTCGAGGGCGTCGACGAGGACGGCCGCCTTCGAGGGGATCGCCAAGTCGACCCGGCAGCGGATCCGGAAGGCCGAGAAGGACGGCATCGACGTCGTCCGGCACGACGCTCGCCTCGCGCCCGGCGGGGTGGGGGAGGGTTTCGCGGCCCCGCGCGAGCCGTCCGACGTCGCCCTCGACCGGTTCTACGACCTCCTGCTCGAGACCGGCGAGCGGCGGCAGTTCTCGTTCGGGCCGCGCGAATCGTTCGTCGGCTGGTGGCGCGCGGCGCATCGGGCGGGCCACCTCGTCTACCTCGAGGCCCGCGCCCCGGACGGCGTGAGCCGCTGGCGGGTCTCCTGCTCTACCGGCACGGCGAGCGCCTCTCGACCGTCCACTCGGGCGACCATGACGACCGCGCGACGCGACCACCCGGGCGCCCTCCACCTGCTCCGCTGGCGCGCGATCCAGCTCGCGATCCGCGAGCGGCGCTCGGAGATGGACCTGGGCGGGGCCGATGTCGCCGGCGCGCGGCGGGAACCGCGCGAAGGCGAGCCGATGTACGGCCTCTACCAGCACAAGCTGTCGTTCGGTGGTCAGTGGCTCGAGCTCGCGGGCGCGCACGAGAAGGTGATCCGGCCGAACCGCTACCTCGCCGGCCGGCTGGCCGCGCGCGCTGCCCGGATCCTCGGCCGCGGGAAGCCCGCCGCATGAGCGACGCCGACGATCGGCGGGCTCCTCGCCGCAGCGGAGCCGGCCGAGCCGCGGTCCCTCGGCGAGCTCATCGACCGCCTCGCCGCACGCCGGCCTCCTGCGCGGGGCGCGGGAGGGCGGCAAGGCCGATCGGCCCGGCGGCCCTCGCCGGAGCTCGAGATCCGCGGCGTCACCGACGACAGCCGGCGCATCGCCCCCGGCGGCCTCTTCGTGGCCGATCCGCGGCGCGCACGTCGACGGCCACGACCTCGTCCAGCGGCGCCGCCGACGCCGGCGCCGTCGCGGCGATCGTCGAGCAGCCGCTCACGGACGTCGGCCTGCCGCAGGTCGTCGTCGATCGAAGCCCGGCCGCGCTCGCCGACGCGGCCGCCTGGTGGTACGGCGACCCGAGCCACGAGCTGGGCGTCGTCGGGATCACCGGCACCGACGGCAAGACGACGACGTCGTTCCTCGCCGTGGCGGCGCTCGAGGCGGCGGGACTGTCGACCGGCCTGCTCGGCACGGTCGAGACGAAGATCGGGGCGAGCCGCGAGCCGAACCCGGAGCACACGACGACGCCCGGCGCGCCCGAGCTCCAGCGTGCGCTGCGGGCGATGGTCGGGGCCGGGAACGCGGCCGCGGTCGTCGAGACCACCTCGCACGGGCTCGCGGCCGATCGCGTCCGCGGGATCGCGTACGACGTGGCCATCCTGACGAACCTCACCCACGAGCACCTCGAGTTCCACGGCACGTGGGAGGCGTACCGGGACGCGAAGCTGTCGCTGTTCGAGCGCCTCGCCGTCTCCGAGCGCAACCCGCGCAAGGCCACGCCGGCGCCGGCCTGGCCGAAGGTCGCGGTCGTCAACGTCGACGACCCGTCGGCGGGACTGTTCGTCGGCGTCGCCCAGGAGGCCGGCGCGCGGATCGTCACGTACGGCACCGACCCGGCGGCCGACGTCCGGGCCACCCACAGCGAGGAGGACGCGCGCGGGCTCCGGGTCGCCTACGACGCGCCGTCGGGTGCAGGCCGCCTCGAACTCCGGCTCGCCGGTCGGTTCAACGTCCACAACGCCCTCGCGGTCGTCGCGCTCGGCGAGGGCCTGGGCCTGGACCCGGCCGCGGTCCGCGCCGGGCTCGAATCGGTCGAGGGCGTGCCGGGCCGGATGGAGCGGGTCGATGCGGGCCAGCCGTTCGGCGTCGTCGATCGACTACGCCCACAGCCCGGCCTCGCTCGAGGCGGTCCTCGAGCTCCTCGCGCCGGTCGCGGCGGCGCGCGGCGGCGGCGCTGATCGCGGTGTTCGGGTCGGCGGGGGAGCGGGACGTCGAGAAGCGGCCGATGATGGGCCGGATCGCCGCCGAGCGGGCCCGCCTCGTGATCGCGACCGACGAGGACCCCCGCGGCGAGGACCGCGAGGCGATCCTCGACGAGATCGCCCGCGGCGCAGAGGCGGCGGGCAAGCGTCGCGGCCACGACCTCCTCCTCGTCGCCGACCGTCCCGCGGCGATTGCCGCGGCGTTCGAGCGGGCGCGCTCCGGCGACATCGTGCTGCTCGCCGGGAAGGGCCACGAGCACTCGATCATCGGGCCGGGCGGGCCGGTTGCGTACGACGAGCGTGCGACGGCGCTCGCCGCCCTCGCCGATCTCGGCTACGAAGTGACCGGGACCTGATCGATTGCGCGGCTGCCTCAGCGTCCTGATCATCGCCGCAGCCTTCGTCGTCGGGATCGTCTGGTTCGGAGGCGTGCCGCTCGCGGAAACGGTCGTCGAAGCGAGCCTGACCTCCTCCGCGTTCGAAGCCGACGAACTCGACGTAACGGTCAGCGCGGATCCGCCGCTCGTGCTGGCCTTCGGCCGGGCCGACCGGGTCGAGATTGCGGCGACCGGCGTTCGCTGGGAGGACCTCCGGGCCGGATCGATGTCGATGCGCCTCGACGGCGTCGACCTCCTTGCCCGGACGGCGACCACGGCGGACGGGCAGTTCCGCGACGTGGAGCTGGCGGTCGCGGGCGGCGACCCGGCCCTCGTCGGGATCGGGATCTCGGGGCCGGCCGAAGGGGCACGCACGACGATCGACATCGACGGACCGACGGTCAACCGGATTGCCCTGGCCGCATTCGAGGAAGAGTTCGGCACCCGACCGGACTCGGCAGATCTCGTCGCGCCGGACAGAATCCGGGTCCGGCTCGGCGGCAACGAGCTCCAGGCAACGTTGCGGGTCGAGGCAGATGGGGCCCTCGTCGTCGCCTCGGGCCTGGGGACCGTCCGCCTCGTGGAGCCCGACCCGTCGATTCCGCTCCGCCTGACCGGGGTTTCGATCGTCAACGGCGGCCTGGAGCTGACCGGCACGCTCGACGTGTCCGCGCTGCTGCGCTGAGCGGCTCCGGCCGTCGCGAGCTCCGGCCCCGCACGAACCCGCTGCTATCCTTCGAACATGGCCCAGCCTCGCACGACGCCCGCCTCCGACGCCTCAAAGGCGCCTCGGCCTGCCCGTGTCAAGCGGGCCAAGTCGACCGGTCCGCGTCGAACGGCGCCAGCCGCGGCCGCCCAGTCCAAGGATCCCGATCTCGTCGCCCTCCGCAAGCAGCTCATCGAAACGGTCGCGGGGCACTATCCGCAGGCCGACCTGACGCCCGTCGGGGAAGCCTTCGACCTTGCCGTCGAGGCCCACGAGGGTGCCCGTCGGGCGACCGGCGAGCCGTACGTGACCCACCCGATCGCCTCGGCCCAGATCACCGCCGAGCTCGGGATCGATCCGGTCGCTGTCCAGGCGGCGCTCCTCCACGACGTGCCCGAGGACACCGAGTACAGCCTGTCCGACCTCGAGGACCGCTTCGGAGCCGAGGTCGCCCACATGGTCGACGGCGTCACGAAGCTCTCGAAGTTCAGCACCCACAGCCACGAGCAGCAGCAGGCCGAGAACATCCGGAAGATGCTCCTCGCGATGGCCGAGGACATCCGGGTCGTCCTCATCAAGCTCGCCGATCGCCTCCACAACATGCGGACGCTCTACGCGCTGCCCTCGGAGAAGCAGGTTCGGATCGCCCGCCAGACGATGGAGATCTACGCCCCGCTCGCCGAGCGGCTCGGGATCTGGCAGATCAAGTGGGAGCTCGAGGATCTCGCGTTCAAGGTCCTCGAGCCGGAGCGGTTCCGCGAGCTCGCCAAGCTCCTCGACACGCGGCGCAAGGGCCGCGAGGGCTACATCGAGCGGGCGATCGCGGAGCTCGAGCCGAAGCTGAAGGCGGCCGGCATCGAGGCCGACCTGCAGGGCCGCCCGAAGCACATCTTCAGCATCTACAAGAAGATGCAGCGCAAGTCCGCCGAGTTCGGCGAGATCTACGACGTCTACGCGATCCGGATCCTCGTCGACGACGTCCGCGACTGCTACGCGGCGCTCGGCATCGTCCACGCCCTGTGGCGCCCGATCCCGGGCCAGTTCGACGACTACATCGCGGTCCCCAAGAACAACCTCTACCAGTCGCTCCACACCGCGGTCATCGCCCTCGACGGCAAGCCGCTCGAGATCCAGATCCGGACCCACGCGATGCACCAGGTGTCGCGAGGTCGGGATCGCCGCCCACTGGCGCTACAAGGAAGGCTCGAAGTCCGACCGCGAGTACGACGCCAAGCTCGCCTGGCTGCGCCAGCTCATGGACTGGCAGCGCGACGTCAGCGACGCGACGGAGTTCGTCGAGGGGATCAAGCTCGACATCTTCCAGGACCAGGTCTTCGTGTTCACCCCGAAGGGCGACATCAAGGACCTGCCGGCCGGCGCCACGCCGCTCGACTTCGCCTACCGGATCCACACCGACGTCGGCCACCGGACGATCGGGGCCAAGGTCAACAACCGCCTCGTCCCGCTCGACTACCGGCTGAAGAACGGCGACATCGTCGAGATCGTCACGACCAAGGGCGAGCACGGCCCGTCGCGCGACTGGATGAACGTCGTCCGGACCTCCCATGCCCGGGAGAAGATCCGCCAATGGTTCAAGCGCAAGGACCGCGACGAGAACATCGTCCACGGCCGTGAGTCGCTCGAGCGCGAGCTCCGGCGCCTGGCCCGCAAGAGCATCCAGGCCGTCGGCCACGACAAGATCGCCGAGGTCGTCAAGCAGTACAACATGGACTCGCTCGACGACTTCTACGCGGCGGTCGGCTACGGCGCGATCAGCGCCCAGCAGGTCGTCATGCGGCTCGGCGTCGTCGACGACGCCGAGGTCGGGCTGCCGACCGTCGCCCCGGCGACGATCCCGGTTCGGACCGGCGGCGTCCGGGTCAAGGGCGTCGGCGACCTGCTCGTCCGCTTCGCCAAGTGCTGTCACCCGATCCCGGGCGACCCGATCGTCGGCTTCATCACCCGCGGCAAGGGCGTGACGGTCCATCTCCAGAGCTGTCCGACGGTCCTGAACGAGCGCGAGGTCCCGCGGCTCATCGAGGTCGAGTGGGAAGCGGCCCCGGCCCAGACCTACCCGATCGCGATCCGGGTCGAGGGCTACGACCGGACGGGCCTCCTCAACGACATCACCCAGGTCGTCGCCGAGAACAAGGTCAACATCGTTGCCGCGGCCGTCCACGTGAACCCCGACCACACCGCGATCGTGACGGCCACCCTCCAGGTCGCGTCGGTCTCGCAGCTCGCCCGCGTCATGAGCCGGATCGAGGGGCTCAAGGACGTCCTGAGCGTTCAGCGCGACCTTGGCTAGCTAGACGGTGCCTGACTTCCAGGCTCCACGCGGGACACGCGACCTTCTGCCCGCCGAGCGGGCCGCCTTCCGCCGGCTCGAGACCGTCGCCACCGACCTCGCGAGCCGCTACGGCTACCGCGAGATCGAGACGCCGCTGTTCGAGCAGACCGCCGTCTTCGAACGCGGCGTCGGCGAGGTGACCGACGTCGTCGAGAAGGAGCTCTTCCGGCTCGCCGCGCGGAACGAGGAGTCCGAGTCGTGGGCCCTCCGCCCCGAGCCGACCGCGGGGATCGTCCGGGCCTACGTCCAGCACGGGATGCACACGCTGCCGCAGCCCGTGAAACTCACGATGACCGGCCCCATGTTCCGCTACGACCGACCCCAGGCCGGGCGGTATCGCGAGTTCTGGCAGTTCGACGTCGAGGCGATCGGCGATCCCGGCCCGGCCATCGACGCCGAGCTCATCGAGCTCGCCTTGCGCTTCTACCGCGAGGTCGGGCTGACCGATGTCGAGGTCAGGCTCAACTCGATCGGCGACGCCGCCTGCCGCCCGGCCTACGTCGAGGAGCTGACCGCGTTCTACCGAGCCCACGTCGATCGGTTGCCGCCGGTCGAGCGCGACCGCCTCGAGCGGAACGTCCTGCGGCTGCTCGACTCCAAGGATCCGGCGATGGTCGACCTGAACGCCGCAGCACCGAAGATCACCGACCACCTGTGCGACGCGTGCGCCGAACACTTCGCGGGCGTCCGGGCCCACCTCGCGGCGCTCGGGATCGGCTACACCCTGGATCCCGGCCTGGTCCGGGGCCTGGACTACTACACGCGGACCGCCTTCGAGTTCTTTCCGCACAGCGGCGGCGGCCAGCAGTCGGCTCTCGGTGGCGGGGGTCGTTACGACGGGCTCGTCGAACTGCTCGGCGGGCGGCCGACGCCCGGCATCGGGTTCGGCGTTGGCCTCGATCGCGTGCTGCTCGCACTAGCGGCCGAGGGCGTCGCCGCGCCACCCGAGCCCGCGCCGGTCGCGGTCGTCGTCGGCGCCGACCCCGCGGCCTCGGCCGAGCGGCTGCGCGTCGCCACGGATCTGCGAGGGGCGGGGCTGGCGGTTCGCGCCGACCTCGGCCACCGCAAGCTCGGCCGGCAGCTCGAGGCGGCCTCGAAGGAGGGCGCCCATTTCGCGATCATCCTCGGTGACGAGCTTGCGGACGGGCAGGTTCAGCTGAGGGATCTGCAGGCCGGCACCCAGCGCGTCATCGGTGTCGAGGACCTTGAGCGGGAACTCTCGCGGGCGACCTCTTCGCATCGCCACGGGTAGAATTCGAAGTCCCGTTGATCGGTCGCACCGATCCGCAGTACCCCGTACCGCTCCGCAGGTCGTCGGTTCGTACCACCTGACCAATGGGGTTAGGGGCAACGGCCCGAGAAGAACGTACGGGTCGCCGGGGTTGCCCCGGGCCGCGATACTTTGGGCAGGGACAAGTCCCTCTCCCGGCCATCGTCGGGATCGCACTCATTCAGTCCGGGGCGAAGAAGAGGCGTTGTATCTGATGCTCAAACGACTGCGTTCCACCTGGCTGGCCGGAGGCGGGGCAGTGCTTCTCGCCCTGTCGCTCAGCGGCGTGGTGGCGGCCGCGGCCCTCGTCACGGCGATCACGACCCCCGAAGTCGAAGTAGTTCCGCCGGTCGTCGACACGACTCTCACCTTCGAGGACCTCGACGGTGACGGCATCGACGACGATTGCGACGACGAGGTCGTGGAAGACGAAGATGCGGCTGCAGCGGCCGAGGCGGCCGTCGACCTGAACTCCGACGGCGTCATCTCAACATCCGAGGCGGCCCAGAGCGGTCGCATCGGCGGCAAGAACTGCAACCACGGCGGATACGTCAGCATGGTCGCTCACGGCGACGACGCCTGCGTGACGCCTGACGCCACCGAGACCGAGGCCGACGCCGACGCGGACGCGGACCCGGCAGTCGTCGTCGCCGACCCTGTCTGCGACGAGCCGACCGAAGAAGAGCCAGTCGAGGACACCGAGGATCCCGCCGAGGAGCCCGCGGTGTGCGAGACGGTGCCCGAAGTCGAAGAGCCGGTCGTCGAAGAGCCGGTTGACCTGGCCAAGAACGCCCATGGCAAGGCCGTCTCAAAGGTGGCCCAGGACAAGGACGCCGTTGGCGGCAAGAACTGCAACCACGGTGGTGCCGTCAGTGAGGCGGCGAAGAAGGATCACGCAGCCAGGGACGCGGCAAAGGCCGCTGCCAAGGCTGAGAAGGCGAAGAACCACGCCGACAAGGCAAAGAGCCACGGCAAGAAGAACGGCGGCTAACCACTGACTCCAAACCGGGTCGAGGCTCGTCGAGCCCGACCCGGTTTTTTTCTTGCCCCGATTACCACCGTTCGGCGAGATGCGTCGCGTCCCTTGCCACGCCGAAGATCGTGGCTGAGCGCTGGTTGTACTGCCATGGCAGCCCAAGGAACGTCAGGCCTGGGATATCCGTCACGCCTCGATTCTGGCGCGGAACGCCGAGCTCATCGAGGATTGGCAGGTCGATCCAGCTGAAGTCGAGGCGGTAGCCGCTCGTCCAGAGCACGGTCGATACCCCCTCGGCCGCGAGATCCAGCTCGACGACCTCAGGCGGCTCGTACGAGAACGGCTCGCGGTCGTCCGGCGGTGCGTCGATTCCGGCCTCCGCGATGATTCGGTCTACGTCTGCTCGAATCCGGTCGTCGAAGAACGAGTCCGCAAAGCGCAGATTCGCCGCCAGGTCGGGTGCGAACCGGACTCGCTCTCCGTCGGCCCCTTCGAAACGACCGACGAGGCGGATTCCGTCAGCCGCGAATTGGCGGCAGATTCGTTTCGTGACCTCCGCCGTGGCCGGAGAGGTGGGGATTGCAGGCGAATCGCAGTCTCGGGTCGGGCAGCTGTTCGATTCTTGGCAGCATGCCGCGCGAGTCCATTTCGAGAAGCCAGAGGAAGATGTCTCTGCCGCGGTAGCGACGAGGCACTCGGCCGCAATGGCCGACGGAAAGGATCACTCGTCGTCCGGCAGCGTGAAGCTCCTCGGCGAGCTGGACGCCGGACTGGCCCGTGCCGACGACGAGCACCGCACCGGGCGGCAGGGCTGCCTCGTTGCGGTACCTGTGGGAGTGGACCTGCAGGAGGCGGTCGGCGAGCGTCGACACCGGAATCCTCGGCACGTGGAACCCACCCGTGGCGACGACGACCTCGGCCGCCTCGAAGAACCCGCGATTCGTGACGAGGCGGAACCCGCCCTCGGGCCGGCTCTCGAGGCGCTGGACCTCGGTGCCCGTCTCCACCGGCGCCGAGATTGCGGCGGCGTAGCGACGGGTTCTGTCGACGATCTCGTCGCGCGACATGAAGCCGCCCGGATCGGGCCCCTCGTGGGGGAATTGTGGCCACGACGTGACCGCGTTCGGCGTCACGAGGCGGAAGGCGTCCCAGCGATCCTGCCACCCACCCCCGAGCGTCTCGCGCCGTTCGAGGAGGACGTGTTCGCGGCCGGCCGCCTGGAGGAATGTGCTCATCACCAGTCCCGGCCTGACCGGCACCCACCACCACGGTCTCGACCTCGCGCGGACGCGCGTCGCTGCCCATCAAATTCCTCCTACCCGATCGATCGAATCCGCTCGGATACGATACGCGAGCCATGACCGACCGGACCCCGGCAGAAGGAGCCCCGAGCGCCTCGGGCGGCGGCGCACGGGCGCGTGGAGACATCGATCCGGCGGTGGCCCGGCTCCTCGAGGCGAGGCCGGCAGAGTTCCCGCCGGAGCCGGACCTCCTCCGCGACCCGCCGCGGGCGCTCATCGCGATCGGATCGATCGTCGCAATCGTCACGTCGTTCCTGCCGTGGGCCGCGCGCAGCCGTGGACCGGGCGACCTGACCCGAACGGGCTGGACGGGATTCGCCGACGGCTTTCTCATCGCCATCGTCGCTGTCGTCCTCTGCGTCCTCACGTTCAACCGATCTGCGGTCGAGTCGAAGGACCCGCTCATCAAACGTGTGCCACTCATCCTTGGTCCGGCGGCACTTGTCCTCTGGGCCAACGGCCAGCGGGCGATGGGCGAGGAGATCACGTTCTGGCGCCACCAGGGATATGACGGTGCGATTCAGCCCTGGCTGTTCGTCTGTCTCGCCGGGGTGGTGCTGTTCACGCTCGGCGGCGTCTGGCTCGGGCTCCGGCGCGATGCGGCGGGCGAGACCGGACTGGGCGAAGCGATCGCAGGACAGGTCAAGCAGCTCCGAGCACCGGCCGTCGTCGTCGCCATCCAGCTCGTGACCGCCATCGTCGCGGCTGTCGCGGTCGGCGCCGCGATCCTCGCCACCAAGCTCCATCCACTCGCGGTGGTCATGCCGCTCATCCTCGGAACGATCGGGGCGGGATTGCTCGGAGCAAATGTCGGCGGGCGAATCGGGCGGCGCCTGGTGCGCCCCACCGAGGATCCGCCGCCCGACACGCGAAGCCGCTACGAGCGGCCCTGAGTCGAGCGGCGGCTCGTTCCCGTACGATACGCCGGCCATGACCGACGCCAGCCCGAGCCTCGCCACGCCCTATCGCACCCATACCTGCGGCCAGCTGCGGGCGGCCGATGCGGGCTCGCCGGCCAAGCTTTCGGGCTGGGTTCATCGCCGGCGGGACCTCGGTCACCTCATCTTCCTCGACCTCCGCGACCGCCACGGGATCACCCAGGTCGTCGTCGACCGAACTGAGCAACCAGACGCCCACGCCGTCGCCAGCCGGGTCCGGACGGAGTTCGTGATCAGCGTCGACGGCGAGGTTGCGCAGCGCCTCGCCGGGACGGAGAACCCCAAGCTGCCGACGGGCGACATCGAGTTGCGTGTGGCCGACGTGACACTCCTGTCGGAGGCGCTGACCCCACCGTTCCCGGTGAACGAGCCGAACGCCCAGATCGACGAGTCGCTCCGGCTCAAGTACCGCTACCTCGACATCCGCCGCGAGCCGATGCAGCGGCGCCTCCTGCTGCGCAGCCGTCTCGTCCAGGCCATCCGCGAGGTCCACCACGCCAACGAGTTCGTCGAGGTCGAGACACCGCTGCTCATCAAGAGCACGCCAGAAGGCGCCCGGGACTTCATCGTCCCGAGCCGGCTCCAGCCCGGCACCGTCTACGCGCTGCCCCAGAGCCCGCAGCAGCTCAAGCAGATCCTCATGGTCGCGGGCATCGACCGCTACTTCCAGATCGCGCGGTGCCTTCGGGACGAGGACCTCCGCGGCGACCGCCAGCCCGAATTCACCCAGCTCGACCTCGAGATGAGCTTCGTCGACGAAGGCGCGGTCATGGACTTCGTCGAGCGGATGATCATCGAGGTCTCGCGGGCGACCGTTCCCGACCGGCCGATCCGCGACGATCCGTTTCCGCGCTTCACGTACGACGAGGCGATGGACCGGTTCGGCTCGGACAAGCCCGACATCCGCTTCGGGATGGAGCTCGTGGATCTCGGGCCGCGCCTCGTCGATCCGAGCGGTGCGCCGGCCTCCGGCTTCCGGGTGTTCGACGAGACCTTGGCGTCGGGCGGCCGGGTCAAGGCGATCGTCGCCCCGGGCATGGCCGGCGCGACGCGGCGCGAGGTCGACGAGCTGACCGAGCGAGCGAAGCGGTTCGGTGCGAAGGGCCTGGCGTATCTCGCCCTCGAGGCCGGCGGCGAGATCAAGGGCCCTATCGCGAAGTTCCTGTCGGAGGAGCTGACGCGCTCGATCGTCGACGAAACGGGCGCCAACGAGGGCGATCTCATCCTCGTCGTCGCCGACAAGGCGGACGTCGTGGCGGAGGTCCTCGGCCGGCTCCGGGTTGAGCTCGGCGGGCGGCTCGGGCTCGCGGATCCCGACGTCCTCGCCTATTGCTGGGTCCACCGCTTCCCGATGTACAAGTGGGATCCCGATGGTGGCCGCTGGGACGCGACGCACAACCCGTTCAGCGGCGTGGTCCCTGACGACGAGGACCTGCTCGTCACGGCCTCCGGCGATCCGGCGACACCGAGCCCGGACGATCCCGCCGGCCGTGCCCGCGCCATGCAGTACGACGTCGTGCTGAACGGCTGGGAGCTGGGCGGTGGCTCGATCAGGATCTGGCGCCGTGACCTCCTCGAGCGGAGCTTCGGGCTGCAGGGCTACAGCCTCGAGCAGATGCGGGAGCGGTTCGGGGCGGTGCTCGAGGCCTTCGACTACGGCCCGCCGCCGCACGGCGGCATCGCGATCGGGATCGACCGCTGGGCCGCGCTCTTCTCGCGCCAGACGAACATCCGCGAGGTGATGGCCTTCCCGAAGACGCAGTCGGGAGCGGACCTCATGCTCGACGCCCCGTCGCCACCCGACCCCGAGCAACTCGCCGAGCTCGGTCTCGGCTTCGTCGGAGCGCCGGCCCCGGAACCCGGGGGCGTGACGGGCGCTTCCGGACAGCTCCAGACCGCTCGCGACCACGGCCCTGCCCGGGCCCCTCGAGGCGATCGCGAACCGGCCCCGGCTCGCGGCCCTGCTCGGCGCGATGTGCATCGCGTTCTCGGGCATCTTCTACCGCTGGGCCGAAGTTACGCCGACGACCGGAACCGTATTCCGCTGCCTCTTCGGGCTGCCGGTGCTCGTCGCCGTCGCGTACCTGGAGCGGCGTCGCTTCGGTCCGCTGCCGGCCCGAACCATCGGGCTCGCGCTCGATCGCGGGGGTGTTCTTCGCCGGCGACCTCACGACGTGGCACCACGCGATCGAGTACGTCGGGGCCGGCCTCGCGACGGTCCTCGGTAACCTCCAGGTCCTCGTCGTCGGCCTCGTGGCGTGGGCGCTGTTCGGCGAGCGGCCGAGCCGGTCAGTGCTGCTGGCGCTGCCGATCGTCCTCGCCGGCGTGGCCCTGATCGCCGGCCTGGGCGGCAATGCGTACGGCAGCAATCCCGTGCTGGGCGTCGTCCTCGGCTTCGGGACGGCTCTCTGCTACGCGGGCTACCTCATCGTGATCCGCCACGGCGGCGCGGACCTGCGCCGCCCGGCCGGACCGGTTGCGATCGCGACGGCCTCGACCGCGGCGACCGCCGCGATCTTCGGGCTCGTGACCGCCGACCTGGACGTCCTGCCTTCGCCGGCCAGCCTCGGCTGGCTCGCTCTGCTCGGGCTGACGTCGCAGTCGGCCGGCTATCTCCTGATCTCGATCTCGCTGCCACGGCTGCCGGCCGTCCTCACCTCGATGATCCTGCTCTCGCAGCCGGTCGCAACTGTCGGCCTGTCGATGGTCCTGCTCGGCGAAGCGCCGTCGCCGACCCAGCTCGCGGGAGTTGGACTCGTGGTCGGCGGGATCGCGGTCGCGACGCTCGGCGGCCGCCCGGCGGCAAGGCAACGGGCCCGATCGCGGGTCGCGGCGGCCCGGGAGCCCTAGCCGGGCTGGTCGGAGTCGGGCGCGGCCGCCTGGCCGTACGGCGCGAGGGCCGGGCCCTCGAGCGGGCCGTCGTCGGGCTCGTCGGCCATCATCGCGCCCCACTCGTGGACGTGGCCGCCGGCGGGCTCTGACGGACCGTCGTACGGCGGCAGCTCGGCGCGCGGCGTCTCGCGATCGTGGGTCGTGCCCGGGTCGCCGAGGGCGATGAGGCGTTGGGGCACGCCGGCGGCGACGAGATCGTCCGCGGATCGTCGGGGGCATGCCGGTCCGGCGCGACGGCCCGCAGCGCCGGCAGGGCCTCGAGCGGCAACAGGACCGGCCAGCCCCGCTCGACCGTCGAACGTGGGCGTCAGGAGCGAACCCGCAGCCGGCCCGTGCGCCTCGATCATGGAGGTCACGGTCTCAGGGCCGACCCACGCCATCCGCGACGGCCAGATGAAGGCGCCGCTCGTCTCGCGGACGGCTCTCGAGCGCGACCTCGATGCCGCGGACCATCTGGCCGGCCGGGCCCATCTCCATCGGCGCCGGCTCCGCGAGGGTCACGGGGCTGCCGGCGAGGGCCGTCGCGACCGCGCCCTCCGGGTCGTGGGCGACGACGATGATCGGTGTCGCGCCGCCGGACCACGCGACGTCGGCGATCCGGCGAACCGACGGCATCCCGTCGGCGTCGGCGAGCGCCGATTCGGGACTTGCGGCGAGGATGATCGCGGCGACGGTCACGAGTCGATGCTAGCAGCCGGCGGGTAAGGCCAGGGGAGGCGCCTCGACATCCATGCGAGAATGGCCGACCCGATAGCCTTGGAGAACCGCCCGCCCGTGCCCACCGCCCCGAACCTCGCGATCCGCAGCGATCTGCGGAACATCGCCATCGTCGCTCACGTGGACCACGGCAAGACGACGCTCGTCGACGCGATGCTCCGCCAGACGGGGACCTTCCGCTCGAACGAGGCCGTGGTCGATCGGGTGATGGATTCGGGCGACCTCGAGCGCGAGAAGGGGATCACGATCCTCGCCAAGCAGACGACCGTCGACCACGGCGACGTCCGGCTGAACATCGTCGACACGCCGGGCCACGCCGACTTCGGCGGCGAGGTCGAACGGTCGCTGCTCATGGTCGACTCGGTCCTGCTCCTCGTTGACGCCGCGGAGGGGCCGCTGCCCCAGACCCGCTACGTCCTTCAGAAGGCCATGGCCCGGCGGCTGCCGGTCGTCGTCGCCCTCAACAAGATCGACCGATCCGACGCCCGCGCGCGCCGAGGTCCTCGACGAGGTCTACGAGCTGTTCATGGACCTGGGGGCCGACGAGCATCAGATCGAGTTCCCGGTCGTCTACACGAACGCCAAGCTCGGGACGGCGACCAGGAAGCTCGATGAGCCCGGCTCCGACCTCCGGCCGCTCCTCGACATCCTCGTCGAGGTCACGCCGCCGCCGTCGTACACCCCGGATCACCCGCTCCAGCTGCTCGTGACGAACCTGTCGGCCAACGAGTACGTCGGGCGGATGGCGGTCGGGCGGATCTGGAACGGGACGATCCGGACCGGCCAGCGGATCATGGTCCAGCGCGAGGAGGCCGACGACACCGCCGGCACCGTCGAGCCGGGCCGGATCGTCACCCTCAACGGCACGGTGACCGTCGCTCCAGACGGCCCACGGCATCGAGCGGATCGACATCGCCGAGGCGGGACCCGGCGACATCGTGTCGGTGGCGGGGCTGCCCGGAGGTGACGATCGGCGACACGCTGACCGATCCGGCCGACCCACGGCCCCTGCCGCGCCTCGACGTGGACGCCCCGACGCTCAGCATGACGTTCGGGGTGAACACCTCGCCGCTCTCGGGGCGCGAAGGCAAGTACGTGACGTCGCGCCAGATCAAGGCCCGGCTCGACCGCGAGACGCTCGGCAACGTCTCGATCGAGGTCCGCCCGACCGAGAGCGGCGACACGTTCGAGGTCCGCGGCCGGGGCGAGCTCCAGCTCGCCGTGCTCCTCGAGCAGATGCGGCGCGAGGGGTTCGAAATCACCGCCTCTCGCCCGGAGGTGCTGTTGCGGACCGTCGATGGCCAGACCCAGGAGCCGTACGAGCGGATCACGATCGACATCCCGCCGGACTACATCGGCGCGGTCCAGGAGGCGCTCGCCGACCGCAAGGGCCGCCTCGAGCAGATGACGACCGATACGGACGGGCGCGTCCGGATGGAGTTCGTGCTGCCGGTCCGCGGGCTCATCGGCTACCGCGGCCAGCTCCTGACCGACACCCGTGGGACGGCGCTGCTCCACCAGATCGGCGAGGGCTACGGGCCGTGGGCCGGCGACGTGACGCATCGGACGAACGGCGTCCTCGTCGCGGATCGCAGCGGAACGTCCAACGCGTACGGGCTGTTCAACCTCGAGGAGCGAGGCGAGCTGTTCATCGGGGCGGGGGTCGAGGTCTACGAGGGGATGATCGTCGGCGAGTGCTCGCGATCGGGCGACATGAACGTCAACGCGACGAAGACCAAGCAGCTGACGAACATCCGGACCCACTCCCATGACGAGTCGCTGCGCCTCACGCCGCCGCGGCCACTCACCCTCGAGTCGGCGCTGGAGTTCATCGCGGCCGACGAGCTGGTCGAGATCACGCCGGCCTCCATCCGGCTCCGGAAGCGGGCGCTGTCGGAGCACGACCGCCGCCGCGAGAAGGGCCGCCAGGAGGACCTGAGCCGAGCCGTCGAGGCCTAGGACTCCGCCGCCGCCCGGGCCCCCGTTTCCCCGTTTGGTCCGCCAGCCGGACCAACCGACCGGCGAGCCCGCCGCCGTTGGCCCGTTGGTCCGCCGGCCGGACCAACCGACCGGCGAGCCGTCGCTCCGTACGCCCGTTGGTCCGCCAGCCGGACCGACCGACCGGCGAGCCCGCCGTCGTTGGCCCTTTGGTCCGCCAGCCGGACCAAGCGCCGACAAGCGGCGCATCGACCGCGCATGGTTATCCCAGCGGCAACGCCGGCGGCCGGCGCGACTCGAACAGGCACATCGGGCGGCCGCTCTTCTCCCAGGTGAATTCGCGCATCGTGTCGTGGACCTTCTCGGCGACGCGGCGCGAGGCGAGGTTCTCCGGGGCGACGATCGACACGACCCGCCCGAACCCGAGCTCGCCGAGGACCAGCTCCCGGCAGGCGGTGGCGGCCTCGGTCGCGTAGCCGCGGCCCCACTCGCGCCGGACCATGTGATAGCCGATCTCCGGCACGAGTTCGCCCTCGACCGGCTGGAGCATCGGGCCACAGTCGCCGAGGAACGCGCCGTCGGCGGTCCGCTCGACCGCCCACAGCCCGAACCCGTTGCAGTTCATAGCTGTCCCGGGCCCAGGCGATCCAGCCCTCGGTCTCGGCGCGTGACTTCGGCGCCGGATAGTGCTCCATCGCGATCGGGTCGCCCGAGGACCTCCAGGAGCGCGTCGACGTCGTTGAGCGTGAGCTCGCGGAGCGTCAGACGAGCGGTCTGGGCGACGATCCGCGGCACGGACAAAGACACCCGGACAGCCTAACGGCCGTCCGGGTGATGCTCGCGCCGCTCACCGGCTGCGAGGGATCGGTTCAACGCAAAGTCTCCGCGACGACGGGTTGCCGTCGGGTGCCCGCCCAGCAGGGAGGCATTGCGGGCGCCTGTCATCGGCATAACAGTCGAGGGCCGACAACGAGCTGATCGGCGGCGTGCGGAGCGACGCGGCGTACAATCGCGGCCCATGGCGATCTACCTCGATCACGCCGCCACGACGCCGCTGCGCCGCGAAGCGCTCGACGCGATGCTCCCGTTCCTGACCGAGCAGTTCGGGAATCCGTCGTCCGCGCACGCGTTCGGTCGCAAGGCCCGGGCAGCCCTCGACGAGGCCCACGAGCGTGTCGCGACCCGCCTCCACGCCGAACCGCGCGAGATCATCTTCACGTCGGGTGGCACCGAGGCCAACAACCTCGCGATCAAGGGCGCCGCCTGGGCGGGCAAGGCTCGCGGCCACCGGATCGTGACGTCGCCGGTGGAGCACCACGCGGTCAGCCACACCCTCAAGTACCTCGAGCGGTTCGGTTTCGAGGTCGTCGAGGTGGCGGTCGACCGGTACGGGCGGATCGACCCGAACGAGCTGGACGCGGCGATCACCGACAAGACGATCCTCGTCTCGGTGATGCTCGCGAACAACGAGGTAGGGACCGTCCAGCGCATCGCCGAGATCGCCCGCCGGGTGCATACCCACAAGGGCGTCCTCATGGCCGTCGACGCCGTCCAGGGCGCGCCGTACATCGACCTCGACGTCGAAGCGCTGGGCGTGGACATGCTCTCGATCGCCGCCCACAAGTTCGAAGGCCCGAAGGGCGTCGGGGTCCTCTACCTCCGTCACGGCACGCACATCCTCGCCCAGCAGCAGGGCGGCGAGCAGGAGCGGCACCGCCGCGCGGGAACGGAGAACGTCGCCGGCGCCGTGGGACTTGCGGCGGCCTATGAGCTCTCGTGCGAGGAGCGACCGGAAACCGTCAAGCGCCTCCGCCGCCAGCGCGATCGGCTCAAGCAGGCCGTGCTCGCGGTCGAGGGCGCCGAGCTGACGGGCCATCCGAAGGAGCGCCTGCCGGGCCTCCTCTCGATCATCGCCCGGGACACCGACGGCGCGTCGGTGACTCTGTCGCTCGACCTCGAGGGGATCGCCTGTTCGGTCGGCTCGGCCTGCACGACGGGTTCGACCGAGGTCTCGCACGTCCTGTCGGCGATGGGCTACCCGGACGAGGAGGCGCGCGGGGCGCTGCGCCTGTCCCTCGGCCGGACGACGACCGACGCCGAGATCGACACGGCCTGCGAGGTCGTGCCGCGCGTCATCGCGTCGATGCGGCAGGGATCGGCGGCCGTCGCGGCCGATCCGCTCGGCCAGGGCGTGGGCGTGTGAGCCGGATCCTCGTGGCGATGTCGGGGGGCGTGGATTCCTCGGTCGCGGCCGCGCTCGTCAAAGAGCAGGGCCACGACGTCGTCGGCGTCTGGATGCGCCTCCACGACGTCGCGGATTCGTACTCGGAGTTCAAGAAGAGCTGCTGCTCGCTGGACGCGGCGGACGACGCGCGGCGGGTCGCCGGTCAGCTCGGGATCCCGTTCTACGTCATGAACCTCGAGCGCGAGTTCGATGCCGGGGTGCTCCAGCCGTTCCTCGACGCGTACCTCGACGGCCGGACGCCGAGTCCCTGCGTCGACTGCAACACGTACGTCAAGTTCGGGGCCCTGCTGGGTCGGGCTCGCCACCTCTACGACTGCGATGCGGTGGCGACCGGCCACTACGCGCGGCGGGTCGTCGGCGACGACGGCACGGTCCACCTGGCCCGCGCCCGCGATGCCGACAAGGACCAGACGTACTTCCTGTACGGGCTCCGCCAGGACCAGCTTGAGCACGCTCGATTCCCGCTGGGCGAGCTGACGAAGCCGGAGGTCCGATCGGTCGCCCGCTCCCTCGACCTCGTGACGGCCGACAAGCCCGAGAGCCAGGAGATCTGCTTCGTCCCCGGCGGCGACTATCGCGAGGCGCTTCGCGACCGAGCCGGCTGGCGGCCCGAGCCGGGGCCTCTGCTCGATGTCGGCGGCGACAGGGTGGGGGAGCATCGTGGATCGGCGGCCTACACGGTCGGCCAGCGGCAGGGGCTCGGAGTCGCGCTCGGCGAGCCGCGCTACGTCAGCCGCATCGATCCGCTCAGCAACACGATCCAGCTCGGCCGCCGAGAAGATCTCGAGACAACGACGATTCCTCTCGAGCGAGTCAGCTTCGTTGCCGGTGGCCCGCCGGCCGCTCCCGACGGAACCTTCCGCGCCGAGGCCCGGATCCGCCACCGAGCGACCCCGATCCCCGCCACGATCCGCCCCGCCTCACCGGCCGAACCGGCCCGCGGCGGTCGCTGGGTCGTCGAGACCGACGAGCCCGTCTGGGCCGCCGCGCCCGGCCAGGCGTGCGTCCTGTACGACGGCGAGATCGTCCTCGGTGGTGGCCGGATCGCCCGCCCCGGCGCCGATGCGCCCGAGTTGCGGGCAAGCGCCTGATGATCGGCCCCGCGCCGATCCTCGCTCTCCTCGTCGGCATCTTTCACACCAGCCTGTACGTCCTCGTCCGCGGCTCTGCGGGCGGCCAGCTGCCGCTCCTCCTCGTCGCCGCGGTTCTCGGGGCGTGGGCGGGCGACGCAGTCGGGGCCCGTCTCGGGATCGACATCCTCCGGATCGGCGACTTCCGACTCATACCGGCATCTGTGGTGGCATGGGTCGGGATCGCGTTCGTCTCGATCGTCGCGATCCTCGGCCCGACACGCCGAAAGGCAGGCCCGTGAGCGACAACGATTCCCTCATCGCACGCCTCAGCCAGGCGGCCGAGGCCGTGACCGGCGACGATCAGCGCGCGACCACGTTCGCCCGGGGCCTGATCCTGGGAGCGCTCGTCGGCGCCGCAATCGCCGGCTCGACGATCTGGCAGAGGCGCCGGCAGGTCGGCCCGAGCTCGGCCCAGGCTGAGGAGCGTGATCGACGCGTCGGTGAACTCGCCCAGGATGTAGCTGCGGCATGGCCCGTCGCTGTAACGCATCTGAAACGCCCCTGCAAGTCGGAACCGCAATTACCCCCTCTCGTCGCGCCCGATGACCCGAGTACCGTCGGGTGTCGGCGAGGCCGCGGATCGCTGTCTCTGGCCGATGGAGGAGTCCCAGATGCGATACGCCTCACGCGCGGCGGTTCTGTTCGTCGCGTTCGTTCTGATCTTTGGCGTCGCGGCGTGCGGCACGAACAAGGGGAGTGGAGCTGTCGGGGCGAGCGGGTCACCGGCCGCTGGCGGCAGCCAGCCGGCTGCGTCTACCGCCGGCAGCCCGGCCGGCGACCTCAGCGGCGAGCTGACTGTCTGGGCGATGGGTGCCGAGGGGACCAAGCTCGGCGCCCTCGCGGACGCATTCATGGCGGCGAACCCGGGCGTCAAGGTCAACGTGACGCCCGTCGATTGGGGCCAGGCGGTCGCGAAGCTCCAGACGGCCATCGCCGGCAACACGACGCCGGACGTCAGCCAGATGGGGACGGACATGATGGGCCAGTTCGGGGCGACCGGCGCCTTCGAACCCGCCCCGGCGGACATCGATCCAAGCGCCTATTTCGAGAGCGCGTGGAATACGAACATCATCGACGGCGTGGTGTCCGGCGTGCCCTGGTACGTCGAGACCCGACTCCTGTACTACCGGACCGACATCGCCGAGAAGGCCGGCATCACCTCGCCGCCGGCGACATGGGATGACCTGAAGGCAACCGCGAAGGCGATGAAGGAACAGGGCGGCTCGAAGTACGGGATCGGACTCGGAACGAAGAACTGGCAGGAGTACTTCCCGTTCCTCTGGTCGAACGGCGGTGACGTCGTCGATGCGAGCGGCAAGCCGACACTCAACAGCCCCCAGGCAGTCGAAGCGCTGACGTTCTACAACTCGTTCTTCGAGGAGGGCCTGACCCCGACGACCGTCCCCGAGGGTACGGACCCGGCAACCCCATTCGTCACGGGCGACACCCCCATGTTCTTCTCGGGGCCGTGGCATCTCACCGGCGTCAAGGAAGCCGGCGGTGCGGGCTTCGAGGATAAGTGGGCGATCGCGCCCATGCCGAAGCAGGCTTCAGGGACCTCGTTCCTTGGCGGCAGCAACCTCGTCGTCTTCAAGAACTCGCAGAACAAGGACGCCGCATGGGCGTTCGTCAAGTTCACCTCCGACCCGAAGACGCAGGCGCTGTGGTACACGACCTCGAGCGACCTCCCCGCCGTCCAGTCGGGCTGGGAGGAGTCGGCCGTCAAGACGGACCCGAACGTCGCGAAGTTCGGGGAGCAGCTCAAGGACACGAAGGCCCAGCCGGTCAGCGCGACCTGGAGTGAGCTCTCGTCCGCGATCAACGACGCCCTGGAGAAGATGACGACCGGCAATCTCGACCCGCAGGCCGCCGCGGATGAGATGCAACAGAAGGCGGAGTCGATCGGGACGAACTGAGTCGATCGGGACGACCTGAGATGACGGCTCCAGCGCTCGTCCGGCGTGAAGTAGCGGACCGGGGCAGCGCCCCGGCCGCCCCACGCCACGGCTGGCGTGATGACCTGACGGGCTGGGCGTTCGCCGCCCCGTTTGTCATCCTGTTCGGCGTCTTTCTGGCGCTGCCGATCCTCGCCGCCCTCGTCTTGAGCTTCACGAGCTTCGGCCTGAGCGACCTCCAGAATCCGATCGGGACGACATTCATCGGGCCCCAGAACTACATCGACCTCCTGGCCGATCCGAAGTTCTGGAAGTCCCTCGGAAACACGGTCTACTTCGTCGTGGTGGGTGTGCCGCTCACCCTCGTGCTCGGCCTGCTGATCGCGAGCGCGCTCAGCCGCGGAATCACGAGATTCCGGACCGCCTTCCGGGTGGGCTACTACCTGCCGGTGATCACGAGCATCGTGGCGATCGCGGTCGTCTGGCGGTTCCTGCTCAACCCGGATGTTGGCCTGGTCAACATGCTGCTTCAGAACATCGGGATCAATGGCCCGAGCGTGGCTCGCGAGTCCGACGCTCGCGATGCCATCGATCATCGCGATGGCCGTCTGGCGAAATCTCGGATTCGCGATGGTCGTCTTCGTCGCCGGGCTGCAGGCGATCCCGGTGTCGCTCTATGAGGCCGCGTCGATCGACGGGGCCGGGCGCTGGCAGGCCTTTCGCTATGTGACCCTGCCGATGCTCCGCCCGACGATCCTCTTCATGGTCGTGATCACGACGATCGGCTACCTCCAGCTGCTCGAGGAGCCGTTCGTGATGACCGACGGTGGTCCGCTCGACGCAACCCTCTCGGTGACGATGTACATGTACCAGCAGGGGTTCGAGTTCTTCCACCAGGGCTACGCCTCGGCGATCGCCTACGTCCTCTTCGTCATCGTCGCGATCGTGGCCTTCCTCCAGTTCAGGTTCCTCCGGAGCGAGACGTGATGGAGGTCCCGCGGTGACGGCGATTCAGGCGAAACCGAGCCGCGCCGATCCCGCGGCGGCGATGCTGGCAGGCGCTCTTCGCGCGTGTGGTGGATCTACTCTGCTGCTGATCGTCGGGATCCTGCTCATGGTCGGGCCGTTCCTGTGGATGCTGCTGGGCTCGTTCAAGCCCAAGGCCGAATTCCTCCTCAGCCCGCCCAACTTCCTGCCGAACGTTCCCACGACCGACAACTACGAACGGCTCTTCCAGTCAGCTCGACTTCCCGCGGTTCTTCTTCAACTCGTCGGTGGTCGCGCTAGTCGTGACCGTCGGCAACGTCCTCTTCTGCCCGATGCTCGGTTACGCGCTCGCCAAGCTCCAATGGCGGGGCAAGCGATTGATCATGGGGCTCGTCCTCGCGACGCTCATGGTCCCGGCCGGGATCACGCTGATCCCGAACTTCGTCCTCATGCGAAACCTCGGGCTCGTGAACACCTACCCGGGCCTGATCCTGCCGTTCCTCGTCGGGCCGTTCGGGGTCTTCCTCACCCGTCAGTTCATGCTACGGCATCCCGGACGAGCTCCATCGAGGCGGCCCGGATCGACGGGGCGAACGAGTTGGCGGATCTTCTGGCAGGTCGTCCTTCCGATCACGGCGCCTGTCCTGGCGACGCTCGGGATCCTGACGTTCCTCGGCAGCTGGAACAGCTTCCTCTATCCGCTGGTGATGGCCCAGGAACCCAACATGTACACGCTGCCTGTCGCCCTGGCGACGTTCGCCACCGGCCAATACCAGGCCGACCACGGGATGCTCATGGCCGGCTCAGTCGTCCTCGTCGTGCCCGTCCTGATCATCTTCGTCCTGTTCCAGCGCTGGATCACCGAAGGCATTGCAACGACCGGCCTGAAGGGCTGATCGCCGCCGAGGTTTCGACATGCGCCAACGCCGGAGATCTCCATGCCGCCTGACCGCGGCCCTCAGCGCGCTCGTCATCGCAGCCGCGCGTCCTCGCCGGCGACGGCCTTCGCCGCCGGCTCGGGCGGCCTGACCGCCGGCCCAGCGCGCAACGCTCCTCGGGCTACGCCGAGCGACACTTGGGCAGCGTTCGTGGCGATGACCGACGAGGAGACCGGGCTGCCGGCCGACAGCCTGCGCGCCGACGGCACCGCGAGCGTCCAGACGTCGACGACGAACATCGGCGCGTACATGTGGAGCACGGTCGTCGCCGAGCGTCTCGGGATCATCGATCATGACGAGGCGGTCGCCCGGCTGGACGAGACGCTCGAGTCGCTCGAGACGATGGAGCGACATCGAGCCGAGCGGCCAGTTCTTCAACTGGTACGACCACCACGACCGGCGCGAAGCTCACCGTCTGGCCGCCGACCGGCGACCCGCTCGTCGCCGATCCTGTCGTCCGTCGACAACGGCTGGCTCGCGACCGCCATGCAGGTCGTCGCCAACACCGTTCCCGAGGTCGCAGAGCGCGCCCGGAGCCCTGTTCGACAGCATGGACTTCGGGTTCTACTACCGGCCCGACGTCAACCGGATCGCCGTTCCACTACGCGCCCGAGCACCGGGGCCGTCGCCGTGCTGCTACGACACGATCGTCAGCGAGAGCCGGATCGCCAGTTACATCGGGATCGCCACGGGCGAGCTGCCGGCGCAAGGAGTACTTCGGCGCCTGGCGGACCTTCCCGGACACCTGCGACTGGAACTGGCACGAGACGAGGCCGGTCGGCTTCACGCGGACGTACCTCGGGGTCAACGTCTTCGAGGGCGCCTACCCGTACGAGGACTTCCGCGTCGTGCCCGGGCTGGGGCGGCAGCATGTTCGAGGCGCTCATGCCGGCCGCTGTTCGTTCCCGAAGAGCAGTGGGGCCCGCGGAGCTGGGCGGTCAACCACCCGCTGACGGTCGCCGCCCAGATCCACCACGGCCTCGTCGAGGCCGAGTACGGCTACTGGGGCTTCTCGCCGGCGAACATCCCCGAAGGCGGCTACCGCGAGTACGGCGTCGACGCGATCGGGCATGAACCCCGAGCGGCTACGCGTCGAACGAGGACAACACCCTCGTCGACCGCGGCTTCGAGCGACTGCCCGGCCGCGTACCGCAGCCCGATCCGCCGCCATCCGCCTACACCGACGGCGTCGTCACCCCGCACGCGGCGTTCCTCGCCCTGCGCTGGGCGCCCGACATGGTGTTGGACAACCTCGCCAACCTCGAGTCGGACTTCGCCATCTACGACAAGTGGGGCTTCCGCGACTCGGTCAACGTGGATACCGGGACGGTCTCCAACTTCTACCTGTCGCTCGACCAGGGGATCATCATGGCCGCGATCGGCAACGCCCTTGCCGGCGACGTCCTGCGTGACGCCTTCGCGACCAAGGCCGTCCGCAAGGTGCTCCAGCCGATCATCGGGATGGAAACGTTCAACGCCGGGCCGCGCGCCGCGGCCGACCGGCCTCCACTGCGTGACGTCCGAGCGCCGCGTCGGCCAGGATCGCCTGGTTCGAGGAGGCCGGGGCCCAGGCAGAACGTAACCGGCCCGGCGCCCGCCGTCGACGCTACCGGCGCCCGACGGCGTCGTGGCGAGGTCCGGCCGCGGACAGGTGACCGTCGACTGGCGGCCCGGTCGACGGGCGCCGCCGGCTATCTCGTCCATCGCGCGGCCGAGCGCGGATGGGCCGTGGCACGCGATCGATCACCGGGCCGGGGATCTGCTTGCCGTCCCTCATCCGCCCGTACGTCGACACGACCGGCGACGCCCGGGACCGTCGCCTGGTACGCGGTCGCCGGCCCTGCCATCGATCGACGCGCCGGTCGGGCCGTTGTCGGCGCCGGCCGAGGGCTCGCGGCCACGGCGGGCGGCCGATGCCGCGGTGAGCGTCGCAGGTCGATGCCGGCTGCCGACGGCGGGCCCGTCGAGCGTCCGTGGCGCCCGATCATCGGCTCCGAGCATCTCGCCCTCCTGCTCCGAGGCGAGGGGCCGGGCGGCCATCACGTCGGCGACGAGCTGACCGAGGCGTTCCGGATCGTCCGCGCGCGAGCTCGGGGCCGCAGATGGTCCGCGCCCACGCGATCTTCCACGACAGTCCTCGGCGTCTACCGCGAGCGTGACGGCCAGCCGATCCACGATTTCGAGCGGGTCGACGCCGTTCTCGATCGGCTGCTCGCCACCGGGCTGCGGCCGGTCATCGAGCTGTCGTTCATGCCCCGGGATCTCGCCGTCGGACCCGGACGCAGTCCGTCTTCGACTACGTCGGGATCATCTCGCCGCCGCGCGACATGGGGCGCTGGTCGGACGCTCGTCGCCGGCTCGTCCGCGCACCTCATCGACCGGTTCGGCCAGGACGAGGTGCGGAGCTGGGCGTTCGAGGTCTGGAACGAACCGAACCTGCGGGTCTTCTGGTCGGCGGACGAGGCCGCCTACTTCGACCTGTACGACGCGATCGGTCCGGGCGGTCAGGTCGGTCGATCCGACGTTGCGGGTCGGCGGTCCGGCGACCGCGGCCGTCGGCTGGGTCGACGACCTCCTGGACTCACGTCGCGGAGGCCGACGTGCCGCTCGACTTCCTCTCGACCCACACGTACGGCCTCCCACCGCTCGACCTCCGCCCGATCGCCGCTCGCGTTTCGGACGAGCCGGACATCCCGTTGTGGTGGACCGAGTGGGGCGTCTCGCCGACCCACGGCTCGCCGATCAACGACAGCGTCTGGGCCGCGCCGCTCGTTGCCCGCGGCATGCGCTCGGCCGCCGGTCGCCTCGAGTCGCTTGCCTACTGGGTCGCCTCGGACCACTTCGTCGAGCTCGGCGTAGCCCGAGCGACTCTTCCATGGCGGTTTCGGCCTGCTGACGATCGGCAACCTGCGCAAGCCCCGTTTCTGGGCGATCGCGTGTCCTCGAGATGCTGGGCGAGCGGGAGCTGCCGGCCGACGATGGACGGCGATGGGGCCGGCGGGCTCGTCGAGGCGTGGGCCTCGACGCGACGCCGACGGTCGCGTTGCGATCGCGCTCTGGAACGGGACGATCGATCAGACGAAGGCCGACGGCGACAGCCTCCTCGATCGCGACGATCCAGCTCACCGTCGAGGGGCTTGCGCCGGGTGCCATTCGGAGTACGGCACCGCCGGGTCGACGCGAGCCACTCGAACATCGCAGCGCACTGGGAGAGCGGCGGCGACTGGCCCGACAAAGCCGCGTGGGAGCGCCTGCGGGCCGCCGACAAGCTCGACGAGCTCGAGCCTGAGCACGAGGTTTCGGTCGCCGGCGACGGCCGGCTCACGTTCGACTTCAACCTGCCGATGCCGTCGGTGTCCCTGGTGGAGCTTCTTCCGGTCACCTGATCGGCCGCGGCAGGGCCTAGCGCGCGAGCAGCACCGCGGCGAGGGCGATGACCGCGGGCACGGTCTGGACGAACAGGATCCGCCGATTGACGGTCGCCGCGCCGTAGATGCCGGCGATGGCAACCGCCGCGAGGAAGAACAGCTTCACCTGGAAACCCACGGGATCAGGCGCGATCACGCCCCAGGCGAGGCCCGCGGCCAGGATCCCGTTGTAGAGGCCCTGGTTCGCGGCGAGCGTCGCGGACTGGTCGGCGAATGCCTGGTCGGTGCCGAACGACCGGCGACCCCGCTCGGTCCGCCACAGGAACATCTCGAGGACGAGGATGTAGACGTGGATCGCGGCCACGGCCAGGACGAGAACGTTCGCGACGACGGGCATCGGAGCTCCCAGGGACGGTCGTGGCCGGACTGTAGCAGGCGCGGTGGAACGATCGGCCCGGTCGGCCGGAGACGCCCCGGTCCGTAGATCGCCCGTTCGGTACCATTGCGGCCGATGCCGAGTCCGCCCGTCACCCACGACGCAAGGATCAAGCCGCTGTCCTCGGCCGAGATCCGCAGGCGGTTTCTCGAGTATTTCGAGGAACGCGGTCACACGATCGTGCCCAGCGCGAGCCTCGTTCCGGCGGGTGACCAGACGCTCCTCTTCACGAACTCGGGCATGGTCCAGTTCAAGGATGTCTTCACCGGCGCCGAGAAGCGCTCGTACAACCGGGCGGCCGACTACCAGCGCGTCCTGCGGGTCGCCGGCAAGCACAACGATTTCGAGGAGGTCGGCAGGACGCCGCGCCATCACACGTTGTTCGAGATGCTCGGCAACTGGAGCTTCGGCGACTACTTCAAGCGCGACGCGATCCAGTGGGCGTGGGGTTTCCTGACCACGGATCTCGGAATCCCGCCGGAACGGCTGGCCGCGACGACCTACACCGATGACGAGGTCGCCTGGAACGTCTGGCGCGACGAGATCGGGCTGCCCCCGGAGCGGATGGCGAAGTGGGGCAACGTCGACGCCGGCGACGACAAGAACTTCTGGCGGATGGCCGAGACGGGCCCGTGCGGGCCGTGCAGCGAGATCCACTTCGACCGCGGCGAGCAATTCTCGGAGGGGCCGCACTGCATACCTGACCACAGCGAGACGTGCCCCCGCTGGCTGGAGATCTGGAATCTGGTCTTCATGGAATTCGACCAGCGGCCGGACGGCCGCCACCCGCTGCCGTTCACGAGTGTCGACACAGGCCTTGGCCTCGAACGCCTGGCCAGCGTTCTGCAGCAGGTCCCGACGAACTACGACATCGACATCTTCCAGCCGATCCACGCCCGGATGCGGGAGCTGCTGGGCCACGACCCCGACGCCTTCGAGGCCGAGCGCTTCAGCTACCAGGTGATCGCGGACCACTCCCGGGCCGTGACGTTCCTCGTCGCTGACGGCGTCCTGCCGTCGAACGAGGGCCGCGGCTACGTCCTTCGCCGGATCCTTCGCCGCGCGGTCCGCCACGGCAGGCTGCTCGGGCGGCGCGAGCCGTTCATGGCGGAGACCGCCACGGTCGTCATCGACACGATGGCCGACGCCTACCCGCACCTGCTCGAGCGCCGGGACGAGGTCCTTGCGGCGATCGGGCGGGAAGAGGCGCAGTTCGGCCGGACGCTCGACGCGGGCACGAAGCTGCTCGAGGAGGCTCTCGCCGGGATCGCGGCCACCGAGCGGACGGTCGGACGTCGGGCGGAGGACCTGCCGCCGGACGCCCCGATCCTGCCGGGCGACGTCGCCTTCAAGCTCCACGACACGTTCGGATTCCCGTTCGACCTGACGGTCGAGCTGGCGGCCGAGTACGGGGTCCGGGTCGACCGCGACGGGTTCGAGTCCGCTCTCGCCGAACAGCGCGAGCGGAGCAGGAGCGGCAAGAAGGCAGAGTTGTCGAAGCAGGCCGAGACGGCGGCTCTCTACGGAGCGATCCACGCTCGAGCCGGCGACACGCAGTTCCTGGGCTACGAGGGCACGGAGTCGCAGGGCCGGGTCGTCGCGATCGTCCGTGACGGCATCGAGTTCGACGAGCTGACCGGCCAGGGCGAGGCCGAGGTCGTGCTCGATCGGACGCCGTTCTATGCGGAGGGTGGCGGCCAGATCGGCGACCGCGGCGAGCTACGAGAGGCCGGAGGCGGGTCGCCGTTGTTCGCCGTAAGCGACACCCAGCGGCCGCTCGGTGGGCTGATCGTCCATCGCGGGACGCTTCACGGGCGGCTGCGGGTCGGCGAGACGGTTGATGCCGTCGTCGACGCTGAGCGGCGCGCCCACACCATGCGCAACCACACGGGAACGCACCTGCTGCACCGGGCGCTTCGCAACGTCGTCGGGGAGGGCGCACGCCAGGCGGGCTCGCTCGTGACCCCGGACTACCTCCGGTTCGACTTCCCCCTGGACCGCGGACTGGAACGGAACGAGCTGGCGGCGATCGAGGCGGAGGTGCGGCGGGTCATCCGCGATGACCGAACCGTCACTCCCAGCTTCATGACGATGCAGGAGGCCATCGCTTCCGGGGCCGACGCGTTCTTCGACGAGAAGTACGGCGAAACCGTCCGAACGGTCCGGGTCGAGGGCTACAGCCACGAGCTGTGCGGCGGGACGCATTGCCGCGCGACCGGCCAGATCGGCGGCTTCGTCATCACCGGCGAGCGGTCGATCGGCTCGGGGATGCGCCGGATCGAGGCCCTCACGGGCGCCGGGGCGGACGCCTGGCTCGACGCGCGGCTCGCGACGCTCGAAGCCGCCACGGATACAGCCGGTGCCCAGTCGGCCGAGGCCCTTCCCGATCGAATCCGGGCGCTCCAGGACGAACTCCGCGAGACGCGGCGTCGGCTGAAGGCGGGCGGGGGAGCGGGGCTGCCGAAGCCGGGCGAGCTCGCCGCGGCCTCCCAGGAGGTAGCCCCAGGCGTGAGCCTCGTGAGCTTCGCCGGGCCATACGAATCGATCGACGCGCTGAAGGCCGCCGCCAAGGACGTCCGCGGAGTGTTCGACTCGGGCGTCATCGCCCTCGGCCTGGACGCGGACGAGCCGCAGATCTTCGTGACGGTCAGCGACGACCTCGTCGGTCGCGGAATCTCGGCGGGAGACCTCGTGCGTGAGGCCGTCGCCGCGATCGACGGCCGGGGTGGCGGTCGACCCGAAATGGCCCAGGGCAAGGGCTCGCGCCGGGAAGGGCTGCCCGATGCACTCGCCGCGATCGAAGCCACGGTGACGCGAACGGTCGGAAGCCCGGCGTGACGCCGGAGGTCGCTGCGGGCTGGAGTGCGCTCGTCGCGGCGGCGGCGACCGTCGTTGGTGCCGTGACGCTCGTCCTCTTCTTCTCGCGAGGCGGGGAGTGGGGCCGGCTGAACGATGCGAGCAGCGTCGTCCTGATGCTGGCGATGATCCCCGTTGCTTTGCTCGTAGCGACGCTCGAGAGCGAGACGGTGACGACGGTCGTCCTGCCCGTAGCGGCGATCGGGATCGGCGCGATGCTGGCCGTGGCCGCGCTCCAGGCGCTACTCGTCGCCCGGCGGGTGACGTACGAGCAAACCAAGAAATGGGTCCTGCTGTGTGGAGCGGTGATCGGGCTGTGGTACATCGCCAGCGGCCTTCTCGCTGGAAATACAGCCCTGGAGGGTGCGCTCGCCTGGCTGGCAATCGGGTCAGGCATCGGGTTCGTCGCCGTCGGGTACGGCTTCGCCGCCGGCAACGAACGACATCCGCTCTCGGCGCTCGGGGGCGGGTTGCTTCTCGGCGCATCGACGACATTCTTCGTGGTCCTCGGCACCCGGCTCGTGACCGGCGACCTCGTCGTTCCCGATTGGAACGCCTGAGCGAATGGAGCTTTCCCCGACTCGTGACGACAACATCGTCGCCCACGCACGATCCCGCAAAGTCGCGGGCTGGACGGCTCTCATCGCCGCGCTCGCAATCCTGCTCCAGATTGCTGCCGTCTTGGCGGGCACTGGAACAGTCGAAGAGCGGCTGTCACGGCCGACCTTCCTTGTGTCCGAGGCCATACGCGCGCTGGCGGAGCTGGCAACCGTCGTCGGCATCCACGGGTGGCTTCAAGAAGAGAAACCGCGCCGCGCTCTGGTCGCATTGGCCGCGGGCGGCTTGGGAGCGTCCGTCGTCATCGCGTCAAATGCTTTGACGCTGGCGGGCGCCGATGTGAGCCTTCTCGACGTCCCGGTCTTCGTCAGCGCAAATGTCGGCTTCGGTCTATGGCTCATCATTGCCGGCGGCATCGTCTCGGGGATGGATGTCAGGCTGCGGCGGATTGGCTGGGCAGGACAACTTGGGGGAGCCGGCAGTCTTCTCGCGATGGCGCTGCTGTTGGTGGGCGAAGGCCCGAACGTCGTTGGCGCGCAATCGTGGTTCTCGTACGCTCAGGTGCTGACGATTTTCGCGATCGTGTTCATGGTCCGACTCTGGCGCTATTTGGCATTGGGCAGGCTGCCCGATCCCGGACTGATCTGAATGGCCTTCTGGCGGAAGATCCTCCAGCGGGACGGCGGCGAGTCGCTCGCGATCTGCACAGCGCTCGACATCGGGACCGAGTTCGCCAAGGCGCTTGTCTTCGAGATCGGCACCGACGGCCATGGCACGGTCCGCGGCGTCGGGCGGAAGCGCCAGGGCCTCAGCCACATGCAGTCCGGCACGGTCGCCGACATTGCTGCGGTTGTCGACAACTGCGCGGTCGCCCTTCAGGAGGCCGAGGAGATGGCCGGCTTCCGGCCGACCCAGGTCGTCGTCGGGATCGCCGGCGAGCTCGTCAAGGGCTTCACGACGACCCACAGCCAGGAGCGCAAGAAGCCGGACCAGCCGATCAGCGAGTCCGAGCTCCAGAAGCTCATCGACTTCGTCCAACGTGAAGCCCTCCGGGAGGCCGAGCGCTCGATCACGTGGGAGACCGGCCTCCCGAATGTCGACGTCCGGCTCGTCCACGCCGCCGTCGTCGGGGCCGCGATCGACGGCTACGCGCTGACGAACCCGGTCGGGTTCCAGGGACGCCACGTGAAGATCGGGATCTTCAACGCGTTCGCCCCGCTCGTCCACCTCGGCGCCCTGCAGAGCGTCACGTCGCAGCTGGATCTCGAGCTGCTCGAGGTTGTGGCCGAGCCGTACGCCGTCGCCCGCGTCCTCGGCTCCGAGTCGATCCGCCAGGCCGGTGCCCTGTTCGTCGACGTGGGCGGCGGGACGACCGATGTCGCCCTGGTCCGATCCGGCGGCATCGAGGGCACGCGGATGTTCGCGCTCGGCGGGCGCGCCTTCACGAAGTCCCTGGCTGATCGGCTCGATCTCCCGTTCCCGCGTGCCGAATCGCTGAAGGTCGACTACGCCCGGGGCATCAGCGTCGAGCGACGCGACGAGATCGCCAAGATCGTCGCCGACGACGTCGAGGTCTGGGCAGCGGGAGTTGAGCTCGTCATGGAGGAGCTCGGCGGCGGCGATCTGCTGCCGAGTCGGATCTACATCTGCGGCGGTGGCTCGAGACTCCCGGAGATCCGTGAAGCGATCGCCAGCGAGCGGTTCTGGAAGCGCCTCTCGTTCGCCCGGCCGCCGGAGGTCGTCGTGATGGCCCCTGACCAGATCGAGACGATCTCCGATGCGACGAACCTCCTCGTCGACCAGCAGGACGTGACGCCGCTCGGCCTTGCCTACCAGGCGATCGAGCTCCAGACGACCGAAGATCCGCTCGATGCCGCCCTACGTCGGGTCCTCCGGGCGATGAAGGTCTAGTCTGGCCTCGATGGCGACCGGCACCGTCTATCTCGACGTCGACGACGAAATCACCTCCGCGGCCGCCCGCATCCGCGGGTCCGAGGCCACGAAGGTCGCCCTCGTCGTGCCGTACGGCTCGCGGATCGCCACGTCGCGAATGAACTTCCGCCTGCTGTCGCGCGAGGCCATGGTCAACAATCGGCGGCTGTCGATCGTCGCGACCGATCCTGCGACGCGGGCTCTCGCGGCCTCGGCCGGTCTGCCGGTTTTCTCGAGCGTCGCGGAGTGGGAATCAGCCGCTGGGACCTCAGGCGGTTCGGGCTCCGACGGCGCGAGCGCGACGACCAACGAACAGGCGCCGCTAGCAGCATCCGCGGCGGCGGCCGTGCCCGCCGCTACGGCAATCGCCACGGGCGCTGCCAGCGCGAGTCCGGCTGCTTCCGCCGCCACATCCCGCCGAAAGGCCGCGAAGCAAGTCGCGGCCGAGCAGGCGACGCTGCCCCTGACACCGGCTCCGACGATCGCTGTCGCAAGCCCTGCCCTGCCGCGTTCTCCGTCGCCATCGTCGTCGGCAATCCCGTCGGCCCCCAGTCGCATCGCCGTCGTCAGGAGCCGGTCGATGCCACGGATCGGCGCCCCGATCCTCGTCACGGCCGCCGCCGCCGTCCTCGTCCTCGTCGTGGCCGGTGTCGGGGCGTTCCTCTTCCTGCCGTCAGCCGAGATCGTGGTCACGCCCCGCCCTGAGAGCATCGGCCCGATCGCCCTCGTCGTCCGGGCGGACCCGGACATCACCTCGCCGAACGCCGCGGAGAATCTCGTCCCCGCTCAGCGCCTGGACGTGCCGGTCTCCGCGTCGGACACGTTCAGCTCCACCGACAAGCGGGTCGAGGAGGAACAAGCCGCCGGCGAGGTCGTGTTCCAGAGCTACAACTCGGGGGCCGAGAACACGATCGCCAAGGGGAGCATCGTCTCGACCGAAGGCGGCATCGCCTTCGCGACGAGGGCGACGATCACGCTGCCGAAGGCGGAGGTGATCTTCGGGACGCCGATCGAGATCCGGCCATCGTCCAAGTCGGTCAGTGTCGTCGCGGTGAAGGCCGGCACGGCGGGCAACGTCCCGACCAACGCGATCAAGGTTGTGCCGCGCGACGAGGACCCGCAGCTGACCACGGTCCGGAACCCCAACCCGACGGCAGGCGGGGTCCACGAGGAGTTCCCACGGATCGGCCAGGAGGATATCGACGCCGCCATGGTTGCCCTCCAGGCGAAACTCGCCGACGCGTTCGAGGCCGCGCTCGCCGATGGCGCGGGCGCCCCGGCGAACGCCACGGTCTTCGCCGAGACGGCGGAACTGGGCGATTCGACGCCGACGGTGGATCCGGCCACGCTCGTCGGCAAGGAGGTCGCGACGTTCGATCTCGAACTAACCGCGCGCGGAACGGTGATCGCTGTCGATGCCTCGCCGGTCATGAGCATCGCTGAGACGCGGCTCCTCTCGAACGTCGGCGCGGACCACCGCCTCGTCGAGGGCTCCGTCGAGATCACGCCCGGCGATCCGACCGTGACGGGCGGCGAGGTCTCGTTCCCGGTGACCGCCAGGGCGCAACGCGTCGCGATCCTCGACCCGGCAGAGTTGCTTGCCGCGATCAAGGGTCGGACTGTCGACGAGGGGCGCTCAATCCTCGGCCAGTTCGGCGATGTCGTGATCACCCCGTGGCCCGAGTGGGTCACCACGATCCCCGGCATCGAGTCGCGGGTCACGATCGAGATCGTCGGGCAGTCGGACGGGTCGCCTGACGGGTCGCCGTCGCCGCCCGCGTCGGTGCGGCCCCCTGCCTCGCCTCGGCCTACCGTCACCGCAAAACCATCCACCGCGCCCGATCCGGCCACGAGTGGCCTGCCGGTCGCAAGCCCGGCCCCGTGACGCGGATTCTGGGGGCGGATCTCGGCGAGCGGCGGATCGGGCTGGCGGTGGCGGATCGCGACGGAGGAATGGCGACGGCGCTCGTCACCCTTCGCCGTTCGACGCCGGCCCAGGACGCGGCCGCGATCGCCCGGGTCGCGATCGAGCAGGACGCGGACGAGCTCGTCGTCGGGTTGCCGCTTCACGCGTCCGGCGCGTCAGGAACGCAGGCCGAGATCACCCGCGACTGGGTGGCTGCGCTCGAACCGCTCGTTGGCGTCACAATTACCCTGCGCGACGAGCGCCTGTCGAGCCACCTCGCCGAGGCGCGCGTCGGCCCGATGAAGCGGGGACGCTCGGGCGGCCCACCGAGCAGGACTCAGCGCGACGCCCACCGTGGCCGGGTCGATCGCGAAGCGGCGGCGATCATCCTCCAGGATGAGCTCGATGCCCGCGCGGCGAACGCGGCGAGCGCAAATCACGCGGACCCAGCGAGCCACGCGAACCCGGCGAACCTGGCGGACGGGGGAACAACCACTGACGACGACATGGAGACCACACGATGACCCTCCGCTCCGGCGGACGCCCCCGGGACGCACGGCAGGCCCACCCGATCGCCGAGGAAGCGCGCGAGGAGGCGTGGGAGCCGGAGTACCGGCGGCCACCGGGTAACGGCCACGGATCGAACGGCGGGGGATACGGGCGGCGCGGCGCGGCGGCGGCGGTGGCGGGCACGGTGGCCTGCTCAGGTTCCTGCTGTTCGCCCTGATCCTTGCCGCGATCGTGCTGGCGGCGCTGGTCACGGTTCTGCGACCCGTGGTCCGGGGCGCCGTGATCGGCTGGGCAGCCGATAGCCCCGGCGCCCTCGGCGTGCCGTTCGTCGCCGACCTCGTACGGGAGGACCTCGGCAAGAAGCTCACGGATCCGGCATCGGATGACACCGAGCAAGTGGCCTTCGTCATCGGCTCAGGCGAGAGCGCCACGACGATCGGCGCGAAGCTCGAGGAAGAGGGCTTCGTCAAGGACCGCCGCGCATTCGTCTACATCGCCGTCCAGCGCGACCTCACCGCCAAGCTCAAGTCGGGCGAGTTCATCCTCCGCCGGTCGATGACGCCCGATGAGATCGTCACCGCGCTCCTGGCGCCGCCGGCGATCCCGTACGTCGAGATCAAGCTTCGGACCGGCCTTCGGCTCGAGCAGGTGACGGCCCTCCTCCAGACGATCGATGGGCTGAAGATGGATCCGCGCGAGTTCTACGACCTCGCGTCGAAGCCGACCCCCGAGCTGCTCGCCGACTACGAATGGCTGGAGCTCCCGGACGGCGCCTCGCTCCAGGGCTACCTCTGGCCGGCGACGTACCGCGTCCTGCCCGACACGACGGGCGAGGAGCTGGTTCGGCTCATGCTCGATCGCTTCCAGACCGCGATCGAGGGCCGGATGAACGTTCCGGCCGAGCGCGGGATGACGTTCCGCGAGGTGTTGTCGCTGGCGTCGCTCGTCGAGCGGGAGGCGATCCTCGACGACGAACGGGCGCTGATCGCGGGCGTCTACCAGAACCGCCTCGACGGGAAGCTCGGGCACCGGCTGCTCCAGGCGGACCCGACCGTCATCTATGCGCTACGACACCGTGAAGCTCGCTGAGACGGACTTCGAGAGCTGGCGCGAGTATCTCTTCTGGGCTGTCCCGAAGGACATCGGCATGGCGGAGATCACCCTGCCCGAGGACCTCCAGGGCTACCAGACCTATCAGACCGAGGGGCCCATCCCTGGCCCGATCTGCACGCCGACCCTCGCCTCGATCGACGCCGCGCTCGCTCCCGACACGAAGGAGGGCTACGTCTTCTTCCTGGCGAAGAACGACGGATCCGACGGCCACGCCTTCGCGAGGAACCAGGCGGAGCACGATGCCAACCGCGAGGAGTTCGGCTACTGATGGCGGAAGACAGCCGCGCTGCCGATCCCTGCTGACTTCGCGGCACCACCGACGGCCGATGATCACGCCCGCTGGGCCGAAGCGGACCGGGCCGCTCGGCCGGCGCGGCTCGCGCCGCCTTCGGGCGAGGTTCGCCGCGCACAACGTCGAGGCCTACTTCGGCGTCCGCCGCGAGAACACGCGCTACCTCACCGGCTTCGTGCTGGGGGAGGGCGAGGAGAAGGTCGCGGGCCACTCCGGCCAGTTCCTCGTCGGTGGCGAGCGAGGTCGTCGTCCTCGCCGACTCGCGCTACACGATCCAGGCCGGGCGGGAGGCGAAGGGCGCTCGGATCGAGGACGCGGGCTACGACCTGCCGGAGAAGTGGGCGTCGCTCGCGGCATCTGTCGGTGCCAAGCGGGTGGCCGTCGAGGCGGGGTTCGTATCTCACGCGCTCTGGCGCCGGCTGGAGGAGGCGGCACCGGGCGTCGAGCTCGTCCCGGTCGAAGGCTGGATCGAGGCGGATCGCGAGATCAAGGAGGCGGCCGAGGTCGAGCGGATTGCGGCCGCGTGCGCGGTCGCCGATCGTGCGCTCGCGTCGCTCCTGCCACGGATCAAGCCGGGCGCGCACCGAGGCCGCTCTCGCGCTCGAGCTGGAGTGGCTCCTCCGGACGGGCGGCGCGGAGGCCGTCGCCTTCGACCCGACCTGTCTCGCAGGCCCGCAGGCAGCCCTGCCGCATGGATCGCCCGGGGAGGCACCGCTGACGAACGGCTCCGTGGTGCTCTTCGATTTCGGGGCGCAGGTCGCCGGGTATCGGAGCGACATGACGCGGACGCTCTTCGTCGGCGAGCCATCGGAGCGTGACGCCGCGGTGTACAAGCTCGTGGCCGCAGCACAGGCCGCGGCGATCGCGCAGCTCGAGGCGACGATCGGGGCGGAGCTGGAGCTGCCGTCAGGGCGTGACCTCGACGCCCTGGCCCGGGAGCTGATCGAGGCAGACGGCCGCTGGCCGGCGTTCGGTCACGGCCTGGGTCACGGGATCGGGCTCGCGACCCACGAACGACCGTCGCTCAGTCGCTCGGCGACGGATGCCCGACTGCCGTCGCCGACGGTCTTCTCGGTCGAACCCGGGATCTACCTCGAGGGCGAGACGGGCGTTCGGATCGAGGATCTCGTGTTCCTCGACGCAAGCGCCGGCAAGGTCGAGCGCCTGACGCTCTTCCCGCGCGAGCCGCTCATCGTCGGCGCATTGCCGAACGAATGAAGAAAGGCCCCGCCGGTTGTCCCGACGGGGCCTCTCGCTTTGACCGCCTACTGCACCGGCAGGAAGGGCGGTAGCTTGAAGTTGCCCTTGCCACGGACGCCGTTGACGTCCGACGTGTTCATCGCGTACTGGAGCGTGGCATACGCCACGCCGTCCGAGTTCACGGCGAGTGCGTGGTCGTTGTTATTGGCATACGTGTCGCAGGCGAGGTGGTAGCAGGGGTCGTACTGCTGGCCTGCCGTGCCACCCCAGATCGCGGCCTCCTCGGCAGTCTTGATGCCCTCGGCGCCGGTGAACAGTCCGCCCGACGGGATGCCGTTCGCGATGAACGGGCCGTAGTCAGACCGGCCGGAGAAGTCGGTCCCCTTGAACGGCTCGCCGACGCTGTCGAAGTACCGCTCGAAGGTCTTCTCGATCTGCGCTGAGCCCGGGGGGCCCGCCGGTGAGCCGACGCCATCGGAGTTGTCACCGTCGTAGATGAAGAAGACGTGGTTCGGCGAACCGACCATGTCGAAGTTGAGGTAGAGGGCGATCTTGTCCCGCTCCGCCTGGCTCAGGCCGTTCACGTAGGCGGTGGAGCCGACGAGGCCGGCCTCCTCCGCGCCCCACCACGCGAAGCGGAGCTTGTTGCGGGGCTTGACCTTCGCCATCTGCTCGGCGATCTCGAGGATCGCGGCCGAGCCGGAGCCGTTGTCGTTGATCCCGGGTCCGGCGAGGACCGAGTCGAGGTGAGCGCCGGCCATCACGACATTGTTGGCATTGCCGCCTTTCGACTCCGCCAGCACGTTATTGAGCGTGATGTTCTGCGCCGGTGGGACGTTGATGTGTGCGGTCGAGCCCGGTGCGGCGAGGGCCACGCCGTTGGCGAACGACCCGCCGACGACGGGGATGGTGAGCGCGGGTGGGGAAGGCGGAGGTGGCACCGCAGTACCCACGATGAGGGCTTCGCGCAGCGGCGTGTCACCCTGGTTGAAGATGATGACGCCGCCGGCACCAGCAGCATTGGCGTTGAACGCCTTGAGGGCGAAGCTGCAGCCGCCGCGCTGGATCAGCGCGATCGCCCCGGCCGGGAGGCCGGCGAAGTCGTCGACACCGCCAGGATCCGCAACGAGCGGGGCGCCAACGAACGCTTCGGTGAACGCTCCTTGGCACCCACTCGTGTTCGCGCGCGGCGGGACGAGGTTGATGTCGATCGGCACGACCGCGGCGGTGACCTCTCCGGAAGCGGATCCGGTAAACGCCCCGGTCTCGTACGTGGCCGCCACTGGCGTCAACTGCTCGAGCGTGGACGGCGGGACGAAGACGAACGGGAAGCTGTTGAGCGAGACGTTGTAGCCGGCGGCCGTCATCCGCTCGACGACGTAGTCGACGCTCTCCTCGTAGCCCGGCGTGCCCGCCGCCCGAGTCCCGCCATTGTCGTCGGCGATCTCCTGGAGCGCGGCCTGGTGCTCGCGGACTCCCTCGAGCGTCACGCACTCGAGCAGCTTCTTGATGTTGTCGTTGGTGCGCGACGCGCAGATCTGCTGTGTCGGCGGTGCGGCCACGACAGCCGGTGCCCAGGCCATCGTGGCAATCAGGATCACGATTGAGCCGAACACGACTCTTCGGGATCGTTGCGACATTCGGTGCTCCTCCATGCACTGGCGCCCGGCCCTCCCCGTCGGCGGATGGACGCAAGCCGCCGACAACATCCCCCGTGGAACGCGAAGTATCGCCGTCCTGTCGATGCCCTGCCAAGTCCACACGACGGGATCGCCCCGCCCGCGTTGCCTCGGCGCACCGGATGTTGACCCGACGATTCCGAGGGTCAGGCGTCGGTGGGCAGATCGCTCCGTGTCGCCCTTCGCCGCGGCGCCCGTCGGCTACAATCGGCGGCTCCGCGACCATCGGCGTCGATCCAGGAGCCCACCACCGACATGATCAGCACAGGCGAATTGCGCAAGGGTGTGGCCATCGAGCTCGACGGCGAGCTCTGGCAGATCCTCGACTACCACCACATCAAGATGGGCCGGGGCTCGGCCCAGGTGCGGATCACGCTCCGCAACATCAAGCGCGGCCAGACGGTCGAGCGGTCGTTCCAGGCCGGGACGAAGTGGCCGCGCGCCTCGATGGAGAAGCGCCCGGTCCAGTTCCTCTACCGCGACGCCGACGACTTCCACTTCATGGACAACGACACGTATGACCAGTTCGTGCTGTCGTCGGCCCAGCTCGGTGAGGCAGCCCAGTACATGAAGGACGGGATGACGCTCGATCGGACGAGCTACCAGGGCGAGACGATCGGCGTCGAGCTGCCGGTGACCGTCGACCTCCAGGTGACCGAGACCGAGCCGGGCTTCGCCGGAGACACCCAGAGCGGTGCCCGCAAGCCGGCGACGACCGAAACGGGGCTGGTCGTGACCGTCCCGATCTTCGTCAACGAAGGCGACACGATCCGGGTCGACACCCGGACAGGGGAGTACCAGACCCGGGTCTGAGCGCGAAACCTCGAGTCTTGGTCCGCCAGCCGGACCAAGCGGCGAACGGAGGTCTCCACTGGCCTCCAACCGGGGCGCTCCTCCGCGAATTGGTCCGCCAGCCGGACCAAGCGGCGGACGACGGGTGCTCAGGGCCCCAAATTCGCACGCTCCTCCGCCCGTTGGTCCGCCAGCCGGACCACGCGACTACTCATGGACCGGCGATGATGTGCGGATGAGCGGTTCTGAGCGACCCGAGGGGCTCCTTCCACCCTGGGACGACACGATCGACGCGGCGGGCCCCGTACCGGCCCCGCCCGGGACGTTCGGGCTCCGGATCCTGGGAGTCAGCGAGGTCACCAAGGCCGTTCGCGACGCGATCCGGGCGCACGAGGGGCTCCGCGACGTCTGGGTCGAGGGCGAAGTCGGCCGGGTGACCGTCAGCTCGGCCGGGCACGCCTATTTCACGCTCAAGGACGAGCGCAACGCCCTCCAGTGCGTCTGGTTCCGCGACGAGCGCGTCCGGTCGGCGTTCCAGCCCCAGGCCGGGCTCCGCATCGTCGCCCATGGCCGGGTCGACCTGTTCGAGCCGCAGGGAGCGCTCCAGCTCTACGTCGAATTGATCCAGCCGGCGGGCTTCGGCGACCTGACGCTGCGCTTCGAGGCGCTCAAGGCGCGCCTGACCCAGGAGGGCCTGTTCGACACCGCCAGGAAGCGCCCCCTCCCGCCTCGCCCGACGACGATCGCCGTCATCACCAGCCCGACAGGAGTCGTCTGGCGCGACATCGGCCACGTGCTCGCGCGCCGCTGGCCGCTGACCCAGGTCGTGCTCGTCGCCTGCAAGGTCCAGGGCGATGAGGCGCCGGCGAGCATCGTCGCCGCGTTCCGCCGACTGGAGCGCTGGATCGAGCAGAGCCGGCGCGAAGGGCGGCCCGAGGACGCTCCGCAGGTGACGATCCTGGCCCGCGGCGGCGGCAGTCTCGAGGACCTGTGGTCGTTCAACGACGAGCGAGTCGTCCGGGCCGTCGTCGCCCACAGCGTGCCCGTGGTCTGCGGCGTCGGCCATGAGGTCGACGTCACGCTCGCCGACTTCGCCGCGGACGTCCGCGCGCCGACGCCGTCCGCGGCCGCGGAGCTCGTTGTGCCGGACCGGGGCGAGTGGGAGAAGGCGTTCCGACGGGCGAGCGAGCGGATCGCGTCGGCGGCGGGCGGGCACCTCGGCGACCCTCCGCCGCGACCTCGACGCGGAGCGGCGGGCCCTCGCCAGGCTCGACCCGCTGGCCCAGCTCGCGGCGTCGCGCGAACGGGTCGGGCTGTTGCTGGACCGGGGCGTCCGGGCGGTCGACGGAGCGCTCGGTCGGCGTCGGGTTGCCCTCGACACGGTCGCCGCCGCCCTGCCCCAGCTCGCCACGGCACGCACTGCGCCGGGCGCGCTCCGATCTCGACGCCGCCACCGCTGCCCTCGCCGTCCTCGATCCGCAGCGGACGCTCGAACGCGGCTACGCGATCGTTCGACGCACGGCAGATGGCGCGATCGTCCGCTCCCCGGGCGAGGCGCCGCCCGCCACGCCGCTCACGCTTCGCGTGGCCGAGGGCGAGATTGGCGCGACGGTCGACACGCCCGGGTGACGGAACTCGTCGCGTTCATCGTGCTGGTCGCGTTCGTGGCCGTCGTGGGGATCGGCCTTGGTATGCTCGTCGCACCCCGGCTCACCCGCTGGACGGAGCGCGATGAGCGCGACGAAAGCGACGAACTTGAGCCCGACGAGGAGCCGCGTGACGACCGACCAGGCTGACACGATCGACGCCCAGATCGCCGCACTTCCGTTCGATGCCGCCTTCACCGAGCTCCGGCAGGCGATCGAGGAGCTGGAGGCCGGTGGGCTCGCGCTCGAGGAGACGATCGCCCGGACCGAACGCGCGGTCGCCCTCCAGCGGCACTGCGAGCGGCTCCTCAACGACGCGGAGCTCAGGGTCAAGCAGCTGCTGACGCGGCCGGGCGGCGGCCTCGAGGCGCGCGACCTGCCCAGTGTGGACGAGGCCGCCGACGGGACCTAGCCACCTGATGAGCGAGGACCCCACTCACCCGTCGGACGCTGGGCCGTCGACCCCGAGTCGCGGCGGGCGAATCGCCGTCGGCATGCTCGCCGGCTTCGGTGCCGCCGGGATCGCGGCTGGTCTCGCTCTCATCGGGACCTTCCTCGATGTCGACCTGCCCCTCTTCGATCCGAGTGCTCTGATCCTCATGGCTCCGGTGATCATCATCCCGGGCTTCGCCGGTTCCGTGTTGCGTAGGCGCGATGCGGTGGTCGCAATCACGGCAGGAGCGGTAGCGGGTCCGATCGCCGCGATCTTCGTCGTCGATGGCTCATGTTCAGCGAACATTTGGGCCGCGGTGGCTCTGGCCGCCATCGCGGGCTGGTTCCTGGTCATCGCCGGAATCGCGGCGATCGTCGGCGCTTGGATTGGGCGCGAGGCCTCGATCGAGTATCAACCTCGGCGCGACATCGTCGTGCTGGTCGTCGTCGGAGCGATTGGCGTGTTCGCGTGGATCGCCGCCGTTACAAGGCTCTTCGCGTGTTCCTAGCCGGGTCGGATTGACCCGCTAGCCGGCGGGACGCCTATTCGGCCGCCGGCGGGATGTTGTGGTTGAAGCGGAACAAGTTGTCGGGGTCGTAGCGGCGCTTGACCTTTGCCAGTCGGTCGAACCGCTCCGGCCCGAAGGCCGCGCGGACCCGATCCGCCGGTTCGTCCATCGCGTAGTTGCCGTAACCGGCGCCGCTGAACGACGACGGTCCGAGTGAGTCCACGACCTGCCGCGCCCAGGCGATCATCGAGCTGTCTTCTGACGGATCCTCCCAGATGGCGATCGCGGAGACGTTCCAGCGCGCCTCACGCTGCCCGAACGCCGCACCGCCGGCGGGCTCGGATCGGGCACGCCCCGTGATCGCCTCGAGGAGCATGAACGACATGCCGGGCGGGCTCGTCTCGAAGGCAGTTGCCACCGCATCGATCGCAGCCGCGTCCAGGTCCCGAACGAAGTGGCCCTTCCAGTAATGCCGCAGGCCGAACGGCAGGATCCCGCTGCTTGCCTGGATCTCGAGGTAGGTGCTCGGGTTGATGTCACCCGACGCCCCTGGAACGGCGCGCAGAGACCGGATCGCACGCTCCGCGGCCTCATTCGTTCCCTGGTAGATGACGGTGATTCGGAACACCGGCGGGGCAGTCGCCGGATCGGGCTCGATGCCATCGACCTTTTCGAACGTCGGGCCGCCCACGAACAGCACGAGCTCGGGCGGAGCCTGCCGTGCGAGATCGGCAACGGCCGCCAGCCCCGTCCTGGCGTGCTCGAGCGGGACGGTGATGTCGCCCGACTGGATCGGCCCAAGCGGATGAACGGCGAACTCGAACTCCGTGACGACACCGAAGTTGCCGCCGCCGCCGCGGAGTGCCCAGAGCAGCTCAGGGTCGCCGTCCTCGCCCGCGATGACGACCGACCCATCGGCGGTGACGACCTCGGCCCGGACCAGGTTGTCACAGGTCAGCCCGAACGTTCCCATGAGGAAGCCGATCCCACCGGTGAGCGTCAGCCCGCCGATCCCCGTGTCGCCGAACGTCCCACCCGTGGTCGCGAGGCCATGCGCGGTGGTTGCGAGGTCCACGTCCTCCCACAGCGCCCCGCCCTGGGCGCGCGCGATCCGGCGCTCGGGATCGACCTCCACGCGGCGCATCTCGCGCAGGTCCACGACGAGCGCGCCGTCGGCAACCGCATGGCCGGCGACAGAGTGGCCGCCGCCACGGATCGCGATCGGGAGCCCCGCGCTGCGCGCGGCCTGGACGGCCGCGACCACGTCCGCCGTCGAGCGACATTGAACGATCGTCGCCGGTCGCCGATCGATTGTCCCGTTGAAGGTCTGTCGCGCAGCGTCGTAGCCGTCATGATCCGGCCCGATGACCGTCCCCGTGATCCGCTCCAGACCACGCAGCGCATGCACGTTCGTCACCCCGCCACGATGCATCGTTCCCGATCAGTGTCAATATGCCGTGGACAGAACTGACCAAACCTCAGGAGCAAGCCCCGCGTGCCGATCCTCCCGACGCTCCACGGTCCGGCCGACCTTCGCGGCCTGACCCAGGCTCAGCTCGAGCAGCTCGCCGCCGAGATCCGCGAGACGATCATCGCGACCGTCGCCACGACCGGCGGCCACCTCGGCAGCTCGCTCGGGGTCGTCGAGATGACGATCGCGCTCCATCGCCTCCTGGAGTCGCCGCGCGACCGGATCGTCTGGGACACCGGCCACCAGGCCTACCCGCACAAGCTGCTGACCGGCCGCTTCGAGCGGTTCGGGACGCTGCGGTCCGTCGGCGGCGTGGGCGGCTTCCCGCGGCGCTCCGAGTCGGAGCACGACGTCTTCGACGGCGGCCATGCCGGCACCGGGCTGTCGATCGGCCAGGGGCTTGCGACCGCCCGCGACCTGCGTCACGGCCTCGAACGGATCGCCGTCGTCGTCGGTGACGCGGCGATCACGAGCGGCCTCAGCCTCGAGGCGCTCAACGACATCGGCCAGCGCAAGACCCAGCTGCTCATCGTCCTCAACGACAACGAGATGTCGATCAGCCCCACCGTCGGCGGCCTGTCGAAGTACCTCAGCCAGATCAAGCTGTCGGGGACCTGGCAGTCGAGCAAGACCGCGTACGACGAGCTCGTCGGCCGGATCCCCGTGATCGGGCCGACGGTTCGCGAGCTGAGCCAGCGCCTCCGTGCGTCGGTCGTCAATTTCGTCCAGCCGGGCCAGCTGTTCGAAGACCTCGGCATCACGTACATCGGGCTCGTGCCGGGTCACGACATCCGGGCCCTGCTCTCGACATTCAGCCAGGCGCTCGAGCTGAAGGGCCCGGTCATCGTCCATGTCCGGACCCAGAAGGGCCATGGGTTCACGCCGGCCGAAACCGACCAGGTCGGGTTCCACGGCGCTGCGCTGCCGCCGATGGCCGTCCCACCATCGAACAACGGCAACGGCGCCGCCGAACCTGCCGCCATCGCGCCCGCGAGCCGGGCGATGCCGACCGAGTCGATGGCCGACGACGCCGCCCCGCCGACCGCCGTCCCGACGCCGAACAAGCACGCCGAACTACACGGCAGTCTTCGCGGCCGAGCTGATCGAGCTTGCCCGGACCGACCGCCGGATCGTCGGGATCACCGCCGGGCATGCCGACCGGGACCGGTATGTCGAAGTTCCAGGCGGCCTACCCGGAGCGGTTCGTCGACGTCGGGATCGCCGAGCAGCATTCGATGGCGCTGGCAACCGGCCTGGCGATGGGCGGGATGCGGCCCGTCGTTGCGCTCTACTCGACGTTCCTTCAACGAGCGTTCGACCAGACGGTTCACGACGTGTGCCAGAACGACCAGCCGGTCCTGCTCGCGGTCGATCGCGCGGGGCTGGTCGGGGAGGACGGGACGAGCCACCAGGGCATGTTCACGATCCCCGCCCAGCGGCAGCTTCCGAATCTCGTCATCGCGTCGCCGAAGGACGAGCAGGAACTGCGGTCGCTCCTCCGGACGGCGCTCGCCCAGGACCACCCGTTCGCCCTCCACTATCCGCGCGACCCGGGGTTCGGCCTGGCAGCGGTCGAACCGGAGATCCTGCCGATCGGGCGCGGCGAGGTCCTGCGGGAAGGGAGTGACCTGCTCTTCGTCGGGTTCGGCCCGATCGTCGCCCGCGCCATCGAAGCAGCCGATGCGCTCAGCCTTCGACGGCTGGTCGATCGGCGTGATCAACGCTCGTTTTGCAAAGCCGCTCGATCGCGACCTCATCCTGGACCAGGCGCGCGGCAAGAAGCTCGTCGTGACCTTCGAGGAGAGCGTCGAGACGGGCGGCTTCGGCTCCGGGATCCTCGAGGCGATCGAGGAAGCCCGACTGACGGACGACGCCCTGCGCGACGTGCGGGTCAGGATCATCGGCATCCCAGGGGGCCGGTTCGTCGATCACGGCTCCGTTTCCGACCTGCGACGAATGCTTCGGCTCGACGCGGCCGGCCTCGCGGCCCAGGTTCGCGAGACTCTCGCGTCGCTCGGAGTCGCGGCGCCGGGGGCTCCTCCGATCCGGCCCGTGGCCGCGGGGTAGCGGCAACACTCGGTGAGCCGCGGTGAAGCGGGCTGTGCCACGATAGTCGGGTGAGCCCGACCTCCACGCCGCCCCAAAAGCCGGCCCGGCAGCGCCTGGACCAGCTCATCGTAGAGCGGGGCCTTGCCGACACCAGGGCGAAGGCCCAGGCGCTCGTGCTCGCTGGTCGGGTCAGGGTGGGGGAGGGCGACGGGGCACGCCTCGACCGCAAGGCGGGCGACCTCGTCGACGCAACGACGCCGCTGGCGCTCACGGAACGGGACCCCTATGTCAGTCGAGGCGGCCACAAGCTCGTGGCGGCGCTGGACGCCTTCGGGATCGACCCGGCCGGTCGCGTCTGCCTGGACGCCGGGGCATCGACCGGTGGCTTCACGGATGTGCTCCTTCAGCGCGGCGCGCGTCGGGTGTACGCCGTCGATGTCGGTCGGGGCCAGCTAGCCGAAACGCTGCGCCGCGACGAGCGGGTCGTTTCGATGGAGCGCACGAACGCCCGAACACTCGGTCCGGACTCGTTGCCGGAACCGGTGAGCCTCGCCGTCATCGACGTCTCGTTCATCTCGCTCGCGCTGGTCCTGGGACCGGTCGCGTCGACGCTCCAACCCGGCGCCGATGCTCCGATCGTCGCTCTCGTCAAGCCGCAGTTCGAGGCCGGCCGGGGCAGGACGGACCACGGCGTCGTCAGGGACCCGGCGGTCCACCGAGAGGTGCTCGAGCGGGTCGTTGCGGTCGCCGGGAGGCTGGGCCTGGGCGCTCGCGCCGTGATCGCCTCGCCGATCCTCGGGCCGGAGGGCAATCGCGAATTCCTTGTCCACTTCCAGTCAGGCCCTTCCTGTGCCGAGATTGACGACCTGATCCGCGAGGTAACCGCGGCATGAGCGTCGCTCGGATCGGCTTCGCCTACAACCCGACGAACGAGGCCGCGGTCGAGGTCCGCGAACGGGCCGCGGGCTGGTGCACGATGCGCGGCATCGACCACTGGGCCGCCCAGGCCCAGGATTTCGATGCGGTCGTCAGCCAGCTGAAGACCACCGATATCCTCGTCGTCCTTGGCGGTGACGGCACGTTCCTGCGAGCGGCCCGGGCCGTCATCGAGGTCGACGTGCCGCTGCTCGGAATCAACCTCGGCAAGGTCGGCTTCTTGTCGAAGGCGGAGGCGACGGAGCTCGAGGCCGTCCTTGGGAAGCTCGTCGCGGGCGAGTACACGATCGACGAGCGGATGGCGCTGCAGGCCCGGATCCTGCCCGCCGGCCGCGAGGCGACCGGGCCGCCGCACCACGCCCTCAATGACGTCGTCGTCGCCCGTGGTGCGCTCGCCCGCGTCTGCCGCCTCGATGTCGCGATCGGGCCGTCGCACCTGGCGACGTTCATCGCCGACGGCCTCGTCGTGTCCAGCCCGACCGGTTCGACGGGCTATTCGTTCAGCGCAGGCGGCCCGGTCGTCGACCCGCTGAGCCGGAACCTCATCGTGACCCCGATCGCTGGGTACCTGTCCGCGATCCGATCGGTCGTCGTGGGCCCGAAGCAGATCGTGCGCTGCCGCGTCGTCGACGCCCACGAGGCGCTCGTCAGCATCGACGGCCGCGAGGACATCCCGATCGCCGTCGGTGACGTCGTCGAGGTCAGGGCGCTCGACCGCCCGATCCGCCTCGTCGAGCCGAAGGGGGCCCAACCGTTCTGGGATCTGTTCCGGCACAAGGTCGAACTGTTGCCATCGTGAGCGCCGGCCGGCTCCTCGAGATCTCCGTCGCCGACCTCGCCCTGATCGAGCGGCTGCGCCTCGAGCTCGCTCCCGGCCTGAACGTCTTCACCGGCGAGACGGGCGCGGGCAAGAGCCTCCTCATCGACGCCCTGGGACTGGCGACGGGTGCCCGGGCCGACACGACGCTCGTCCGGCACGGGGCGGAGACGGCCCGGGTCACGGCGCTCTTCGACCGCGTCCCGGAGCCGCTGATCGCCGTCCGGGAAGTCGCGGTCAGCGGCCGATCGACTGCCCGGCTCGACGACGAGCCGGTGACCGCGGCGCGTCTGGCGGACGTTGCGGGGGCGCTGGTCGAGATCCACGGCCAGCACGATCAGCAGCGGCTGCTCGACGAGCGCTGGCAACGCGACCTGCTCGACGCGTTCGGTGGCCACGCCGCGCTGCGCGGCGCCATGGCCGAAGCCGTCGATCGCTGGCGGGCGAACCGGGCGGCCCTCGCCGAGCTCGAACTCGACCCGCGCGAGCTTGCCCGGCGGCTCGAGCTGAGCGAGCACGAGGCGACCGAGATCGCGGCTGCGGGTCTGCGACCCGGCGAGGCCGCGGAGATTCGCGGCCGCCTCGAGGCCGCCCAGCACGGCGAGGCGATCGCCCGAAGCTCGTCGACGCTCCACGACGCTCTCATCGCGGAAGACGGCGGCGCCCGGGAATCCGTGGCGATCGCCCTGCGCGAGGCCCGGGCCCTCGCCCGGCTGGACGCGCGTTTCGAGCCGCTGGCCGAACGGCTCGAGGGGCTCGAGGCGGACATCGCGGACGTCGCGTCGACCGCTCGCGAGCTGTCGGAGGCGGTCGACCACGACCCGTCCGAGCTGGCGCGGCTCGAGGAGCGGCTCTCGATCATCTTCGGCCTGGAGCGACGCTACGGTGACGACGAGGCGGCGGTCATCGCCCACGGCGAGCGGGCCGCGGCTGAGGCGGAGCGACTCGCGAACCCTGGACGTGGAGCGGGCAACACGACAGGCGGAGCAGGCGCGATTGCTGGTCGCCGTGGCCGTCGCCGCCGAGGAGCTCTCACGAGCCCGAACGGAGGCTGCCCGCGCCCTGACCGACGAGGTGGGCAGCGTGCTCGAGGAGCTCGGCTTCGCAGCGGAGGTCTTCGAGGTGGTCCTCGGCCGGCGCCCGGCGGGCCGTGACGAGCCGGCGGTCGAGATCGGCGGCGACGCGGTCGCCTTCGACGGATCGGGCATCGACGAAGTCGTGTACCGCCTCGCACCCAACTCCGGCGAGCCGCCGCGCCCGCTCGCGAAGATTGCCTCGGGCGGCGAGATGAGCCGCGTCGCCCTGGCGATCAAGCAGGTCCTCGCTGCGGCGGACGAGACACCGACGCTTGTCTTCGACGAGGTCGACACCGGCATCGGGGGCCGCAGCGCCGACCCGATCGGGCGAAGCCTCTGGACGCTCGCTCGCCGCCACCAGGTGCTGTGCGTGACCCACCTGCCGCAGATCGCCGCCCACGCCGACGCCCACTTCCAGATCACGAAACGGGAGCGTGACGGCCGGACCGTGACCGAGGTGGCGGCGCTGGATCGTGATGGTCGGATCGCGGAGCTGGCCCAGATGCTGGCCGGGTCGGGCGGCGGTTCGACCGCGCTTGCGTCCGCGGGTGAGCTGCTCGACCGGGCGGAGGGCTGGCGTGCGGCGACCGCGACGCGCGGCTGACGCCTGACGTGCCGAGCCCGACAACGCTCGACCGCGCCGTCGCCGACTTCCTGACGTACCTGCGGGCCGAGCGCGGCCTCTCGCCGGCGACGATCCGCGCCTACCGCGGCGATCTCGACGACTTCGCCTCCGCCCGGGGCAGTGCCTCGGAGTGGGACCGGACGCCCGATGCGGCCCTCCGCTACCTAGCGGCGCGGACCCGCCGCGGCCGGCCCCACGATCCGGGACTTGCCCCGACGTCGCTCCGCCGCCGCGCCGCGAGCATCCGCGGCTTCTACCGCTTCGCGTTCGGTGAGGGGCTGATCCGCGTCGACGTCGCGCAGCACATCGATCTGCCGCGCCAGCCGCGGCTGCTGCCGGAGACGCTGACGATCGACGAGGTCGACCGGCTCCTCGAGGCCGCCCCGGACCTCCGCGGGCGGGCGCTCCTCGAGCTCCTCTACGCGGCCGGGTTGCGGATCAGCGAGGCGCTCGGGCTCGACGTCGAGCAGCTGTCGGTCGACGGCGCATTCGTGCGGGTCATCGGCAAGGGCGACCGGGAGCGGCTCGTCCCGGTCGGCGACGTGGCGCTCGATTGGCTGAACCGGTGGCTGACGGAGGGCCGCCCGGCGCTGCTCGCGATCGGTCACGTGTCGCCGGACCGTGGCGGCCCGCTGTTCATCGGCGACCGCGGCCGACGCCTCGCCCGGCAGCAGGGGTTCGGCATCGTCAAGGCCGCCGCCCGGACGGCCGGGCTGAGCGATCGGATCAGCCCCCACACGCTGCGCCACTCGTTCGCCACCCACCTGCTCGAGGGTGGGGCCGACCTGCGCATCGTTCAGGAGTTGCTTGGACATGCGAGTATCAGCACGACCCAGCTGTACACGCACCTGACCGGAGAACGGGTCCGAGAGGTCTACGCTCGCGCTCACCCGCGGGCCTGAGTGGAGGCACGCGCCCGAATGCCCTACATCGACGGCAAGCTTGCGTCCGGGGAACGGGTGCTGCGGCGCGAACACCAGCACTGGTTCGTGCTCGTCGCCGACGCGCGGTACGGGATCCTGGCGATCGTCGCCGCGATCCTGCTGCTCATTCTTCGAGCGGCCGCGAGGACGAGCGGGGCACTTCGATCGCGATCATCGGGCTGGTCGTCCTCGCCCTCGTGGTCGGCGGGCTTGCCTACCTCGGCTGGCAGATCCTTCGCTGGGTGAACGAGGAGTTCGTCGTCACGACGCGGCGGGTGCTGCAGATGGAAGGCGTCCTCAACAAGCAGCTCGTCGACAGCTCGCTCGAGAAGATCAACGACGCGGTCCTGACCCAGTCGATCTTCGGGCGGATCTTCGGCTTCGGCGATCTCGACATCCTGACCGCGTCCGAGTCGGGGATCTCGCGGCTCCGGATGCTGAAGGATGCGGACGGCTTCAAGCGGGCGATGCTCGAGGCGAAGCACGAGCTCGAGCTCGAGCTGTCCGGGGCGCGGCCGCTGCCGTCGCCGCCGCTGCGGGCCCCGACCGGACCGGCATCCGGCCCTGCGCCGGCGCCGAGCGCTGCCCCACCGTCCGAGGCGGCGCGGCGGACCGAGATGACGCCCGACGAGCTGACTCGCACGCTCGCCAGCCTCGCCGACCTCCGCGATCGCGGCGCGATCAGCCCGGAGGAGTACGAGGCCAAGAAGGCGGACATCCTCCGGCGCCTCTGATCGACGGCGCGGCGGCCCGCGGCGCGGACCGGCGGCCCGGGTAGGATTAGCGCGTCCCCGCCACCGTTCCTGAGGCACCCGTGCCATCGACTCCAGCACGATCATCCTGATCGCGATCTTCCTGCTCGTGGCGTTCCCGGTCCACGAGTTCTCCCACGCCCTCGTCGCGTACCGGCTCGGGGACGGGACGGCCAAGATGTTCGGCCGGCTGACGCTCAATCCCGTCGTCCATTTCGACCCGATCGGCGGGCTGTTCCTCGTGATCACCGCCCTCCTGCCGGGCGGGCTGCTGTTCGGCTGGGCGAAGCCGACGCCGGTCAACCCGTCGATGCTCCGCGATCGCCGCAACGGCGAGGTCCTCGTCGCCCTCGCCGGGCCGGCTTCGAACCTCGATCATGGCCAGCATCGCGCGCCGTCGTGTTCCGGGTCCTCGATACGACCGGCGAATGCCGCGTTCCGCCCCTGCGTCTTCGAGCTGCCTCCTCAGCTTCGTCGTCTACAACGTCGGCGTTGGCGGTCTTCAACATGATCCCGATCCCGCCGCTCGACGGCTCGAACCTGCTGTTCCGGTTCATGTCGCCGCAGCAGGCCTGGCAATGGCGCCCGGTCCTTCAGCAGTACGGGTTCATCATCCTCATCGCGGTCATCGTCTCCCTCGTCCCGGCCTGCTCGGCAGCGCTGATCACGAATGTCGCTCGCGTCCTTCTGGGGATCTAAGGTCCGCCAGTTCCGCGCGCATCAGCGCGCCCGGGTCGACGCACGCGAGCGTGCGGGCCTGGACGACTGGCTGAGCCCGCCCCAGCTAGCCCTGTTCGACTCCATGCACGTCGCCGACCGCCGCCATGGGCTCGACGTCGTCGCCACGCTCCGGGCAGAAGGGCAGCTCGACGAGGAGCTGCTGCTCGCCGGGCTCCTCCACGACGCCGGCAAGGGCGACACGGGCCTCTGGCCCCGCGTCGCGTATTCGCTCGGCCAGGAATACGGGCGCTGGATCTGGCGCGTCGCCGGGAGCACTGCCGGGATTCCGCGACGCCCTGACCCGGCTCCAGGACCACGCCGAGGCTTCGGCGCGTCTCGCGGCGGCCGCGGGCTGCTCGCCACGGACGGTGGAGCTGATCCGGCACCAGGACGCGCCACGGGACGGTGACGCCGGCGAGCGGCTGCGCCTGGCGGACGAGGCGAACTGATGGCCGCAGAGGCCGCGTCGCCGATCGGCCGCACGTCGGTCGCGTTCGGCGAGGGTCGCCGGCCCGACGCCACCGTGACCCACGTCCAGCTGCCTGACTTCGCCGGGCCGCTCGCGCTTCTCCTGGCGCTGATCGAAGCTCGCCAGCTCGACGTGTTGACGGTGCCGCTCGGCGACCTCGCCGAGGCCTATCTCGACGCCCTCGCCTCGCTCGACGACGACCGGCTCGGGAACGTCAGCTCGTTCGTCGCCGTCGCGAGCCAGCTCATCCTCATCAAGAGCCGGGCGATGCTGCCGCGCCACGTCGAGCTGCCGGCAGGCGTCCTGCCGGAGGAGGAGCCAGACCCCGAGGCCGAGCTGCGCGCCCGCCTCCTGCTTTACCGCGCCTACCGGGACGCCGGGGCGCGGCTCCTCGAAGAGGCGCATTTCCGGAATGGGCTCTTCCGGCGGGAACCCGCGGCTGCCGCGGCGGCCGGGCTCGCCGGCGCGCGACCCAGCGATGCGCCACCGCTCAGCACCGACCTCCTCGTCACGGCCCTCGACGGCCTCGCCCGGCTCGCGCTCCCACCGGAGCTGCCGCCCGAGGTCGTGCCGCGGGTGATCACGATGACCGAGCGGGCCGACATGATCCGGGCAGCGATCCGCGACGCGGGCGCCGGCACCGTGATTCTCCAGGAGCTGCTGCGCGGCGTCCGCGACCGCGTCGTGGTCGCGATCACGTTCCTGGCGATGCTCGAGCTGATGAAGCGGCGCGAGATCGTGGTCACCCAGGACGAGCCGTGGGGCCCGATCGTCGCCCGGGCGACGACCCCCGACGAGCGCACGACCGGGGCAGCGGCCGTGGACGAGCCGCTCGACGAGCGCCTGGAGTCGTTCTCGTGACCGACGAACTCGCCGACGCACCCGACGCGCCCGAACTGGACAGCGCCCCCGCAGAGCTCACCGAAGCGCAGCTTGAGGCCCTTCTGTTCGTCGCCGAGCGGCCCCTGGCCCGCCGCGAGATCGCGGCGCTGGCGAGCGTCGATCAGGCGACGGTCGATGCCCGCCTCGGCGACCTCGAGGTGTCGCTCGGGCGGCGCGGGATCCGCCTTGTCCTGGCCGGCGACCGGGTCGAGCTCGCGACCGCGCCGGAGGCCGGCGCGCTGATCGCTCGTTACGTCGGCGCTGACGCGATCCACCTCTCGCCGGCGTCGCTGGAGACGCTCGCGATCGTCGCCTATCGCCAGCCGGTCGCGAAGTCGGCGATCGAGCGAATCCGAGGCGTCGATTCGGACTACACGATCCGGTCGCTGCTACACCGCCGCCTCGTCGTCGAGCTCGGCCGGTCGGATGCGCCGGGGCGGCCGTTCCTCTACGGGACGGGATTCGACTTCCTGGAGCGATTCGGCCTGACGAGCCTGGACGAGCTGCCAGCCGCTCGACGTTGACGTCGCGGCGCGGCTGGCCGAGGAGGGCGGCGTCGCCGTGGCGAGCGAGCGGGGGCTGGCCCAGGCTCCCGATGCGGCCGCCCCAGAGCCTGACTGATGCCGCCCGAGCGTCTCCAGAAGGTCCTCGCCGCCGCGGGCGTCGCCAGCCGCCGAGCCAGTGAGGACCTGATCGCGGCGGGGCGGGTGACGGTCGATGGCCGGCGAGCAACGATCGGCCAGCAGGTCGAGGCCGATGCGGCCGTCATCGAAGTCGACGGCCTGCCGATCGGATCGGCGGCCCGCACCACGTACCTGCTCCTGCACAAGCCCGGGGGCGTGACTTCGACCACGCGGGACCGGCACGCCGCAACAACCGTCATCGACCTCCTGCCGACCGCGCTCGTGCCGGACGGCGCTCGCCTGTATCCGGTCGGGCGGCTCGACCTGGACTCCGAGGGGCTCTTGATCCTGACCAACGACGGGGCCTGGTCGGAGCGGGTCCTTCACCCGCGGTTCGGGGTTGAGCGGGAGTACGCGATCGGGGTCAGCGCGCCGCTCGACGGCGACCAACGCCGCGCTCTCGAGACTGGGATCGCGCTCGATGAGGGCCTCGCGACGCTCTTCCATCTCCGAACGATGACCGACGTCGAGAGACAAAAGCTCGTTGACCTCCTCGACCCCAGCCCGGGCGACCTGCACTGGTACCGCGCGACCCTGCGCCAGGGCTGGAAGCGCCAGCTTCGCCGGATGTTCGCCGCCGTCGGCGTCCCGATCGACCGTCTCGTCCGCGTCCGGATCGGTCCCGTCCGGATCGACGGCCTGCGAAGCGGGCGGACGCGGCCACTCAAGGCCCCGGAGGTCCGCGGGCTCGGCTCCGGTGCCGGCAGGTCGCGCGACGAGGCGCCCAAGCCGCGGCCGCGGCGCTAGGGGCCTGGCTTCCGGCTCGTCGTTCGGCGCCCGGCCGCTCGGCTATCCTCGGCGGTGTGAGTCTGTCCATCGGTCCGCAGCTCGTCGTCGCTCTCGACGGGCCGGCCTCATCGGGCAAGAGCAGCGTCGGCGCCGCGGCGGCCGTCGAGCTTGGCTATCGCTTCTGCGACACGGGCCTCCTCTACCGGGCGGCGACCTGGCTCGCGCTGCGGCGCGGCGTACCGGCCGCCGGCAATCCGGCGCCGCTCGTCGCCCTCACGTCCGAGATCGAGCTCGTCCCCGATGAGAACGGCCGCCTCGCCCACGTGACGGTGGACGGCGAGGACGTGACCGAGGCCGTCCACACGCCCATCGTCGACGAGGCAGTCTCCGCGGTGTCGCGCGTCCCGGAGCTCCGCGAGGCCCTGCTCGAGCGGCAGCGCGCGCTGGCTGGGGAGCCCGGCGGGATCATCATGGCCGGCCGCGACATCGGGACGGTCGTCCTGCCCGATGCGGACCTCAAGATCTTCCTCGACGCGTCGGCCGAGGAACGGGCTCGCCGGCGCGCAGAGGAACGCGGTCTCGCCCCGGACAGCCCGGAGGCGCGCTTCATCCTCGCGCAGCTTCGCCGGCGCGATGACCTGGACCGCAACCGCACGGTTGCCCCGCTCCGGCCGGCCGAGGACGCCATCCACATCGTCACCGACGGCAACGAATTCGAGGACACGGTCGCAGCCGTCGTGACGGCGATCCGCGACGCGGAGCGGCGTGCCGCCATGCCGCGAGTGGGCCAGTCGTGAGCGAGGACGCACAACGGCCGCTCGAGGGTCACCTCACGCCCCTCATCCGAACGATCGCGTTCGGGGCGCGAACGATTGCCCGGAGCATCACCCGGGTCCGCGTCGAAGGGGCGGTCGACGAGATCCCCGACGAGGGTCCGGTCATCCTCGCGGCCAATCACATCTCGAACGCCGACGCGGTGATCCTCGGGGCGTGGCTGACGAAGCGGCTCGGCCGGCGGATCCACTGGCTCGGCAAGAAGGAGATGTTCGACTGGCCGGTCGTCGGCTGGGTGTCCCGCAACGGCGGCGTCCATCCGGTCGATCGCGGATCCGCCGACGTCGACGCGTTCCGGACGGCCGAACGGGTCCTCAACGAGGGCCACGTCCTCATGATCTTCCCGGAAGGCACGCGCAGCCCGACTGGCGAGCTCCAGAAGCCGAAAGACGGCCTCGCGATGCTCGCGCTCCGAACGGGTGCGCCGATCGTCCCGATCGGGATCGCCGATACGGACCGAGTCTGGCCGAAGGGCCGGCTGCTGCCTCGTCCCGGTGGCCACGCCACGATGCGGGTCGGGCGCCCATTCCGGCCGGCCGACGAGCTGCCCGAAGGCCTCGACCGCAAGGCGGCCAAGGCCGCCGCGACGGACCTGATCATGCGCCGGATCGCCGCCGAGCTGCCGCCGCGCCACCGCGGCGTCTACGGCTCAAGCGTGCCGTAGGTCCGGACGTGGGCAGGGATAAGACACTGGATGGCTATCTGCCGCTCGAGGTCGCGGTAATCACGGCGCTCTTGGCGGGTCCAGACCCGATCCTGGGTGACCTACGGCTACAGTACGACGCGTCGTCCCCTCAGCCGCTAATGTGCCAGGCGTAACGGATGCCAATGGACGCCCGTTTTGGGGGCCCCGGCCTGCCTACCGATCGCGCCTTGGTACGCCTGCCGTAACAGCGGCGGTATCTCGGGTCGCTCTCGAGCCCGCGGTGTGCCAACGCGGCCGAGATGGCCCGCAGGGGGCAGGCGATACTTGACCTGACATGGGAACCGTTGAAACGATCAAGATCGCGAAGCGCACCGGCTTCTGCTACGGCGTGCGCGAGGCGATCGACAAGGCCAAGGAGTCGTCGGCAGCCGGCAAGCTGACGCATACCCTCGGCCAGGTCGTTCACAACGAGGGCGTCGTCACGGATCTCCAGGCGATGGGCATCCGGACCGTCGAGACGCTCGACGACGTCGATCACGGCGCGGCGGTCGTGATCCGGGCCCATGGCGTCCGGCCGGACGTCATGGAGCGGGCCAACGCCCGCGGCCTGGAGGTCATCGACGGGACCTGCACCTGGGTCATCCAGGAGCAGAAGGAGCTTCTCCGGCTCGTCGACGAGGGCTACACGATCGTCCTGCTCGGCACTCCGAAGCACCCCGAGGTCGTCGGCCTCCTCGGCTTCGCCCCCGACGCGATCGTCGTCGACGAGGAAGAGGAGTGGGAGGCGAAGGTCCCCCGCAAGAAGCGGATGGCCCTCATCTCGCAGTCGACCCAGCCGCCGTGGAAGTTCGAGAAGCTCGCCGCGTTCATGGTCGGCCGGAGCCATGAGCTCAAGATCGTCAACACCGTCTGTCCCGTGACGATCCGGCGCCAGGAAGACACGGTCGAGGCGGCCCGCGAAGTCGATCTCATGGTCGTCGTCGGTGGCCGTTCGAGCGCGAACACGAAGGAGCTGACGCGGCTCTGCGGCATCGTCGGGACGCCGGCGATCCAGATCGAGCACGCGGCCGATCTCGACGACGCGAGCGTCTTCGACGGCAAGAAGGTCGTCGGCGTGACCGGCGGCACGTCGACCCCGATCGAGGACCTCCGCGACGTCGCGGAGCGGGTGTTGGAGATCGGGGGCTCGCCGAAGGTCGCCAAACGGGCCGCCGAACTGGCTCGCGAGGCCCTCGCCGGCGCGGCGACACCAGCCGGCCGGACGAGCTCGCTCCCGAAATTCGTGCACAACGAAGGCGCGACCCAGACCCACGGCGCCGCGTAGCTCCCGTGGCATCCTCGAGCCTCGCCGGCTTGCCTGTGGTCGCCGTCGTGGGACGACCCAACGTCGGGAAATCCACGCTCTTCAACCGCATCGTCGGGCGGCGCCAGGCGATCGTCGAGGACCGCGCCCGGACGACCCGTGACCGGATGTACGGCGACGCCGACTGGAACGGCCGCCGCTTCATCATCGTCGACACCGGCGGCCTGGAGGTCGACCCGGCCGACCCGATCGAGCTCAAGGTCCAGGAGCAGGCCCGCCTGGCGATCCGCGAGGCCGACGTCATCCTGTTCCTCGTCGATGCGGTGACCGGCATCACGCCGGCCGACGAGGAGGCCGCGGCGCTCCTCCGACGGGCCACGAAGCCGATCATCGTCGCGGTGAACAAGACCGACAACACCCAGCGCGAGGCCGATGCCGCGGAGTTCTACTCGCTCGGCTGGGAGGAGACGTACGCGATCTCCGCGTCGCACGGCCGCGGCACGGGCGACCTGCTCGACGCGATCGTCTGGGCGCTGCCGCCGGAGTCCGAGCAGGAGATCGCCCGAAAGGCGAAGGAGAACGAGGCCGAGGCGTGGGCCAAGGAGGTCGCCGCCGGGCCGCCTCGAGCCGTTCGTCGTCGGTGAGGAGGAAGAGGACCTCGACGAGACCGATGCCGATCCCGGCATCGACCCCGCCGCGGCCGCCCGCTGGGATGCCGCGATCGCCGCGTCGGACGATGAGCAGCCCGCGGCGATCGCCTTCGTCGGCCGGCCGAACGTCGGCAAGTCGTCGCTCCTGAACTCGCTCCTCGGCGAGGACCGGGCGATCGTCTCCGAGGTGCCCGGGACGACCCGCGACTCGATCGACACGACACTCGCCTGGGGCCGGAGCGAGATCGTCCTGATCGACACCGCCGGGATCAAGCGCCGGGGCAAGGTCGCCGGCGGACCCGCCGCCGAGCGGTTCTCGACGCTCCGATCGATGAAGGCGATCGGCCGGGCCGACGTCGCCGTCCTCGTGATCGACGCGGTCGAGGGCCTGACGGCCCAGGACGCCCATGTCGCGGGCTACGTCGTCGATGAGGGCAAGGGCCTCGTCATCGCGGTCAACAAGTGGGACCTCGTCGAGGACAAGACCGACAAGACGTTCGAGCAGTACGTCGAGTGGATCCACAACGAGGTCCCGTTCCTCGATTTCGCGCCGCTCGTCTCGATCAGTGCGAAGACCGGCCAGCGCGTCGGGCAAGGTCCTCGAGATGGCCGTCGACATCTGGGGCGAGCGTCGGAAGCGCATCTCCACCGCAGAACTGAACCGCGTCATCCGGACCGCGATCGAGCGCCAGGTCCCGCCGGTCGTCAAGAACCGCCGCCCGAAGATCTTCTACGGGACGCAGGCCGCGGTTGCGCCGCCGACGTTCGTCTTCTTCGCCAACGACGCGGCCTCGATCCACTTCTCGTATCGGCGCTACCTCGAGAACCAGATTCGCGACGCCTTCGGATTCCACGGGACGCCGATCAAGCTCGTGTTCCGCGACCGCGAGTCCGTCAAGCTGCCGCGGCGGCGCTCGAGGCCGGCCGCACCGGCACGCCGCACCGCCGCCGGGAGCAAGCGCCCGAAGCGCTGACGCCGTGCGGCGTCGCCGGGGTTGAGGAAGATGGGCTACGGCCCTATCCTCAACGGGCGCGCGCAACCTCAGAGGGGACGGGACGTGTCGTACACCCCGCCGGACGCCGAGGCATTCATCGCCCGAGTCGCCGCCGATCCGTGCTGCGCGGCGATCACGGCCGAGGAGAACCTCGGCGCCGCCATCGTCAGCCGGGCGCCGGTCGTCTTCATCCTCCGCGGCAACGGCCTCGCGATCGCTCACGACGTCCGCCAGATCCACGACGCGGGCAAGCTCGTCGCCGTCCACGTGGACCTGGTCGGTGGCCTGCGAGCCGACCGATCGAGCATCGGCTGGCTCGCCAAATCGGGCGTCGACGCGGTCATCAGCTCGCATGGCCAGCTGATGCCGGCCATCCGTCACGAGGGCATGACGGCGATCCTCCGGCTGCTCCTCGTTCGGCGCAGCCAGCTCGATACCGCCGTGGCGGCCATCGGCCGGTCGGCGCCGGACATCGTCGAGATCCTGCCCGGCGTCATCCTGCCGTCGGTCATCGGGCTGCTGCCCAGGTTCGAGGTACCCATCCTGGCCGGTGGGTTCATCCGGACCCAGGCCGACGTCGGGGCAGCGCTGTCGGCCGGCGCGCTCGGGGTCACGACGAGCTCGCAGGCACTGTGGGGCTTCGATGTCAACTGAGACGAGCCCGGTTCAGCTTCCGGCTCTGTTCATCGCGAGCGACGGGCGCCATCCCGTGTACCCGCCGCCTGGCCTCGACGCCGGCGTTCTCGTCCGCGACACGGACCTGGCGGCGCTCGTCCATCGGGCATCGTCCGATTGCCCGCCGCTCGCGGTCGACATCGACAGTGTCGCCGGGCTCGGCAGCGATGACGCGGCCGTCGACTTCGTGACCACGCGTCTCGGGGTCCGGGTCGTCCTGACCCGTCGCCCGCAGCTTGCCGCGCGTGCAGCCGATCGGGGGCATCTCGGGCTCGTCCACGTCTTCGGCTACGACTCGACCGGGATGGCCCGCTCGCTGGAAAGCCATCCCCGGACCGCCGGGGTCGGCTCGCGTGCTGTCACCCGGGCTCGTCATCGTCCACCTCCGGCCCGATGAGCTGGCCGACCTGCCCGCGACCGATCGTCGCGTACGGCCTGATCGACGACGTCGAGGATGCGCGGGCATGCATGGCCCTGGCCGATGCCATCGTCGTCCGACCGGCGATCGCGGCCAGGCTTGCCGCCCAGGTTGAGGCCTCGCTCGTCCCCGGCTGATCATCGTCTTGACAACCGCTTGACAGCGGGAGTACAACGGTTGAGCCCTCACTCGGGACAATGATTCGACAAGTCCCGCTTCGGCAGTCGTGTCGAGGCGCGGACTTTTTTGTTGCCTTCGTTGGCTCCCGAGCGCAAGTGGAGAGAGGTGCCGGCAGCAGGTCGCCGCCGGCTGGCAGGGAAGGAGAGGAACATGGTTGAGAAGTTCCTGGCGGAGGTCCTCGGGACCGGGAGCGCTGATCCTGCTTGGCGACGGCGTCGTGGCAGGCGTCCTCCTCTCGAGGTCGAAGGCCCAGAACTCCGGCTGGATCGTCATCACGACGGCATGGGCGTTCGCCGTCTTCGCCGGCGTGATCATCGCCGGCCCGATCAGCGGCGCCCACCTCAACCCGGCCGTGACGCTCGGCCTGGCCATCAACGGCGCACACCATGGGCGGAGGTCCCCGTCTACGTGCTGGCGAGATGGTCGGCGCGTTCATCGGCGCGGTCCTTGTCTTCCTCCACTACTACCCGCACTGGGAGGAGACGGAGGACGCCGACCTCAAGCTCGCCGTCTTCAGCACCGGGCCGGCGATTCGCAGCACGACCGTGGAACTTCGTGAGCGAGATCATCGGGACGTTCGTCCTCGTGTTCGTCGATCTTCGCGTTCGCGAACAATCGGGCCCGGCCGAAGGTCTGGCGGCGCTTGGCGCGCTGCCGGTCGCGTTCCTTGTCCTCGTGATCGGTCTGGCGCTAGGCGGGACGACCGGGTACGCGATCAATCCCGCCCGTGACCTCGGGCCGCGGATCGCCCACTTCCTCCTGCCGATCGCCGGGAAGCGGGATTCGGATTGGAGTTACTCGTGGATCCCGGTCGTCGGGCCGCTCGTCGGTGGGGCCCTCGCAGCGGTCGTCTACAACCTTACGAATTCATGGCCAAGTCTCCGACTGCTCGTAGGCAAACAGGGGATCGAACACAAGTCGAGCACGGAAGGAGCGTGCACATGGCGGACTACGTTGGAGCGCTCGATCAGGGGACGACGAGCACCCGGTTCATGATCTTCGACCACAGCGGTCAGGTGGTCGGGATCGATCAGAAGGAGCACGAGCAGATCTACCCGAAGCCAGGCTGGGTGGAGCACGATCCGCTCGAGATCTGGTCGCGCAGCGCCGAGGTCATCAGGGCGCGCTCGGCAAGGTCGGGATCAAGGGATCCGACCTTGCCGCCGTCGGCATCACCAACCAGCGCGAGACGGCGGTCGTCTGGAACCGCAAGACGGGCAAGCCGGTCTTCAACGCCATCGTCTGGCAGGACACCCGGACCGACGGGATCGTCAACGAGTTCGCCAAGGACGGCGGCCAGGACCGGCTCCGGGCCAAGGTCGGGTTGCCGCTGGCGACCTACTTCTCCGGCCCGAAGGTGAAATGGATCCTCGACAACGTCGACGGCGCCCGGGAGAAGGCCGACGCCGGAGACCTGCTCTTCGGCAATATCGACACCTGGTGCATCTGGAATCTCACAGGCGGCATCGAGGGCGGCGTCCACGTCACCGACGTGACGAACGCCAGCCGGACGATGCTGATGAATCTCGAGACCCTCGACTGGGACGACGAGATCCTCCGGCTCATGGGCATCCCGCGGTCGATGCTGCCGAGCATCCGGTCGTCGAGCGACGTCTACGGCAAGGGCGTCGGCGACCTGACCGGCATCCCGATCGCGGGCGACCTCGGCGACCAGCAGGCCGCCCTGTTCGGCCAGACGTGCTTCTCCGCCGGGTGAAGCGAAGAACACGTACGGCACCGGCAACTTCATGCTCCTCAACACCGGGACGAAGGCGGTCCAGTCCAAGCAGGGCCTCCTGACGACCGTCGGCTACAAGATCGGCAAGGAGCCGGCGGTCTACGCCCTCGAGGGCTCGATCGCGATCACCGGCGCCCTCGTCCAGTGGCTCCGCGACAACCTCGGGCTGATCAACACCTCGGCCGACGTCGAGAAGCTGGCCGCGACCGTCGAGGACAACGGCGGCGTCTACTTCGTCCCCGCGTTCTCGGGCCTGTTCGCTCCGTACTGGAAGAACGACGCCCGAGGCGTGATCGCCGGCCTGACCCGCTACGTCAACAAGGGCCACATCGCCCGGGCCACGCTCGAGGCGACCGCCTGGCAGACCCGCGAGGTGCTCGACGCGATGAACGCCGATTCCGGCGTCGCGCTGACGGCGCTCAAGGTCGACGGCGGGATGGTCTACAACGAGCTGCTCATGCAGTTCCAGTCGGACGTCCTCAACGTGCCCGGTCATCCGGCCGAAGGTCGCCGAGACGACGGCCCTCGGGGCCGCCTATGCCGCCGGCCTGGCGGTCGGCTTCTGGGACGCGGTGGAAGACCTTCGGGCGAACTGGGCCAAGGACAAGGAGTGGACGCCGTCGATGGACGACGCGACTCGCGAGCGCGACTACAAGCTCTGGAAGAAGGCCGTGACGCGGACCTTCGACTGGGTCGAGTCCGAGGCCCGTGAGCCCGTCCCGGCCTGACCGGCGATCGGAGCGATTCACCAACGGCGACGGCGTGGCCCCTCAGCACGCCGTCGCCCCTGAGCCATGACGGCCGTCGAGGCCGTCGACGTCCTCATCATCGGCGGCGGCGCCACCGGAGCGGGCATCGTCCGCGACCTGGCCCGCCGCGGCCTGCGTTGCCTCCTCGTGGAGAAGGGCGACCTCGGGACCGGCACGAGTGGCCGGTACCACGGCCTGCTCCACTCCGGCGGCCGCTACGTCGTCAAGGATCCGCTGGCGGCTCGCGAGTGCATCGCTCGAGAATCGCGTTCTGCGGCGGATCGCCCCGGCCTGCATCGAGGACACCGGCGGCTGGTTCGTCGCGACGCCCGACGACCCGGAGGACTACCCGGACCGGTTCGCGGCGGCCTGCGTCGCCGCCGGCGTTCCGTGCGAGGAGCGCCCGTCGCGAGCCTCCTCCGGCGCGAGCCCGCCCTCAACCCAGCGATCCGACGTGCGTTCCACGTCCCGGACGCCGCCGTCGAGCCGTGGCAGCTGATCGCCGCCAACGTGGCGCGATGCCGTGAACCGTGGCTCCGAGGCTCGGCCGTACCAGCGGGTCGTTGCGATGGAGCGGATCGGCGACGAGATCGCGACCGTGGACATCGCCGACGAACGGAGCGGCACGGTCAGCCGGATCGCCCCGAAGGCCGTCGTGTCGGCGGCGGGCGCCTGGGCCGGGATCGTCGCTGGGCTGGCCGGCGTCGAGCTCGCGATGGCCCCGGGCAAGGGCACGATGCTGATCTTCAACCAGCGGATGACCGACACGGTCGTGAACCGCTGCCACCCGCCGGGCGATGGCGACATCATGGTCCCGGTCCACTCGGTCGCGATCCTCGGCACGACCGAGATGACGGTCGACGACCCCGACCACTACGGCATCGGCCGAGACGAGGTCGAGGAGCTGATGGTCGAGGGCACCAAGCTCTTCCCGGACCTGCGCCGGATGCGGCTTCTCCGGGCGTACGCCGGTGTGCGACCGCTCTACCAGGATGAAGCGTCGAGCGGCGGGGCGGCAGACGACGGCCGGGAGATCTCGAGATCGCACGTCGTCATCGATCACGGACCGCGAGACGGCGTTGCGAACTTCGTCTCGATTGTCGGCGGCAAGCTGACGACGTACCGGCTCATGGCCGAGGAGACCGCCGACCTCGTCGCGGCAAAGCTCGGCGTGACCGAGCGCTCGACGACCGCCGAGGCGGTCCTGCCCGGCCAGGGCGATCGGCCAGACCTACTGGCTTGGCCACCGGCTGGCGGAGCACGAGGCACGGGGCGGCGGCGATGCCGATCTCATCTGCGAGTGCGAGCTCGTGACCCGCGTCGGCGCTCGACGACTTCCTCGACGAGCGCTGGCCGTGCTAGCCTCGACGACGTCCGGCGCGGCACTCGGCTGGGCATGGGGCCGTGCCAGGGCGGGTTCTGCACGTTCCGGGCCGCCGGCGTGATCGCCGAGCGGGAGGCCGTCGCCGCGGGTCTTCCGCCCGAGGCCGGTCGATCGGATCCTCCTCGACTTCCTGGCCGAGCGGTATCGCGGCACCCGACCGATCGCCTGGGGCCGCCAGCTGCAGGAGCTGTGGCTCGTCGCCGGCCTGTACTCCGGGGTGCTGGGGATCGGCGCGCTCGCGGATGAGCACGAGGCCGACCGTGCCGTCGTCTGACGTCGTCGTCGTCGGCGCGGGCCTGGCCGGGCATGACGGCCGCGATCGCCCTGGCCGACGCGGGCGCGCGCGTCGACGTCGTCGCCCGCGGCCACGCGGCGACCCACTGGACGTCGGGCGGCCTCGACGTCGCCGCGCCCGCCGGGCAGCGCCACGGCCGCCGAGGGCATCGCCCAGCTTGCGTCGATGCCGGGACACCCGTACGCGTTCCTTGGACGTGACGTTGGCGCCGGCGATCGATTGGCTGCGCGGGATCCTCGCCGCGGAGGGTCTGACCTACCTCGGCGACCTCGACGAGCCGCTTCGACCAGTCCCGACTGCGATCGGCGCGACGCGGCGGGCCGGCACGCTGCCCACCGCCCAGGCGGCGGCCCTCCGGCCCTGGAGGCCCGACGAGCGGCTCGTCATCTGTGGCCCCGCCGGCTTCAAGGACTTCTGGCCGGGCGCGATCGCCGCAAGCCTCGAGCGCCCGTCGGTCTGGGGCCGGTCGCCGCGCGCAAGAGACCGGCCCGCGTCGGTCGAGGCGCTCGTCGTGGAGCTGCCTGACATCGCCGGCCGGCGAAACCTGACGGCGCTCCACCTCGCCCGGCTGTTCGACGATCCGTCGTGGCGCGCGGACGCGTTCGCCGCGATCGCGGCCGCGCTGCGAGGGCGCGGTGGCGCGCCCGGCCGGATCGCGCCTCCCTGCCGTCCTCGGGCTGGCCGACCACGCCGCCGCGTTCGACGACGCGTCGCGGTCGCTGCCGCTCATCCCGTTCGAGGTGCCGCTGATCCCGCCGAGCGTGCCCGGCCTGCGCCTGTTCGAGGCGCTCCGCGCGGCGCTTCGCCGGCGCGGCGGCAGGATCTCGGTGGGGGAGGAGGTGGTCCGGATCGAGACTGCGGGCCGACGGGTCACCGTCGGTCACGGTCGCCGCCGCGGCGCGCGATCGCGTGTTCCGGACTGGCGGCCTCGTCCTGGCGACGGGCGGGATTGCCGGCGGCGGGCTCATCGGCAGGGCCGACGGAACGCTCGTGGAGCCGCTCCTCGGCCTGCCCGTCGAGGCCCCGCCGGTCGGGGAGTGGCTGGCGGACGATCCGTTCGATCCGGCCGGCCATCCGCTCGAGGCCGCCGGGCATCCGGACCGACGCGGAGCTCCACCCGGTCGACGGCCGCGGCAGGGTCGCGTTCGACAACGTGGCGATCGTCGGGAGCCTGCTCGCCGGCCAGCATTACCTCTCGGAGCGCTGCGGCGACGGCGTTGCGGTCGCCAGCGGACGGCGCGCCGCGGCGATGTTCGCGGCCAAGCCGGCCACGAAGCCCCGCGCCGAACGCCAGAAGGCCGGGGCAGCCCGATGACGATCCAGGAGATCGTCCACGAGGCCTCGTTCGGCGAGGTGGCGCTGTCGGCCGACGAATGCCTCAAGTGCAACGTCTGCAACACGGTCTGCCCGGTCGCCCGGGTGACGGACCTCTTCCCCGGCCCGAAGTACGTCGGCCCCCAGGCGCAGCGCTTCCGCGTCGCGACGCTGCTGCCGCCGCAGGGTCCATCGACGCCCGTCCTCGCGCTCACCCGATGCGACCGTCGACTATTGCTCCGGCTGCGGGATGTGCACGACCGCCTGCCCGGCCGACGTGAAGATCGCCGAGATGAACAGCCGGGCGCGGGCCGAGATGAAGGCCGGCCATCGGCCCCGGTTCCGCGACTGGCTGCTCGGCCAGACCGATCTCGTCGGCCGGCTCGGGCGTCGCGTTCGCGCCGCTCGCCAACTGGACGCTGCGCAACCGGCTCATCAGGACCGCTGATCGAGTGGACGATCGGCATCCATCGGCGGGCGCCGCTGCCCGTCTTCGCCGGCCGGACGCTCCGGTCGCGGCTCGCCGCGAGCGCCGCGCGGCCGGCCGCACGGAGCCGCCGCCGGATCGGGCCGTCGTCCTGCTTCCACGGCTGCGCGGCGAACTACTACGAGCCGCACGTCGCGTTTGCGGCAATCGACGTCCTGCGCCGCAACGGCTTCGAGACGATCGCCCCGGAGCAGGTCTGCTGCGGCCTGCCGTTCATCAGCAACGGGCTGTACAGCCGCGCCCGGGGCAAGGCGCGGCGCAACCTCGGGGTCTTCGCCGACTACGCCCGACGCGGCTACCGGATCGTCGGCACCTCGACGTCCTGCACCCACACCCTCAAGGCCGAATACCGCGAGATGCTCGACGTCGACGACGACGATGCCCACGCCGTGGCCGGCGCGACCTGGGACATCTGCGAGTTCCTCCTCGACCTCCACGAGCAGGGCCGCCTCGACACGGGCTTCGGTCGTCTCGACGAGACGTTGCCGTACCATGCGCCGTGCCAGCTCCGCAGCCACGGGATCGGGCTGCCGGCCCTCGACCTGTTCGCCCTCGTGCCCGGCCTCAGCGCCGATCGACATGGACCACGATTGCTGCGGGGTCGCCGGGACGTACGGGCTGAAGAAGGAGAAGTACGACATCGCGATGGCCGTCGGCGACCCGCTCTTCCGGCGCGTCCGTGCCACCGACTCGGCCCGGGCGGCCTGCGACTCGGAGACGTGCCGCTGGCAGATCGAGCGTAGCCACGGATCGGCCGGTGAAGCACCCGATCGAGATCCTGGCGGCGGCCTACGCCTTGGCCGACGCGGCCGGGGAGCCCGCCGCGGCCACTGGATGACCGACCTCGTCGTCGGTGGCGGAGCGGTCGGGACGCTCATGGCCTGGGCCCTTGCGGCCGGTGGCCGGGACGTGGCGATCGTGCGCCGGCGACTGGAGGGGCCGCCGCGCCGGGCGACGGTCACGGTCGACCGGGCCGGATGGCAAGGCGGCCAGCGCTGACGTCACGGAGATCGCGACGCCTGACGCGCTCGATGCCCCGCCCGAGGTCATCGTGTTCGCCGTCAAAGCGTTCGACCTGGCCGACGCGGCGGCCTCGTGCGCGGCGTGGCCGGCGGCACCGGCCCTGACCGTCCTCAACGGCGTCGGCGCCGAGGAGATCGTCGCCGAAGCGCGGCCGGAGGGCGGGCTGATCGCGGGCTCCGTGACCGCCTCGGTCGAACTGACGGGCGGACGGAACGGTGGCCAGGCTGAACAACGGCGGCGTCGCGCTCGCGCCGGCCAGCCCGCGGCGTGGACGAGCTCACCGACGACGCTCCTCGCGGCCATCGCCACGGCAGGACTCCGGACCGGACGCGTCGCCGATCCGGCCGCGATGAAGTGGTCGAAGCTGGTCGCGAACCTCGTCGGCAACGCCTCGAGCGCGATCCTGGACATGTCGCCGGCCGAGATCTACGGGCACCCGGCAGCGTTCGGGATCGAGCGCCGCCAGATCCTCGAGGCGCTGGCCGTGATGCGACGCCTGGGGCTGCGGCCGGTCGCGCTTCCGGGAGCCAACGTTCCGCTCCTGGCCTTCGGCGTCCGGTTCCCGGCGGCCATCGCCCGGCCGATCATGCGACGCATCGTCGGCGGAGCCCGCGGCCGCAAGGACCCTTCGCTGCGCATCCACGCCAATTCGGGGACCGGGCCGTCCGAGGTCCAGTGGCTGAACGGCGCGGTCGCCCGCGCGGCCGAAGGCCTGGGCGGGGCGGCTCCCGTGAACCGCCGCCTGACGGAGCTCGTGGAAGAGGTCCTGGCGGATCCCGAGCGGCGGACGTGGTTCAGGGGCAGGCCGGATCGGCTGGTCGAGGCCGTCGGAGGCCGAGAGCCGCGCTAGCCAGCTCCCGGGACAGTCCGATTCGGCCGATTCCCCGTCGGTATACTCGCGACCGATGACAATCCAGGAAGCCGTGGTCGACGCCCTCGTCATCGTGGCGGCCTACGTGATCGGCGGCATTCCCTGGGGCGTGGTCATCGCGCGGCTGACCGGCGGAACCGATCCGCGGACGATCGGCAGCGGCCGGACAGGCGGCGCGAACGTCATGCGGGCGCTCGGCCCGCGGGCCGCCGCCGCCTCCGGGCTCCTCGACGTGCTCAAGGGGATCGTCGCCGTCGTGATCGCGTTCGTTGTCGGGGGCGGGCTCGGGCTGCAGATCCTCGCCGCGCTGGCCGCGATCGTCGGCCACAGCCGCTCGCCATTCATCAACTTCTCCGGCGGCCGCGGGATCGCGCCCGGCTTCGGCGGCCTGATCGTCCTGCACCCGCTCGCCGCGCTGCTGACGATCCCGGTGTTCGCCCTCGTGCTGTTCACGACCCGCTACTCGTCCGTGGCGTCCCTGACCGCGACGGCGTTTGCTGCGGTCGTGATCATCGTCACGGTCGCCATGTTCCAGCTGCCGCTGGTCTACGCGGGCTACGCGATCGGTGCGGCCGGGCTGATCTGGCTCTTCCACATCGACAACATCCAGCGGCTCCTGGCCGGCACAGAGCGGCGGATCGAGTTTCGTCGGCCCTGAGGGCGCGCGGAGGCGGGTGCTAGACTGGGCGGCCTGTCGGGGCGTGGCGCAGTCTGGTAGCGCACCAGTCTGGGGGACTGGTGGTCGTCGGTTCAAATCCGGCCGCCCCGACCAGAATCCCCGCACAAAATGGCCTCCGGAGCGTTGATCGCCCGGAGGCCATTCGACGTTCCGGCACCTTGCCCGGCCCAGCGGCCCGGGTGTCCGACCGTCGTTAGCTGTCGCCGTCTTCGAAATCCGGCCAGGCCGCGATGTCGACGCCGTGGTTCTCGGGCGAAGCGAGCGTCCACCAGTGGGGCGCGTGTGTCTCATCGGCCAGGCGTCCGCCCGCCGCGAGAGCCGCCGCGACTCTTGCCTCCGCCTGATCCGCGGGCACGCTGACGTCTATGTGCGTACGGCCGCGGCCAGGCTTGGGAGGGCGCAGGCGTTGGAACGAGACGTGTGGATTGCGTCTGTGTCGATCGACTACGTCCTCATCCGCGCCGAGGCTCTTGTACCCGAGTACGGCGGCCCAGAAAGGACCAACATCGCTGCCGGCATCCTGCGCCACGGCGATGCCGATCACCTGGACCTGGGAGGGGTCTGGCTCGACCTGCAACCTCCGAGCCTCGACCGAGATCCGGCGGGCCAGCTCGACATCGCGCTGGCTCAAGGCCCCGTACTCTCCGGAGGCTGTGCGGACAGTCACTCCCTCCGGCCGCAGGTCAACGTCGGGGAAGTGGCCAACGGCCTCGGCAACCTCGGCGATTGCCGCCACGAACCTGGCGCCATGCTCGAACGACCTGACACGGAAGTAGGCGTGTGCGCCCGAGAACAGGACCCGCCAGTCCTCGACTCCGTCAGCGTCGTGTAAGGCTCGAGCCGTCGTTCTCTTCTCGTTCATCCAGGGAACCATAGCTCACATCGTGAGTGATTCTCTTGGCTACACCACCTCTCGGCCGAGGTAGCGCGACCGGGCGTATCCTCGTGGGCGTGGATGTCGCTCTTGGGCCGAGTCTCTTGTGGGTGGCGCTGCTTGCCGTCGTTGTGATCGGGGAAATTTGGCTCGCGCGACGTGGCCGCTAAACGTATTGATGCGGTTGAGCGCGCGAGCGCCCCATTCCGATCGGCGCAATTGCATCCTCACGGAATCCCGATCGCGGCTGGATACTGGCGGTCCGACTTACCCAAGGGCATCCCTGGCGCGGCCCGGCCCCCTCCTGGGCCCGCGCTGGGCCTGCCCGACGCGTTCCCGTGGGCTCCGGGGATCGGGCGGGTCACGGCGAGACGGACGGCGACCGGCATCGCAACTAAGAACGGACTCCCGGAGAGGTGCGCAGGCGCGGGCCCCCCAACCCTCGACGAGCGACGTCTCACGGTAGTCCGTTGGCGATACCGTACGAATCCAACCTTGCACCAGAACTTGCAGACAGCGCGATCCGTGGCAGGCGCACTTGGACGGCGTTGCCAGTGGGCACATACCTGCCTAACGGCGGGGTTGGGGTGTCGTTTCGGCAGGGGAGGCCCCTCCGGCGCTCCAGCCGTTTCCCCGGCGTGACAGGGGCGCCGGGGGGCCTCGCTTCCGTCGTGACGGCGAGGCGAGCCGCGACCGGGGCGGGTTCTATTAGTCAGGCTGGGATGAAGTTGGCCAGACGCTATCCCGCCAGATCTGACCCACGGTGATAGAACCTCTCCGCGAGTTTCTGCCTCGCGCTCCATTGATGTTCGGTCGGTGGACGCTCGCATGCGTGCCGATCAGCCTTCCTCGCTGTACTCCTTCACGGACAGCGAAGCCCGCTGGAGTCACTCCAGCTCGCTATCGTGCTGCTCCCGTTCGGTATCCCGGTGCTCGGGTTCCTTTGGATCCACCCGCTGTCGCAGGAGACCCCGCTGTCCGTCCGCAAGTTCCTGTTTGCCTGCCTTTGGTTTGTCGTCACGTTGGTCCCTGCCCTCGGCCTCATGACGGCGGCGGACGCGCTTCTGGATACCCAATTGCCCGTGTTCCGAGAGTTCAATGCACCCTCAGCGATGGCTGGGCCGCCCAAGGCGGATCCCGCACGGATGAGGGCTGTCACGGCGCCGTAAGGGCGGCAGGGTTACAGCTGCCGCGCCCGAGACTGCGGCGGGCGGACCATAGTCGACATGGACGACACGATGCGCTTGAGCTGTCCGAACTGCCGGGCCATCGACTGGTCTCGCGATGGCGTCACGATGGCGGTCGACATCAACGGCGAGATTCACGGCGTCCGGGTCGAGAGTGGCATCCCCGACGACGATGACGCCCATTGGGAATGCGAGCGCTGTGGCTTCCGGGCGGTCGCGGGCAGCGACTTGGCTATTCATCTGGTGGATATGAAGGTCGCGCTGCATTACTGAACCACTGACATGCCGATGAAATGTCGGGCGCGGGGTTGCGAGTCGCCTTCGTGATGGCCGTCCGGTCATAGTGTTAGAGCGTCATTCGTGAGTTCTGCTTGCGAATGGCGCGTTTCTATGTCCGCGGCAATCCGGCGCCGGGGCGGGCGCGTATCTGCGAATGACGATTCGCTTCATTGCGATGACCCCACCCGACTTTTCCCGGGAGTTGGGGCCCCGCGGCGACCCTCTGCCGCGGGGCCTCGTCATGTCCGGCGGGCGCTCGCCGTAGACTCGATCGGTGACGACGACCGACCGGACGAGCTGACCTCGACAGCGAGCAGACCGACGGCTTGCTCGACATGGATCCGGAGGCATTCCGAGCGGCGGCCCATGCGGTCGTCGACCTGATGGCCGACTACCTGGCTTCGGTCGAGCGCTTCGCGGTCTTTCCATCGGTCGAACCCGGAACGATCGCGCCCGCGTTCCCGACGGCCGCGCCCGAGGCGCCCGAACCGATCGGGGCGATCCTCGACGACTACCGCCGCCTCGTGGAACCGAACGCGACCCATTGGCAGCACCCGGGCTTCCTCGCGTACTTCGGCACGACCGCGTCCGGGCCGGGGATCCTGGGCGAGATGCTGACCGCGGCGCTCGGCCAGAACGCGATGCTGTGGCGGACGTCGCCGATCGCGACGGAGCTCGAGGGGGTCGTCGTCGGCTGGCTGCGCCAGGCCGTCGGGCTGCCCGAATCGTTCGACGGGCTCATCACCGACACCGCGTCGACGTCGTCGCTCATCGCCCTCGCCGGCGCGCGCGAGGCGGCCGGAACGGACATCGCCAAGATGCGCGTATACGCATCGGAGGAGGCGCACTCGTCGATCGAGAAGGCGTGCATGACGCTGGGGCTGGGCCGCGGCGCCCTCGTCCGGATTCCGACGAACGATCGGTTCGAGATGAAGGTCGACGACCTCCGCGACGCTATCGCACGTGACCGCCAGGCTGGCCTTCGGCCCATCGCCGTCGTCGCCACGGTGGGCACGACGTCATCGACCTCGGTCGATTCGGTCGCCGAAACCGCGGCGATCGCCGAAGCCGAGGGTCTCTGGCTCCACGTCGACGCCGCCTACGCCGGTGCTGTCGCGATCGCGCCCGAGCTGCGCGAGCCGTTCCGCGGCTGGGAGCGAGCGGATTCGGTCGTCATCAACCCGCACAAGTGGCTCTTCACGCCGCTCGACGCCTCGCTCCTCCTGACTCGGCGCATGGAGACGTTGCGGGCCGCGTTCAGCCTCGTCCCGGAGTACCTGCGGACGCTGGACCGCGAGGCGCCGGTCCGGGACTACAACGAGTACACGCCCCAGCTCGGGCGCCGGTTCAGGGCGCTGAAGCTGTGGATCCAGCTCCGCTGGTTCGGGCTCGAAGGGCTGCGGCGACGGATCCGCCACCACCTGGAGCTTGCCGCGGCGTTCGCCGAGTGGATCGACGACGACCCCGACTGGGAGCGGCTCGCGCCTGTTCCGTTCTCGACGGTCTGCTTCCGCTACCGACCGGCGGGCTTCGAGGGCGCCGACGAGGCGCTCGACGAGGCCAACGCCCGGATCATGGACGCGGTCAACCGAACCGGCGAGGTGTTTCTCTCGCACACCCGGCTTGACGGGCGGTTCACGATCCGGCTTTCGGTCGGCAACCTGCGGACGGAGGCGCGTCACGTGGAGCGCGCGTTTGAGCTGCTCCGAGCGGCGGCAAAGGAGGAGGCGCCATGAACGGTCCGGTCGCGGTGCTCTATTTCTACCGGACGAAGTGGGGAGCGCACAACGAATTCGTCGGGCTGTTCCGCAAGAACCACTGGCCGATCCTGCGCGAGGAGCTCGAGGCAGGCCGCTACATCGACGTCCAGATGGCCACGCCGCGCTTCCACGGCGACGGCCGGGCCGACTGGGACGTCCTCGTCTCGATCACGTATCGCGACTGGGCGGCGATCGCAGAGCACACCGACGCCGAGATCGCCCGCCGCCTCTTCCCGGACCAGGACCGCTACCGAGCCGAGGAGCAGCATCGGTTCGAGCTCCTCGAGGCCCACTGGGACGTGCCGCTGGAGCCTCGCCCGCTGGACGCGCCCGAGAAGCCTGCCGGCTAGCGATCTGTGGACGACCACCTTTCGACGACGCAGGTCGGCTGGCTCCTCGGCCGCTCTTCGGGGAGCGTCCGCGAGATGATCCGCGAGGGCCAAATCGAGGCGACGCGCATCGTCGGAGGCTTCCGAATACCACGCGACGAGGTCCTCAGAGTCAGCCGCGAGACGATCCAGGAGAAGGCCGGCCGCAAGCTCAGCGACGCCGAACTCGAGCGGCTCGTTGAGGATGTCCTGGCGGCCAACGAGGCCAAGGCGAACGAGCCGATCCGCCTCGTCAAGCCATCTCGGCCCCGGAAGCGGGCGAAGCCGCGCTGACGAGTGATAGTTGACGCCGTGCGTGGCGCCTCGAAGGGCCTGCTACCGTAGACCGGTGCCCAGTAGCCATCGCCGGTTCGCGCTTCTTGACGTCACGTTCGCCGGCGTCGCCCTGCCCAGCGCGACGATGGACCTCTGGGACGACGACAGCGGTGTCACCCGCTGGTCCGCGCGGGCGCTCATGCCGGCACTCCAGGTCGCCGAGAGCGGCCGGCTGACCGGGCGAACAAAGGACGGTCGGTACTTCTCGGGCGAAGTCGACGTCGCCAACCGGCAGATGGGCCCGGGCGGCCCGCGCGGCCAGACCCTCGTCGAGCTCCACGGTTCGGGGCCACTCGAGGAGCTTTCCGAACCGCCCCCGGTCGAGGAACCCGCGGCGAGCGACGCCAAGTCGAGCAGCTAGGCGGTCCGGGCCCGGCGGTCGGCAAGAGCGGCCGGCCACACGCGATAATGAGCGCGACAACCTAGCCACGAGGAGCCAGCCCGCCGATGCCGCCGATCATCGAGCTGACCCGGATCGAGCCCGTCCATCTCGGGCGGCTCGAGCGGCAGGGCGTCTTCACGACCGGCCTCCTGATCGAGGTGTCGGAGACGCCGACTCGCCGCCAGACCCTCGCCGACCAGGTCGACGCCACGACGAACGACGTCCTCGCCTGGCGCGACGAGGCGCTGATGCTCAATCTCGCCAGCTTCGGGCCGCAGGAGCACCAGCTCCTGATGCAGGGCGGCATCGAGGGCCTCCGCGACATCCTCAAGCTGAGCCTCGACGAGTTCCGTGCGCGCGATCATGCCGGGCCGCGACGGAGCTGAAGATGGATGAGCCGTCTGACCTGACGATCGTCGGCTGGTGGGAGCAGGCCAAGACGCTCGAGGACGCCTGACCGGCCGTTCCGTCGCGCCGCTCCGGCGGCGGCACTACCATGGCAGGCGTGAACGCCACCGTGCCTGAGCGTGTCGCCGGGCTCCTGACGGCCATCGCCACGGCCGTCGTCATCACCGCGATCGCGATCGTGCCGTTCCTGACGCCGGCATGGGTCTCGTTCGAGCAGGGCCGAACCGGGGCCGAACAGCTGACCGGCTACACGAGCGCCGAACTTCGCACGGCCACCGACGCCATCCTCGCCGACCTCGTCATCGGCCCGCCCGACTTCGACGTCGTGGTCGGTGGCGCGCCCGTCCTCAACGAGCGCGAGCGGTCCCACATGCGCGACGTGCGCGGCGTGTTCGCGGGCTTCGCGCTGATCGCCCTCGTCGCCGCGGCTGGGCTCGTCATCGCGATCGTCCTGCGCCCGCCGCCTCGGCCATCCGGAGCGGGCATGGGCGGCGGTCCGCAACGGCGCGCGGGGGCTGGCGATCGGCGTCGTCGTCGCCGGCGTCGTCGCGTTCTTCGCGTTCGACGCGGCCGTTCGAGGTCTTCCATCGGCTGTTCTTCGCCGGCGGCTCGTACACGTTCGACCCGGGCACGGATCGATTCGTCCAGCTCTTCCCGTTCGCGTTCTGGTCCGAGACGACGATGGCGGTCGGGGCGGTGATCATCGCCATCTCGATCGCGGTGACGCTGATCGCCGGCCGGCGGACGGCCAGGCACGCCGCGCCCGCCGAGCCGACGCCGGGCGACCGGTCGGGCCCATCCGGAGGCGGCCCGATGAACGGCGTCCCGGTCGCCCGCCTGTTCGGCATCGAGATCCGGCTCCACCTGTCGTGGATCTTCATCATCGCGATCGTCACCGTCACCGTCGGGGGCCGGCTCGGCACGCTCCAGTCGACGGAGGCGTCCCTCGCGTGGGTGATCGGGGCGGTCGCTGCGCTCGGGTTCCTCGGGACCGTCGTCGCCCATGAGCTGGCCCATGCGCTCGTGAGCCGGCGGGCGGGCATGCCGATCGAAGGGATCACGGTTCATTTCATCGGCTCACCCGCGACGGTCGACGTTCGCGCCGCAACTCCGCGGTCCGAAGCCGCCATCGCGCTGGCCGGGCCGCTGACGAGCCTCGTGCTCGGGGTCGTCCTGATCGCCCTTGCGTTCGTCGGCTTTTCGTCCGACGTCAGCGCGTTGCGGGTCGTCGGCGACGTGCTCTTCATCATCGGCGCGCTCGACATCGTCCTCGCCGGCGTGAGCATCGTGCCCGGCGTTCCCGCTCGACGGCGGCCGTGTCGTCCGAGCGATCGTCTGGGCGCGAACCGGCTCCGAGATCCGCGGCGCGCGGTCGGCGGGACGGGTGGGCCGCGTCGTCGGCTGGGTCCTGGTCAGCATCGGCCTCGCGGTCATCATCGCCGGCGAGACGGTCGACGGCCTGATGATCGGGCTGATCGGCTGGTTCCTCGGCGCGTCCGCGCGATCCGTCGACCGCTGGCTCCTGCTCGACGGCCTCATCAAGGGCGTCCGCGTCGGTGAAGCGATGGAGCCGACGCTCGAAACGATCACCCCGCAGCTCACGCTCGATACGTTCGCCGGCCGGGTGCTGGACGGCACGCTCGGACCGGTGCTGCCGGTGGTCCGCGACGATATCCTCGTCGGCCTCGTCGGCGCGCTTCAGCTCCGAGGCGTGCCGCAGCGGGAGTGGTCTTCGACCCGGACCGTCGACGTGATGATCGACGTCGCCGATCTCCCGCCGCCACTTGGACCGGACGAATCGCTCTCCGACGGGCTCGAGCGGCTCCGGGCGTCGCGCCTGGACGGCCTGCCGGTACTCGACAATTCCGGCTTGCGCGGGGTGCTGACCCGCCGGTCGATCGCGGTGGCCCTTCGGGCCCGGGCGGATCTGCGAGGCGTGACGCTGTGAACGCGGCCGCCTCACCCGCCTCGTCCGCTTCTGCCGCTCCTGCCGGGCTCATGTCGGTCGAGGACGCGCGCGCCGCGGTCCTCGCCGCGGTCACCGGCCCGACCGAGCTCGAGGTCGTCTACCTTTCCGAGGCGCGGGGCCGCGTCGTCGCCGAACCGGTCACGAGCACGACCGACCTACCGCCGTGGGACAACTCGGCGATGGACGGCTACGCGGTCCGGGCAGCCGACACGGCCGGCGCGACCGAAGACGGACCGGTCCGCCTCGAGGTCGTCGGCGAGGTTCGAGCGGGCCAGGCGCCGGAGGTCGAGGTGCCCCGAGGCGGCGCAGTCCGTATCGCCACCGGCGCCCCCGTCCCGCCACGCGCCGACGCCGTCGTTCCGGTCGAGCTGACGACGCCCCTCGACGCGACCGGCGCCCCCGCGGGTCCCCGCGGCCGTGATGCCACCGGCCCGATCCCGGCTGCGATCCTCGTCCATGCCGCCGTCGAAAAAGGCGGGTCGATCCGCCGCGCCGGCAGCGACCTGGCCCGCGCGGCGACGATCCTGGAGGCAGGAACGGTCGTGACCGCGGCGGGCGATCGCCCTGGCGGCCGGCGCGGGCGTCCCGCAGCTGTCGGTCCACCGGCGGCCCCAGGTCCACGTCCTGGCGACCGGCGACGAGGTGAAGCCGGCCGGCCAGGCGCTGGGTCCGGCGGGCATCCCCGACGCCAACGGCCCCGGCCTCTTGGCGCTTGTCGATGCGGCCGGCGGCCACGCGTTCGCGCTCGGGATCGCCAAGGACCGGATCGAGGACGTCGATTCGCGTCTGTGCGCCGCGCTCATCGCCGGCGCCGACGCGATCGTCGTGTCGGGCGGCGTGTCGGTCGGGCCGTACGACGTCGTCAAGCTCGCCTTCGAGAAGATCGGCCGGATCGATCTCTGGCGGGTCGCGGTCCAGCCGGGCAAGCCGTTCGTCTTCGGCACCGCGGACCGGCCGGACGGCGGGCGGACGCTCCTGTTCGGCCTGCCCGGCAACCCGGTCTCGAGCTTCGTGACGTTCGAGCTGTTCGTTCGCCCGGCCATTCGGGCGCTCGCCGGCCACCGGCCCGATCGCCTCCTGCGCCCGGTCGATCGGGCCGTCCTCGACGGGCCCGTCACGAAGAGTCACGGCCGACGGGCCTTCATCCGGGTGATCGCGGAGCGCGACGCTGCCGGCTCGCCGATCCGTGACGAACGAGGCCGCGTCCGCGTCCGGCTGGCCGGCGGATCGGTGGGGCAGGGGAGCCATGTCATCTCGGCACTTGCCGCGGCGGACGCACTGGCGGTCGTCCCGGAGGCGCAGGATACGCTCGATGCCGGCTCGGAGGTCGAGCTCTGGTGGCTGGACGCCGGCTGACCTGACGTTCGGAGGATCGATGGCCCAGAAACCGCCCCCGCGCACCGAGCGCCGCCGGCTGACCCACGTCGACCGGAGCGGCCGACCGCGCATGGTCGACGTCACTGACAAGGCCGTGACCGCGCGCCGAGCCGTTGCCGAGGCCCTCGTGGCCGTGTCGCCCGAGACGATGAGCCTCGTGATCGACGGTGGGGGACCGAAAGGCGACGTCCTGGGCGTGGCCGAGCTGGCCGGGGTGATGGCCGGCAAGCGGACCAGCGACCTGATCCCGCTCTGCCATCCGATCGCCCTGACCGATCTGGTCGTCGCCGTGACGCCCGACCGGGCCGCCGGTGTGCTCCGCGTGCGGGCCGAGGCCGCAACGACCGGCCCGACCGGCGTCGAGATGGAGGCCCTCACGGCCGCATCGGTCGCCGCGCTGACGATCTACGACATGGTCAAGGGCGTCGAACGAGGCGTCGAGGTCCGCGCGGTCCGGCTCATCTCCAAGAGCGGCGGCAGGAGCGGCGAGTGGCACCGGCCGGCGGACCCGGAGGGCGACCGGGCGCCGGATCAGCGCAAGCCGGGCGTCCGCGGCGCAGGTCGGATCGGGGGCAAGCGGCGGGGACCGGCGTGAGCGCGGGGTGGGTGTTCGTCCTGACGGTCAGCGACCGCGGAGCCGCGGGTGAACGGGAGGACGCAAGCGGGGCGGCGGTATCGGAACGGCTGATTGGCCTTGGGTTCAAGGTCAAGCGCGGCGTGGTGGCGGATGACCAGGCGGCGATCGAATCGGTCCTGCGTTCGGAGGCCGAGGGGCACTCGCTCGTGGTCACCACCGGCGGAACCGGGCTGACGCCGCGGGATGTGACGCCGCAGGCGACCCTCGCCATCGTCGACTACGAGGTGCCGGGGCTCGCCGAGGCGATGCGGGCGGAGGGCCGCCGCCACACGCCGATGGCGGATCTGAGCCGGGCGGTCGTCGGCGTGCGCGGCCGGACCCTCATCGTCAACCTGCCGGGCAGCCCGAAGGGTGCGATGGAGTCCCTGGAGGCGATCATCCCGGTCCTCGACCACGCCCTCGAGACGCTGGCCGGGCCGTTCGATCACGTCGGCGTCGCCGGCCGACGATGCGCCGACGAACACGACTGATGTTCCCCGTCTTTGCGGACGTCCCGGGCTACCCGCTCGTCTTCGTCCTGTTCTGGGGAGCCGCGGTCGTCTTCCTGCTCGCGATGGCCCGCCACCTCCGCGTCTTTGCGGCGGCTCGGCCCGCCGTGGAGCAGCCGCGCCCGTTCGGCGAGATCGGTGCCCGGCTGGTCGGGCTGATCGAGTACGCCGTCATCCAGACGAAGATGTTCAAGGACGTCCGGGCCGGCCTGATGCACGCGGGCATCTTCTGGGGGTTCGTCCTCCTCACGATCGGAACGGCCAACATCGTGACCGGCGGGATCATCGAGACGATCCTGTCGGCTCCGCTCGACGGCGCGGTCTGGGCGGCGATCTCCGGGATGCAGAACGTCGTCGCGGTGATCGTCATCGTCTCGATCCTGTGGGCGTTCTGGCGGCGGCTCGTCTCGCGGCCGAAGCGGCTCACGTTCAATCGCGACGCGCTCCTCATCCTGTCGATGATCGGCGGGGTCGTCGCGACGGAGCTCCTCGCCGAGGTCTTCGAGTTCGCCCGCCACGGCGACCAGCCCGGAGCGTTCGTGTCGGCCGCGCTCGCCGGACCGTTGCGGGGGCTGTCGCCCGAAGCGCTCGACGTTGGCTTCGTGGGCCTGTGGTGGGCCCACATGGTCCTCGTCGCGGCGTTCCTCGTGTACCTGCCGTTCTCGAAGCATCTCCACATCGCGACCGCGTTTCCGAACATCTGGTTCCGGAAGCTCCGGCCGCGGGGCGAGCTGCCGGCGATGGACCTCGAGCGCGAGGACGCCACGTTCGGGCTGAAGTCGCTCCAGGATCTCGGCTGGAAGGACCTTCTCGACGGCTTCACGTGCACCGAATGCGGCCGCTGCCAGCAGGCCTGTCCCGCCTGGAACACCGGCAAGCCGCTCAACCCGAAGACGTTCATCATGGGAATCCGGGACATGTCGGTCGAGGCCGAGCACGGGCTCGACCTGATCCCGAACTCGCCGATCGTGCGCGAGACGTACGGCCTCGGCGGCGCGACGCCCGCGGCCGAGCGGATGGCCGCCCCGATCGTCGACGACGCGATCCCGTACGACGCCGTCTGGGACTGCGTCACCTGCGGCGCGTGCGTCGAGGCCTGCCCGGTCCTGATCGAGCACGTCGACAAGATCGTGGGCCTGCGGCGGAACCTCGTCCTCGAGGAGTCGCGCTTCCCGGCCGAGCTGGCCGGCGCCTTCCGGGGCATGGAGGGCCAGGGCAATCCGTGGGGCCAGCCGGCCTCGACGCGCCTCGACTGGACGAAGGGCCTCCCGTTCGAGGTCCCGACCGTCGCCTCGATGGCGGCCGACGGGAAGCTCGACGAGCTCGAGGTCCTTTACTGGGTCGGCTGCGCGGCCGCGTTCGACGAGCGCAACAAGCGGGTCGCCCGAGCGTTCGCGACGTGCCTGTCCGCGGCCGGGATCCGATTCGCGGTCCTCGGCCAGGAGGAGTCGTGCACCGGCGATCCGGCCCGCCGGATGGGCAACGACTACGTCTTCCAGATCCTGGCCTCAGGCAACGTCGAGACGCTCAACCGATACGGGATGGGCGAGCGGACGATCGTCACGGCCTGCCCCCATTGCTTCAACACGATCGGCAACGAGTACGGCCAGCTGGGCGGGTCGTTCAAGATCGTCCACCACTCGGTCTACCTCCAGGGGCTGCTCGGCGACGGGCGGCTGCGGGTCGCCGACGAAGGGCCGGCGTCGTCCGTCACGTTCCACGACTCGTGCTACATGGCCCGCTACAACGGCGTGATCGCCGCGCCGCGCGACGTCCTGGGCTCCGTCCCGGGCGTCGAGCTGCGGGAGATGGAGAAGTCGGGCAAGAACACGTTCTGCTGCGGGGCCGGCGGCGGCCGGATGTGGATGGAGGAGACGCGCGGCACGCGGATCAACGCCGAGCGGACCCGCCAGGCGCTCGAGACGGGCGCCGAAACGGTCGCCACCAGCTGCCCGTTCTGCATGGTGATGATGAAGGACGGCCTGGCCGATGCGGCCGCCGCGGCGACGGCCGCGTCGTCGGCCGCGGCCGGCCCCGGCGTCGTCAGCGCCCGCGACATCGCCGAGATCCTCGCCGACTCGCTCGCTCCGTCCCAGCCCGCCGGCCGCCAGCTGCCGGTGCTGCAATAGCCTCGAGCGGCCGCCGCGGGACAGTTAGCCCGGTAGGCGGGCCTTGCAGCTGATGCAGTTGCGGTCGGTCCAGAGGTTGCCCATCCCGCAGTTCGGGCAACGCTTCTCGCCTTCGGTCGACGTCCCGAACGGGCTCTCGCGGGTTGCGGCCTCCCGCTCCAATCGCTGCCGGCGCTTGATCGTGACGAGCGCCAGGGCCAGGACGACCAACGAGGCGAGGAGCAGGAGGAGCAGGGTCGTCGGTTCCACGGGGTGTCCCTCAACGGCTGGTGCTCGAGCCCCCGGTGACCGAACACGCCGCTCTGCGAACAGTACCGTCGCGGGCGACCACTGCGCAACGGAGAGTCGCTCGGCGCGACGCTGCTACGATGCGGGCGGTGACAGAGCCCACGTCCGCCACCCGAGCCCCCGGGACGTACCGCCTGACCGAGGAGCAGCAGATGCTTCGGGATGCGGTTCGCGTGCTGGCCGACGAGCAGATCGCGCGGCGCGCGGCGGAGATCGACAAGACCGCCGAATTTCCGTGGGACGTCAAGGAGCTCCTCGCGTCCCACGACATCCTCGGGCTGCCGTTCCCAACCAAGTACGGCGGTCTCGGTGGCGAGCTGCTCACCGTCTGCCTTGCCATCGAGCAGATCAGCCGGGTCTGCGCGACGAGCGGCCTCATCCTCGCGGTCCAGGAGCTCGGTGCGCTGCCGCTCCTGCTGGCCGGCTCCGACGAGCAGAAGGAGCGCTGGCTACCGGACCTCGCGGCGGGCCGGACGCTGATCGCCTTCGCCCTGACCGAGGCCGAGGCCGGCAGCGACGCCTCCGCGACGCGAACCAGGGCACGACGCGACGGCGACGACTGGCTGATCGATGGGTCGAAGCGCTTCATCAGCCAGGGCAGCGTCGCCGACCTGATCACCGTCTTCGCGGCCACGACCGACGACCCGGAGATCCCGCGGCACAAGCGGCTCACCTGCTTCATCGTCGAGAAGGACATGGCCGGCTTCGGCGTCGAGCGGATCGAGCACAAGATGGGCATCCGCGGATCGCCCACGGCCGAGCTGAGCTTCCGCGGCGTCCGCGTCCCAGACTGCGCACCGCGTCGGCGCTGAGGGCGACGGCTTCCGGATCGCGATGCGGACGCTCGATCGCAGCCGGCCCGGGATCGCGGCCCAGGCGGTCGGGATCGCCCAGGGCGCCCTCGAGGTCGCCGCGGCATACGCCAACGAGCGCAAGCAGTTCGGCAAGCCCATCGCCGAGTTCCAGATGATTGCCGCGATGCTGGCCGACATGGACGCCGCGCACCGAGGCCGCCCGCCAGCTCCTCTACAAGGCCTGCACCGAGATCGAATCGGGCGCCGCCGATGCCGCGCGCTGGTCGGCCATGTGTAAACTCGTCGCCGGCGACACGGCGATGCGGGTCACGACCGACGCCGTTCAGGTTCTCGGCGGCTACGGCTACATCGACGAATTCCCGGTCGAGCGCATGATGCGCGACGCGAAGATCACCCAGCTCTACGAGGGCACGCAGCAGATCCAGCGGCTGGTCATCGCTCGCGCCCTGCGTCCGCGAAGTCAAGGAGATCCATCCCACGTGCAGATCGTCGTGCTCGTCAAGCCGGTGCCCGATCCCGCCGCCGGCGGCGAGCGTCTCGGGGCCGACGGACGCCTCGATCGAGCCGCGACGCCGGCCGTCGTCAACGCCAATGACGAGTACGCCCTCGAGGCGGCGCTCAAGCTCGTCGAGGCCCACGGCGGCGAGGTGACGATCGTCTCGATGGCTCCCACGAGCGGGCCCGAGACGATGCGCAAGGCGCTGGCGATGGGCGCCCATCGCGGCATCCACGTCACCGACGAGGCGCTTGCCGGTTCGGACCACGTGTCGACCGCCCGCGTCCTCGCGGCCGCGCTCAAGGACCTGGAGTACGACCTCGTGCTCGCCGGCGCCGACACGTCCGATGGGCTCGCCGGGGTCGTGCCCGCGGGCGTCGCGGCGCTGCTCCGCCTGCCGTATCTCTCCTACGCGGCGAAGATCGAGCCGGATACGGACGCCGGCCGGGTCAAGGTCCGACGCATCAGCCCGACCGGGTACGACGTGCTCGAGGCGCCGATGCCCGCCCTCGTCGTCTGCACCCAGGCCCTCGGGGAGCCGCGCTACCCGTCGCTCAAGGGGATCATGGCCGCCCGCTCGAAGGAGATCGCGACGAAGGCCCTGTCCGACATCGGGGTCGACGCCGCGAGCGTCGGCGGGGCGGTCGCCACGACGAAGGTACTCGGCTCGACGGCGCCGCCGCCGCGGGCCGCGACGCGGGTCGTGCGCGAGTCACCGGACGTGGCCGCGCGCGAGGTCGTCGAATTCCTCGCCCAGCGGAGGATCGTCTGATGGCCGGGCTGTGGGTCATCGGCGAGGTGACCGCGGACGGTGGTCTTGCCCGGATCTCGACGGAGGTCGCCACGCTCGCCCGGACGCTCGCCGAGGCGGCCGGCCAGGACGTCGCCGGGATCGTCGTCGGCGCAGACCCGAAGGCCGCTGCCGCGGAGCTCGCGACCTACCTGCCGCGGGTCCTCGCGCTCACGGAGCCGGCCGCCGCGGACAACGCCTGGGCGATGATCGCCGCCGATCGGATCGCGGGCGTGCTCGAGCCGGACACGAAGGAATTCATCTTCGTCGGGGCCGGGCCGGACGGCCGGGACGTCGCCGGGGCGCTCTCGGCGCTCACCGGCTGGGGAATCCTCGCGAACGCCACGGCCGCCGCCTGGGCCGACGGCGGTCCGACGATCGACATGAGCGTCTTCGGCGGGAAGCTGACGACTACCTCCGCGTTCACCGAGGCGACCGGGATCGTGACGGTTCGGCCGAACGTCGTCACCGCCGAGCCGGCCGCCTCGGCCGGGTCGGTCGAAGAAGTCAAACCGGTCGGTGATCTGGCGCAGCCGCTCGTCAGCGTCGTCGAGCGCGTTGCCGAGGCCACCGCCGCGGCCCCGATCGAAGAGGCGCGGATCATCGTCGCCGGCGGCCGCGGCGTCGGCGGCCCCGAGGGCTTCAAGCTCGTCGAGGAGATCGCCGAGGCGCTCGGCGGGGCGGTCGGCGCGACCCGCGCCGCGGTCGACGCCGGCTGGATCCCGTACGCCCAGCAGATCGGCCAGACGGGCAAGATCGTCAAGCCGCAGCTCTATCTCGCGCTCGGGATCAGCGGCGCGATCCAGCACAAGGTCGGCATGCAGACCGCCGAGACGGTCGTGGCGGTCAACCGCGACCCGGACGCGCCGATCGCCGAGTTCGCCGATCTCGTCGTCATCGGCGACCTGTTCGAAGTCGGTCCCGCGCTCCTGACCGAGCTCCGCGCTCGGTCCGGCTGAGCGCGGCGGCCGGGGCGTCGGGTAGCACACGATGGAGTACGCGGTCGTACTGCCGATCGCGGCGTTCCTTATCCTCGGCGTGCTGTTCCTGCTGTTCCTCCGGCGAGCTGGGCGCCTCGTCGCGGCTACCCGCGATGTCGAGCGGTTCCGGCGCCAGGTTGCCGACCTTGCCGGCCGCGTCGAGACGTCCCTCGGCCAGATGAGCGAGCGCATCGACTCCGTCCGCCGCGGCCAGCTGGCGGCCGCCGCGGTCGCCGACGACCTGGCCGCGTCGCTCGACGCGGTCGATCGCTACACGGACGAGGGTCGCGGTCTTCGTCCGCCGCACGACGGCGAGGCGGTCCGGGACGGACTCGTCGCGGAGCTGGAACGGGCGAGGCGGGCGCTCGAGATGGTCGAGCACGGCTGCGCGATCCAGGCGTCGGCCCGGGCCGGATCGCGCGAGCTCGAGGCCCAGACCGCGATCAAGCGCGGCTACCTCAACGTTCTCCACGCCCGGGAGGCGATCGCCCGGCACGCCCTGGAGGCCAAGGCGCTCGTCCCCGCCGACCCCGCCAACCGCCCGCCAGCGCGACGGACGGTTTGACCCTCGCCACACTGTATGTAGTGGTATCCTCTCCTCGCACCACAAGTTGTTGTGGTGGTACCGACCAGGAGAAGCGATGCGTTGCCCTCATTGTGGAGAGCGGGAGACCCGGGTGGTCGACTCCCGGGACCTCGACGACGCGGCGACGATCCGGCGCCGGCGCGAGTGCGCGGCATGCACGACCCGATTCACGACGTACGAGCGGGTCGAGGCGGCGCGGCTGATCGTCGTCAAGAGCGACGGGACGCGCCAGGAGTTCGATCGGGACAAGCTCGCGTCGGGGCTCCGCAAGGCCCTGACCCGCCGACCCGTCGCCGACAACGCCGCCGAGCAGGCCGCCGACCGCATCGAGGCGGAGCTCCGCTCCGAGGGGGCGACCGAGGTTCCGTCGAAGCGGATCGGGGCGCTCGCGATGGAAGCCCTCGGCGAGCTCGACCAGATCGCGTACATTCGGTTCGCCAGCGTCTACCAGAGCTTCGACGACCTGGAGGCGCTCAAGCGCGAGGTCGACACGCTCTTCAACCAGCGAGGCAACGGCGGGATGGGCAAGTGAGTGTCCTGTCCGATCGGGACATCCGGGCGGCGATCGATGCGGGCGAGGTCGGGATCCGGCCGTACGACCCGGCGGACCTCCAGCCGAGCTCCGTCGACCTCCATCTCGACCGAAGCTTCCGCGTCTTCCGCAACAATCGCTACGCCTTCATCGATGTCCGTGCCCCGCAGCCGGACCTGACCGAGCTGCTCACGATCGCCGACGACGAGCCGTTCATCCTCCATCCCGGCGAATTCGTCCTCGGCCAGACGCTCGAATGGGTCGAGTTGCCGGTCGATCTCGTGGCCAGGCTCGAAGGTAAGTCGTCCCTGGGCCGCCTTGGGCTGCTAATTCACTCGACCGCGGGGTATGTCGACCCGGGCTGGAAGGGCAACTTGACCCTGGAATTGTCGAACGTGGCGAACCTGCCGATCGCCCTGTACTACGGCATGAAGATCGGCCAGATCTCGTTCTTCAAGATGTCGAGCCCGGTCGATCGGCCGTACGGGTCGAAGGATCTCGGCTCGAAATACCAGGGCCAGTCGGAGCCGACGGCCTCAGCGTTCCACCGCGACTTCGCCAACGGCAAGAAGCCCGGCTGAGGCGCCGCGGGCGTGGCAGTGAACGATTCGGTCGATTGGGCGCTGGAGCTCGGTGGCGGCGTCCGGGTCGCGCTGATCCAGGCAGGGTCGTTCCGCTCCGACGCGGGCGCCCTGTTCGGACCGGTGCCGCGGATCCTCTGGAATTCCCTCGTGACCGAGGAGATCGATCACGAGCACCGCCTCCTCCAGGCGCTCAACTGCCTCCTGGTCGAGACGCCGGCCGGCCGCGTCCTCGTCGAGACGGGCATCGGCGAGCGGGTCAGCGACAAGGTCCGCGACATGCGCCGCTACGAGGGCTCGCCGATCGTGCCGGCCCTGGTCGCCGCCGGGTTCGAGCCCGGGTCGGTCGACGTGGTGGCGATGAGCCATCTCCATTTCGACCACGCGGGCGGACTCCTGCTGGCCGATGGCGCACGGGCCTTTCCGCGGGCCACGATCGTCGCCCAGCGATCCGAGTGGGAGATCGCCCTCGGCGATAACCCGCGGCTCGTCGCCTCGTACGACCAGCCTGAGGTTCGGCTCGTCCGAGACTGGGGCGAGGAAGGCTGGGCCGACGGCGAGCGCGAGATCCTGCCGGGCGTCTCGGTCGTGCCGACGGGCGGCCACTCAGCGGGGCACCAGGCGGTCGTCGTCCGGGGTGGGGGAGCCGGGGCGCGGACGCTCGCATTCTTCGGCGACCTGTGCATGCGGCCGTGGGCCGCCAATCCGCGCTGGGTGACCTCGTTCGACGACTTCCCGCTGGACTCGGTCGTCGTCAAGGCATCGCTCTTCGCCCGAGCCGCCGATGAGGACTGGGTCGTCGTCCTCTCGCATGAACCCGACACGCCGATCGGGCGCCTCGTGCGCGACCGCGACCGGTTCCGCTACGAGGCGGACTAGGCCGCGTTCCCAAACGTGTCAGATGACGTACACCTTTGGAGTCAAAACGCCCATGGCAATGTCCGTGCGGCTGGGTATTGTCTGAGTCAATCGGAACGGACCGCCGGACATCGAGACACTCGCCGGCGGCGTGTCGACCTTCCGGCGGGATGCCGGGCGGCGGCAGAGCTGGCAATCAGTCGCCTACTCGGCGGTCCAACCGAACCCCTCCCATTTGAACCCTATCCCTACCTCCGAATGTCTACGCGTCCTCTCAGGGGAACGGCGACGAGATCGGCTGGACGGACGTGGCCGGCGAGAACAGGTCCGACGACGGCTTCGGCGGGGCGGAGAGCGTCGGCTCCGATGACGGCCCGGACGGCAGGATCGCCTCGATCTGCGCAGCCGCGGACGCTTCGTCCAGCGGCGCGAGGATGACGGAGCGGATCACACCGTCGGCACCGACGAAGAACTGCGTCGGCAGGCCGTACAGCCGATACAGCCTGAAGATATCGCCCGACAGGTCCGGCGCCACCGTGTAGCCGAGCTGGTAGCGCTCGGCATATGCCCTGACGTCGTCGGCGTTCGTCTCCTGGACGCTGACGCCGACGACGACGAGTCCACGATCCGCGTAGCGCTCGGCGAGGTCCCGGAGCACAGGCGTCTCCGACTGGCACGGCGGGCACCACGACGCCCAGAAGTTGATCCAGACCGCCCTGCCGCGCAGGTCGGCGAGGCGAACGGGTAGCCCGTCGAGGTCCTTCAGCTGGAACACCGTCCCGTCGCGGCGCACGAGGGCGAATTCGGGCGCAAGGTCGCCCGCTCGGAGGCCCTGGGAGGGAGCCGGACCGAGGATGTACGGGGTCGCCTGCGGATTTGCCGGGCCGATCGGCCGAATGGGGCCAAGCGGCCGGGTTGCGATGAACAGAACGATCGCGACAACCAACACGGAAATCGCCAACACGGCGAGCTGCCGCCCGCTGAACGGCCCGACGAGGCCGTGCCGCTCCTTGCGATGGGTGAAATCGGGCCGATCGGCCACTCAGACCCCCACGAAGTTGAACCAGCGCGGGAGCAGCGCGAGCCAGTCCATCACCATCGCGATCCCGATGGCGATGACGAGGACGCCGCCGATGACCGACACGGCCCGGCCGTGTCGGACGAGTGGCCGGAGGATGGCCGGCGCGCGATCGTAGAGGAGGGCGATCGCGATGAACGGCAGCCCGAGCCCGGCCGTGTACGCGACGAGCAGCAACGCTCCCTGGCCGACGGTCTGGGATGTCGAGGCGAGCCCGAGGATGGCGCCAAGGATGACCCCGATGCACGGCGTCCAGCCGACGGCGAAGATCGCCCCGAGACCGAACGAGGCGAGCCAGCCACCGCGGGAGCTCACGAGCCGGCCGCCCAGCCGGTCACCGATGCCGGGCCCGCTCCCGGCCCCCGCCCCGGCCGGCGCGAGCGACATGGTCCCGGTCGCGCTCGCTAGTGATCCCGCCGCGCCTGCATCGAGAGGGCGCCACGTCCGTTCGAGGCCCGGCAGCCGAAGCACGCCGGCCAGGTTCAACCCGAGGATGATGAGGATCACGCCCCCGACCTGGCGAAGAACGGGGAGGTACTCCGAGAACCCGGCTGAGGCGAACGTCGCGGTGACGCCGAGAAGCGTGAAGATCGAACCGAAGCCGGCCACGTAGGCGAGGGCGTGCCGGAACGCCAGCCAGCGGCTCGGGCCACCGACCGCGGCGCCTGCGCCGCCGGCTCCGCCCGCGACCGCCACGGCTGTCAGCTGGCCGAGGTAGGCGGGGACGAGCGGCAGCACGCAAGGGGAGAGGAAGCTCAGCAGGCCCGCCGCGATCGCGACGAGGATCGTCAGATCGCCGCCGATCACGCCAGGACCCCGTCCAGCCCTTCGTCGAGGAAGCGACGCAGCCGCGAAGCCGAGGTCGCGAGCTCCAGCCGCCGACCGCCGAGCTCGACGACGGGGATCCGATCGAACAGCTCCCGCTCGGTTGCCGGATCGGTGGTGATGTCGCGCTCGCGGAGATGGGCGAGCCGCGCGCCGCGCGCCGCCCGATCCTCGAGGAGCCCCTGGAGCAGCTCCCTCGCCTCCTCGCAGAGGCCGCAACCGGGACGCGTGTAGAGAACGAGGTCGGGGAGGGGAGAGGCTGTCATCTCGCTCGGCATTCTAGGCGAGACCACGCGGGAGGCCCGGCGGCGTGGTTAAGTGATCCGATGAAGCAGGCGGCTGCGGTGACCAGGAGCTTTGTCGCGATTGGGCTGCTCCTGCTCGTCGCCGCCTGCCAGCCGACCGGCCTGGTGTCGGCGTCGCCTCCTGTGCCCACACCGGCGCCCGTCGAGGACCCATCGCTTACACCCGTGCCGGGCGGTTCGACGGCGGCACCGAATGCGGGCGGCGTGTTCGAGCTTCCGGCGCCGGTCTGTCCCTCACCTGTCGATGAGGTAACCATGCCCGAGGTCACGGTTTCGGTCGGCGACGGGCCGGCGATCGTGGCAATGGCCGGCCCGTCGACCCTCGAGACCTGTTCGACGAGCTCGGCCTTCGAGACGGTCTCGAGTGAGCCGCCGCGCGGCGTTTCCGCCAACGCCGGTGACGTGCTGCGCCTCTCGCTTCCAGTTGGGTGGCACTTATTGCATTGGTCGGGCTTCGATCATCCCGCGGCCGGCGATGGCGGCAACATCTGGACGGGGGCCGACACGCCGGAGCGACCTCGGCAGATCGAGGTGCCGGTGCCGGTTCGGTCAGGCGACTCGATCGCCAGTTACACGCTCTGGGTGATCAGCGCCGACGGGCGGGTGGTTGGGCAGCTCGAGATCAGCTTCTCGGTCACGATCGGCTAGGCGCGCGCCTCGGCGCGGTACGATGGGGATCGCGCCCCCGTAGCTCAGTGGATAGAGCGCGGCCGTCCTAAGGCCGGCGTCGGCGGTTCGAATCCGTCCGGGGGCGCCAGACACCCGCGCGGCCCGTCGTCTCCGCCAAACCAGACGCGCGGGATTAGACTGCCGCCGATGCGGATGGCCCAACTCGTCTTGGTCACTGCCCTCGCGGTCGGTTGCGGTGCGATCCAGACCGTCGATCCGACGGTCACGTGTGTCGAGCAGCAATTTCGCGCCGAGCTTCATGTTGATGCCAGCGACCCTCGAATTGTCTGGGCGACCCATTACGAGACAGGACGGACTGTGGCGGTCCGACCGCGACCGCCTGAGGTTTTCACCTTCGACGCGGGTCGGCCCACAGTCCTTCTAGACGGTAGGGGCGAGGTGCTTTCGTTCGCCGGAGAGATTCTGCGGACAGGCTGCTTTGACGCGGCGAGCCAGTTGCTTTTGATCGGGCCTGGCGACGTCCCGAATCCGAACCGGGCCCCAAACTGACGGCGGTTCTTGGGCGATTGGCTTTCGCTAGACTCTCGGACGAACTCGCACGATCTTCGGAGGCCCGCCATATTGATCGAGCAGCGGATTAGCGAGCTCGGCCTCGAGCTGCCGCCCGTGCCCACGCCAGCTGCAAACTACGCGAACGCGGTGCGGACCGGGAACCTGGTGTTCCTGTCGGGGACCGTGCCCGTGATGCCCGACGGCACGATCCCGAAGGGCAAAGTCGGGGCGGACGTGACAACCGATGAGGCAGTCGAGCACGCTCGGCGCGTCGGATTGGTCCACCTCGCCGTGCTCAAGCAGGAGCTCGGCGATCTCGATCGGGTGCGGCGGGTAGTCAAGCTTCTCGGTATGGTCAACGCCGTCCCAGACTTTCGCGACCACTCCCGGGTCATCAACGGCTGCTCGGATCTCTTCGTCGAGATCTTCGGCGAGCAGCACGCTCGCTCCGCGGTTGGAGTAGGCAGTCTGCCGTTCGGGATCACGGTGGAGGTCGAGGCGATCTTCGAGGTCGAATAGCTAGGACGTGAGGACCTCGCGCAGGGTGGCCGCGAAGGCGTCGGGGTCGCCCGTCTGGCCGTACTCGCCGCCGAGGAAGCCGGCGTGGCCGCTGGGGAAGATGACGGGCTTCGTCCCGAGCCGATCGGCCACCGCCAGTGCCGCACGGCAGGCCAGCTCGCCCTCCGATTCGGCTCCGGCGGCGATGACGATGCGGGTCGAAGCCGCACGCAGGGCGTCGAAATCGAACTGGTAGTGGGTGATCGAGACGATGTTCTGGCGCGAGCAGCGGGTCGTTGCGAGAGCCGTCGTCCTCGGTCGGCAGACCGAACATGGCGGGGTCGGGGGCGGGCTGGTCGACGTAGTCGGCCGGAATCGGACCCTTGTGGCTGACGATGGCGATGAACTTCGCCATCCCGGGTCCCATGCCCTCGCGCAGGTACGTCTCGTGCACGTCTCGGGACGCGGCGAGCGCCGCCTCGCGATCGGGTAGCACCTGGGCGGTCGGCGGCTCGTGCGCGACGAGCGTCCGAACCTGCTCCGGATGCTTGGCCACGAGGGCCAGCCCGTTCACGGCACCACCGCTGCTGCCAAAGATGTCGACCGCCCCAGCGTCCAACTCCGAGATCAGCCGATGCAGGTCGTCCGCGTGCTCGTCGGGCGTGGACTCGGTCGTGTCGTCGTCCTTGGTGCTGCGCTCCACGCCGCGGGGGTCGTAGGTGACGACCGTGCGATCGGTGAAGTGGCCTGCCAGCGTGGGGAAGCCGGAGGCGCCCATCGGTGATCCGATGAGAAGAAGCACGGGTGCGGTGCTCGAGTCATTGCGCCGGATGTCGTACGTGAGAACCGCCCCGGGCACCTCGAGAGTGTGCGTTGTCGGCTCTGTCCGAGTTCGCGTCTCAGTCACCGTAGCCTCCAGCAGCGTCGTTGATCTTGTCGTCACTCAGACTCGGCACGCCGGCCAAACTCATCGGTGGAGCTCGAACGACATTCCTGCCAAGACTCGGCAGGAATCGGGCGGTAGGGTAAACGCCATGAGCGCAGCAACGACAATCCGACCGGCCTACAGCATGTGGCCCCAGTACAACCGGCGCCTCCGCGACGTCGTCGCGGCACTGACCGATGAGCAATTGGCGTTGCAACAGCTCGGGCATGGCCCAGGCTCGCCGGAACCCTGGCCGATCTGGGCGACCGTGGGCCATACCGCCTGCCAACGGGTGTTCTGGCTCTGCGACTTCGCCGGTGAGCCCGGCGCGGACACCACGCCGTTCACGAACGCCGCGTACAACTGTCCGGGGGACGACGATCTCGAGCACGTGCTCAGCGCCGACGCCCTGGTCGAGGCGCTCGACTCGTCGTTCCGAATCGTCGAGCGCTGCCTGGACCGATGGACGCTCGACCTGCTCAACGAAGAGCTCCGTCGCCCGGAGTGGGACGACTCGTGGGTCCACACGCGCGGCTCGGTCCTCCAGCGGATCTTCAGCCACGACGTGTACCACTGCGGCGAGTTGTCGCAGACGCTCGGGGCCGCTGGCCTGCCGCAGATCGACCTCTGGGACTCCGGTAACCCATGACCAGGTTCGTCGTCGACGCGAGCGCCGTCCTCCAGCTGGCGAGCGCAGAAGTTCGCGGTCTCAGGCGAGCACGAGCTCCTCGCGCCCACGCTCCTTCGTTCCCAGACGTTGTCGGCTCTGCACGAGGCCGTCCAGCGGGGCGAGATCCCGGCCGATGTCGCGCGCGAGCGCCTCGCCCGCATCGGGAAGATGCCGATCAGGCTCCTCGGCGACGGCGTGCTCCGGCGTCGGGCCTGGGAGGTGGCGGACAAATTGGGCTGGGCCTCGACCTACAACGCCGAGTACGTCGCCCTCACTCAGCTGCAGGCCGACGCGCTCATCACCCTGGACGAGGACCTGGCCCGCAGCGTCGAAGGAATCGTGACGACCGCCTCGATTGACGCGCTGCGCTGACGAGCTTGGCAATTTGCGCCTACGAATCCCGCCGGGTACTAGGTGCAACAAGACGTCTGTAGGGGATGCGTGCCGCCGCTGCGGGAGCAGTGTTTGATGCATGAACCTGGCCAGGGACGTCGGCGCGACCGCTGAACCCATTCACCGAACTCGCGTGCTCGTCGTCGAGGACACGGAATCGGTCCGCGCGCTGATCTCGTACCTGCTTCGCCGGCGTGGCTACGAAGTGGTCGCCGTCGACAACGGACCCGAGGCTCTCGTACGGGCGCTGGAAGAAATCGACGTCGTCGTCATGGACGTCGGGCTGCCGGGTTTGAACGGTCTCGAGGTCTGTCGCCGGCTCCGCGCCGAGCCGGCCACGGCGTTGCTGCCGGTCATCCTGCTGACGGGTCGAAGCCATCAAGAGGATGTTCGCGATGGCCTCAGGGCGGGTGCCAACGACTTCCTGACGAAGCCGTTCCAGGAGGCCGACCTCATGTCGGCCATCAAGCGGCTGTCGTAGGGCCGAATCGGCGACTAGCTCGCGTCCACGACGCAGAAGCGATTGCCCTCGGGGTCGGCCAGGATGACGTAGTCGGCATCGGGCGGGCGCTTGTCCCAGTGGACTTCGGTGGCACCGAGGCCGATCAGCCGCTCAACCTCGGCGGCTTGGTCCTCCGCATAGAGGTCGAGATGGATGCGTGGCGGGATGTGGACCTCTGACCGAACCCGGTCGAGTGACATGTTCGGCCCGACGCCGTCTCGCGGCCGCATCAGGACGAAATCGGCGGTGCTTGGATCTTCGCGCGGCACGTAGTCGAGGGCAGCCGCCCAGAACGCCGTCTGGCGCGGCAGATCGTCGACACGAAGAACGATCGAACCGACCCGGATCATCGAGCCCACTTTAGTCCAGCGCTGGGTATTGCGGTCCGATTGCCTCTGGCCCGAAGATGAGACGACAAGCCCGCAACTTGCTTCGGCGGAGACGCGTTGACGACTGACCAGGAGCGCCGCTTCTGTCCTCGCTGTGGGACTGGCCTCGTGGCCGGCATGCCGTTCTGTCCAAGCTGTGGCCTGAAGAGCGCGGACGTCGGCGATCGCTTCGAACCGCCGGCCAGCGATCGCGCCGATCAGCCTGAGGACGTCCTCGGCAGGCCGTTCAACGCTGACACGCCGCCCGCGAACCCGCCCGGCGGACCACACCGCTCCAGGTCCATGGCCGGTGCGCCCGGCCTCCTCGACGGGAGGTCGCCGCTCCATCGACCTTGGTTCGTCGGGAACGGCGATCGTGGTCGGTGCGCTGATCGTCGCCGCAGGGCTGGTCGTTTTCGGGTTGCTCATGCGTCCCCAGCCTGGAGCCGAGCCTGGCTCCTCGCCCGTGGCCGGGTCGTCCGGCCAGATAGGACCCGGCGGATCCCCGGCCGGTCCGGCGGCCCCGATCACCGGGATCACGATTCAGAGCCCGCAGGACGGTCAGGAAGTCGCGACGAAGGACGTCACGGTCATCGGCCTCGCTCCTCCAGGGCTCTCGGTCACGCGCGACGTCAGCTTCGGCTTCGATCAGCACGCCACGGCCGACGGTACGGGCCATTGGGCGATCAGCGTCGGTCTCGACGAGGGCCAGAACGACCTCGTGTTCCGGATCGGCGACGACCACTCGACCGAGAAGCGGGTCCGGGTGATCTATACGCCGGCGACGCCCTAGCGGACGGAGCTTGGCTGCAGGAGGAACAGTCTCGGGCGAGGCTGCTCCGGGCTGAGCGACGCGTCGGCTGCCTCGAGCTCCATGACGGCTTCGGATGCGGCGTCCCAGTCGGGGCTGCCCTGGGCGGCCTGGTCGCGCCGGCGACGCGCTCGCTCGAGCTGTGTCGGGCGGCCCTCTCCCGGCGTCGCCATCATTGGAGCACTCAACTCATGCATGTCGCGTTCCACACTGGGACTGCGCGGCCGCGAGCGCATCACCTATCCGCCGTACGACGTTGCCGTGGTCAACGGCAGTTCAGGCCGGCAGCATCCCGTCGGTGGGTTGCGGCGGGTCGAGGACGCCGAGCCGCTGAAGAACCTCGATCGCCGCGAGAAGGTTTCGGCAGAACCATTCCTGTTCGGCGCTCGTCATCCGAACCCATCGCAGGGCGAAGTCGCGTTCAGTCGGTTCCAGCGCGGCGAAATCCTCGTCGTTCACGGCGATGCCTCGGTCGGCGGCGGGTGACGGGCTGCCGCCGCAGGAATACTGCCACGACGGGCGTGGCCTCTGCACTAGGTCGCAAGACCCATTTCGGTACCGACTGTTATGTCCCTGCAATGCTGCTGCAACCCGGCCAGCAGGCCCGGCAAGCCGTTCCTGACGGCCGATCTGGTCTACTGGAGGCTGTGAGGTCGGGGGATGCGGCCCGGTGAGCGGTCAGAGCAGAAGGAGGGCATCTCACATGCTCGATCCGCAGACCCGGCAGCAGCTCCAGACCAAGTTCCAGCAGGTCAAGCCGCAGCTGAAGCAGCGCTTCAGCGGCGTCACCGACCAGGATCTCGACGCCGGTCGCAGTGACCCGGACACGCTGATCGCGACGATCAGCCAGAAGACGGGACAGCCGCAGGCCCGCGTCGAGGCGGAGATCCGCTCTCTCGTCGGCTCCGCCTAGATAGGCTCCCCGGCGTCATCGCTAATCGCGACTGACGCCCCGGCGCCCCTCGCGCCCCCAGACCACCCGCGGTCGAGTTCGGCTCGACCGCAAGCAACAGATCCTCGCCAGGGTTCGTTTCGATCCTGACCTCACAGGAGAGCCGGCGTCCGTCGAAGGCCGCCGGTTCTCCTGATGTTCGCGACTATCCTCCTAGCATGAGCCGACGCCACATCCCGGACGAGATCCTGAGCATGGCCCACGACCGCGCCCGCGCCCGGGCGGAGCGGGACTGGCCGGAGGCCGACCGGCTTCGAGCCCAGATCGAGGCGGCGGGCTGGACGATCGTCGACCGCGGCACCGACTTCGCGCTCGCGCCGGCGAGCCCGCCGACCATCGAGGCCGGCGGCGTTGTGCGCTACGGCGCCACCGCCGAGGTCCCGTCTCGCGCCGACGAACCCGCGACGGGCCTCGCGACCGTGCTTCTAATCGCGACGGACTGGCCGGCCGACCTGGATCGGGCGCTGGCCGGACTCCGGGCGCACGGCCCGGACGGGCTGCAGATCGTCGTCGTCGCCGACGGCGCCGTCCGCCGATCAGGACGCCGCGCTCGATGCCCTCGACGCGGAGGTGGTCCGGACGTCCGAGCGGCTCGGGCAGGCGGCTTCGATCAACATCGGGATCAGGCGAGCGTCGGGGCCGACGATCGTCGTCCTCGACACGAGCGTCGAGCCGACCGGGGACGTGGTGACGCCGCTCGTCGCGGCGCTCGAGGATCCGACGGTCGCGGTCGCCGGCGGCTGGGGTCTCGTCAGCGACGACCTGCGGAAGTTCCGCGAGGCGCCGGCTGGTGACGTCGACGCGATCGAGGGCTACGCAATGGCCTTCCGGCGCGACGACGCCCTCGCCCGCGGTCCGCTCGACGAGCGGTTTCGGTTCTACCGCAACCTCGACATCTGGTGGAGCCTCGTCCTGCGCGACGAGGGCGAGGAGCAACCGCCGCGACGCGCGGTCGCGGTCGAGCTGCCGGCCACCCGCCACGAGCACCGCGGCTGGACGAGCCTCCCCGACGACGAGCGGGATCGCCTCAGCAAGCGCAACTTCTATCGGATCATCGATCGGTTCGGGTGGCGCCGCGATCTCCTGACCGGCCGCGAGGGCTAACGCACCTCGGCGCCGGATCGAGGGCGCGCCTGAACCGTTGAGCCGTCCCGGAGTCGACGACGTCCCAGCCAAGCTCGGCGAGCTCGGACCGGATCGCGTCCGCTCGGGCGTAGTCGCCGGCGGCCCGGGCCGCAGCCCGCTCCGCGACGAGGGCGTTGACCTCGTCGGGAACATCGGCCGCTGGTCGCGTCGCCCAGACGCCATCGAGGCCCAGGCCGAGCACCGCGTCCGCATCGAGAACCAGCCAGCGCCGCTCGTCGGCGGGAAGCGTGCCCCGGGCGATCTCGCGGACGATCGTGAGCGCCGTCGGCAGGTCGAGGTCGTCGTCGATAGCCGCGACGAATCGCTCGTGGAGTGCCCGCCCCGCCGGGGAGAGGGGAGCGGTCGGCTCGAGGGCACGATCCGAGAGGGGCGCGTCTTCGCCGCCGCCGTGGCCCGAGGTGCCCTCCGCCAGGCCGACTGGTCGCGCCGCGGCCGCCCCGGCCCGGATGACCGGCGGCGCTGCCCATGGCCCGGTCGCGGGCGGCGGACCCAGGCCCCGGACCAGCGACCGCAGGGACTCGAGGCCGGCCGCGGCCCCGGCCAGCGATTCGGGCGTGTACTCGAGCTTGTGCCGGTAACGGGACGTCAGGGCCAGGTAGCGCAAGGCGAGTGGGTCGATCCCCCGGTCGGCAAGTTCCGTGACCCGCTCGATGTTGCCCGCCGACTTCGCCATCTTGTGACCGCCGACCAGCAGGAACTCGCCGTGGACCCAGATCGCGGCCGGCGGGCCGCCGACGACCGGCGCCGACTGGGCGATCTCGTCTTCGTGATGGGGGAACACGTTGTCGATCCCGCCGGTGTGAACGTCGAACCGAGGCCCGAGATGGCGCATCGCCATCGCCGAGCACTCGAGATGCCAGCCCGGGATAGCCCTGGCCCCAGCGGTCGGTCGGCCAGCTGAGCAGGCGGCCCTCGCCGGCGGACTTCCAGAGGGCGAAATCGGCGTGATCGCGCTTGTCGTGCTCGACCTCGCCGCGATGGCCGGCCCGGAGGTCGTCGAGGGTATTGCCGGAGAGCTGGCCGTACTCGGGGAACGAGCCCACGTCGTAGTAGACGTTGCCGTGGTCGCTGACGTAGGCATGACCGAGGTCGACCAGTCGCTCGGCCAGCTCGAGCATCTCCGGGATGTGCTCGGTGGCACGCGGGAAGACATGGGCGGGCAGGATGTTGACCGCCGCCTCGTCGACGTGGAATGCCGCCTCGTACGCGTCGGCGATCTCCGCGGGCGTCTTGTCCTCCAGGCCGGCGGCGACGAGCATCCGATCCTCGCCGCGGTCGAAGCGCTCGTCGCGGAGGTGGCCGACGTCGGTGATGTTCTGGACGTGGAGGACCTCGACGCCGTGGTAGAGGAGCACGCGCCGGATCAGGTCGGGGAGCATGAACGTCCGGAGGTTGCCGACGTGGGCGAAGCGGTAGACGGTCGGGCCGCACGAATACATCCGGACGCGGCGACCGTCCGCAGGGAGAACCGGCTCAACGGACCGGCTGAGGGTGTTCCGGAGGCGGAGGGTCACGCAGGGAATCGTACCGCCGCAACGCCAGTCGGTTCCGGCGCCGGGCAGGAAACGAGGCCTCGCGTCACTTCACCGCCGGGGGAACGATGTCATTGCTGCGAGGCCTCTGCCCATCGATAACGATGCGCGCCGGGAATCGTTAGGGCGCCCCTATACTCCCGGCATGCGCCGCTGGGTCTGCATCATCACGCTCCTCGCCGGGTTCTCCGCTGACGGCTACGTGTGGTCGGCGCGACGCCGACTGCCGGTCCCGATCGAACGACGGATGGACTCGGTGCTGCACGGCGTCGCACCGGGAACCAGCCTTCGGACCACTTCCGCCTGGTGGCAATCCTGAGGACTGCCACGCGGTCCTGGCCGATCCGGCGGAAGGCGGGAGTCGTTGGCGCGATCCTCATCGCGCTGTCCGGACTGTTCGTACGCGCCACACCGGCGTTCCAGGACCTGCCCGGCGGCGCCGCGGCCGCCCGACCTGATTCGGTCAACATCCTCATTGGCGCGGCGACGACCCTTGACCCGGCCGCCCAGGGTGACATCGGCAGTGCCGCTGTCTCGGCCCAGCTGTTCGAGGGCCTGACCGGCTTCGACGCCCAGTTGCAGGTCCGCCCGGCCCTCGCGGCCTCGTGGGACCTGCTCGATGGCGGTCGACAAGATCGTCTTCCACCTCCGGCCGAACCTGACCTTCTCCGATGGCTCGCCGCTGACCGGCGAGGACGTCGTCCGGAGCTGGATGCGGATCGTCAACCCGGACGCTCCATCGCCGCTTCTTTCGCTCATCTCGGACGTCGAGGGCGCCCTCGCCTACGCTCGTGGTGAGAACTCGGACCCGGAATCCGTCGGCCTCAGCGCCGACGGTCTCGATGTCGAGGTCCGCCTGACGCGACCAGCGACGGACTTCGTGTCGATCGTCGCGAGTCCCACCTTCGCCGTCCTTCCGCCAAGGGTCAGCGGCGATCCCACAACGCTGCTCCCGGCGGGCTTCGTCGGCAGCGGCGCCTACATCCTCAAGGCCGCGACGGACGAGAAGACGACGCTCACGGCCAACGAGCACTACTGGGCGGGTGCACCGCCGATCCCGACGATCGAGCTGATCCACGACATCGGCGGGCGCAGCCCGGTCGCGGCGTTCGAGGACGGCGACATCGATCTCACCGGGATCTTTCCCTTCGACGCGACCTGGATCGCGTACGACGAGACGCTCGGCCCGCAGCTCCGCGAAAGCGTGTCCCTGTCGCTGAACTACTACGGCTTCGACACGCGGCGTCCGCCGTTCGATGACGCCCGAATCCGGCGGGCCTTCGCCCAGGCCGTCGATTGGCGGCGGCTCGTCTCGCTCGTTTCGGGCGAGACGGCATCGGTTGCCACCGGGATGGTTCCGCCCGGTATTCCGGGCCGCAGCGATGAGGACTTCCTTCCGGCTCACGACCCCGACGGCGCCCGCCAGCTCCTGGCCGATGCCGGCTTTCCGGGCGGAGCGGGCTTCCCCGAAACGACGTTCATGACGTTCGGAGGCGGCACCGACGAGGCGTTCGTTGCCGAGATCGAGCAGGAGCTGGGCATCAAGCTCAACTACGAGACGATGAGCGGCGACTACTTCGGCCGGTTGAGCGCGGACCCGCCGAACATGTGGTCGATGGGCTGGGTCGCGGACTATCCGGGCCCCAACGACTTCCTCGGAATCCTTCTTGGGACCGGCTCGTCGAACAATTACGGCGGGTGGAGCTCAGCGGAGTTCGACGCCGCCATCGCGGATGCCCTCGAGACGACCGACCCGGTGGCGGTACGAACGGCCTTCGACCGGGCCGAAGCGATCGTCCGGGACGAGGTGCCCGTCATCCCGCTCTCCTATTCGACCGAATGGACGCTCGCACGACACGGCCTTCTCGGCGCCTACGAAAACGGGCTCGGAATCATCCGGATGGCGGGCCTGGCCTGGGAGGACAACTGATGCGCCGCTTCGGGCGGCTGGCCGCGGCGGCGCTCCTGGCCTTGTCGGCGAGCGGCCTCGCTGCCGGCCCGGTCGCCGCGGCCGACCCGGTCACATTCGGCCAGCCGAGCGCGAAATCCGTCTTCGGCGAATCGATCGAGTTCAACCAGCCTGCAGTGTTCGCCGAGGGGCCACGCAGGGTCGAACTCCTGATCGAGACGCCCGGAAATGCAGGCCCGAACGTTGCCGACATGGGCCCGGATGGCAGCGGCGAGAAAGTCCTGGGTTTCAAGCTGAGCATCTCCGACGGGCACATCGTCCCAAACACGACATTCGTTGCCCGCTGGAGGGTGACCGACGCCGACGGCAAGGTCTGGGTCGGCCCGCCCGTGACCCACCTCTACGCGGACGATCGCGTTGATTGGACGACGCTCGAAGGCGACATTGTCAGGGTCCATTGGTACGAGGGCGGCGACGCGTTCGGCAGGCGGGCGCTGGCGATCGGGGATGAGGCTGTCGCAGATACAGCCGAGCTGCTCGGCGTCACGGAGACGGAACCGATCGACTTCTACATCTACGCCGACCAGCAGCAGTTCTACGACGCTCTCGGGCCGGGTACCCGCGAGAACGTCGGCGGCCAGGCCCACGCGGACATCCGGACGATGTTCGCGCTGATCACCCCGGCCGAGATCGGCCAATCCTGGGTCGACGTCGTCGTTCCACACGAGTTGGTCCACCTGGTGTTCGCGACCGCTACGGACAATCCGTACAACGATCCGCCGCACTGGCTGAACGAGGGACTCGCCGTGTATCTCTCGGAGGGCTACGCGCGGGACTACCGGAACGACGTCGATAGGGTGGTCGACGACGGGACGATCATCCCGCTTGAGGGCCTGGCGGGCGCGTTTCCCACGACGTCCGAGCGGTTCCGGCTCGGCTACGCCGAGAGCGTTTCAGCCGTTGACTACATCGTCAGCACCCGCGACCGCGATGCGCTGTTTGGCCTCATTCGCTCATACGCAACCGGTGTGTCCGACGACGAGGCGTTCAAGGCCGCGCTCGGCGTCGACATGGCCGGGTTCGAGGCGGCGTGGCTCGAGAGCCTCGGCGCGACCGCGCCCGTCCGTCACGGACCGCAGCCCGCTCCGCCAGGCCCGGTGCCGGATGGCTGGAGCGGGTCGGCACCGAACCCGAGCGTGGCGCCCGGGACCGGATCCGGCTCGTCTCCGGCGCCGAACCGGCCCCCGTCCGACTCAAGGCCCGGATCGATCAACGGGCTCATCATCGGGGTCATCGCTGTCGTTGTCGTAATCGTCGTCGGGTTCGCCCTGTTCGCCCGCCGACGGTCGGCACGACCGGGACCGTGACCGCCCTTGCCGGTCGGCTTCGGGCGATCCCGACCTGGCAGGTCACCCTCGGCCTCGCCCTGTTCGCCCTCGGCTTCCTGATCGCCGCCCAGCTCGCCGCCGAGGGACCCCGCGTCCGCTACACGACCCAGGAGCGCTCGCCACTCGTGGGGACGGCGCTCGAGCTCCAGGGCAAGCAGGACGAACTCCGGGCGCAGATCGTCAAGCTGGGCGAGGACATCCAGGCGCTCCATGACGAGGGTGAGGGGACCACGGCGATCGTCCGAGACCTGAACGACCGTCTCGAGGCGGCGCGGATCGCCGCGGGCCTCATCCCGCTGTCCGGTCCCGGGCTGGTGCTCAGCCTCTCGGACTCGACGCAGGCGATCCCGGCCGACGCCAGCGAGGCCGACTACCTCGTCACGGCGCGCGACATCCGGACCGTGGTCGCGGAGCTCTGGCTGGCGGGTGCCGAGGCGATCGCCGTGAACGGCGAGCGGGTCACGACCTCCACGGGCGTCCTCGACATCGGCCACTCGATCCTCGTGAACTCCGCCTACCTCGCCCCGCCGTATCGCGTATCGGCGATCGGTCCGCCGGACCTCCTCGAGCAGCTCGGACTGTCGCAGGGTTGGCGTGAGTTCATCCAGACAAGGGCGGGCGGCGTTCGGGCTGGACATCGCGTTCGCCGAACCCGAAGTCGTCGCGGTACCGCGGTTCGCCGGCGGCCTGAACCTGCGCGAATCACGGGTCGTTCCGGCCGAGTCGCCCGCACCATGACTGCATCGCTCCGTGCGCCTCGCAGCCAGGCGATCGTCGCGGCGGTCGCGTTCCTCCTGGGTCTGCTCGTCGTGGTCCAGATCCGATCGCAGGCCGGCAACAACACGCTCAGCGGCATGTCGTCTCAGGACCTCACGTTCCTCGTGGCAAACCTCAACACCCGCAACGACCAGCTCCGGCGTGAGATCGCGACGCTCCAGGGCCAGCTCGCGACCCTCGAGAGCGGCGGGTCCGTGGGGGCGTCCTCCGTCAGCGAGCTCCGGGCCGAGATCGATCGCATCCGGGCATGGGCCGGGCTCGATCCCGTCCGCGGCCGCGGGATCACGATCACGATCACCGGCCCGATCGGGGCCTCGGCCATCGAGGACTTCGTCAATGAGCTGAAGAATGCGGGCGCCGAGGCGATTGCGATCGAGGACATTCGGGTCGTGCCGCAGACCGTTGTCGGTGGCGTTGCCGGCAGCGTTTCCGTCGACGACACCGCGCTGGGCGATTCGTTCACGATCCGCGCCATCGGGACGCCCGAGACGCTGACCGGGTCGCTGGCGCGAGCCGGCGGCATCATCGCCCAGCTTGCGGCGACGGACCCGGCCGCGAGGGTCGATGTCGAGGAGGCCAGCCGGCTGGTGCTGCCGGCGACGACGCGCAACCTCGCGCCCAGCCACGGCCGGCCGCGCGCCTGATACCCTGACCCGCCGATGGGACAGCGACCCGCCCTCGAACTCCTCCTCGGCGATGTGCTCCGACTCCGGCGTCCGCATCCGTGCGGCGGGAGCGAGTGGCTCGTCGACCGGCTCGGCGCCGACATCGGCCTCCGCTGCCGGCAGTGCGGCCGTCATGTCCTCGTCGAGCGCCGAACCGTGGAGCGGCGCCTGGCCGGCTTCGTCAGCCGCGGAGACGTGGCCCTGAGCGCTGCACTCGGGCCCAAGGCGGACGAAGCGGACGGGCCACGCGAGGAGCCCTCGGGTACGCGCGAGGACCCCCGGTGACAGCCGAAGTCGAGCTGCCGTCCGAGGAAGGCGCGCCTCGCGGTCTTCAAGAACCGACCCTTCCTCCTGCTCTGGCTCGCCCAGGCCGCCACCCAGATCGGCGGCAACATGGTCATTTTCGGCCTGACCGTCGTGATCTCGAAGTCGACCGGCTCGACAACGGCCGTCAGCGCATTGATCCTCACGTTCCTGGTCCCGGCCGTGCTGTTTTCCGCCGTTGCCGGCGTCTTCGTCGACCGGTTGGACCGCCGGCTGGTGCTCATCGTCACGAACGTGCTGCGCGGTATTGCGTTCGTTGCCGTGTTCTTCGTCGGCGACAACCTGATCGGGATCTACCTGCTGAACATCTTCATCTCGACGGTGACCGTCTTCTTCGCCCCGGCCGAGGCGGCGATGATCCCCAAGCTCCTACCGCGCCGCCAGCTGCTTTCGGCGAACGGCATCTTCACGCTCACGCTCAACGCCGCGTTCGCCCTGGGGTTCGCCCTGCTCGGCCCCCTCGTCGTCAAGATCGCCGGGCCGCAGGCCCTCCTCATCCTCGTGGCCGTCCTCTATTTCATCGCGGCCGGTTTCTGCTTCACGCTGCCGCCGTATCCACCGCCTACTCCGGCCCGCCAGGCGTTCGGTCGGCAGACGGTGAGCGAGACGGAGCAGGCGGTCGAATCGATCTTCTCGCAGCTCCGCGAGGGGCTCCAGTACATCCGCGCGCACCGCGAGATCCGCTGGTCCCTCATCTACCTGGGGGTTGCGGCGTCGCTCGTCGGCGTCCTCGGCGTGCTCGGGCCGGCCTTCGCCGAGACGACGCTCGGGCTCCAGGAAGAGGACTTCGTCGTCGTCGTCCTGCCACTCGGGATCGGGATCGTCATGGGCATCCTCCTGCTCAACACCTACGGCAAGCTCCTGCCCCGGCGGCGCGTGATCGAGGGTGGGCTCGTCGCGCTCGGGTTCCTCATCCTCGCGATGGCCCTGTCGGGCCGGATCAGCAGCTTCCTCGCGGCAACCGAGTCGGCCACCGGGCTGCCGGACCTGTCGCTCCTGACCTCGCTCCTGTCGATCGTCGTGGCGGTGGCGTTCTTCGCCGGCATCGCCTATGCCTTCGTGGCGATCCCGGCTCAGACCCAGCTCCAGGAGGACCTCCCGGAGGATGTCCGGGGCCGGGTGTTCGGGGTCCTGAACATGCTCGTCTCGGTCGCGTCGTTCCTGCCGATCCTCATCGTCGGCCCGATTGCCGACGTCATCGGGACGACCCTCGTCCTCGGCTTCGTGGGCCTCGCGATCGTGGCGGCGGGATTCTCGTCGATCTTCGTTCGCGGCAGCCTCAAAGCCGGCCGAGCGAGGGACCCGCTACGACGTCGGCTCGCGTGACCCGATTGTGGCCGCGCTCCGGGCCGCCGAGGTGCCGACGCCGGACCCGGTCGGCGACTTCGCCGAGGACATGATCGAGGAGGGTCAGGACGAGGTAACCCGGGCGATGTACGTCCCGAAGCGGGTTGGCGAGGGCGAGCGCCCCGATGTCGACGGCGAGGAAGACGGCCCCAAGTCCGACGATCCTCCCAGCCCCGGCTGACGGCCCGCCTCGATGCCCCGTGTCGCGGTCGTGTTCACCGGAGGGACGATCAGCATGCGCCGCGACCCGGTCGCCGGCGGCAACGTGCCGGTTCTGACGGGGGAGGGGATCCTCGCGACGACGCCCGGCCTGGACGCGATCGCGGACGTGGTGGCGGTCGACCGCGGCCTCACGCCGGCCAGCCACTTCACGTTCGCGGACCTGTTCGGGATCTTCGCCAGCGATCGAGGACGGCGCTGGCCGCTCCGGACATCGACGGGGCGGTCGTCGTCCAGGGCACCGACACGATCGAGGAGACGGCGTTCTTCCTCGACCTCCTCCACGCTGGCCCGAAGCCGATCATCGTCACGGGGGCCATGCGGACGTCGGAGCACCCGGCGTTCGACGGGCCGGCGAATCTGCGCGATGCCGTGCGGGCAGCCTCGGCGCCGGCCCTCACGGACGCGGGCGTCGTCGTCGTCCTGGCCGGATCGATCGAACCGGCCGACGACGTGACGAAGGTCCACGCGAGTGCCTTCGACACGTTCCAGAGCCTGAACACAGGTTCGCTCGGGCGGATCGACGAGGGTGGTGTCCGCTTATCGCGCGCTCGAGGGCCGCGACGGCACGTCACCACGACGCGGGCGGCGGAGCGGGTCCACCTGGTGAAAGCGGCGGTCGCGATGGACGGGACGCCCGATCGACGCGCTTCGCGCGGCCGGGGCGGACGGCTTCGTCGTCGAGGCCACCGGGGCCGGGAACACCTCGGCCGGGCTGCTGGCCGCGGCGGAGCGGGCGATCGCCGATGGGCTGCCCGTCGCGCTGACGACGCGCTGCCCCGCCGGCGCCGCAACCGATGCCTACGCGTTCCCGGGCGGGGGAGCGACCTGGGTCCGGGCCGGTGCGCTTCCGACGGGGCACCTGGGCGGCCCGAAGGCACGCATCGCGTTGGCGCTCGGGCTTGGGGCCGGCCTCGACCGTGACGGGCTCGCGGCGCTCCTCGCCGATCCCGCCCCGATTGGGGATCCCGAGCATCTCGCGGCCCACCTCGCGGCCATCGGCGTGGTGGGCTGAACCGTGCCCCTCGAGGCGCTCGTCACCGGTCGGATCGCGACGCTCGCCGGCGACGCGGGGTTCGGCTGGGTCGAGGCGGTCGGCATCACCCGCGGCCGCGTCGCGTTTGCGGGTTCGGCGGTCCAGCTCGAGACCCGGGCCGACCCGTTCACCGTCCGCTTCGAGCTCGACCCGGACGAGGTCGCGATCCCGGGCCTGACCGATTCCCACCTCCATCTCGCCGATGGCGGGATCGCCCTCGAGAGCGTCGACCTGTCGCAGGTTCAGACGCTCGACGACGGCCTGGCGCTGATCGGCGCTGCCCACGACAGGCTCGGCCGCCGACGACTGGATCGAGGGCCACGGCTGGGACTCCGATCGCTGGGGCGCGCTGGCCGACGGCCGACGACCTCGAGCGGGTCGCGCCGGGGCGGCGGGTGGCGCTGTGGGCGCACGACCACCACTCGATGTGGGTCAGCCGTTCGGCCGCTCGTCGCGGCCGGCATCTCGCGAGACACCGACGATCCGCCGGCGTGGCCTCATCCGGCGCGACGCCGACGGCGAGCCGACCGGCGTGCTCCACGAGGCGGCGTCCCGGCTCGTCACGAATCACGTCCCGCGCCCGAGCGAAGAGCGCTACGACCGGCTCATCGCCACGTTGGCCCAGCGGCTGGTCGAGCTCGGCGTCGTTGCGGTTCATGACCCGGGTGCGCTGTCGATGCAGGAGGGACTCGGGGGCGGGATCGAGGCCTACCGGCGCCTCGCCGCGGCCGGCCGGCTGCCGCTCCGCGTTCACGCCTGCATCCGGGAGGAGCAGATCGACGCGGCGGTCGAAGCGGGCCTGCGGAGCGGCGATCCGCTGGCGCCCGGTGTCGATCGGGCCAGGCTCGGCTGGCTGAAGCTCTTCGCCGACGGGACGCTCGCCTCGCGGACCGCGGCCCTCCTCGAGCCGATCGAGCCCGAGCCCGGCCAGCCACTCCCCGCGGGTACCGAGCGCGGCGTCTTCATCACCCCGCCAGAGCGCCTCGCCGCGCTCGCGTCGCGCGCAGCGGCCGCCGGCATCGCAACGATCATCCACGCGATCGGCGACCACGGGGTCCGGGCCGCTCTCGATGCGCTGGAGCCGACCGTCGGCAGCGTGCCGTTCATGCCGCGCCTCGAGCATGTCCAGCTGCTCCATCCGGACGATCGCGGGCGGTTCGCCCGGGCCGGGATCGCGGCCTCTGTGCAGCCGATCCATCTGCGGGCCGATGCCGCGGCCGCGCGCCGGCTGTGGGGCGATCGGGCCGAGGCGAACGGCTACACGTGGCGCACGCTCGCGGACAGCGGCGCGGTCCTCGCATTCGGTACCGACGCGCCGGTCGAGCCGATCGATCCGTGGCCCGGCCTGACGATGGCCGTCACCCGCTCCGACCCGAGCTGGCCGGCGGCACGCCACCGTTCGGACCGCACGAGGCGCTCACGCTCGAGCGCGCCATCCGGGCGGCGTGCGTCGGCCCGGCGGTCACGGCGCGGGAGTCCGATCGTGGCCGGCTCGTCCCCGGCCAGCGCGCGGACCTGGTCGTCCTGCCGATCGCGGCACTCACCGAGCCGGTCGAACCGGGCGGCGCGCTCGCCACCGCCCGCCCGCGGCTCGTCCTGGTCGACGGCGCGGTTGGTCTACGAGGCCTAGCGCACCGGCCGGCGCCTTCTCCAGCTCGCGGAGGGCGTCGGCGAAGAGGCCGTTGAAGATCCGCGACGTCGAGGGGAAGGCGTGGATCGTGTCGGCCAGGACGTCGATCGTGACGCGGGCCTTGATCGCGACGACGCACTCGTGGATCGCCGCCGACGCGTCGGGGCAGGCGATCGCCGCACCGACCAGCTCGCGCGAGGCGCGATCGACGACGATCGTGACGTGGCCGGTCTTCGCCTCGACCGCGTAGCCCTTCGTCGAGGTCTTGTAGTCGGCGACGAGCTCGAACGCGTCGAGGCCGGCCGCCCGCGCCTGGTCGAGCGTCAGCGCCGACGAACGCGGCCTCGGGATCGGTGTAGGTCGCCCGGGGCAGGGCGCGGTAGTCGGGTCGGACGTCGTCGCCGAGCGCCATCCGGACAGCGATCTCGCCCTGGTAGTGGGCCTGGTGGGTGTGCAGCTCCGGACCGGCCGGGTCGCCGATCACCCACAGGCCCTCGGCGATCCGGAGCCGTCCGTCGCGGGGAAAGGCCGTCCGCCCGCTCGTGTCGATGCCGTAGTGCTCGAGCCCGAGGTCGTCGAGCGGGAAGGACCGGCCGACCGCGAGGAGGATCTCGTGGCCCTCGGCCGTCGAGCCGTCGTCGAGGTCGATGACATGGGCGCCGTCGGAGCCCGCCGACGGCCGCAAGCGCCACCGCCCGGACCCCGAGCCGGATCTCGACCCCGGAGGCCGCGCAGCCCGTCCGACGACGGCCTCGGCGTTGCGGGGGTGATCGGTCGGCATGAGCCGCTCGCCCGACTGGACGATCCGTGTCGGAACGCCGAAGCGAGCGTAGACCTGGGCCATCTCGCAGCCGGTCGGGCCGCCGCCGAGGACGACCAGGCTCTTCGGCAGCTCAGTGGCCAGGGTCGCCTCGCGGTTCGTCCATGGCTTGATCTCGTCCAGCCCGGGCAGGTCCGGCACCTTCGAGACGGAGCCGACCGCGATGACGACGTTCCGGGCCTCGAGGACGTGGACCGCATCGTCGTGACGGATCTCGACATGGCCGCGGCTCGACGATCCGAGCCGTACCGCGGTAGGCCACCGCGCCGGCCTTCTCGAGGGCCTCCTTGTGCGAGCCGTCGTCCGGCTGGGCGGCGCCGGGCGTCCGATTGATCATGAAGTCACGATGGTCGGAGGCCTTCGGCCACGGGTAGGAGGGCCGCATTGGCGGCGTGCCTCGCGGCGGCGAAGAGCAGCGCCTTGGACGGAAGACAGCCGATGAACGGACAGCTGCCGCCGAACCATTCGCGGTCGACGATCGCCACCGCTCGCGCCGCGCTCGCGCGCCTTGAATGCCGCCGCCTCGCCGGCCGGCCCGGCGCCGATGATCACGAAGTCGAACGTATCCATTCCTGGATTCTGCGCCTCCTCGGGGCAACGATTTACGTGCGCTGCCGGACGGCCTCGTAGAGCATGATCGCCGCCGCGACCGAGACATTCAGGCTGTCCACCGACGCCGAGCATCGGGATCCCGACGGGCGACACCCGCGGGTCATCCCAGCCGCCCGACAGGCCCGTCGCTTCGCTGCCAAGCACGATCGCCACTGGCCCGCGCATGTCGACCTCGGTATACGACACAGCGGCGTCGACTCGCGCCGCGATGGGCGTGATTCCGCGCGTCGTCAACCAGTCCAGCGTGGCTGGAGTCGACGCCGCCGCGATCGGCATGCTGAATATCGTGCCGAGGCTCGCCCGAATCGGCGTTGGGGTTGAACAGGTCCGTCAGGGGATCGGCGGCGATCAGGCCGCTCGGCACCGGCTCCGTCGGCCGTCCGCAGGATCGCCCCGAGGTTGCCCGGCTTCTCGACTCCTTCGACCACGACGACGAGCGGCTCACCTGGCATCAGGCGCAAGGACTCGAGGCTCGGTCGAACCGGTCCGAACGATCGCGACGATTCCGTCCGATCGATCGCCGAACGCCAACTTGGCGAACACGGCCTCCGATACCTCGACAATGTCCGTAATCAGGCGTTCGACATCGTGGAGCGCCGCCCTCGCCTCCTCGCTCCGGACCTGCGAGGGCGCCACGAAGGCGGTCTGAACGTTTGCCCCGGCTGAGAGCGCCTGCCGGAGCTCGCGGGCGCCGTCGATGAGCGTCAGCCCCGTCGCTTCGCGCTCGCGGCGGTCTCGAAGGCGGACGGCAGCCTTCACCTGAGGGTTCGTCAGCGACGTGATGGCACGCACCGCAGAGCTCATTCGCGGATGATGCGCGCGTACGCACCCAGTCGCAGGTGCGCGCCGCTCCGGGCCCGGATCCCCAGTTCGCCGGACTCCACGTCGCGGGGCGACAGCCCGAAGGTGCTCGCGAGCTCGCCGGCGAGGCGGTCGGGACCGAAACCCGGCGTGTGCGCGGTCAGAACGACGAGTGCGGGATCATGCCCAGTCAGGTCCGCGCAGCGCGCCAGCAGGCCCTCGAGGCGTTCTTCCAGGCGCCAGCCGGTTCCGCCGCCGCGGCCACCGTGACCGTAGCTCGGTGGATCGAGGATCACGGCGTCGTACCGCCGTTCGCGCCGCTGCTCACGGGCCACGAATCGCTCGACGTCGTCGACGATCCAGCGGACCGGCCGCTCGGCGAGGCCGGACAGCTCGGCGTTGTGGCGGGCCCAGGCGACGGTCGGCCGGGATCCGTCGACGTGAGTCACGGACGCGCCGGCCGCGGCCGCCGACAGGGTCATCGCCCCGGTGTAACCGAAGAGGTTCAGGATTTGCGGCGAGCCGCCCACCCGGGCGATGGCATCTCGCACCCACGCTCGATTCGGCGCCTGCTCCGGAAACAAGCCCACCTGGCCCGTGTCGGTCGGCCGAAGCTCGAATCGCAGGTCGCCTTCACCGACCATCCAGGGCCGGGGCTCGCCCTCGGTGATCGCCGTCCAACCGACGTATCGATCGAAGCGCAGGTCCGCACTCGCCCACGCCGACGGGTCCCGGGGCGGCTCCTCGGCCATCGGCGCCGGCCGATCGACGACCAGCTCGCCGAACCGCTCCAGCCGGCGTCCCTCGCCGGCGTCCAGGAGCTCATAGCCGCCGCTATCTTCCATGGCACCATGATGGAGGAGGGGAGAACCGGCGTCGTCCGGACGACGTATCGGCCGATAGGGAGGATGCGCGAATGAATTGATTTGCCGGCGTCGCGCTCGGCCTGTTGCTTGCCCTAGCGCTGGTCGCCTGCGGCCCCGGTGCCGGAGGATCGGCTCAGCCCGCTGGATCGTCGACACCCGCCTCTGCACCCCCACCTGACGACGGCTACTAGACGGCGATCGACCCTACGGCGCATTCCGTAGCCAGATCATGACTGAAAGGTCGTGGATTCAGGATCGCGAATCCCGCACGATCCACGCATGGAGCATGACGCGGTCGTCCAGCCGGATCTGTCAGCCGACGAGACCAAGGAACTGGCGCGCCTCGTGGCGGCCATGGTCGGCGTCATGCTGCTGTTTTCGCTCGCCGGCGTAGCCATCGTTCTGGAAACAGGCGACCCGGCGTCAGTCGCAGGAACGGCCGTCATGGTCGTCCTCGGAGCCCTTCTGTTCCAGGGCCGCCGGCAGCTTCTCCGAGGCCACGGCGGCCGGGCCGCGATGCTGCTAGTGGCGATCATGCTCCTCGTGGTCCTGGTTTCGGCCCCGATCCCGCCGCCCGTTCCGGCCCTCGCCGCGGTCCCGATCATGGCCGTCGCGTTCGCCCTCTCGTTCCTCCACGGCCGCAGGTTGGTGGCCTCTCTCGTCGCCGCCTTCCTCGTCAGTATTGCCGCGGCGATCATGATCGAGATGACTCCGCCAAGCCCCGATCTGCCGTCTGAAATCGCCGTCCTGCTGCGTGTCTTTGCGATGGCAGCCGTCACCGGGCCTCGTCGGACTCGTCCTGTACCGCCACCGCGCTCGGCTCGAGGCTGCTGTGACGCGAGCACAGGCCGCCGGCGAGGCACTGCGCGACAGTGAGGCCCGCTACCGAACCGTCGTCGAGGATGTCCGCGAGGTGATCTTCCGGATCGACGGGGATGGCCGCTGGACGCTGCTCAATCGGGCATGGGAGGAGCTGACGGGTCACCCCGTTGCGGACAGCCTCGGCAGGCCCATCATCGACTTCGTCCACCCCGACGATCGCGAGAATCACGCCGATCTCATCCGACCCGTGGCTGCGGGCGTCATGAACGAATACCGGCACGACCTGCGCGTCCCCAGCGCCGACGGGACGACGATCTGGGTGGAGGTCCACGCTCGCCCGCTCCACGATGAGGCGGGGCTGTTCGTCGGGATGTCCGGCACGCTGACCGATATCACGGCCCGCCGGGCCCTCGAGGAACGGCTCCTCATCCAGGCATTCCACGACGAGCTGACCGGACTGGCGAACCGGGCCCTGTTCAAGGATCGCCTCGAGCACGCGCTGACGAGGCGAGCCCAGACCCATCGGCTTGGTCGGCCTCCTGTATCTCGACGTGGATCGGTTCAAGACCGTCAACGACAGCCTCGGCCACACGGCCGGCGATGCCCTTCTCAAGGCGATCGCCCACCGCCTCCGTTCCGTTCTCCGGCCCGAGGACACGATCGCTCGCCTTGGCGGCGACGAATTCGCGATCCTCGTCGAGGACGTCCGCCTGCCGGACGAGGCGCTCGGCCTTGTGGACCGCGTCCTGGCCGCATTCGAAACGCCATTCGACCTGGAAGGCCGGCAGATGACGGTCCGCAGCAGCGTCGGCGTCGTCGTCGCCTCGGCCGGCGACCGCACCGCGGATGACCTCCTGCGTGACGCCGACGTGGCGATGTACCGGGCGAAGGTGGGCGGCCGGGGCTCGTACGCGCTGTTCGAACCATCCATGCAGGCCGAGGTCGCCGGGCGCATGGAGCTCGAGTCCGATCTCCGCGACGCCGTCGAGCGGGAGCTGCTGACGGTCGCGTACCAGCCGATCGTGTCGCTCCCGGACGGCCGCATCGCCGCGGTCGAGGCGCTTGCTCGATGGCAGCACCCCGTTCGAGGCGACGTGCCCCCGCTCGTGTTCATTCCCTGCGCCGAGGACAGCGGCCTGATCGTGGCGCTCGGACGCTGGATGCTGCGTCGCGCCTGTGGCGACGTCGCCGAGCTGCGGCGGTCCAACGGCGCGGCCCGGAACTTGCGGCTCAGTGTCAATGTCTCGCCCCGCCAGTTGACCGACTCGGGCTTCGTGCGGGACGTCCTCGGCGCCCTCAACGAGGCGGGTCTGCCGACCGGTGCGCTCGATCTCGAGGTCACCGAGAGCGTCGTCCTCGACTGCGGCGAGGAGGGTGTCGAGCGCCTCCGGATCCTTCGCGCGGCCGGAGTCGGCGTTGCCCTGGACGACTTCGGAACGGGCTACTCGTCACTCGGGAACCTTCGAACGCTTCCAATCGATCAGCTCAAGGTCGATCGCACGTTCGTCGCCGAGATGATCGTCGGGCGGCGTCGAGTCGGCTGTCGTCGAGGCCGTCGTGCGACTCGGGGCCGCCCTGGGCGTATCGGTCGTCGCCGAGGGGATCGAGGACGTAGAGGTCGCCGAACGCCTCGCCGAGCTCGGCTGTCCGTTCGGCCAGGGCTACCTGTTCGGAAGGCCTCAGCCTGTCGCGCAGCTCGCCGGACTATTCCTGCATCCGCTCGGCCGTCGCCCGCCGCGGGCCGCCTAGACCGACCCTCGCGCCGTTGTGGCGGTCGTTGCCCTCGGGTAGAATGCGGGTCGCCGCTGGCCCTTGGGCCTGAGCGCGTCCAGCCTGGTTGCGGAAAATGGAACGTCCGCAGCTATAGCCACTGGAGCATGATCAGGTCACAGGTTCAGCGACGTCGGGCGGCTAGCTCAGCTGGTTAGAGCACTTGCTTGACATGCAAGAGGTCACTGGTTCGAGTCCAGTGTCGCCCACCACAACTCACGAAGACGCGTCGATCGGGACACGCGACGTCGAGACGGAGCCACGAGAGAGCCGGGCCATAGGCTGGAAGCCCGGCGGCCACCGACGACGACGCACCACCCGTGAGCGGCCGGCGAACCGGCCCGGGATCCGCCCGATAGCGCGGCCAGAGCGCGCGAGCCGCGCCGGGCAGCCGGAGCGACGCGAAGGCGGGTGGAACCGCGGGAGGATCGGACCTCTCGTCCTGTCGATGGACGAGAGGTTTGTCGATTCTCGGAGGACCGACGGATGACCGACGTGAAGCAGACAGGTCGACGGCGGAGCGGCCGAGGACGTCGGCCGAGGACGCCGCCGAGGACTTCGACGCGCCCGAGCGCGGCTCGGCCGAGGAGCTGCTCGACGCGGGCGCCGGCGACCCGCTCGACCCGATGCGCCACTCGGCGGCCCACGTCATGGCCGAGGCGGTCCTCGACCTCTTCCCGGGCACGAAGCTCGGCATCGGGCCGGCCATCGCAGGACGGCTTCTACTACGACTTCCAGCTGCGTCGGCCGCTCAAGCCCGACGACCTCGCGGCGATCGAGGCGCGGATGGCGGAGAGCGTCGCCGCCGACCACCCGTTCGTCCGCCGGGAGCTGCCGCCGGACGAGGGGCGGGCCTTCTTCGCCGAGCGCGACCAGCCGTTCAAGGTCGAGATCCTCGACGACCTCGCGGCCAAGGCCGAGGCCGACGGCGCCGCCGATGCCGCCGGTGTCGGTCTACGAGCACGGCGCGTTCGTCGACCTGTGCAAGGGCCCGCACGTCGAGAGCACCGGCAAGATCGGCCCGTTCAAGCTGCTCGCGGTCGCCGGGCGCGTACTGGCGCGGCGACGAGAAGCGCCCGATGCTCCAGCGCATCTACGGCACGGTCTGGCCGACCCAGGAGGAGCTCGACCAGTACCTGTGGCGGCGCGAGCGAGGCGAAGAAGCGCGACCACCGCCGGCTCGGCGTCCAGCTCGACCTCTTCAGCTTCCACGACGTTCGCCCGGGCTCCGCGTTCTGGCACCCGAAGGGCCAGATGATCTGGCGGACGCTCGAAGGCGCGATGCGCGAGCTCCAGGCGCGGCGCGGCTACCAGGAGGTCAGCACGCCGATCCTCGTCGACAAGAAGCTGTGGCAGCAGTCGGGCCACTGGGACCTCTACGACGCGAACATGTTCCGCCTCGAGTCGGAGGGCCACGACTTCGCGCTCAAGCCGATGAACTGCCCCGAGTCGACCTTCATCTACCGCTCGAAGGTCCGCTCGTATCGCGACCTGCCGCTCCGCTACAGCGAGTACGGCCGGCTCCACCGGAACGAGCGGTCCGGCACGCTGTCCGGGCTCACCCGCGTCCGCCAGTTCATCCAGGACGATGCCCACATCTACGTCCGGCCGGACCAGCTGGCCGACGAGATCGAGGCGATGCTCGGCGAGGTCCGCGAGGCCTACTCGTGGGTCGGCCTGACGCCGCGCTTCGCGTTCGCGACGAAGCCGGACAAGGCGATCGGCGACCCGGCGCTGTGGGAGCGGGCCGAGGGGCTCGTCAAGGCCGCCCTGGATCGGGCCGGCGGCGACTACGAGGTCAAGCCGAAGGACGGCACGTTCTACGCGCCCAAGATCGACATCTACATCGACGATGCCCTCGGGCGCGAGTGGCAGATGGCGACGATCCAGGCCGACCTCGTCATGCTCCCCGAGCGGTTCGATCTCACCTACATCGACGAGGCGGGTCAGCCGCAGCGCCCGATCGCCATCCATCGCGCGATCTACGGCTCGCTCGAGCGCTTCGTGTGTTCGACGACGTATTGCTCTTGGGCCGCGCGTGCGATCGGTGTTGAAAGTGAGCTCACCCGACCGATGCGAGTCGCTGGGCACGCGCAGGTTGTAGGCGCGCCGCACGTCGACGCCGAACTTGAACGTGTGGTTGCTCCAGATCTTGGTGACGTTGCCGACCATCTGCCACTGCGACTCGTCCTGATCGAGCGGGCAGTTGCAGCGGTTGACGTCGAGACCCGAGCCGGCCCTGAAGCCGCCAATCCCTTCGATGTACAGATACGGCAGACCGCTGGTGAACGTGTCGTCCAGGTTCAGCCCGGGAATGCCCGCCGCCTCCGCCGGCCGGGTGCCGAAATCGAAGGGCAGCACCGCGACGTTGTAGTTGAACCACCCGAACCGGAAGTCCGCCAGCAGCGTCGACGAGATGGAGCGGTCGTAGCCGATCGCCAGGCTCTTGTTCCCCACATCCGAGATGCCGCCCAGACTCACGAAATTCGGGCCTCCGCCCTCGCCGAACGCCGTCGGGCCGTCGCGCAGGAAGTTGGCAAGCGTGAAGCGCCCGAACAGGTTGGAGTTGCTGTCCACCCGGTGATCCATGCGGACGTCGAACTGATCGCCGTCGAAGGTCTCGCTCCCGCTGGCGATGAAGTTCTCGCGTGTGCCGTTTTCGACGCCAGGTGCGTTGGGCATCGGGATCAAGTCGAGCAGGTTCTGCGCCTGCGGCGAGAGTCGTCCCGTTGGGATGACGTTGCCGCCAAACTGCGTCCGGTTCTCGGGCAGCGCGCCGCTGGCGGGATCGAAGATGTTGACGCCGTACGCGCTGAGATCGCCGGCGCGCGCGGCCGCCGTCGGAACGGTCAGCAGGCGCGATCCGCCCTGGGTCTGACGATGCCCCTGGTAGGCGCCAAAGAAGAACGTGCGGTTCTCGATGATCTTGCCACCGAACGTGCCGCCGAACTGATGCTTGCTGGTCTCCGGAATGAAACGGCCGGTCTGGGGGTTGGGCCGCGCCTGCGAAAACGGGTTGCGCGCCTGGAACTTGTCGCCCTGCCAGAACTCGAACGCGCTGCCGTGCCAGTCGTTGGTGCCCGACTTGGTCTGGACCGAGACAATGCCTGCGGTCGCCTGGCCGAACTCGGCGTCGTAGTTCTGCGAGGTGATCTTCGACTCGCCAATCGCATCGAGATTCGGGTTGATGACGATGATGCCGAGGATCGGGTCGCGGTTCTCGGTGCCGTCGAGCTGATAGCCCGTGCCGCTGAAGTTCTGCCCGTTGACCATCGTCTGGACGGACCCCTGCGGGTTCTCGCTGGCGGCGTGCTGCCATCCCAGCTGCTGGGTGCCGGGCGTCAGCAGGATGAACTTGGTGAAGTTCCGATCGAGGATGGGAAGCTCCGTCAGCTGCTTCTGGCTAAACGTCGTCGCCACGTCGGCGCGGTCGGTCTTGAGCAGCGGCGACCCGCCGGTCACCGTCACCGTTTCGGTGAGCTCGCCCACCTCGAGCTTGAAGTTGATCGGCGTCTGCGCGTCGACGTTGACGATCACCGACGGGACGACGGCGGTCTTGAAGCTGGCCAGTTCCGCCTTCACCTCGTAGGTGCCAGGCACCAGGCGTTCCTTGAGGAAGAAGCCCGGACTCGTTGGTCACCACCGTGTCCGTGGTCTTGCGTTCGACGCTGGTGACCGTGACGCTGACGCCCGGCAGGACGGCGCCGCTGGAGTCGGTGACGGTGCCGCTGATGCTGCCGTACACGGCTTGCGCCGCGGCGGGCGAGGGCGCCAGCAGCACACAACGCGACGAGGATCGGAAGCGCGAGCCTGCGACACGAACGGAACCACAATCGACTGCCTGCCAACATGGTGAGCCTCCTCGAATCTCGCGGTCGTCGTTACGTGGCGGCGGCGAGAAGGTCCCTGGCGACCGATGAGGCGCGTCTCGGGGGGGAACGTTAGGACGCGGAGCGCCATCAGCGTGGAGACCCGGATTGCACGGTCCTCGGCGGGACCGGGGTGGCCACCCGGGGGTTGGGTGGTCTTTCCACTGGGTGGGATGCTAGTAACCAATTGGTACTAGCGTCAAGGTATTTTTCGATTAGTTGAGCTGGCGTCCGCGCCGGCGGCGGTGGTGAGACCAGCCCCTGACCCTCGCGAATCCTCACGCGCTGGTTGGCCGGCACGTTCGTCACGACTTCCTGCCGGCCGCTCGGCCACCGCACCTCGATGCGCTCGGCCACGGTCGCCTCGCCGAGCCCGAACGGCACGCGCAGATCGTCGTGGGAGTAGTAGCTCGACTGGCTCAGGACCGCGCGCGCCTGCGTTCGCCCTCCGGCGGTCACGCGCACCGTCGCGCCAAGCCCCATCCGGTTCGACGCGGTGCCCTCGAGCGCGCACCTGCAGCCACCCGTTGCCACCGCCCAGGTCGTTGCGCAGCAGCGACGGCGGCTCGTTCATGTTCATGACCAGCACGTCCTGGTCGCCGTCGTTGTCGAAGTCTCCGAAGGCGGCGCCGCGGCTCGAGCGCGGGGTCGTCGCGCCGGGCCCGCTCGCCGCGCTCACGTCCTCGAACGACCCGCCACCGCGGTTCCGAAAGACGATGCGGGGGCTCTTGTGCGGGTAGTCGGGCATCTGCCGCTCGACCTCGGGGTAGACGTTGCCGGTGACGTAGAGCAGGTCCTGCCAGCCGTCGTTGTCGAGATCCACGATCCCGGCGCCCCACTCGACGTACCGGTTCTGCCCGCCCAGGCCCGCCGCCATCGCCACCTCCTCGAAGCGGCCGCCGCCCAGGGCGCGGAACAGCGCCGGGATGTCGTCGGCAAAGTGCGTCTTGAACAGGTCCAGGCGGCCGTCCGCGTCGATGTCGCCGGCGGCCGCGCCCATCCCCGCCTGCGCCATGCCGTTCTCGCTGAACGCCGTGCCGCGCGCCACGGCGACGTCGCTGAACGTGCCGTCCTGGTTGTTGCGGTACTGAATGGCCGCCGTCGAGTCGGACGCGACGTAGAGATCGACCCAGCCGTCCTCGTCGAGGTCGGCGGCCACGACCGACATCGGATACCGGTTGCGCACGCGCGCGATGCCGGATGCCTCGGACACATCGGCGAAGCGTCCGTCGCCCAGGTTGCGATACAGCAGGTTGGTGTCGGTCGGCAGGCCCTTGGGGCCGCAGTTGACCGGGATGCCCTTCCACAGACAGTTCACGCCCTGGCCCGGCTCGGTCGCCGTCGCGAGATCGAAGGCGAGGTAGTTCGCCACGAAGAGGTCGAGGTCGCCGTCGCGGTCGTAGTCGAAAAACGAGCAGCCGGATCCCCATCGCGTCCCGGTCACCGGCAGGCCGGCGGCGGCGCTGCGATCCTCGAACCGGCCGTCGCCGCGATTGCGGTACAGCCGGTTGGTGCCGAAGGCCGTGACGTGGACATCAACGGCGCCGTCGTTGTCGTAGTCGCCGGCGCAGATCGACGACGCCCACGCCGTCCGTCCGAGTCCCGAGCGCTCCGTGACGTCGGCAAACGTGCCGTCGCCGCCGATTGCGATACACCCTCGTCGTCGATTCGCCGCGGGCCAGCGCGGGATCGTCGTGACGCGCGCCGGGGGCCAGTCGCGTCCCGCCGAGGACGACGGCATCCACCCAGCCGTCGTCATCCAGATCGATCCACGCGACGCCGGCGCCGTTGGTCTCGATGATGAAGCGCTTGCGATCGACGCCGCCGTAGATGGTCGGCGCCCGCAGTCCGGCGCGGTCGGCGACGTCGTGGAACTGCACCGGCCAGGGCGGGTCGCTGGCCGCCTGCGGCGCAGCGGCAACAGGCCAGCAGCGCCGCCGCCGCCAGCGCCGCGCGTCCAGCCGGACGTCAGCGCGTCATCGCTGCTGCGCCGTGTCGCTGAGGGAGGCGGCGATCTCGAACTCCTTTGCGGCGTCGCTCTCGCGTCCCAGTTTCTGCAGCGCCTGCCCCAGCAGGTAGTGCGCCGACTTGTTGTTGGGGTCGTACTCGACGGCCCGGCGCAGCAGGCCTTCGGCCGTGGACGGCTGTCCCTTGGTCATGTACGCGCGCCCGAGCACGATGTAGGGGCCGCTGAAGAACGGGTTGATCCAGATGGAGCGCTGGAGCGCCTCAATCGCCGCGTCC